>CAVRXY010000001.1:0-189603 GCA_963725225.1 uncultured Acidobacteriaceae bacterium
ACACCGCCATCCCGCACCACGACGGCACATGGTAGTAAAGGATCCGCGAAATCTCCCCCTGTTCCTGGTCAATCGGCACCACGAACATGGCCACGCGAAACCCATTTGCCAGCAGCGCCAGCGTCAGCACTGCCCACACCCACCGAAAAACCTTCATTCTGCGTCCTTGAACTTACAATCCAGTCTACCGGATGAGAGTCCGCCAGCCATCCCTCCACCCACACTCGTTTCGACGTCAATCGACAGCCACATAAAAGAGCGCGACGGTCAAAGATACGAGCGCAATTACTTCGACCGCTGACTCTCGCGACCGGACGAGTTTCTCCCTCTTCACAAGTGTTGCCGTTGCGGAGTAAAAAGGATAACCATGGCTTGGTTCACCGTTATCTTCGGCGGCATTATTCTCATCATCGGTCTGCTCGGACAGATCTTCGGCATCAGGAAGAGCAAGTCGTCCCACCCCGAAGACAGGCGCATCGGGAAGCTGGTCTTCACCATCGGATCGGTCGTTGTCGGTCTCTGGGTCGTCGCCTTTGCTGCGGCACGTCTCCTGCACTTCAAAACCACAGGCCACTGGTAGTACACGCAGACCTGCGCGCCCGTCCTCGAATAACCGAAGATCATTTCTCTGGCGATTGCGGTCCTGCCGCATCGCGTCCTTGAATCTGACTCCTCAACGGGAGGCCCGGTGCGTTCTGCTTGGAGCGCCCCATGCCTGAAATCAAACACGCCTTTTCTGAGCATATATGAATATTGTAATATTCATATATGCAGGATTCATTGCGCCGATTCAAGGCTGACATCTTTCAGGCGCTCGCTCATCCGACCAGAATCGCGATTCTGGAACTCCTCAGCCCGGGAGAACTCTCCGCCGGAGCGCTGATCGAAAAACTCGGCATGGAGCAGGCCAACGTCTCGCAGCATCTTGCCGTGTTGCGGGCAAAGCAGCTTGTTTCTAATCGCAAGGTCGGCAATCAGGTCTTCTATTCGGTTCGAGACCCCATCATCATTGAGGTTCTAAGCCTGATGCGCACGTATTTCCACGCCCACCTCCAGGAGGCACTGGGGATGTTGGATGAGATAGCGAAGCCGCTGGAGATGCCCGGTGAGTTTCGCGCAAAGGTGGGTTCCTCGTTCCATTGACTGTCTGCGCGGTTACACCGTCCGGCAAGCTTCGCACGACCTCGTCGCGGGGCTGACGGTCGGTCTGGTTGCCCTTCCCTTGGCAATGGCCTTCGCCATCGCGTCCGGCGTGCTCCCACAAGCCGGCCTGTATACCGCAGTGGTCGCAGGCTTTCTGATTTCCGCGCTGGGTGGATCACGTACCCAGATCGGCGGACCTACAGGGGCCTTCGTCGTTATCGTCGCCGGAATCGTCGTCAAGTTCGGCCTGGGCGGCCTGGCACTGGTTGGGATCATGGCCGGAGTCATGCTGCTTTTCATGGGCTTCACGGGCCTGGGCGCAGCCGTCAAGTACATCCCGCGCCCGGTCACGATCGGCTTTACCAACGGCATCGCTCTGCTGATCGCTTCCACCCAGATCAAAGACTTCTTCGGCATGAAAACGCCGCCGGCTCCCAGCGAGTTCCTGGCCCGGATCAGGACACTCATCCACTATGCCGGAACGACAAGATGGCAAGCCGCAGCTGTTGCCGCCGGCTCGCTGGTTGTCATTTTGTTGTGGCCGCGATTGACGAAGCGGCTCCCGGGTTCGATCGTCGCGCTCCTGCTATCAACCGTTCTGGTAGCTGTCTTCCACCTGCCTGTCGAGACAATCGGCAGCAGGTTCGGTGGCATTCCGCAGGGCTTTCCGCCCTTCGCCCTGCCCAGCTTTCAAGCGGCACACATCCTGCCTTTGCTTCCGTCAGCCTTCACTGTTGCACTGCTTGCCGCAGTCGAAAGTTTGCTCTCTGCCGTCGTCGCCGATGGCATGAGTGGAGATCGCCACAACTCGAACATGGAGTTAGTCGCGCAGGGCGTTGCCAATATCGCCTCTCCGCTATTTGGAGGCATTCCTGCAACGGGAGCAATTGCTCGCACAGCAACGAACATCCGTTCCGGGGCCCTAACACCGGTGGCAGGCATGGTCCATTCACTTACCTTACTTACGATTCTTCTGGTTGCCGCCCCGCTGGCGCGCTTTGTACCGTTGGCAACTCTGGCTGCGGTCCTGTTCGTGGTGGCCTACAACATGGGGGAATGGCGGGAGATCGGAACTATCCTTCGATTGTCGAAGACCGATATTGCCGTCTGGTTTACGACATTTGCCTTGACCGTTTTCGCCGATCTGACGGTAGCCGTGGGAGTCGGGATGACGCTCGCGGCACTCCTCTATATCTACCGCGTCGCGGAGACGACAACAGTTGCGCCGGTGACGCGCGAATACCTGAAAGATGGGCAGGCGCACATTCTGCAAGGCAAGAGCATTCCCGCCAACGTAACCATTCTCCGCATCCATGGGCCGTTTCTCTTCGGGACAACCGAGAAGCTTGCAGAGGCGACCAGAGATCTGAAGTCGTTTTCAGACATCGTGATCCTGCGCCTTCGGAATATGACTGCTCTCGACGCGACCGGCATACACGCATTGGAGCAGTTCTCCGATCGACTGCGTAAGGCGGGCAAGACACTGCTTCTGTGCGGCGCGCGGGATCAACCATCGCGACTTATCTCAGGCTCCGACTTTCTGGAGCATGTTGGACCCGAGAACGTCCTGCCTCATGTTCAGGCAGCTCTGGCGCGTGCAAGAGAAATACAGGGAGATTTCGAGGGGGTTGGCCTGGAGCTGGCTCTTGAACTGGAGCATCGGCCACTCTAAAAATCTGGCCGACGAATTCTGCGTACCCGGTAGAATAGAAATAGAGGATCCCAAGGCCCGCTCCGGCGGGCCTTTTTCATTGCCGCGCGCGCGAAGGAAGGTCGCTCGAATGCAGAGTTTAAGCCGGATGGGCTAACTTCAACGCCAGCAAACGATTACAGGCAAGCTCCATCGAATGAAACGGTTACAGCCGTCTTCATCTTCAGCGGGAATAAGTGGTTCAAAAACAGACGGTTACAGCTAGTTCCAATGAGATGAATGAGTTACAAACCACAATCCGCAACGCCCATGAAGTGAATGAGTTACAAGGGAAATAACATACTTGACTGACTATAGTAAGGATGGTGCAATATGGAAACCGTGACAGGGCAGGAGAATGACGAGAAGTCAGTATCGGACCATGAGATTGAATCCCGCCTGCGAGACGAGGGAAAGCAGCCATTCTTTCGGGATGAGGATGCGGTGCTCTACGTCCGGCGCGGAGAATTGTGCGGGGAGAGTGCGCTGTGATTGCACTGGATGGTTGGGCGGCTATTCTTGATGATCTGCCGTTTGATCCGGTTCGTCATTTGATGGAGCGGCCAGTCCTATTTTCTCGGCAGTCTTCCAATACTCGTCTTTTACTCGGGCAAGAGCGTCGAGTGCCGACCCAAAGTCGAGACGGCGCGCATCCTCAATCGCTTCAATCTGCTCGGGAGTCATGCGCCCCTGTTCCCTGAGAATATCTAAGAGGACTTGGAATGCCTGAAGTTGCTTGGCCATCATCAGGATTATGAGCTGATGGTCCTTTCGCGTCATAGCCATAGTGGCCGGAATTATACGCTCACAACGGCAGATCGACCTTAGGCCGAAAAGGTAAAATGCGGCGCACCTCCTTTTCAGACATGCGGCCACCTATACGACGTTTGCCCTGCTTCAATATTGGCGAACAAAGCTGAGCGCGACGAGAATATGGATCTACTAGGGTCTGCATGAGCGCGTAGGCTAAGTAATCCGAGGGTTCTAAAAGAATCGATTTGGGTATGGTGCTCGATTTAGCGATAAGTCGCTTGCCCTTCTTGCGATATTGCGGGAGCTTCGAAATCACTTTAAGGGCATATTCGCGAACAAACGCATATTCTGTTTGCTGTTCAAAAATTAATTCAACCCGCTCACTGGGGGGTAGGGTTTCCAGAATGGCAGATACTGCCCCGACCAGGGTGACGAAGTAGCCATTCGATACAGGACCGCCGTACTTTTTAAGATCATCCCTATAGTCGCTGAGTCGAACAGCAGCAAAGACGGGTTGGAGATCGCAAGCGTGGGGAATTGCGCCCAAGGTGGCTAAGAGAGATTTGTTCCGATCTCTCTTCCATCCCCGCAGTTTCTTCATGTGAAGACTGCGATTTTGGCCGAGGGCACTCCGCCATGCCTCAGCGCATTTCAGCCAAGACCGTTTGTTGCCAAGAAAACCAGCCATGACAGCATAGCCGTCAGGCCCTTCAAAGCTTTCATCAAAGTAGGCAGTTAGCATGAGAGCCCATTGTGGAGGATTATCGTGGGGGGATTCAAAAAATCCGTCGAGATCGTAATGGGCACCTTGCTTTTGAGTAGGCATCGGCGTAGTCTCCAATCTGGAGTCTTACGCGCCGAATGCCGAATCAACCGACAGCTTCCGCCAAGAATGTGACGGGTGACTTCGACAAGTTCACGGATTTTATGCGGAAGTTGGTACAAGTTCCGCACTCTGAAATCAAGGCTCGATTGGATGCCGAAAAGGAAGCTAAGCGAACGCCTTCCTCTTCCCGCGCCGCTGGCGCTTCATCCAAGAAGAGTTAGTTCGTTTCCATCACCTTGCCAGTCAGTTCTGCATAGGTAAGGCGTTTGCCTGCTATCTGCGATACTGCCAGCATGAACCTATCGGTATCATCCAAAGGATTCTCTTTGGTTGCCCGATTGTTGAATCTGAAGACCTGCTCAGTCACATAGCGATCAAGGTGGAATGGCTCAACTGCAACATAAGTGCCATTCAGACCGCGTTTGAGCAAAGACCAAAAGTTCTCGATTCCCTGAGTGTGAACTTCTCCGCGCACATACTCTTCAACGTGATTCACGGTTTCGTGAACGAATTCGCGCATCTTCAGGTTGTCATAGGCGGGTGCGCCGTCAGTGTAGATGGTGGATTTACCTTCGATTTCGTTCAGGATTTCGGCCTGTAGAGTATCGCGGCGCACATTGGGAATCACTCTGGCGCGGACTTGGCGAGTATTGCGGTCAAGCATTCCGACCACTGGGGTTTTGTGATCGCCCCTGAATTCGCGCTTGATTGCCAGCCTGCGAGCGCGGTGCATTTTCTGAGGTTTTCCGCCAACGAAGGTTTCATCGACTTCGACAGGTGCGCTCGATCCGCCAAGTTTGGTAAAGGTGCCAGTCTTCATGGCTTCGCGGATGCGGTGGAGCATGAACCATGCAGACTTCTGGGTGACGCCAATGTGACGGGCCAGCTCATAGGGACTGATGCCATTCTTGCAGTTGCAGAGAAGCCAAACAGCGGGGAGCCATTTGTCTAGGCCGATGGCGGAATCTTCAAAGACGGTTCCGACTTTGAGGGAGAACTTCTGTTTTGGGTGATTGCCGTAGCAGCGATAAACGCGAGCTTTTTCGAGGTAGGTAACCTTTTGAGAATCACAGATCGGGCACCGCACAATTCCGTCAAGCCAGCGAACAGCAATCATAAACTCGCGGCAGTTCTCTGGATCGCTAAAGTGTTGAATCGCTTGCTGTAAAGTCTTTGGCGCTTTCATGACAACAACAGAGTACCAAAGAACAGTTAGTCAGTCAAGTATATTATTGCCTTTGCAACTCATTCATTCTATGGCGACAGCCTGTAATCGATTGTCCGGTTTAGGGTTAGCGAGATTCAGGCCGAAGAGGTCCTGGGCAATAGTTTTTAACGCGGCCTACTTGATCTGCTCCATCAGCGCTCTCTGCCGGCCTTTGTTGTGAAAGGTGATCGTCATCCTGGCCGTGTCCACGGTCCATTTTTCTCTCCCGCTCTGTGCCAGGCCTCTAGCACATCTCTAAATAAGTGGTCTAGCCACTCGTGCTGGCGCAGGTGGTGAAGAAATGCCTCCCTTTTACCGGTTTCAGCTACGGGAAGCATCTCGTGCGCCGGCGAAGACACGAAGTGTGGGCCTTTGGATATCACTACTCTTATTCTAGTGATCGGGCGGAAATCTTCAGCCAAGTTTCGAGCGTCCATTTGACTCTTGAAATGAATCGCTTACGCCAGAAAGGGCAGGCCTTGGGGCTTGACAGCGAAACACCAGCGGAACGCGGAAGATAAGGAGGCGCTTCGCGCGTCGGACTGGCCCGCCCGCTGTTCCTCGAACAACACGAGAAACAGGAGCGGGTTCTTTCAACGTCGCTACGTCTGCGACTGCGCTCCAGCCTGCGGCAGCGAGGTGCGGTCCTTCGGACCGGGTCTTTCTTTTTTGCGATTGTTCTTCCACGAATTCAAAATGGCCCTTCCACCCTTTGCTTGCAAAGGATGGGTTGCCCTCATTCGCGGGCTGTCAGCGTCAGGGACAGCTCTAACGGAGAATTTCATTGGAGACGATTCGCTGGCGGCGCGTTTATGTCGCAAGACGACTTCGTCGAAAGTCTTGAGGAACAGGAGCGGTTTCCTTTTGGTCGTTTCGCCTTAGGCTGCACTCCGGCCAGCAGCAGGTGCGGTCTTTCGGACCGGCTTTCTCTCTTCATTTCAGCAAGGCACGAGGCACACCTTGTGCCGAACAAGATCCGAAAGTGTTAACTGATAACTCGCTGGTGCCTTCCAGGGCTGCGGAGAAACGTGCGCTCAGTCTACGGCTAACACCAGAATGGTCGTGTCGTCGAACTGTTCCGCACCCGCTGACCACTCCGCGACACGTTGTGACAACGATGTGCAGATCGACTCAGCCGTTGCTCCCTTTGGCAGCAGTCTGCAGCAATTCACGAGTCTTTCTTCGCCGAACTCCTCGCCCTGCGAATTCAGTGCGTCAATCAATCCATCGCTGTATACAACGATGGCGCTGCCACTTGATAGCGTAATTTGCAGCTCACGATAGGTCGTGTCGGGGAATAATCCTATGGGCAAATCGCCATCCGGCAGCACGGTCACCTCGCCACTCGCGGAAATCAAGATGGGCGGACAATGCCCCGCATTGACGTATCGCAGCGTTGCGGTGGTCGAGTCATATTCTCCATAGAACAAAGTGGCGTACCGATTGTCTCCGAAGCGGTCATCGAGATCGCGATTGAGCATCGCCGCAAATGCCGGGGGCGAAGGTCTCGTACTCGACTGGTCCAGAGCGAGCATCCTGCCATGCGCAACTGCCTGAAGATGCGCCATCATCAAGGCGGCTGACATTCCTTTGCCGCTCACATCCGCACAGAGCAAGCCCACGGCCTGGTCACAGAACGGAAAGAGGTCATAGAGGTCGCCGCTCACGATACGGGCAGGAGCTGTCATGCCCCAAACATTTGCACCGCGTACAACAGGTGCGGACCGCGGATAAAGATATTGCTGTGCTTCGTGAGCAAGCGAGATGTCGCGCTCGAGAATAATCCGCTGCCGCTCCTGTTCCCGCAGTTCCCTGAGATGGGTCGTCATGGTGTTGAACGAGGTGACAAGCAATCCGAGTTGATCCTGCTCGCCGACGGGAATGCTCACCGAAAAATCACCCTGCCCTACCTTGTGCGCCGCATGACTCAACGTATCGATTACCGTGACAATACGTTTGCTCAGGCGAAGAGAGAAAAACACGCCGAATGCATAGGCAAGACACAGGCCGAATCCAATAGAGACCAGCGGAAAGACCCACGACGCCATACGCAGTCCCATGCGTGAAAGGTCTTCGATCGTCCGTGAATAGCTGGGACGAATCTGGCAGAGCACCCAGCTTTCGAGCGACCCGGACTGCCAATCCCGCGCGATGACCACGACTGGAACGGGACGCCACGACCCGGGGACGAAGTTAGCTTGAATTTCACCGGCCAATCCCTCGTCGTGCCGGTAGGGGAGGAGCTTCACCGGCTGGCTGTCGACAACCTCCAGACCTGAGGCTGCTGACAGTTGGCCGAGAAACGCCTCGCCGAGGGGGATTTTGACAAGAACTCTTATGGAGCAACCGTTCCGTTTCACCGTCCGGAGGAAGCGGATTTCGAGTTGGCCGTGATCTTCAACGATGCCGGTGAATGAAGGCGTGTCAAGCCACGGCGGATTCATGCCATGCGTCGCTTCCGATGACAGAACGCTTACGACAGTTTGACTGCCCGGCCACGCGGCATTGAGGTGGTCGGTGAAGAGCGAAAAGAGGGCGGCATTGGATGCGTACTCACATCCTTCGACCCTGTCCAGCACAGGATCTATGATTCCCTTGCGGCTCTCGACAATTACTTTGATCCGTTCCTCAATCAGGTAGGCGCTTTCCCGTCGTATCACGACATTCAGCAGCGCAATCGAGAAACATGTGATCATGGCCACCGAGACGATGCTGAAGAACGAGAAGATGATCATCATCTTCCATCGAATGGCGGCCCACGCTTTTCTCAGTTTTAGAAAAATCTTCACTTCTTACCGCTTGTGTCCGATCTGAGCCTTTAAAGACGAAATGTCGCTGTCTCAACACGGCCAGATCCTGATAGACACCAAGCCGCAACGTATCGCGCGCGTAACCTGGCTTCGATAGAAGCAGCGCGGCGACCGGACGATTCGAGTCTGCAGACGCAAACCGATCTCCGGAAAATATGTATCTCTTTCAGTTGCGCCCCGGAAGAAAATCAGCAGAATGGCGACTTTAATTTGCCGCGCGTCTTTTTCGGGGACTTGTTCTCACGAGGGGCGAAAGCCCCAATTTATCAGCGTGATTTCCATCCCGCTTCGACCCGGCTAAGTGAGCAATAAGACACTAACCACCCTCGCAGTTGAACTTACTCATGTTTGATTAAAAATTCGCGCCGGAGTTACATTAAATGCCCAAACAATCAGGCGATCGACTGCCTGGTGCCTTCGCGCCAGCTTCGGTAGGCGGCGTCGAGAACACGCTGGTTGTGCAGGCCGTCAGAGGCGGGAGCGAGGTAGGTTCCGCGGCCTTCGACCCATGCGGAAAATCCGTCGAGCATGAGGCTGTAGGCGTCGGCGTTGGAGACGTGTTCACTGGCGATAACTTCTGCTCCACGGCGCAGGACGACATCGACGGGATGGTCGACAGTCATGCCGTTTTCGCAGAGGATGACGGCGGTTTCTCCTGTGACTTCAACCACGCTGCGATATGAGGCGCGGGTAGTGAGCGTCACGGCGGCCATAGCGCCGGAAGCGAGATCGAGAGCGATGACGGCGTGTGACTCGACTGCGCCCGAACCGGAGTCGCGGTGCGCGAGCGTGCTCACCGCGGTTACATCAGTGCCGAGAACGAAGCGCAGGCCGTCGATGCAGTGGATGCCGACGTCGCCGATGGGTCCGCCGGTCGCCAGTGTGGGATCGTAGATCCAGGTGCGCGGGCTGCCTTCGGCTGAGTAGGAAAACTGCGAATGCGCGAGCTGAGGCTGGCCGATGCGGCCTTCGGCGATCCACTTTCGCATGACGTCGAGGCTGCGGTTGTAGCGCATGTTCTGGGCCACGCCGAACGGAACTCCAGCAGCTTTGGCGGCAGCGAGCATCTGTTCAACTTCACTGGCGTTCAGGGCCAGCGGCTTTTCACACAAGATGGCTTTGCCGTGTTTTGCGGCGAGCAGGACATGAGGAAGGTGCAGCGCGTCGGGGGAGACGATAAAGACAGCATCAATTTCAGGCGAGGCGCAGAGGGCTTCGGGGGTATCGAAGACCAGCGGGATGGAGAATTGGCTGGCGCTGGCCTGAGCTTTGCCGATGTCGCGACGCCACAGGCCGACGAGCTTCGAGTTCTGAGACTCGCGGAGGCCTTTCATGAGCCGCTTGGCGGCGTGATGTCCGAAGCCGAGGATGCCGTATCGGGTCATAGGTTATTATCCCTCTTTGCGTTTCCAGCTAAGATAAGGCGTTCCTCACCAGAAGAGCACAGTGGATACGGAACAGACTGCTGGCAAGGTGGTTCCACGGGAAAGCAACGTCGCGCAGGGGCTAAAGCCCTCCGTCTTCTAAACCTTTACGGCACGACTGAAGTCGTGCCCTGATACATGATTCTGCCCGAAGACTTGTAATCAAACTCACAAAGGACTACTGAGCGCCGCTCTTGAAGACCTGTTCGGCGAAATAGTTTTCGACGCGGGCCTGGTCGCGGAGCATCTCGAGGTAGGCGTTCTGCAGCAGCTGGGAGCGGGCATTGCGCAACTGCTCGCGAATTTTCTGCTGCACGCGGGGATCGTTCAGCTCGCGCTGGCCGGCGGCCTCCTTGTCGAGCAGGCGATAGATGGCATAGCCGACGGCCCGCTTGCCTGCGGGAGTGTTTTCGTAAAGCGGCAGAACATCGGTGACCTGTCCGGGCTGGAGCTTGTTGATGGCGGCGTAGACTTCCGGCTCGGAGCGCAATTGCGATTCAGAGACAAAGCCCATGTCGCCGCCGCTCTGGGCGTTGTCCGGGCGCTCGGAGAAATTGGCGGCAAGCATGCCGAAGTCTTCGCCGCTCACGATGCGGTTGTGCAGCGCTTCGATCTTCTTCTTGGCATCGGCGTCGTTGGTCGCCTTGCTGTTCTGCAGATTGCCCACCTGCTGGGCGGGAGCGGGGATCGAGGTGACGACGATCTGCGCGAGGTGATATTGCGGCTCGATGAGATTGAACTCGGACTTGTGCGCGTTGTAGTAGTTGGCGATGTCGGCGTCGGTGATGTTGATCTTGGAGTTGATTTCTTTATTGAAGAGCTTCTCTTCGGTCTTGGCGATGCGGATCTGGCGCTTCATCTCGTCGAGGGTCATGTGCTTGTCGGCGAGGACCTTGTTGAATTCTTCCTGGGTGTAGGGCGCCTTGAGCTCGTTGACGCGGCTGTCGACCTCTTCATCGCTGGCGGAGAGGTTGAGCTTGGCGGCGCGCTGCATGACGATCTCCTGATCGATCAGGTCGCGGACGATGTTGAGCCGGACGATGTCGGCCTGCTCCTTCGACGGCTGCTGGTGAGATTCGCCGAGAGTGTCCTGATAGCGGGTTTCGACGTCGGAGCGGAGGATGGGCTTGCCGTTGACGGTGGCCACGGCGTCGGGATTGTGGCCGCGCTGGCAGCCGGAAGCGCCCGCGATGCACAGGGCAGCCAGGGCCAGGATCGCCGGGGACCTCTGGAAACTTCTTTTGCGCGCAGGTTTTGAGGGAAGGGCAGCAGGGACTGCGTTCAGTCGGAATGGCAACAGTGATCTCCTTGAGCACCGCGCGCGAAGGCGCGGAGACGTGCTCGCCAGGCCCGCGGCTCAGGCAGGCCAGCTAAACGCTCTGTTCCAGCATAATTTGCCGGGCGACTACTGCAAAGCAAGGCAACGGTTAACACGCGGTCAATTGCTTCCCCCGGTGGGCTTGGGAGCGGGCTCAGCCGGCTTGGTTGGGGGTTGCGATGCGGGCTGAGCAGGCTTCGCCGGTTGGTTGAACTGGTCGGGAGGCGGAGTGACGCCTTCGGCGACCAGGGCGCGGTCGATGATGGACCAGAGCGTGCTGGTGGGAAGGGCTCCAGCGAGCATCTCGCCGTTGACGTAGACGGTCGGCGTCTGCTGAATGCCGAGGCTGTCGGCCTGCTTCATCTCGGCACGCACGGTGGACTCATCCTGCTTGGCGACGCAGGCGTCAACCTTTGCCGTATCGAGCTTGCTGGTGTCGGCCTGCAGATGGGCGAGGTGGTCGAGGGTGGTGTCGGCTTTTTTGAGATCGCGATCGGGGCCGGTCACGTCCTGGCCATGGGTGTGCAGGTAATCGACGTATGCCCAGTAGGCGGGCGTGCTCTGTGCGGCGAGACAGTTGGCATTCACGGCCGCGTGTACTGCCCAGGGGTGCAGCTCTTCGAGAGGCAGGTCGCGGTAGACGATCTTCACCAGGCCGTTGTAGTGGTCGAGGGTCTCGGGAAATAGCTCGGCGTGCATCTTCGCGCAGTAGGGACACTCGAGATCGTCATAGTTCACGATCACGACCTTGGCATTGGGATTTCCGCGCACCGGGCGGCCGGAGACGGGCGCAATGTCGGCGGGGTCCTTGCTGATATCCCAGCGCACGACACGCGCAAGAGTATTGCCGTCCTTCGAGAGCAAAAAGGCGATGGTCTGGCTATGGTCAGGATGGCCGGGCAGAGAGAATGTAATCTGCACGGTGTCGAATCCGGGGACGTCGCTGGGCGTGCGCGGACCGACGGAGACCTGATAATCGGCGGGAACACTGAGTTTGCTGCGCACCTCGACGTCGATCTTGCGGAGGGTTTTCTGATCGACAGTGTTATTGGAGGTGTTAGCGGGTGTGTTCTGCGCCTTGCATCCCGCAGCGGCGACAAGCGCCACCATGCAGGCAAGGGTGAGTCGAATTCGGGACAAGCCAACCACCTTTCGGTAGTTCGATTATCTCATTTTGGGCCCGGTATTTGGGGTTGAGGTCAGAAGACGCGCTCGGCCCACGACAAGGTGCCCGCTGTGCCTACGTTGGCCAGAGTGAAGTTGTAGAGGAATGTGGTGTGTGCGGGCACGGTTCCCAGCTGATAGCGGCGCACTTCGAAGCTGAGGCCGCAGCAGTTCCAGTTGTAGGTTGCCTGGCCGCTGGCATATTGCAGGTTGTTGAGGGTGAAATCGTAGCCGAGATTCATGCCGACGCTCAGTCCAGTCTTGATCGGGCTGCCGTAGATGGCCGACACGCGCAGCTGGTTGAAGTTGATCTCGGTGGTTGAGACAGAGGTCGGACTGGTTCCGGTCGCGGAGGAGCTTTGCGACGGGGTGCCTGAAGGCGTGGCTCCGGGCAAGGTATGCAGGTGGGCATCGCTGACGGAGAAGTCGAAGTCTCCGTGCTTGTAGTTGGCGAAGAGGTTGCTGGAGTCGAGCCGACCGGTTTTGGTGTCGTAGTCGACGTCCCACTCGAGGTTCGTGGCGGCCGTGGTCTGCCAGCGCAGGCGGGAAATGATCGGGGAGTAGTTTCGCGGGCGCTCAAGGAAGGCGACGCCGCTCAGATCGAGGGTGGTGTCGAGCACATTGCGCGTTCCCGGCGTCACTGCGTGGCCAAAATCCGGATCGAAGAAGTACTTGTCGCCGATGGTCCAGCTCAGCCAGTCAGACGTACCACCGCCGCAAGTCTCGTCCGGGCCGAGGGCATCGTCTCCGGTACAGGGATGGGTATGCAGATGGCGCAGGAAGAGGCGCTGAGTAAGGAAGTAGTCGAGCTCCCGGGTGTCGCTGGCGACGTCAACACCGTCGAACTTGAGCACCGAGTCGAAGTTGTTGATGCCGCCGACGAATCGGTACTGGACTTCGGGCTCGATGGCGTGACGGACGTCGGCTCCGAGCAGGCGCTCAAGCCAGGGAGCCGAGAAGTCGCGCATCACCGCCGGTGGACGGATGTCGACGCTGGCCTCGAGATCCTTGCGGTTCACGGTGGCGTCGCGTTCGGTGGGCAGCATGCCGAGCGGGGCCGGGTTCTGGCTCTTGCTGTAGAAGGTGTCGCGCACGGCGATGAGGGGGCGCAGGGTCCAGCCGTCGAAGTGGAGGGGCAGCGCCAGGTGGGGGTAGAAGTCGAAGCGCGGGACCACCTTGGAGGTTTCGAATCCCGGCTCGGAGCGGGAGAGGGATGTTCCGGTGGCGTTGATGCCCCACATCAGGGGAGTGTCCGGCAGGTACTGGTCGAGACCTTCGAATTGCAGGGTGGGGAGATGAAGGATCCTGATCTCCTGTTCGCCGCTGGGAGAGCCGACGGTGCTCTGGAAGCTCTGATAGCGGTTAAAGCTGATGCCCTCGAAAAGGCCGTTATGAGCGTGGCTCAGGAATGCCTGCGACTTCACCTCGGAGTTGATGGCGACCACGTAATTGCTCTCAAAGGCCTGCCGGTAGGTGTAGGAGCTCAGATACTCCACGTCGGCGACGGCGCGGGTCTCTGCATCAAAGTCGTGCCGTCCGTCGAAGAGCAGGTCTACGCCGCCCTGGTTCTCGGTTCCCGGCAGCCGGTCGAGCAGGCTGTTAAAGCGAAAGGTCGTGAAGTCATAGCCGCGTCCCTTGTAGCGAAACAAGGCATTCGGCGCGAAGCCGCGCTTGGAGTAATACTGCGATCCGATCAACAGGTCGGCGCTGCGCCCCAGCGTGAAATAGACGTCCTCACCGAAAATCCAGCCCTTCTGAGTGTCTTTGCCGAACATGGGAATCAATAAACCCGACTCGCGGGAATCGGCGTTTACCGGATGGGTGACATAGGGCATGTAGAAGACCGGCACTCTGTGCACCACGGGTAACGCCCGCAGCTCGAACCAGCTGCTTTTGGCACGCGCGACACCGTTCTCGAGGAAGAAATTGTGGGCGACAAGCTGCCAGTCGGGAGTGGGCAGGCGGCAGGAGGTCATGGTGCCCTGGACGATGTGATAGCGATTCTGGCCGGTCTGAATCAGCTCCCGCGCAGTGAGGGCAAAGGGGCTCGACGAGGTGAATACTGGCTTGGCTTGCTCCAGCGTTCCCACCCCCGGCAGAACCCTCGTAACTGTCTTGACCTGGGATGTCCTTCCCTCGCCGAGCGTGCCGGTCACGTCGTAAAGGTGGGCAGTGTGGGCGTCGAGGTTCATCGTCCCGTGGCTGGCGACGAAGTGCGCTTCGTCGGGTCCGCCGTCAATGTGCAGGTTGCCCTCGGCGACGATCTCGCTGCTGCCCTGGTTGTAGGTGGCGTGGTCGGCGGAGACGACGTAGTCCTTGTAGTGGATGACGATGTGGCCGGTCAGGGTGTAGAGCCCGCCGGCGCTGGTCTTGACGTAGCTCTGCGTGTCGGCCTCGATTTTCACGGGCACGCCCTGCGGGGGCGCGGGCACGACATGCGCTTCGGGCATGGTGCTCTGCAGGCTGGGGTCGTCAGGATAGGTGGCGGGATAAGGGGCGTCCTGCGCCGGTTGAGTCTGGTCTGAATTTTGCGTCGGAGCGGCTGCCGTGCCCTGTTGCTCGGCCGGGGGAAACTGCTTTGATAACTGCTGCGGCCAAAGCTGCGGATGACAGAGCAGTAGCAGCGTGGTAAACAAAAAAGTGCGGGCTCTCATCGCAAAGGGCAACCTAAGGATAGCAAAGCTGTCTGTGGCTCCCGGCCAATGGAAGCGCCGCTGCTCTGGCTCGAAAATCCGTTCTCTCGCCAACATTGGAGTGATCCCGATGATCGCACCACATGTACCCGGCCCGTTCGTACCAGGCGGATGGCGGGAGAGACGCGCGCACAGAACCTTGAACCCGCTACCTCTCATCCTCTCCAACATTGACGCTGAATATAACGACAGACGCGATTTGTCCGGACTGTGTCTCAAGCGGTTTCGCTTCACCTGGCGGCATCGAAAGGGTGTGCAGGGTGGCTTTTTCTTAAGGAAAAAGCCACTTGGCTGTATCGATTCTGCAAAGAGCAGAAGCGAAACCGCTGTAGCAACTCGAATCCGGAACGCGCGTTTGCAAGAAAAAGAGGATCACCGTTGAGTACTTCGCCGCAGAACGCCGTCTACGATGACGATTCGTCCGAAATGACTGCAAGACTGCCTGCCTGGAAGCAGGAGGTAAATGACCGCCTGGTAGCGCACCGCAGCCGGCGCACGCCTAATCCCGAGGCGCAGCCGGTTCTTCCCGGCATGGAGAGCGCTGCATCGCGGCCGGCGGCGCGGAGCGTGGCGGCGCGAGTCGCGGAGCGCTATTCGCGGGTGCCGTCTTACCGCGAGGCGCTGGCCGCCGAGGCCGCCAATGCCGCGCGCGCGGCCGAAGCTGCCGCCAAGGCTGCGCAGAAGGCTCACGAGGCGGCACAGGCGATGAACGAGGTTCTGTGGGCGGATCTCGAAGAGCCGGTTGAGGAGCCAACGCCCGAACCGGTTCCGGAGCCAGCTCCGCCGATCCGGTACCACGTCGATCCGGGATCGCTGCCTCAGCAGCGCAGGAGTGCGATACCGCAGGCTGCCGCGCCGGTGAGCCGTCGTGGAGGGGAGATTGTCGATCCCTTTGAAGATTGCGTAGTTGCTCCGGCGCAGCCCTTGCCGGTGCGCATCCTGGAGTTTCCGCGGGAGCTGGTGGCGGCGCGCAAGGCGCGTCCCCGGCATGCGGAGGGTCCGCTGCGTGAAGAGTCACACGCACCGGAGAAGTCGCAGCTCCGCATCTTTGAGGTGGAGGCGGACGCGATCAGCCACGAGCCGGTCGCATCAAAACCGGTGGAGGAACAGGTTCTGCCGGAGTGGCATTCAATTCGTCTGGACGCCCGGCCTGAGGACGCAGGGGCCTACGACCTACGGCCTCAGGACGCACGGGCACTGACCGCTTCGGCGGTTGCCTCGGGCACCGCGCCCGCAGCCGCGCGCGCCGGTCGCCGCAATGCGGACGGTTCGCAGAGTAAGACAGGGAACCAGCCGACAGCGCGGGGTACCGGAGAGCCGCGCGGGAACGGCAATGCAGGTGAGGCAGCCCCGCGTCATTCGCCGCTGCTGGACCTGGGGCCGCTGCATGTCGCCTCGATGGAAGACCGGCTGATGGCGGGGATTGTCGACCTGGCTCTGGTGCTGATTTCCTTCCTGCTCTTCGTGCTGGTGATCGTCGCATGCACCGCCCATCCGCCGACGGGCAAACCGGCGCTGGCTTATGCAACCATCGCGCTGGTCGGGTTCTTCGCGCTCTACCAATGGATCTTCTTTACCTATGCCGATGGGACGCCGGGCATGCGCTACGCGAAGATCGCGCTGTGCACCTTCGACGACGAGAACCCTTCGCGTAAGGCGATGCAGTGGCGGATTGCCGCGCTGTTTCTCTCGGCGATGCCGATGGGGCTGGGATTCCTGTGGGCGCTCTTTGACGAAGACGGGCTGGGATGGCACGACCGCATTACGCGGACTTACCAGCGCAGCTATCGATAGCGCTCAGTCTTTGGGGTTTGTCGGCGTGGCTAGGCCGTTCTTGTGGCGAACTTGATGACGCCGCGCCCGCCGTCTGCTTCTCCATCAAAAACCGTGAAATAGCCGTTCATGAGCGGCAGGCCGAGGGTGGTGAAACCCGCACTGCCCTCTGTAATGGCCGCTGCTGCTGAACCGGCTTTATCCGTGTTGACCTGCCAGTAGTTGTTCGGAGCGACCTGAAGCGAAACGTCGCCGGAATCGCCCTGGAGTACGAAGGTCAAGGTTGGCCAATTCGGTAAGTCGAGAGCTGAATTGGCGACTGGCTTGTTGTCGAGAACCGATCTGGTGAGCAGCTCCTGCTGGGCGGGAGTGAGTTTCGACAGCAGCGCTCTGAACATCTGCTTGCTCACTTCGAGGCTGGCGGTTCCGCTGTCGACTATGGAGTTCGAGGAGGATCCTTTTGGGCCTTCCATGCGACCAGCAATGGGGTCCCCATTGCCGACGATAACGGCCTTCAGGTTTGTGTTGTACCACTTGTCGGAGAGCACTTTCACGGTCTTGAAGCCGCCGGTGTAAAGGTCGGTACACTCTTCACCGCCGCCGACGATCATCCAACCCTGATTGAGGGGATCGTTCGCACCTCCTCCGCCGACGTGAATGAGGGAACGCCGGGTGAGGAACGCCATCTTATCCGAGGTCACTCCGTCATCCGCAAGTTGTGTCAAATATGGCTTGAGTTGGCCGTGCCTGCCGGTACGAACCTGGTTCTCCAGATATTGATGGGCCCAGGTATCTTCCGGCATGGTGAAGACGTCGTCGAGATACGCATAGGCGAGACCGAGGATGCCGTCGCACGCATCAAACATATCTTTCGACGCGTAGGCGATCGCGGCGTTGGCGCTCTCGAGAAGAATGGAAGCCTTGCCGTCTCCTATGGATATGCCCGTTTTGATGACGGCGCCGGTCCAGCTGCTTCCGTCGTCATAGGCACTGGTCTGCGCCAGCTTGGTGGACTGATCGCCGCTGGACAGGCTTGGATGATACTTCCTGCCGTCGAGCGCTAACGCGCTGCTGCCCGTGTCGAGGATGACATTCATCGGCTGTTTTTCCGGGCCGACGAGGATGCGGCCGGTGTAGTCGCCGTCGGCGTAGACATTGGTAATCGGGATGCGAGCAATCTTTGCCACTGGAGATAGCCTCCGCCCAGAACTTACGAATGAAGGATTTGCGAATCCGGCTTGCCACGAGCTCTATCGCGCGAAAGCAATACCGGAACGGGCCAACATGATAGTGCGATATCGGTAATTTTGTGACAAAAAGTGTTCACAGATAAGGAACGGGTCGGATTTCAGGCGCGTAGCATCGAGCGTGATGACATATCGCCCCCTGCTGGCTGTTCTTTTGTCTTGTGCTGCCGTTGCCCAGAGCCCTGCTCCCAAAAACATCCAGCGCCTCGATGGCTCGACGATCTCGATCGGCGACGCGGATGCGTTTGCGAAGAAGACCCTCGAAGCAGCGCACGTTACCGGAGCGCAGATCGCTGTGCTCAACGATGGCAGGCTGGTGTGGAGCGCGGGGTTCGGGCTGAGGCGCAAAAATCCCGACCTGCCGATGGATGCCGAGACGACGACCTGGGCGGCGTCGATTACGAAATCGGTCTTCGCGTTTTATGTAATGCAACTGGTCCACCACGGCCAGTTCAATCTCGATGAGCCGCTTGCGAGGCAGCTTGCGAAACCACTCAATGAGTATGAGCAATATCGCGAGACGGCCTCGGAACTGGTGGGCGATCCGCAATGGCAACTGGTGACGCCGCGCATGCTGCTCTCGCACACGTCGGGTCTGGCGAACTTTGCCTTCATTGAACCGGACAAGAAGATGCACCTGCACTTCAAGCCGGGAACGCAGTTTCTCTACTCGGGCGAAGGGATCAACCTGGTGCAGTTCGTCATTGAGCAGCAGAAGGGAAAGCCGCTCGACCAACTGATGCAGGAGGCAATCTTCGGACCGCTGGGGATGACCCACACCGGACTGATTTATCGTAAGGAGTTCGAGGCAGATGTAGCCGATCGCTTCGACGCCCAAGGGAACTTCCATGCGCAGACGCGCCGGTTTCCGGCGCGAGCCGCGGGATCAATGGCGACCTCGGTCGACGATCTCTCGCGGTTTACCTCCGCGTTGTTCGACGACAGGATCATCTCGACTCGCTCAGACATGCTGAGCCCGGTTTTCTACATTCACACAAAGCATGAATTCGGGTTGCCGGGCGGGATGGGTGAAGACACGGACAGCAAGGAGGCGGATGGTGTCGGGCTGGCGTACGGCATTGGCTGGGGATTGCTGACGAAGACAAAGTTCGGACCAGCGTTCTTCAAGGAAGGCCACGGCGACGGCGCGCAGAATTACATGATCTGCTTCGAGCGGCAGAGGTCGTGCATGATCGTGCTGACCAACAGCGACAACGGCGAGCTGGCCTTCCGCCCGCTCTTCGCGAAGATTCTCGGCGATACGGTCACTCCCTGGGAGTGGGAAGGCTACACTCCCGCGTACATCGAGCAGAGCCGGAAGCAGCCATGACGGTTCAGCAGCGGCTGGCCTGTTCGGCGGCCGCTCCGGCTCCGATGAGGGCGATGGTCGGGTCTTCGGGGATGACCTCGACGGTGTAGTTCTGCAGCGGGCTCATCTTGACCATCTGATAGAGATGCTCGCGGAGGCGCGCGACTTCGAGGCGATCGATGTCGCGGCCGGTGAAGTAGAAGCGTCCCGGGCCTTCGAGGTGGATCTGGGTAGCCGTGGCCGCGGCCAGCGCCAGGTGATATAGCTCGACGAAGTCGGCGCAGCGCTTGTCGCCCTTGCGTGCGGCGGCGAAAACTTCGTCGGGTTCCAGGTCAAGAAAGCGCAGGCGCATGGCGCGGTGGCCGGTGATGCCTTCGAGATGACCGCGCCCGCCGCAGGCGCAGTATTTCTCCTTGGGGTCGAGGGTGATGATGGTGTGGCCGCCCTCCCAGGGTCCCTCAGCATAAGGATAGCGACCGAAGCCGATGCCGTTGCCGATGGTCCAGACGCGGACCAGGCGGTCGAGCTGGCCACGGGTTGCCGCCACTCCCGCGGCGACCGCGTCGGCGTCGTTCAGGGCGCTCACCTTGTAATCGAGGCCACGCGCAGCGAGGCCGTTTTTCACCGCTTCGGCGATGTTGGCTCCTTTGAGCTGGGGCAGGTTGGGCGAGTCCTCGATGACGCCGTTGCGGACGATGCCGGGTACGGCGATGCCCGCTACCTCGACTCCGGTGCCGGCCGGAGCGACGGCGGCGATCTGCTCGCAGAGAACCTCGGCCAGCGCGTCGGCGGGTAACTCGATCAATCCGCCGTTTTCCTCGGGATCGTGTTCTTCTCCGGAATGCTTCGGATAGCGCCTCAGCTCGCCGACTACTTTGTGATCTTCAAGGAGGCCAGCCACAACCTTCTCGGTCATGACTACTCCAACGGTCTTTGCCATATCGCCCTTCCTGTTGCCACTCCTGTATCAGCTTTCGAACCGGGCGAGGCGATTTACGCCGTTAAACGCGGCTGCCTTGTAGCACTCGGCCAGAGTGGGATAGTTGAACACGGTATTGATGAAATAGTCCACGGTGCCATTGAGAACCATCACCGCCTGCCCGATGTGCACCAGTTCGGCTGCGCCTTCGCCGATGATGTGGACACCGAGAATCTGCCTCGTCTCGCGATGAAAGATGAGCTTGAGACGGCCGGTGGTATCGCCGCGAATCTGACCGCGGGCGATTTCCCGGTAATATGCAACGCCCACTTCGTAGGGCACGTCTTCTTCCGTGAGCTGTTCTTCGGTTTTGCCGATGAAGGAGATTTCCGGAATCGTGTAGATGCCGTAGGGATAGAAGCTGGGATTCGACTGCACGGCCGTCTCGCCGAAAGCCCGCTCCGCGGCGATACGCCCCTGCTCCATTGAGACGGAGGCCAGGCTGGGAAAGCCGATCACGTCGCCGACCGCATAGATGTGCGGCACCTTGGTGCGGAAGTCCTTGTCGACCGGGATGCGCCCGCGCGAATCGGCTTCGATGCCTGCGGCGGGCAGGTTCAGTTCGGTAATGTTGCCCTGACGGCCGACGGCGTAGAGCAGCGCGTCGCCCGATAATTTCTTCTTGCTCTCGAGGTTGGCTACGACGGTGCCGTCGGCCAGCTCTTCCACGCTCTCCACCTCTTCGTGGAGGCGCATGGTCACGCGGCTGTCGCGCAGGTGATAACTGAGCGCCTCGACAATCTCCTGATCGGCAAACTCTAACAGCTTGGGCCGCTTTTCGATCAGCGTCACTCTAACGCCCAGGGCCGAAAACATGCAGGTATATTCGACGCCGATCACTCCGCCACCGACCACGATGAGCGTCTTGGGCAAGTTCTGAAGGTTGAGGATCTGGTCGCTGTTGATGATGGTGCGGCCGTTGATGGGCACCTTGGAGGTGTCGGCGGGCTTGGTGCCGACAGCGATTACGATGTTGTTCGCCTCGAGGACGTTCGATCCCTGGCTGCTGACCACGCGGATGTGATGTGGATCCTCGAAGCTGGCCGCGCCGGTAATTACGTCGACCCCGTTGCGGGAAAGCTGCGCGTCGGTGACGTCGATCTCGGTCTTGATGACGTGCTGCACGCGGAAGGCAAGATCGGACATGGTGATCTTTTCCTTCACGCGGTAATTCATGCCGTAAATGGAGCGGTAGTTGTAGCCGGAGAGGTGCAGCACCGCTTCGCGCATGGTTTTGCTGGGAATGGTGCCGGTGTTGATGCACACGCCACCGACTACATCGCGCATCTCGACCAGGGCCACACGCTTGCCCTTCTTCACCGCGGAGACTGCCGCGCGCTGACCTGAAGGACCTGATCCGATTACGAGCAAATCGTAAGTAGCCATTTTTAGGTTTACTCACTTGACCGTATCACGCGCCCATCTTAACCCCGTATGTGTAAGCCCTGCGTAAATCTCTGTAGCTGTCTATTTGGGACTGGACCGGGGAGGCTTCCCATACCCGACCGACTATAGTCGGAAAATGCTCCTTTACGCTATCACCGGACGGCGGCTGCTGCCAGGCGGCGAGCTGGAACAGCAGACTGCGCTTGTGGCTTTGGCCGGTGAGTGGGCGCGGGGCGGCGTGGACTATATCCAGGTGCGGGAGAAGGACCTGGCGGCGGACGATCTGCTGGCGCTGGCGCGACGGATCGTGGCGGCGGTGCGGGTGGAGGGTGGGCCTACCCGGGTGCTGGTGAATGGCCCGGCCGAGGTGGCGCTGGAGGCGGGCGCCGATGGAGTGCATCTGCCCGGATCAGCGATGGCTGGAGCGGTCGAGGAGGTTCGGGCTGCTTACCGGCACGCGGGCAAGGAGGCGATCGTGAGCCGGGCGTGCCATGACATTGAGGAGGTCCGGGCGGCTCGGGATGCTTCGCTGATTGTGTTTGCGCCAGTGTTTGAGAAGGTCTCCGGGTCAGACGGGGAAGGCCCGGGCCGGGGTGTCGGGCTGGAGATACTTTCCGAGGCCTGCCGGGCTGCGGGGCCGGTTCCCGTCATTGCGCTGGGCGGTGTCACGCGCGGGAATGCGGCAGAGTGCGTGGCTGCGGGGGCTGCGGGTGTGGCGGGGATCCGGCTGTTTCTGGGAGATGAGTGGCGGAGCTTGCGCTGAGACGCTTCTCCTGAAAAACGGCGCCTGTAAACTCAGATCGAGAACGGCGTCTCTGATTCCAGCGCTTCATGTCCCACTACAACAGCTTTGTCCGCATTCCCGCGCTTGCTGTCCGGCAGAGAATTCGTCCGCTGCCGCGCATCGGTGTCTTCGACGAGGATGTGCTGCGGCTGAGGGTGTGGCCGCAGGACATCGACTTCAATCTGCACCTGAACAACGCCCGATATCTCAGCTTCATGGATTACGGGCGGGTGCGTCTTTCGGCGGCCACGGGGATTCTGACCCCCGCGCTGAAGGAGGGCTGGGCTCCGCTGGTCGGGTCGCTGTCGATCACTTACCGGCGGTCGCTGGCGCTCTTCGCGCCGTTCACGCTGACCACGCGCACGCTGTGCTGGGACGAGAAGTGGTTCTACATGGAGCAGGTCTTCCGCTCGCAGCAAGGGCTGGCGGCGATTGCCTGGGTGAAGGGCCTGTTCCGGGCGAGGGACGGCAATGTGCCTCCGCAGCGCATTGTCGACATGATCGCGCCGGGGACGGTGTCTCCGCCGGTGCCTGAGGCGTTGCAACAATGGAACGATCTGACGAAGTGGAAGCTGCAGAGCCAGGACCTCGAATGATCCAGCGGGACTTTACTCAGCCAGCTTGAAGATGCGGATCTGGACGAGTTTGGCGATGGTCAGGTTCTCGAAGCCCTTGGCCTTCATGCGCTCGATGAAGTCCGGCGTGACCTTGAAGATGCGCATCTGGATGAGCTCATCGATGGTGGGATGGTAGCCCATCGCCTCTACCTGCTTGATCTCGGCGGGATTGACGCCCTGTACACGGAGGGCGATGAGCTTTTCGGCCGAGGGCGGCGGGTAGCCGAGAGATTGAAGACTGCGGACGTAGTCGGCGTCGACCCTGAAGATGCGTAGCGCGATCAGGTTGTCGGCAGTGATATCGGTCACGCCGGCTTTCTGGAGCGAGACAACCCAGTCGCGCGTCACGCGGAAGAGCGCGTAGGCTTCGAGCTTGTCGGGATCGATCCCGGTGATGCCCACATCGCGCATGCGGTCGATGAAGGCCTTGTCGGGCTGGAAGGTGAAAGAGCCGACCAGCTCGGAAGAGCGGACAGCGCCTGAGCAGCGGAGCGTGCCCGCCTCGGCAGTGAACACGGCATCGAGGTGCGCGCCCTCGCGGTTGAGATCGGCGAGGGTGATGCCAGTGAAGGCATCGAGCGGCTCGGTGGTGTTGGAGTTGTGACAATCGCCATCGCCGTCACACTTGCCGCGTTCGAGTTTGAGCTCGAGGCTGCCCGCATTGCGTGATGCGTAGATGCGGCAGCTGCCGGTAAGGTCATCAGGCTTCTGGCCGGGAGGCATTGCATCGGCGCGCAGTGATGCAGCCATGAGCACGACGAGCGATGCGGTCAGGAGCGGGCGGTTCATTTGCTCTTCTCCGCTTCGGGAGACTCGTCATCGAGGATGCCGGAGATGCGCAGCCGCACCAGCTTGTCGATGGTGAGAGGCTCAAGGCCGTGCCGCTTGGCCGAAGCGATAAACGCTCCGTTGATGTTGAAGATGCGGAGCTGGACCATCTGATCGACGGTTGCATCGGGCCACTGCTGCTTTGTCGACTTCGCGAACTCCGGAGTGACGCCCTGGATGCGCAGCTCTACCAGCTTCTTCGCGGAGATGTTGTTGTACCCGGCCGCCTTCATTCCGGCAACGAACTCCGGCGTGACCCTGAAGATGCGGTAGGTGATCAGGTCCTGGTAGTTGCCAGGATCGATGCCCGCAGCCTTGAGCTCGGCGACCTCGCTCGGGCTGACGCCATGGATCTTCATGGCAATCAGCTCATCGGCGGTGGGCTTGCCGAAGCCGGTCGCGGCCATGCTGCGTGCGAATTCCGGTGTGACGCCCTGGATCTTCATCGCCATGTATTTGTCGAGGTCGACGCTGTAGCCGGCGGCGCGCATCTGGTCGATGTAGTCGCCTCTCGGCGCTCTTTTCTGCGTCGGCTGCCTGCAGCATCGCATGGGGAGCGGAGGCGAGCGATCACCAGAGTCATGTCGTGCGCGTAGCTCGCGGGGTTGGGAGTTATCGCCAGCACTGCCGGTGCTTCGGCGACGCGTGCCATCGGAGCGAACGATACAAGGGGAGCAGGCGCCGCAACCGGGGGGACGGGAGGAGTCGGCTCGCTCGGCGCCACGATGACGTTGGTCTGAGATATTGTTTTGGTCTGAGACACGGTAACGGTGGTGGAAGATCTGTGCGCTGAGGCGCTGCTGCCCGAACCGATGCTGGCGCACTCGCCGGAGGGGCTTTCCTGGCGCGTGCATGCCGCTCTGCCCGCACCGGTGCTGTTACCGGAGCCGCTGCCTGAGCCCTTGCCGGAGCCGTTTCCGTTGTCGGATGGGTCGCCGGCGGCCTTCGAGACGTGCGGCGCGGCGATGACATTCGCGGCCAGCAGGGGCGTTGTAGAGGTCTGGTCCTTTGTGGTGGCGTCGATGGGGTACAAATCGGCGAAGAGGCGCGGCGCGGAGAGCAGAACCAGGCCCAGCATGGCGCATACGCCCAGCAGCGAGAAGGGCGCGACGTCGCGACGACCCTGAGGAGTTTCGTCAAGGATGCGGGCGATGCGGGCGCGCAGGCCGCCGCTCTGATGTCCGTTGAGCGCGAGGGCGAGGCGAAAACGCGAGCTGCGTTCCTCTTCGAGGCGCAGGAGCGCGGTGGCGTAGGTGAGCGGATCGGAGCAGCAGGCGAGAGCGGCGTCGTCGCAGCAGAGCTCGCGCTGCTCGCGGAGGTTGCGGCTGACCCACCAGACGGCGGGATGGAAGAAGAAGAGCGTCTCGATCATGGTCTGCAGCATGTTCCACAGGTAGTCGGCGCGGCGGATGTGGGCCAGCTCATGGGCGAGGACCACCTCGAGCTGCTCGGGAGTGAGGGACGTGAGCGCAGAGACGGGCAACAGGACGACAGAGCGCCAGATGCCCATGGCGAGCGGGCCTGAGATGCGGGCGCTGATGCGGAGGTCAATGGGTCTGCGTATGCCGAAACGGACGGACAGGCGCGCGAAAGCTCTCCTGAGCATAGGCGGGAACGCGCGCCAGACTGGTGTTGCGCAGGCGCTGGATCAGCCACCAGCCGCCGACGGTTCTTGCGGAGAGGCAGAGGACGCCAAGCAGCCACATGGCGTCGAGCCAGGGAATGGCGCCGCGCATGTCCTGCCGCAACTCGGCCAGCGCGGCGTTGCGAGCGGCGGTGAGTATCGGCGTGCCCGGGTCGTAAGACGTTGCGGCCGCTTCGCCGGCTGAGGTTACGGGGGCGGAACCCCTGAGGGTTGGCCACATCCTGAGTGTTGCGCCACGCGGTCAGGGCAACGTGCTCGTCCGCGGTCCGGGTCGACTCCCAGGCGAGGGTAGACGCCGGCCGCAGCCAGCATGCTGAGCAATGCGACCAGGGCAGCCCCATAGCGGACATGGCTGTGCGCCTTGCTTAAGGCGGCATCGGCCAGGCGATAGAGCAGGGCGATGGCCGTCGCCTGCCAGCAGAAATGAATGAGGGTCCACCCGAGGGCTATGGTTGCGTAGCTCATTGCTTCTCCCTTTTTTGCCGGATGATCTTTCGGATTTCCTCGAGCTCTTCCTCGCTGGCCGGCTGCATGGACAGCGCGTGCATGGCCAGCTGGGCCGCCGAACCGGAGAAGAGCCGCTCGCTCAGGTCGCGGAGGAGCTGGTTCTGAGTCTCTTCCTGCGTGGCCGCGGCGTGATAGATGTGCGCCTTGCCTGCTTCTGTGCGCTCCACCAGACCCTTCTCGGTCATGATCTGCAGGGTCTTGAGCACCGAGGTGTAGCCCAGGGGGCGCTGGCCGCTGACGACTTCGTGCAGTTCGCGGACGGAAGCGGAGCCCTTGCTCCAAAGCACGCGCAGTAACTCCAGCTCGACTTCGGTGGGTTTCGGCAGATGGCGACTCTTTTCTTTCATGACCGCGACTTTATACGAAGGTGTTCGTAGATGTCAACGAAGATTTTCGTAGGTTCGTGACTTTTTCATTGAGGCCTTAACAAATTTGCGCCGGGGACGAGGGAACGGCAGCCGGAAACACCGAGGAATAATGCAAGTCGCCAGCCAAAAAGCTAGAGGCGTGAGCTTCTGATTCTAAAGAGGAAGGAGTTGATCGAAGCAGAGTTGCGCTGTTCGGCCCCGGAGCGCGGCGTCCGGAAGCGGACACGAGATGCGCGGTGGAGATGCGCGGTTCAGCCGGTCTTAGTAATGTCCCGCAGGGGCAATGCTGTGCGACGGGCAATGCCGTGTCGAGGGATCGCTACGGCTTCCACACGTAAAGATAGTCGTCGTCGCTGGAGGTCGCGATCTCGATGCCGTGCTGTCTGGTTGCGCGGCTCAGGGCGGAGCGGATGTTCTCCTTGGAGTCGGGCAGTTCGGATAGAGGAATCTTCAGGGCGGATCCCGGTTCGAGGTGACTGATGTCGCTGAGCAGCTGCTGGACGATCTTCTTGTGCTTGCCGTCGCGGCCTTTCGGCACATCGGCCTGGGGCATGGATTCGAATCTCATGGGAGCCATCGAAACTTCATCGGTAGCCATGACGATGTTCCTTTCTGGCGTAATCGTGACGCTATCCTAACAAAAACGAGAACAAAAGAAAGCGTCATATTGCGTCAGAATTTAGCGGTCAAGAAGCAAACGAATAATAACGTTATTCATTATAAATATCACATTCTAAATAAGTAACCCGTATCGGATGAGCTCTGCTAGGGTGTCAACAGTGAGGTGCCACCGTGTCCAAGAAGATGCATTTCGAGACGGTTCCCCTGGCGGAGATTCCTTTAGCGAGAGCGACGGTTGTGGAGAAGCAGCCAGTCGTCGTGATGGTCGTTGACGATGAAAAGGTGATCGCAGACACTCTGGTTGCGATTCTGGCGCGCAGCGGTTACGCCGCGATTGCCGCCTATGATGGGGAAAGCGCCCTCGAGCGTGCGCGAACTATGCCACCGCAGATGGTGATCACCGATGTCTGCATGCCGGGCATGGGTGGCATCGAACTGGCGGTTGCCGTTCGCCATCAATATCCAGACTGCAAGATATTGCTGTTCTCCGGACAGATGGCGATGGTGGATCTGCTGGTCGCCTCAAGAAACGCCGGATACGATTTTGCGGCGATTTCCAAGCCGATTCATCCCACTGAACTGCTGGCCAGGGTGTCGGCGTTTCTCGATCGTCCGAAGGGTGAGTGGGCGGAGCGCAATTCCTTTCGCAGTCGGCTTATGCGCGAGCAGCGTTCGGCCTGAGAGGCGACGCCGCCTTGTCGTGCTATAATTTGTTTACGCTCAGTTGTTTGGTTGTGAGCCGTTCTCGCCCTCATCCAGCAAGACCGCCTTCCTCTTGATTCCCAAGCCCCTCAGCGTGACGGCCTGATTTGTACAGGCCGGGCCGGCACCGTTTGTGCCCAGGCCGAAGACGCAGCGTGTGGCAGGCAAGTAAGTCTTCCCTACGTAAATGACTTAATATCCCGCGTGACCTTGAAGTGTGTCCGCAGGGATCAGCAAACCGGCAGGCGTGGTGTGTCCGTGAATGACAGACACGTGGATGGAATCACCTCTCGCCCGTTGAAGGACAATTTTGAACCAATTTTCTGATTTCAATCTTTCGGCCTCGCTCAAGCAGCAGTTGGCCAATGCAAATTTCGTTACTCCCACCCCGGTGCAGGCCGCAGCGATTCCTCCGGCCCTCGAGGGCCGCGATATTCTGGCGACGGCCCAGACCGGTACAGGCAAGACCCTCAGCTTTCTCGTTCCGCTGATTGAAAAAATGCAGGCCGAGAAAATGCAGGCGGAGGGAAAAACTAAAGGCGCCTTCGGGCTGATCCTTCTACCGACGCGCGAGCTTGCCATGCAGGTGCTGGAGCAATATCGCAAGCTGACCGGCAATCGCGGTTCGGCCGCGCTCGTGGTCGGCGGAATGGCAGAGGGTCCGCAACTCGAACAGATTCGTCGCGGCGCGCGGCTTATCGTAGCTACGCCCGGCCGGCTTGAAGATTTTCTGAGCCGCGGGCTGGTAAGGCTCGGCGGCGTTCGCATGCTGGTGCTCGACGAAGTGGACCGCATGCTGGATATGGGCTTTCAGCCAGCAATCAAGCGCATTGTCGCAGCGCTTCCGACGGAACGGCAGACGCTGTGCTATTCGGCGACGCTCAGCCCGCAGATCAGCGAGGTCGCGCGCAATTATCTGCGCAACCCGGCGCGCATCGAGATCGGCTCGGTGCTGAAGCCCAGCGAGACAGTCGAGCTGCAGACCTTCGAAGTCGACAAGGAGAAGAAGCAGGAGCTGCTCGAGCATCTGCTCGATTCGCACAACGGCAGCTTCCTGGTGTTTGTTCGCACCAAGCATGGAGCCGACCGCGTCGCCCGCCGTCTGGCGCGGTCCGGACACAAGGCCACGAGCATTCATGGCGACCGTACCCAGTCACAGCGTAATGCCGCACTGCGCAGCTTTGCGCAGGGACAGCATCGGGTGCTGGTGGCAACCGATGTCGCATCTCGCGGTATCGATGTGCCGGACGTGGCCCACGTCGTGAACTACGACATGCCTCGCGAGGCCGAAGACTTCGTGCATCGCATCGGCCGCACCGGCCGGGCGTCGAGCCGGGGAGTGGCTTCTACCTTTGCTCAGCCCGATGAGAAGGGCGATCTTCGCAGGATGGAGCGCACACTCTCGATCAACATGAAGCGCTTTCGCGTGCGGGCGAATCCCCACATCGCATAAATCGCCTCCGGCGGCGCCTGCGCGGCGGGCGGTCCTTCCACCCCAGCACGCAAAGACCGCGCGCCGGGGACCCCGGTCCTTGCCGGACGGGCCTTGAGCGTGGGTCGCCGGGAGAGAAAACCTCCCGGCAACCCACGCAAAGCGGATCCGCGATTTGCCGATGCTGTGCAGACACCGGATGATACGAAACCCAATTCATATTGATCGGCTGTAATGATCGATCGAGTAGGCCTGCGCGGTGAGCGATCGCCGCGCATTTTCTTTTCCCGGCGAAGTTCCGGTCGATAGAATGCCAGCACGACATTCTTCCGGGACGGTTCATGCGCAAGCTTCCCCTCTGGTATTTCACTCCCATCCTGTTTGCGGTAGTTATTTCGGCGCTCGCTCAGTCGGCATCATCTCCGGACATTGCGGCCATCAAGTCGTTCTATGAAGCGGGGCTGCGGCGCAACGGCATCCTCGGCAGCAGCCTGGTTCTGATTCGCAACGGCGAGGTCGTTCTGCACGACAACTTTGGTGTCCAGAACCAAGGGGGCGTGCAGAGTCAGTCACCGTCGGTTGCGGTCGACGACAACACCACCTATCACTGGGCGTCGTGCACGAAAACCTTCACCGGCATCGCGATCATGCAGCTGCGCGACCGCGGGCTGCTATCGCTCGACGATCCGCTGGTGAAGTACATTCCCGAGCTCAGCGCCGTGCACGACCGTTACGGATCAATCGCGAAGATCACTATTCGCCATATGATGACGCATTCGGGAGGCTTCCGGGATCCTACATGGCCGTGGCACGACGCGGACTGGCAACCCTTTGAGCCGACGCAGTGGTCGCAGATCGTGGCCATGCTGCCTTACACCGATGTGCTGTTTGAGCCGGGGTCGCGCTTCAGCTATTCGAACCTGGGAGTGGTGTTTCTGGGCGAGATCATTGAACGGCTCTCGGGCGATCCCTATGAGGTGTACATCGACAAGAACATTTTGAAGCCGCTGGGGATGAACCGGACTTACTTCGATCGCAGCCCCTATCATCTGCTGCGCTATCGCTCGCACAGCTGGGACCTGAAAGACGGCAAGCTGACCGAGGACGAGTTTGACTTCAACACGGGTATCACGCGGTCGAATGGCGGTCTCAATGCTCCGCTGACAGACATGATCAAGTATGTGGAGTTTCTGCTTGGCGATCGGGGGCGGCAGGCGGAGTATGACGCGATCCTGAAGCGGGCGTCGCTCGAAGAGATGTGGAAGCCGTACCTGCCGGTGGTTCCCGATGAAGACTTCGTCTCACGCGCAGGGGCGCATGACGATGTGGCCAGCAGCTTCTTCGTGCATACCGATGGCAAGCTGACGCTGGTTGGCCATGCGGGATGGCAGAACGGATTCCGCAGCCACTTCTATGTCGATCCCGCTACGCGCAGCGCCTACATTGTTGCCTACAACACCGACGCGCAGGATAAGACGCAGAACACGCGCAGCTTCGACTTCGAGCTGCGGGATGAGTCTGATCGATCACTTTTTCCAGGCGGCGAACTAAGGACATCGCGTGCGCGTCATCTTCAGTTGCGAAAACACGGCATACATGCGCTGGCAGGCGGAGCTGCTTCACTACACCTATGCGCGCGCGGGGATGCGGTCGCAGCTGACGGGACTGGTCAGCGCCACCGACGAACCTCTGGGTGGATTTACGTGCGAGACGTGCAGCGTGTCCAACTACAAAGGACGCCTCGGGCGCGAGATCTATGAGCCCCTCAACAAGCCCGGCGGCATCTGCGAGTGGGTGAAAAAGCCGGGCCCGGCAGATGAGGCGGTGCTGATCGTGGATCCGGATTCGGCGTTTGTCCGGCCGGTGCCGGATCCACGGTCCTTTGCGCAGGGGAGAAGCCTATGCCGATGCGCATGACTACATGCGGCCGGAGCTCGAATATAACCGGCTGGTTCTCGAGCGGCACTGCCTGCGGGAGTTCCGCTCATGCGTGCAGCCGGTTGGCATCTATGTTCTGATCCGCCGGGACGACCTGGCGGCGCTGGCTCCGCGCTGGCTGCAGAAGTCAATGGAGATCCGGTCGGACAAGGTCTGCCGGGCGAAGATGCCTCACGGCGGGTGGATCAGCGAGATGCTGGGATACGCAATCGCGGCGGCGGAGTGCGGCGTGCGGCACCACATCAGCCGCTTTGCGCAGACGACCGGCTCGGGCTCGCTGCACTGCCCGATCATTCATTACTGCTTCCCCATCAACGCGAGCGGCCGGCACTGGCAGAAAGAGCAGCAGGAACCGGTTTTATGGAGCAAGTGGAGATACCAAGCCGTGGGAGCATCCTCCAGTGGGGAAGGCGCCGACGGCGGAAGGGCGAGAACTACTGCGCGGGCTGGCGGAGCTGGCGGCGGCGAAGCGCGCGGTACAGAACGGACATTCGAGAGCATTTGCCTGAGCGCAAGGGGGAAAGCGACATGCGCCGGGCTGTTTTCCCGTTTTGAAACATCCTTTGACTGCGCTCCCAGTTTGGTCGAGCGTAGTCCGGTTTCACTGTCTTTGCTCTCGCGTCCGCGCTCCCCGCGTGGCGGAATAGATTCCGTGTCCGCCGTGGCGAGCGATTCCGGCGGAACGCGGAGCATCGATGAGCCACGTCCATCCCGATTGGAAGCGCATCCTGTTCGCCCTGCTGCTGGCGATGATCTGCCTGGTTGCGGGCAGTCCGGTTTACGCGGGCGGCCCACGCTGGATTGCCGGCTCGAGCTACTTCAATGCCTCGGCGAAGGGGAAGCCGGTGGTGTGGGCGGGGGGGCTGGTACCGTACTTCCTCGATCAGGGCAGCCTGAGTCCCACGGTAAGCCAGAGCCAGGCCCGATCGATGATCGCTACTGCAGCCGGCGTGTGGAATTCCGTTCCGACCGCCGCAGTGACGATCACCTATTACGGAAGTCTGGCCGAAGATGTGAACGGGACGAATATTACGGTGGCCACCGGCATCGCCACAAATGCCAGCAGACATACGGCCCATTACAACAAACAGGCCAATTGCCATTGTCTTCGATGCCGATGGCTCGGTGATTAACGCGTTTCTGGGCGCTGGCGCTAGCTCGGCGGCAATGTGCGAGCAGAACGGCGTGATCACGATGGTGGATAACATCGCCACCTCCGGGCAACATCGTGCACGCGCTGATGTTGGTCAATGGGCTGTGCGCGGCGACCAGCTGCGCAGATTGCTGTGCTGCAGTACCAGATGGTGCGCGGCATTCGGCCGGATACTGGGGCTCGACTGGTCGCAAGCCAACGAAGAGATGTTTGCCATCAACCAGGCCAGCAGCAATGGGCTGGCAGGGTGGCCAATCCTGCATCCGATCGAGCGGCTGTGCAATGCGACCGGTCAGTCGTGCATACCGAACGGTACGAAGCTTCGGCTGGATGACATTGCCGCGCTGAACCGGACGTATCCGGTAACGGCGGCGAATATCGGCTCGTTCAGCGGCAAGAAACTGACGGCGGCGAACACCATCTCGGTGCAGGGGAGAATCCAGTTCAAGGGTGGCCAGGGGATGCAGGGTGTGAACGCGGTGTTGCGGCCGATGATCGCCGGAACCGACCTGCCCGACGTGCGCTACACGGTGACCGCGGTCAGCGGGGCGTATTTTCAGGGAAACGCCGGGAATCTGATCACCGGAACGACCGACGCGAGTGGCAATGCGTTGAATCGCTATGGGTCGGATGATCAGACACTGGAGGGCTTCTTCGATCTGAGTGGAGTTCCGCTGCCGCCGGGAGCGACTTCTGCTAATTACCAGCTCACGTTTGAGGCGGTGAATTCGCTGGATATCGGCGGAGCTTCCGTCGGAGCTTACACCACGGGACAGGTGACGCCTTCGGGCACGATGCCGACGCTGTATCTTCCCGGTCTGGCGGCGGGGTCGAGCGTCTATCAGACCGTTGATATCAGCGATTCGGCAGATGAGTCGCTGAGCGGCGATGACGGCACGGAATCTGCTCCGGCGCAGTTGCCGGCGGCCGGCGAGTGGACGGCGCGGATCTCCGGCTACGGACACACGGGGTGGCTGGAGTGGAGGGCGCGGGCGAACCGCGAGTTCACGGTCGAGGCGACGGCGCTCGATGAGCACGGTAGTCCCACGGTAGACAAGGCGCAGCCGGTGCTCGGCATGTGGAACGGCACCGACCCGGGAAACGTGCCGCCGGTGACGGGAAGTCCGCAGCCCTTCAACGGTGTTGAAGTGGGGCTGACCGAACTGCCGGTCATTACTACCGCCGACAGCGAAGTGCGGCTGGGCGTGGCAGACATGCGGGGCGATGGCCGTCCCGACTATCTATATCGGGGCCGGGTGATTTATGCCGACACAGTAGAGCCTTCGCGGCTGTCGGCGAGTGGGGGGCCGATTGTCATTAACGGCGTTGGCTTTCGGCAGAATTCTGTGGTCACAGTGAATAATGTGCCGGCGACGGTGACGAGTGTTTCGCCGACACAGATTACGGCAGTGGCTCCGGCATCGGGCGGAGTGACGGGTAACGTGCTGCTGGAGGTCGAGGATCCGCAGACGCTGGGCGTAACCATTATTGCCGACGGGCTGAGCTACAACGCCCAGAATGGCGACGAACTGGCGATTGTGACGGCGCCCGCTAATGGAGTGGCGATGGGAGTGCCTGTTCCGTTCACGGTGAAAGCGATGAACTGGGACAATCAGTCGCCCGCGGCCGGGGTGTCAGTCAGCTACTCGGTGACACTGGGAAGCGCTGCGCTGGGCTGCGGGCAGAGTGTGTGCAGTGCGACCACTGCCGGAGACGGCACGGCTACGGTAATGGTGAGTGCGACCTCGACAGGTCTGGCGCAGGTCACAGCTTCACTCACGCAATGGCGCGAGCATAGCCGCGGAGTTTACTGGCCTGTCATCGCCTTCGATCAGCGCGATTACACCTAATTTGTATCTGGCGATTGGCGGGACCTCGCAGTGGAATCCACAGGGACTGGTCTTAAACAACGGAATTCCAGCCGGAGGCCAGGCCGTGAACTGGGTGCCGATGGCCAACGGGGTGACCCCGGCCGCGACAGCGAGTGTGAGCGCCGCAGATGGAATCGTTACGCAGGCGATCACGGCCGGACCCCTGAATGAAGGTGATGTGGTCCCGGTGAATGCCTGCCTCGCGGGAGGTTCCGGCTGTGCGCAGTTCAACGTTGTCGCCGTTCACACGCAGACGGCGCAGCTTGTGGCTGAGAGTGGAACGATTCAGACGATCGCCGCTACGGCGAGCTTTTCTCCGGTCGTTCTCGAAGTGACCGATGCGATCGGCCATCCCATGGCGGGTGCGGCGGTCACCTTTTACGAAACCCTGGATGCGTGGACGCCACGTTGCCCCGCTCAGGGAGCGTGTCCACCCGCGCCGGTTATCGGACAGGCGAGCTCGCAGGTGATCTCGGGTGCCGATGGCACGGTTACACTGATGCCGCTGACGATTGCAGGCGAGCCTTCGCGGCTCTTTGTGACTGCCGTGGCAGGAGACTCGGCAACCCTGAATTTCGAACTGGACAAGCATCCATAGCGAGGGCTATGCCATTGAGCTGAAAGCACGGGTAACCGCGGATAGTCTGCGAAAGAGTCAAGTCCGCGCAACTCGTGGTCGCATTTGCGTGTCAGAGTGTAGGAGAGCGCGGGCCAGGGTCGGCACCAATGCCATAATGGCGAAGGTACGATGCTGCAACGTACGCTCGGTGTGATGCGTGAAAGGTTAGGCTCGAAAATGGACAAGAAATCTATAACTTCAAATTTTGCCGCTGTTGCGCGGTGGCGGGGCGCGCCTGGCGCCCAGGAGATGGCGGCGACATCCTTCAGAATTGGCCGCCGGGTACTGGCCTGGGGCTTGATCTACCTGATGATTCCGCTGGGCGTGGCAGATATGTTTGCCCAGGAAGCGCCGCCGCCTCCACCACCGGACCAGGCTGACGCCCAGGGAGCGCCGCACGCAGGCGTACAACCCGCTGACACCAGACCAGATCGATCAACTGGTTGCGCCGATCGCTCTCTATCCGGATTCGCTGGTTGCGCAGATTCTGGCTGCGTCGACCTTCCCGAATGAGGTAGCGGACGCCGACCAGTTTGTGCAGTCGCATCAGGGAACTCCTCCTGACCAGATGGGACAGATGATCGATAGCCTGAACTGGGATCCGAGCGTCAAGGCGCTGGTGGCATTTCCGACCGTGCTTGCGAACCTGGACAAGAACATCAACTGGACCAGCCAGCTCGGCAATGCTTACTACAACCAGCCGCAGGATGTGATGGCGGCCGTGCAGGTGATGCGGCAGCGCGCCTACGAGGCGGGCAACCTGAAGAGCAACCAGCAGCTGGCGGTTACTTATCAGCCGAACAATATTGTGATTGCACCGGCAAATCCCACGGTGGTTTATGTACCTTACTACAACCCATGGGTTGTATATGGGACGCCGGTGGTAGCGTGGGGCGGCTACTATGCACCGCCGCCACCTCCGGGATATGCGTTCGGTGTGGGCCTGGCGATCGGCTTTGGTGTAGGCATCGCGGTCGCTTCGTGGAACCACTGGGGCTGGGGATGGCATAACTGGGGATGCGGATGGGGCAACCGCACGGTTGTGTACAACCGCAATGTGTATGTATCACGCAGCGTAACCGTTGTTAATCACGGCTATTACGGTGGTTACGATCGCAATGTGGCCGCGCGCAACTACAACCGCAATATCGCCGTACACGCGCCGAATTATCGGCCGGGGTACAACGGCACGTATGCCCATTCGACGGCATACCACAACAGCTATAACCGGACTGTAACCAACAACTACAATCGGACTGTCAGCAACAATAACTACAATCGAAACGCCAATCATAACAACTACAATCGGACCAACACGAACAACTACAATCGTCCGGCGACGAATAATAACTACAATCATCCGGGCACAAGTCCGACCACGAACAATAACTATAATCGCCCTGGAACGAACAATAGCTACAACCGTCCAGGAACAAGCCCGGGAGCCAACAATAACTACAACCGGCCCGGGACAAACACCAGTAATACTAACCGGCCGCCGACCGCGAACAACAATAACTACCATCCCCCGGCCAATAACAACTACAACAAACCTGCGACCAATAATAGCTACCACCCTGCACCGACTAACAACGCCCGGCCTGGGACAAACAGCAGCTATCATCCACCGCAGAACAACAGTCATCCGGCGCCGGAAAGTCGCCCGGCGCCGCAGTCTCATCCCAACGGCGGAAGTCATCCGAACGGTGGCGGCGAGCACCCGCACGGCGATGGGGGTCATCCGCACGGGAGATAGAATCGGGTCTTTCCCGATCCAGCGAGGGGTGGAGCATAACGGCTCCGCCCCTTTTGTTTCTGCGCGTTTAACAGGCGACGGACGGCGGCCGGTTGATGCAAGTGTGACGTTTCGCCTGCGTGGCGCATCTTTTCAGTAGCCAGGAGAGAGCAATGACCACGACTGCAAACCGGGTTCAGATTCCGGCAATTACCGAGAAGCGCCGGCCGCGCGTGATTATTCTGGGAGGTGGTTTTGCCGGCACTCACGCCGCTACAGGCCTGGCCAGACTGCCGGTGGACGTGACGATCATCGATCGGCGCAATCACTTTACCTTTCAGCCGCTGCTTTACCAGGTGGCGCTGGCTGTTCTTTCGCCTGCCAACATCGCTTCGCCCATCCGCGCCATTGTGCGCGGCAAGGACAATGTTGAGGTCCTGATGGACGAGGCGCTGGGCTTCGATCTCGCCGCAAGGCGGGTCCACCTGAAGAGCGGCGGAGAGATGGGGTATGACTACCTGGTGGTTGCAACGGGCGCGACGCATTCGTATTTCGGGCACGACGAATGGGGTGCTTTGGCCCCGGGCCTGAAGACGATAGAGGATGCAATCGAGATCCGGCGGCGCGTGCTGCTTTCCTTCGAGCTGGCGGAGAGGGAAATGCTGGAGACAGGGACACACCCGCCATTGAACTTTGTCGTGATCGGCGGAGGGCCGACGGGGGTGGAGCTGGCGGGGGCAATCTCGGATATTGCCAAGCTCTATATGAAGCGCGACTTTCGGCATATCGACCCGACAAAAGCTCGGGTTCTGTTGGTTGAAGGTGGACCGCGCATACTGGCTGCTTATCCTGAGGATTTGTCAAAGAAGGCGGTGGAGCAACTGAATGCCCTGGGGGTGGAGGTGCACGCCGGGGTGCAGGTAACGGATGTTCAACCGGGATACGTCATCGCCGGCGGCCGGCGGGTGGAGTCGGTGGTGACGCTGTGGGCGGCAGGAGTGCAGGCTTCGCCGCTGGGCAAGCTGCTGGGGTTTGAGACCGACAAGCGGGGATGCGTTTTCGTGAATCAGACGCTGAATCCGCCCGGGCATCCGGAGATTTTTGTGTGCGGCGACCTGGCGCACATCGAGCAGGACGGCAGGCAGATTCCCGGCGTGGCGCAGCCGGCGATGCAGATGGGCGACCACGTGGCCCGCATGATCGAGCAGGATTTGAAGGGCAAGCCACGGACGGCGTTCCATTACTTCGACAAGGGGGACATGGCTACGATCGGCCGCGCAGCGGCGGTGGCCAAGATCGAGTGGCCGTTCAAGGCGCACTGGAGCGGCCTTCCGGCGTGGATGACGTGGCTGACCATCCACATCTTTTTCCTTATCGGCTTCAGGAACCGGCTTGCGGTTCTCTTCGACTGGGTGTGGAACTACTTCACATTTACGCATGGTGCGCGTCTGATCACAGGCAGCGACGTCTTGCCGGGCTGGGATCAGCAGGAAGGCATTGCGCCAGAAGAGGTGGGCGTACCGCTCGACACGGCTTCGCCGGGTGCAAGGATGCGGCGTTAGGCCGCAAAAGCAAGGCTCGAGCGGTTCGCGACAATCGCGGGCTGAAGCTGCATCCCTTCGCTATTTTCACCGCGTGAAAGGCGGTCGTCTCTGCCTGTGGGCCTCCACTTTGGCTTTCGTTGGAGAATGCGGAAGCAGGTGGAGTCGTGAAGCCAATATCAATCGTCTTTGCTGCGGTACTGGGGCTACTTGCGTTCGGCCGGACGAATCCATTGCTTTTGCCGGGCATTGCAAGTCAGACATCGCCGGGCAGTGACTTGGGAGTCCTGAATGCAAGGACATTTCCGGGGAGCGACATCGGAGCGCAGGTGAACGCGGCGGCAGCTACGTGCGCACGGGGCAGCATCTGCCACATTCTCATTCCGCCAGGAAGCCCTGTCCCACTGACAACGCCGATCGTGATGCTGGACGGGGAAGAGGTTGAGTGTTCCCGCTCTGGCTATGTTGGATCCGGCGTCGACGCGCCGTCTGCGCAGCTCGAATACACGGGATCAGGGGTCGCGGTGACGATGAATGGCCGCGGCGATTCGCTTCTGGGTTGCAGCCTGCGGCTCGACGCGTCGGCGGCTGGCGGTATATGGATGGGCGGCCACAGTGATCGCGCGGATCAGGTCACGGTGAGCGGCGGTGGGACGGGAACGACACTGGTGCGCGTCTCGGGACTAGCCTCGGGGCGGGACACGGAAGACGCGCATCTCGAAGACTCACGGCTGGTGAACTTTGCGGGAGTCGGCGTAGAGATCGATCACGCCAACGACACGTTCCTGACTCAGATCACCGCCTATGGCGTTCCCCATAACCATACGGGGAGGACGCTGGTGATCGACTCCGGGGCGGGTGGGACGAACATTAATGACTTTGTGGGCGGGGCTTCCGGACTGCATGGGCTGGTAATACAGAACACGCTGGGCGGTGGTGCGCCGACGTGGATATTCGCGCAGAATTTCCAGGCCGATTGCTCGACCGGGTCGGGCTGGCTCTTCGACTCGACACTGGGGTCTTCGATGGTCGGGGCGACCTTCCTCAATTCGTGGTCGAGCGGCGCGGGAGGATGCGGGACGGTGACGCCGGGAGTTGCGGGGATTGAGATTGCGGGAGGCGTGAACATTCATATCGGTGGTGGGTCGAAGATCCGGGCGAACTCAGGTGATGGAGTGCTGGTTGACGGAGAGGGTGTGAACAATCTGCAGATCGAGGGCGATTTGATCACGGGCAACGGGTTCTGCACGCAGTGCGGCGCGGCGACCTACAGCGGGATTCACATCACGGCACCGGCGCACACGGTGCAGATCGTGGGGAACACGCTGGGCAATACATTCAACGCAAATGAAAATCAGCTCTACGGCGTGAATGTTGAGGCGGGCGTGGCGGGGTTGATCATCGCGAATAATCTTTGCGACGACAATCGCGGCGGATGCTTGAATCCGACGATCAGGAACGTAGAGTCGAAGCTGCACTTTGTGGAATCTGGAAATGTAACAACGAGTGATAAATAATCTGCCCAGATCATTCGGTCAAGAGGCGGTGCGGTTGAGAAAATGCAGGGGGCCCGCAAACAACTGGCGTTTCTAACGGTTCAGATTCGCATCGCGGCTACCAGCTGTGAGATTCCATCGACGTAATTCGATCTGAAATCGGCGTACTGGAGTCGACGCAGACGCAAGGGGATCCGGCAATCCTGGTATAAGACGGGGATCACGGTCTTTCCTTCATCGAGAGCAAATGTCACTTCATTCATCACGTTGTCGGATATGACAGCCGCAGGGGAAAGCAAGACCAGCACCTTGGGACAGCTTTCCAAGGCGACCTCGACTGCGCGGTCCCATGCCTGCCCGGCAAGTAGTCGCGCGTGGTCAAGCCATATAGGGAATCCGCTTGTATTCAAATCGTCGGCCAGTTTTTTGGCAAAATCCAGGTCATGGCGACAATAGCTGATGAAGGCGGGATCGGTGACTTGACGGGTCTCGGTTGCAACAGGTTTCTCGTCGTTGCCGATGTCTTCATTCCAGATTTCGGGGTGGGCACTGGATATATCCGCTCAAGTAGACCGATGCACTCGCGTGAGGCGAGGTCGTGGACCTCGAAGCCGTTGTCGCGGAGCCAGTGGATGCCTCCTTCGAAGGTCTGGCTTTCGCCGATGATAACGGTCTTGAATCCGAACTGGCGGATCAGGCCGGTGCAGTACCAGCACGGTGCAAGTGTCGTGACCATAATGAGGTCGCGGTAGGAGCGCTGGCGTCCAGCGTTGCGGAAGGCATCGGTTTCTCCGTGGGCGGAAGGGTCGTTGGCCTGGACGCGGCGGTTGTGTCCCGAGCCGAGGAGGGTGCCGTCGGGGCGAAAGATTGCGGCTCCGATAGGGATGCCGCCTTCCGCGAGACCGATGCGGGCTTCGTCGATGGCGACAGCGAGCATGGCTTCGGGGGTGAGCATGAATACAGGGTATAGGGTGCAGGGGCCAGGGTGTAGCCGGGGGCCCGGAAGTCCGGGCTTCTCGGCAGCGCTCAGCCAGCTTGCGTCGCGCCAGCCTGCGAATTTGATTGCACGCAAAGTCATCATGCGGCCCCTATCCGATTTTCAGTGCCAGGATCGGCGCCATGCGGGTAAGCTTATCCGCAAACCCGGCGAGGAATGTTCGGAGCAATGTTCCTCTAACGGGACCCTTCCTCAGATCGAGATCGTAGGATCGAAGGTCCCTGCCAGGAGTGAAGGAGGCCGAGATGAGCGCTATTTCCAGAACAGCCGCGGCGGCTCTGTCCATGTTCGCGTTGACAGCAGCTGTACTGACGGCGCAGCAGGCCAATGAGCCCGCGCAGGTTCCAGTAAATGACAATGCCACGGCAGGTGCGATATCGGCACAGAACCCGGCCCCAGCCCAAGGCGAGACCTACTCCAAGGTGCGGATTGTGCGCATCAGTGAGGCGAAGGGTGAGATCCAGATGGATCGCAACACCGGGCATGGCTTTGAAGACGCCATGACGAACCTGCCGATTGTCGAGGGCTGCCGGCTGCGTACAGAGGCGGGCGCGGCGGAGATCGAGTTCGAGGACAACAGCACACTGCGGCTGGCTCCGGGATCTTCGATTGAGTTTTCGACTCTTGAGCTTCTTCCTTCGGGTGCCAAGGTGTCCACGATCAACGTGGTGAGGGGCATGGTCTACGCCAGCCTCACAGACACCAAAGGCAACCAGTTCACTCTGACCTTCGGGCAGCAGAAACTGGAGCTTCAACCCTCCAGCCATGTGCGGTTGACGGTCGATCCGGGCGCAGGCGAAGCCCGGCTGGCGGTGTTCGAGGGGACGGTCCAGGTGGAGTCGCCGGCGGGCGCGACGGAGGTGGGCAAGAAGAAGACGCTCACGATGCCGCTGGAGAACCAGGGGCAGCCGGTGCTGGCGAAGAACGTGAAGCCGGAGGCGTACGACTCCTGGGATCACGACGCTGCTCAGTATCACAAACAGTATGCGGCCTCCAGTGCTCTTGCCAGCTCGCCTTACAGCTACGGTGTGAGCGACATGATGTACTACGGCAGCTTTATCAATGCCGGCGGATGCGGCCAGATGTGGCAGCCATACTTCGCGAGCGCGGGATGGAGTCCGTTCGCGAATGGGGCGTGGGCGTATTACCCCGGCGCGGGATATTCGTGGGTGTCTCCATACCCGTGGGGCTGGACGCCGTACCACTATGGCAGCTGGTCGTATTGTCAGGGCGCGGGCTGGGGTTGGCAGCCGGGCGGCACATGGAACGGTCTGGCGAATTCACCGGTAGTCAATGGGGGGAATCCCATCGCCATCAATCCTCCCCGGGCGCCGCTGAATCCGCCCCGTTTCGGCGGGCCAACGATAGTGGCAGTCAATGCCAGGCCGTTGAATGTTTCGACTCTGGGACCTGACAAGTTCGTTTTCCAGCAACGACTCGGCGGGCATGGGGGTTCCTCGCGGCAGCCTGGGCCGGCTGGACAAGTTCTCAGAGGGCGTGGCGCGGCACGGCACGAGCCAGCACTCCGATTTACTTCGAGGGCGCGATGGGTGCTTCGCAGAACGGCCGAATGGGGAATCCGGGAGCCGGGCGAGCGGGGAATACGGCAAGGGGGGTATGACGATGGCTCCAGTCACCTCTGCAATGCGGCGTGGTTATGCTCCTCCGGTCGAATCGGTCGGGTCGTCCATGTCTGCAGCCCAGCCTGGTGGCGGTATGAGCCCGATGGGTCCGACGGCTCCAAGCGGGCCAGCCGCTACGTCGGCGGCCCGGCCATCGATGGGCTCAAGCGTCGGCGGCGCGAGCCATCCGCGGTAGGAGCCTCGGGGGAAAGTGCAGCTACGATCGCCACACGCTTAATGAAGCGGTGTAGCTGTGACCTCGACTTGCATCCGGCCTTTGTTTTCGAGGTTGTCTGAAGAGAAGACGACGGTGGGCTTGCCGATGGGAAGCAGAGTCATTGATGACCAGGTGTTCTGGCGGACGATCGGAACCGAGGCTTCGCTGCTGCCCGACGGATTGGCAAGGCTGCTAATTTTGGCGGTGATGTGTAGCGCTAGTCCTTGGGACGTCTCCCGCACCATGCCGCAATCGATGTCGACGCCGACGTCAAGGTACTGGATGTCCTTGTCGTTGGTGCGGATGGGAATTTTGGTTCCGGTACGTAAGGAGGAAAATTCCCTTTCGGTTGAGACATCGGTGTGATAGGTGCGGCTGTTGACGACGCGGCCGTCGTCTCCAAGTTCCTTGAGAACGAACTCGAGGCGGTAGTAGTGGACGTCGGCGGTTTGCGTTCTGGCTTCGGGAGTCTTTGCGTCGGAAGTTTTGGGCTCCTGCGGCATAGCTGCTGCGGTGAAGAGTGCGAAACCCATCAGGATCAAGGCGGACTTGCGCATGGTGGCTCCTTAGTTGTCGCCGTTGTCCGGCGGGTTGAGGGGTGGAATGTGGATGGCTGCGATACGCAGCGGCTCGACGGGCTGGCCCTGCGAAACAGGTTGTGTGATCTGTCGCGCGAGTTCTTTCGAATCGGGAGAGTCGCGGTTTACCAGCGCAACAACGGCCTGCTCTTCCCGACTGAGGGGGATAGGCGTGGGGAAGACGTCCTGCCTGGGCAGCGGTGGCTGGGTCGGGGCGGTTGTGCGAACGGATCTGTCTGCGCGTGGCGGGGTTGAGCCGAGGTGCGGTGTTGCCGCGGCGGCAATGCTCCTGGCAGGTGTATTGGGCGTCCGTTCGGCGGATGCAGGGACACCAGGGGCGGAAAGATCGGCAGTCGGCTGGGATGTCTCGCGGCGTGCGGCGGGGCGATGCGTGAGAAAGACAGTCATCAGCAGCGCGGCGGCGAGCGCGGGAATGGCCCAGGAAAGCCAGCCTACGGCGGGCCGGCGGTCGAGATCGCTGGCCGCAGCGAGTATGCGCGGCGTGAGACTGGGCGAGGGTTCAGAGTCGACGTAGGTGGCGAGCGCGGCGTCGAGCAGGATATCGAGTTCGTCCTGATTTTGCGTGGAGTCATCGCGCATGGGGTTTCTCCATGGTTGCTACGAGGCCTGCTGCGAGCTTCTGTTTCAGCATCTGGCGGGCGCGCATGAGACGCGTGCGCACCGTGCCCTCCGGCAATGCGAGGATGGCTGCGATTTCGCGCGAGTTCAGTTCGTCTATGGCGGAGAGGACCAGCGGCTGACGCAGTTCTTCGGGTAGGCTGTCGATCATGCGGTGGATAGCGGAGTGCCGGCTGGCCGAGATGGCGTGCTGTTCGGGGCTGGGCGTGGTCGAGGACGGCTCGTAGTCCGGCTGGATGTCATCCGGCTTTTGTTTTGGAAGCCTGTCCACTGCAACGCGCCAGGCAGTGCGCGCGAGGAATGCGCGTTCATCGTTGATGGCCTTCCAGGTGTGGTTGCGGTAGAGCTTCAAGAAGGTCTCCTGTACAGCGTCCTCGGCATCGTGGCGGTTGCGCAGGATGGCGTAGGCGACACGAAAGACGAAGTGGGACTGGCGCTCAACGAGCGCTTCGAATTCCGCGGCATCCCTGTTGACCAACCTTGCGGCTCCCGTTATGGCTACGGCTCCATCCATGCCAAGGACATTCACACGCAAAGACGGCGCGCGGGCGGCGGGGTGTTCATTTATTGTGGATTGACGGCGGGCGGGATCTAGCGAAGGTGATGGCGAGGCCATTGGTGTCCGGAATGCCGGGAACTGGAGTCGTAGTGAAGGTCGTGAGATCGAGCAGCACCACACCGCCCTCGCGAGCCTTGGTGTCCGGGCCAAAGAGACCCGCGGGAACAAGGACGTTCGAGATCCAGGCATGTTTTCCGTCGGGGTCGAGGGCGATCATGAGCGGGCTGCCGGTTTCGATGCGATGGGCGACCACTCCAGTGGAGGCATCGACCACGAGCGACCACGCCATCAAGGACGGCGGGAGCCAGGAGCCAGCGCCCATCGGGGGTCACGGATGGGTAGAAGATCTGGCCGACGCCTAGATTCCCGATTCTCCTGACTACGGAAAGATGAGCGGGCTCGAGTATGAGCAGCTCATCTTTTCCGGAGACGACGAGATAGCGCCAATCTGCTGTCCACGCGAGACCGCGCGGCGAGCCTGTCTCAACGCATAAGGCAACTTTTCCGGATTCAGGATCGATGCGACAGACGCTTCCAGTGAGGGTGAAGGCGAAGAGAGCCGAGCCGTCGGCGTTGAAGAGAAAATTGTGCACGCCGGGCGGCAGAGGAAAGGTGCGGAGAACGGTTCCCGACGCGGCATCGAAGACCACCATCCCGCCGCTGCCCTCCTCGGCGTTCGTAAACAGCTCGCGATATTTCGGAGGACGCAGCTTCAGGCCGTGAGGAGCGGTGAATCCGGTGGGAAGCTTGAAGCGGGCGCGCTCGGCGGGATGATGCAAGTCCACGACGGATATGGTGGTTCCCGGCGTGCCAACTTTGTGATTGCCTTCGAGCAGGCCGAAGTTCGAGACGTAAGCAGTGCGTCCGTCGGGTGCCATTTCGATTTCATGCGGCCGATCGCCTACCGAAACCGCTGTCTGGTGCGAAGGATCGCGGGCGGGAAAGACGACGACTTTGCCGGGGCCCTCCTGAACGACCGCAACGCGTCTGCGCGTGAAGCGCAAGCGACAGCAGCCATGCGATCGTGAGACACGGCATCCGCATGGCTGCGTTATATCACGCTGGATTCGGGCAAAAGCCTTGACTTGAGGTAGATGGCCACGCAGACTGGAGATTCCACCGATCATTCAAGAATCCACCGCGGGAGCCCTGGATTTGCCGCCAGAGACCGTACCCCTATTCGTAGATCCCTCCGCAGAGGCGGCGGTTCAGCCAGAGCCGGGCTACGGGCTGCGCAAGCAGGTGCTGGGGCCGTGGGAGACGCTGGCGCAGTCGGTGTCGGCGATTGCGCCCACGGCTACTCCGGCGATGACGATTCCGCTGGTGTTTGCGCTGGCGGGGAATGGCACGTGGCTGGTGTACATCGTTGCCACGCTCGCGGTCACGCTGGTGGGGCTGGTGATCGGGTGCTTCGGGCGCAGGTCGGCCTCGCCCGGGTCGCTGTTTATGTATGCGACGCACTCGCTGCCGGGATGGGCGGCGAGCATGGCGGGCTGGGCTCTCCTGCTGGCTTATGTGGCGACGGCGGCGTCAGTCGCGGCGGGATTCTTCAACTATGCCAACGTACTGCTGCATGCGTTTCTCGGGACGGGGTTTTCGCCGTCGCTGCTGATCGCGCTGGCGGTGATGGCATCGGGAGCGATGGCCTATCGCGATATCAAAGTGTCGGCGGAGGCCATGCTGTGGATGGAGGCGGCGTCGGTGACGTGCATCGTGATCATCGTGGCGCTGACGCTGTGGAAGCACGGGCTGCATCTCGACTGGGCGCAGTTTCGGCTGAAAGGCGTAACCGGCTCGGGTGTGCGGCTGGGACTGGTGCTGGCGCTGTTCAGTTTTGTGGGCTTCGAGTCGGCGACGACGCTGGGCGAGGAAGCGCGCGAGCCGCTGAAGACAATTCCGCGGGCGGTGCTGCAGTGCGCGCTGGGATGCGGGGCGTTCTTTACGGTGTGCGCGTACACCGAGGTGCTGGGGTTTCGCGGCGCGGCCGAGGGACTGGATCAGGCGGCGGCTCCACTGCACACGATGGCCACGCGGGCGGGCGCGAGCCTGCTGGGCACGGTCGTCGATATCGGGGCGATGATCAGCATGTTCGCCTGCACGCTGGCGTGCATCACGGCGGCAGCGCGGGTGCTGATGCTGATGTCGCATCGCGGGCTGGCACATCGCAAGCTGAGCTCGACGCACGCGAAGAATGAGACGCCGCACTACGCAGTGATGGCGACGTCGATTGCGTGTCTGGTTCCCGCTGTGGCTGCTGGCGGCAAAGGGCGTCAGCAGCACGGATATCTACGGCTGGATGGGCGCGCTGGCGACCTATGGGTTTATCACCGTGTACGCGCTGGTGTGTATTGCGCTGCCGCTGCATCTGCGGCGGACGGAAAAGCTGACGGCAGGGGTGATGGTTCTGGCCGCAGCCGGAACCATCGCCATGGTGCTGGCGCTGGCGGGGAGCGTGTATCCGGTGCCGGCCGGGGCGTATGCGTGGCTGCCGTACATCTATCTCGTTTACCTGCTGGCCGGGTTCGGGTGGTACGTGGTCGGGAGACGGGATCAGGGATTAGGGATTGAGGGATTAGCGTTCACAGCGCCCTCTCACAGATCAGAAAATTGCGCCGACTGCATAGAAAAGCAGGTCCTTCGACTGCGCGTCTCGCGATGACCCGCGAGACGCTTCGCTCAGGATGACGACCTTAACTTAGTGCGCCTGCTGCCGCTCCAGATCGCGCCTCTGGAAGGCGTAGTCGACGAGCAGGCCAATGCCGACGGCCAGCGGAATGATGCCCGAGGCGGAGACAGCGAGGACGTCGTGGTCGCCGACGATCCAGGTAAGTGCGAAACCGAAGACTGCGAGGCCGATGCCAACAGCGGTGCAGACGATGCCTCCGGTGCGCAGGCCGCGGGCGCGGCGATGCTGGTCGACGACGGGGATCGGTTCAGGCGTGGGTTCGGGGATGGGAATGCCCTTGGCGATGGCCGCCATACGCTCCTCGCTTTGCAGGCGGCGGGTGTTGTAGCTGGAGATAGTGTTGACGATGACGATGCCAAGAACCATCGCAAACGCGGCGACGGGAATAAGGAAGGGGCTGTTTGCCCAGTGTTCCATGTGAGTCCTCCTGATTTACGGCAGCCTTAGACCGGAGTGCCGGGGAAAAGTTTCAGGCGACAGGGGTGAAACTTTTGGCGCAGACTACAGTCTGAGTCAGCTTGCATGGGGACACGCAATTCGAAGATGTGATCCGCGAGCACCAGGGTTTTGTCTTTCGCACGCTGGTGCGTCTGACGGGTAGCCGCGAGCATGTTGAGGACCTCGCGCAGGAGGTTTTTCTGCGCCTCTACCGGGGCCTGGAGAGTTTTCGCGGCGATGCGAAGATGACCACCTACCTTTACCGCATCACTCTGAATGTGGCGCAGGATGAATGGAAGCGGCGCAAGAAGGAGCAGGCATACACGTCATTCGACGATCCCGATGCCGGCTGGGAGGAACGCCTGCCCAATGCCGGCGGCGATGCGGAGCAGATCTTGAGCGGGAAGCAGATGATGGCTGGTCTGGAGCGCGCGCTGGGTGAACTGAGCGAGGTGGAGCGGCAGGTGATCGTAATGTTTCACCAGGAAGAATTAACCTACGAGAAGATCGCGGAGGTTTTGAGCCTGCCGCTGAATACGGTGAGAACACATCTGCACAGAGGACGGAAGAAGCTGAAGGAACGGCTTCAGGAAGGACGGAGCACATGCGCGACGACGGCATGAACTGCGAGGCTCTGGAGAGAGTGCTGCATGAAGGGCGCAAGTTGACTGCGGTGGAGCTTGCGCATGTCGAGAATTGCGATGAGTGCATGGACGTCTGGCTGACGCTGGCTCTCGAAGCGAAGCCGGAGGTGGCGATTCCGGAGAATTTTGCGTCACGGGTTGCGGCGTGCTTGCCGGCGCGTCAGGAAAAGCGCGCGACGCTGCGTATGCCTCGTCACTGGGGATTGATCACTGCGATGGCCGTCATCACAGTGCTGATGGCAGTGGGCTTCGTCGGTTCGCCGCCCGCGAACACGTGGGTCGGGGTGGTCTTTGTGTCCGTGGTGGCGACGGAGATTGCCGGGCTGGCGTTGTGGCTAGGTCCGAGATGGATGGGGCACTGAGTCGGCCCAGCTTTCAACCGGAGCTTTTCGCCTCAGCAGCAGACCGGCGACGACGCCCGGCGGAAAGTTCTCGGCCAGGATTTCGATGGTGTGGATGAGCCGCTGCGCGCCACCCAACAGCACATTTGGCACGATCAACAGAGCAAGGCCGCCAGCGATCCAAAGCAGCAGCCCCGCGCAGATTGCGGTATCCCACCTGGGCAGGCGCAGCGTGTAAATGGCGGGAACGATGGCGAGAGTGATGAGTAATCCGCGCCCGAGCTCGATAAGCCAGAACCAGATGCCCATGGATTCGGCTATGGCCGCCCCTCCCGGGTAGTACTTCTTCGTGAAGAATTGATACGTGATCGATCCGAAGACGAGATAGCAGGCGACGTAAACGAACGCGCAGAGCGCAATGAGCCCGACCGCCTTCATCAGCGGCGGGCGAAGGATGGTTACGGCGGAGGGCTGCGTCAGCTTGAGTATTTTCCAGAGAAGAGCTAATACGACTGCGGCGATGAAATGACCGATGGTGTCGTATATCAGGTTGGCAACCGCGTGCTCCTGGATGAGCGGCGATTTTATGAAGATCACCGCTTCGGACCAGGTTGTGAGCACCGAAACCAGGAAAAGCACCGGGAAGATGACACAGAACTGGCCGAGCGCGGTCTTCGGACCGAAGAGTGCGACCGGTACGAATGCGGCGGTCACCAGAACTCCCGAAAGCCACCACCATGGGGCGTGTCCTGCGCCCACGGCGGGAAGCATGAATGCTATCCCTCCCAACAGGCAGTAGAGAATTACCCTGACGATCATTGTGAGCTCCTTTCTTAGCCTTTTTCGTAGCTTCTGATTGCATTGCGCGCCCAGTTCAACAAGCACTCGTAACTGTTAATTCCGCTTTCGAGAGCGAGGCGGCCTGAGGCCACCATGCCCTTGCCATGTTCTTCGAGAAAACCGCGGAGGATTGGTATGTAGGCCGTGAGTTCAGCCTTGAACGCAGTGAGGAAGCGAAGAGCTTCGGCGGGGCCAAGCGATTCGTCCATGAAGCTGAATCGGAGCATCAACTCGCCCGTGCCGCGGATGATGTCGTCGCGGACAATGGGCTGTTTCTGCCACCGCTTCAGTTCTGAAACACCGGCGGGTGTGAGATGAAAGAGGCGGCGGCGGCGCAGTCCCGATCGCTCCTGTACGCGGCTCCGCACGAGCGCGCGCTGCTCGAGGCGGCGAAGAGCGGGATAGATCGAGCCGGGGCTGTCGCTGAAGGAGGTCATCGGAGTGGTGGAGAAGATCTTGCGCAGGTCGTAGCCGGAGCGGTCCTGCTGCTGGAGGAGTCCGAGCAGGGCGTATCCAAGCACGGAGACTTGGGGCTGTTGCATACGCAGCATATTAGTACGCTGCGTACTATATATCAAGCTGAATCATTTTTAGCGGGGTAGAAGACGGGCGATTTTTTTGCACGGCTTTTGCGCGCCGCATAGTTTAATGGGCCATGCACGTTCCGGCACTTCGATTCTCCCTCTACACTTGCGCGCTCCTGTCGCTGCTGCTCCTTGGACCATTGGGGTCGGGCTGCAAATCGCAGACGACCTCTCTGGGCGCAGGTCAGGCGCAATCGAAAACTGCGGCACAGATCAATGCGCAGGCCCCGGCGCCGCCACCGGCACCGGTGCCGCAGGCGGTCTCCGATCGGCTGCGCACAATCGCATCGGCGGGAAAGCTCGACTCGCTCACGCGGCCGGATTTCTCCGACTACCGGCTGCATTTTCAGCATGCCTACGATACTTCGAGCTATGCGCCGCTGTGGCTGAACGGCAACCAGCCGACCCCGCAGGCAACGGCGATCATTGCGCTGCTGCAGAACAGCGTGCACAAGGGGCTGAATCCGGATGACTACGACGCGAGCCATTGGCAGGGGCGGCTCGATGGGTTGAAGACCGCAAATGATATGGCATTGGCGGATTTCGACGCGGCGCTGACTGTCGGGCTGATGCGCTATATCTCCGATCTGCATATCGGGCGCGTGAACCCGGCCAGTTTCAAATTTGGAATCGACATCGAAACGAAAAAGTACGACATGCCGCAGTTCGTAACCCAGGATGTGCAGCATGCGGTAGATGTACAGGCGGTTCTCGCCCAGATTGAACCGCCATACGACGGCTATAAGCGGACCATGGCGGCCCTGCAGCACTATCTTCAACTGGCGGCCGCCGGAGACGGGCCGCTGGTGCCCGACGTGACGAAGTCGGTAGCCGTGGGCGGCGCGTATCCGGGAACGGCGCAGCTTGCGGCACGGCTGAAGTTGCTGGGAGATCTTCCCGCCGATGCTGTTGTCAACACCGATGCGCATGTCTACGACGCGACGCTCTCTGCGGGGGTCAAGAGCTTTCAGGATCGGCACGGTCTGACTCCGGACGGCAAGCTGGGTGAGGATACGGTGAAGCAGCTCAATGTGCCGCTGGCGACGCGCGTAGTGCAGCTGGACGATGCGCTGGAACGCTGGCGGTGGCTGCCTCCGCAGTTTCCGCAGCCTCCAGTCGTCGCCAATATCCCGGAATTCGTGGTGCGCGCTTTTGATGCCGAACACAAGGTCGCATTCAGCTCGAATGTGGTCGTAGGCAAAGCGATGCGCACGCAGACTCCCGTCTTCACCAAGGACATGAAGTACATCATCTTCCGGCCTTACTGGAACATCCCGCCGGGCATTGTGCGCGGCGAGATTATTCCGCATATCACCAAGAACAGGGGCTACCTGGCCAGCAAGAACATGGAGATCACGGATTCGAGCGGCAAGGTGATCACCGACGGCCCGGTGAGCGATGAGGTGCTAGCGCAACTGCGCGCCGGGAAACTGATGGTGCGGCAGAAGCCCGGCAAGGACAATTCGCTCGGGTTGATTAAGTTTATTTTTCCCAACGAGAACAATGTCTATCTGCACAGCACGCCGGCGCAGGAGCTGTTTTCGCGGTCGCGGCGGGACTTCAGCCACGGGTGCGTAAGGGTTGAAAAGCCGGCGGAGCTTGCGGCATATCTGCTGCGCAACCAGCCGCCGTGGACACTCGAAAAGGTGCAGCAGGCGATGCAGTCGGGTCCCGATAATCAGCAGGTCAACCTGACAACACCAGTTCCGGTGCTGATCTTCTACATCACGGCAGTGGTGGAAGAGGATGGGTCAGTGCACTTCTTCGACGACATCTACGGGCACGACAAGAGCCTGAATGCTGTACTGGCCAAGGGGCCGCCGTACCCAGGGTAGCTAGCCGGTGACTGGCCGTCGCACGCATACCGCGCTTCGCGCGCAACACTGTGCAAGCTTTTCTGGCCACTCCCGTTGGTCGTGGAGTCGGGATCGAGCGGAACTGGGCTAGATTTCTCGTACGATCTTTCTTTGGGCAGGCATCGTTCCAGTCCGCCGGCACGTGCAGATCGATGTCGGCCAAGACAGGAGGGCATCATGTCGGGCGAAGGAAATGCGACAGGGTCAAGAGTAACTCTGCACGTGGTTTCAAGCCTTGATGGGTTCATCGCGAGGAAGGACAACAGTGTCTCCTGGCTGGATGTGAAGGGAAGCGTCTACGAAGCCGGCGTTTCCATCTCGGAGGAAGAAGCCGCAGCCTTCGTCAAAGCCATTGACTGTTATGTGCTCGGCTCCCACACGTATGAACACGCGCTTGAACTGGGCTGGCCATATGGCGATACTCCGACGGTAGTGGTGACGGGAAGGAAATTACCGTCGGCAAGGGAGAGCGTCGAGTTCTATTCGGGTGATCTCAAGGCCCTGCTTGACGAGAAGCTCGCGCCGCGATTTCGAAACATCTGGCTGGTGGGCGGGGCCATGTTATGTCAGCGTTTTCTTGAACTCGGCCTGGTGGACGAAATCAGGTTGACCATAGCCCCGGTCCTGTTGGGTGACGGCCTCCGGCTGTTCGGTAGTCTCCCAACGGAGAAGAGGTGGGATTTGAAAAACGTGGTCGCTTACAAGAATGGTTTTGTCGGGTTGTCGTACGCCGCCTGCGCCGCGTGAGAGCGTGATGAGAGATCCCCATATCGGCATTTCTGCATCAGGCACTACACGAGTGACTTCCGCGACCAGCGGGACCGAGTACAGAGGCCGTTGTCGGGAATGGCGCGAAGCGCAATCGCCCGTGACGGCCAGTCACCAGTGGCGGACGCGGCCTACGTCGACGTGGACGAAGTCGGATTGGGCATAGTAGCCGACGCCTCCGCGCTGCATCGAGAGGGCAACATCGCGCACTTCAGCGGTTGGAACACCGGGAATGCGAATGTCGATGGCCTTGGCTTCCATGTGCTGGCTGTGGAGGGCGACTCCGTGGCCGTGCTCGCGAAGATAGTTGTTGCTCCATGGCGTGCGGTAGCCGCAGACAATGTCAATCACTCCGTTGGGATGGCCGAGGCGTGCCATCAGATCGTGCAGAAGGTCGAATTCCTTGACGTCGTAGTCCTTGACGTCTCCGGTACGGTGGTCGCGCAGGAAGTGGTCGAGCTGGGCGACGGCGTCGGGCAGATAGTGATCTCCGACGCGGTAGACCACGTCAATGCTTTCGCCGGTATGCAGGTGATAGAGATGCAGGCGATAGGCAGGCGCTGAGGGCGGCGTGTCCGCGGCGGTCGCATTCAGGGTTGCGACGCCGAAGAGCGCGACAAGCGCGGCGGTGAAGATGAGACTTCCGGAACGTCATGGTACGGGCACAACCTTGAGACGGATTCAGCGAGAACAGCTCTTAACAGTATAGTGATTTGCGCCTGATGGTTGGGATATTTCGGGCAAGAAAAAGACCCAGCCGGGGCTGGGTCTCATGTGATGTGTGAGTGTAATTTAGACCGTGACGGCTTGTTCCACGTTCACGTTGACCGGCGTCAGCCAGCCGTAGCGGTCGGGGCGGAGTCCGTTAGCGATGCCCAGAAACTCGTCTGATAGCTGGCGGGTGATCGGGCCGGCGTTGCCGTCGGCGATGGTGATGCGGTCGACCGAGCGGATGGGCGTGACTTCAGCGGCGGTTCCGGTAAAGAAGACTTCGTCGGCGATGTAGAGAAGCTCGCGCGGCAGCGCCTGTTCGACAACCGGGATGCCGAAGTGGCGGGCGAGTGTGAGCACCGAGTCGCGGGTGATGCCGGAGAGAACGGAGTTGGCCAGCGGCGTGGTGTAGAGGACGCCGTTGCGGACGACAAAGAGGTTTTCGCCCGAGCCTTCAGAGAGATATCCGTTGACGTCGAGGGCGATGCCTTCGGCGTAGCCGTTGACGTCGGCTTCCATGCGGATGAGCTGTGAGTTAAGGTAATTTCCGCCAGCCTTGGCGAGCGAAGGCATGGTGTTCGGCGCGGAGCGCTGCCACGAAGAGATGCAAACGTCGGCGGCGTCGCCGGCAACGTATTTACCCCAGGCATAGTTCGCGATGTAGACCTCGACGGGCGCGTGCTTCGGGTTGACGCCGATCTCGCCGTATCCACGAAATGCAATAGGCCGGATATAGCAAGGAGCAATGCCGTTGGCCTCGATGAGCTCAACGACGGCGCTCGAGAGCTGATCAAGCGAGTAGGGCATGGGCATGCGGTAGATCTTGGCCGAGTCCAGCAGGCGCTGCATGTGCTCGGGCAGACGGAAGACGGCAGCGCCCTGCGGTTGTCCATAGCAGCGGAGGCCTTCGAAGACCGAAGAACCGTAGTGGATGACGTGGCTCATGACGTGGATCTGAGCCTTGTCCCAGGGAATGAGATTGCCGTTATGCCAGATGCGTGCGGTTGGCTGAATGGGCATGCTTTTGCCTGCTCCTTGTTCAGAGGTGAACACTCGATTATAAAACGACCTCGCGTCGCGATTCAGCAGGAGATGTGACGAGCGGGCTTCATCCCGCGTTCGATTCGGAAACTTCTGTAACGCGGCATCAGTAAGGCGCCTCCTGCGGTTCGGCGACCCGCTCACTTTCCGTTTTGAAGTGATCGCGCAACGCCACCGTAAGGTGACGGGTGCTGCGGGGGAAGATTCCATCGCCTGCGAGACCGCTGGTGTGAAGGATCGGATCGGCGAGATATCCGACAAAACGTCTGGCGTTGCGCCGCTTGAGACGCAAGGCGAGGTTCACGGCGGCTTCGACGGACTGCTGATGGGAAACTTCGATCAGCACAATTGCGCCCTGATGTGATTGGGAGAGGGGTTCGAGCTCTCCATATCCCGGCGCGAGACGGACGGACAGACCCTCCTGCTCAAGCGTGTGGTGAACATAAGACGCCACGTGCGGGTTATCGCTGGCGAGGAGGATCAGGGGGATAAGTAACGAAAAATCATCAGATGTGGACTTCCTGGTATCCATGGGATGGCTTACTCCCTTCTTGCCTCCTGAGCCATCGCTCAAGGGGCATTGCTAAAGAGGCAAGCCGTGAGCCAAACTGAAATGATTTAGACGATTGAAAACAGAGGTCTTAATTCGGGCTCGTGTAGGGCAACCTTTTCGGCCGTGAATGTTCGTACAGGGCAGCCGGAAATTTTGACACGCATGACGGCGGCGCGGACATCTCTTATCTTGGGTCGGATCTGCGCGGCAGTCTGTTAAATTGTTTATCTTCAGGAAAATAGAGGCATTCCGTGGTGCTGCCGCAGGCGAGCGTTCGCCTCGCGGAATCGGCGATGGGATAAGGTCTAAAGGTTAATGCACGGCGCAATCAACAACATGGCGGGGTGGGCAGCCATCTTTGGACCGGCGAGCGCAATGTCCCATGGGCTGCACTCGACCTACGTCCGGTTTTCCGTGCTGGCGCTGAGCTCCATCTTCTTCCTGGTCGATCCCTTCGCTGCGATCCCTTCCTTCATTGCCATTACCTCGGGAGCGGATACAAAGCGGCGCAGACGGATGGCGGCGAAGGCGTCCCTGACTTGCTTCATCGTGCTAACGGCGTTTGCCGTGGCGGGGCGGCTGATCTTCCGCATGTTCGGCATCACGCTGCCGGCGTTTGAGATTGCGGGCGGATTGATTCTGCTGCTCATCGGCATCGACATGCTTGAGGCGAAACGCTCGCCAACTCAGGATTCGTCCGAAGAGACGCAAGAGGGCGCGACGAAGGAAGACGCGGGCATCGTGCCGCTGGGCATTCCCATGCTGGCCGGGCCAGGCGCGATTTCGAGCGTGATGGTGCTGGTGGGGTCTTCACCCAGCGGATGGCAGATGTTTGCCATCATTTCCGCGATTGCGATCACGGCTTTTGCCAGCTACGGCGTGCTGAATGGCGCCGACCGGCTGCGGCGGGTGCTGGGCGAGACCGGCATCCGCATCCTGGTGCGGATTATGGGCTTGCTGCTGATGGCTCTGGCGGTGCAGTTCTTCGTGAACGGGCTGACGGACCTGGGCGTGATCACACGGCAGGAATAGCGCCGGCCGGTCACGCTTTTAGCTCGAGATCGCCTAATCATCGTCGTCGCCTCTACTGATGGGCCTGGTCTTCTTCGACGGAGTTGCGACGGCAGGCGAGAGTGACGGCGCGCCGATCGTCTGGTGGGGATGCGCCGCCTGGAAGCGTTCAATGCCGAGAGCGATCTGGAGAGAATAGCCCAGCGACTGCTGTCCGGTATCAAAAGCTTCAGTCGCCTTGATATTGCGGAACCAGCGCATCACATCGTCGGCATCGGGCAGGGTATTCGACTTTGATTGCCACTCTGCCGTGGAATGACACGACAGGCAGGATGACTTTGGATTGTCGACCGGGCCGTTCAGCCTGCCGGCGCGGCCAAGATGCTGGGCGGGGCCGACGGCCGGGTTGATGAATGTTTGTGTCAGGTGCGTGGTGGCGGTCTTGGTTGCGTCTGTCACCGAAGGGTCGTTCCCCCACATTAGACCAACTGGTTCCAGGCGATCCCAGGGAGTCGCTCCGGTGGCGTTGCCGTCATAGACAAATGTGCCGAAGACCCATCCCGTAGTGGTGCTCGCACGCGAATCCCGTACGGCTACATCGACCTGCAGCAGGCGCACTGTCTGGATCGAGCGCGGGCCGCCGCTGCTGGTGGATACGTTCGCCTGCCACTCAAAGTCGTTTTTCAGGTACGGAACCTGATCGACCGTCGCGGTGGTGAAGAGCAGCTTGCACGCCACCGTGCCGTCGGGAATATTGACAGCGGCTGGATTCGGCGCGTTGGCGTCCTTCCAGACCTGCCCGATCACGTAGCCGCCGGGCGCATTGTAGAAACCCACAGCCCAATTTGCGAAGGACCCGGTCTGGCTGGGAGCCAGTTCATGCGGGCGGGAAGATCTTTCCCCTGTCAGTCCATGTACAAACTCGCGGCCATTTGGAGTGGTGTGCAGCCAGGGCGCGTGATACCAGTTTCGCACCGTGTTCTTTTCGAGTTGCCAGTCCACGTCCACATTGCCTTGCTCGCAATAGGACAGAACGCTTTGCAGATATTGCACAGACTGAGTCTTGAAATTGAATTTCTTCCACGGCTTCGGGCCTGTGGCGGGCTTGGTCGCGGGATAGTCCTGGCGGAGCTTGAAGACCGGGCCAGTCCACCCGGTCGGGATCGGATCATTGGATGAAGGAAAGGTCTGGCTCTGCGCGGAAGGGAGCGTTGCCGAGAGAAACAGCAGGGCAATCGTAGAGGAAATCAGGACGGGCTTTCGGCTGAGCATGAAAGGCCCCCCTTTCTGGCGAATAGTGGCCACAAATGCCGATTCGTTTCAAAGAAAGGCGCATTGCCGTCAGTGGCCAAATCGATCCTGCCCGGTCGTCGGCCTGTGATTCAGGCGGACAGTGCCTGCTTGGCGAGCGCGAGCGCTTTGCTTCCTGCTGCGGCGAAGGCGGCGACGGTGGCAGGATCGGTCTCCGCCTTGGCGGTCCAGTTGATGGTGAGGCAGAAGTAGACCCAGCGGTTGTCGAAGAACATGCCGCCCGGCGCGCAGACGGCGTGAAAGCCGGAGACGTCGATGCTTCCGCCCTTGCAGAAGGAGCTGACGCCGAGGGGCATCGGCAGCAGCCAGATGGCGTCGCCGAGCGAGAGGATACGGCGAAATTCGTTCAGTGTTTCCTTGTGCTGGAAAAAGTCACCGTGTAGCGCGCGCGAATAGTAGGAGACGAAGTCGTCGGCGGATGAGGCAAGCGTCTCGACCTTGTTCATCGGCGAGTTCACGATGGGGAGACTGGCGGCGGCTCCGACATCCGACCATGTAAAAGTCTGATAGTTCTTTGCGCCGAGAAGGTAGCCGAAGAAGACGCGCGTGCTTTCCGGGACCATGGTGTTCTTGAGGCCGGCGGAGGCGATGAAGGCGCGGACCTTGTCGGGGCCGGCGTGCTTGATGCACATGTCGGTGCCGGTGTTGTCGCTGTGGACGATCATGGCTTCTAGAGCGGTGCGCTGCGAGACCTTGCCGATGAGGTTCGGAGGGTTGAACGTAGCGCTGTCGAGGTTCCAGACACTGGCGTCGAGCGATAGCTGCTGGGCGGTGATGGACTTCACGACCGTGGGTGAGTCCACCTGGCGCAGTGATTCGCAGAGGATGAAAGTCTTGATGGCGCTGCCGACGAACATCTGCTTCGACGAGTTCGATTCGACGAGGAACTCCGGCTGGCCGTCCGCGGGCGGTGAGTAGATTTTGACGGCGGTTTCTCCGGGGAGAGATTTGAAGAGGGCGAGAATTGCGTCCGGCGACGTGTCGTCTTTGCCGGCCGGTTTGGAAGCGAAGGCAGAGAGCGGCGCGCTGCCCAGGGCGGCTGCGCCTGTGGCGAGAAAGCTGCGGCGTGAGTGGAGCATGGATTTTCCTTTCGTTCATGCTGATCTAAGAACTGCAGCCTTTATGTCGCTGATTCGGTTAGAAATTCTAGTTCTGATCCAGTAGGTACTTCATGAAAGCGGACGTCTTCGGCGATTCGTTGGTCGGGTTTTCAACCGTAGCCGACTGCTTGAGGTGCAAATTAGTACGATTCGCAAGGTATCGGCGTCCGATCCGTCGCGTCAACCACACCCTTCAAAACAGCCCAGCCGCTCCCCGGTGAAACCGTAAAGGACTGCTACCACAGTCAATCCGGCGAGCGCGGCGATGTAAAAGATAGCTTCGCGAATGAATCCAGTCTGGTCGCGGCGGAAATCGCCGTTATGAAGTCGCGGCTAACATGGCCGTTGACCACGATCAGGCCATTAACTGTCAATGCGAAAGCGATGAGTAACGCGCGAACAGACCTCGCGTTCACCAACGCGCTGCTTGTTTGCTCGTATGCCATCTCGATAGTGGAGGGAGCAGCAAACCTACGGACCCCCGTCCGAACATATCGATCTTGTGACGTTCCGACCCGCTTGTGACGTTCCGATGCGCTCCGGCGGAGAGTTGCGCATCCGCATTATGTAACCGTTATCAGCCTTTGTGTCCGGGTGGATGCCACGTCTGTTTGTTTTGACAGTTCCAGATGAAGGTATTGAGGGGTATCTTCCCATCGTCGCGGGAATAAGCTCCGTGATCGGCGCCATTTCCCAAACGCTCTGCGCGCGTCTCCGCGATCCTGAACAGGGCCTGATACCAATATTCGAAATTCCAAGGAGAGAATCAATGAAGACCAGACGATTCCTGATGGCATCCCTGATTTGCGTGTTAGCGGTGGGCGCTTTCGCCGCCGATGATGATGCACAAAAGGCAGAGAAAGAGCGGACCGAAATCCGCACGATGTCTAAAGATACGCTTGCCCGGCTTTATAAGGCGTCGCCTTCCGCCCAAGCCGCTGTTCAGAAGGCTTACGGCTACGCCGTTTTCAGCAACACGGGGGTCAAGATCCTTTTCGGCGGTTCCGGCAGGGGTGAGGGCGTCGCCGTCGTCAACTCGACCAATACCGAAACCTTCATGAAGATGTTGGAAGCCCAGGCTGGGCTTGGTTTCGGGGTCAAGAAGTTTAAGTGCGTGTTTGTGTTCGACAACCAGAAGGTATTTGACGACTTTGTGAATTCCGGCTGGCAATTCGGCGGACAGGCCTCGGCGGCGGCCAAGACTTCGCCCGAGAAGGGCGGATCCATGGAGGGCGCGGCGTCGGTTTCTGAAGGTATCTGGATGTATCAGTTGACCGACAAAGGATTCGCGTTGGAAATCACGGCTAAAGGTACGAAGTACTCAAAAGACGACGACCTCAACAAGTCTTCGTAGGCAATGTTTTTGCCGTCTTCGCTGAGCGCGAATTCTTAGACGTCCCAGTTGATGCCTCTGGTGAGGTAAATGCCCTCGCCGTCTCTGCTGAAGGCAGCCGGACCGTAGTAGACCTGCGCGCCCGGCTGCTGCGGGGCGTGATCCGTTTCTTTTCTACGCTGGCTGTGTCGACGAGACAGAGATTGCTCTGGTGAATGGAGATCTCCCCAAGGAGCAGAAGATGGCAGCCGTCAGGCGGGCCAGTCGGTGGGACCCCAACCCGCTGGCGGGGCGAAGCGGCGGTGGAGGAATCGTAGGGGAGAAAACGCGGCTGCTCAAGGAGATCCGTGAGGCGCTTCGGAGGCTCGACGGGGAAAGATTCGCGGTGAGCTGCGGAAGCGGGAGCCATTCTTCGCGGAAAAAGCTCGCTGCAGGCCTATGAATCTGCGGTACTTAATGGATTTTCAACAAAATCCGCGGAGTTTTCAACACTTGCGGTGAAAGACCAAGGCAGATAGGATTCGAACTGTTGCCGCTGACGGTTTTAGCAGTCCGGGCAGCGGGTAGAGAGATAAGTTCCGCGGGGTTGCAAGGCTAATCCCAACGTGCTATCTTGAAAAGACTGAGTTGTTGTTGCAAGGTGGTTCGCGAGTGGGCTCTTGAGCCTGCCGGATGTGAAGGCGAACCGGGTGTTCGACAGGCGCTGAGCGCTTTTTTGAGCGAACAATCCAATTGCAGAAGAGGGGTTAGAGCTCCTCACGTTTTTATGCGGGCATAAGGCCCGGCTTCGACAGCAGAGGCTGCGAAGTATGATCTTTCAAAGTTTGGCGTTGCAAAGCGAGCTTTCGCGGCGTGGGGATCTTGGGATCCTCGACGCTGCGGAGAAAAGCGTGGCCGTGAATCATCCGGCGCGCATTTGAGCCGAATTCGGCGGCTAAGCGGGCAAGCAAAATAATTCAGATTTATGCTTGACCGACCTGCTGAATTCAGATAGTGTTAGAAAGTTCGCGCAAAAATGCAGCGCAACAAGTTCGAGGGCCGCAGCGAGGCTGCGATTCCCCGATCCAAGCGGTCCGCTTAGGCGGTTTCCGGCGTGGATCTTTGACAATCAGGTTGAACATGCCAGTCGTGAGAACGAAGAAGATCTCGGTCTGAATCGTTTCTCACAATGTTAGTCCTTCGCAGCCTTTCGAGCGCTGCGGAGGCGGCTACTCCAGCGACCTCCGTCGTCTGGTTGTAGCCATCAGGTTTCAAACGAGAGTTTGATCCTGGCTCAGAATCAACGCTGGCGGCGTGCCTAACACATGCAAGTCGAACGAGAAAGTGGAGCAATCCATGAGTAAAGTGGCGCACGGGTGAGTAACACGTGACTAACCTACCCTTGAGTGGGGAATAACCTGGAGAAATCCGGGCTAATACCGCATAACACCTACGGGTCAAAGGAGCAATTCGCTTAAGGAGGGGGTCGCGGCAGATTAGCTAGTTGGCGGGGTAATGGCCCACCAAGGCGGTGATCTGTATCCGGCCTGAGAGGGCGCACGGACACACTGGAACTGAAACACGGTCCAGACTCCTACGGGAGGCAGCAGTGGGGAATTTTGCGCAATGGGGGAAACCCTGACGCAGCAACGCCGCGTGGAGGATGAAGTCCCTTGGGACGTAAACTCCTTTCGATCGGGACGATTATGACGGTACCGGAAGAAGAAGCCCCGGCTAACTTCGTGCCAGCAGCCGCGGTAATACGAGGGGGGCAAGCGTTGTTCGGAATTATTGGGCGTAAAGGGTGCGTAGGCGGTTCGGTAAGTCTTATGTGAAATCTTCGGGCTCAACTCGAAGTCTGCATGAGAAACTGCCGGGCTTGAGTGTGGGAGAGGTGAGTGGAATTTCCGGTGTAGCGGTGAAATGCGTAGATATCGGAAGGAACACCTGTGGCGAAAGCGGCTCACTGGACCATAACTGACGCTGATGCACGAAAGCTAGGGGAGCAAACAGGATTAGATACCCTGGTAGTCCTAGCCCTAAACGATGATCGCTTGGTGTGACGGGTACCCAATCCCGCCGTGCCGAAGCTAACGCGTTAAGCGATCCGCCTGGGGAGTACGGTCGCAAGGCTGAAACTCAAAGGAATTGACGGGGGCCCGCACAAGCGGTGGAGCATGTGGTTTAATTCGACGCAACGCGAAGAACCTTACCTGGGCTCGAAATGTACAGGAATCCGGTGGAAACATCGGCGCCCCGCAAGGGGCCTGTATATAGGTGCTGCATGGCTGTCGTCAGCTCGTGTCGTGAGATGTTGGGTTAAGTCCCGCAACGAGCGCAACCCTTATTACCAGTTGCTACCATTTAGTTGAGCACTCTGGTGAGACTGCCTCGGATAACGGGGAGGAAGGCGGGGATGACGTCAAGTCCTCATGGCCTTTATGTCCAGGGCTACACACGTGCTACAATGGCCGGTACAAACCGTCGCAAACCCGTGAGGGGGAGCTAATCGGAAAAAGCCGGCCTCAGTTCGGATTGGAGTCTGCAACTCGACTCCATGAAGCTGGAATCGCTAGTAATCGCAGATCAGAACGCTGCGGTGAATACGTTCCCGGGCCTTGTACACACCGCCCGTCACATCACGAAAGTGGGTTGTACTAGAAGCAGGTGCGCCAACCGCAAGGGGGCAGCCTTCCAAGGTGTAATTCATGATTGGGGTGAAGTCGTAACAAGGTAGCCGTAGGAGAACCTGCGGCTGGATCACCTCCTTTCTAAGAGAGAACGTCATGGCACTCTCATGCTTCCGCGATCGCGGACTCGCCTCGGCGAGCGCATGAGGGATGTTGCCATGTACCTCCTTCCACGAGTCCCTGACTCGATGGCGGGAGAATTCTGATACAGACCTTCTCTGGGTCTTCAAGTTCCACGATGGTCCGAAGCGGCGTAGCTGCTTTGCATGTTCAACCTGGTCCTCGAAACTTCTCGAACGAATAAGAACGCGAGCAGTCGGGCTCAGCAAGCGCCGTCAGGTTGAGGCGCAGGAGATCTGGGCAGCAGTTTTGGGCGATGCCGGGCCTGTAGCTCAGTTGGTTAGAGCGCACCCCTGATAAGGGTGAGGTCGGTAGTTCGAATCTACCCAGGCCCACCATTCAGCTTCAAAACGATCTGATAACAGGATGGGGCTGTAGCTCAGCTGGGAGAGCACCTGCTTTGCAAGCAGGGGGTCAGGAGTTCGATCCTCCTCAGCTCCACCAAGTTCTTATAGTTTGAGCTGCCTGAAGTTGGGTGTCCAGATATCTGGGCCTCGAGCTTTGGGCAGAGTTTGAATCGCAAGTTGATTCAGCACTGTTTCATTTCGCCCCAGGGCGAACGTCGGCGCAGGCCGACGTCTGAGATGTTTGACAACGAAATCGAATTGGGTAATACATTACAAGGCTGAGCAACACCTCGGTCCTGCAGTCGTAACGCAGAGGCCGGGAGGTTGGTTAGTTGAGTGTCTTTAGAATAATCTTTGTGATTCTCTCTGTAAGTTAGAGAGAGTCGCTACAGGCGAATTACATATAGTTAACTCCTGCGTGGAGTTAATTCTATGGTCAAGCTACTAAGGGCGCACGGTGGATGCCTTGGCAGAAACAGGCGATGAAGGACGTGGCAAGCTGCGATAAGCTTCGGGGAGCCGCACACAGGCGTTATATCCGGAGATTTCCGAATGGGGAAACCCACTTGAGCAAACCTCAAGTATGACCCGCTGAATACATAGGCGGGATCAAGCGAACTCAGGGAAGTGAACCATCTCAGTACCTGAAGGAAAAGAAAGAAACCTCGATTCCGAGAGTAGTGGCGAGCGAAATCGGAACAGCCCAAACCCGTGGCATTTCGGTGTCTCGGGGGTTGTAGGACCTGCAACAGTAGAGTTACCAATCCGGTAGTTAGTCGAATCCTCTGGAAAGGGGATCCATAGAGCGTGACAGGCGCGTAGACGAAAGCTATCCGGACTCGAAGCAGGCACCTGAGTAAGGCGGGGCACGTGAAACCCTGCTTGAATCCGCGGAGACCATTCCGCAAGGCTAAATACTCGTTTCTGACCGATAGTGAACCAGTACCGTGAGGGAAAGGCGAAAAGAACCCCTGTTAGGGGAGTGCAAAGTACCTGAAACCGTGTGCCTACAAGCAGTGGGAGGGCTATGTCCGCAAGGAAATGCCTGACCGCGTGCCTATTGCATAATGAGCCGGCTAGTTATTCTTGTCAGCAAGGTTAAGCGTGAGCGAGCCGAAGCGAAAGCGAGTCTGAACAGGGCGTTCAGTTGGCAGGAATAGACGCGAAGCGGGATGATCTACCCTTGGCCAGGTTGAAGGTGGGGTAACACCCACTGGAGGACCGAACCGGTGTTTGTTGAAAAAAGCTCGGATGAGCTGAGGGTAGGGGTGAAAGGCTAATCAAATTCCGTGATAGCTCGTTCTCTCCGAAATAGCTTTAGGGCTAGCCTCGGGTGATTTGCATTGGTGGTAGAGATCTGGATGGACTAGGGGGCTTTCCGGCTTACTGAATCCAACCAAACTACGAATGCCAATGACAACCAGCCCGGGAGTCAGACTGTGGGGGCTAAGCTTCACAGTCGAGAGGGAAACAGCCCAGACCGCCTGCTAAGGTCCCCAAGTTACAGTTAAGTGGGAAAGGAAGTCGGAACGCCCAGACAGCCAGGAGGTTGGCTTAGAAGCAGCCATCCTTTAAAGAAAGCGTAATAGCTCACTGGTCAAGCGGTCCGGTGCCGACAATACAACGGGGCTAAAACTGTACACCGAAGCAGCGGATGCGCACCTTACGGGTGCGCGTGGTAGGAGAGCATTCTCAACAGCAGTGAAGCCAGACTGAGAAGACTGGTGGAGCGTTGCGAAGAGACCCTGCCGGCATAAGTAGCGATAATGAATGTGAGAACCATTCACGCCGAAAGTCTAAGGTTTCCTGAGGAAGGTTAATCCGCTCAGGGTTAGGCGGTCCCTAAGGTGAGGCCGAAAGGCGTAGCTGATGGACATCCGGTTAATATTCCGGACCTCCCAACCTTCGTTTGACGATGGGGAGACGCAGTAGGATAAGCAGGGCCTCCTATGGCTATGGGGCTTGATGCGCGTAAGCTGGTTCGTTCAGGCAAATCCGGACGAGCATTAACAGTGAGGCGCAAAACAGTAAGTCGTATGACTGAAAGCTGCCGATTCCACACTGCCGAGAAAATCCTCTAAGGAGAGGCGTTGGGAACCGTACCACAAACCGACACAGGTAGACGAGGAGAATATCCAAAGGCGCTCGAGTGAAAGCTTGTTAAGGAACTCGGCAAATTAGACCCGTAACTTCGGGAGAAGGGTCGCCCACCTCTGGTGGGCCGCAGTGAAGCGCGTACGGCGACTGTTTAACAAAAACACAGGTCTCTGCTAAGTCGAAAACGACGTATAGGGGCTGACTCCTGCCCGGTGCTGGAAGGTTAAAGGGAGAGGTTAGGGCGCAAGCCCGAAGCTTTGAACTGAAGCCCCAGTGAACGGCGGCCGTAACTATAACGGTCCTAAGGTAGCGAAATTCCTTGTCGGGTAAGTTCCGACCTGCACGAATGGAGTAACGATCGTACGACTGTCTTAACGAGTTGCTCGGCGAACTTGTAGTACCGGTGAAGATGCCGGTTACCCGCAGCTAGACGGAAAGACCCCGTGCACCTTTACTACACCTTTACTATGATTTATGGCTCTTGCTGCGCAGGATAGGTGGGAGGCTTTGATACCAGATTCTCGGATTTGGTGGAGCCACCGGTGAGATACCACCCTGCGAGTGCTGTGAATCTAACCTCCTCCCGTGATCCGGGAGAGGGACATAGTAAGGCGGGTAGTTTGACTGGGGCGGTCGCCTCCTAAATTGTAACGGAGGCGCGCGAAGCTACTCTCAGACTGTTTGGAAATCAGTCGTCGAGTGCAAAGGCATAAGAGTGGTTAACTGTGAGACCTACAAGTCGAGCAGATGCGAAAGCAGGCCTTAGTGATCCGGTGGTTCTGTATGGAAGGGCCATCGCTCAACGGATAAAAGGTACGCCGGGGATAACAGGCTGATCGGAGCCAAGAGTTCATATCGACGCTCCGGTTTGGCACCTCGATGTCGGCTCATCGCATCCTGGAGCTGTAGAAGGTTCCAAGGGTTAGGCTGTTCGCCTATTAAAGCGGTACGTGAGCTGGGTTCAGAACGTCGCGAGACAGTTCGGTCCCTATCTGCTGTGGGCGTAGGAGATTTGCGGGGGGCTGTCCTTAGTACGAGAGGACCGGGATGGACGAACCTCTTGTGTTCCAGTTGTCATGCCAATGGCACGGCTGGGTAGCGAAGTTCGGTTGTGATAACCGCTGAATGCATATAAGCGGGAAGCACGCCCCAAGATGAGATCTCCCTGAAGGGCCCAGGAAGACCACCTGGTTGATAGGCTGGAGGTGGAAGCGCAGTAATGCGTGTAGCTTACCAGTACTAATCGCCCGTTCGGCTTGTCCATAGAATTAATTCTGCGCAGTTATTCTGCCAGACACATTCAACAAGCCCTGTAATGTACCCAATCGATTTCGTTGTGAAATATTAAGCTGGATGGCGCCAGTTTGCCGCTTTCTGTCCGGGATAAACCATCCGTTGACGGGATTTGGCTGCGGGAGAAACAGCCCGCCAAGCGCCCCCAAAGTTTTGGCGTAGTCGAAGTTGTAAGCGCCTCAAGTTTGCCGGTGACCATACCGCGAGGGTCCCACCCGTTCCCATCCCGAACACGGAAGTTAAGACTCGCTGGGCCGATGGTACTGCACGCGTAAGTGTGTGGGAGATTAGGTGATCGCCGGCAATATATTTCTAAAGAAAAGCCCACTCTTCGGAGTGGGCTTTTTGCGTTTGAACGGTATACTGTTACACGTTCAAGGTTGCCTATATGAAGGCTTTTTCAGCATTGATTTTGCTGTATTTCTGCCTACTTACTCCTTACGCTATCGGCGGATCCAAGAAAGAGCCCGGAGAAAAGGGCCTTTTTCTCAGATCGGATATTGAGATACATATCGTCAAAACCCAGAGTCTCGAGGCTGATACCGGCATCCATGCTCCACGAGGTATAGAAGCGTACCGGGTTGTCGCATATTCAACTAACATTCCGCCTACAGCAAATCCAGGTCCTCAAGTCAACTATGTCCTGGCATGTCCCTACGTAGCCCCGGAAGTGGGCAAGATCTACTGGGCGCATGATGAATATGTCGCTCCGTCCTATTCTCTCCTACGTCTTTCGCCCGTAGAAAGGAGATCGCTCGGACTCGAAGGGAAAGGAAGAATGTATCACGTCATCCAAATCTCCGATGTTCAGCAGGGAGAAAAGTCTGACATCGCCTGCGATGTCTATTCGGCCACCGCCGCTTCCCACCAGTGAGGCCCTTTCTCGGGACTATGTAAGCTGAGAAGAGAAATCATGAACGAAAAGAGATATGAAGTTTGGGGATATCCCGAAACGACTGACCCTCTCTGGAACTCCAAGGGGCATTTTATCGGAGCTTGCGAATCCATCGATGAAGCTCGCAAGCTGAAGGACAATGCAACCATCGCAGGCTGGGGAACCACTCTCATTCTCGACGGGTCGCGCATCGTAGAGTAGGTTATCGTGTCGACGGCCGAATCAACTCATAAGTGCTTTTCGGACTAATCTTTTCGCTATAACTTCGGCCCTTCCAGACTCAGCTCTCTCCCATCCACTCAGCGGCTGAGGTCGATCCTCGATCGTGAATACCGGGAAGAAATGCCTCAGCGTGAGGACTTGAACAACGCAAAGGCGGCGCCCTGAGGATCACTCAGAACTGAGAATCGTCCTGCTCCTTCGATGTCGCTAGGTGGAACCCACACGCTGGCGCCCAGCGACTTCGCCTTCTCTGTCGACGCGTCGCAATCCGATACCAGGAAATAAGCCAGCCAATGGGCAGGAGCTCCGGGCGGCAGGAAATTCGAAGGTGTTGCGCCGCCGATAAACTCCTCGCCGTTCTTGATGTGCAGATAGCCGTTTGTGTCTCCGTCCTTGCCGGGAAGGAACTGCCAGCCGAACAGCGCGCTGTAGAAGGGGACAGCCTTGTCCCGGTCAGGCGAGTTGAGATCGGCCCAGCAGAGAGTGCCATCGACCCCGGCAACCTGTATGCCAGTATGCTGCTTCGGTTGCCAGATCGAGAAGGATGCTCCGGTGGGGTCCTGGATGATGGCCATGCGCCCGTGTTCGGCGACATCAAAGGGCGGCGCCAGGACGGTTCCGCCCAGACCGGCCACGCGCTCGGCGGTTTCGTCGGCACTGGCGACTGCGATGTAGATAATCCAATGCGTCGGCACGCCCCGTGTCTTTTGCTCGGCATCGAGCTGATATGCGGCGGCGGTGTCCCGGCCTCCAAGCTGAAACAGCGTATAGATCTGATCTGGTCCCATCGGTACGTCGAAAATTTCCCAGCCGAAGAGGGACGAATAAAAAGACTTTGCCGCTGCCTGATCGCTGGTGGCGAGCTCAATCCAGGAAAAGCTGCCGGGCGCGTGTTGATCGATGTTTGCCATGGCCGGAAGTATACGTCCGGGCTGCGAACGCCGCGTATCAAAATGTCTTGAAAACGGCGGGATTTGGGTTAAAGAGCCCGATCGATTTGGTATCATCGGCGGCTATGCCAGGGAAGAAGCAGCCGGCAGAGAAACGACCCACCTCCGCAAAATCTGCGAAGCCAAAGAAGGCTGAGCCTGCGGAGGCGCAGCTCGATGGGTTTCTGGCGAAGTTCATGCCCGACATCGAGGACACGGCGCGGCAGGCGCTGCGAAAAATGCGGCAGCGGCTGCCGGGAGCAATCGAGCTGGTCTATGACAATTACAACGCCCTGGCGATCGGATTTGCGCCGACCGAGCGCGCGATCGGATGCGATCTTCTCGATCGCGCTCTACCCGCGCTGGGTGAGCCTGTTCTTCCTGATGAACGGCACGAAGCTGCGCGATCCGGAATGCTATCTCAAGGGCAGTGGCAAAGTGGTGCGCCACATCGTGCTCGAGAATGCTGCGCTTCTCGATGACCCGGTGGTGCAGGACTTGATGGCGCAGGCGCTGGAACTCTCACCGCACCCAATCGATAGCCGGGCAGCCGCGGCGGCTGATCATCAAATCGGTTTCGGCGAAGCAGCGGCCGCGCCGCCCCAAATATTGAATTTGCGCTAGTCTGAAGACAGAGCACACATACCTCCACTCCTTCATGACCAGAATTCTGCGATCAACCCTTTGTTTTCTGCTTCCCTTCTCCTTGTTATCGATGGGCCTCACGGCGCCGCCTCACCAGCCTGGCCCTACCATGCCGCTATGTTCGCGGCAGATCGAATTCACGGCCAGCTATCTGGTGGAGACCGAACGGGGCGCGGGGCCGGGATTTCTCTTCCGCATCGACAACGGAACGGCGAAGCCGATCACGTTGATCGAGCCGGTTCCTTCGAGCGCGCACTGGTATGCGCGGGTCGGAAATCGCTGGCTGTGGCGCGCTTCGAGCGGAGCCGGCGGCAGCTACGTGGACGCGATCAACGAGAAGGGCGCGGTCTTCGCCTATCAGCCGAGCAAGGCCCCGGCGGATCCGAAGTACATCACGGTTCCGGCACACGGACACTACGAGTGGACGGCGGGCGAGCGCCAGATTCCCGCTCTTGCCTATAAGCCGGGCTGTGCGCGCTGTAACTATCCGGGCGAGCACGAATACAAGGCGGTCTTCGCCTATGCCTATTTGCCACCGCCACAGGAACATAAGGACGGGCTGCTGGCGTGCGGGCTGCGGTCAAATCTGGTCGATATGCCTCCCAAGGACGTTCCGCGGTAATAAATTCACAAGAAAAGCGTGCAGGGTGCCGTCCCGCGGCGAGGCTTTCGCGTCTAGTTGCATGAAACAACCCGCAACCGGACTCTTCCGGCGGGGTTTCTATGAGTGTTGGAGGAACAACACGTTATGCGAAACAAACTCTGTACTCTCGCGCTTGCCGGCCTGTTATCAGTGGCTGGCGGCGCCGCTCTTGCTCAAGATAACGCAGCGCCACCCGCGCCGCAGCAGGGGCAGGGCTATGGGCATCGCGGGATGATGAATCCCGATGAGCAACTGAAACACCTTACCAGGCAACTGGACCTGACTGCCGACCAGCAGGCGCAGATCAAGCCGCTTCTGGAAAGCCAGCAGCAACAGGCTATGCAGCTTCATCAGGATCAGTCGCTTTCCCAGCAGGATCGTCACAGCAAGATGATGGCGATTCACACCGACACCAGGAGCAAAATCGAAGCCGTCCTGAACGACACGCAGAAGCAGAAGTACGAGGCGATGCAGGCGAAGATGCAGGAACACATGCACGAACGCATGCAGGGTGGAGAGGCTCCTCAGGCGCCGCCTCAATAAATGCCGGGACGATATCCCGTCTATAAAGGCCGCACCGGTTGTTCGCGGAGCGGCCTCTGTATTGCCTAGAGAAAATTGTCTAGAGAAACATCTCCATGAAGACGTTGGCGCGCGCATACTTCGATGCGTGTTCCGGCGCAGCCATGTGGCGGAAGCCAACCTCTTCATAGAGGTGAATGGCGCTGGCGGCCTTGGTGTTCGACTCGAGGTAAAGCCTGTGGGCATGCAGGACACGGGCGAGCGCGATGGCGAAGACGAGCAGCCTGCGACCGACGCCCTGGCCGCGCGCCCTTTCCGACACAGTCATCTTGGCCAGCTCGAACTCACCCGGCTTCATCGGGACAAGCGCGCAGCAGCCGACCACTTCGCCATCGAGTTCCGCCACGCATATCTGTCCGCCTTTAGACAGAATCTTGCCCTGCGGATCGTCGAGGACTTCGTGATCGCCGGGCTCAAGGGTAAAGTCGCGGCTGATCCACGCCTCGTTCAATTCTTTGAAGGGCTTCTCATCGCCGGGCTGAAACCTGCGCAGCACCGGCCGGCTGGTTAGGGGAATCGCTTCAGTATCGACTGCCATAAAGCAAATGTATTCCGCTCCATTTCATACGTCCAATATCTTGTTTATCTGGATTGATATGATCCTGATATGGACGAGATCGAGGTCCGGCATCTCCGTTATTTCATCGCGGTAGCCGAAGAACTGCATTTCGGCCGCGCCGCTCTTCGACTGCACATCGCACAACCTCCGCTGTCGCAGCAGATTCGCAGGCTCGAAGAAATGCTGGGCCACGCGCTCTTTCTGCGCACATCGCGCGAAGTCCGGCTGACCGCCGCGGGAGAAGAATTGCTGGAGCGGGCGCGGCACACGCTTCGCAAGATGGAAGCCGATGTTTCAGCAGTGAAGAAGATCGGGCGCGGCGAGGCGGGCACTCTCACGGTGGGCTTCGTTGGGTCGGCCATGCTCACGGCGCTGCCCAGGATGCTGGGACGCTACCGCAGGCGCTTTCCGCAGGTGGACCTGCAACTGCGCGAGCTGTACACGGCCGGGCTTGATAGACGCATTGCTGAACGGCACGCTCGATGTGGGGTTCATGCGCGATGCCGGAGCCCGTCGACGGCCTGAAGGTGGAGACGCTGCTGGCGGAGCCGTTCGTGGTGGTGCTTCCGCGCAAACATCCTCTGGCCGGGCAAAAGACAGTCGCGGTGAAAAGCCTGCAGCATGAGCCCTTCGTCCTGTTTGCGCGCTCCTATGGCAGCGTGGCGTGGAAGAAGACTGTGGACGTGTGCGAGGCGCACGGTTTTACGCCGCGCGTGGTGCAGGAGGCTCCGCAGTGGCTGACCATCATGAGCCTGGTGGGGGCCGGGCTGGGCGTGACCATTGCGCCGGCGTGCGTGAAGCAGCTGAGCGTGCCCGACACGGTGTGCCGCAAGCTGCGCCCGCAGGCGGAGCTTACGCAGTCTGGAGTTGGCGTGCAGGGTGAATGAGGTGCGGCCGATTGCAAGAGAGTTCAGCGAGATGGCGCGGCGGACCTTTGGTCAGGGCTGAGATGCGGCGGGCTTGGCGCCCGGCTGCTGCTGGGCTTCGGCATGAAAGACCTCGTACTGATCGTCGGTCACGCTGATGTCGGCACGAAAGCCGATGATTCCAATGGCATGTGCGACGATGTGAGCCTGGCCGCTGGTCGGCAGCCACAGTTCGTTGTTCACCAGCCTCTGATCGAACGTGAAGTTGCTGCCTTTGCCGACAGAGAACAGACCAAAGCCCAGATGGAAGTTGTCGTCGAAGCGGGCGATCATGCGGCGGACTTCGCGATCCTGCTCATCGACCCAGAGTGTTCCTGCCAGCTTCTTGGAGGCGTCTTCTGCCATGCCGTGGGTTTGTGCATGGGGATCGCCGACAAAGTCGAAGGCTAAAGTGCTGCGACCCTCGAGCATCTCGCGGCGCGGGTTGGAAACCTTCATGATGGCGAGAAGCCGGCTGATGCTCACGTCGTTTTTATCCATCGTTTTTCCGGGCGGCGTCTTCTGTGCCTTGTCGACCTCTTTCATCACCCGTTCCTGCTCTTTTTTCTGCTCGTCAGGAGAGAGATCCTTGCCGTTCTTCTTCACCTTGCGATCAATTTCATGGGTGTTCACGAAGAAAACTTCACTCTCCTGGCTCTCCGTTTTCTTCACATTTCCGTTCTTGTCGAGCTCGTGGGTGACCACGATCTCGCGATAGGTGTAGTTCTCACGCGTCTGGTCGAGCTTGCGCTGGTGGTCCTGGACCTGCTTCATCAATGTAGGAACGTCGGGGATGGGGGCTTGATGCGCAGAGGCACTTTGTCCCGAGCAGGCGAGCGTCGCGGCGGCAAGAATCAGGGAGACGGCGAGAAGTCGCATACGCAGAAATATCCCCACCGAGTGATACGCTGGTACGACTGCGGCGGTTCCTGCGTTCGCGAGAGATGCGCGGACGCAGGCCGGCTTCAAACAAACGAGGTTGTCAGATGCTTCGACTTTTGCTGCGGTGGTTTCTGCAGGCAGGCGCATTGCTGCTGGTTGCGTATTTCGTTCCCGGTTTTCATGTGCGCAATTTTCCCGCTGCCCTGATCGCGGTGCTGGTAATTGGACTGCTGAACGCGACGATTGGATTGCTGCTCAAGCTCATCACCCTCCCGCTCGGAATTCTCACCCTTGGCCTGTTCTTCCTGGTGATCAACGCGATCATGCTGGAGGTGGCGAGCGCCATTGTTCCGGGCTTTAATGTAGCGAGCTTTGGAGCAGCATTCATTGGCGCGGTGGTGCTGGCAGTGCTGCACATGATCGTAGAAGCAATCGCCGCCGACTAGGTTGTAGTTCACTGCGCCGGCGAAGGGCTCTTGGGGACGGCCACTCCGGCCGGCTTTTGCGATTGCGGAGAGATGACGGCGCGGCCTGCCGGGAGGCGACGGACAGAGCGCGGGCGTCCTGCCGGGGACGGCTCGATGGGATGATTCGCGGGACGCGCTGCGCCGGCGGACCCCACGGCCCCGGACGACGACGGGCCGACGAAGCCGGGCAGAACAGGCTGAATTCTGTGCGAGTGGCTGACGCTGCCGGCAACGATGGCTGCGCATGCGATCGCGGCCGCGGCCGCTCCGAAAGCGAAGCGGGGGATTACGAAGAAACGGCGGCCATGCGCCGGTGCGGACTGAGCGCTCTGCGCCTGCGCGAGACGGGTCTTGATGCGATCTTCGATGCCCGGGGGCGGTGTTGCAGAGCCGAGTCGCCGAAGGGCTTCGTTGATGCGGCGGTCGTGATTCTGGCTGGTGTGTGCGACGTGTGAGTTCATCGCGACACTCCTTCCTTCTCCAGCAATGCGGAGAGTTCTCGGCGCGCGCGAAAGATGCGCGAGCGAATGGAGGATTCGGTTGTGCCGAGTACCGCTGCAATCTGCACCGTGGACAGCTCTTCGACGGCGGAGAGCAGCAGCGCCTGGCGTTCTTTCGCAGGCAGGCGGTCGACGAGGTCGAGGATCCGGTTATGCTCCTGCGAGGAGATCAGCGACTCGTCGGCGCGACGATCGTTTGAGGGCAGCACGCGGGCGAAGTCGGCGATGTCATCGTTTTCCGGACGGGTTTTGCCGCGCCGTTTCCTGTCGAGCACGACGTTCCAGGTGATGCGAATGAGCCAGACCCGGTGATCGCGGATGTCTTCGAGCTTGTCGCGATGCTTCAGCACGCGCAGAAATGCCTCCTGCACGGCATCCTCCGCCTCGGCGGCGTTGCGCATCACAGAATAGGCAACCCGATAGAGAGTCGCCGAGTACTCCGTGACGAGGGCGGTGATCGTTTCGCTCGAATCCAAAGTCTTCGCCGGCGCCACCCTTGCATTGGTTGCCGGCGCCATCTCAGATTTCAGAGCCGGAGCCATCCAGCCGGTGAGCTGTCCGGGAAATGTGCTCATCCTAACTCCCTGCTCTAAGGACGGAGGATACCGCGTTTGCGCTCATGAAAAACAGTCTGGCGGAAGAGACATCAAAGAGATGCAACTCAGATAGAATCCGGTGAGCCGAGACGCGGTGGCAGTCTGATGCAGAGAAAAGCGTGGTTTGAGATTCACGACCACCCATGGTTCCCGGGATTCCTGCGCGATCTGGTGACGGAAGCGCTGGAGGCGATGTGGAACGCGCAGGACTTTTATGGACCGGTTGCGGCGCGCCTCAGGCGTGCGTTGGACGAATCGGGGGCAACGCGGGTGGTGGATCTCTGCTCAGGAGGAGGCGGTCCTTGGCTGCGTTTTTCGCGCCATCTGGCGGGAGAAGATGGCAGCGCACCGGCGGTCCTTCTAACGGATAAGTACCCGAATCAACGCGCTTTTCAGCAGATTCAGGAGGCGACCGGAAGAGTGGTCGGTTTTTATCCCGAGCCGGTGGACGCGATGCGCATTCCGCCGGAGCTCGCCGGTTTCCGCACCATGTTCTCAACCTTTCACCACTTCGGCCCGGCGGACGCGAGGGCCATCCTGAAGGACGCCTTCGATCAGCGGCAGGGCATCGCGGTCTTTGAGGCGGCTAAATGCGATTGCCGGACCCTCGCGGCGGTGTTCGTTGTGCCCCTGCTGGCCTTACGGCTTGCGCCGCGCATCCGGCCCTTCCGGTGGGGGCGGATCTTCTGGACTTACTGCCTGCCGGTGATCCCCTTTACGGTGTGGCTGGACGGGCTGCTCTCGTGCCTGCGGTCGTACTCGACGGGCGGATATGCGGGAGCTGGTCGGAGGCCTGACCGACGAGAATTACGGCTGGGAGATCGGCGAAGAGCGCCGGGGCCTGGTTTCAGTCCGTTATCTGGTGGGCTGCCCTGTCGGCCGCGCGGGAACAGTAGACGTGGATTGGAGCAAATGGAAAGGCCCGCCCAGCAGACGCCGAGCGGGCCGGTAAGTGGCGGCTACGCTACTGCAGAGGTTGCTTTCCGCCGTTGAGCTTCTGGGTGGCAATCTGGCCGGCAGCGGTGGTCTTGTCCTGATCCTTGATCTCTGCGTAAAGCTTCTTGGCCTCGGCAGGATTCGTCGCCTCGTAGAGCTGCGCCAGCTCGAGCTTGGCGGCAGAGGCGGGAACGGTGTTGGTCGGGTTCTTGATGAGCTGCTGGTAGAGATCGACGGCCTGGCCGGTACGGCCCGTCTGGCGATAGAGCCCGGCGAGAGCCATCTTGGCCAGAGCCGCGAGAGCGCTGTCGTGAGACCCGGCAGCCTTCTGCAGGGTGGCTTCAGCCGGCCCGGTCTGACCCATGTCGAGATAAGTGAGCCCGGCGAAATACTGCGCGTTGGCGCCCACCTTGAACCACCCATAGCGGTTGGCGACATTAACAAAAAGCGGGTTGGCAGCCTTGGCGCGTTCTGCGGCGGTCTTGTAGGTCGGCTGGCCGGGCGCGACCGGCTGGCCGGGCTGGAACAGCGGCGTGTTGTAGATGTCCATGGCCTGGCCGAAGGCGACTTCTGCGCTGGCCGAACGCGAATTGTAGACCAGGACGCCGGCGACGATCAGCGCCAATACAACAACTGTCGCAATGGCGATCCTGATGACATTGGTGCGGTGGAGCTGCATCCAGCCGAGGCCGGAGGCCGTAGCTTCAACAAAGCGGTCCTGCTTTAACGCGCGACGTGTCTGTGTATCCAATTTGGAGGTCCTTCAGATCCTTCTGGAGGGGAACTGGCCTGATCAACAGGCTCAGGCAGGCAGGCACGGGTAGATGGGCTGTCTGCTCTTGAGATCACTTAAGTTTACCAGTGGGCGGAGGGCGGGGTCAAAGCCCGGTGCGCGGTAGGCGGCAAGGCAGGGCGCCACTGGCCGCCAGCGCGAAGCATCAACAGCAACCCGAACAGCGCCTCAAGCGGCGCGAACCGGGTCCTCGATTTCGCCGTTTTCGATCTTTTCCTGGCAGTCGATGCAGTATGGTGTCCACGGCAGCGCTTCCAGGCGCTTGGCGCCGATTTCCGTGCTGCAGTGGATGCACTCGCCGAAGCTGTCTTCCTTGAGGCGCTTCAGGGCCTGCTGCACCATCCGAAGCTGCTGGTGGCCGGTCGTGCCCTGGCTGAAAAGAAACTCCTTCTGATACGAAAGAACCGCCTGGTCCGCGACATCCTGCGTGTCGTCGCTTACGGTTTCGCGGCCTTGCTCGACGGCCGTCGACATGGCCTGCTCCAGGAGCTGCTTATGCGCAAGCAGTTTTTCCTGATAGCGCCGGGTGGATTGAGGTGTGAGGGCCACGATGTTTACTCCTTTGCAATAAGTTCAAACAGCTTGGACGGCAGATGGTCGGTGAAGGTTTCGTTGAAAAATGCGATTTCTTGTTTTGCGGGTAGTGACATTTCCCGCAGTTCTCCACTTGATGCCACGACAGCGGGCGATTAGGCTTGAGGTTGCCATGTACGAAGACTTTCAGGTGAAGGATCGCTGGACCGGTGCGGATCTGCACTGCCGCTGGATCGGGAACATCGTCGCCATTGCGACGCGCCACGCTGACGCTGTCGATATCCGGTTTGACGTCAGCGGCCGTCCGGTGTGGATCGCTATGCCCTGCCATGCATGGGTGGAGCAGAAAAAGCGCACTGGCAACGTCATCACCGATGCGCTTGCCGCTCAGATTGCGGGACGTTACATCAAGCAGATCATAGAGTCCGGCTATGACAACGGCCGCGAGATGTACACAATGAGCGTCGAAGAGGTGCTCGATCATCTCGATCACGTGCTGCGCGAGGCGGGCCACACCAGCAATCTGCCGCCGCTGATTCCTCTGGACGACGCACAGCCGTTGCCCTGAGCCCTGCGAGAGCCGCACTGAAGTCTTTGCCATCCCCTGATCTCGAATGGCACAATAGACGGTTTGCCTGAACGAGAAGGAGCATTTGATGGGAGCAGCAACCGTCACCCGCGATCTGAAAAAGCTGACGGAGGGCCCGCACGTCCACCGCAATCTTTCGACACCGCAGCTGATCGAGGCCGCGATTGCACGCGGCGAGGCCAGCCTGGCGGCGAATGGCGCGTTGGTGGCGCTCACCGGGTCTCGCACCGGGCGTTCGCCGCGGGACAAGTTCACCGTCGAGGACGCGGAGACCAAAGATCGTGTCGATTGGGGCAAGGTCAACCAGCCGTTTCCGCCGGATAAATTTCAGATCGCTGCTCGATCGCGTGGTCCAGCACATGGCGGAGCGCGATCTCTATGTCATGGATCTCTACGCCGGCGCGGAGCGGGATTACCGCCTGCCCATCCAGATCATCTGCGAATATGCCTGGCATGCCCTGTTTGTGAAGCAGCTATTTGTACGGCCGGAGCTGGCGGAGCTTGCCCATCACGTCGCGGAGTTCACCGTCATCGCGGCGCCGGAGTTCGAAGCTGTCCCTGAGCGGGACGGAACGCGGTCGGGGACGTTTATCCTCGCGGATTTCACGCGCAAGGTGATCCTGATCGGCGGCACAAAATACGCGGGCGAGATGAAGAAGTCGATCTTCGGCGTGATGAATTACCTGCTGCCCGGGCGCGACGTCTTTCCGATGCATTGCTCGGCGAACATCGGGGAGAAGGGGCAGACGGCGTTATTTTTCGGGCTGTCCGGAACAGGGAAGACCACGCTCTCGGCCGATCCGCTGCGGCGTCTGATCGGCGACGATGAGCATGGATGGAGCCCGAACGGAGTGTTCAACTTCGAGGGCGGATGCTACGCGAAGTGTGTCGATCTCTCCGAAGAAAAGGAACCGCAGATTTATCACGCCATCCGCTTCGGCTCGGTGCTCGAAAACGTGGTGATCGACCCGCGCACCGGCGAGCCCGATTACAGCGACATCCGCTACACGGAGAACACGCGCGCGGCGTATCCGATCGATTTCATCGCGAATGCGGTGATTCCGGGCGTAGGCGGCCACCCAAAGAATGTGCTGTTCCTCGCGGCGGACGCATTCGGCGTGCTGCCCCCAATTGCGAAGCTCTCGCCGGAGCAGGCGATGTATCACTTCCTCTCCGGATACACGGCGAAGCTCGCCGGGACGGAAGCGGGGCTGGGCAGTGAGCCGGTGCCCGAGTTCTCGGCGTGCTTCGGGTCGCCGTTCCTGCCGCTGGCTCCCAAGGTATATGCGGAGATGCTGGGCCGCCGGCTGCGCCAGCATGACGCGCAATGCTGGCTGGTGAACACGGGATGGACGGGCGGCGCGTTCGGCGTGGGGCAACGCATGAGCCTGAGGCACACGCGCGCGATGGTGCACGCGGCGCTCGATGGACGGCTGGCGAAGGCCGAATACGTAACTGAGGATGCCTTTGGGCTGAGCATCCCGACCAGCTGTCCGGACGTGCCCGGCGAGCTTCTGCATCCGCGCAACGCGTGGGCGGACAAAGAGGCATACGACAAACAGGCGCGCTTGCTGGCGACGAAGTTCGAAGAAAACTTCCGCAAATTCGATGCGCCGGAAAATGTGCGCGCGGCTGGCCCGAAGCCGCGCAAGTAGCTCACTAAAGCAGCGATGTTCCTACGCAAACTTCGAGTCGATCGCGTGGATAGTCAGGGCCGGAACGCACCCGTGTCCGATCGCGTGGATCGACAACTTCGCCATGCGCAACTTCACCAACGACGCCGTCTTTGACGACACACTGCCCGCCGGCGATGGCGCTGCTGGAGGCGGGCTTCCGTGTGCCACTGCCGCAGTTACAAATTGCGATGGAAGACTGGTTCCGGCGAAAGGGCTATCTGAAACCGCAGGAAAAGCTGCGAATTGAAGAGGACCTGCCGGTTTCGCAATGAAAATCTGACGCAGGCAACCGCCGGCCGGGCCGCTGTATCAAAGCGGCCTCTTGTTTGTCGCGCATTTCTCCGCGCCTAGTCGCACCGAAATCCTGATCCCCTTTGCGCGGAATCATCCGTGCGCATCCCACTAGTGTTCGACTTACTTCTCAAAACCCAAGGGAGCACTCTGATGAAGATGGAAACACTGCGCGCGTTATACATCGAAGAACTGAAGGATCTGTACTCGGCGGAGACGCAGATCACCAAGGCTCTTCCCAAGCTGGTCGAGACTGCCACTAATTCCGCCTTGCGGCAGGCCTTCGAAAGCCACCTGGAAGAAACCCGGAACCACGTAACACGTCTGGAGCAGATCTTTGAGGGATTGGACGAGAGCCCCAAAGGCAAGACCTGCGAAGGAATGAAGGGTCTGCTCAAGGAAGGCGATGAGCGGGCAGGCGAAAAAGGCGATGCGGATGTGCTGGATGCGGGCATCATTTCGGCTGCGCAGCGGGTAGAGCACTACGAGATCGCAGGTTATGGCTCGGCGCGGACGTATGCCGAGCTGCTCGGCGAAAAAGAGGCGGTACGCCTGTTGAGCGAGACGCTGGAAGAAGAGAAAGCGGCGGACACCAAGCTCACCCAGGTTGCCAGAAGGATCAACGTTGAGGCGAAGGCTGCATAGCAGCCGAGCCTGTGCGGGCGCGAAGTTCTTTCGTGTCCGCACAAAATCTTCAGGCGGCGAGCAAACCCTGACCGGGCGCCGTCATCCCAAATGCATCCGGATGGATAGCACATATCCGGCGACGAAAGAGGTTCCTATGTTTCTCATTATTGCGCTGGTGCTGTTTCTTGCGTGGATCGGCGGCTTTGTTGTCTTTCACACCGCAGGCTTTCTCATTCACCTGCTGCTGTTGTTTGCGGTGATCTCGATCATCTTTCACTTTCTTCGCGGAAGGTCGTCGACGGTTTAGACACCGGCCACGCGTAGCAGGGACAGCGGTGTGCGGCGCCGCGATGCTTGTGCGGCGCCCATCCGTCGGAGGGTTCACTCGTGATAATGGAGAAGGCTGAAGACATCGTAGTCGGCAAACTTTTCGCGGCCCTTGAGAAAGTCAAGCTCAACGGCAAAGGCGAGGCCCGCAATGTGTCCCCCCAGCTGTTGCACAAGCTTTACGGTCGCCTCCATCGTCCCGCCCGTCGCCAGCAGGTCGTCTACCAGGACAACGTTCTGACCCGGCTCGATGGCGTCCAGGTGAATTTCGAGCGAGTCCGACCCATACTCCAGGTCATAGGTAACGCGGGCCGTCGGAGCCGGCAATTTACGCGGCTTGCGGACGGGAACGAAGCCAGCATTTAGACGATAGGCGAGCGCCGGGCCGAAGATGAACCCGCGCGCCTCGATCCCCAGCACCAGGTCCACATCCCTTCCGATGTAGTGCGCAGCCAGCGCGTCGATGAGTTCGGCGAATCCCTTCTTGTCCCTCAACAGCGTGGTGATGTCGTAGAAGAGAATACCGGGCTTGGGGAAGTCGGGAACGGTGCGGACGAGTTCCTTCAACGGGTCACAGTTGATCGGCTTGTGCTGGATGAGTTTCGTGGACAATGTGGAACTCCTTGTGACGTAGCTTTGGCGACGGAGGCCTTACCAGGCTCCTTCTATCTCGAATGATCCGAGCGATACAGCCTCGCTCTCGGCGAGTTCGTGTTCAACGACGGCATCTACCCGGCTCCCGCGCGATCCCTTTTGCAAGGCGCTCTGCAACTCGGCCAGCACTTCAGGATCGCCCGCGGCAACAACTTCAACATGGCCGTCGTCGGTGTTGCGCACCCAGCCCCTCAGGCCCAGCGTTGCCGCCTCGCGATGAACATACCAGCGGAAGCCGACGCCCTGTACGCGTCCTTTGATGAGATAGTGGCGGACCATGTTTGGCAGACTACGATGCGGGGTTAGTTTTGCAGAAGAGCCGGGATGACGGCAAGCGGCACAGGTCTGCTGTGCCACTTGCGAAGCTTATGCGCGGCTGAGGTATGCTCCTTCGGCGGTGTCCACGCGGATCTTTTCGCCCTCGTTGATGAAGGGCGGCACCTGCACGATGAGGCCGGTTTCGAGCTTGGCCGGCTTGGTGACCGACGAAGCAGTCGCCGACTTCAGCCCGGGCTCGGTTTCGATCACGGTGAGCTCGACGGTCTGCGGCAGTTCGATGCCGACAGGCACTCCATCGAAGAACGACACCGTGATCTGCAGGTTGGCGGTGAGGTACTCGACGGCGTCGCCCAGGGTGTCGTGCTTGAGGTGGGTCTGCTCGTAGTTCTCGGTGTTCATGAAGTAGTAGTCGTCGCCGTCGTTATAGAGAAACTCCATCGGGATTTCGTCGACGACTACGCGCTCGATGGGATCGGGCGAGCGGAAGCGGTGCTCGAACATGGCTCCGGTGCGGAGGTTGCGCAGCTTGGCCTGGATGAAGGCGCGCAGGTTGCCGGGTGTGCGGTGCTCGACCGAGAAGACGGCGTGGAGCTCGTTGTTGTGCTTGATGATCATGCCCGGACGCATTTGTGTGGCGGGAATCGCCATAAAAGCTAGCTCCTTAAATCGGTTGACTGGGAATTTTGCAACGGATCTGTCGTTCGACATCTGCGCAGTACAGGGGCTGCGCAAAATACCTCAACCTCTTGAATTTTAGCAGGGAACGGGCCTCGCCCGGAGCGGCAGGCGCCCTCAACGTCCCCCGAAAAGACGGGAGAAGAACCGGCCGATGCTGTGAAAGAATCCGCCCCCCTCGGTCTTTTGCTTCGGGGGCTGAACGGCAGCTACGGGCGTGGCTGTGATTTGAGTTTGAATGGGCTGCGTTTGTGTATCTAGCGAGGCAGTGGGGGCGCTGATCTGAACGTTTGGACACCCTGGGCTCGCCGTGCTTGTACATCCTCCCGGCGGAGGCGGACCGGCTGCGCCAGGAGCCGTCGGATTCGGTGTCGCCTTCGCGTCGTAGGTGATCGGAACATCAACCTGGACGTGCGGTGTTCCTGGAGGCACGGCTGGCTGAGTCGGAGGAGCTGGCGGGGGCTTCAGGCCTTCGCTCTCCGCCAGCGGAAATTCCGTATCGGCCGGGGTGGAGGACGGGCCGCCCAGGGGTATGGTCGCCGCCGATTCCGCAGGTTTCGTGTCGAGATGCGCCGGTTTCGGCACCGGTAGCACTGGTTTCGCTACGGGCTCCGCAGGCTTCGGCTCAGGTGTGCGGCTGCCGTTCAGCAGAATCCCGGGGGTGGTGCTTGCGACCGCAACCGGGGGCGGCGGAGGTGCCGGGCATCCGCACGGCTCAGACTCGTTGTCGACGACCTGCTGCAGGCTGCCATGCTCGAACATCACCCGCTGATTGGGCTGCACGCGGTAAAGGCCGCCTTCGAACTGGCTGGTCACGGTCACATACGGAGCGTTGGCTCCGTGGTTGTCAACGCAGGTGTCGCCTTTCTGGTTGGTGCGAATCTTCAGATCGGCCTGTCCGGGTCCGGAAATGAGAATCCGCAGGTCGGGCGTGAGAAGCACGTCAGAATACTTGCCGGGAGTGTAGGTGGCCTCGACGGCTCCGCGGTCGAGGGCGATCATCAGGGCGGAGTCGGCAGCCGGGTCGTTTGCGGTGCTGGCTGACGTCTCCTTCGACAGGTGGACCTTCGTCGAGGCGCAGAGGCGCAGCTCGCCGCCACGGACCAGCGAGACATGTGCGGTCGAGTCCCCGGCAGTAATGGTGCCGTCATTGCCGATGCTGGCCTTGCCGTTCGCGACGGCCAGCGATCCGGATAGGGAAACGCCTTCGGTGGGCACGTATGCGATGGGCTGCTGCTGGGCAAAGGCGGGGGGTGCGAGGATCAGTGCTGCAACTGCAAGAGAACCGCGGAAATACACCCGTTTACAACTCCAGAAAATTCCGAATGAGGCGTTTGCCATCATCAGTGAGCACGCTCTCGGGATGAAACTGTACACCTTCGACAGGGTAATTGCGATGGCGCAGGCCCATGATGGTGCCGTCGGCAGTACGGGCCGATACTTCCAGCTCGGCGGGAAGGTTCTTCTCCGAGACGATGAGCGAGTGGTAACGGGTGCAGGTCATGGGACTGGCGATGCCCGTAAAAACCGTCTTGCCGTCGTGCTCGACTTCGCTGGTCTTACCGTGCATAAGCCTGGGCGCGCGGACGACCTCTCCACCAAAGGCCGCGCCGATGGCCTGGTGGCCGAGGCACACTCCCAGGATGGGAACCTTGCCGGCAAAGCGCTGGACGAGTTCGATGCTGATGCCGGCTTCCTGCGGCGTGCAGGGGCCGGGCGAGAGCAGGATGCGCTCCGGGGCCAGGGCTTCAACTTCGTCGACACTGAGCTCGTCGTTGCGGCGGATGGTCATCTCCGCGCCCATCTCGCCCATGTACTGGACGAGGTTGTAGGTGAAGGAGTCGTAGTTGTCGAGTACGAAGACCATTGGCTGCCTGACTCCAGTGTAACGCCGTAGAGGCGGTGCTATGCTGGTTCGCAGATCGGGAGGTTCGAGGCATGAAACTCTCTGCTCTTCTGCTTTTCGCCGCTGCATCCACCGGCATGGCGCAAAGTTTGGCCATATCGCCGCAAGCCGCAGCTTCAACAGGTCCGAATCCTCAGGTCGGCATTGTGGACAGTGAGGCAGTGTCCCGCGCGGCGACAGGGTTTGCCGAGGCTGCCGCGAACAAAGAACTTCAGAAGGTGATGGACCACGTGAATCAGGCGAATTGTCCGGTAGTGCTCACCAGCGCCTGGATGACGCCACATCTGATGCTACTCAACACCGACCACGAGCCAACCGGAAATGGTATCGACCTCGAGTTCAACAATGTCAGCGGCAAAGAGATCCGTTTGATGGAGTTTTCGGCGCAGCTACTGGTGAAGAAGAGCATCTACGATCTAGGCTATCTCCCGCCGATCAACCTGCACCTGACTGCCGACGGAACCAGGAGCCTTGATCAAACCTTCGCTCAGCTTCGGCATCTGCCCCTGCCCGACGGAATCCATGCCGGCCTGCTGCAGGCCGTCACGCTGGAACAGGTGACCTTCTCGGACGGTTCAGTATGGACGCCGACGAACAACGATCACTGCGCTATCGGACCCAATCAGATGTTGCCTGTAGCGCGGTGAGCACGTCTGCTCCGCCAGATTCTAAGGAATGAGATAAGCTCCCGGGATTCTTTCGTCCAGGGTCGCGAGGGTTGCCCCATTTGCGCTTGCAAGTTGCGCCAGGTGGCCATGGGTTGTCTGCCTTGCAGCCTTGACCCAGGAAGGAAGATGGGAGATGTCGTGTGTGTCTGAGATAAACGTAAACGGCATGGCCGGAGCCGTTTTCATTCGAAGCAGCAACGTCCGTGCCTGAGCGATCGTGAGCCCATAAGCGGGTGCCTGCGCCAGAACCCTGACAAAGCCGAGCTCGGTGATGGAGCAGGTTGCCAGGGCTGGGAACCGTTCCGCCTGCACCCACGAGGCCATGCGGTCGTGAAATTCGTGATGAGCCAGACCGAGCGCAACGAGTGCATTCACATCGAGCAGATATTTCATGGAAAGCTCGCGAGAATCTCCTCGACGTCTCTGCTGCGCAATGTCGGAGCCTCGCCTCCTGCGCTGAGAACAGGAAGGCCGGTGACAGGATCATCCACAATCCTGGCCTGGCGCGTTCTCTTTTGGCGGGGAGTCAAAACAATGCGATCCGACTCGACATCGATGTCGAGCTGATCGCCTGCACGGATGCCTAGCCTGCGACGCAGCGGTCCCGGAAGCACTACCTGGCCTTTAGTCGAAACCTTGGTCTGCATGGTAAGACCATCTTACCTAGGTTTCCATCATCCTGCCGGGACCTTCCATGCGTTGTGCTGAAACGCCCGTGGTATGCTCGGGCATCCCTCGCCAGTTCTGTCTCCCCCCGTTCTGTTTCCCAGAGGAGGCCCATGTCGGCCGTCGAACCCATCTCTCCGAGGCCAGCGGTTCCCGGTGCGGTCTCCGCGACGGAGGATGCCGCGGGGGGCATCGGACGCGCGGCGATGCGCAAGGCGACGTGGCGGCTGATTCCGCTGATCGCGCTCGGCTACGGCACCGCCTACATGGACCGCGTAAACATCAGCTTCGCGTCGCTGCAGATGAACCGCGACCTGCACTTTACGGCTTCCATCTACGGACTGGGTGCGGGGCTGTTTTTTCTGAGCTATGCGGCATGCGAGGTGCCTTCGAACCTGCTGTTATGCCGCTTCGGAGCACGCCGCTGGCTCTCGCGCATCATGATCACCTGGGGTGTGCTGGCCATCGCCATGATGTTCGTGAAGACGCCAGTACAGTTTTATGTGGTCCGTTTTCTGCTCGGCATGGCGGAGGCGGGCTTCTTTCCCGGCGTGGTTTTCTACCTCATGCAGTGGTTTCCGCCGGAGATGCGGGCGCGCGCCGTGAGCCGGTTCTACGTGTCTCTTCCGCTGAGCTCGGTGGTGATGGGCGCGATCGCGGGTGCATTGCTGAATCTGCAGGGGCGGCTTGGGCTGGCGGGGTGGCAGTGGCTGTTTCTGGTTGAGGGATTGCCTGCGATCCTGCTCGGTGTGATGTTTCTGGTGGGGCTGCCGGATGGTCCGGCGGACGCGAAGTGGCTGACGGGCGACGAGCGGGCGTGGGTTCTGGAGCAGATCCGCGTGGATGCGTGCGCAGGCGGGCACACCCACAACGTGGGCCGCGCTCTGCTTGATCCGCGTGTGCTGCAGATCGGAATGGTCTTCCTGTTCATGCTGGGAGCGACCTACGCCTATACGTTTTCCGCGCCGGCAATCCTGATCGGACTCACCGGCTGGAGCGCGACGAAGGTGGGATTTCTGATCTCGGTTATGGGCCTGCTGGGCGCGCTGGGGATGATCCTGAACGCGCTGCACTCGGACCGCAAGCGCGAACGGCACTGGCACGTGGCGATACCGTTCCTGATCATTGCGGCGGGTTATCTCTTCGGCGGCGTGTCGATGAACGCGTGGCTGGCGGTTCCGGCGCTGGCCGCTGCGGTGATTGCCCATATGTCCCTCCAGGGGCCGCTGCTGTCGATCCCTCCACTTTTTCTGAAGGGCAAGTCGATGGCCGCGGGGATCGCAGCTATGAACACGCTCGGCATGCTCGGCGGCTTCATCGGGCCATATTGGATGGGTATCGCCAAGGACCTGACCGGCGACTACCAGCGCGGCCTGCTGACGTTGACCGTGCCCAGCCTGGCGGCTGCGGGGATTGTGCTGTGGATGCGGAGAGTGGCGCAGAAGCAGAAGATCGCGCACGTCGCTTAGTCCGCCGCAGGCTTTCTGTAATCGCGCGAAGCGTGACTACCTGAACGCTCAGCCCCTCGCCCTTTCAATCGCCCGAACCACCGCACGCGCCTTGTTGACGCTCTCTTCGTATTCGCTCTCCGGAACAGAATCGGCGACGATGCCAGCTCCGGCCTGGATGTGTCCCTGCTTGCCCTGCATGAGCAGCGTGCGGATGGCGATGCAGGAGGTGAGATTGCCGGAGAAGTCGGCGTAGAGCACGCTGCCGCCGTAGATGCCGCGGCGGGTTGGCTCCATCTCTTCGATGATCTCCATGGCGCGGATCTTGGGCGCGCCGCTGAGGGTTCCGGCGGGAAAGCATGCGCGGAAGGCGTCGACTGCGCTGAGGTCGGGATTCAGCCGGCCCTCGATCGAACTGACCAGGTGCATGACGTGTGAGTAGCGCTCGACAAACATCAGCTCCTTGACCTTGACGCAGCCATACTCGCTGACGCGGCCCACGTCGTTGCGGCCGAGATCGACAAGCATGACGTGCTCGGCGCGTTCCTTCTCGTCGTGCAGGAGCTCGGCCTCGATGCGCAGGTCTTCCTCTTCGCTCGCTGCGCGCGGGCGCGTTCCTGCGATGGGGCGGTACTCGACACGGCGGCCCTGGACGCGAACCAGCAATTCAGGCGATGAGCCGACGATGTGCGTGGCCGGTGATTTGCCGAGTCCGAAGCGCAGGAAGTACATGTAGGGCGAGGGATTCACGATGCGCAGCGCGCGGTAGATGGCGAAGGGATCGACTCCGGGTTCGACGTCAAAGCGCTGCGAAAGCACAACCTGAAAGACGTCTCCCGCGGCGATGTATTCCTTGGCGCGCTCGACGGCTTTGAGGAAGTCCTTCTTCCTGGTCTTCGATTCGATCTTGAGCTTGCCGTGAGCGCGCTTTGGCTTGGTTGATGGCAGCGGACGAGAGAGCTTCTTTGCGAGGCGATTGAGCCGGCGAAGCGCGTCTTCGTAGGCGGCTTGAGGTTTCTGCGCGCGAACATCGGCAGTAACGATGAGCAGGATCTCTTTCTTGACGTGGTCGAAGGCAAGGACCTCGTTGAAGAACATGAGGCAGGCGTCGGGCATGCCGAGGTCGTCCTCGGTCTGCTCGGGCAGGCGCTCGATCTGGCGGACTACGTCGTAGGAGAAGAAGCCGACGGCTCCGGCGGTAAAGGGTGGCAGGCCGGCGAGCGCGCGCCGGGGTGTGGCCCCCGGTGTTATGGCTTGCGACGGCTTCTTTCCAGAGGGCGAAGATATCCCCTTCCAGCCTGCGGGTCTTGTTCTTCTCCGTAATCTCGATGTCGCGGCCGCGCGACACCAGCTTGCGGTAGGGCTGAATGCCGATAAAGGTATAGCGGCCCACATTTTCGCCGCCTTCGACCGACTCGAGCATGAAGCATTCCGGCTCATCGGCGGCCAGGCGGAGAAAGGCGGTCACGGGCGTTTCGACGTCCGCGGTCAGGGTTCGGTAAAGCGGCACAAGGGTGTGGGTGCGCGCAAGGCGCAGAAATTCGGCGCGTCCGGGAAGGGGCTGGACTTCGGTTCGCATGTAATTTCGATGGTAAACCGGGGACTACGGGCGAGGCATTGAGGCCACGTTTGGCCGTTTGCGCCGAGCTTAAACCGAAATGGAACTCCAGCCTGAGCATGACCAATTTGGACCATGCAAGGTAACTCCTTCGTGCGTTGTCAAGCCTTGCCGTGCGTCAAATTAGAAGCCTATACTCGGTGAGTTTGGGCAGAAGTGGATTTTGTCCAAAGGGTGGGCTGGCGTCGTTTGGCGCACAGCGGTATTTAAAGGACTTGCGAAGCAGACGCATCCGAATAATTAGGGACCGGCGGATGCGTACCTGAAACGTCAATCATCCGGCAGCCACGATTCAAGTGGCATTCATGCCGAAGGCTGAAGATTCGGTCCTGAGGAGTAAAGGAACGTTATGGCAACCATCTCTCTCGAGCAGGAAATCAACCCATGGGAAGCGCAGGCTGCTCGATTCGACTACGCGGCACACAAACTTAATCTGGACGAAGGCATTTGGAGGGTATTGCGCTACCCTTCGCGTGAAATTATTGTGCACTTTCCGGTTTCGATGGACGACGGCCGGATTGAGGTGTTCACCGGCTTCCGCGTCCAACACTCGCAGGCGCGCGGTCCGGGCAAGGGCGGCATTCGCTATTCGCCTGACGTTTCCCTCGATGAGGTTCGCGCTCTGGCCAGCTGGATGACCTGGAAATGCGCCGTGGTCAACATTCCCTTCGGCGGAGCCAAGGGCGGGGTCATCTGCGATCCCAAGAAGATGTCGATGGGCGAGCTGGAGCGCATGACGCGCCGCTATACCGCCGAGATCATCGAATTCATCGGTCCGGAGAAGGATGTTCCCGCGCCCGATGTGAACACCAACGAGCAGGTGATGGCCTGGATCATGGACACCTACTCGATGCACATGCGCCAGACAGTGACCAGCGTGGTAACCGGCAAGCCGATCAACATCGGCGGATCGCGCGGCCGGCGCGAAGCGACCGGCCGCGGCGTGAGCGTGGTTTGCGACGAGGCTCTCAAGCACCTGAACATGCGACGCGACGGCTGCCGGGTGATCGTGCAGGGATTCGGGAACGTCGGCTCCAACGCCGCCAAGCTGATGCAGGACAAGGGATACAAGATCATCGGCGTGGCCGAGTACGAGGGCGGCCTGTTCAATCCCCATGGCATCGACGTCTGCGCTCTCATCGAGTACCGCCAGCGTAACGGCTCAATCCTCGGATTCAAGGGAGCCGAGTTTTTCGATCCCATCGAATTGCTGACCACCGAGTGCGAGATTCTTATTCCCGCCGCGACGGAAAACGTCATCACCAGCCGCAACGCCGAGCGCATCAAGGCGCGCATTGTCTGCGAAGGCGCCAACGGTCCCACCACCGCCGTCGCCGATGAGATTCTGGCCGAGAAGCGCGTCTTTGTCATTCCCGATATCCTGGCCAACGCCGGCGGGGTCACGGCTTCCTACTTCGAATGGGTGCAGGATCGGCAGGGCTATTTCTGGAAGGAATCCATCGTCAACGAGCAACTGGACAGCATTCTCTCCGAGAGCTTTGACGATGTGGTGCGGTATTCCGAAGCGCACAACGTGAACAACCGCATCGCCGCCTACATGCTGGCCATCGACCGGGTGGCGTTCACCATCAAGCAGCGCGGAATCTACGCCTGAGTCTGGCGATGATTGCCACGGGGGAGCGCGCGAAAGCCGTTCCCTCGCGGGCGCGCCTGGCATGCTCAGTCCAAGCGATGTCGCCCTCTGCTGGTGCATAATGACGGTATAGCTCCGAATCTCGCCCGAACGTTTGGAGCCGTCAAGCCCGCCGAGCAAAAATCGTGAACCTGCCGAACTCCATCACGATGATCCGCATCTTTGCGGTGCCAGTGCTCATCTGGATGCTTTCGCCGCATTTTCCCCACGGTGGCTGGCACGGCGAGCAGGAAATCGTCGCCTCCTTGTTCTTCATCGTGGTTTCGATCTCGGACGGCGTTGACGGCTATCTCGCACGGAAACGCGGGCAGATCACGACGATGGGCGTGCTGCTCGATCCTCTGGCCGACAAGCTTCTCATCACTGCCGCCTACATTGCCCTGGTGGAGTACAACCCGCACATTGTTAAGCCGTGGATCGCAGTGCTGGTCATCGGGCGTGAGTTCCTGGTCAGCGGGCTGCGTTCGATCGCCTCCGCAGAAGGGCTTCACGATTGAGGCAAGCGATCTCGGCAAACTGAAGACGGTGATTCAGATCGTTTCCGTCGTCGCCGCGATCCTGGCGCACGGCTGGTACGAGTGGCATTTCGGCTGGTTCATCATGCCCGTCGATCTGATTGCCGCAGTCGGCATCTACTGGATGGCGGCGGTGTCGACGATCTCGGCCATCGACTACTTCGTCGGCTTCTGGCGGAAGATCGAACATGCGTCGAGCGGCAGACGAACACGCGAGAATAGCTTCGTCCTCAGCCGGCGTAAGAAAGACCTGCCGGCGGCGAACAAGGTTTAACGCTACTACTTCTCTGACAACTGAATGGTTCCGGCTTCGAGGGTTTTCCCAACCGCGACGGGGTGAAACTCCATATTTGCGGGAATCTCTGCGACAAGCGGCTTCTCGAGCAGAATAAGCGCCCGCCCGTGTCCGACAAAGTCTTTCAGTGGCTGAGGATTCGCATAGCGACGTGCCTGGCTGAGCGTGTCGGGATAGTGCACTACATAGACCTGCTGCAGGGGCCGCCGCACCGCGAAGAGCAGCGAGGGAAGCTGCGCCACCGTGTCCTCCTGCCAGAGGAGAATAGGCCCGGAGATGCCGGCTGCCTGCGGCGAGCGCAGTGCGGCGAGCAGGAGCGTCTCGGGCTCGCGGTCGGCGTGCAGGACAGTTCCAGCAGCGCTGTGCGTGGTGGTCAGGCTTTGACGCAGGGACTTGGTTGCGGTCGACGCGACACCATAGGCGGCAAGAGCAGCAATGGCTGCCGCCCATAAAAACCTGCGACTGCGGTGTTCAAAATGTGCGGCCAGCCAGTCTGCGGTGAGCAGCGCCAAGCGCGGGATAGGCGGGGAAAATGTACTTCGGGCTCCGCGTCGCCATCACCGAGAAGAAGACCAGCACCACCAGGGCGAAGACCAGCCATACGCGCATTTCCCGTCGGCGTGCCTGCCACCAGAGCGCAAACGGAAAAAGTAACAGCCACGGTGACGTATAAGCGGCCAGCACCTTCGCGTAGTACCACCACGGAGTCTGATGACCCTCCATCTGGCTGGTGGCGCGGGTGATCACATGCAGCCCCAGGTATTCGTCCAGGAAGGCGCGACCAAAATCGTGCAGCATGTAAAGATGCCACGGCAATACAAGCCCGGCAAAGACCAGCAGCCCTGCGAGAAACGGCGATCCCAGATCGCGCCGGCCCCAGCGGTTCCGAACCAGCATGATCAATAAGGTGAGTAGCAGCGTCACACTGGCCGCGCCCTTGGTCATGGCGGCGACAGCAAAGCCGATCCAGAACCAGTACCAGCCGCTGAGATTTCCGTCCGCGACTTTCGCCAGGCCCCACAGTGCGACAACGCAGCCCAGGGTCAGCAGGGCATCCAGCTCGCCCATGCGGGCGACGCGCAGAAAGCCGAAGCAGCTGAGAAGCACAATCGTGGAGATCCACGCTGCCAGAGTTCCCCGAGTACGAAGCGCGCAGCCGTGGATCAGCGCGACGATCCCAACGCTGGCAAAGGCAGAACCGGCGCGTGCCCAGAATTCGGACACCGCCGAAGATCCGGAAAAAGATGGCCGTCAGCCAGAGGCCGAGTGGCGGCTTCTCGAACCAGGGCTGGAAATGCCAGTGCGGCACTATCCAGGAGCGTCCCAGAAACTCGCGCGAAACCTCGGCGTAGATGCCTTCATCCCAGTCGGCGAGCGCCTTGTGGCCAAGCAGCGGCAGCAGCACTGCGCATGCAGTCAATGTGGCCAGCAAAAGCGAGATGCGTGCCTGGGATGGACTGGCAGACTTCTGACTGCTGCCGAAGGATGGTCCAGCCGACGAAGGTTTGCTGGCTGGCGAAGAGAATGCGCTCACACTTTAGCTCTGATTAGACGAAGAAAAAGCTAATGAATCATAAAGAAAAAATAAGGACCACGTCATTTAACGCCTCAGAGAAGCGATGAGCAGAATTCCACTGCATGCGGCATTTTTCAGAGCAAAGATCTGCGTCTTTTTCTACCCCTGTTTGCGTCTCTTGTTTTGAGAGGTTCGCGCGGGTCGCTCTCTGATGAGATTTTCCCCGGTTCGATCCTCCAAATAGGAAGCCCCGGTGGTTCGTGGGTCCACCGGGGCTCTCCTGTTTCTGCGTCCTGTTATGCCGAAGCGACGTGCCCGTGCGGATGCGCCGCGCGCGTCAGCTGGTGGACAAAGTGATACGGCGGCCAGGGACCGGAGAGTTGCATCTGGCAGTCCTTCATGAGCTGGCTCGCGCTGGAATACTTGTTCTGATACCGCTCCACACATTTGTGATCGATCAGGTGGGCGATGTCGAGCAGCATCTTGCCCGCATCGGTGCGCTTGCAGGAGATCTCCTCGGCAAGGGGAGAAAACATCCGATGCATCTGCACGGAAACCGCTCGCGCCTTGGTTTGGCGTTCACGCTGCAGGGTTGCGCTTTCGCGCAGGTTGGTCAGGTACTCGCGGCCAACTTTGCTCACTTCTGTCGTAACAACCCGGCGGATCTGGTCGCGGCAGCAATCGTCGAGCGTCACCTTCAGGTGCATCTCGGCCTTGCCGCGCAACCGTTCGATATTGGTGATGAACTGGCGCTGGTTGGAGCGGATGGAGCGCCGCAGAGCGTCGTCATCTGCGAAGACGGTGCCAAAGCGGAAGGGAAGGACAGTTGAGGACTTGAAGCAGTCGGCGATCACACGGGCGTGATCCATCGCTGCTCGCTGGTTGAAATTGTCTGCGGGGGAATGTTCGCTGACGATTACTGCAAGTTCACTGGCGGGGTAAAGGAAAACCTGGTTGCCCTGAATACCGGAAACTGCTTCCATCGGAATTGGTTTACGGTGACGAATCAGTTCAGGGAAGGCTTGCTTTTCTGTGATGCAGTAGGCATACCATGCCATAAAGAGTCGCTCCACGCGGGCTTTTAAGAGAATTGAGACATCTGCACTTCGAGGATGGACTGCTAAGTGTCTTGATATCCGCCGCATTCGCTAGAGGGCGGACTGCGACGAATCTTTAACCGAACTGGAACGTATGCTAGTCCCGCATGTTAAGAACTGGCAACAGGCGATAGCTTTTCCACAGTGAAGTTAGCAGTGGAAATTGAACTGGATTTCGTATTACAGAAAATATCTTTGACCAAATCCACAAAAGGCAGTTTATGGCGTTAATCGACTGTGCTCTGGCACGCGGTGCATGAGGCAACCCCATCCCGGACCGCGCTGCGGGTAGCCCTGCGCAGGGCGGCTCACCAGCTCTACGACGCCCCGCTGATATTTGAGGATCCGCTTGCGGTGGCCATCCTGGGAGACAAGTTCGCGGAAGAATTGCGCCGGATCCCGATGCAGCCGGAACGGGGCTTTTCTGTCGGGTTGCGTTCGTTTCTCGTGGCGCGCAGCCGCTACGCAGAAGAAAACCTGGCCCGGGCCGTAGACATGGGCGTGCGACAGTATGTCCTGCTGGGAGCAGGACTGGATACCTTTGGTTGCCGCAATCCATATGACGGGTTGCGCGTCTTTGAAGTCGACCATCCGGCCACTCAGGCCTGGAAACGCGAGCTGCTGGGACGCAGCGGCATTCCCGTTCCCGAAAACCTGACCTTTGCGCCTGTAGACTTCGAGAGTCAGACGCTGGCGGCACAGTTGGCCGCGGCCGGGTTCGACGTCTCCGTCCCGGCGTTCTTTGGCTGGCTGGGGGTGGTTCCTTATCTGACGCTCGAGGCCTTTCGGGCGACGCTGGCTTTCATCTTGGAGCGCCCCGCAGGAAGCGGTGTCACGCTCGACTACGGGCAGCCGCGAGAGGCGCTCCCTCTGCTGGAGAGAATGGCCCACGACGCGCTGGCGGCGCGAGTGCAACTAGCCGGCGAGCCGTTCCGGCTCTTCTTCACGCCTGCGCAGATGGCTGTGGAGCTGCCCGGCTTCCAGAAAATCGAGGATCTGGGCGCGGCAGAAATCAATGCGCGCTACTTTCAGGGGCGCAGCGACCGGATGGGGCTCAAGGGTTCGGCCGGACGACTGCTTTGCGCGTGGCGTTAAGTCAGCGTGCAGCAGCCTGCATCAGCAGAATGGCGCTCATCGCGATCAGGGCTACCAGTCCGATTGCGCCGCCGATCAAGGCAAAGCGAAAGAGGCGTCCCAGCGATCGGACGTCCTCGACCAGCAACGTCTGTGCCCGGGTCTGGATCTCGGCGGTCTCGCGCAGCCGGGTTATCTCTTCTTCCAGGCGCTTCAGCTGGACTTCCTGTACTTCGACAGCGGAAGTAACGGCAGCACTCAGCTCGCGCTGAAGGGACTGAATCTTCGCCGTGGACTGCGCAATGCTCTCCCTGACCTCGTGCGACATGCCCGCGTGTTGCAGGGGGCTGAGAGCGATATCCAGCCCCGGAACCATGCGCGCAAGGTAGGGCAGGAAGGGTCGCAGCTGCAGCAGAATCTTCCACATTGACTTGTCTTTGGTCTGTTCCGCTGCGTCTGGATCGATACGCGAAAGCTCCGCGCGCTTTTTATCCGACGCGAGATCGATCAGCCGGTCCACATTGGCGTGGGACGGCTGGCGAGCAGTTGAGGAGTCGGACTTCAGCGGTTTTGCGTCGTCGTTCATGAATGAGCCTGCGGCCAGTTAGCGCCTGCGGCGCCAGTTTATAGGGATGCACGGAACAGGAAAGCCGTTCAGCCTATTTTGCAGCCCCCGCCTTGGCCGGGGCTGCCTGCTTTGCGGCTTCCGCCTGCTGGCGGAGAGAGTGAACGACCACCCGCAGCATGTCGTCCTCGGGAGCAGGTTTGCCGGTCCAGATCTCGAACTGCCGCGCCCCCTGGTGGACGAACATCTCCACCCCGGTGACGACGGGAATGTTTTTCTCGCGGGCCATGCGGATCAGCGGCGTGTCGATGGGGTTGTAGACCAGGTCAAACACCAGCCGCGCGTTGATCTCCTTCGGCTCCAGCAGGCTGGCCGGCTTGACGCCATGCATGCCGGAGGGCGTGGCATTGATGATCACGTCGAAGCTGGTCTTCGCGAGCTGATCGCGCTTAAAAGTCTTGGCCTTGGCCTGGCGGGCGAGCTTCTGGGCGGTTTCGGCGGTGCGGTTGAGAATGAAAACCTCGGCTCCTTTGTCCTTGAGGCCGAAGACAGCGGCGCGAGCCGCGCCTCCCGCACCCATCACCAGAACCTTCGCGCCCTTCAACTGCAGGCGCCGTTCGAGCGGCCGCACGATAGCCGCCACATCGGTATTAAAGCCGTAAAGCTTTCCATCCTGAGAGCGGACGACGGTATTGCAGGCGCCGACTTTCTCCGAAAGCGGATCGGTCTTCTCCAGGTGCTTGAGGATCTCCTCTTTCAGCGGCATGGTCACGGCCAGTCCGCTGATGGGCACTTCGCGGACCAGTGTAAGCAGATCGCTGAGTTTGGCCGTCTGCAGGGCCAGGAAGACGGCGTTGACGGTCTCGCGGCGGAACGCGGTATTCATCATCAGCGGCGAGAGCGAGTGCTTGATCGGGTTGCCGGCCACGCCATAGACCTTGGTCGCGGCGTCGAGCTGATCGATGCGGTAGGTCTCTTCGAGCGTCCGGACGGAGATCTGGCCCGGTCCGGTCTCTTCGCCGGGATGCGCGGCGGCGAAGGTGAAGACGCTGCCGGCGCGCAGGCCAAGGATGCGGCTGATGATTCCCTGATCGCCCATGCAGATGCCGATGACGTTCGCCTGGTCGCGCGTGCGCTCGAGGAAACGCATCATGGTGACGTTGTCGGCCAGGGTCTTGGCGGTGGAGACGATCTTGATGAATTCGGGCTCGTACGGGCGGATGCGCTCGAAGATGCCGTCGAGGTCCTTCGTGGTCGCGAAGTCGTGGTAGCTGATGATCAGTGCGGCGCCGCGGGCACGCAGCTTGTCCAGCTGGCCGTGCTTAAGCGCCTCGGCGGTCTGGAGCTCCAGGTCGACGAGGTGGAAGCCGGAGGATGCGGCTTTTTCGAGGATTTCGAGCTCGGCGGCGATGTGTGCCCTTGAATTTGCCTCCGGTCGCGGCCCGGCGGCAAGTGGCGATGGCAGTAACCTCGCTGCGCTCATGCAACAGCTGCTTGATTTTCGGCAAGGCCGACAATCGGGTTGGGCAGATAGTCCAGCCGAAATTCGATAAAAGTATTCTCGCGCACGGCTTCGAGCGCCTTCTCGATCATTTCCGCGGGAGTCGACCCGATGATCGCGACGCAGAGTTTTCCGATGCGGGAACGAATGAAATGAGGGGAATGTGCGTTCATCAGGCGCTCCCGACCCGGGGGGGCCTCGTGCACATCATTGTGCGTTGCTTTCATGGCGGCAATTGCGGCATCTTACCGGGTGTGCGGTCAGGATGCAACACCCCGGCCGTGAATCCTCTCCCGTGGCGTCATTTCGCTTCATTGTGAACCTTCCTGGTTTACCCTGCTATATGCGTAAGAGGTGATCTCCATGAGCGATCCCGCGGCGGAAACGTACACAGGCACATTGCCAGGGGGCAGTTCTTCTGAGGCTGGCTTTCCTCATCCCTGGAACCCGGATGGATCAGGTTCCGTTTCCAGCGCCACGTTGGAGAGCTGGGTGCAGGCGCGACTTGCGCGCCACCTGCAGGCCATAGACCGGCTGCTTGCGGTCAAGGGCCCGCGGACGCTGGAAAATACCCTTCGGCCCTATGACGAGGCGGTCGCGGAGCTCTCGGCGACCGGTTCCCAGACAGCGCTGCTGGACAGCGTTTATCCCGACAAGGCGGTGCGTGACACCGCGCAGGCGCTGACCCAGACGGTGGCGCAGGCAGGCGTGGCGCTCGGCCTGAACCAGAAGGTCTACCAGGCACTCACCGAAATATATCCAGACAGTGCGGACCCAGCCACCCGGCACTACCTCGAACGGACGCTGCTGCAGTACCGTTTGGCCGGCGTCGACAAGGATGACGCGACCCGGGCACGCATTAAGGAGCTGCAGGACAAGGCAACTCAGCTTTCTCTTACCTTCGGGCGCAATGTGCAGGAGGACGTCAAGACGGTTACGGTCGAGAACGTGGCGGAGCTGGAGGGCCTCCCTGACGATTACCTGCAGGCCCACAAGCCGGACGAGCACGGCAAGATCACGCTGACGACTGAGTTTCCCGATTATCAGCCAGCGATGACCTTTGCGCAGTCGGGCGCACTGAGACGGCGCATGTTCCTGGCCTACAACACGCGGGCGTATCCCCAGAACAAGCAGATCCTGCTCGATCTGCTGGCCATCCGCAAGGAGCTGGCCACAATCCTCGGATTCTCCACCTGGGCCGACCTGGCGACCGCCGACCAGATGATGGAGTCCGCGGCAAATATGCAGGCATTTCTCGACGAGCTCGACGTGGCCTCGCGCGGCGGAGCCGAGAAGGAATACGCCATGGTGCTCGAGTTTGCGAAGAGCATGCAGCCGGACCTGGAGATAATCGATGCCGCCAGCCGCGGCTACTGGCTGGAGCAGTACCGCCGCTCGGCCTTCGAATTCAACTCGCAGTCGGTGCGCCCTTATTTTCCCTACGAGCGCGTGGAGCAGGGAGTGCTGGCAACGGCGGCGCGGCTCTTCCAGGTGGAGTTCCGCAAGGCGGAGGACGCGCAACCCTGGCACCAAGACGTGGTCGCCTACGACGTGTACGAGGAGGGCGGCTGCCATCGCGAAGACCGGGCCAGCCTCATCGGACGGTTCTATCTCGACATGCATCCTCGCGAAGGCAAGGACAAGTGGTTCTCGGCGCATCCCTTGATTCCCGGCGTGCTGGAGCAGGCCGATGACGATCAGCCTGGCAGGCGGCGGATTCCGCAGGCGGCGTTGATCTGCAATTTCCCCGGCGGCAAGCCCGGCGATCCGGGACTGCTGCAGCATTCGGACGTGGTGACCTACTTCCACGAGTTTGGCCACCTGATGCACGCGCTGCTGGGTGGGCAGCAACGATGGGCGGGGATCAGCGGCATCGCCACCGAGGGCGACTTTGTCGAGGTCCCGTCGCAGATGCTCGAGGAGTTCTTCCGCGACCCGCACCTGCTGGCAATCTTCGCCCACCATTACGAAACCGATGAGCCGATCCCCGCCGAGCTGGTGCAGAAAATGAACCAGGCCGGGGCATTCGGGCGCGCGGACTGGGTGCGGACGCAGCTCTTCTACACGACCTATTCACTGATGACCCACACGACAGACCCCGCGACGCTGGACCTCGACGCGCTCTTCCAGCAGCTGTACGCACGGTTCCTGCCCTACCAGTGGATCGACGGCAACCACATGTACGCCAGCTTCACGCACCTGGTCGGGTACTCGTCGAACTACTACACCTATCTGTATGACAAGGTCATCGCTCTCGACTTCTACAGCCAGTTCTCTCGCGCCCATCCCCTCGATGACCCGACCTCGATGAAGTATCGCCGGACGGTGCTCGACCCCGGCGGCTCCATGCCCGGCAAGGAGATAGTCATCCGCTTCCTGGGCCGGTATCAGTCGACCGACGCGTTTACTGACTGGGTCGGAGAGGAGTTCCAGGCCGCAGCTTCCGTATACGATTAGGCCAAGTCGAACTCTTTTGGCCGAGTTACGGCTAAATGGCCAAGTGGTAGAATCAGGCCATGAAGACGGTTCAGATTGGCGACTTGAAAAACCACCTGAGCGCGCATCTGCGCGAGGTCCGCAACGGCGAAGAGATCATTGTGCGCGACCGCAACCTGCCGGTGGCCCGCATTATTCCGTATGTTCCGGAGAGCATTGAGGAGCAACAGCGAATTCTAGTCGCCGAGGGAAAGTTGCGCCTGCCGAACAATCCGCCGAAAGACCGGGAGAAGTGGCTGAAGGAGTTCTTTGCGATGCCCGGTCCTGACCTTGACGATGAGGCCGCGAAACGCGCGGTTCTTGAAGAGCGCGAGGAAGGCTGGTGACAGAGCTGGCGTTTTGGGATACAAGCGCCATCGTACCTTTGTGCCTTCAGCAGCGAAGCAGTTCTTTTGCGCGTCAGCTCATACGGCGGTACAAAGTCGCGGCTTGGTGGGCGGCGCCGGTCGAAGCGCGCAGCGCTCTTGCTCGCGAGCTGCGGAACGGAGCTGTATCCGGAAGTGATCACCGGGAGGCAATTCTAAAACTAGATAAGTTACGCCAGGATTGGGTCGAGGTATTTCCAGACGAGCCGCTCCGCTTACTGGCAGAGGAACTTCCTGATCGTTTTCCACTCCGAGCCGCCGATGCTCTTCAGCTTGCTGCTGCATATACGTGGACAATGAGCCGTCCGGCAGGGCGTCCGTTCATCTCCGGAGACAAGCGTCTGCTTGATGCTGCGGCGCAGCTGGGTTTCCGGACAATTGCCGTCTGAGACTTAGCGATGACTCAACCGCAATGACTCCCAGCTGCCGTCCGCTGCCCAGCCGCCGTCGACCGAGAGCGTGTGACCGTTCACGAAGGCGCTCTCCCGTTCATCGGCGAGAAACGCAATGGCGCGGGCAACATCGTCAGGAGAGGCAAAGCGCCCCATAGGAATGCGCCCGGTGATGTCCGCGTCAACGTAGGTGCCGCGCGCTTGGTCGGCCGCATCCATCTCCGTCTTCACCCAGCCGGGGCAAACGGCATTCACGCGCACTCCGCGTCCGCCCCACTCCGCGGCCAGCGTTCGCGTCAATCCGATCAATCCATGTTTTGAGGCATTGTAGGCCGCTCGATCGGCGATACCCAATAAACCTGCCACCGACGCTACATTCACGATCGAGCCACGGCCCGCCTCGAGCATCTTTGCGCCGAATGCCTTCGCCAGCAAAAACGGTGCCACCAGATTCACTTCCAGCACACGTCGATAGTCCTGTGCTGAGGTCTTCTCCGCGGGTGAGATCAGGCTGATACCGGCATTGTTCACCAGGACATCGGCTCGACCGAAGCGATCGAAGACCGCGTCAGCAAACTTTTCAACTATGCCCTCGTCAGTGATGTTCCCGGCGAAGCCCATTGCCGCGCAGCCGCGCTCTTCAATAGCACGGACCGTCTCTTCCGGCATGCGCAGATCGATCAGCGCCAGGCTGCATCCACGCTCTGCCAGCAGCTCTGCCGTCCTGCGGCCGATGCCTTGCGCACCCCCGGTGATGACGGCAACGCGTTTTTCCTCACTCATGCTCCCATCGTCGCACAGGCGCAATTATTCGACCCGCAACGCCTGCATCGGATCGAGCTTCGATGCCCGCGTTGCCGGGAACCACACCGCCGCCAGCGCCACCGCGGTTAATATCACCGGCACGGTTACAAATACCATCGGATCGTAGATCTTTACCCCAAACAGGAACGACGCGAGCAGGCGGGTAAGCCCGAACGCCGCGCCCACGCCGATGACCACACCGATGAGCGCCAGGGTCATGCCGTGCCGCACAACGAGATTCCGAATCCTGCCGCGGTCTGCACCCAACGCCATGCGGATGCCCATCTCCTGAGTGCGTTGCTGCACCGAGTAAGCCATCAAGCCGTAGATGCCGATCGCCGCCAGCACCAGCGCCGACGCTCCGAATATGGTCAGGAGCAGCATGTTGAAATCCTGCCGCGCCGTCGAGTGAATCACTACTTCATCCATCGTTCGATTCACCGGTGGTCAGTCGCGGGGCGGTTGCGTGATCGCCCCGCAGTCTTGACCAGCGTCAGCGTGCGAAGCTCGCATAGCCAAGCTGGAAGGGATTGCCGCCCAGCGCACCGATCAAATACCAGCCCGTCGCACCGATGTGCTTCGACGGACCATAGGTGTAGTAAAAGCCAGTGTCCATCAGGCTCGTCGACGCGACAAGCCCGTCGCCCAGCGGAATCGTCACTCCGTTGACCGTCTGGCCGGAGCCCAACTCGCTCTGCGCCGTCTGAATCTGGTTCAGGAAGCCAATCGCCGTGGTCAGGTCCTTGAACAGCGTGGGCAGGTTGTCGCGCCCCGCAACGGCTCGCGCCACCAGCGCGGCGACCGTATGCGAAGTCCCCTCAAGCCACACCGCGTTCGGATCGCAACCGGGAAGAATGGGCGCAAAGCTCGCGGTATCGAAGTTGAGGCCGGTGATCTTCTGGTTGCCGGTAAGGCTGCTGTTGGGAGCCGAAGCCGTATCCGTCGTCTGCAGATTGGCAAGCGCCCAGTCGATCGTGTGCTTGTACTGGTTGTCGAGCAGCGCCAGGTATGACCACGTCTGGCAATCCTCGGGAATGGGGTAAGTATTGATCGTGATCTGGTCGCCCAGCGTTCCGGTGTAGAAGTAGCCGCCCGCCGTGTTGTACATCGCGATCACGAACGCCAGCGCATGCTCCGCCAGGCTCGTCCACGACGCACCATTGTCCGCCTTGCCGCCATGCGTCAGCGCCGCCAGCATGGTGAAAAACGCATACGTGTCGATATTGTGCTCGGTCGACTTGCCATTCGTAGACGGCACAGACTCGTTGTACTGGTTAATGCTGGTGCCGAACGAATATCCACCTGCGCCAAGCGTGTTGTAGGTGTTGGTCACGATCCAGTTCGCTACGCTCAGCGCCGCCGTCAGATACTTGCTCTGTCCGGTGCGGCGATAAAGCTGCGCCAGCGCCATGCCGGCCCAGGCCTGGTCTCCCACCGCACTCGTGTAGAAGTAGAAGGGAAATGCCGCGGGAGTGATATAGGCTCCGTCCGATGTCGGCGTATTTACAAAATAGGCCTGTCCGAACCGTCCATCAGCGATCGGAAAATTGTTCGCCTGCGCATAGATCAGCCCGTTGCCCAGCACTTCCGCGCGCTTCAAGCCATCCGCAGTCCCGCGCAGCAGGTAGGCGTGGATCGAAACTGCATTGTCATAGGTAAATGACGTCGACTCCAGCCCGCCGTCGGAATAGCTCTGCGTCAACCGGATCGTATTGCCGGTCGCATACGCATCCATCATCATTTCCTGAAACGCGAAGGCCTTGTTAATCGAGCTCAAATAGCCTTCCGTCTCTGTGATCGGCGACCCGCCGCCCCCTCCGCTCGCGTAAGCCGGCTGTGTCCATGCCAGGGGAGCCAGCCCCGCCGTTGCCACCGCTCCAACACTCATGCCGAAAAGATCTCGCCGCGAAATTGCTCCTCTGCTCATCCTCATCAGCCTCCCTCGAATATTGGGCTCATCGGCCCGGCAGGGAGTCTACTCGCGCTATGATGAGTCCGGCAATCTCCAACCGGATTTCATGGGAATTACTCTCCAATTGCTGGAGGATTCAACATGGCTGCAGCAGGTATTTACGGAATCGCCTTCTCTCCTTATGTGGGGCCATGGGTTGGCGGCGCTCCAGTCCTTTTCAACACCTATACGCTGGAGCAGGTGACCCAGCTTCTCACTCCCGTCGCGAAGAGCTTTTCTCTGGTTGCCAGCTACGGACAGGGCACGTTTGTGTGGCAGGGCGTTCCCAACATTCAGGATTCCAACCGCTACATCATCCAGGCGGCAAATAATGTCGGGCTGAAAGTTTCTGCGGGCTGTTACCAGCAGGGAGCAAATGCCGGCGGTGACTCCATCAATGTCGAGTGGACCAAGACCGAGATCGATTACGCAATCGACCAGGCAAAGACTTATGGCAACGTAGTGGAACTCGTCATCGGCAATGAATGTGTATGGGGACCAAATTCGACTCAAGCCATCATTGATCTCATCAACTACGCAAAGTCGAAGCGTGCGCCGAATTTCAATGCATCCACTCTGCCCATTACCACGCGCCAACGATGGGACGTGCTGGGCGGAGTCAATAACACGACACCCGGGTACGCCCCGACGCGACAAGCGCTGCTCAAACTGCTGTCCGCATGTGAGGGTTTCGTATATGCCAACATGTATGCCTATTTCGATTCCAAAATTGCCGGTCAGATCGGGAAGAATCCAACCCAAGCCTCATTCACCCAGGCGGTGACCGGCAGCATGAACGGTACGCTGGCGGCACTCAAGAGCGCCTTCTCGAGCCAAAGTGTGTCGACTGAGATTCGCATCGGGGAAACCGGCTGGCCGACCCATGGCTCTCAACCAGAACAGCCGAATGATTTTCTGGCTACAACGCAGCAGGCCCAGTGGTACTACGAAGCGATGAAAAGCTGGTCCGTCGCGAATGCGATCAAGACCATCATCTTTGAGGCCTGTGACGAACCCTGGAAAGCGCAGGGTGGGTCGAATAGCGAGACCTTTTTCGGAATCTGGCAGGCGAATGGGACCTCAACAGCACCTAACCAGTACACGCTGAACGGTGTGACGCAGAAATACACAATCTGAAGGAGCGGCGCTCGGGAACCATTCAATCGAGCCCTGCGTAAACCCGGAAAGCGCGAGGAATACAAGCGACGAGGTGACAGATGCACGATCCCTTATGGATGCGAGTCTTCCTGGGTGTCCACATCACCGCCGGCAGCGGAGCCTTCGTGCTGGCTCCTCTTGCCCTTGTCACCGCCAAGGGCGGCAAGGCGCATCGGCTGTGGGGCAAAATCTATTTCTGGTGCATGGCCGTCGTCGCGTCGACTGCGCTGGTCATGTCCATCTATCGGCCCATCCTCTTTCTCGCGCTGGTAGCCATCTTCAGCTTCTATTCGGCCTTCGTGGCGTACCGCGTGCTCGGGCAGAAAGCCGCATGGAAAGGCGAGCCCGTCGTTAACGGACTGGACTGGGCAGCCGCCGTCTTCTGCTTCGTCGCCAGCGCGGCCCTGGCTCTCCTGGGAGCGTTTCGCCCCGAACTCGTCTCGCACCTGCGCATTCCGGCGATTGTCTTCGGCGCCATCGGCATGCGCATTTCCGGCGGGGCCATGTGGGGCTTCACCCATCCGCCAAAAGAGAAGATGTTCTGGTGGTACGCCCACCTGCAGGGCATGATCGGCAGCTACATCGCCGCCTGGACCGCCTTCTGCGTCGTCACCATCGGGCCCTCTCCTCCACGGAGCCTGGTGGATCTGGGTGCTCCCGGTGACAATCGGCGTGCCCGCAATCATCGCCACTACGGCCTACTACAAGCGAAAATTTGCTCCCAGGCCAAAGGCAGTCCTAGCGTAACGAGCCGCAAACAAAAACGGCACCCTCGATCGAGGATGCCGTTCTAATCTGCTTCCGAGTTGTTACTGAACGTGAAAACCACCCGTCAGCGGAGTCTCCGCAGACGAAGGCCCGACCAGTACCTTGTAGTCTCCCGGCAGCAACTGCCAGCCGTCCTTCTTCTCATCGAAGACCGAGACATACTTTGGATCGATCTTCAGCGTCACCGTCTTCGACTCGCCCGGAGCAAGCTCCACTCGATCGAAGGCTACGAGCCGTTTGTAGTTCTCGCCCGCTGCCGCCGGGAGCGCGCGTAGACTTCGGCAATCTCCGTTCCCGCGCGGCTGCCAGTGTTCTTCACGTCGAAGCTGACTTCGTGGCCGCTCTCGTCGACCTTGAGGCCCGAGTACTCGTAGCTGGTGTACGACAGCCCGAATCCGAAGGGAAACAGCGGCTGAATATTCTTCGACTCGAACCACTTGTAGCCCACTCGCGCGCCCTGGACGTTGTAATCCACATCGAAGGGTGGCAGCCGCTTCTCATTGTGCATGATCCGTTGTCCGCGCATTACCGTGGGCACCTGGACCTCCACCGGCTTCAGATCGATGCCCGGAACCTCCGGAAATGCCAGCTGCGAATCGCTCTTGGCGAACGTCACCGGCAGCTTCGCCGAAGGATTCACCTCGCCGAAGAGCAGATTCGCAATCGCCTGCCCGCCGCCGATCCCCGGAAACCACGCCGCGAGAATGCCCTGCCACCTGATCGGCCCACGGCATCGTCACCGGTCCGCCCGTCTCGAGCACCACAATCGTGTGCGGATTCGCCGCCGCCACCGCGCTCACCAGAGCGTCCTGATTGTCAGGAAGCGAGAGCGTGCGCGCGTCATGGCTCTCGTACATTGGCTGGTTCACGAAGACAATCGCCACGTCCGAAGCCTTCGCCAGCGCCGCAGCCGAAGCATTGTCCGTGCCCGGATTGAACTCCACCTTCGCATTCGGCGCATGCTTCTGGATGTACTTCATCGGCGACGAAGGGAAATACACCGTCTCGCCCCAGTTCGCCCCACCCGGATGCGGATTGATCGCGTTGCCGCCCGGAGGATCGACCTGCGCTGAACCTCCGCCCGAGAGCACGCCCACATCGGCATGCGACCCGATAATCGCAATCGAGCCCGGAGACTTCAGCGGCAGCAAATTGCCCGAGTTCTTCAGCAGCACGATGCTTTCTTCAGCGATATGCTGCGCGTCATCCCGCCCCTTGAAAGGATCGACCACCGACCTCGGCATCGGCGGATTGTCGACCACCCCCGCGGCAAACATGCTGCGCAGAATGCGGTGATCCATGTCCTCGATCGCGCGACAGCGGCACTTGCCCCTTCTGCACCGCCTCTTTCAGCGCCGGCCCAAAGTAAATGTCCTCGGGCATCTCCTGATCGAGCCCGGCCAGCGCGGCCTTCACCGTGCTGTGCGTGCCGCCCCAGTCGGAAAGCACCCATCCCTTGAAGTGGAAGTCCTTCTTCAGAACCTGGTTCAGCAGCCAGTCGTTCTCGCAGGAGTAGTCGCTGTTCACGCGGTTGTACGCGCACATCACTCCCGAGGGCTCGGCAATCCCGATCGCAATCTCAAACGCCAGCAGATCGCTCTCCCGCGCCGCCTTGTGGTTGATGTTGGCGCTCAGAATATCGCGGCCCGTCTCCTGATCGTTGAAGGCATAGTGCTTGATGTCGCCCATCACCTGCTGCGCCTGCAGGCCCTTCATCAGGTTGCCGGTCATCGTCCCGGCCAGCACCGGATCTTCGCCCGCATACTCGAAGTTGCGTCCATTGCGCGGCTCGCGCGTAATGTCCACGCCGCCGCCAATCGACATGTTGTAGCCCTGCGCCCGCAGTTCCCGGCCAATCACCGAACCGAACAGTTGCGCGCCCTTGGGATCCCAGCTCGATGCCGCGCCCAGCGTCGAGGGCAGCAGTGTTGCGTAGCGGCTTTCCCTCGCCGCCAGCCGCACGCCCACCGCCGAATCGGCCATGTTGATGTCGGGAATGCCGAGCCGGTCGATCCCCAGCACATAGCTCGCGCCGAGATTGGAACGCGGCGGGATCGGATCGCCTTCACGCAGCGCGCCCCACCCGGTGCCGTGCACCAGCTGAAGCTTCTCGTCGAGCGTCATTTCCTTGATAACCATGTCCGCGCGCTGATCCGGAGACAGCGACTTGTCGTCCCACGGATGGTGCACCTTCGGCGCATGCGGCGCCTGTGCAATGAGAGCGGGGATCGACGCGGACGAAACCGCGGCCAACGCTATGACGCAGAGCAATTCCCTACGCAACTTCATGAACCTCCTTGATGAACGGCAAGAAACTTTTGAACGGCAGGATTATGTACACGACGAATCCAACAGCGCGTCGCCATCGTAATTGCCGCAAAACAGGCCCGTCAAGATCAAACGATTTAGTAGAGGCTGGCAAATACAAGCAGATGCAGGCGAGGTAAGATGGGCAGCATCATGCGCGGCGCATCCTTTTGCTGGTTGTTCGTTGCCGGAGCGCTGGCCTGCGTCCCGGGCTCTGCCCAGCGTCTTCGTTCTCCATGGGACGCGGCCAGGATCACACCCACTGACGCCCCTTACAACTGCCCCGCGCCGCCTGCATTTGCCCGAACCATCAACGTCGAGGGCTACTACACCGATAAGCAATACTCCGTCATCGATCCTCAAAAGCTCGCCGCCTTCAACGCCGCCTCCGAAGGCCCCACTCATCTCGGCCAGTACGCGACAAGCGCGGCCGACGCGTGGCTGAGCAAAGGCAGCCGGGCCGCAGCCGCCTGCGTCTATTCGCTGCTCGATGCCGCAGCAAAGGCCGATGCCTGGGACGGCAAGATGCCTCAGCCTAACGGCGTCTACCTGCAAAACTGGATGCTCGGCGGCACCGCCATCGCCTACCTCAAGGTCCGCAATAGCCACACGGGAACGGCCGATCAGGACGCCGACATCCAGAAGTGGTTTCGACTGGTCGCCGCACGCGTGCGCGAATACTTCGACATGCAGCGCACCCGCCCCGGCAGCGACGCTTACAACAACCACATGTACTGGGCCGGTCTCGCCGTTGCCGCGCAGGGCATCGCCGGCAACGACGTCAACGCCTTCCTGTGGGGCATGAATACTTACTATTTGGGCGTCAATGCCATTCAGCCCGACGGCTCGCTCACCGCTGAGATGAACCGCGCCGGAATGGCGGAACACTATCAGCTCTATGCGCTGGGCCCGTTGGTGATGCTGGCCGAGCTGGCTGCTGCGAATGGGCTCGACCTGTACGCGGTGAACAACGGCGCCATTCACCGGCTGGTGAAGTTTTCCGTGGCCGGCCAGGCTCGATCCGGTTCGATCATCGAAAAGCGCACCGGGGTGCCGCAGAACCTTCCGAGCCGCTGATGGGGGGCCTTAGAGATCGGCTGGGCGGTTCCTTATGTCCAGCGATTTCCCGACCCGCAGCTCTCCGCCTGATCGCCAAGGCCCGTGGGTGAACTTCTGGCAATGGGGCGGCGCGCCGCCGAATGCAGTCATTCCCATCCCGCCTCGCTCTGGCGCTCTGCCGAGTTCTCAGGGCACGTCTTTCACCGGCACATGGTGCGGCCAGGGAGATCCTGCGAATCCCGCCACCATCACCGACAGCACCGCCTTCCTCACGCTGAAAGTCACCGACGCTAACGCTTCTATCGGCGTATATCAGGATGCGAACACGATCTTCGCGCCGGGATGGCAGTTCATCACCGGAACACTCAGCCCTGACGGCAAGCGGATCGACTGGTCAAACGGCACCTACTGGACGCGCTGCAACATCCCCAAAGCTCGCGCCCATCCACGGCTGAAGCTGGCCGGGACGTGGCACGCGGACGGCATTCTCTCCGAGGTCTGCTCTATCCGCCAGCACGGCAGAGCCCTCCAACTCGACAATGGTCACGGCGCGAGCGCCAGCGGCAGCGTTGACGCACAGGGGCGCCTGACAACCGACTGGAAGGGAAACACCATCATCGGGGTGGTCAGCACGGACGGCAACCGCATTGACTGGGATAACGGAACCTGGTGGGTTCGTTGAATCCAAGCGTCTCGACCTGCCGACGTTCTTTTGTTTTTTGGGGGAACGGATTCTAGCGATCTTTGCGAGCGCGGACGCGGCCAATGGGGGTGACCGTCGCGTGCAGCGGGTGTTCCGCCTGCGGCACAAGATGAGGCTCGACAGCGGCCGCCGGAACACTTGCCATGCGCTCAAGAAGGGTTGCGGGTGCGATTTCGTGCTCTACGATGACCCGCCGCAACTGCCGGTAATCAGCCTTTGGAAGGCGGGTAACTTCACGGGTAACTTCAGCCATGGGTACTTCCTCTAGCCGAGGATGTTACTACGCATGGGCTCCGCCGACAATAACTTGTTGGGAGTATTTTCCTAAGTGTCGGCCGCCTATTTCTTCAGCGCCGCCTTCACGCTCTCCGGACGAAACATCTTCTCCGCCGCACCGGTCACCGTTCGCCGCGGCACAAAGCGCTGCATGAAGACCGAGGCGCTGTTCACAAAGCTCGGCAGCACCCAGTGTTTGCCAGCCACCAGCCCTTCCAGACCGCGCCGCGCCACTTCGTCCGCCTTCTGAAATCCCCGGCCGCGATCCGCGGAAGCTGGAGCGCCCGCCACCTTGCCGAATTCCGACTCGGTCGGCCCCGGGCACAGCGCGCTCACCCTGATCCCGAAGCGCGCCGTCTCTTCCGCCAGCGCTTCAGCGAGCATGCGATCGAAGGCCTTGGTCGCGGCGTAGGTCGCCATGTACGCCACCGGCTGGTAGGCCGCCGTTGAGGCCACGATCATGATGTCGCCCCTTCGGCGGGCGATCATTCGCGGCAGAAAAAGCCGCGTAAGATCGACGACCCGTGTGCAGTTCACATCGACCATCGTCCGCTGCCACTCCGGATCGCCGTTCACGAATTCGCCATAGTAGCCGAAGCCGGCATTGTTGATGAGCACATCGACAGCCGTTCCGCGGCCTTCGGTCGCGTCGAAGAGCTGCTGCGGAGCGCCAGGATCGGCCAGATCCGCCGGAATCACCTGCGTCTGGATCTGGTGCTCGCTGCCCAGACGCCGCGCCAGCGTCTCCAGCCGGTCAGCCCGCCTCGCGGTCAGGATCAGATTCGCTCCCGCTGCTGCCAGCTCGATCGCCAGCGCTTCTCCGATGCCGGCACTCGCGCCGGTCACCAGCGCCCATCTGCCCTCAAAAGCCTTCCTGAGTATTGTGGAACCCGGCATCGTGCTTCTCCTCCCGCGGTGATTCGCGCTTCTTCTCCAATATTACGAGTTGCATCGCTGGAGGCCCCTCGAGTGCGGAGTTTCGCTGTGCAAGAAAAAGAGAGTGCCCAAACGGGCACTCTCAGGTTTTTGCGGCGAAGCCGCGGACCGCTGGACGCGCAGTCCCGGCGAAGTCGCGTATCGCTCGGTGCGCAGCCGCTACCAGACGCGGCAGCTGTTGACCGGCATCATTGGCTGACCGGCTTTGCAGCCGAAGGCCTCACCCATTTCCGGCATATTCTGCACAACGCCGTTGACGCGGAACTCACGCGGCGAGTGGGGATCGGTCTGCACCTGCAGCCGCACCTGCTGGGGACGGATGCTGCCGCACCAGTTCTGCCCGTAGGCGATGAAGAATTCCTGCACCGGTGTGTAGCCGTTCGCATCCTTGGCTTCCAGGTCGATGTTCTTGCGCTTTGCATCAGCGAGGAAGGCCATGTAGGCCAGCCGCAGCCCGCCGTTGTCGGCAGTATTTTCACCGAGCGTGAGCTTGCCGTTGACTTTCACGTCGTCCACAGCGGTGAAGTTGCCGTATTCCTTCACTTCACAGTCGGCCTTCTCGTCGAACTTCTTGCCGTCTTCAGCGGTCCACCAGTCAGCCAGGTTTCCGTTGCCGTCGAACTGGCGTCCCTGATCGTCGAATCCGTGCGTCAGCTCGTGCCCGACGATCGCCCCAACATGCCCGTAGTTCTCGGCGTCGGTGGCTTTGGGATCAAACAGCGGTGCCTGCAGGATGCCGGCCGGGAAGTTGATGTCGTTCATGCTGGGGTTGTAATAGGCGTCGACAGTGGGTGGTGTCATGCCCCACTCGCCGCGGTCCACCGGCTTGCCGATCTTGGCCAGTTGCCGCTTGCTCTCAAACTCGGTCGCGCGCACCGCATTGCCGTAAGCGTCGTCGCGCACAATCTTGAGCGCCGAATAGTCGCGGAAGTGGTCCGGGTAGCCGATCTTGTCGGCGACGAGGTGCAGCTTTTCCTTGGCCTTGACTTTGGTCTCCGGACTCATCCACGCGAGGGTGTCGATGTCCTTCTCCATCGCCGCCTCGATATCGTGGACCATCTGCACGGTGGCCGCCTTGCTCGCCGGCGGGAAGTTCTCCTTCACGTAGACTTCGCCGAGTGCCTCGCCCAGCGCGCCGTCGGTGGCCTGCACGCAGCGCTTCCAGCGTGCGCGCTGCTCAGGCTGGCCGCGCAACTTGCGTCCGTAGAAGTCGAACTGCTCCTTGTCCATTGCCTCCGGAAGCGTGTAGCTGGGCGTGCCGTTGACCAGTTGCCAGCGCAGATAGGTCTTGATGGTGTCGAGATCGGTTGAGGCGAGCAGGGTATTCAGGCCCTTGAAGAAGTCGGGGTTGGCGACGTTGAGATTCGTGATGGACGGTAGTCCGGTGTGCTCGAAGAACGCGGTCCACTCAATCTCGGGAGTGAATCCGGCGAGCTCGGAGACGGGCATGAAGTGGTAGACATTCTTCGGGTCGCGCTGCGAAGTGATGTCCATCGAAATCTTGGCCAGCGCGGTTTCGAGATCCATAATCTTCTTCGCGTCGCTGGCCGCCTTGGCGTCGGGCTCGCCCATCAGCTTCAGCATGTTCGCGACGTGTTCCACATATTGCTGCCGGGTCTTCTCGGCGGCAGCACCGGTGCGGAGATAGTAATCGCGCTCGGGAAGCCCGAGACCGCCCTGGTCGACAAAGGCGATCTGCAGGCTGGCGTCTTTGAAGTCCTGTTGTTCGCCGAAGCTCATAAAGGCGTTCACGCCGATGAGCTGGTAGTGGGCCAGCAGATCAGTCAACTGCTTCTTGTCGGTTAATGCCGCGATGCGATCCAGCTCTGGCTGCAGCGGCTTCAGGCCAAGCGCGTAAATGGCCGGAGTATCCATGCACGACGCGTAGTAGTCGCCGATCTTCTGCTCGCTCGGCGTCCGCGAGGGATTGTCGGCAGCGACCTTTTCGAGCAGCGAATGGAGCGTGTACTCGGTGTAGTTGAAGACCATCGTGCCGGTTCCATAGCCCGACTGATCAGCAGGGATGGGATAGAGCTTCGTGAAGTTCCCGCAGGCGTACTGAAAGAAGTTCGCGCAGGGATCGGCGCCGGTATCGATCAGCTGCTTGTCCAGCCCCGGGAGCAGCGTCGGCTTGGAGTCGGAGTCGGCGATGTGGCCGGCACGGGTTTGCGCGAGGGCGGTGAGCGAGGCGGCGATCGCAATCAGAACTGCCAGGGTGGATAGTTGCTTTTTCATGTTTTCTCCGGATTGCCGGCCGGACTCTGCGGGCGGATGCGGCCGGTTACAAATGCACAGGAAAGCATAACTTAGCACGGTTTTCCAAGGGGCTTGTGACGAACCGGTGCAGCGAATGGGCTGGAACTCTTGCCCGCCGCTTACGGCAAGGGCTCTCCGCATGAAAACAACTCCTTCGAATCTGCTGTCGTTGTAAGGGTCGCATGGCGTAAAGCCGAGCCGCCGATACATGTCGTATGCGGATTTCATGGTGCCGGGGAAGGTATCGAGATACATCGCATTCGAATCCCGCCTGCGCCGCCGCTCGATGGCCCCAGAACCAGCCGTTCGCCGAGGCCCGTTCCCGAAATGCCGGGCGCACCCAGAAGCCGCTTCATCTCACACCCGCCGGAGATGTTGGTGATGCCACGGTACGTCACACACCCGGCCGCCTCGCCGTCACTGTGTGCCACCAGCATGTCGCCGCCCTGCTTGCGGTAGCTGTCCGGAAGGCCGTCGACTTCCTCCTGCAGTTTTCCAAAGCAGAAGTGCGCGCGCGCCCTCGGCTTCGGTCACAAAGCGGCCATACTCCAGCAGCAGGGCGCGAGCGTTTTCGATGGCTTGCGGACTTGCCCCCGGACCGAGCGCCTCGATCGTGATTGCCAAACCTTATGCCTCGACGGGCTCGACGTAGAACATCTCGTTGGTCTGGCGAAATCCGTTGCTCTCGTACAGCCGGCGGCCCTCTTCGGTCGAATGCAGAGCGACGACGCGGATCTTGCGGCGGCGGGCTTCCGCGAGTGCCATGTCGATCAGATGGCTGGCGAGCTTTTTGCGGCGGTACTCCGGTTCAACGTAAACATTGAGCAGATAGCCGCGCTGCGTCGATCGCGGATCGAGTGGATGCGGCGGCCAGTCGAGCAGAAGCAGTCCCGCCCCGGCAACGACGCGGTCCCCATCGCAGGTGAGCCAGCCGATGTATTTTTGCTCCTCGATCATCTTCGCCACCCAGGGCTCGAAGTGGTGCGACATCACACCGAGAACCTGGTTATCGGCGCGTCCCGCATCGACAAACATGCGCCGGCGGTGATGGGTGATCAGGCTCGCGTCCGCAGCTGTGGCCGTCCTCGTTTCCAACATGAAAAGAAGTATAGCTACGATAGGTACAGTTAGGTACAGATGTCAGACGTCCCCCCAATTCATCGCCAGCTTCTGCGCCCCGGCATGCGCGTTGCCGTCGCCGTCTCTGGCGGTGCGGATTCGGTCGCGCTGTTGCGCCGGCTGATCGAGGCTGCTCCGGAGATCGGCCTGGTGCTCTCCGTCGCCCATGTGCACCACGGCATTCGCGGCGTCGAGGCGGATTTGGACGCGGATTTCGTGCGCGACCTGGCGGCAGCGCACGGGCTGGTGTTTCACCGTCGCGACGTGAATACGCCGGAGGCAGCGCAGCAAAATCGCGAGACCCTGGAGGAGGCGGCGCGGAATCTTCGCTACGCCTGGTTTCGCGAGCTGCTGGATCAGGGCCAGGCCGATGCGATCGCCACAGCACATACCCTCGACGATCAGGCAGAGACGGTTCTGCACAAGCTGCTGCGTGGCGCGTGGACCGAGGGGCTAAGCGGGATTTCTCCCGTGATTCAGCACCCGCGGGGAGTGATCCTGCGGCCGCTTCTCGGTACCCGGCGAGCGGAGATCGAGGCGTGGCTGCGGTCGATCGCCCAGCCGTGGCGCGAAGACGCGTCAAACGCCGACACCGCTTTTACACGTAACCGTATCAGGCACGAATTGTTGCCCATGCTCGCGACCTACAATCCGCAGATCCACTCCCAGCTGGCCAATCTGGCGACACTGGCGCGCGATGAAGACGCCTACTGGCAGGCCGAGGTGGGCCGCATTCTCCCGTCATTGGTCTTACCCGGCAAGCCGGTGCGCGGAGGCGGAAGAGCAACGTCCACGCATCCCGATGAGTCGAGCCTGGCGTTTGAGATCGACCGTCTGCCCCAGTCCCCGGCAGTGCGGCGGCGGCTTTTGCGTGCCGCTGCGCGTCAGTTAGGAACAGCGCTCAATTTCGATCAGACCGAGAAGGTGATGGCGATGCTCGGCGTCGGCGGCGCGCGGCGGCAGCAGCTTACGGCGGAGCTCCATGCGGAGCGCAGCCCGCGCGAGCTTAGGTTGATAAAGCGGAAGCCGTGATTACCAGGCAAGATCAGAAACCCAATCGCAAGGAGAAGTGATGGCGGAAGAAGTATCGAGGCGGAGATTTATCGGTGTGGGATCGGCAGCACTGGCAGCAGTCGCCGGAAGCAAGGTCGCGCAGGGCCAAGCCAGAAAAACGGTGCCGCGCTCGCCCGACCATCACCTGCCGAATGAATCGGAGCCGGGACCGAACAACACCGTGCTCGACAGGCAGAATCCCAACTCGGTGTGGCCTCCGGAGACGGACTCGGGCGGTCAGCCTCCATTCAAATATTCCTTTTCGCTGGCTCACAAGCGCATCGAGGAAGGCGGCTGGACGCGCCAGGTGACGGTGCGCGATCTGCCCATCTCGAAAAAGATGGCGGGCGTCGAGATGCGCCTTATCTCCGGCGGTATCCGCGAACTGCACTGGCACGTCGGCGCGGAGTGGGCTCTGATGCTCTACGGCAATGCGCGCATCACTGCTGTCGATCAAGATGGCCGCAGTCACGTGAGCGATGTGAGCGAGGGCGATCTGTGGATTTTTCCCGGAGGCATTCCCCATTCCATCCAGGGCCTCGGGCCGGACGGTGCCCGGTTCCTGCTGGTCTTTGACGACGGCAATTTCAACGAGTTCGAGACTTTCCTGCTCACCGACTGGATCGCGCACACTCCCCCGGAAGTGCTGGCGAAGAACTTCGACGCCGCCGAAAATCCCTTTGCGAATTCGCCCAAAGAAAGAGCTCTTCATCTTCAAGCGCGACTTGCCGCGTCCTCTCGAGGAAGAGCAGAAGGCCGCTGAAGCCGGCACCGGGCGCGTCCCGCACAGCTTCGACTTCCGGCCCGGGCAGATGCAGCCCAACAAAAAAGCCAAAGGCGGCGAGGTCAAAATCATTGACCGAAAGGTATGGCCGGCGACCAATATCGCCGCAGCCATCGTCACGCTCAAGCCGGGTGGTCTGCGCGAGATGCACTGGCATCCCAACGAGGACGAGTGGCAATACTACGTCTCGGGCAAAGCGCGCATGACCGTCTTCGCCGCCGGAGCACGCGCCCGCACCATGGACTTCGAGGAAGGCGACGTCGGCTACATCGACAGATCCGCGCCGCACTACATCGAGAACACCGGCGATACTGACCTGGTCTTCATCGAGGTCTTTCCCACGCCGTTCTACGAAGACATCTCGCTGGCCGAGTGGCTGGCGCACACGCCGACGCGGCTGGTCGACGAGCATCTCGGAACCGGCGAGGCCATGCTCAACGCAATCCCGAAAACAGGAGGCGGTGATCAAGCCGTAATCATTGCCAACAGCCCAGGTCCGCTGCCTGCGGACCTGATGCCGTTCAGTTACCGCGCAAGGCGACCATGGGATTGATCCGCGCGGCGCGCCGGGCCGGGATGTACCCGGCAACCAGCGCCACGGCGATCATGACCGCGATCATCGCCGCGAACGTAGCCGGATCGGTCGGAGTGGTTCCGAAAAGCAGAGCGGCAATCCATCGTCCGACAACCACCGACGCCACCGTCCCCAGCACGATGCCGGTGATCGCCAGGATCATCGTCTTCTGCATCACTCCGCGAAGCACGCGCGCCTGCGTTGCGCCCAGCGCCATGCGAATGCCGATCTCCTGGGTTTGCTGCGCCACTGAATAGGAGATGACGCCGTAGATTCCGAGCATGGCCAGCAGCAGGCCGAACTCGGCGAAGATGCTCACCAGCAGCACAAAGAAGCGGCGTGGCGATACCGCTCGATCCACTATCGTGCGGATTGGCCGGAACTCAGCCGCCGGCTGCCTGGGATTCAGTTCGCGCAACGCATGCAACACACTCCCGGCGAGCGACGCCGGCGGCAGGCTGGTGCGGATCACCAGTTGCGCTCCCGCGGGACCAGCCTGCGTCGCAGGGTAATAGATCTGCCAGCCCGGCTGGCCCTCCACGCTATCGGCGTGAATGTCGTCGACGACTCCCACGACGCGCAGTTCCGTTTTCCCGCTGACGAGAATCCTGCCCAGGGGATCCTCACCCGGCCAATAGATGCGGGCGGCGGAGGAGTTGATGAGGACGACGGGCTCGCTCTTCGGGCCGTCACTCCAGGCGAAGTCCCGCCCGTAGAGACGCATGCCCATCGCTCGCACGAATCCCGGCGTGATCACGTAGACCAGCGGCCCGGGCAGCGCGCCGGGAGCGAAGGTCTTGCCTTTCGGCATGGGCGTTCCCCACTCGCGATTCTGTCCCAGGGGTAGATAATCGGCCATGCCCGCCGCTTCCACGCCCGGCAGCGAGCTCACGCGCTCCAGAATCTGCTGGAAGATCACACCACGCTTCGCCGCGCTCGCCTCGCCGGTTGGGGCATCGTCGTCATATTCCACCTTGATCGACGCCGAATGATCGGGCTGGAACCCCAGATCGATATCCAGCACCTTCAGAAAGCTGCGCAGCAGCAGTCCCGCGCCAATAAGCAGCACGCACGCCAGCGCCACTTCGGAGATCACCAGCGCGCCGCGCATCCGCTCGTGCTTCCTGCCTTCGCCCGTCCCCGGGCCGCTGTCTTTGAGCGCCTCCTGCAGATTGCCGCTGGACATTTTGAGACCTGGAGCCAGGCCGAAGAAAGCCGCGGCGACGATCGCGATCAGAACCGTCCAGGCCAGCCCAGTGGCATCGATCCGGATGCTGCTCAACAGAGGCAGCGCGATCGAGCCCTGATGCGCGAGCCATACGATGACGGCAAGCGCCAGCCCCAGGCCAAGCAGGGCGCCGGCGCTCGAAAGCACCAGGCTTTCGGTAAGCAACTGGCGGACAAGCCGTCCGCGGCTGGCCCCAAGAGCCGTTCGCATGGCGAACTCTTTGGTTCGCGACGCAGCACGCGCCAGCAGCAGATTCGACAGGTTCACGCAGACAATCAGCAGGATGACTCCGACCGCGCACCACAGCACGATCAGCGAACGGCGCAGCTTGCCGCTGACGTAATCCTTCAGCGTCCGCAACTGCATCGAACTGCCCTTGCCGACGTACTGCCCGCACGACTCCGGATATTTCACGCTCCAGCAAAGATGCGGCTCGACCAGCCTGCCCTCGGCCTGGGCCTGTCCCAGGCTGACTCCGGGCTTCAGGCGGCCGATCATGGTGACAATGTTGCCCCAGGTCCGCTCATCATCCAGGATGAGGGGCGTCAGAAGATCGACCTTCGCGCCCGGCGAAAACACCGCGCCAAAATCGAAGCTGGCCGGCAGCACGCCAACCACCGTTACCGGCCTTCCGTTCAGATCGATCTCCTTGCCCACAATGTCCGGGTCGCGCGTTGAATTGCCGGCGCCACCACGGATACGTCAGCAGGGCCACCGGATGCGCGCCGTGCAGGGCTTCCTGAGCCGTGAACAGGCGTCCCATCGCCGGCTGCACGCCGAGAACCTCAAAGAAGTTGCCGATCACTTCGATGCCCGTGGCCGGCTGTGGCTCGCCCTTACCGGTGAGGCGCAGATTGTCGGCGCCGGTGAACGCCATATATCCGGTTACGCCCTGGTAGGACTTACTCAGCGTGCGGAACTCGTCATAGGCGTCGGCCGAGTAGGTCGCGCAGGACATCCCGCACTTCTGCGGAGGCGGAGCAATCCACACCAGTTGCTGCGGATCGCGGAAGGGAAGCGGTCGCAGCAGGATCGTATTCACCACGCTGAAAACGACGATGTTTGCGCCGATGCCCAGCCCCAGAATGAGCACGGCGACAACGGTGAAGGCGCGGTCGCGGCGCAGCGTGCGCAGCGTGTAGCGCAAGTCCTGCAGCAGAACATCGAGCACCGGCAGGCCGCGGGTTTCACGATGCTGTTCTTTAGCCTGCACAACCCCGCCAAAGCGAATCAGCGCCTGCCGCCGCGCTTCTTCCGGAGACATCCCTTGGCGAAGATTCTCCTCAATCGCGAATTCGAGATGCGAAGCCATCTCGGCGTTGAGTTCCTGATCGAGCGGCTCCTTGCGGAAGAAAGAGCGGAGACGATTCATGGCGCGGCGCAGAGAGTCGATCACGAGTTGCCGCCTTCCTGGTCCATTGCCAGCACACGCCCCATCACTCCGGCCAGCCGCTTCCAGTACGCGGCGTCTTCGGCCAGCTGTTTACGGCCCTGGGCGGTGATCGCATAGAACTTGGCCTTGCGGTTGTTGTCCGACGTGCCCCATTCGGCCGAGATCCATCCCCGCTGTTGCAGCCGGACCAGCGAGGCATAGATGGTTCCCTGGTTCAGCAGGACGGCGTCACCGCTTACCTGCTCAATGCGGCGGGCGATCCCGTATCCGTGCTGCGAACCCATCGCAGCCAGCGTCTGGAGGACCATCAGGTCCAGGGTTCCCTGAAGTAGATCGAGCTTCGATTCTCCCAAAGCAGCTCTCCTGTGTTACGGCCACATCAGCATGCCATAATGCTATGTGGGATTGCCACAGGAATGTGATGAGCGGAACAGGACCGGCGCCGTCAGGCAGATATCTGCCGCCTCGGTCTCACCGCACTCCCCCGGAATGACTAGTCAATTTGCGAGCACTTTTGTGGGCTTCTGCTTGACCAGGGAGTAGAATTAATGCAAGTTGCCGATGTCAAAAGGCACAAGCTTTTCGGCAGGGTTTGTTGGTACTTCACCCCTGCCTGCGGCGTCTAATGCATGCAGTAAGGGGACGGAAGGGGTAGCCTTTCCAGCGGATCTGCAACAATTTGCAGCCAGGTCTTCCTTTTTGCCGGTGAGGGAAAAGAGGTTTCTTTCGTGAATTCAACGGTCAAGACGATCATTTTCTGGGTCTTTATCTTCGCCTGCCTTGTCGTTCTGTGGCAGCTCTTCCAGAAGAGCGCCGGCCCGGGCAAAGAGCAGGAGATCGCGTGGTCCGAATTTTTGCAGGACGCGCAACAGGGCCAGATCAACGATGTAACGGTAGTCGGCAGTGAGGTCCACGGACATCTGAAGGGCGACAAAGCCTTCCACGTTACCGTTCCGGGCAACTATCCCCACCTGTACGACGTGCTCGACCAGAACCACGTGAAGGTAACGGTCAAGAACAACGAGGGCAACGGCTGGTGGAATATCCTGATCCAGTTCTCGCCCGTCATCGTCATCGGTGCTCTGTGGTTCTTCATGATCCGCCAGATGCAGAGCGGCGGCAACAAGGCCATGTCGTTCGGCAAGAGCCGCGCGCGGCTGCTCTCGATGCAGCAGAAAAAGATCACCTTCAAAGACGTCGCCGGTGTTGACGAGGCCAAGGAAGAGCTGAAGGAGATCATCGAGTTCCTGCGCGAGGCGCAGAAGTTTCAGAAGCTCGGCGGCCGGATTCCCAAGGGCGTGCTGCTCGTCGGACCTCCGGGAACCGGCAAGACCCTGCTCGCCCGCGCTGTAGCCGGCGAGGCCAACGTTCCTTTCTTCTCCATCTCCGGTTCTGATTTCGTCGAGATGTTCGTCGGCGTGGGCGCCAGCCGCGTCCGCGACCTCTTCGAGCAGGGCAAGAAGAACGCCCCCTGCATCATCTTCATCGATGAAATCGACGCCGTCGGCCGCCATCGCGGAGCCGGCCTGGGCGGCGGACACGATGAGCGCGAGCAGACCCTGAACCAGTTGCTCGTCGAGATGGACGGCTTCGAGTCGAACGACGGAGTCATCCTGGTCGCCGCGACCAACCGGCCCGACGTGCTCGATCCCGCGCTTCTGCGGCCCGGCCGCTTTGACCGCCGCGTCGTCGTAGGACGTCCCGATGTCCGCGGACGCGAGGAAGTCCTCCGCGTGCATGCCAAGAAAGTTCCTTTGGCCGAGGATGTCGATCTTCGCGTGATGGCTCGCGGCACACCGGGATTCTCCGGCGCCGACCTGGCCAACATGGTGAACGAGGCTGCCCTGAACGCCGCCCGCTTCAACCGCAAGGCCGTTGCCATGACGGATTTCGAAACGGCGAAGGACAAGGTCCTGATGGGTGCCGAGCGCAAGTCGATGCTGCTGACCGACGAAGAGAAGCGCGTCACCGCCTATCACGAAGCCGGACACGCTCTCGTTGCCGCCATGCGCGCTCACGCCGATCCGCTGCACAAGGTCACCATCATTCCCCGCGGCATGGCGCTGGGCGTCACCATGCAGCTTCCCGAAGACGACAAGCACACCGTCACCAAGGATTACCTTGAGACGCAGCTTGCCATCCTGATGGGCGGCCGCATCGCCGAAGAAATCTTCCTCAAGCAGATGACCACCGGCGCCGGCAACGACATCGAGCGCGCATCCGACCTGGCCCGCAAGATGGTCTGCGAGTACGGCATGAGCCGCCTCGGTCCGCTGACCTTCGGCAAGAAGGAAGAGCAGATCTTCCTCGGCCGCGAGATCGCTCAGCACCGCGACTTCTCGGAAGAGACGGCGCGGCAGATCGATGCCGAAGTCCGCAGCTTCGTCGATGAGGCGTACCGCGCGGCTTACGGCATTCTCGACAACAACCAGGAAATCATGCACCGCATGGCCGTGGCCCTGCTCGAGCGCGAGACGATCGATGCGAACGAGATTCGCATGATCGTCGAAGGCAAGGAGCTGCCTCCGCCGAAGCCCTCGGGCGGCGGTGGAACGGCGACTGGCGACGTACAGCAGGTTCTCAAGCCCGAACCGGGCCGCGGAGCCAGCTTCCCGGAAGGCAGCCCGTCACCGGCGTAATTCCAACCGTATTCAAACCAGGGCAGCCTGCCGAAACAGGCTGCCTTTTTCTTTTGGACGGAGGGCACGGCAACTGACTTCGGGAAGTATTCACTTGACGTACCAGCAATAGGAAAGATCAAACTAAAGCGCGCGCGCAACGCATAAATAAACCAGGGATCACATGAAAACCTCCGCGAAAAGCACTCTCGCTGCAACCCTGATCGCGACCGCCGCGGGAATAGGAGCATGGTTCTTTGGAATCGCGAAGCAGATCTGGCCGGCTCATCCGCAGCTTACCGCCTTTCTGATCACTGTTGTGATCGGCGTAGTGGTGAAGAAAATATGGCCGTGGTACGAGGAGTGAATCCTTCCGCGGATTTCAATTCCCACCATCTGCGACAATAGTTCAGCATGTCTCGAGCTCGTCTGGCAGCCCTGGCCGCCTGTCTTCTTCTCATCACCGGCTGCGGATACCACACCGCAGGCTCGGCGGCGCACCTGCCGAATACGGTCCACACGCTGGCCGTGCCGGTCTTCCAGAATGCGACGCAGTCCTACCACACCGAGGTCGCCTTCACCCAGGCGGTGATCAAGGAGTTCTCCAGCCGCACGCCATACCACCTGGTGCCGGGCAATGATCCCGACGCCGACGCGACTTTGAATGGGACGATCACCAACTTTCAAGTCATTCCGCTCACCTACAATTCGCAGACCGGCCAGTCGTCGAGCTTTCTGGTGACCATCCGCGCGCGCGTGGTCATGACCGATCGGAACCACAAGGTTCTCTTCCAGAACTCTACCTATCTTTTCCGGCAGCAATACGAGACCACCGAGGACCTGGTGACCTTTATTCTTGAGGATCCGGCGGCCGTCGAGCGCCTCTCTCGTGACTTTGCGCACGCGGTGGTGTCGGATATTCTGGAGTCGTTCTGATGCTCGATCCTCCTTCCTGTCGTTCATTCTTCGCCCCGCAGGTTCGTCGATCGCTCTCCGGCCTGGAGGCCTCGCTAGATGGGCGCGGGTTTTGCCGCCGCGGACCGTTTTGTTGCGGAGGTCCACGAGAATCGTCTCCGTGCCGGTTACGTTTTGCTCGGCGACGAAATATTCCTCTACGAGCGCTGCCGGCGCGCGGTCATCGACACGCTGGTTCCGCCCGAGCTGAGGGACTTCTGCCTCTCCGACCTCGATCTCGCCGAGACCAATATCTTCGAAGTGCTGGACCGGGCGCGCACGCCATCGCTCATGGCCCCCTTTCAGGTCTTCTTCGTGCGCGGACTCAAGGGGCTGTACACGCGCGGCGCCAAGAAGGAAGAGTTCGCCGCGATCGAAGAGTATTTCCGCTCGCCAAATCCGCAGTGCCTGATTCTGTTCATCGCCGATCACATCCGCATCCCCTCCGACCCCCGCCGCATGGACATGGAGGACAAGAACCGCTACGAGCGCATTCGCGAGACCCTCGGCGACTGGTGCGGCATGGTGGAACTGGCGCGCGCCGATGAGAACGATGCGCTGCGCTGGATCAGCTCGGAAAGCGAGCGCAACGGAGTGCGTTTCGACAATGACGCCGCGCGCGAGCTGGCCGATGCCCTGGGCGCGGACATGATGCTGATCGCCAGCGAGTGGAACAAGCTCGTCCTCTACGCCGGAGACAAGCGGCAGGTCACGCTGGGCGACGTCGAAACCATGGTCCTCGCCGCCAAGCAGCGTTCGCTCTACGAGCTGACCGACGCAATTTCCGCGAAGGACACGCCGCGTGCTCTGGAACTCCTTCAGGGTCTCTTGAATGCTTCCGACGGCGGCGAGGATTCGGCGATCGGCCATCTCTATATGCTGGCCCGGACCTTCCGCCAGATGCTGGTCATCCTGGAGAAGAACGTGCGCGATTCGCGCGCCATCTGGCAGGCCCTGTGGCAGGGCTTCCGCATGCCGCCGTTCGCAGCCGACGACCTGATCCGGCAGGCGCGCCGTTACAAATCGAGCCGCGAAATCACCCGGGCTCTGCGGCTGATCGCGCGCGCCGATCTGGAGCTGCGCTCCCAGCCTCCGGACAAGCGCCTGGTGCTGGAGCGGCTGGTATTCGATTTGACGAAGGAAGTGAAACCTGGGGGACTGGACGCGCCGGCGCAGTACGCGATGGATCTTTAAGAGTAGATCTCTGAGAGCCAGGCCCGGAGCCAGACCCGTGACCGGAGGCCGGTCTTAGACGATCGCCGCAGTCAGCAGCAGCAAAAGCGCGGCAGCAATGGTTGCCGCCTGGTAGACGTAATCCGAGGCCTGCCTCTCGGAATTGCCGCCTCTGCCGGAGCGATCGATGGCACGGTGCGGGATGTGAACCATGGCCGACCCTTTCTTTTAAAAACTGCAGCCATCAATGAATGCGTATTCCATAATGAAAAAGTGTCATGAGCGTGTTTGCGTCTTACTTCTATAGAGACATTTTCGGCTTAGAAGTTTCTTACTTTAGCAAAAAATTTGCATAAGTTAATTCTGGAGTTAACATGCGGTCACTTCCCCGGGTCGCAGCATGGGCTACGCCGGGCGATGTAGAATCGCGCTGATGGCTACCGGCGGACCGACTCCAGACTTCCTGAACCCCGAGAAGAAAGCCACAAAAGAGCCTCGCTCCCTTGCGCCGTGGATTATCGCGGGCATCGTAGTCCTGCTGGTTCTGGGCGTCATCCTGGTGCGCAGCCATCACGGGCCGCCACCCAATCCGGGAGGAGCGGGACTGGCGCCGCCCGATCCCTACGCCGCGAACCTGCCCATCTCCAATCTCAAGATGAGTGAAGCCTCAAGCGTGGCCGGCGGCAAGGCGACCTATATCGACGGGACAATCGCCAATCACGGAACGCGGACAGTAAGCGGAATAACCGTCCAGGTAGCTTTCAACGACTTCACCAAGCAGATCGTTCAGAAGGAAACCATGCCTCTGAACCTGATCCGCACTCATGAGCCCTACATCGACACCGAACCGGTCTCCGCTGCTCCCATCGCCCCCGGCGAGACCCGCGAGTTCCGGCTGATCTTCGACCACGTCGCCGAGGGCTGGAACCAGTACTATCCCGAGATCCGCGTGATCGAGGTGAAATTCAAATAGAGAGGCTTCACTTAATGAAGTGGCAGGCTAGCCTGCGTAGCTTCAGCTTCGTAGGGAAACCACCTCTCCGTTACTTCAATTCTGACGATCACGTCGGAAATGCCTTCGGGCGATGGCGTATTGCGATGAACTCCCGGATCGGGACCCATAGGAAAAAGACGGATCGTCCCTGCACTCTTGGCGAGTCGGTAATCGAAGTGATATCCCTTCTGCGGATCGCCGTCGTGGTCAATAACCGTGGCCCCGTTGTGCACCAACTGAGTATTAATATCCTCGCCCAGCGCAGCCATGAGCGGCATCTGCTTCGCAGACTCGATTGAGAACTGGGAGAAGTACTGGTAACGGTTGGTAATGAAGAGCCTTCCGGCGGATGAGCCTTTGCCTCCTCCAAATCCTGAAGATTCGTGAGCTTTGAACTTATCTATCACGGATTGAGGGCTGTAGTTTTTGAGGAAGACACTCACCGAGTCCGGAGAGGGGTAAAGCAGCTGCCGCTGATCGCGAATCGCTGGGGCCACCATAACGATAAACGCCGCGGGCACGAGAGCGCAGAGCGAGATCAGGATCTTCCACGAAAGCTTCATGGCCAGCACCAGTGTATTGATCGATCATAAGCGCGTATCTCGGTGGGCCACAAAAAGAGAGAAGCGGTTACCCGCTCCTCTCTTATTTAACAAGTGCTGCGGCTACTCGATTCCCGGACCAGCGCCTCCTGGAGGCGTGGGCGGTGCTCCACCATCAGGTCCGTTCTGTCCGCCGCCGGGACCGCCCCGGCCCTCACCGCGCGGACCACCCCATTTGCGCATGCCGTCGCGCTGCTGCATGCGGGCCTGCGCCATCGTCCGCAGCTTCTTCCATTGATCGGGAGTCAGCACGGTGCGAATGCCGAAGAGCATGCGGGCATTCGCCTTTTCAAGCTCGGCCCGCGCCTGGGCGATAGCGTCGATCTGGCTGAGGATCTTCGTTTCGTCCGGCTGGTCCGCCTGAATCAGCGGGTCCATGATAGCTTCCTGCTTCTCCACGGCGGCCTTCAGGTCGATGAGCTGCAGCTTGTGCTGCTGGTAGATGTCATCCATCTTCTTCTTCTGGTCGTCGGTGATGCCAACCTGCTGGGCGACGTTAGGGTTGTCCCACCAGCGGCCGGGTCCCCCGGCGCGAAACGATCGTTCCATCGGCGGAGGTCCGGGGTCGATTCCCCGCCCCTGCGCGAAGGCAGGCGCGGCGGGAGCCAGCGAGATGAGAGAGGCAAGGGACAAGAGCACTGCTGAGTGCTTGAAGTTATTGAGCGACATTCTTTTTCTCCGGTGCGTTCAGCGAGGATTCAGTATTCGTAGAAGTCGTGGAGCTCCAGTTATCCAGCGAGTCGAGAGGCGCGAGCGACGAGGGAACGGACTCGGACACCGTGTTGTCCACCTGCTCGAGCAGCGCGGTGTCGTCGATCGCAACAGGTTGGACATGGACGACTTTCTGCTCCGCTACTGGGGGCGCTGCGTGATGCAGTAACGGTAAGGCGCCGATGCAAAGCAGTGCCGCGCAGGTCGTTGCGAGACTCCACGCCAGCACCACGCGGCGCTGTGCGCTGCGGTGGCGGCGCTTCGCCGCATTCAGCCAGCCGAACGGAACGGGTTGCGCGGTCTGACGATCGGCTGCGCGGTGCACGGCCGAGCGCAGATTGCGCAGGTCGGCGGCAAACTGCCCGGCGGGCTCGAGCATGACTTCATCGGGCGGCAAAGCGTCACGAGATTGGTTTCGATGTGTGTTCATTGTTCACCTTCGGACTTTCCTGAAGCGCGGTCGCGTACGATGCGCAGGGCGCGATAGAGATGCGACTTCACGGTGCTGGTGTTCATGCCGGTAGTTTCGGCGATCTCGGATAACTCCATCTCCTCCACAAAGCGCAGCAGAAAGACGGTGCGTTGCTGGCGCGAGAGCTGTTCGACCGACTTCCATATCTCCCGCACCCGCTCCTGCTGCAGGCAGACCTGTTCCGGCGAGCTCGCGCCGTCCGGAATCCACTCGCCGACGTCGACAATGTCCAGAGCCGTGTCGCGCGTTCGCTGCCAGAAGCGCATCCGCCGGCTGCGCAGATGATCCCGCACCAGGTTCAGCGCAATGCGCGTCAGCCAGGTGCTCAGGCTCGATTCCCCGCGGAACTGGTGCCGGGCGTTATACGCCTTGAGGAAGCAGTCCTGGGTCAGCGATTCCGCGACATCGCGATCGGAGAGCGAAGCCATCAGAAAGCGAAAAATCCGGGGCCGGTACAGCCGGACGACTTCATCGAAGTCGGCCAGCTCAAGAACCGATTCGGCCCGGGCGAGCGGCGGAAGCTCCGTGGATACCATGTGTCCCATGCCTAGGAATAGACGGGATTCAGTGCCATGAGTTTACAGCGGCCCCCAAATTGCTCCCTGCCTGCTTGCCGCCTCATTTCTTCACCTTGGCCGCGGCGGCGTCGATATTGAACGCATCCGGCGGCAGCGGCACGTTATACGCCGCCTTGTAGAGGAACCGCTGGCTGGTCATGTCCCCGTTCTTGAAGCGCGTGATGGAGAACGCCGTCGGGATGCCGTCGAAGGTGTGGTAGTCGTCGTACTCCTCGCGCTCCTCGTTCTTGTCGTGATAAACCGGGTCGCGCCACTGGAAGGTCCGGCTGCGCGGCAAGTGGGTTTCGGAGTCCATCTGGATCGTGATGGACTCATTTGCCGGCGAGATCATCGTCACCTGGTCGGTCAGATGGCGCTCGGAAAGCGTCTGGCCGTCGGAGACGATGATCGTATTGGGGTTCTTGAGCCACACCCGGACCGCCACATCGATCGAGTGGTTGCGCCGCCGCTGGTAATCGTCGCAGATGTCTTTCGGCAGCGCCTTCTTGCCCCTGTAAGTGGCTTCCCAGCACTCCTGACCCGAGTAGATGACGATGTCGTCGTGCTTCTTCGAGAACTCGTCGCGCTCCTCGCCGGACGGTGTGCGCCACTGGAAGTAGTCCTGAATCGCGCCCGTCGGCTTTCCCTGGTAAAACCCCGACACCCGCCCCTGAAAGTACGAGTTCTGCAGTGAGAGCCAGCGCTCTCCGCCCATGGCCTGCACCATGGCATTGAGCAGGGCGCGGGCCTTCTGCTGATTGGCGTCCGGCGAGGTGCCGCCCTGCGCGTGAGCCGGCACAAAGCCGAGAAGCAGGGTGAGGACGACGAGAGTCTTTTTCATCCGGCCAGCACCGCCCCTCCATTCACGTTGACGATCTCGCCGGTCATGAAGCCGGCATAAGGCGTGCAAAGAAACAGAATCGGAGCAGCCACTTCGGTTGGACGCGCCACCCGCCCCAGCGGAATCGTAGCGAAGATCTTCGGGGCAGTCGCGGGATCTTTGAGCGCGGGCAGGGACATGTCGGTCTCCACCCATCCCGGCGCGACGCAGTTGACGTAGATCCCCTGCGGGGCAAGTTCCGTCGACAACCCCTTCGTCATGCTGATCAGCGCGCCCTTGCTGGCGGCGTAGTCGGCGTGGAAGGCCTCGCCGCGCTGCCCGGCCGTCGAGCTCACAAAGACAATGTGCCCGGCGGCGGAATCTTCCGACCTGCGTCCCTGCCGCTGCATCTGCGGCGACCGCGGCCTGCGTCAGCCCGAAGACGCTGTCGAGATTCACGGCCAGCGTCTGCCGCCACTGTGTCTCAGCCATGGTTGCGATGGGCGCATCTTCCGGCGGCCAGACGCCGTGATTCGCGACCAGCGCGTCGATTCTTCCGAACGCCCGAACCGTCTTCTCCACCAGCGCCCGTCCCTGCTCCGGCGAAGCCAGCTCCTGCTCGATGGCCAGGCAGTTCTCCGGCCCTCCGAGCTCACGCGGACAGCGCATCGGCAGCAGCTTTGGCGCTGCGATAGTTGAAGGCGACGCGGGCTCCCGCCTCGCGAAAGAGGCGGACCGTTGCGGCTCCGATGCCCCGCGAGCCTCCGGTAATGAGAGCGACCTTTCCAGTGAGCGAGAGCGTAACTCCGGACATGATTCGACGGTACTGGAGGAGCGGAGGCTATGCAAACCTCGCTGTAATTTCACGTCGAGCGGCGATAATCGGTCAGCTTGAATCCACGGACGCTTCGATAAAGCCGACCATTCAGCCACAAGACCTCTAGTCGATCGTCGCTAAGCCCGCTCTCAAATTATCTCTTTGCCGTGAAAAGAACGGGCACATGCGATTCAACGCTGCTGTCGGTCAGCATTGAAAATCGGATCGTATCTCCCTCAACTGTGCCTTTGTAAAAGTGCTGGTCTTGGTAAGTCTTATCATCCAGTGTTGTCAGGGACTTGGTCATAAAGCGGATCTGGTTCCCCTCGATTTTGCCGTCAAAAATTCCGCGATCTGCTCCAAGAAGGGAGGCGGTGCCGGACAGTTCTGAACCGGTGACATCGAAGTTGAACCTCTCGTCGTAAATAGCTCCCGGCCAGTCGTATTTAACCGTTGCTTTCCATTTTCCGCTAACATTCGCGTAGCCCTTCTCAGGGCTCTGCGACTTATCCGTCGCGGTTGGGTTGGCGGCTTGAGCAGACGGAACGGCCGCATCATCAGCGGCAGAGCGCTTCTGGGCAGCCGAATCGGGATTCGGGTGAGCTACCGGCTTCATGTGCCGAAACACCAAAATGCTACCCGCAACTACGGCGACAGCAAGGACGGACACCACCACCGTAGTCGATCTGCTCGATTTCAACTTTCGCGATTGACTCGTGATGCCGGGAACAGTCTTTCTTAGCTCATCCATTAACTGTTCCGCGTCCGCGTGAAAATGTGCGTCCCGAAGATCCATCGCCTGGTGAACAGACAATGGGCGCAGATCGTTGGGCAAATCGTCCGGGTGCGGCATGGTTGCCCCGCTTACGAGAACCGGAATCACTCGCACGCTGCGTTGGAGTGCCTTGGCAATCTCCAGCCGCACGAAATCGTCCGCCATATCAAGTCTGCGAGTTCCATTTTCTTCAGCGATTGTCAGCCACCTTTCGCCGATGACAGCAAGAAGCACATCGCATTGATGGATCTTCTCCTCGATCACGGTCTCAAAGTTGTCGCCACCCCTGATCATGTCGAGATCCATGTATGTGTTGTCTTTGCCGAAGTGGGCGCTGAGGATATCGAACAGCCGTCCCGCATACCCGCTGCTATCTTCGCGACGATAGCTGATGAATACTCCAGACATACCTGATCCCCGGCGTCGAGCGTTGAAATATGTACACAGCCTTATGCTTGCTACCGCTCCGCCGCCTCTGCAGCCACTTCACTATCGTAGGCACCTGGGAAAGAGTCAACAATTAGTTGCGAACGCCCCGGCCAGGGGCGGCGGCACCGCTTGTCTTCTCGCTCACCGAGCGTAATAATGACGCACCCACGTCATACGGTGGCCCGCGCTGCGACTCTTCTCTTCACCGCTCATGCAACGCCGCTGGCAGTTCCTCAGGCGACCGCATGACTCACAATCCAAGGAGAAGATTCATGGCTACTCAGACTGCAAACCGTCCGCTTGATATGGACAAACTCCACGCACTGCTTGGTCAGGCCGTCGGCGACATGGGCGCTGCCCTGCATGCCGCGCTCATCGTCATCGGCGACAAGCTCAACCTCTATCGCACCATGGGCGCGGGAGAGAAATTCACCCCCGCCGAACTCGCCCGCCGCACCGGGACCGCCGAACGCTACGTGCGCGAATGGCTGAATGCCAGCGCCGCGTCGAATTATGTCGAGTACGACGCAACCACCGGCACCTACTACATGACCCCCGAGCAGTCCTTCGCCCTGGCCCAGGACGACAGCGCCGTGCACCTGCCCGGCTTCTATCACATGGTTGCCTCGTGCATGAAAGACGAGGAGAAGCTGACCGAAACCTTCCGCACCGGCAAGGGCTTCGGCTGGCACGAGCACGAGGAGGGCTTGTTTCACGGATGCGAGCGCTTCTTCCGGCCCGGCTATCTGGCAAACCTCACCACCAACTGGATTCCCGCTCTCGACGGCGTCGAAGCGAAACTCAAATCCGGTGCCCGCGTTGCCGACGTCGGCTGCGGCCACGGCGCATCCACGCTGCTCATGGCGCAAACCTATCCCGAGTCCGAGTTCTTCGGCTTCGACTACCACGATGCCTCGATCGCAAACGCCCGCGAGAAAGCGAGGAAGGCCGGCCTCGAAGACCGCGTGCACTTCGACGTTGCCCCGGCGAAGTCATTCCCGGGCAGGGACTACGATTTCGTCGCCTGCTTCGACTGCCTGCACGACATGGGCGATCCGGCCGGAGCCGCGGGGCACGTTCACGACGCTCTGGCCTCCGACGGCACCTGGATGATCGTCGAGCCGATCGCCGGCGACGACGTCGCCGCCAACCTCAACCCGGTCGGCCGGATTTACTACTCGGCTTCGACGGTGATCTGCGTGCCCGCTTCTCTTTCACAAGAGGTCGGCGCCGGTCTGGGCGCTCAGGCCGGCCAGAAGAAGATCGCCGAGGCCGTCACCGCCGGCGGATTCAAACACTTCCGCCGCGCAACCGAGACGCCCTTCAACATGGTCTTCGAGGCGCGGCCCTAGGAACTCCAAGGTGGTCAATTTGAATTGGGCTGAACATGAGTGTTCTTACTTGCGAAGATCCCGATTTGTATCAGGGCTTGGCGGGTACGATTTTATAGCTTGCCAAGATCCGCTTTGTATCAGGGCCCGGCTTTAGCCGGGCCGCAAGCCGCCTCAACTATAGGGCTTCAGCCCCTGTTCCCATAGAGATTTTGCCCAGTGTCGCGCTTCCGAAAGTTGGCGGAGAATTCTGCCCAACCCAGCTAAAATAGAAATAGAGCTAACCGAAGAGCCCGAGCCTCACCCGGCGGGCTCTTTCGTTTTCGTCTGTTGCGAACGCCTATCTCATTGATTTCAAAGGTATGCGTCTGTAATCGTCTCATTCCATGGTAGATACGCCGGACCTACCCGTTAAGTCATTTAAAATGTTGTAGCAAGGGAATTGTGGGGGAGGGGGTATACCCCCCAGCTGCTACTTCTTCGTCAGCAGCTTCTTCCTTGCCGCGATGAGCTTCCTGCGCTCCACCGCCGGCAAGGCGAGAACATCCTTCGTCCGCTTCGGAAGCTTGGCAAAAACGACCGCATGCGCGTTGCGGAGATGCTCTTTCAGCTCGGTCGAGGGGAAAACGTCGTACCGCTCGATGGCGACCCAATGCGCGCGGGCCAGGTAGGGAGCCGGAAAGACGCCCTCAATCTCGATCAGCTCGGCGAAGCGCTCCGGTCCGGCGGCAAAGGAGAGCACGCCGTGGCTGCCCTGCTGAGGTTGGCAAGCGCGAACATCCTGCCGCCGACAGCCTTGTCTCCCACCCAGAAGACCAGGTTGTCGCCCCACTGCATCGTCTCCGCGACATGAGGCAGGCTCAACAGCCAGGCGCGAAGCGGTTCGATGTCCATGACGCTCAGGACCGCGGAGAGAACTCACTGCGGTGGCGGCTGTAGAAGAAGTAGATGACCAGGCCAATCGCCAGCCACATGAAGAAGCGGACCCACGTAATGATGGGCAGCCCGGCCATCAGCAGCACGCAGAAGCAGATGCTGAGCACCGGAAAGAGCGGGCCGCCGGGGCAGCGGAAGCCGCGATGCCTGCCCGGATCCTTAATGCGCAGGATGAGTACGCCTGCGGAGACGAGCACGAAGGCGAAGAGTGTACCGATGTTGGAGAGGTCCGAGAATGTCCCGATATCCAGCAGCCCGGCCGGGATGCCCACCACAAACCCCGCCACCCACGTGGCGACCGCCGGCGTGCGGTAACGGGGGTGTACCTTCGCAAAGGTCGAGGGCAGCAGCCGATCGCGCGACATGGCAAACCAGACGCGCGCCTGCCCGATCTGGAAGACCAGGATGGAGGAGATCATCCCCAGCATCGCGCCGATGATGATGGCGAGCCGCGTCCAGTTGAGCGCGCCGCTGGGGTTGGCGAGGTAGACCTTCTTGAGGGTGTTGACGATGGGGGCGGCATCGTCGACCAGAGCGCTCCACTTGATGAGGCCGGTGAGTACAACCGCGACGCCGATGTAGAGGATGGTGCAGACGATCAGCGTGGCGATGATGCCGATGGGCACATCGCGCTGCGGGTTCTTACATTCTTCAGCCGCAGTAGAGACGGAGTCGAATCCGATGTAGGTGAAGAAGATGATCGAGCCGCCGGTGAGGAAGCCCGACCAGCCATTGGGATAGAAGGGGTGCCAGTTGGTCGGATGAATGTAGTGCGCGCCGACTCCGATAAAGAGCAGGATGGCGGCAATCTTGAGCAGCACCATGACGTTGTTGGTCTCGGCGGATTCGCGGATGCCGCGGACCAGGATCACGGTGAGGATCATGACGATGAGAAAAGCCGGGATGTTGAAGCCGAAGTGCCAGCCCGGCGGATAGAGCATGTTGCCCTGCAGATCGGCGAGGCCCGACGGAAGGTAAGCAGGCGAGATCCAGCGCAGGTTGGGATGGATGCCGAACCAGTCCATCAGCGCGACAGCGTGGCCGGCGAATCCGACCGAGACCGCCATGTTGGAGAAGGCGTATTCGAGGATCAGGTCCCAGCCGATGATCCACGCGATCAGCTCACCAAGCGTGGCGTAGGTGTAGGTGTAAGCTGACCCCGCAATCGGGATCATCGACGCCAGTTCGGCATAGCACAGCCCCGTGAATCCGCAGACGATGGCGACGAGCACCAGCGACAGGGCGAGTGCTGGGCCCGCGCCGGGCCGACCGGCGAGCGCGGTGTGATGCACCAGGTAGTCAAGAACCGGAGTGTTGAGGATGGAGGAGGTGTCGAACTTCTCGCCGGAGATCGCGGTGCCGACGACGGTAAAAATGCCCGAGCCAATGACGGCTCCAATGCCGAGCGAGGTAAGCGAGACCGGCCCGAGGGTCTTTTTCAGGCGTGTTTCGGGATTCTCAGACTCAGCAATGAGCTTGTCGATGGATTTACAACAAAGAACCTGAGGCGGCAGAGTCCGACTCCTCTAATGGTGGATTGAGGGGAGTGTATCCGGAACGAGGCCCGCTCCGCGAGAGAAATTCTCCGGAGCGGGCTTCGCTAAGCCTTTCGACTACCGCTTTACTTACGCTTGCTCTGGCCGCGGGTGAGCGTCTTGACCTTCTTCTTGTTCGAGCCGCGCGGCGTGGTGCGGGGAGCCTTGGGCGCTGCCTTCTTGCGAGCAGTACGCTTCAGCTTCTTACGTTCTGCAGTGTCGGTAATTGCTTTTGTATTTGGCATTCGAATCCTTATCTCTGCGGAGCGGTGCGGCGTCAAAGCCGCTCCAGCTGGGCGAATTTCTCTACCAGCTTTTTCACTCCGAACTTTGAAAATTGTACCGTAACCTTCGCGTCTTCTCCGTCTCCCTCGCGGCGAAAGACCACGCCTTCTCCATATTTGGGATGGCGAACACGCTGGCCGCTCTTGAGGCCGGTCTTGCCGGTGGGAGAGGGAATGTCGAGCTTTGGCCGCGATTGCGGAACCGATGCGCCGCGCTGCGAGAAGAACTGCGCAATATTGTCGAGCGAGTTGCCGGGTTTCGAATTGGTTGAACCAGGCGGTCGCTGCGGCAATCGCCGCGACGACGAGCCGCGCGAGACCGCGCTCTGGTCTTCATCCTCGTAGCTGTAGTGCCGCACGGATGAGTCGTCATATGCCAGCCCGGTCCGAACGCGATGAGGCATATCCGCCATAGCCGCCCCATGTACTCGCGGGCCGGCCTGCGCCGGACAGGTCCTCTATCAGGTGGGTCGGAATTTCCTCGAGGAAACGCGACGGCAGGCTGGTGTCGGGCATGTCGTTTCCGTAGCGCCGCCGGTACCGCGCGCGGGTGAGCACCAGCGTATCCATGGCGCGGGTGAGGCCGACATAGCAAAGCCGGCGCTCTTCTTCCATCTGGTCCGGCTCATTGAGCGTGCGTGACAGGGGGAAGAGGCCTTCTTCAAGTCCCGCCAGAACGACGAGCGGGAATTCCAGACCCTTGGCCGCGTGCAGCGTCATCAGGGTCACGCGCGAGTCGGCCTTGTACTGGTCGGTGTCGCTGACCAGCGCAGCGTGGTCGAGAAATTCAGCGAGCGTTTCGCCGCGCTCCTCCGCATCCTGAGCAGCGTTGGCGAGTTCCTTCAGGTTTTCGATACGCGAGAAGGCTTCGGGCGTGCCTTCTTCTTCGAGCGAGCGGATGTATCCGGTGCGATCGATGAGGAACTTGATCAGCTCGGGCAGAGTCGCGGCATCTCCGGGTTTGCGAAACGCAGGTTTGCCTTCAGGCTCAGACGCCGGTGCAGGCGCGGCATGCGGAACGGGCGGCTCGTCTTCGAAGGGATTGAAGGCCGTCGCATCGAGCGGCGCGTCGTCGAGTTGATCTTCTTCGGGTATGTCGGTGAAGGCGAGCAGGTGCTGCGCCTGATCGCCGAAGTCGAAGGCGGTGTCGGATTCATCTTCCGCTTCAGAGGCAGCCATATCGAAGCTGGTATCCGCTTCGGACGCGACATCGGCGGCGAGTTTCTCGGCAAAGCCAGGAGCGAGCATCGCGCGTGCATCTTCGATTGTGCGGCGAAAGGCATCGAGGGCGATAAGAGCACGCGAAGGCAGCAGCCTTTCACGCAACGCGCGGTCGATGGCGCTCCATGTACTGATACCGGTTTCGATGGCGATGCGTTCGAGAGTTTCGAGCGTCGTTTTGCCAATGCCACGTGCGGGCGTGTTGATTACGCGCTGCAGGGCGATCGAGTCGTTGGGATTCTGCACCAGCTTGAGGTAGCTGAGCATGTCCTTGATTTCGGCTCGCTCGTAGAAGGAGAACCCGCCGACCATGGTGTAGCTGATGCCATAGCGGCGCATGGCTTCTTCAATCAGCCGCGACTGCGAATTGGTGCGATAAAGCACCGCTGCGCGAGGCTCTTCGTCTCCCGACTTTCGCAGGTACTTCTGGATGGTGTCGGCGATGTAGAGCGCTTCATTCTCGCCATCGGGAGCTTCGTAGTAGCCGATCAGCGAGCCGCCCTGCCGGGAGGTCCATAGCGTCTTACCCTTGCGCTGCGCGTTGCGCGCGACGACAGCGGAGGCCGCTTCGAGGATAACCTGTGTTGAGCGGTAGTTCTGTTCGAGGCGGATGGTTTTCGCACCGGGAAAGTCGCGCTCGAACTCGAGGATGTTGCGAATATCGGCGCCGCGCCAGGAATAAATGCTCTGGTCTTCATCGCCGACGACGCAGATATTCTTCTCCTCTCCCGCAAGCAGCTTCATCAGTTCGTACTGCGGGCGATTCGTGTCCTGGTACTCGTCGATCAGCAGGTAGCGGTACCGGCGGTTGTAGCGCTCGCGCACCTCGCTCGACGACTTGAGCAGGCGCACCGCCTCGAGCAGCAGATCGTCGAAGTCAAGCGCGTTCGCCTTGCGCAGTTCTTTCCTGTACGTGTCGTAGATGTGTGCGATGCGCTCGCTCATGGGGTCCGAGGAGTTGAGGTAGTACTCCTGCGGATCGATCATGTGATTCTTGGCCCAGGAGATCTTCGACAACACCACCCGCGGCGTGAGCTGCTTGTCGTCGACTGCCATGCGCCGCATCGCGGCCTTCACCACCGCCTGCTGATCCGCCTCGTCATAGATTGCAAAGCTCTTTGTGAGTCCTTCACCACCGATGCGCAGCGCTTCGATATCGCGGCGCAGCATGCGCACGCAGAAGGAGTGAAAGGTCGCAACGACCGGTTTTGCGAGTGAGGAGTGTCCGATGAGCTTTTCAACCCGCTCAGCCATTTCGGCGGAAGCCTTGTTGGTGAAGGTGACCGCGAGGATGGAGTCCGGCGCGACTCCGCGCTGCTCGATGAGGTAGGCGATGCGGTGAGTGATGACGCGCGTCTTGCCCGAGCCCGCTCCGGCGAGGATCAGCACCGGACCGTCGACGGCCACGACTGCCTCACGCTGCTGGGGATTAAGTTTGTCGAGTAGGTGCTGCAATAGGAGGTCTCATCTCTATTTTAAATCCCAATTAGACTGGACTCACGATGACACATGAAGGGAAGAAGTGGATCGCAGTCTTCTGCGCTTCTGCGGCTGGCTCCAGACCGGGGTATCTGGCTGCGGCGCGCGACCTGGGCCGCATGATCGCCGAGCGGGATTACGGACTTGTCTACGGTGGCGCAACCGTCGGCGCGATGCATGCGCTTGCTGATGCCGCGCTCAGCGGAGGAGGCAAGGTAATGGGCGTGATTCCGGATGTGATCATGGACCTCGAGATTGGCCATCGTGGATTGACCGAACTGCATGTCGTGCGCACCATGCACGAGCGCAAGGCGCTAATGGCTTCGCGCGCGGATGCGTTCGTGGCGCTGCCAGGCGGCTACGGCACGATGGACGAGTTTATCGAGATCGTTACCTGGGCGCAGCTGCGCATTCACACCAAGCCGTGCGTGCTGGTGAACGTGGGCGGCTACTACGATGCGTTGCTGGCCTTCTTCGACACAGCGGTCGAGGAAGGTCTTATCAAGCCGGAGAATCGAGGATTGGTACAGGTTGCGCGGGATGCGTCCGAGGCGCTTGAGATTGTCGAGCGCGAGTGGAAAGCGCAGGAAGAGATTCCGGCGCATGATGCTAGGCTGGATGAGTTGGTGAAGTGAGTACAGGGCATTTGAAACGCAGGTCATTCAGCCTTGGCAAAGCACTCCTCGCATCCGCAGTGCCTTCTCAGATAATCCCATGAATAAATGCCGCTCTTGTGGCCGTCGTTCCACTCGAAGCTGAGAGCGTAGCGGCCGACGGGAGTGACGACGTTGGGCCGCGGCGGGGCCTGATACATGGGCAGCAAGTGTTGTCGGCTGAGGCTTGGGCTCGCCGGGCTTGCGGCCGGACTTCTCACGCTCGTCGTGGCAGGTGGCGCAGGGACACGCATATCGCAGCCAGGCGAAGCTCCACGAACTCTTGTGGCCGTCCTTCCAGTCGATTTCGAGACCGGTGCCTTCGGTTTTGTGGACGCGCACTTTCACCGGCTCTTTTGCGTCGCGGGGCAGCTCGCGATTCTCCTGCTCTTCGCGGCGAGCCTGTTCGGCGCTGACCAGTCGAATGCCTTCGTGGCTCATACTGCTTCTATTTTCTCAGACTGGACCCTGGCATCACAGCGTACTCCGGTGCAGGAAGAAGTAGATGGCGATGGTGAAGCCGAGAACTATGATGACCGGGCGCAGCACCCGGTCACTGATGCGCCGGGCGTTGCGCGCGCCGGTGTAGCCGCCGATGGCACAGGCGATCATCATGTACCAGCAAAAGCGCCACTCAACGGCTCCGTGAATGATGAAGGTGATGACCGCGATGCCGTTCGCCACGGTGGTGATCACGACCTTGAGCGCGTTGATTTCAGCCAGGCGCTCGACTCCGCAGAAGGCCAGCGCGGTCATGGTGAGCAGGCCGGCCCCGGCCCCGAAATATCCGATGTAGTAGCAGATGCAGAGGAGCAATGCCAACAGCGGGATGAGCGCGACATGCTCGGGGCCCCGCCCATGTTTTTCGATGCGCCGTTTAACCGCGCGCGAAACAGGACCGCTGACCGCGAAGCTGGTTGCTCCGAGAAGAAACAGATACGGCACCAGGCGCAGAAACGAGCTCTGGCTGTTGTGCAGCAGTGTGTACGCGCCAGCGAAGCCGCCGACCAGCGCGACGAGCGCGACCGGAACCACAAGCCGGATATTCTTGCGAACTTCCTCGCGGTATCCCGCGATCGAGGTGAACTGTCCCGGCCAGAGAGCAACCGTTCCCGTGGCGTTGGCTTCAATTGGCAGCAGACCGGCCTTGAGCAGCGACGGAAAGGCGATAAATCCGCCGCCTCCGGCAACCGAGTTCACCAGGCCGCCCAGAAATGCCGCAAAGCCCAGAAGCAGATCGCGAACAATGAAATTATGTGGGAAAAAAGCGGCGTACACCTTCTCATTGTAGATGGAGACCGGTCAATGCCCTTCAGGCGCGTATCTCAGGCGTCGCGGCGAGCAGCGATTGCGTATAGGCTTCCCGCGGCGCACTGCAGATTTCGAGGCTCGGGCCGCTTTCGACGACGCGCCCGCGGCAGAGCACTGCGATGTTGGTGGCGAGGTAGCGCACCAGCGGCATGGAGTGCGAAATGAAGAGGTAGGTCAGCGAGAACTCGCGTTGCAGATCGCGCAACAGGTTGATGATCTGCGCTCCCACGCTGACATCGAGCGCAGAAACAGGCTCGTCGAGCACGATCAGCTCAGGCCGCAGCGCAAGTGCGCGGGCAATGTTGATGCGCTGCCGCTGCCCACCGGAGAACTCGTGAGGAAACCGCAGAAGAGCGGAGTCATCAAGTCCGACCGATCGCAGCAACTCACCGACTCGGGCGGGCAGATCGGACCGCGGGCAGACGCGGTGGATGACAAGCGGCTCGGCGATGATGTCGCGCACGCGCATACGAGGATTCAAGGCAGCAAAGGGGTCCTGGAAGACAACCTGCATCCGCCGTCGCAACGGCCGCAGAGCCCGATCCGAGATGCCGGTGACGCGCTGCCCATCAAAGATGACGCTGCCGCTCGTGGGCTCGATAAGACCGAGTACCATGCGGGCGACCGTGGATTTCCCTGAGCCCGACTCACCGACCAGACCAAGAGTCTCGCCACGCGCGATGGAGAACGACACGTCGTCGACCACCAAAGCGCCAGCGTCGTAGCTCTTTGAAAGGCCGCGGGCCTCAAGCAGGGGCATACCTTCAAGTTATCAGTTATCAGATTCCAGTCTCCGGCTGCAATCGGACAGAAGACCACCATTGGGGACTGACAACTGGCAACTATTAACCCCCCGCCAATTTCGGATGCAGTTTGTGAAAGCCCGTCGCCTCCTGGTAGGCGCGTGCGAAGGCGCACAACTTTGCATCCTCATAGTGTCCGCCCAGAAACGTAATGCTCACCGGTGTGCCCGGTCCTCCGATCTGATCATCGTCTCCGGTGTCGACCTTAGGCGGCGTCGGCGCATCGGCCCCGCGGAGGCCATTAGGGACAATGACTGCGGGGTGTCCGGTAAGGTTCGTGGCGACGAGCTGTTCGCTGTTCGTGGAAGCGACGATGACATCGACTTGCTGAAAGAGCTCGGATATCTGCCGGATGGCGAGAGAACGGGCGCGATTGGCCTGGACGTATTCGACTGCCGGGTAGAAGCGGGAGATGCGGAAGTCGTTCGGCCAGTCCTCGACGCCCTGCTCGGTGAGCAGCTTGTCGCGCCCGGTGGTGGTGAGTTCGTCGAACGCGGCGGCGGCTTCGGCGGTGAGCAGTGCAGTCATCGCGCCGTAAGGCAGTTCAGGTAGCTTGACGGGGATGAGATTCACGCCCATCGAGCGGAGCTGGTCGAGCGCGGCCAGATCGTATTTGCGGTCGTAGGCGCGGCGCGCGCGAGAGGCAGCCATCTCGCGCTCGTGGGCTTCGCGTTTCTTCTTTTCTTCAGCCGTGGCCGGTTCGGCCTGTTTTTCGGTCGGAGCGGGTGGCTTGTCGGGCTCGAACTCGCTGGCAACGTAGCCGACGCGCAGGGATTTCCAGTCGAGTTCAGCATTCCAGTTGAAGGCGGCGTTACGCGTGGCCAGGTCCTGGCCATCTGGGCCATAGATTGCGGTGAGCACGATAGCGCAATCTTCGACGGCGCGGCAGATGGGGCCAAGCTTGTCCATCGTCCAGCTCAGCGCCATCGCGCCCGTGCGCGGCACGAACCCGAAGGTAGGACGAAGACCGGTTACGCCGCAGCGTGTCGATGGAGACGAGATGGAGCCGAGGGTCTCCGACCCGATAGCAAAAACCACGCATCCCGCGGATGTCGCCGAGGCCGAGCCCGCCGAAGAGCCGCTCGATCCTTGACTTGGATTCCAGGGGTTGCGCGTGCGCCCGCCGAACCACTTGTCTCCCATGGCAAGCGCGCCCAGCGTGGTCTTGGCGACCAGCACGGCGCCGGCCGCGTCCAGGCGCTGGACGACGGTGGCATCGGTATCGATGGTCTGCTTTTCAAATCCGCCCGCACCCCAAGTGGTGGGATAGCCCTTCACGGATAGCAGATCCTTTGCGCCCCACGGCAAGCCGTGCAGCGGGCCTCGGTACTTGCCGGCGGTGATCTCGGAGTCGGCCTCGCGAGCCTGTGCGAGCGCGCGGTCTTCGGTAATCGTGATAGCGAAATGCAGCACCGGGTCGTACTTGCGCAGACGCGCGATATACATCTGCGTGAGATCCAGCGAAGAGACCTTCTTGCGACGGACCAGATCGGCGAGTTGGGGGATGGTTGCAAAAGCCAGATCTTCGAGATTCGCCGGCATCGTTGCGAGCGCGCTGCTGTATACGGGATTGCGTTTCTCGGTGTTGACCGTGGCTCCCGGCGGCAGCGGATCGAAGATGTAAGCCGGCGGCACGCTGTTGGGCAAGTGCAGCTTGCGAATGGCGGCGTATCCTGCGCGCTGCTCGTTGAGGCCATCGAGCATCATGGCTTTCTGATCGGGAGCTATGGTGATGCCGGCGAGGGCTGCGGCCTGGTCGATCATCTCCGGCGTAATCTTGGGCAGGTTCTTATCTGGTCCGGGACTCGCCGATTGTGCTTGAGCGGCAAGCGTGTACAGGGCTCCTGGGAACAGAGTGGAAGAAAGGCCAACCCGGGCAGAGATGGCAAGGAAGGCTCGACGATCGAAAGACATTCGAGTGGATTGTCCTTAAAAGAGCGGAATGAAAGGCAGTATACCTGCGCGGTTGATTCTCCCGGACGGCCCCGATCCGCGTACTTAGCTCCGTATGCTCAAAAGATGAGCGCTTGTTTGCGCACGCGCATCTCTTACATTAGGAACCTCGCATTCCGACCCGAGAGGAGAGACCGATGAGTCATATCGATCGCCGCAGCTTCAACTCCATTCTTGCCGGACTTGGGCTGGCGTCAGGCAGCTCTGCACTTGGAGTCAGCGGGTCAGGCGCCGCGCCAGAAGTATTGCGTCTCTCGCCGAACGGCTGGATGCCGAACAACGAGCACTTGCCGGTACTGCTCTACAGAAGTGTTATTGGGACCTCGGGCGCAGATCCGGCGGCGCACTTTGAAGCGATTTTCCTGCGAGAACGGCTGGCCTCCGCAGTGGCGCAATGGTGTATATGACTTTCACCACTACCACTCGACCGCGCACGAGGTGCTGGGCTTCGTCGCCGGGCAAGCCCGGCTGATGCTGGGCGGTGAGCACGGCCACGAGGTGACGGTGCACGCCGGAGACGTCGCAGTCCTGCCGACGGGAACAGGGCATTGCAGGCTGGATGCCAGCGCAGATTTCCTGGTGGTGGGCGCCTATCCTCCGAATCAGGAATGGGACATCTGCCGGAGCGCGCCGTCTGAGGACGCGATGCGTCGGATGGGGTCGCTGCCCTTTCCTGAGTCGGATCCGGTGAGCGGCCGCGACGGAGCGCTGACCAGGGCGTGGAAGCGCGGCTAGCCGAACCACAGCCGCCACTACGGCGGAGGTGTGGAGCGCACCGGGAAGACAACGACATTCGACGTGCCGCCGTCCGGATTCACGATGCTGACCAGCGCACTTCCGGGATTCGCAACGTCCTCAGGCGGAATACTCGCCGTGATATTCGCGTCGTCGGCAAAGCTTGTCGGCCGTGCCGACCCGTTCCAACGCACTACTGCGCCGCGTGCGAAACCGAAGCCCCGCACATTGAGCTTGAATCCCTTCACCCCCGCCTTCACCCAGTCGGGGTCCATGCGCGCGCTGATTTGCGGGGTCTGGGCCTTGTCGGGAACGGCGAGGAATCCATGATCTACGCTGTCGACGTCGACACTTTGGCCAACCACCCGTCCGGAATCGCTCAGGGCAAAAGCAAATGTGGAGAGCGCGCCGGGAATATTGAGCTTCACGCTGTCGGGGATGTTAACGAATCCGTGATTCTTGCTGCGGTCGATGTATGTGCCCGAGAGCTGCCCGGATTTGTTGATCCCGTACAGATTCGTGCGCAGTGCTCCGGGATAATCGACGGTCGTAAGCACGCCGCCCTTATCCAGGAAGCCGTGGATGACGGATTTGGAGTCTCCATAGTAGCCGACGATCCAGCCGGCGTCGTTGATTCCGTAGGCTTCAGTGCGCGTTGCTCCCGGAAAATCAAGAGTGGTAAATTTACCGGCCTTATTAACGAATCCGTGAGTCACGCCGGCCTCGTCGACAAAGCCGCCGACAATTTCGCCGGACCCGTTAATGCCATTCGCCCGCGTGGTTTTGGCCTTGGGATAATCGACGGTACTAAAGCTCTTTCCGTCGTAAAGGAATCCGTGCGTCAGGTTGTCGCTGTCGATGTAATAGCCGACGATGGACCCGGCATCATTGATCCCGAAACCAAATGTGCGATCGGCTTTCGGGAAGGAGATTGTGTTGAATTTTCCGTCGCTGTAAATAAAGGCGTGCGCCACGCCGTCGCTTCCGAAGAAGGTTCCCGACAACTGCCCCGCGCGGTTGATGCCAAAGACCCCGGTGTTGAAGGCCCCGGGATAGTCGATGATTGTGTAACTGTAGTGGGACGGTGTCTGGGTTACGACAGTGCCAACGGCTAAAAGCAGCACGGATAAGGTAAGAGTGTTCCGGATCCGCATCATCCCCCTCGTATTCAGGCGCTGGTTACTGCCCGAAGCCTGAAGCCTGGTTCGAGTTGCAATCGTACGCGCATGTGTGGTGAACCGGGGGTAGTTCATGAGCTGGGAATTTTCATACCCGGCCCAAGACCATAAATTCTGCACACTTCTGCCGTGATAGACAAGCCGCCTCTACAGCTTAGCCGGAAGCGGCTAAGCCAAACGGGCAGTACAGCAAAACACGACGACGCGCGCGAGCGAGGCGTGCCACTCCGCTGCCACGCGGCATTTGCGACTGTTCTGGAAAGTACCTAGATGTCCAGATTTTTGACGTCGAGCGCGTTTTCCTCGATGAAGCGGCGGCGCGCTTCGACATCCTCGCCCATGAGTGTGGTGAAGATGGTTTCGGTTTCGGCTATATCCTCCAGCTTGACCGAGAGCAATGTGCGGCGCTCGGGATCCATGGTCGTCTCCCAGAGCTGCGACGAGGTCATCTCGCCCAGTCCCTTGTAGCGCTGTACCTGGTAATCCCGCCTGCCCTGCTCAATCACGTGTTCAAAGAGCTCGCGCGCAGTTTGCTTCTCGACCGGCTCAAGCGATGCGCGGCCAGCGCGCTTGGGCGCGGGCTTGCCTGCTTCCGCTTCGCCGGCAGTCAGATCTTCAGTCTCGTCGGTATCGACCGTAGGCGCAGCCTTGGAAGCGTACTCGATGAGATAGGGCGGCTCGAGCTCTGCCTTGATCTGCGAATACTTCGACATCATCTGGCGATACTCGGGTGTTGAGGCAAGCGTCCAGTCGATGCGGCGCTCGGCTCCCTGCGCGTCGATGAAATTAAGCGACCAGGTTTGATGCTCTTCGTCGAAGAGCGGCTGCGAGACTGCCTTGAACTGGTATTTCTTCCGGATATCTTCGAAATCCGCATGCAGCTTCGTAAGCTTTGCAGGAGGAGTGCCATTCGGGCCTTCGAAGTCGCTGCGGCGGACGAGCTCCTGCCGGGCAAGCAGGCTCGTGACCTCGTCGTTACGAAGCCGCTTGTCGACCTTATCGAAGAATCCAAGGTACTCGTTGAGCTGGCCCATGAATTTCGTGAGCGCCGCGCCTTCCAGCTTGCTGGCATTTTCGCCGTAGCGAACAATCATGCCGTCGGAAGCGCGCTTGACCATGACCTTGACGAACTCGCGATCGTCCTTGATGTACTGCTCGAACTTGCCCTTCTTGATCTTGTAAAGCGGAGGCTGCGCGATGTAGACATGGCCACGCTTGATGAGCTCAGTCATGTGGCGGAAGAAGAACGTCAGCAGCAGGGTGCGAATGTGCGAGCCGTCAACATCGGCGTCGGTCATCAGGATGATCTTGCCGTAGCGCAGCTTGGCGGTATCGAAGTCGTCCTTGCCGATGCCGGTGCCGAGCGCGGTAATCATCGCCCGGATTTCCTCGTGGCCCAGCATCTTGTCGTAGCGCGCCTTCTCCACGTTGAGGATCTTGCCCTTGAGCGGCAGAATTGCCTGGAAGCGGCGGTCGCGGCCCTGCTTGGCGGTTCCGCCTGCAGACTCACCCTCGACCAGGTATAGCTCGCAGCGATCGGGCGAGCGCTCGCTGCAGTCGGCGAGCTTGCCCGGCAGACCTCCGCCATCGAGCGCTCCCTTGCGGCGCGTGAGATCGCGCGCTTTGCGCGCTGCCTCACGGGCGCGCGCAGCTTCAATCGCCTTATTGATGATGCGCTTGGCGACAGGCGGGTTCTGCTCGAGGAACATGCCGAGCTTTTCGTTGACCAATGCCTGCACGATGCCGGCGATGTCGGAGTTCAGCTTGCCCTTGGTCTGGCCTTCAAACTGCGGCTGTGAAAGCTTTACGCTGATGACGGCGACGAGGCCTTCGCGAACGTCGTCTCCGGAGAGATTTTCCTTCACATCCTTGAACAGCCCCAGCTGCTGGCCCGCCGAGTTGATCGTGCGGGTGAGCGCGGTCTTGAATCCGGAGAGATGCGTACCGCCGTCGACCGTGTTGATATTGTTCGCGAACGAGAAGACCGTCTCCGAGTAGCTGTCGTTGTACTGGAGCGCAATCTCCATATCGACGTTATCGCGCAGCCCTTCCATCATGATCGGCTTATCGTGGAGCACCTGCTTGCCACGATTGATGTGCTTGATAAATTCGGCGATGCCGCCGGCATACTTGAATACCGTGGCCTTGGCTTGTCCCGTCTTGGGATCCGTGGTGCGCTCGTCGGTCAGCGTGATCTCGAGACCCTTGTTCAGGAAGGCAAGCTCGCGCAGGCGTTGCGCCAGCGTGTCGTAGTTGTACTCGGTAACGGTGAAGATGGACCTGTCAGGTAGAAAGTGAACCTTGGTTCCGCGCCGCTTTGTGTTGCCGGTCTGGCGCAGCTTTGAAACGGGAATGCCGCGCGCATAATCCTGCTCAAAGGTGTGATCACGCCAGATCTCGACGTTAAAGCTCTCGCTGAGCGCATTGACGCAGGAGACGCCGACACCGTGAAGACCTCCGGAGACCTTGTAGGTGGAGGAATCGAATTTACCGCCGGCATGCAGCTTGGTGAGCACGACCTGGACGGCTGGCATTTTTTCGCCATTGTCCAGCGTCATGTCGTCGACAGGAATCCCGCGGCCGTCATCGGTGACGGTGATCGAATTGTCGTCGTGAATGGTAACGTCGATCCTGCTGGCGTAGCCGGCCAGAGCCTCGTCGACGGAATTATCCACGACCTCATAAACGAGGTGATGAAGGCCCATCTCACCCGTCGAACCGATATACATGGCGGGACGCAGGCGCACGGCTTCAAGTCCTTCGAGGACCTTGATGTTGTCGCCGGTGTAACTACCATTCGATTTGCCGTTTGAGGAAGGGGTGGCCTCGTCGAGGGCCAGTGTTGCCGCAGATTCGAGCTCTTTTAGTGGCATGGAACTCCGCTGAACCGAAACCCTGAAAACGCTCTGGACCGGGACGGTCCTTGAGGGAATAAAGCCTTGAAAGCGAACGGGTTTCAGCTCTTTTAACTTATCTCAATTATAGCACGCGGAGGGGGCGATGGCTGATCGCAAAATCGAGTCACTGGCGCGTATGTTCTGAGGCCGTCAAGATTACCACTGTGCTACACGAATGACCTCGGTAACCGGACTGTTTAATATTCTCTATAATAGTTGAAAATATTAGACTTATCACTATTTTTGACTATACTCAAAAGGGTCAGGAATTGCTAGACAATATTCGAAGTGTTCTGTTGGAGTTACTAATTATGAAACTCGCTGTTCGCGCCTCCATTTTGTGCCTCGCCATCACCGGTGCCGCCGCTGGCGTTGCCTCCACCCACGCCGCCAAAGTGCAGACGGAAACCGTAAGCCGCCTGGCCGTAGCCTCGGCCATGCCCGCGCCCGTATGCGAGCCCGGTACGCCCTGCAAGATGCACGGCAGGTAGGCGTCAAATGACACTAAGGTTGTAGAAGGGCGAAGCAACCGTTGCATTGAGATGTTCCTCTAATCGGGCTATTCTTGTGCTTGGATTGGGTGAACGTGTATGCAAGTTGCCGCGGTGTGGATGAACGTCCTTGAGTTCGCCGAGCCGATCTTGATCGGGCTGTGTTTGATTTTCCTGGTGAAGTCGGGAAAATCGAAGCGTTTTCCGGCGATGATGGCATATCTAAGCCTGCGAACAGCTTCGGCAGTGATTCTCGAAATCATCCTCAACCTTCATCGCTTCACTCATATCAGTGACACGCTCCAGTATTCGATTTATTTCTACACATACTGGCCGTTCTATACGCTGAGTGCGATCGCGATCTTCTTCGTCATTCGCGAAATCTTCTGCCATGTCACGGAACCGGTGCCCGGCATCCGGCGCTTCGGATTGCTGGCTTTCAATTGGGTAGCCGTGATTTCCGGGATCATTTCGATCAGCTCTTCACTTCCGCTGAAGGGCCTGGGCGCAGGCTTGATGTCCATCGGCTTTCAGGTGATGCGTTGCGTGAGCATTCTCGAGCTATGTCTGCTCGCATTTCTCGCACTGTTCATTCATAGCCTGGGAAGGTCGTTCCGCAGCCTGGCATTCGGCGTTGCCCTCGGTTTTGGTCTACAGGCCGCTATCGAACTGATTGTCTCGATCGTGGCTTCGCGCAGCACCGCTCTGGACGTGAATCTGAATATCGTTCTCCAGGTCGTTATCACCGTGGTCTTATCCGGATGGTTGACCTACTTCGCGCTGCCCGAGCCTGCTGCGGAGCGTGAGGCCATCACCCTGCCCGTTTCCTCTCCGCTGATCCGCTGGAACGAGATCGCGAACGCGCTCGGTCACAGCACACCGCATGTTGCGGTGGGTCAGTCGGGAGCCTCATTCCTCAAGGATGTCGAGCAGGTAGTAGATAAAGTTCTCACCAAGAATTCCATCAGCGTTAACAGCTGAGACGAGAATTAGTAAAAGCAAAAGCCCCGAGCAATCGGGGCTTCATTGTTTCTGCTGTAAATCAGGTTGTGATGGCTAGCGAGCAGATGCAGGGCTGCGCCTGCTGTCGAATCGCGCCTTACTGAGCAGCGACTGGCTCGACGGCCACAAAACGGCCCGAGCGTCCGCGATCAACGAACTTCACGCGACCGTCAACCTTTGCGAACAGCGTATCGTCGCTGCCGCGTCCGACGTTCAGTCCGGGCTTGAGCGGTGTGCCGCGCTGCCGCACAATGATCGAGCCGCCAGTGACCAACTGGCCGCCGAATGCCTTCACTCCGAGCCGCTGAGCATTTGAATCGCGGCCGTTCTTCGAACTTCCAAGACCTTTTTTATGTGCCATTTCTTCAATCCTTCGTGGCGCCTTTCGGGGCGGCCGTGATTCTACTTCTGGGCGGTATAGGTGTTGCCGTCGACCTCAATGGAGTCGATCCGAACCTGCGTATAGTCCTGGCGATGACCCTGCAGCTTCTTGTACTGCTTCTTCCGCTTGTAGTGGAAGACCAGGATCTTGTCGGCGCGACCCTCGCCAAGCACGGTTCCGACAACCTTGGCGGAAGACGGTTTGGCAATCGATTTGTTTTCGCCGTTAGCATCGCCGGAGAACGCCAGCACTTCGCTGAACTCAATGGCGCCATTCTCGCCAGCTGCGGCCTTCTCAACCCTTACAACGTCGCCCGGGGCGACACGATATTGCTTTCCACCGGTACGAATGACCGCGTACATAATTCCTCCGGCGCTCGTCTCAGCGAACGCGAATCTTGAGTCCAGGCTGGGCGTATGCATGCTCGCTCCGAATGCGGCGCGCTCTAACTCAGATCATCCATGAGTGAGCTAGCGCTTTCCGCCTGCCTGCTATTCCGAATTTATGGACGGGTGCAGGAGAGAGCGACGGGCAGAATCGCCAAACTAGATAAGTTTACCGGGAACGGTGCGTTCCGGTCAACGATTTGGCGCGGATTTCCGCCGCAAAAGGCGCGTATGTTTGGTGTGGGGCGGATGAATAAGCTATACTGAAAGTTCGGCGACGGGGTGGACTTCAAACTGTCTATCCGCCCGCTTTTCTTCTGCGACAATGCCGTTTGCGTGGAGGAAAATCGAACGGGCTTGGTGCGCACGAACAATTCAGGGTTTGGAGTGAGTCATGGCTCAGGTTTGTCAAATCTGCGGCAAGGGTCCGCAGTTCGGAAACAACATCTCGCATGCGCACAATGTCACTCGTCGGCGCTGGAGCGTCAACCTTCGCCCGGTGAAAGCCAAGGTCGATGGCGGCGCGAAGAAACTGCGCGTCTGCACCAGCTGCATCAAGGCCGGCAAGGTCGTTAAGGCCTAGTCGACGATCACTGATCTTCACAATTATTGATCTACAATGGCCCGGAGATTCATCTCCGGGCTTTTTCGCGGCCCGGACTTTCGCGGCTACGACCGGTGAGGATGGACGGCGGGTGATTGCCATCCGGACGGCGGCAAGTGGTGCGCTGTCGTTGAAGCGAACCCCGTCCCCGGTCGGTTCGATTCCTAATTGCTTCCACAATGCATCGAGATCGACGGGTTTCGGCGCGTTGCTCATCTGACCGTAGAGTTCGGTCAAAACGTGCGTGCCGGTCGCCTGATCGCCGATGGCGAACGCCTTTTCGATCGGCCAGTCCTGATCGATCGTTCCTCCCGCGGCAACAATCGCACGCAGAGCGTCCTGAAGGCCCTTCTTGTTGTGGGTCTGCTTGCGGATGGTGACATCGGCGAGCAGGCAGAACTGGGCGCCTCCCCAGTAGGTTCGTCCCCATGTGTGTGTGCGGTCGAGGCCGCCGTCTGAGGGCCCCGGGTCGCCCTGCGGCATATCGCGCACCATGTCGGCCCATATCTTCTCAGGACGCAAAAGCCCGTTCTGCACGCGCGCGATGGGCTCGACGTAAACTGAAATGCCTTCTTCGATCCAGTGATGTTCATCGGCCATTGAAGGAAAGGCCGTGTGGATGAGTTCGTGCGTCATCATCCAGTCGTCGTCCAGCTCAGCTTGAGTCGTGTGCTCCCCGAGGCGAACCCGTGTGAAGGCGGGAAATCCCGCCACCCCGCCCCAGGTTGTTCCGTGGCCCACTCCGTGGCCGCCTGACTCGAACTGGACGAGGATGCGGTCCCGGGGAACCGGAAATCTGCCGTAGTAGGTTGTGACGGAGTTAGCGGCGTTTTCGACCCACGCAACGATGCGATCGGGAGGAAGATCAGTCGAGCCCGGGCCAAAGTCCACCTGAATCGAAGATCCACCGATGTGGAGAGTGCGGGAGCTGGCCACGGGGCCGGACCAGGGAGCTGGATAGGCCGCATCGACGCGGGTACAAGAGGTGAGGATCGTTACCGTAGCAAGCACAGCGAAGCGGTGGAGCAATCTCGTCACCGCTCCGCTTCCCATTTCTTCAGGACTTCGCCTTTTCGAAGTTCAACGCGCCTGAGTTGATACAGTAGCGCAGTCCGGTGGGTTCGGGTCCGTCAGGAAAGACGTGACCCAGATGCGCCCCGCAGCGCGCGCAGGTGACTTCAACCCGGCGCATGCCGTAGGTGTTGTCCTCGTGCTTTTCCACGGCGTTGGGGCTCACCGGCTGCCAGAAGCTCGGCCAGCCTGAGCCCGACTCGAATTTTTCATCAGACTTGAACAGCTCCGCATCGCAGGCGATGCAGCGATAGATACCGTCATCGTGATTGCGGTAGAGCGCGCCGGAAAACGCCGCCTCCGTCCCCTTCTGCCGCGTAATGTAGTACTGCTCGGGGGTCAGCTCTGCTCGCCATTCTTCGTCGGTCTTGTGGACCTTCTCCACCTTAGTCTCGGTCATTCCTTTTCTCCCTCCATTGGATGAAGTCAGACCCGATTTCGTTACAGCTGCGCGATAACCTCGATCTCCACCAGCACGTCTTTCGGCAGCCGTGCAGCCTCGACCGTCGAGCGAGCGGGCGGGACACTGCCTTCGGGCGCCAGGTATTTTCCATAGACGGCGTTCATGGCGGAGAAGTCGTTCATATCTTTGAGAAAAACCAGAGTTTTCACGACGCGGGAAAGATCTGTGCCGGCGGCTTCCAGAATCGCCTTCAGATTCTCCAGCACCTGGGTGGTCTGCTCGATGATGCTGCCGGGGACGACCTGACCAGTAGCCGGGTCGAGCGCGATTTGTCCGGAGGTGTAGAGAAAGTCGCCAGCGCGGACCGCCTGGGAGTAGGGTCCGATGGCAGCGGGAGCATGCGGAGTGGAGATGGCGGCCTTGGTCGAGCTCATGAAGAGATTGTGCTGGGAGGAAGCAGGTGAAGGCAAATGGAGGTTACAGCTTTTGTGACCGCTGCACGTCGCGGACGCCGGGAACGCGCCGCATGCCCTGCACCAGGCGCGTCAGTTGGCGGACGTCCTCGATCTCGACTACGAACTCGACGATTGCGTCAGCATTGGAACCGGCACGCGAATCGACATTGCGGATATTTGTGTCTTCATCGCTGATAATGGCCGTTAACTCGCGCAGCATACCGGGCCGGTCATCGCAGAAGACAGTCAGCCTGACCGGATAAGTGGCAGGGCGCCCCGCTGCTTCTTCTGCTGGCCGAGCCCATTCGACAGAGACCCGGCGGTCGGATTCGTACAGCAGGTTCTGGACGTTGGGACAACTCCGCGCATGGACAGCAACACCCTTGCCCCGCGTGACGTAGCCGATAATCTCTTCGCCGCGGATCGGGTTGCAACATCGCGCTCGGTAGACAAGCAGCTCGTTCTGCCCCTCCACCTGTAGGGAGTCGTTGCTGCTCGACAACGAGACCCGCTTGACGGCATCGGAAACCGCATCTCCGGAGTGCTCGTGCTCCGAGCCGGGCTGGCTGACGATACCCGGACTCAGGCGATTCAGCACCTGGCGCGCGGAATACTTGCCGAACCCAATCGCCGCCATCAGATCGTTGGGGGTGGCGACGCTGTATTCGGCGGCAATGCGCGCATAGTCGGACTCTTCGAATTTCGACAGCGCAACCTTGTATTTGCGTGCTTCGCGATCAAGCAGCTTCCGGCCGATCTCGATGGCGCGCTCACGCTGATGCTCGTTGAGCCAGTGCTTGATCTTGTTGCGGGCGCGGGCGCTCTTGACGAAGCTGAGCCAGTCGCGGCTGGGCGTGTGGCCATTCTGCGTCACCACCTCGACAATGTCGCCATTCCGCAGCTTGGAGCGCAGCGGCACGATGCGTCCGTTGACCTTGGCGCCCACGCATGTATTGCCCACCTCCGTGTGAATGGAGTAGGCGAAGTCGAGCGGGCTTGCGTCCTTGGGCAGGACGACCACTTTGCCCTTCGGCGTGAAGGTGTAAACCTCTTCCGGATAGAGATCGATCTTCAACGTTGAGAGAAACTCGTTGGGATCGGTCATCTCGCGCTGCCACTCGACCAGCTGGCGCACCCAGGCAAGGCGCTGCTCGTCGCGCGCGCTGATCGGAGAGCCGTTGGCCTTGTACTTCCAATGCGCCGCAATGCCTTCTTCCGCGATGCGGTGCATCTCCTCGGTGCGGATCTGAACCTCGAATTGGTGACCGCCCTCGCCCATCACAGTTGTGTGCAGTGACTGATACAAATTGGGCCGAGGCATGGCGATGAAATCCTTGATGCGCCCGGGAACCGGTCTCCAGATGCTGTGGATGAGACCGAAGACCGCGTAGCAATCGGGCACGCTGGAGGTAATCACGCGCAGGGCCAGCAGGTCGTAGACCTGGTCGACGGAAATCTTCGACTTCTGCAGCTTCTGGTTGATGCTGTAAAGGCGCTTGATGCGCCACTCGACGCGGGCCTTGACGTTGTTCTCGCGAAGCTTCTCCATGAGCAGCCCCTCGACTCCATTGAGGAACTGCTCACCCTCTTTGCGGCGCGCCTCCACCGCCTCGTGCACTTGCTCGTAGGTGAAAGGATCGACGTAGCGGAAGGAGAGGTCTTCGAGCTCGCCACGCACCTTGCCCATGCCCAGGCGATGGGCGAGCGGAGCGTAGATGTCGAGGGTTTCGCGAGCAATACTTTGCTGCTTCTCCGGCGAGAGATGCTCAAGCGTGCGCATGTTGTGCAGCCGATCGGCCAGCTTGATCAGCACCACGCGCACATCGCTGACCATGGCCAGCAGCATTTTGCGGACGTTTTCCGCCTGGCGATCTTCGCGGTTGGCGAACTGAATCTTGTCGATCTTGGTCACGCCCTCGACGATGTGCTCAACCTGCTCGCCGAATTTTGCGCGAATCTCCTCGGCCTCGGCCTTCGTGTCTTCGATTGCGTCGTGCAGCAGACCGGCAGCGATGGCGGTCGAGTCGAGCTTCATCTCCGCGAGAACGAGCGCGACTTCAAGCGGGTGCAAAACAAAAGGCTCGCCCGAGGCCCGCATCTGGCCCTTGTGATGTTCGAGACAGAAATCCCAGGCTTTGCGGATGATATCGAGATCGTCGCCGGGACGGTTGGCCCGCACCAGATCGAGCAGCTTGCTGAACTTGTCAGCAAACAGATCAGGACTCTCCTCAGCGGTCAGCGAGGTGGTCTGGGCGGTTGCCATGTCTCATTATATGCGCTCTAGCTTATGCGAAGATTGCTGGGTGAACGTCAATGACCGGTAAAGAGACAAAAAAACATCGTCATGACGGGCCTGGAGCGAGATCCAAAGCGCCTGATGGCCAAGCGTCTCCCGCCGTGCGTGCTTCGAGGACGGAGGGACCCGTAGCGATCATTTCGCGGCGCGCCGCCGACCGCCTGCGCGCCGGGCATGTGTGGGTATACCGCTCGGATGTACTTGAGATTCCAGACGATGCCCCTCATCTCCTCCCGGTCGCGGATCAGCGCGGAATCCTGCTTGGAACAGCGCTCTATAGTTCTGCCTCGGAGATTGCGCTGCGACTGGTTTCGACGGATCTGATTGCGAGTGAGTCGGAATGGCTTCAACTGCTGAACATCCGCCTGCAAAAAGCGATTGCTCAGCGCAGTGCGATTCTTTCGAGTGCCGATACCAACGCCTGTCGGCTGGTATTCAGCGAGGCCGACGCCCTGCCTGGGATCATCGTCGATAAGTACGGCGAACTCGTGATCGTACAGTTGCTCACCCGTGCTCTGGATAACGAGGCTGTGCGCATCGTGGTCACCAATGTCCTGCGCGAGGCGCTAAACCCGGCGACGATCCTTGAGCGCCCCGACGCTCGCATCCGCGAGTTGGAGCAGCTCGATGTGCCGCCCGATGGCGCGCCGCTCTACGCGAAGGGAGAACCGCTCACCCGCACACTTTTCCGTCTCAACGGGCTGAGCTTTCATTACGATGCCGGTGCAGGACAGAAAACCGGTGCGTTTCTCGACCAGCGGGAGAACTACTCTGCCGCTGCAAAATATGCACACGGAGAAGCCCTCGATGTCTGCACCTACCAGGGCGGATTTGCGCTGCACCTTGCGAAGTCGTGTCAGCGCGTGACGGGAGTCGATGTGTCGCGCGCCGCGCTTGAAGTGGCCGAGCAGAACCTTGAAGCGAATCGCGATGCCCTTGGCGGCTCAGAGGTGGACTGGGTAGAGGCCAACGCCTTCGATCTGCTGCGCGACTGGAGCGACTCCGGAGCGGCGTACGACACCATCGTTCTCGATCCCCCGGCCTTCGCGAAATCAAAGCGTGCCGTCGAGGGCGCGCTGCGCGGCTACAAGGAACTGAACCTGCGTGCACTCAGGATGCTGCGCCCGGGCGGAGTTCTTGTGACCTGCTCCTGCTCACATCATGTTTCTCTCGCCGACTTCACGGCGGTTGTGGCAGCGGCAGCCGGGGATGCGCGACGCAGGGTGCGTCTGCTTGAGCGGCGCGGCGCCGCCGCGGATCATCCGGTCGTGCTGACTATTCCCGAGACGGAATATCTCAAATGCCTCATCTGTCTCGTCGAGTAAGGCGCGAAATGGCGGGGTCCTAGTCAAACGCAAGCGCGGTCAAGCAAAATGGTGTCAGGTGGGCAAAGGTGAAACCGGATGCAGGTGAAGACAGAGCCAGCAGAAATCCGTTCCGAACATGGTTTGTCTGGATATGGTTCGTGGGTGCGGGTGCATGGTTTCTCGACGCCGCGCTGAGCCTGCATCACCATCAGCTCGGCGGCGGGGTGATGGCCACGGCCATCTCGGCGCTGTTCCTTGCCGCGGGGATGTTCTTTCGCAAGCAGGCCCGCAGAAGCGACAAGCTCTAATCACAGGGTCGGGACGGATACCGTTTCAATCTTCCTGCCGACAGCAATCTGCCGGAACGCATCGGTCAGGTCTGATGCTCCTCTCGACAGTCCGTTCCAGACGATCGCGGCCAGCACCCGCTGGTCTGCCGCTGACTTCTCCGCCTCGTCGAGGATCTGCACATTCGTCGCCGCGTAGGCCTCGTCTTCCTTTCCATCGAGACCCAGCTCGACAACGTCGTCCTTGCCCAGCCCGGCCATAATGGCGTCGAACCGCTTTCCCCACTCCTCGCCGCGATCGGCAACCGAGGTCGACCGGAAGCGATCCCGCGAGAAAGGCAGCACGATGCGCCGGCTCAATCCAAGTTCTCCTGCGGCCTCGAGTGCAAGAATATCTGCGCCGCAAGCTGCCGACGAAACCACCCCAGTACTCGCCGTTGCCACCAGCATGTTACGGACACGTTGCGACACGAGCGCCTCATTCTCGGGTGGGAAGCGGCGATCTTTCGCGCCAGCGGCATCGACGCGCCTTCCCGCCAGAGCAGTGACCGTTCCATTCGGATCGAGCAGCCGCTGGAAGTCGCCAAGAATCGAGGCCAGCTCCTGCGACGTTTCCGGGTACGCCAGCAGAGACAGCGCCCTCCGCAAATCCGGAATCGTCGAATCGAGCTGAAACGGCGCCGTTGTGGCCTGGTTAAATTCGTCGAGAAGCTTTCTGGCTTGTGGAACATCCCCGGCATCAAAGGCCGCCCCAAGCAGGGTTGGACGAATCCACGGATCGTTCGGATTTCGCTGCATCGCGCGCTCGCACGCCAGCACCGTCAGCCGCGCGGCAGACATCGCTTTGGTCTCGTCATCGCTCAGGTTACGTTCGCGGTACAGGCGAGGCAGATTGCTTGCAGGATAGTAGTCGTTCAGATCGAGCATCATCCCGCGTTGATAGCTGGTGATGGCGCCGTTCAGATAACGACTCCGCGTCGGCGCGTCAGCAGCCGCTTCATAAAGGGCCTTATATCGCCCGCCGATCAGGCCGCTGCGTTCCGAGCTGTCGCCTGCAACGCGGATCAGCGCCTCGAGTTCGGCGATCGCCTCCGAAGGCTGCCCGCTCTTGCTCAGAGCCAGTGCGCGCTGCTCGCGAATGGTCGGCATCTCGCGCACCTGCGGTGGCAATCCGTCGATAAAGCTCAAGGCCGCAGCCCATTGCCGGGTGTCGCGAAGCAGCATTACCAGTTCCAGTGCAACGCTGGGCACGGCAACAGCGTCGTCGCCATAATTGTCCGCGAGCTTTTTGACCAGGTCCTTTGCCTGGCCGGGCGGAAGGTTTCGGGCGACGCTGACGTCGGATTGGATACGGGCCAATCTCTCGGCCACGTCGCGGAAAGATTGCACCGTGCTGATGTCGACGTGGTCGGGAAATCCCGGAATAGTCTGGAAAACCGGCGAGTCGAAATTCATCACCTGCCGGATCCCGTCTCTCAGGGAATCGCGAATCGCCGTCGCGCTCTCGTCCGTGATCACGCCCTCGGCCAACGGATAGGTCAGTCGCCGCATCTGGGCTGCGTCAAACAGAGGCTTCGACCAATCCGCCGCGATGAGCACGCAGCCCACGCGCTTCGCGGCGTGGCGCACTCCCACCTCGTAATAGACATTGGCGTTGGGAATCGTCATATCGGCGATCACCAGGTCGGAGATGGCCAGCCGCTCGATCATGGCCTGAATGATCAGCGAGCCGGCGTCCTGGTCTGCCCGGATAGGCAGATAACCCAGATCGTTCTCAATCATTGGACGCAGCGCCTTGTCCCACAGTGCGTTGAAGTCGATCTGGGCCGGACCCTTGCCCGGGTCGGCACCAGTCGGCTTTGTTCCGAACGGCATAACCATGAAACACACGCGAATTGGCATGAGGTTGGGTCCCTCTCCTGTGCAGCCCACTGATTCTCTCGCGCACGCGATCGCAAGGCAATCGGAGTCTTCCGCCCGCTGCGGAGATTCATTTTCGGCGAAGCCTCAAACGGAGTACATTTGGGAGCGCTCGACAGGCTGTCAAAATCCGCAGGAGGAACAGGATGAAACCAGAACTCTGGGGCACGTTGCGTGCGAAGTACGAGACCGAGCGCCCGCGGCGCATGCTTTCGCTCGACGGAGGAGGGATTCGCGGCCTCATCACCCTCGGCATCCTCGAAAATATCGAAGCCGTCCTCAGGGACGCGACCGGTCAGGGGGACAGCTTTCGTCTGGGCGAGTGGTTCGACTACATCGGAGGCACCAGCACCGGTGCGATCCTCGCAGCTGCTTTAGCGCGCGGGATGACCGTCGCCGAGCTGATCGACTTTTACGTCTCCACCGGGCCGGAGATGTTTGAGAAGAATCGCCTCCTGCAGCGGTTCTGGAGTCTCTACAAATCCGATCCGCTGAAGGACAAACTGCGGCAGGTGATGAATCAACCGCGGAAGGGGGACCCGCCCGGTGTAGGCGGTAAGGACCTCGATCTCTCCCCTGACTATCTCCGCTGCCTGCTGCTCATCGTCACGCGTAACGCGACGACCGATTCGCCCTGGCCGGTTAGCAGCAATCCCGAAGCGAAGTACAACCGGCCCGATCGGAAAGACTGCAATCTTCGCATTCCGCTGTGGCGCCTGGTGCGGGCGAGCACGGCAGCGCCGGTGTATTTCCCGCCCGAGGTACTCAACTGGGACCCGAGCGATCCGGAGAAGTCATTCGTTTTCGTAGACGGCGGAATGACGCCGTACAACAACCCCTCATTTCTGCTGTATCGCATGGCAACGCAGGAGCCATATCGACTGTGCTGGAAGACAGGCGAGAAAAATCTGCTGCTGATTTCTGTCGGTACCGGCGAGGCTGAGCGTCTGGGCCCGTCTACCCTCGACCCGCAGACAAACCTTGTCGGCAATGTCGCCGCGATCCCCGGCAACCTGATGAACGCGATGTCTATCGATCAGGATCTCAACTGCCGTACCGTCGGCCGCTGCACCCACGGCTCGGTCATCGACCGGGAACTGCTCGACCTCATCTGCCGCGAGTCGCAGGACGACTTGACGCTTGAACGGATCACGCAAGTCCCATCCATACCTCTTGAGCGGGACCTGGGCCGCGCATTTCTGTACGCGCGCTACAACGCCGATCTTAGCCAGAAGGGACTCGCAGCGATCGGACTCGGAAATCTGAATCCTGATGAAGTGCAAAAACTCGATGCGATCAAGCAGATCGATAACTTGCTGGCCATCGGGCGGGCAGTCGGGCAAGACGTCAAGCCCGAGCATTTCGGAGAATTTCTAAAGCCGGCGTAAGCTGTCTCGAACGGGCCAGTCAATTCGCAGAGTTCTTCTGTGCCAGCATGAACTTCGCCAGGGAATATTCCGTAAAATAGACGACCTTGGTATCGAGAACCTTTTGCAGGTCTGCATTCCGGGTCTTCATGTCTTTCTTCGATTCGGCCAGCAAAGCCGAGTAGAAGTTCGCTTCGCAGAGCATGTCGTTCCGGGACATGGGTAGGAAGTGGAAGTCGGAATTCGCGAATGTCTGGTCATCCCTTAGGGGATCGAAAATATCGCGAGGCGAGACTTCACCGACGTACATCCCGAGCAGCATCTCCCGCCATGCGGTTTCATCACCACCCCGCAGGCGAGCTTTCCAGTGAACTCTGTCCGCCAGCTTCCAGCGCTCCTCGAGCAATCCGCGGGCATCCTGTTGAGTCTGCGGAGACGCCATACTGTACAGCATCATCGCGATATATGGGACGTAGGGGTGATCCATCAGCAGGAAGCGGCTGCCGGTGTCGTCCATAGAGGGCGACCGCATGACGATCTGCCCCAGAGCCGCAGTGAACATCAGGCTAGCCGATGTATCCGTGTTCGTGCTGTTGGCGGCAGCCGTTTCCGCATCGTTTGCGGTTGCGAGCGCCGCTTTTTCGTCCCCGGTGATCAACTGCGACAACAACATAAGCAGGTAAGGATCGGTATCGTTTGCCGCCTGTTGCGGATACGACGAAAAGATGGTCTGGCCTGTCTTGATCGCGTTGGCATAGTCTTCCTGCTCTGCCAGGAACTCCATTTGCAGGGACAGAGCATATTCCTCCCATCCTTTTTGCTTCGCCAAATCTGCCAGAATCTGGAAGACCTCGGCGCGCCGATCCTTCAGGTGAAGGGCGGGATTGATGAATCCCAGTTCGGAGAGCCGCTGGAGAGCATTCGCGCGGTAGTACAGCAGTTCGTTTTGATATTCCTGACGCTTCTGAGCGTCGTGTTCCCGTAGCAGGCTCTGTTGCGGATGGTCCGTGATTGCGACAAGTTCCTGGAGATCTTCGGGGTGATCGCTCCGATTCAGCTGTACGGCGAGTTCTATCAGGTTCACAGGTTCGGGGCGTGCATAGGCGACGTTGCGCAGCAATTCCAGCCGCCATGCCTTGGGACCCGGCGCCTGCATCTTCTCCAGATTCGATTGATCGAAGGCGCCGGTTACGAATCGAACCGTCTTCTCGCTGTCGGCCTCAGGCAGGCGGATCACAGCGCTTTTCAGCAAGCGGGACGCAGCGTCTCTCAGTTCCGGAGTGTCGGCGTAAGGATCGTAGTCACTGAGCACCTTCTCCGCCAGCCAGCGGGCCTCATCCGGAGTCCAGCCGGCAGGGTCGGCATGCATGAGCAGGCTGCTCTCGAGCGCCAATCGCTTGGCATGAGTCCTGTACGCGGAGGCCTGAAGAGAACAGAGTCCGAGCCTGCGTGCCATCCCCGCCGGCAGGCTGCTTCCCCACTGTGTCAGAGCCTCCTCGAGCGCAATCCTCTGCTTGTTATCGCGGTAGGCGGTATAGCTCAGATACGGCGGCGCCTTGCCGTCGCAAAGCTTTGCGGCATTGCTGAACTCAATCGCTTTCAAGGTCGACGGATAGGCCGAGAGAAAGCTTTGAACAGCGATCGACCTGTTGGCCCCAACGGCTCGCGAGAAGGACTCTTCCGCTGCCGCTGTCTGATCGGCCTGGAGAGCGCGAATGCCCGCACTGACCAGACTCGCAGCAAGTTGCGTTGAGTCCGGCGCTCGAGCCTGGCCAAGCCGGGCGCGCTGCGTCTCTCTGAGATGGCCGGCCATCTTAGCGGTGTCGAGCGGATCGTCCACATGGGACCAGAAGAGGAGCGAGCGAAGCAGCCAGTCGTTATGCCAGAGGGTGTCTTCCGCCGCGGGCGCTCCACTGGACAAGCCGCCGCCCACCACCGCTCGCATCAACTGTTTCTGGCTGGTCAACGAGTATCTGGCTGCAAGCCACTTCTGCATCCCGGGAGTGGTCCCCTGTCGTTGCAGATTCGCATCCTCGGCCAGAACCCATTCCGTTCTCGAGGCCACCACGCACCTCTGCAACGTATCCATGAACTGATCTAACTTCGCATCAGCCACTGCCGGAACGTCGCATTCGCGGATGTCCTGGTTGATGGCTGCAATGCGGTAGGACTGCGGCGCCAGGGGATTCTCCACGCTGGTGGAGAACACCAGCGGCCCGCGCAATTCCACCCCGTATTGCACGATCACTCGGTCGTGAAGATCGTTGAGGCGCTGGCCGAGAATTGCTTGCTTTCCGGTAAACCAGTTTTGCTCGAGATCCCTCCCTAGATACACCTTGACCGGGCGCTCGAGGCTCGGAAGCCAAGCCTCCACCTGTTCGTAGGCCCGGCCCACCGACGGCTTGTTGGTTGGCAGGGCACCGGTATCTTTCCAGGGGCCGCTTAAATGGGACGGAACCTTGGGTTTCCCGGCGTGAAGATCGGCATACACATGCTCTGCTACTGCCGCCGAGGTGTTCGCCGGATCCGTTGAAGGGTAAGCAGCGAGGGCGTCGAGAATGGCTGGAAGATCCGTGAGGGACTGGCCCCGCGTTACCAACTCTGCGAGATCGCCAGGTAATCGATCATACGTGCGCGCGGCTACAGCTTCTTTTACCGTATCCGGACTAATCTGCATTGCGTTGTTCAGCAAAAGCGTCATCGCGTCGGGTCCGAAGAGTGGCGCAGGATTCTTCATCAGGTATGCGGCCAGGTAAACGGCGGCCATTGCCCGCCCATCGGTCGCCGGCGTTCCAGCGACCTTCCATACTGGACGCGACCAGGGCGGCACCACCGTCAGAGGCCCGAATGGGGCGGGTACCTCGGATATTGGAACCTCCACCCAGTCGGGATCGTGACGGTAGCGGTCAAGGAAATCTTTCGCGGGGCCGCGAATGTTGTCCGGCGCAATGAAGACCTCGTCTTCATGGGCCGGGACTGCAATGGTCGCGAGTGTCTTCAGGCTGTTATCGCTCTGGTTGCCGCTGATTACGTCGATGCGCTTGATCGGGAAAGCCGCCATTTTAACGAGAGTAAGCTCCAGGGGAACAGGAATGCCGCGCTTCGCGAAGTACGAGGTCGCGAGATATCTCCATTCCTGGTTGAAGTAGCTCTCATCCAGTTGCCGCCGGCCGGAGTAGTACACGCACACCGGGGAACAGACCACGTTCTGAGGCGGCGGATTCATTCCGGTCGCCTGGGCCTTGTCGACGCTGGCTGTCTGCTCCGATCCCTGCGGAGGTGCGTTGGCGACGCCATAGCCATCCGGAATATAGTCCTTGTTCCTCTCCAGCAGGATCTTCAGCAACGCCAGGCGCTTCCATCGGAAGAGCAGGTCGGTCGTTGCCGAGTCGAACCGCGATTCAGCGACCTTGTGCCGTTCTTCGGCCGGCTGTTCTTTCAGCGTGCTGACCAGCCGGGTCGCCTTCCTTAGTTCGAGATAATCCGTCAGCAGGTAGTACCCGACGAGCGCCAGAATGACGGCTGCCGCTATACCTACTGCCCCAAAACGCCGCCTGACTTTTTCACGACGCAGTATTTCATCGCGCCACGGGCTGATGAACCGGACAAACGCATCGTGCTGGAGTTCATACAGCTTCTGCCCGTGATATTCACGGGCGCGGAGAATGCGCTGTGTGCTCAGCCGTTCGAGCTCTGCGCAGACACGACGCTGGTCGAGGTCGTCGTTTTCGGCCAGTTCCTTGCCGCTGTACGGCCTTTTCAGTCCGCTGGCTGGCGCCAATAGCCGCATGAGCTTCGCCGTGAGCAGCTGTTCAGACCACCGTTTCGGCATTACCTCGCGCACGTAGGTTTCGAGAATCTTGTCCGCGCCGCCAAGCTCCTTGTAAAGCGCCAGCGTAAGCGTGGTCTGTTTGCGATTGAGGGTTTCCTGCCATAGACGTCCGCAGACGATCTGCATCATGGGCAGATCTACCGGCGCTCTGCTGGTTGCGACCGTTTCTCTGTCTTCGGTGGCGCGCAGATCAGCCACCAGCTGGTTCGTCAATTCCGATTCGTACTCGCCGCCGAAGATTTCGACAGGTTTCTCGATGGCATCGCGCAGGCCTTGATCATCCAGGCTGTCCAGCAGGTAGGTGGACTGAAACAGATTGAGTATCTCGTTGCGGAACGGCTCCAGTGTGGCCAGAAATTCCTGCCGCAGGGAAAGAACCACCCGCACGTCGAGCCCCGACGTACGCACCAGCGCCGCCAGCTCCTTTCTTAAGGGATCGAGCTGTTTCCCATGCGTCACCAGAAACTCCTCGAACTGGTCGAGGATCAGGATGGCAGTACGATCATCGGCCTTGGCGATTCTGGAAACGACTTCGGTCAGCGTCGGTGCATCTCTGCCGGCGTCCGGGATACCCAGCTCCGAAGCGAATTTGACCAGGCGCGTTTTAAGCGCGGCGCACGGATCGTCCGCCGTCCAGTTGTCGACGTACTTGACCCAGGCATGCTGCTCCTCAAGCGCCGGAGTGACCAGTGTCCGCAGGATCGATGACTTCCCCACGCCCGACGGCGCATAGAGCAGCGTCAGCCGGGCGGAGAAGATCTTGTCCTTGAGAAAACCGGCATCCATCGCACGTCCGAAGAAGATCGCCTGCTCAGTACGTTCGAAGGGGCGCAGCCCCACATAAGGCCCTTCCAGGTGCGCGATTGCCTGGTCGATCTGTACATCGCTAGCCAGCATTGGATGCGCCATCCTTTCCGGGGGAGAGGGCCGCCAGCACCCGATGGGCAAACTCATCCGGCGTCACACGTAGAACGTCCGCTCCCAGCCGTCGCCAGGCCATCTCTTCCATGGGAGAAGCCGGTTGGCGCACTACCATTGGCGTTGGCCGCGATCCCTGCGCCTGCACAAGCTGAAACACCTGCATGACCAGCCGGTAGTGCCAGACGTCAAGGCCATAGCCGGTAAACAGCAGCGGACGCCGCTGCAGTAAGCGGCAGAACGCCGTGGGAATCTGCGTCAGTTCGTGTTCCAGCCGCCCCAGCAGCAGAAGATGATCGCTCTCGGTAATGACCACCGTGTCGATCTCGAGGTCGGGATCGAGCCTCTCGTGCAGCATCGGCGAGCCCAGCGGCTTGTAGATGATGTACTTGTCCGCCTCCAGCGGAATCTTATCCGCGACGCAGAACTCGTGCTTGTCGCCATGAAACACAAGAATCTTGCCGTCATTCTCGTTATCGCGCGAGCGAACCACGTGGCATACGAGGATGTAGTCCTTGCCCTGCTTCTCCAGGTAGCGCTCCAGCACCATGTCGCATGTGGACGACACGATCAAGGGCGGACGCTTTGCACTGACCAGCATCTCGTACATCGCCGGAGGCGACGGCAACTGCGACATCCGCTCTTCGAGGATGCGGTGCAGCTCCTCAAGGAAGTCCAGGCGCGATCCCAGGTAGCGCTCGCGATACTCTGCGGCTGTCGCAAGGCATGACTCATCGGCCCCCGCGTCTATCCCCAAAGCCTTGGACAACGCCGGCGCGCTCAGGCCGCCCTCGCCGTATACTCCCGATCCCAGGAAGGGAATGCTCGTTCCGTCGATGATCCCTTTGCAGGCGCGGCCGAAATAGTCGGGGCCCTCCGGGGAGGCCGCGGCCTTTTCTTCTTTCGCAATCAGCTCCTGCTGGTAGTTGAGCAATACGCCGCCCACCTTCGCGCGGAACTGCGGTAGCTGATCGGTCTCCTTGGCTGCGGGATTCGGCTGCTCGGGATCGAAAAACTCCACCGGCAGATTGAGGTCGCCGCGAAACTTCTTCACCCAGTCGCGGGCGACCTGCCCATCCTCGAACAAGCCGCCGGGCCAGGTGTTTGGATTGGCCAGCAGGCCCAGCACGGGGATCTTGTTCTTGTGCGCGTAGTCCACCTCGAGCGCGGTAATGGAGTCAACTCCATTGCCCTCCTGCTCCACCGTGGGAACGAAGCCCTGCCGAAACGCCATGATGAGCAGCACCAGGTCAGCAGTCTTGATTTTTTCGCAGCATGAGCTGACCACCGGGTTCGCCATCGCCCCCCAGTACTCGTTCATGATCGGATACCACCCGCGCGCAAGAATGACCTGCTGCGCCACCTGGCGGTAGGCATGAAGATCCTCCGATGTGGATGAGACAAAAACCGAAAGCCTTCGATTCAGAGCCATGCCATCCCTTGGAAAACGGCAAAGTCGCGGGCACGATCGCTATGCCGACGGCCTGCAAAATCCCGGCGCCACTCCGCGCCTGCCTGAATAGTGCGTTACCTGCGCACAACGTTATCACCGCCGTTATGCGGTTGCCAGAAGAACGGTTTAGGCGAAATGCAGGTGTGCCCGGTTTACCAACGGCAAACAGCAGGGATGCAGTCAGGGCCGCGAGCGGCGTCCCAATCTGCTTTCAAAGGCTGGCAGCGATCAGTGGCCCGTCGCCAGCCAGGCGTCATAGCCGCCGGCCAGGTCGGCAACATCGCGGAATCCGGCTCGGCGCAGGATGCTGGTGGCAATGGCGCTCCGGTATCCGCCCTTGCAGTGCACGACGAGGAGCTTCGATGGATCAAGTTCCGCAGTGCGGCTGTCAAGCTGGCCGAGTGGGATGCGAATCGAATCCTTGATAGCGCCGCCTTCCACCTCACCCGGTTCGCGGACATCGAGGACCGCAATATGACCCTTTTCGCTCTCCAGCAACTCGGCGAACTCCTGCGCTGAGATCTGCGGGATGTAGTCGAGCTCGTAGCCTTGGTCGATCCAGCCCGCGATTCCGCCTTCGAGATAGGCGTCAACATGCTCAATCCCTACGCGGGCAAGGCGCAGCTGCGACTCGCGGATATAATCGGCGTCCTCGCCGACGAGAATGATGTGTTTGTCCAGACCCAGAATGCGCGCGGCCCAGGAGGCGTACTGCCCGGAGAGCCCGATATGTATCGACCCCGGCACATGCGCGACAGCGAACTGCATCGCCGGGCGTGTGTCGAGCACGATAGCTCCCTCGGACTGGAGCCGCAGGACCTCGGCGGCCGGGATCGGTGCGGGCGGCGCAAGCTTGTCGAGTGCGGCGGCGCCCTGGCGATTCAGCTCCACATCCCGGCCGAAGTATTCGGGGCGGGGTGGCAGGCTGTCGGTGAGCAGCCTAACAAATTCCTCCGGCGTGCGCGCCTGCAGCGCGTAATTAAAACGCCGTTCTTTCCCGATAGTCGATGAGCGTTCGCTGCTCATCTGCCGTCCGCAGAGAGAACCCGCTCCATGAGCCGGAAATATCTCGGTGTCCTCAGGAAGCTTCAGCAGCTTTTCATGCAGGCTTTTGTAGAGCAGTGCGGCGAGCTCTTGCGGTGTATGTTCAGCAGAGAGATCGGGCCGGCCCACATCGCCGACAAAGAGCGTGTCTCCGGTGAAGACAGCGCGCGGCTTGGAAGGTTCAGTCAGATCGGTGAGCACCGCGCAGATGCTTTCAAGCGTGTGCCCCGGAGTCTCGAGGAAATCGAAGCGGCAGTTTCCGAACTCCAGAGAGTCTCCGTCTTTTATGGGGATATGCGGAAAGGTCGCGCCCGACGCAGCTCCAATATAGATGCGCGCGCCCGTGCGTTCGGCAAGTTCGTGGTGCCCGGAGACGAAGTCGGCGTGCAGATGAGTTTCGATGATGTGCTTGATCGTCAGGCCCTTTTCGGCGGCGAGATCGATGTAAAGGTCGACATCGCGCTGCGGGTCGATGACAGCCGCGACTCCTCCCGAACTGACCAGATAAGAGGCGTGCGCAAGGCAGCCGAGGAAAAATTGTTCGATTGATACACGTTCTGTCTGCATGTGGGTGTCCGCTGCTTCCATTATCTGCCAGTCCGAGTGCCACCGGCTCGTAAGCTGATTCAGGAGCCAGCGTACAGTTGGAACGCCGCCCAGTACAGAGGCTTCCGGTAGACACCCTGAGAATGAATCAACGAGAGCTTGGCTGCGCGCAATGCCGTCTCGGGATCATCTCCGGCGTTCAGGCCGCTGTACAGCTTGTCCATCAGCAGCGGAGTTGAAGCATCGTTGGCCTCCCATAGCGCGGCGATCACGTTGTGTGACCCGGCGCGCAGAAAAGCCCACGAGAGCCCGACCAGTCCTTCACCGGCGTAGGCCCGCTGGCCGGATCCATAACAAGTCGAGATGGTCACCAGCTCTGCATGCAACGGGTGCCGGACGATGTCGCGTGCGTAAAGCTTGAAATTGTCCGGATGCTGGGGCTCGGCTGAGAGCACGACCGCAGAATCGAGAGGGCTCAGCCGGCTGGCCGTGCCGTGGGCTACAAAGTGAATGTAGTCGAACTGATCCGGCTTGCTTTTCACGTATGCGGCGGGCACGGCGTTGCCCTGCGTGAATACCGTTCGGCGATCCTGCGGGAAATGCCCGGCAATGTCGCTGATTTCGGCCCGCGCGTTGGGAAGGCGCTCATATTCCGGAGTCGGTGAAATAGGATCCCCAATAAGCAGGAGCTTCTTGGTTTTCGGTCCAGTTGGCTTGCGGTCGAGGTGGGATAGCAGGCGGATGGAATTTGCATTCGTAACAGTTACGTTTTCGATCCAGTAGTGCGGGCCATCGGGTCCCGGCGCAAGCAGCGTTTCGAAGTTCAACCCATTCAGACTGCCATCAGGGACGATGAAGACGCGGGAGCCTGGTGGGATCATGCCGGCAGCAGGCGCGACAAGGATGTCGTAGAGCGATCGCCCGTCGTCGTTGGCTTCGCGCAGCGGATCGTTCGATCTCAGAATCGCCTTCTGATAACGCGCGACACGGTCATCGATCTCTGATTGTTTCGGAAGCGGGAAGAGGCGCGTGCTCGTTGGCGTTGACCGCCCACAGCGAGGACTTATCCGGCCCAAGCGAATAAAAAAGGATCACTGCATGGAGCCGGCCCGCAACCGCCTGCGGGTCGACGGAGGGTGAATCAACAACGTTGCCCGATGTTTGTGCTGAAGGCCGCGCCGTTCCCAGGCCCTCGGCAAGGGTTCTTGCGCGCCCCAGGTCCAGCAGCTGCAAGGCCTGCGTCGGCTTCTCGGAAGCGACGAGGAAATCCGCATAGTCACGGTAGAGTGATTCGCCGTTAGCGAAGAACGGCAGCTTCAGCTCCTCATCTTTTACTGAAGAGCGCTGAGTTTCAAAGGTCTGGATGGATTTCCGGTACCACATCTCCGCCTTCTGTGGCTGATGCTGGCGCGTATAGAAATCGCCAATTGAATTTTCGATCCCCCATTGCAGTGATGGCGCATCGGCCGCCTCCTGGTGGACGTGCATCAGCATCTGCTCCGCGTTGGGAGCATCGGTCTGCGCGGCAAGAAGCGCCTCCAGGAACAGCGGGTCGAGCTCGACGGATTTGTCCTGCAGGAATTGTGCCGCCTTGAGGGCTTCGTCGGTTTGCAGGCGGGCAGAAGCGATCTGACCTTGTTGCAGGAATAGAAGCGCAATCGATGTGCGGGTGTTCGCAATCAGCTCCTTGCTGTCGATCGCCTGCGCGGCCGCGAGCGCTTTGCGGTAGTAGTCTTCCGCCTCCTTGAAAGCGCCGAGCTGATAAAGTGACAAGCCGGCATTGTTCAGCCAGTTGATCCGCGATACCGGCGCGCCCAGGTTTTTTGCCTGCTCTTCCGCCTGCTGGAAGCTTGCCAGGGCCCTTTCGTAGTCGCCCAGCTTGTAATACGCCCACCCGATATTGCCCAGATCGGATTCGAGGATCACGCGCGCCTGGATCGACCGTGCAATCTGGGAAGACGCATTGAACCAATCAAGCGATTCGTCAAAGTGTTCGGCCTGCAGCGCCAGCCAGCCCAGGTTGAGCAGATCGCTGGCCTCCAGAAACTTGTCTTCTGTTGCCGGGCAATCTGAAGGCTGGCTCGAAACGAGTCAGCCGGCCTTCGCAAACTGTTCTGTCGTCGTACTTCGAGGATGCCGTCGACCTGAACAACCTCACCGAGGAGAGAAGAGTGACCGGACTCGGAAAGCTCCCGGGCTTCCTTGAGTTCCTGATCTGCCAGCTGTGGCTGTCCCAGATGAACGTGGGCCAGGCTGCAGAGCATCTTTCTCTTGATGGCCAGGTCACCCGTGACAGGATAAGTGGCGCTGGTGTCTGTCAGCAGAAGGAGCGAATCCCGGCTGCGGCCCTCCAGGCCCAGAATCTCTGCATCGAGAAGCCGGAATTCCGTGGCCCGCCTCGGGTCATGCCCCGAGTACCGCTTCAGCTCCTCTTCGGCCCGGTTTTGGGCAACAGCCAGGTTGCCGTGAACGTATTTCTGCGCGGATGTTCCGAATAGCGGCTTCTGGATCAGAGGGGCGCCGGCCCTGAGGACGAGGAGCGGCACCCCGACAAGACAGAGATGGGGAGAACCCATACGGCAATGACGATTATGGCGGATACGACACGCCGTTCGATCTTGCGGTGGCTACGCTCGCCTGACCCGTCGTCTTGCAACCCAGCTCGGCGCGAACCATGGTGAGCTGGATGGACTGAGGCAGGATCATTGCCTCGCCAAGAAAGAACCTGCCGATGTCGGGGACCTCCAGGGAATGGCCGTACGACTGGGACGGAGCCACAGTCTCCACCTTGTCGACCAGCGAGCAGATCGCGTAGCCATCGCTTCCGGGGGTTTGTTTCGCGGCCAGCCATCCGTATCTGTCAATCGCCCACGCGGGTGCGCCCGAAGCATCGCGGAGCGCGGCGGACTGGGTCGTGGCTACACCCCAGAGCGCCTGCCATTCGATTTCGGGCGTAAATGATTCGTCCTCATTGTAAGCATCCCCACCGCGGTGATGGGCGGGCAGCAGGGTCGAATTCAGGGTCGGCTCGACATCTTTGCCCAGAAAGCGCAGTTTGTGGAACTGCGAGCCGGCAAAAGAAACCTTCGGTGGACCGCCGTCCGCCGGATGTTCGACGAAAAGGCGCGCCACCGCCCGCTCCAGCGACAGCACCCCGAGAATCTCCAGACCTTCGACGACCGCGGTAACGCGGGCCGTCCACGGGCCGTTCGTCTTGGTGGGACGGCCGGTTACATGGGTATACGTGGACCGGCACTTGACGATTTCTTCAAATTTGAAATCGTGCGCCCGTGTGGAGGCATAACCCCCGACCGACGGCAGGGAAACGGAAGCCTGCGACGGAATAATCCGAAACGGGTTTTCAAGATAACCGCCGAGAGAATTGGCATCGGCGTGAAAGTAAAAGACCTTCGTCACATCTGTCTGCATGGCTGCCTTCCTGATGCGGGTATCTTACTTCTGGCTGTTCAACGTGAAGTGGTAATGCGCGAGGTCGACTCCGTTTTCAGCCGGAGCGGCGCCCGTGTTTCCCTGCACAACCAGCGTGTAGCTGCCCGCGGCTCTCTGGCCGGCTGGGACGCGGATGGATACAGTGTCTTTCGCAGCATCGGCAGAAACCGGGACACGCCATACAAGTGATCCGGAAGGAGAATACAGCAGGCACATGTAGCTCGAAAAGCGATCCTCGCTCGGAATATCGACGAGCACCAGGAACGACTGTGCATTCTGCGCGGCGATCGACGGCCCCGCACCCCCGCCGCGGCTGTTGCCGCCCACCAGCGACACGGTCGGCAGAATCTGGGGCGCACGCATCTCGGCCAGCGCATTGCGGAAATGCGGAAAGATGACGAAGTTCTGGTAAGCGATGACCAGCAGGCAGGCCGCGAGCGCCGGAACCACAAACGCCGGGCTCCAGACCCATGAAAACCACGGCTTCTTTATCGGAGCCGCAGCGGGTCTTTCGGCGGGAAAGCTCTTCAGCTCGTCCTTTGCCGTATCCAGAAACACAGCAGTAGCGCGGAGATCGGCTGCACACTCCTGGCAATCGAAATAATGCACTTCAAACTCGTCACGTAAATCGGGGGAAGCTCTTCCAGCAGGTATTTCTCTACCAGAGAGAGCCGGGCAGCTTCTTCATGGTTCATATTTTTGGCCTCTCATCTCTAATAGTGCTGGCGTGCGCAAAACGTGACATCACTTTGGTTAACTCACTCGCCTTTCGCCTAAACGATTAAGATAGAAAGCTTTAAATGACTGTTTCGCGCGGTGGACCAAAACCCGCAGGTAGGCTCGGCTCACCCCGAACTCGGCGCAGACCTCATCCTTATCGCGCTCGTCCAGCAGTACCGACCGCAGAAGCCCTCGGTCGCGCGGCGACAGTTCGCGCAGAATCTGCTGAACTACGCGCGCGTTCTCCCGGGCTTCGACCTGCGAAAGAGCATCGAGCTCGCGGCTCACGAAGGCGTTCTCCGATTCTTCGTCGATCGTTGATTCAGTTCTGTTCCGGGAGCGGTAATGTTCGAGCAGCACGTGGTTGCAGACCGAATTGACGTAGGCGCCGAGCCGGTCGGCCTGCCTGATACCCTTGCCGCCGCGCAGCTGGGAAAATACCCGCACGAAGGTCTCCTGCCGCACATCTTCAATTGCTTCCCTGGAGTTCAGCCGCGAGCGAAGCTTCAACTGGATAAGTTCGCTGAAGTAGCTGACAAAGTGCTCCTCGGTTCCCGCGTCCGCCGCTATGAGCCTCTCAAGGTACGACGCATCGAACGCTATGAATTGCAAGCCCCGTCCCTCCGAAGCGAGTGAGCATGCGCCCAAGTTTACACCGCTCGGCGGAAGTTGCTGCAAAGGGGACGCAGAGAGGGAACGCCTGGCCGTCCGCGGACGCTGCTCCGGCTGGATCACCGTTACCCGGCAGCGGGCGGAAGACATTCTCTTTGGCTTGTCCAAAGCCAAATTCGAGACCCTGTTGGAAGTCATAGAAAGCACTAGTTGTACCTTTCCAGGAATTCCACAACCCGTTCGGTCAGCGTTGTGCGCCAAAAATAACTCGAGGCATAACTCGCGCAGTCAGAACGACTGCAGTTGAGGCTGTTGAGCTCCATACCGTGTGGGCGGCCCACATCGGAAACTGTGTCTTCCTTCGCATCGCAACTCATTCCACTTGTCTGCATTTGCATCCTCAGAAATGGGGGTAGGTTGAACCGCATAAGGTCAGGCCATACTGAATTAGCCTCCGCGAGGTCGTCGTCGTAACTCGCGGAGGCGATGCCGTGAATTTCCCCGGAAAATCCCCGGCAACGCTGGGATAGTGGTGGGGATGGGAAGACTGTTACAAAGAAATTGTGTGGGCAGGCGATGGGTGTTCGGCCCGATCACAGGGCAGACCTGACGCAGACCGTCGGACGGTGGAGCTGGCGCTCCACCAATTTCCGGTCAGGCTGTGATTCTTGAGTTTTAAACGGCAGATCCGGCCAGCGCATTCCGCTGGTTTTGGCTCTGCGCCTGCTCTTCCTCGACCTGGGCAATTGCTTCTTCCAGGATGTCGAGCGCGATGCACGCCTGATGTTCGTTGACGACCAGCGGCGGAGCAAGACGGACCGCCGTCTCGCCGCAACCGAGGATGAGCAGCCCGCGTTCGAAGGCAAGATCGACGATGCGGTCGCGCCAGGCCCCGGCCGGCTCGCGGGACTGCTGATCCTTGACGATCTCAATGCCGATCATCAGGCCGCGACCGCGCACCTCGCCGACGATACCGAAGCGCTGCGTCCAGCTCCGCAGCCGTTCGAACATCAGCTCGCCCATCTTCGCCGCGTTGGCAATCCCTTCGCGCTGCAGGATGTCCATGGTGGCCAGCGCCGCGGCAATACAAACCGGATTCCCGCCAAAGGTGGACGCGTGCGAGCCCGGCTTCCAGTCCATGATCTCGGCCCGCGTCATGCAAATGCCCAGCGGCATGCCCGAAGCAATGCCCTTGGCAATGCAGACGATGTCCGGCTCGACGCCGGTGTGCTCGATCGCCCACCACTTGCCTGTGCGGCCCGCGCCCGACTGCACTTCATCGGCGACCAGCAGGATGCCGTACTTGTCGCAGATTCGCCGCAGCTCCTGCATGAAGATCGCCGGAGCGACGACGTATCCGCCTTCACCCTGGATCGGCTCGACAAAGATGGCGGCAACCTCTTCAGGAGGCAGTGTCGTCCTGAAGAGCTTTTCTTCGATGTAGCGCGCGCAGCCCAGGGCGAAGGCTTCTTCTTCCTGCGGTCCGCCGCTGCAGCCGCGATAGACATAGGGATAGCGGACGTGGGTCACTCCCGGCATGAGCGGCGCAAAGCGGCGGCGCTGCTGCGGCTTCGACGCCGTCAGCGACAGCGCGCCCATGGTGCGTCCGTGAAACGCGCCGAAGAACGCGATAACGTTCTGGCGTCCGGTGTGATAGCGGGCGATCTTGAGAGCGCACTCGACGGCCTCGGCTCCGGAGTTCCCGTAGTAAAAACGATGTGGTCCGGGCATCGGAGCGATCGCCGAAAGCCGCTCCGACATGGTTACCAGCGATTCGTAGTAGAAGTCGGTACCCGAAATGTGGATAAGCTCGGCGGCCTGATCCTGGATCGCCTTCACCACCTCGGGATGGCAATGTCCGGTCGAGGTGACCGCGATCCCGGCTGCAAAATCAAGGAATTCATTGCCGTCCACGTCTTCCACGCGCACGCCGCGTCCGCGCTTCGCCACCATGGGATACGACCGCGTGTAGCTGGGCGAGATCAGGCGGTCGTCATCGGCGACCACTCGCTGCGCATTCGGACCCGGCAGTGCGGTCACCAGTTTCGGTCCGTGCTGGGCGTAGAGTTCAGATTTCGTCGTCATCGTTCTCTCCTTGAGGGCCGGCGGTTGACCGGCGGCTGGTGGCCTGAATCTTCGTCGTTGTTTTGGACGGGGGCTTCGTGTGAGAGAGGATCTTGTTTTCCGTCGGCGCGAAGCGCGTATCCCGGGACGCGAAGTCCCTAATCGCTGCCGAAGAGACTAGGTCGCGTGTGGGTAGGAAGCACGCGGAGATGCTGGCGAGGGGCGATGGCACGTGCGAATGCCCGGTTCCAGCGCTTGCGGCTGGAATCGTGATGCGAATTGGTCGCACTGGCTCGCATAGGTGCTCGTTGGGCTGAGCATATCACGCGGCACACACGTCCGGCGATATGCTTGTGCGACATACATTAGGTCAATCTGAACCGCCCAGGGTCATAGTTAACGAGACCGCCGTTTTTCGGGGAACTACACTATGGTCATGTCATCACGGAGAATTGGCAGATGTCGGTTCTGATGTTTGGAGTGCTGGTCGCTGCTGCTCTGGCGGCAATAATCATTCCTGTGGGCTTACGATATGGCTCTCCCGCTATGTTGAAGAATCTCAGCCTGATAAAGACTTGTTTACTTGTACTTGCTGCAGTTTGTAGTGGCCTCCTATCGCTGATGTGCCTAGCTGCCGCAGCTTGGGGCATGAACACCCGTTTGCCCTGGGGACTGGGAATCCTCATGTACCTGATCCCTACGCTTAGCTTGCCAGCGTTCATAGTTCTAAAATTTGGCTCCGTGCGAACGTTGTCATCTGTGCTTTGGCTTATGGCCCTAGCGTCGTCACTCGCTTTTTATTTTGGCGACCAAGCAGATCGCTTGGCTTCTGGCTTGCGCCCAATCACTAATCCCACCGAACGCATAGGCATGTTCGCTAACGCATTTACGGACGTGCTCGTTTGTATAGCAGTTCTTGTTCAAGTGGCGTCTATTTGTGCTTCTCGAGAAAAGCGCGTGCCGGAGGCCAATTCCGTACCTGTCGATTAGCCGTGTCATCGCCTAAGACAACTCCGGTTATAGGAACGATTTGCCCCGAAAAGTCACGTTATGGGTAACTTCGCACTGTTGATCAAACCGACCCACTACCCTGAGGCAGACGGGAGGGTGACAGTGCAGCAACGGATCATTCCGCGCCCGCCGAGGCGATATACCGTAGGCCAGTCATGCTGGGGAGAAAACAGTAAGCGCTCCCACGAGTGATCACGAATCGCTCGAAACCACTAACCTTGACGGAACTGGTTGGGGAACTCGGGAGGGTGAAGACGCTGGATGAAGCACTGTTGGCTCCGATCAAAGGGTCGACCCCGGTAATCATGCCGCCGGCGAAGTTATCGAGGTTCATCCATTGCGACATGAGGAACTGAAACTGATTGGCGAAGTCGGCATTGATGAAGTAGCCGACCAGCCCCCGTTCGATGCCGTCGTCGGGCTGCTGAGGATTGAATGGCGGACCATAGGGGAGGTTGCGCCGCATGATCCGCGCCTGCTGGGTAAAGAAGCCGGCCACGATTTCGTCCCGGGGATTGCCGCGGCGTATGTGAGCGCCGATGGGGCACGCGACACCCTTGGGATCTGGCGCGGATTGGCCCGGCGCGGCGCCTTGGTAAAGGAACATGTTCAGGCGGTCGGACGGAACAGGGCATGGGGCCGTGGGACAAAGGGCGAGTGGCTCACCGCTCCGCCAGCGTCCTAGAAACTTGGCCGCAAGCTGGTCGGGGGTGAGGTTGATTGCGGGCGCGGCCGTCTCAAGGAAATTTTCAAACCCGGCAACCTCCTGCTTGAGGATGCGAAAGGCTCCGAAGCTGCCGTTGCGTCCCAGCGGGCTGTCGGCCACGCCCGGAGAGTATTTGTTGGCGAAACTATTCTCATAACCGAGAAGGAAGTCCCCTGCAGGCGAGCTCCCGTCCTTGTTTACGCCCAGAGCAGGATAGGGTCGCGCTGGTCTGGGTCCACCGGCAATCCACGGCTGGGAAAGGCCATCTCGATAACCGAAGTGAACGTATCCGTCGGGAAGCGCGTGGCCATCGTGGCGATGGGTGAGACGGAATGAATCAGAAATTGCGGCGAGTAATTCGGTGCTGCGCGATTCCAGTTCATGAGCGGTGCGCGCGAAGAGCGAAAAGATGGCGTGCACTTCAGAGGCAACGCCCATGTGGCCTTCCCAATTTGCAGGCGCGCTCTCATCCACGTCGTAGATCGTGCTGGCGTTGCCGATGGCTCCGCTGGCAAATTCAGGCGCGAAGCCGGCGAGAAGGGTCGAGGACACGCCCAGAGCCGACAGTCCTTCGTAAGTGAAGGCCAGGTTGAGAGTGTAATCCGGCTTGACATGCCAGGGAGAGGCAGTGGTGACGGCCAGTTTCTCTGGATTGATTGCAGCGGGAATCGGCGCGGCCAGCCCGCCAATCAAAGCTCTGGCGCGAACCGGGTCGGCAACGGCGACAATGAAGTGCCGCACGCGGGTGAACGAACCGTAGCCGCGCAGAATGATTCCCTGAATATCGTCCGACTGGAGCGTACTCACATCCGCCTCGGGGTTATTGGGGCGGCGCGCAACCGTTGCCCCATATCTGCACGACGGTGCAGTTGGGGTAGGCCGAATAGAGACCCGTCGGCAGGTTGTACTTGCTTACGAAGGCCTCGAAAGCAGCGACATTCTGTTGCACCGGGAGCGGAGGAGCCGGGTCGACACAGGAGAGAAGCAGATTGAATACGTCTCCCAGGATGTTGGTGAATGCCTGGATGTACGCGCTGAAGTCGCCGTCGTAAGCGGTGATCACAAACAGATACTGGGTGCCTGGAATCATCAAAAACCGGGCAAAGTGAACGGTGCCCACCTTGGTCAGGGCAGCATTAATGGCAGCCTGGTTCTGGGTAAGATATTCGACGATGGTCCCATTTTTGCCGGGCTGGATAGTCAGCATCAGATTGAGCGGACTCTGAACAGCAGTGGCTACGGGAGCGGGGGCGGCTGACATGATGGTTCTCCTTCGGCCTTCAAATTTTGTGGCTTTTATTATGCGGCGCCGAGGATACCACGCGCGCTGCACCTCCGGCGACATCTGGCCGGCGGCCGCGGATCAGCACGCGGTCAGCCCCAGGTGGCCCCGCTCGGACGAGCGAATCTCTCCCGCCGCCTTTCACCAGTCTCTTGGCGTACTTTTTGTGGTGTCCAGCTAAAATAGAAATAGAGCTTCAGATAAAGCCCAGCCGCGATTGCAGCTGGGCTTTTCAATTTCCAGGAGGTTAGAGCGTCGACGAAATTCGCCCGGTCATTTCCGCGTAAGTCCATTTATTATGAAATAGTTAATCGTAAACCATTTATTTTGAAACGGTTACAGTCTCAGGAGAAATGAGAGCCTGCAAACTATTTGGAATCAATGAGTCTCGCCCATCTCATTTAGAATGAAACGGTTACGAATCTTACTTTTTAGAATCAAACGGTTACAGATTCCGGGGGGAGGGGGTTAGCCCTGCCTATCGGGAAACCAGCTCAAAGCGGTCCACATCCACCAGCCCAAAGTCGGTGATCTTCAGGTGCGGAATCACGGGTAGAGCCAGGAACGCGAGATGCAGGAAGGGCTCGGAAAGCGTACATCCCATCGACTGGACTGCCGAGCGCAGAGAATAAAGGTCGCGCCGCACCGTCTCGAACGGTTCCAGGCTCATCAGTCCCGCGAATGGCAAAGCCAGCTCGCCGAGAACGCGGCCACCCTGCACGGCAACGAACCCTCCCCCCAGTTCACGCAGGCGGTTGACGGCCACAGCCATGTCATCGTCGTTCGCGCCGACCACGCAGATGTTGTGGCTGTCGTGACCGACTGAGGAGGCAAGCGCGCCTCGGCGGAAGCCGAACCCTTTGACGAATCCCCGGCCGACGTTGCCATTGCGCCCGTGACGTTCGAGCACGCAGACCTTGAGCAGATCATGCTCCGGGTCCGCATGGCGCTGACCGTTTCGGTACGGAACGCTGGCCTGCAGATGCTCGGTGAGGATCTTGCCGGGGATGATCCCGATCACCGGCGTCGCCGGCCCTGAAGCAGGCACGGCAAACGTCTCCGCCGTTACCGGCTGGAGACGGATGGTATTCCCACCCGGCGGCGCCGGGAATGCGCGCTCCGCGAAGCTCTCCGGCGTCACCCTCCGGCCGCGACGGAAGACCGAGTGGATGGCACAGGTCTCGAGGTCATCGAGGAGGAGGAAGTCCGCAAGGAAGCCGGGAGCAATCAGCCCCCGGTCGGTAAGCCCAAAGCCGCGCGCAGCCGACCAGCTTGCCGCCCGGTAGACGGCGGCAACCGGGGCACCCAGCGCAATCGCCCGCCGAACCAGAAAATCGAGATGTCCTTCTTCGTGGATGTCCAGAGGGTTGCGATCGTCCGTGCAGAGGCCCAGAAAGGGAGAAGAGAACTCGCTGATCAGTGGCGCGAGCGCGCCAAGATCCTTCGAAACCGATCCCTCGCGGATGAGGACCTGCATCCCCTTGGCAAGCTTCTCGCGCCCCTCGGCCAGATTCGTCGTCTCGTGGCAATTGCGAATGCCACACGAGAGATAGGCATTCAGGGAGCGGCCCGAGAGCAGCGGCGCATGCCCGTCAATATGCTGACCGTGAAAGGCAGCCAGCTTCTCCATGCATTCCGGATCCTTGTTCAGAACGCCGGGCACGTTCATGAACTCGGCGAGCCCAATCACCTTGCGATGGTGACGGTGAGGGACGAGGTCCGCTGCAGTAAGGCGCGCTCCGGAGGTCTCAAGCGCCGTGGCAGGAACGCAGGAGGAAAGCTGTACCCGCAGATCCATGACGGTCCCTTCGGCACTGTCAAGGAAGTACTGCAATCCCACGAGGCCAAGCACGTTGCATATCTCGTGGGGATCGCAAACCGCCGTCGTAACACCGTGAGGAAGTACGCAGCGGTCGAACTCACCGGGAGTCACCAGTGTGCTCTCGCAGTGCACATGGCTATCGATGAATCCAGGAACTGCGACACGTCCCTGTGCGTCGATCTCCTCTCGTCCCTGATAGCTGTCCAAAGTACCGACGATGGTGCTTCCGCATACGGCGATGTCGCCTGACTGAAGCTCACCGTTGACGAGGTTCAGGATGCGGGCGTTACGGACGACCAGATCGGCGGGATGGCGGCCTAGGGCCTGATCGATCTGTCGCTCCAGAACCTCTCTCATGAATCAATTGACCTGGCAGTTCGTCGGATTCCGTATTATATGGCGGAAAACGGCATTGATCGGAACATCTGCCGGATGTCCTCGGGCCGCTTGCCCTGTTCCCGCAGCGCGCGGATTGCCAGAGCATCGTGGCGCTTGGCGAGACGCTGCCCGCCTGGCGTCGGTGATCAGCGGACAGTGGTACCATTCGGGCGGCTTGGCTCCGAGAGCGCGATAGAGAAGGATCTGACGGGCGGTCGACCGAAGCAGGTCGGCTCCGCGGACAACTTCGGTGATGCGCATCGCAATGTCGTCGACGACGCAGGCGAGCTGGTAGGAGGGGACGTCATCGCGGCGCCAGACAAGGAAGTCCCCGAAATCCGTGCCGGCTGTGAAGCGCTGGCGCCCGAAATGGTGATCGGCGAATTCGATGCCTTCGCCATCCGGGACGCGGAAGCGCCAGTTGGTTCCGGCAGGATCGGCGTATTCCTGGCGAGCTTCTGCCCGCCTTTGGCCGGCACGTTCCCGGATAGATCGGGCCTTCGTCGTCGTTGCCCTGCGGCGCGCTGACGGCCCGTGCCAGGTCTTTACGGGAGCAGCGGCAGGGATAGATGAATCCGGCGTCGAGCAGAGCGCGCCAGGCATCGAGATAGTGCTGGCGGCGCTCGCTCTGGGAATAGGGCCTAAAGGGACCGCCGATGTCCGGCCCCTCCTGCCAGCGGATGCCGAGCCACGCAAGGTCTTCGAGCATCGCATGGTAGAACTCGGGCCGGGAGCGTTGCCCGTCGAGATCTTCGTTGCGAAGGACGAGCGTACCGCCAGATGCGCGCACTCGCTCATCGGCGATCAAGAACGTGCTGGCGTGGCCCAGATGCAGCAGCCCCGTAGGCGAAGGGGCAAGACGGCCCCGGTATGGGATGGGTGCCCGGTTTGGGACGGTTGCTATGACGAGCGAATCCTCTGCTTCCATTATCGCGACTTGTCGAGGAAGCTGAAGCGATCGAGTACCTTAGAAGAGATCCGGAATGCTGGTAAAGGCAATGCGCGTTGGCGCCGCTGCCTTTGCCAGAAGCATGCTCGCGGGCATCAGGGTATCCAGGCCATACTTGCGGTTCAGAGCGTCCATGGCGACGGAGAGGCGCGTGCGGCGTGATTCGCTTTCCAGTCCAGAGAAGAGGCTGAGCGTGTGGAGATGATCGGGCACGAGATTTCCGAGCCACACGCCAATATAGAAAGGCTTTTCATAAAGGGCGCCTCGCGGCCGCATGGACCAGAGCTTCACCACTGCATCGACCAATGTCTGACTATCCTGGCATTCAATTACAGATAGGCCGTGCGACCAGCCGGACTGCGGAATGCCGGAGTTATGCCGCTTTCGGGCATCAGTCCCTGGAACTGCAAATTTGATCGTTAGCGAAACATGCGTAGTCCATAGCCGTGCTGTCCGCAATCGCATTGCAGCCTTGTGCAGCAGTTTGTGGGCAACAGCATAGCACCCGTCCAGTGTACGCAGCTCAGGTGGCAGGACATGGCTCTGGCTGATCGACTTCTGATGTTCGAGTTCCGGGTTGTTGAAGTCCTCGCCGCGAAGCCAATGCCAGAGCTTGTCGCCGCCAATGCCGCCCCAGTTTTCATTCATCTGTTCGCGCGACAGGGCCAGCAATTGTGGCATAGTTCGGATTCCATGTTCGTTCAGGTGCTGTTCCATGCGTGCGCCTACTCCAGGCAGATCTCGAAGCTTCAGGCCGCTCAAGGCCGGCCCAAGAATGTCGGGAGTCAAAGCTACCAGGCCGTCGGGCTTTTCCATATCGGAGGCGATCTTCGCCAGGTATCGGTTCGGGGCCAGGCCCACAGAGCAGCGCAAGGTCGATCCGACGTGTTCGCGGATTGATGCCTTGATGCGCCGGCCTAGATCGAGTGCTGCCATCAGCGGCTGCTCCCGGCCGATCAGGCTGGCCGCCATCTCGTCGATTGACATAACAACCGAAACGGGAACACAGCGCTCGACGGCCTCGACGATGCGGTGGTGATAGTCGACATAGAGCTCGTGTCGGGCCTCGACGAGCTCAATGCCGGGGCAGAGCTTCTTCGCCTCGCCCACTTGGGTGCCCGTCCGCACGCCGAATGCTTTGGCCTCATAACTGGCGGCAATGGCACAGGTAGTGTCCGCCATGAGAGGAACGACGGCGACGGGGCGGCCACGGAGTTCGGGTCGAAGTTCCTGTTCGATGGAGGCGAAATAGGAGTTCAGGTCGAGGAACAGCCAGCGGATACGTGGTTCGGGGCGTGACTCGACGGGCTGACCGCGCACAACTAAGTTTCGCCTTTCATTCGCTCGTTTTCAAGTGCTTTGCTGGCGATAAATGCGCTAAGTCGGCGATTCGGACCGAAAGGGGAACTTCCGCTTTCGTGTGAGTAAAACCTTCTTCCCCCGGAGTGGGGGAAGTGAGATGATGTCGTTAAACCTGAGTGCCCCGATGCGGGAAACCTTATTAAGGTTTCAGCATTCTTAGGAACCGGAGCTGCTTATGTGGTTCACGAAGATGCACGATGTGCTGTACCACCTGTCCCGCCTGAGCGACTACCTGCCAGCGATTTTGGTGACTATCGGGGTAGGTGTGCTCATCGGATGTGCGGTCAGCTGCGTTTGTAGTCCGTGCGAGGAGAAGGACGACCTGTTTCATCGGGAAGTGTACTGAGTCCTGGCGCGAAGCATCACGACGAGGGGATGAAGTTCTTGTCATCTTCTAATGAAATGGCTTTTGTTGCATCTGTTAACCACCCCTGCCGCGCTTTGCTTCCAGCGATCACAACTTTGATCCATCTATAATCCGACACGATGGAAAATCGCGGGTTGGATGAGCTGGCGCGTCGCGAGCGGCTAGCGGTAGAGGGCGGCGGGCCAGAACGACGGGCACGGCAGCATGAGCAGGGAAAACTCTCGGCGCGCGAGCGCATTGATCTTCTGCTCGACGAAGGAACCTTCGAGGAAACCGACAAGTTTGTAACCCACCGATGTACTGACTTTGGGATGGCGGAAAAGCGCGTTCCAGGGGACGGCTTCGTGACGGGTTACGGCAAAGTGGAGGGGCGGACCGTCTTTGTCTTTGCTCAGGATTTCACTGTTTTCGGTGGATCGTTGTCCGAGTCAAACGCCGCGAAGATCGTCAAGTTGATGGACATGGCGATGCGCGTGGGCGCTCCCATGGTCGGCCTTAACGATTCCGGTGGAGCGCGCATACAGGAGGGCGTTGTTTCTCTCGCCGGCTATGCGGATATCTTCCTGCGCAATACGTTAGCCAGCGGCGTTATTCCGCAGATCTCGGCAATTTTGGGGCCGTGTGCCGGGGGGGCCGTCTATTCCCCTGCGATCACCGATTTCACTCTCATGGTCGACAAGACCTCATACATGTTTGTTACCGGGCCGGACGTGATAAAGACGGTGACTCATGAGGAGGTGACCAAGGAAAAGCTGGGCGGGGCGACAACCCACAACGAGATTTCAGGTGTGGCGCATTTCATGGCGCACAACGACCGTGAGTGCATCGCGATGATACGAGAGCTGTTGAGCTTCATGCCGTCGAACAATCTCGATGATCCGCCGCGGCGGGCCTGTTCCGATCCCTCTGATCGTGCTGATCGCGAGCTTGACACGATTGTTCCAGCAGAATCGAGCCAGCCATACGACATCAAGATGGTCATCGAGCGGCTGGTTGATAACGGTTACTTCTTCGAGGTGCACGAGCATTTTGCCCGCAATATCGTTATCGGCTTTGCACGCATGAACGGACGGCCGGTGGGCATCATTGCGAATCAGCCAGCTTTTCTGGCAGGCGTGCTCGATATCGACGCTAGCGTCAAGGGAGCGCGCTTCGTACGCTTCTGCGATGCTTTTAATATTCCGCTGATTACGCTGGAGGACGTTCCGGGATTTCTGCCCGGCGTGCAGCAGGAGTACGGCGGCATCATACGGCATGGCGCGAAACTGCTCTTTGCCTTTGCCGAAGCGACTGTGCCGAAACTAACCGTGATTACGCGGAAAGCATACGGGGGAGCCTACTGCGTCATGAGCTCCAAGCACATCCGCACCGATGTGAATCTCGCGTGGCCAACCGCAGAGATCGCAGTGATGGGACCGGAGGGCGCTGTGAATATCGTTTATGGGCGCGAACTGGAGCAGGCACTAAAGGAGGCCGAGGGCAGAGAGGGGCCACATGAGCGACGAGCGGAGGGCGGAACTGCTGGCTGCGATCCGCTCAGAGAAAGTGCACGAGTTTCGCGAGCAGTTCGCTAACCCCTACGTTGCCGCTGAGCGTGGCTATGTCGATGCCGTAATCTTGCCGCGCGAGACGCGGCGGCTGCTGATCGCCGCACTCGAGATGCTCGATGGTAAGCGCGACAAAAATCCGCCAAAGAAGCACGGAAATATTCCGCTGTGAGCGAACCCGTAAGCATCGCGAACGCTGAGCACTATACATGGGGCGGCATCTGCGATGGCTGGCATCTTGTGCGTGGCGAGAAGCTCAGCGTCATCGAGGAACGCATGCCGCCGGGCACACAGGAGCAGCGCCATTTTCACGTCCGGGCATACCAGTTCTTTTATGTGCTGGAAGGGGAGCTCACGATTGAGGTCGGCGACCGTGTAGAACTGATAAAGCCGAGCCAGGGGCTCGAAATACTTCCCGGTCAGCCGCATCAGGCAATCAATCGTTCTGGCGGTGACGTTCGCTTTCTTGTAGTATCACAACCTTCAAGTCACGGGGATCGTCAGACTGTGTAATGCCCGGTGCGAATGCAGGATTGTCCAGCAATGGGTAGTGGCTGTAACGGATGAGTTACAGGCGACACTAGTCATAGGAAGAGAATCGAGTTCGCACAGAACGGTTCAGGCATCGGGTCAAGTCGCGAGGTCCTCCGTCAGCTGGTGTACTTTGGTGATTGGTATGACAATCGTCACCAATCTTGTGATGTTAGGCATGCGCACGAGAATCTGGCGCGATCTCGCGATAGATCGCGCGCGAGCAGATCGCATCTGAGATCGAGGAGGCAAAGAGCGATGACCAATCCATCTGGTAAACACTTGACGTTGCCCGGTACTGAACACAAAGCGCCCGCGAACGCAACCGACCTGGGCGTAACATCGCCGCAGCAGGTCATCAGCTTATCAGTGATCGTCCGGCGAAAGAACCCGCTTCATCTGAAGGATCTCGGCGGGCGTCACGTTTCGCGCGAGGAATTTAACCAGAACTATGCTGCTGATCCGGCGGACTTCAACCGACTGCGCAAATTCGCGCACGATCATGGCTTGTCGGTCGACGAGAATGCCTCCAGCCTGCCGCGCCGGACGATGGTTATGCGGGGAACGGCGAAGGCGATTGACTCGGCGTTTGGGGTCGAGTTGCACGACTACGAACGCGACGGGCATAAATTCCACGGCTTCACGGGTGCAATCTCCATACCCGCGGAGCACGCAGATGCCGTCGAGACAGTAATGGGCCTGGATTGCCGTCCCATTGCTAAGCCGCATCATCGGGTCCGGGATAAGAAAAAGACGCCGAAGCCGGATCCCAGCTACAGCCCGGTGCAGATCGCGGGTTTTTATAGCTTTCCCACCGGCGTCAACGGGAGCGGGCAGACCATCGGCATCATCGAACTGGGTGGTGGCTACAACGCCAGCGATATTCAGACGTATTTCTCCGGTCTCGGTCTGACGCCGCCGAATGTCGTTTCTGTGTCAGTTGATGGAGCGGTAAACTCGCCCAGCAATGCCAACAGCGCGGACGGTGAGGTTGCGCTCGATATCGAGGTGGCGGGAGCAGTTGCGCCGGGCGCTAATATCGCCGTTTACTTCGCGCCTAACACCGCGCAGGGATTTCTTGACGCGATTACAAGCGCCGCGCACGACATGGGGAACGCGCCAACGTTGATCTCGATCAGTTGGGGTGGGCCCGAATCGGGATGGACAAGCTCACAGTTGACCGCCATCGACAACGCCTGCCAGTCAGCGGCCGCGATGGGCATCACCATAACCGTTGCTGCCGGCGACGACGGATCGAGCGATGGTGCGAGCGGCAATAACGTCGATTTCCCGGCTTCCAGTCCTCACGTGCTGGGCTGCGGAGGGACGAAAATCACGGTGAGCGGATCGAAAATCACGAACGAAGTCGTGTGGAACGACGGCTCCCAGGGGGGCGCTACAGGAGGCGGGGTAAGCACCTTCTTCTCGCTGCCCACCTGGCAGGCCAATGCCAATGTTCCGGCTCCGAGCGGCAGCGCAGGCGGCCGCGGCGTGCCCGATGTGGCGGGCGATGCGTCGCCAACAAGTGGTTACAATGTCCTCGTGGACGGCTCAAAGGAGGTTGTTGGCGGGACCAGCGCCGTGGCGCCGCTTTGGGCAGGACTGATCGCCCTCATCAATCAACAAACCGGAAAAACGGCGGGCCTGGTGAATCCTGCACTCTACGCGGCGCCGAGCGCGTTCCACGACATCACCTCGGGCAACAATGGCGCCTATTCGGCGGGACCGGGTTGGGACCCGTGCACCGGGCTGGGGTCGCCGATCGGGACCGCCGTCGCCCAGGCTTTGTCGACCGCTGAAGCCGGCGCGGGTTCCTCCACTGGCAAGAAACCAGGCAGCGGTGGTTACGGGACGACCAGCGCCTCACATCATCCCCACAGAACCATCTAGACCGCTGCGAGTCAAGGGGTTGAAGCCGCGATCAGCTTCCCGGCTTCATCACGGGCTTATTCTTCTCGTTGAGCGTCACGTAACCCATGGGTGTATGGTGATCGTGCGTGAACAGCACCAGCCACTCCTCAGGAATTGCGCGCGCATAAAAACGCTTGCGCTGCTCGATGCAGGCGAGCGGATCGAGATCGTAGCCCATCACCCAGGTGATATCGAGATGCGCGCTGGTGGGAATCAGGTCAGAGATGTAGCACGCGTGTTTGCCTCCTGAATCGATGTGTATCGCGAGTAGCTGGGCTGTGTGTCCCGGGTAGCACTCGACGGAGATGCCCGGAACGATTTCTTCCGTTTGGCCTGCGCTTGTGTCGAGAAGCGTCATCTGGCCGCTCTCGATGAGAGGATCGTAGTTGGCGCTTATGTAGCTGATCGCGTCGCGTTCCAGTTGAAGGTGTCCATGTTCGACCTCCCCGCGATGCGCGAAATATCGCGCGTTGGGAAATGTTGGCACGATTTGCCCGCCCGAAGTGCGCACGGTGTTCCATCCGCAGTGGTCAAAGTGCAGGTGGGAATTGATAACGATGTCGATTTCTTCAGGCCGTATTCCGGCGACTTCAAAAGCACGCGGCAACTGTTCCTTCGACTCGTACACGGTGCGGAGTTTGTCGCTGAGTTTGTTACCAATCCCCGTTTCGATTGCAACGGTGTGTTTTCCCGTGCGGACGATAACGGTATTCAAACCAAGCAGAATGCGGTTCAACTCATCAGCGGGGGCTCGCCGCTCCCAGAGAGGCTTGGGTACCACACCGAACATGGCTCCGCCGTCGAGATAGTAAGTGCCGTCGCTGAGGATCGTCAGTTCAAAGTCACCGAACAATCTCCGCCCGCGTACTGGGTTGGCGGTATCCGCCCGCTCGGCTGGATGCATATCCCGGCTCCTTCTGTGCAGGTTATTGTGTCCTGAATCAGATCCTGAATTATTGATTCCTGACGGTTTGATGTTGCGCCATGCGATAAGGCAGCGTACGATTTTTTCACGGTTCCCCGTTTGTACCGTTCTGCGTCGATGATGATGATCGTGCGTCCCGACACGCATCGCCTGCGGAGACGAGGAAAGAAAAGGAGACGGTCTTGGAGAAAAATTCAAAATCAAGCGAGCAAACCACGCCGCATAGCCCGAAGACGAGTGAAGCCAGTCCCGCAGTTCCGGCGGAATCGGTTGATGTGTCCGCCACAGCCAGCGAGCAAGAGGGTCAAGGATTGGCGCCGCGAGCTACTGCCCGCAGCTCATCGGGAGCCAGCACGCACCCAACCGGGTAGAACAGAGTCTAATCCTGTTTGTTCTTCACGTAGGTCTCGAAGTGCCATAGGAGCCTGCTGTAAAGTTCTGTCTGGGCGATAGGCCCGGCGACGGAGTGTGTCTTGCGCGGGAAAATGTTGTAGTCGTAAGGTATGCCATTATCCAGCAGCTTCTGAATGAACTGGACGGTGTTGGCGAAGTGTACGTTGTCGTCGCCGGTGCCGTGCAGGATGAGAATATGACCCTTCAGATTCTGTGCGGTGTTTTGCACTGAATCCTGGTCGTAGTTCTTAGTGTCATCCGACGGCAGACCCATGTACCGTTCGGTATAGATCGAATCGTAGTTGCGCCAGTCGGTCACCGGTGCGCCGGATGCCTCCGCGAGGAATCGATCCGAGTGGGTAGCAGCGTAGAGGGTGAACGTCCCACCCCAGCTCCAGCCCCACCATCCCATGCGGTGCGCATCAAGCTGCGGATATCTCGCCGACACCTGATCAACGGCCGCTATCTGGTCTGCAAATTGTGGGGGGCCAAAGTTGTGATAGGCGGCCTGCTCAAATGCCCGCCCGCGCCCTGCCATACCCCGATTGTCCACATGCAGAACAGCGAACCCGTGTTCCGCCATCAGTTGATCGAAGAGAAGGGTCCGGGCGCGCCAGGCATCTTTCGCTGCATCGACTCCGGGACCTCCATAGGGATTCACGATCAACGGAACGCTGCCCGGCGCCGTCATGTTTACCGGTAACTGCAGAGTGCCATAAAGTGTGGTCACGCCGTCGGCGGCTTTCAGTTCAAGCTGTTCAGGCGCCACGATCGTGTGTCCTTCGATCGGGTGCGACTGCCAGAAGACATTACACTCTCCGTGCGATGTGCAGTAGCTGACGGAGTCGGGAACCAACAGGCTCGAAGCTGTGTCGATGAACGACCCGCCCTTAGCGGGGAATACAGGATCGTGGACGCCGTGGGTCTTCGTCACCTGGCTCTTGGCCGATCCGTCGAGTTGGACTGCCCACACCTGTTCCTGGCGCGAATCACCTTCGTTGGAAAGATAATAGACGGTGTTCTTCGCCTCATCGACTGTCTTGACGGAGTCGACTTCATAGTCGCCGCTCTCGAGTTGCGTCGCAAACTTCGCGTCGGAGGCCAGAGGGTTCTTCGAGTCAAAGGTATAGCGGTAAATATGCGTGAACCCGTCCCGCCAGCTTTGAATGAGGAACTGGTCATTACCTACAAACTTTACGTCGTAGGTCATGGTGAAGTATTTCGGTTCTGATTGCGCGAGCACGAGCCGAACGTCGCCGGAACGTACATCGGCGAAATAGAGATTCAGGTGCTTCTGATCGCGTGTCAGCATCTCGACCCAGACGACTTGAGAATTGACCCAACCGAAGCGAGGTATGTAGTCATTCCCTGCGTCCACCGGAATCTTGAGCCAGTGCGTGCTGCCGCCCGTGACACTCACCACTCCGACGCGCACCGCGGGATTCGGATCACCAGGCTGAGGGTACCGCTGCTGATCGACCGTGGCGTGGAGCGGTATCCAATCGACGATCGGGTAAACCGGCACGTGCGTTTCGTCCATCTGCAGGTACGCGAGTTGCCTCGAGTCCGGAGACCAGAAGTAGTTGCTTCGCACGTTGAGTTCCTCGAGATAAACCCAGTCGATCTCGCCGTTCAAGATGGCGGCATCATGGGAATCGGTAAGCGCCCGCGCGGAGTTCTTTCCGGCCATTTTCTGTACGAACAGATTGTGGTTGCGAACGAAGGAGATGAATTCGCCACTGGGGGAGAACTTGGGATCGTCACCGCTCTGCATGCCGGTGTCTCCCACCTGTACCCCGACTCCGTTTGCGAGGTTATAGAGCCAGAGCTCGCCATTGGTGTCAAAAAGCAGCTGTTTCGAATCCGGTGACCAGATGTAATTCGGTTCATCGTAGCGTGCACGATGGTCCCGGTCCTTCTCGCTGATGTTGGCGTCGAGCAGGGAGCTGATTTTTGTGTGATCGAGCAACTTCTTTAGCTTGCCGTCCGCCACTTCAATCTGCATGACGTCGCCCTGATCGCTGATGTAAGTGGCTCGGGCGCCATCCGGTGACCAGCTAATCCCGTCGGGAGGATAGCCAGTGAGACTCGGGCCTCCGAAGATCTCTTTCACCGTCCACGGTTTTGTGGATGGGTTCGATTGCGGGTAGGCAACGGAAATCGAGGCGGCTAGAAGCAGCAGGACAGTGACAGCGCGAATCGGGCGCAAGCAGACTCCGTGCAGAGATGAATTCTCGCCTTGCCGGGTACTTGGCCCGTGGGATGGCTGAGCAGGGCGAAAGAGCATTTTACAGCGAGGTAGGCGATTCGGTGATTTGGCTGGCACGTGGTACCGCGATCTGGCAACCTTGCAGGAAAATTTGAGGATGAATTATCTGAAGCCCGGTTTCAATCCGGCAAAGGTGGTTCTTGATTTTGGTGAGGACCTTACCCCATCGGAATCAACGGATTCCCATCCCGCCGGCGCCCGTTTTGCATTTTTCATGAAAAAGACAGTGCGGACCTCAATCCGAGTGCACGACGCAGATCATGTAAAAACGCTTGCGGCCCACGAAAGAGGTGAGGTAAGCGCTGGTCGGAAGAATAAATAGCGTTCGAAACGAGGTAAGAGGTAAGGACCCACGTAGCCTCGTCCTTCGAGGCCCCAAGGCCGCCGGCGATGTGCGGCAACGCCACGTTAGCGATGGCAGGGTCCAGCACCTCCATGCACGTTGCCAGCGACACTGTGAGCGCGATTGCCCAGCGATTATGTTGGGCGTCGATGAGCCCTGTGCAGTCTGATCGGGCATTGGCAATATAAGTTTTGGAGGTATTGCAGCAATATTTATGATGCAGAGATTCCCGGGTTTCGCGGGGACTTCTGTTCAGCAACTGGAAACTGCTAGACTTACCTTTTCTCCTGCTTCAATTTCTTGAAAATGATTAACCAGCAATTGGAAACTCTGATGTTCGTCCAGGAAGCCGACCTGGACATTGCTCGCCTGCGGCGAGAAATTGAGGCGCTGCCCAGGCGTCTTTCGGAACTCGAGAACAAGTTGGCCTCGCAAAAGCTAGCTCTCGAACTAGCCGAGAAGGCGATCAAAGAAGAGGAGGCCAAGCGCCGCCGATTCGAAAGCGATATCAAAGATCAGCAGCAAAAAATTCTCAAGTTTCGTGATCAGTCCAGCGGCGTCAAGACCAACGAACAGTACACAGCACTGCAGCACGAGATTGCTTTTGCAGAAACTGAGATTCGCAAAATCGAAGATCGTGAGTTGGAAAGCATGGAGCGCTCCGAAAACCTGGAAGCGCAGCGCAGCGGTGCCCGGCAAGCGCTTTCCGACCAAAGCAGGGTTATTGAACTGGAGAAAGAGGCGGCACGAGCCACTTCGGCTCAACAGCAGAGCAAGCTTGCCGCTCTCATGGACGAGCGGACCCGGCTGCGCGCCACCGTCGATCCAGGCATCCTCGCTACTTACGACCGGGTTGCCGCCGCACGAGGCACCGGTCTGGCGCGGGTCCAGGGACAGCGCTGTCTTGCCTGCCAGATGGCCCTGCGCCCGCAGATGTGGAACCAGGTGCGCATGGGAGAATTGCTGCCGTGCGAAAGCTGTGCCCGGCTGCTGTACTACGATCCGGACCTCGAGCCTCAAGCACCGGCTGCCAAGACAACCAAAAAACGAGGGCCGGAACAGGCCGAGGAAGAGGCCGGAGCCTAGACCAGATGAAGCGGATCTGCGTCGACATGGACGAAGTGCTGGCCGATACCCTCGCCGAACACATCTTTCGCTATAACCGCGATCACAGCGAAGCCATCACTAAGGCAGACCTTGAAGGGAAGTGGTTGTGGGAAATTGTTTCCACCGACCGACACGAGCGACTGGAAGGCTATCTTCGGTCGGAAGACTTCTTCGAAAACCTGCCCGTAATGGAAGACAGCCAACGCGTATTGCGCGAGCTGACGAGAGAATTCGAGGTTTACATCGCGACGGCAGCTATGGAGTTTCCCAACTCCTTCGGGCCCAAATATCGCTGGTTACGTCGGCACTTTCCTTACCTTCACCCTACACACTTTGTCTTCTGCGGCGACAAAGGGATACTGAGTGCCGATTACCTGATAGATGACCAGCCGCTGCACTTTCGCAGGTTTAGCGGTGAAGGTATTCTTTTCACTGCTCCCCACAATCTAGGGGTGTCTGCCTTCCGCCGTGTCGACAACTGGCGGCAGGTAGCGAAAATCTTTCTGCCGAGTTTCAAGTTCGGCTAGGAGTGCGGCCGAACGGATGAGCGCTGATGATAGTGCAGATAGCCCAATCCCACTCGCATGTGGTGATGAAGGTGATCGGGTACCGTGACCGCAAAACAAATGCCAAGGATTCCGTGCGCGATGCCAATCGTGTAGACATTCCTGTAGCGCAAAAATAGAAGACTGCAGCAAAAACCCCATACAAACGTCGCAACCGTAAGAATGGGATTCGGGATGTGGGCGATGGCGAACAGCAACGCTACGGATAGCACGGCCAGCCATCGTCTCGACGTGAGGCGAAGGCAGCGCGCCAGAAAGTAGCTCTGCAGCAGAAACTGCTGCATGACCGCCCAGATGAAGTATCCCCAGACGTGTGAGAACAGAGGCGCTTGGCCAAATAACGAATGCAGCGTGTGCCTTCGAAAGGCTGCCCACACAGCAAAAGCCGCAACCGCAAGCGCAAGGGCGACAATCCACAGAGACGCCGCGAATCCTCGGCGTCCGAGACCGAGCGTGTTCAGCCCTTCCCGACGTAACAGCGTAATGACGAGAATGGTCGCAAAGGCAGTCCAGTAAAGAAGACGTTGCAGTGGATTCGGCGTCCAGATGACAGCGATGATCAGACCGTATGCTAGTGCGATCTCGAAGAAATCGCGCTCGCGGGACGAATTGGTCGCTTGTGCGGTCGTCAATCTCTTTACACGAGCCCCCCTTTCAAATTGGAGGCCTTCGGTAAAACGCTATCCTACGCTGGTCACCGACCCATCAGTAAGAAGAAATAGGGCCAGAATGGAGGTCTTCGCATCTCGCCGCTTTTTGCGGTTGATTTTCAATGCGGCCCCGGATCCTCCTGGTGTAGCCAAACCTAGAGAGCAGCTGCTCCTGCCTCGGCCACCGCATGGTCCTGTTCGCCCGAACCGCCACTGACGCCGATCGCGCCAATTACCTTACCACGCTTCTTCAGCGGGATGCCGCCGGCAAAAATCATTACCTTACCGTGGTTAGAGACGTGAATACCGAAAAACTGGTCGCCCGATTGCGAATTCTCGGCCAGATCTTTA
>CAVRXY010000002.1:0-213992 GCA_963725225.1 uncultured Acidobacteriaceae bacterium
TTGGCTCCTCAGGTAGGACTCGAACCTACAACCCTTCGGTTAACAGCCGAATGCTCTGCCATTGAGCTACTGAGGAGTGTATGGCGGGGATATGTGTTTCCTTTGTGTTTATATCAAATGCGGTCAGGTGCGTCAAAGCAACTGTGGTGCATGAGCGGCCGGTTTCTCTGGTCAAAGGACCGAATCGGGCGGCGCTGTTTTACCCTGCGATTGCGACAGTCAAGGCCGGCGGAGGCAGCGAATAAAAGCGCTATCCATACTCCCGTCACGGGAATCTCATATACTGACTCCGGCTTTTGAGGCTTCGCTTCGATCGCGCCGGAATTTCGGCTATCTCCAATGCGGTCGTAACAGCTGTTTGCTGACTGAGGGAATTTTTTCTAGGAAAGGTGATCTATGCAACTTGGAATGGTGGGTCTTGGGCGTATGGGGGCCAACATGGTGAAACGGCTCCTGAATGGAGGCCACGAATGCGTGGTCTTCGACAGGTCACCGCAATCGGTGCAGGAATTGGAGAAAGACAAGGCGGTGGGCTCGTCGGGGCTGGCGGACATGGTGAAGAAGCTCGCGAAGCCGCGCGCCATCTGGCTGATGATTCCCGCCGCGGCGGTGGACGATACGATCGCCGAGATCGTTCCCCATCTGGAGAAGGACGACATCCTGATCGATGGCGGCAATTCGTACTACATCGACGATATTCGGCGCGCCAAGGATCTCGCCAAGAAGGGAATTCACTATGTCGACGTGGGAACCAGCGGCGGCGTATGGGGTCTGGAGCGCGGCTACTGCATGATGATCGGCGGCGAGGACGATGTGGTGAAGCACCTCGATCCGATCTTCAAGACGATTGCACCAGGCATCGGCGATGTGGAGCGCACTCCGGGGCGCGAAAAGCTGGGCGGCACGTCGGAGTCGGGCTATCTGCATTGCGGACCGAACGGCGGCGGCCACTTCGTGAAGATGGTCCACAACGGCATCGAGTACGGAATTATGGCGGCGTATGCGGAGGGCCTCGGCATTCTGCGCTCGGCCAATGTGGGCAAGCACACGCATGAGATCGACGCGGAGACGACGCCGCTGCGCGACCCTGAGCACTACATGTACGACTTCAATCTTGCGGACGTGACGGAGGTATGGCGGCGCGGGAGCGTGATTTCGTCGTGGCTGCTGGACCTTACCGCCTCTGCGCTGGCGCAGGATCCGCAGCTCTCGAAGTTCGGCGGGCGCGTCTCGGACTCGGGCGAAGGCCGCTGGACGGTCAAGGCCGCCATTGATGAAGCGGTGCCGGCGCACGTGCTGACTTCCGCTCTTTATGAGCGGTTCAGCTCGCGCGGCGAGGCGGACTACGCCAACAAGGTGCTGTCGGCGATGCGGTTTGCCTTTGGCGGACACCTGGAGAAGCCCAAATAGCCGTAGTCAGGGAATGTGGAAAGAGCGGTGAGTCCTCAGGGACCGCCGCTTTTTCTTTGGCGCGTTTGTGCCTGGGAATAAAAGTAACGCTTACTTCCCTGCCGCAGCCCTACAATGGGGCTGTCCGTTAAAGGGATTGGTTTGCTAGCGAACCTCAAGATTCGGAAAAAGCTGCTGGTTGCCCTGCTGCCGCTGGCCCTCATGGTGGTCGCGGCGACGCTCTACTCGTCGATCGAGATGGTCCGCATCGACACCTGGTACAGCGACCTGATTGATCGTGATGTTCAGGCCCTGCAGAACCTGACCGATGCGCGCGCGAAGACTACCCAGTTCGGCGAGTTGCTTTATAAGGAGATCGCTGAGCTTGATCCGGACCGTTCGCGATCGATCGACGCCGCGCTCGATCAGACCGCGGCCGATTATCACTCTGCCGAAATAGGGGCGCGGCAAGAGAGCCCGGCCATGGCTCCGCAGATAGCCGCCGCCGGAACTCTCTTCGATCAGGCGGTTGCCGATGCGCGGTCCATTCGCGACAACGCCCTAAAAAACAACTCGGATGCCGCAATGCAGGAGATGCGGAAGGCTGTGGATGCTGAGTTGGAGCGGGCGCGCAATTCTCTGATCGACCTGATCGTCACCCTGCACGAGAAGGTGGATCGCGAGTCGCATGACCTGACGACTCGCACCCATCGCACGTTCCTCATTACGTGGGTGGTCATCAGTCTGGGACTTGCCGCATCCTTTGCATTCGCGGTCTTCATTGTGCAGAAAGAAGTGGCTGACCGGCTGGAGGGCTTCCGCGGACACATTCTCGACGTGGCCGAGGACCGTCTCGACCGGCCGATCACCAACCTCGAGCGCACCGACGAAATCGGCGAGATGAGCCGCGCGTTAGAGACGCTGCAGACGGCGGCCCGCGAACGCCAGACGCAGGTCTGGGTCAAGGCGGAGGTGGCGGATATTATAGGACGGCTGCAATCTGCGGAAAGCTTCGCCGAGTTCGCGCAGATTCTGCTCTCACGAATCTCGGAGTCGGTGAATCTGCTTTACGGGATCTTCTATCTGGCTGATGCGGACGGCAAACATTTTACTCCGGTCGGCGGCTTCGCGCTTGAAGCGTCAGCTGCACCGCAGTCTTTCTCCGTGGGAGAAGGAATGGCCGGGCAGGCGGCTCTGGAACAGCGTTCGCTGGAAGTCATTGCGACGGATGAGAATCAGGTTCGCATCTCTGCCGGGGCTGGGACAATCACGGGCAGAAATCTCTTGTTCATGCCCGTGGTCAGCCAGGGGACGGTGGCCGCGGTGCTGGAGCTGGCGCCGGTGGATCCGCTGTCGGCGAGGCAGCGGGAGTTGCTGACGGCACTGCTGCCGGCAGCTGCCCTGAACGCCGATATTCTCGACGGCAATCTCGAGACGAAGAAGCTGCTCGAGCATACGCAGGTGCAGGCTGCAACGGTTGCCGCTGCCGAGGAGCGCTCCCGATTGATACTTACTTCGGTGAGCGAGGGGATTTTCGGGCTTACGCCGGAGGGCCTCATCTCTTTCGTGAATCCGGCGGCGGCCGCGATGATTGGCTATGAGCCTGAGAATCTGGTGGGACAGGCGATGCACGATCGTGTGCATTATGCGCGCGCGGACGGGACGATCATTCCGCACGACGAGTGCTCGATGTTCAAGACCGCGCAGGATGGCAAGGCGCGAATGGTCGCGGACGAAATTCTGTGGCGCAAAGACGGCACGAACTTTCCCGTGGAGTACTCGACAACGCCGATCATGCGCGATGGGCAGGTTACGGGGAGCGTTGTCGCCTTTCGCGACATCACACGGCGCAGGGAGGCAGAGAAGCGGCTACGTTTCACGCAGTATGCAGTGGACCAGGCGGCGGAAACGATCTTCTGGGTGCGGCCGTCGGATGGCGGCATTGAATATGCGAACGAGGCGGCGTGCCGGGTTCTTGGATTCGACCGCAAAGAATTGCTGGGCATGAATATTGCGCAGCTGAATTCCGACTTCAGCGCAGAAAAGCTTGCCGGACTTCTGAGTGAACTGCATGAAAGAGGCGTGTCGACCTGGGAGACGCGGCATACAGCCCGGGATGGTCGACCGATCGATGTGGAGGTGACGGCTTACTTAGCGGAGTATCTCGACCGGCAGATGCTGGTGGTGAATGTAAAGGACATCACCGAGCGCAAGTGGGCCGAGGAAGAGATGCGGCGCGCGAAGGAGATGGCTGAGGCGGCGACGCGCACCAAGTCAGACTTCCTGGCGAATATGAGCCACGAGATCAGGACGCCGATGAATGCGGTGATCGGGATGACGCACCTGGCGCTCAAGACCGAGCTGACGCCCAAGCAGCACGATTACCTGAGCAAGATCAAATCGGCGGCACAGACACTGCTGGGCATTCTGAACGACATTCTGGACTTCTCAAAGATTGAAGCCGGCAAGCTCGACATGGAGAAGACGAATTTCCGGCTGGAAGAAGTGCTGGACAACCTGTCATCGATTGTCGGGCAGAAAGTGCAGGAGAAGAATCTGGAGTTCCTGATTTCGGCGCAGCACGATCTGCCGCCGACGCTGGTGGGCGATCCGCTGCGGCTGGGACAGATTCTGATCAACCTGGTCAATAACGCGGTCAAATTCACCGAGCAAGGACAAATCGTAGTCACGGTTGCGCTGGAAGAGCGGGTTTCGGAGCGGGTGAAGGTGAAGTTCGCAGTCTGCGATAGTGGGATCGGCATGACTGCGGAACAGAGCGCGCGCATGTTTCAGGCCTTCTCGCAGGCGGATACTTCGACTACGCGAAAATATGGCGGCACGGGGCTTGGCTTATCCATCTCGAAAAAGCTGGTTGAGCTGATGGATGGCACAATCTGGGTGGAGAGCGAGTACGGCAAGGGCAGCACGTTTTACTTCACGGCGTGGTTCGGCGTGGGGTCGGACGAGAGTGATCGCAAGCGCTTTATTCCGGATATTGCCGGGCTGCATGCGTTGGTTGTCGATGACAATGCGCAGGCGCGCGAGATTCTTACCGATTCTCTGCGCAGCTTTGCATTGCGGGCGGACGCTGTGTCCTCGGGTGAGGACGCGATCCGGGAGCTGGTGTCGACCGATGCCGCAGACCCGTACCAGCTGATTCTGATGGATTGGCATATGCCGGGGATGGACGGGCTGCAGGCCAGCCGCATCATCAAGCGCAGCGACCGGCTGCGGCATATTCCGAAGATCGCCATGGTCACAGCTTTCGGGCGCGAAGATATTCGCGAGCAGGCAGAAGAGATCGGCATAGACAGCTATCTGCTGAAGCCGGTGAATCCGTCGCTGCTGCACGATGCGCTGATGGATATGTTCGGCGTGGCAGATGAAAGGGCGAAAGTCCCGACCGCTGCGAAGGAAGACTCCAGCGCTCACGATGCAACGGGCGTTCGCGTGCTGCTAGTTGAGGACAACGAGATGAACCGGCAGGTGGCGACCGAACTGCTACAGAGTGCGGGGGCGGTTGTGACGGCGGCAATGCACGGAGGGGAGGCGGTGAAGCTGCTCACCGAGGGACAACAGCCTCCACCGTTCGATGTTGTCTTCATGGACCTGCAGATGCCGGAGATGGACGGCTTTACGGCAACGAAGATTCTGCGGGCCGATCCGCGCTTCGAGTCGCTGCCCATCATCGCCATGACGGCGCACGCGCTGGTGGAGGAGCGACAGCGCTGCCTCGAAGCCGGCATGAACGATCACGTAAGCAAGCCGATCGATCCGGACGCGCTCTTCGCTACGCTTGCGCGGTGGACGAAGCGGAGCTCTCAAGACGGCGCGAGACCGGTGGAAAAGGCACCGGCCGCCGCGGTTGTGGTTCCGAAGATTGACGGCGTCGATACGGAGTCGGGGCTGCGGCGCGTGGCGGATAACAAGCAGCTTTACCGCAGCCTGCTGGGGCAGTTCGCAGAGAAGCAGGGCGAGGCCGGGGCGCGGATGGTGACGGCGGTGGAGAAGGGCGATCCGAAACTCGCCCAGCAGATTGCTCACACCGTTAAGGGTGTGGCCGGCAACCTGGGGATCACCAAGGTGCAGTTTGCGGCAGCAAACATCGAGCGCGCTTTCCGTGAGCAGGAGGGTTCGGTGCCGTCTGTGCTGGAGGACTTTGATTTCCTTCTTCGCCAGCAAACACATGCAATCGTTGAGGCTCTCAAGCAGACTGAGGTTGCGGCGGTGGATGGAGCGGGCGCGAAGTTCGATCCCGAGGCTGCAGCTGCAGCGATGGTGAAGCTCAAGGGGCTGCTGGAAGAGAGTGACGGCGCGGCCGAGGATGCTTTCACTGAACTGCGGGCGGCTCTTGGCGGAGAGATTGACGCGGACACGCTGAACGCAATGGGCAAGGCGATTCGCGATTTCGATTTTGACGGGGCGTTGGCGAAGCTTGAAGGAATCGCAGCGAAGATCAAGGTGGATCAGGGCATCAAGGTGAATGAGGGGCAGACGACGCGATGAGCACGCAAGAGAAGAAGGTGGTTCTGCTGGTCGACGACACGCCCGAAAACATTCAGATTGTGAATGCGATTCTCAAAGATCATTACCGGGTGCGGATTGCGACCAACGGTGAAAAGGCGCTGGACCTGGCGCACTCCGATCCCGTGCCGGATCTCATCCTTCTTGACGTGATGATGCCTGGAATGGACGGCTTCGAAGTCTGTCTGCGGCTAAAGCTTGACCCTGCGACTCGCGAAATCCCAGTCGTTTTTCTGACGGGCGCGACGGAAGTTGCGGATGAAACCAAGGGCTTCGAGATGGGCGGCGTCGACTACATTCACAAGCCGTTTTCGCAGGCAGTAGTGCGGGCGCGCGTTCATAACCACCTGATGCTGCGCGAGGCGCGGGAAAAGCTCGCGAAGCAGCTCGCGGAGATTCGCACCGAGCTCGAAACCGCGCGCCAGATCCAGCTCTCGATTCTGCCCCGCGAGCCGGCGAAGCTTGAAGGGCTGGATATCGCGGCGTGCTATCAGGCGATGGCTTCGGTAGCGGGAGATTTTTACGACTTTATCCGCGTGGATGAAAAGCGGCTGGGCACGCTGGTTGCGGATGTTTCGGGTCACGGAATGCCGGCGGCGCTGATTTCGTCGATGCTCAAGATTGCGTTCGCGGAACAGGCGGCGTTCGCGGCAGAGCCTGCGCAACTGCTGGCCGCGCTGAATCAGACGCTCTGCGGGAAGTTCAAAGGCCACTTCGTTACGGCAGCTTACGTGTTCATCGACACGGAAGCGAAGATCCTTCGCTACGCCGGGGCCGGACATCCGCCGATGCTGCTGCGCGGTGGATCGACTGGATCGGTGAGCGAGGTGCTGGAGAACGGCCTGTTTCTTGGCTCATTTCCGCAGGCTGTGTATTCTGCGGTCGAGAGGCCCTTTGAAGCCGGCGACTGGATTCTTCTGTACACGGACGGCATCCCGGAGATGAACGATCCGAAGGAAGAGGAGTTCGGAGTCGAGCGCCTGAAGGGATTTCTGGAAAAGAACGGCGACCTGACGGCTGCCAAATTTATTGATGCGACACTCGCAGAACTTTCGCGCTGGGCAGACGGAAAAGAAGTGGAGGACGATCTTACATTGCTGGCGATTCGGTTTGAGGACGGTAAGAACCCTGCAGGCGAGGAACACAAATGAAGCTGGTTCGTTACGGAAATGCGGGCCACGAGCTTCCGGGTGTTCTTGATTCAGAAGGTAAAATCCACGATCTTTCCACGGTCATTCCCGATCTTGCCGGCGCGGCGCTTTCGCCCAGCGGGCTGGAGCGGCTGCGGGCGCTTGATGTGTCGACGCTTCCTGTCGTTTCGGGAGATCCGCGTATCGGGCCCTGCGTTGCCGGTGTCGGCAAGTTCATCTGCATCGGATTGAACTACTCGGACCACGCTAAGGAGTCGGGTATGGTTTTGCCGGCGGAGCCAGTCGTTTTCATGAAGGCGACGTCGTGCATCTGCGGTCCGAACGACGATGTGGTGATTCCGAAGGGCTCGACGAAATCGGACTGGGAGGTCGAGCTGGGGGTAGTTATTGGCAGCACGGCGAAGTATGTGTCCGAGGAAGAGGCGCTTTCGCACGTGGCTGGATACTGCGTGGTCAACGATCTCTCGGAGCGCGCGTTTCAGCTTGAGGGTACAGGGCAGTGGGTGAAGGGCAAGAGCGCGGATACCTTTGGGCCGATCGGTCCGTGGCTGGTGACCGCGGATGAGATTCCCGACCCGCAGGCTCTCGATATGTGGCTGGAAGTGGATGGTCATCGCTACCAGAATGGGAGCACGCGGACGATGGTCTTCGGAGTGGCGCATCTGATCAGCTATCTCAGCCGCTTCATGAGCCTTCAGCCGGGGGACATTATTTCTACGGGCACGCCGCCTGGTGTCGGGCTCGGACAGAAACCGCCGGTTTATCTGCGTCCCGGCAACGTGATGACTCTGGGCATCGAGGGACTCGGGCGACAGCGACAACAGGTCATACCGTGGAATGGGCGTGGAACGGGCAGTGAGTGAATCGCCGGCGGCGTTTGCGTCGTATCCGAGCCTGAGCGATCGCGCAGTTGTGGTTACGGGCGGAGCGAGCGGCATCGGGGAGCATCTCGTTGAGCACTTCGTAAGGCAGGGCTCGCGGGTGGCGTTCCTCGATGTTCAGGATGATGCAGCGGCTAAGGTTGTTGGGCGGCTTAAGGCAACGGCGTCGGCGCTCATCTATCGGCGCTGCGATGTCACGGACACAGCGGCGCTAGCGGCAGCAATCGATGAGATTGCAACCCGGTTGGGCACGATCGACGTGCTGGTGAACAACGCGGGCAATGACACGCGGCACTCGATCGAAGAGGTGACGCCGGAATACTGGGACAAGTGCATCGCGATCAATCTCAAGCAGCAGTTTTTCGCTTGCCAGGCCGTGATTCCGGTGATGAAGCGCGCCGGGCGCGGCTCCATCGTGAATCTAAGTTCGATCAGCTGGCTGATTCCGGGGACGGGGCTGCCCGTTTATATCGCGTCCAAGGCCGGCGTGGTGGGACTGACTCGCACGCTTGCACATGAGCTGGGACCGCACAATATCCGGGTGAACGCCGTGCTGCCCGGAGCGACGCTGACCGAGCGACAGCGCAAGCTCTGGTTCAGCGAGGAATATGTGGCGAAGGTGCTGCAGAATCAGGCTCTCAAGCGAATGATTACGCCGGAAGAGGTTGCGCGCATGGTGCTGTTTCTCGCTGCGGACGATAGCTCGGCAATCACCAACCAGAGCTACATCGTGGACGGCGGCTGGATCTGATCCTCTCTGACAAATGCAACAGTTGAAACGGTTCTACTTCAGATGAACCGATAGGCCCGCGTCCGGCATCTGAGGGGATGCAGGGAAGATACGATGTGAAGACATTCGGTGAATCGTTGCCGGTGCAACGGTTGATTTTGTAATCATGGGCAGCGTAGCCTACGCGAGCAGCGCAGGAGAATTCGTCAGGCAGGCGCTTGATGGGCGCTAGAACCGGGCAATACCGGACTATCTCAACGAGAGCAAGGAGCAAATCATGAAAAAGTCAGCTTCAGCAGTAGAGGAACTCGAGCACAGGCAAGGAGCGGCGCTGGCCACTCCGACAGATTTGAAGGCGAACGCGACAAAAGATATTTCGGGAGCGATGAACGCGATCCTGGCGGACGTGTTTGCGCTGTATCTAAAGACGAAGAACTTTCACTGGCACATGAGCGGACCGCATTTCCGCGACTACCATTTGTTGCTCGATGAACAGGGAGACCAGATTTTCGCGATGACCGATCCGATCGCGGAGCGCGTTCGCAAGATCGGCGGCGAGACGATCAAGTCCATTGGCCAGATCAGCAAGCTTCAGCGCATTCTGGACAACGACGCCCTGTATGTGGAACCAGAGGACATGCTGGCGGAGTTGCGCGAGGACAACCAGACACTGACCGAGCGGCTGCGCGAGGTTCACGGGGTGTGCGAAGAGCACAACGATATCGCTACCGCCAGCCTGATCGAGGTGTGGATCGATGAGACGGAGCGACGGACGTGGTTCCTGTTCGAAGCAACGCGGCGGCCCGATTCAACCGGACACTGAGACGTCGCCGATTTAGAGCAATGCGGGGCGGACTGGCATCGAAATTCGGGATGCCGGGCTGCCCCGTAGTTCTTTTGGACATGCCGCGCGAGCCGACGGGCTGCGATACTTGAGTTGATATGTGCAGGTCTGATGAATCTTTGACGAGCCGGCGGCGTTTTCTGAAACAGGCTGGCGCAGCGGCGATCGCTTCTTCCCTTCCCTACGGCACCAGACTGGCCTTTGCGGACGCGACTTCTGATGCGGCGCGGGCGGCGGTGAAGAATCGCGCGCCTCTCGCGCAGAATGCGTTCTATCTGCTCCCTCTGGGATCGATCAGGCCGACGGGGTGGTTGAGAAGTCAACTGGAGATTCAGGCCAATGGGCTGGGCGGGCATCTGGACGAGACGTGGGCCGATGTTGGACCAAACAGCGGCTGGCTGGGCGGCACAGGGGAGTCGTGGGAGCGAGGGCCGTATTTCGTCGATGGACTGCTGCCGCTCGCGTATCAGCTGGACGATGCGCGGCTGAAGGCGAAAGCGCAGCGGTTCATGGACTGGACGCTGGAGAACCAGGCAGCGAATGGGATGATCGGGCCGCGCAGCAATGACGACTGGTGGCCGCGCATGGTGATGCTGAAGGCGCTGGCCCAGTATGAAGAGGCGACGGGCGATCCGCGGGTGATTCCGGTGCTGTCGCGTTATTTTGCGTATCAGCTGGACGCGCTTCCGGGCAGGCCACTGCGGGACTGGGGAAAGTTTCGCTGGCAGGACAATGCGCTGGTTGCGATCTGGCTCTATAACCGTACCGGCGATCGCGAAGCTGCTTGAGCTGGTGCGGCTGCTGCACAGCCAGGGGCACGACTGGCAGAAGCAATATGCGGACTTCAAGTTTACGCAACCGGTGACGCCGGAGGCGATCAAGCTGAATGATGGCGGAGGGCTGGGCGATCTTGCGCTTTCAACGCACGGAGTGAACAACGGGCAGGCTCTCAAAGCGGCGCCTGTGTGGTCGGTCATCACGAATAACGAAGATGACCGTCGCGGACTGGCTCAGATGCTCGGCGCGCTGGATAAATATCACGGGCTGCCGAATGGGATGTTTTCGTGCGATGAGCATTTCGCGGGACGGAATCCTTCACAGGGCAGCGAGCTGTGCACCGTGGTAGAGACGATGTTTTCGCTGGAGCAGTCGCTGGCGATACTTGGAGATGCGGCGATCGGGGACAGGCTGGAGCGGCTGGCGTTCAATGCGCTGCCCGGCACGTTTACCGACGACATGTGGGCGCACCAGTACAACCAGGAGCCGAACCAGGTGGAGGTGAGCCTGCATCGCAAGCCGTGGACGACCGATGGTCCGGAATCGAATCTGTTCGGGCTGGAGCCGAATTTCGGTTGCTGCACCGCGAACTTTCATCAGGGATGGCCGAAGTTTACGGCGAGCCTGTGGATGGCCTCAGCCGATGACGGGCTGGTGGCGGCGGCGTATTCGCCGTGCGAGGTGCGGACGCGGGTGCGTGACACGGTGGTGCACATATCGGAGGAGACGGATTATCCGTTTCGCGGGACGGTGCGGATTAAGGTCGATCCGGCGTCCGCGGTGGAGTTTCCGCTGCGGCTGAGGATTCCGGGGTGGGCGGAAGGCGCGGCGATCAGCGTGAATGGGCAGGCGCAGGCGCTTCCGGCGGCGGGGACGTTTGCAAGGATCGATCGCAAATGGAAGGCGGGGGATATGGTCGAGCTGAAGCTGCCGCTGCGGCCGCGGATTTCGAGGGGATTCAACGACTCGGTGTCGATCGATCGAGGGCCGCTGGTCTTTTCGTTTCCAATCGGCGAGGACTGGGTGAAGCTGCGGGATCGCGGAATGACCGCGGACTGGCAGGTGTTTCCTTCGTCGCAGTGGAATTACGCGCTGGCTGTCGATGAGCAGGCAATCGGCAATGCCGCTGTGAAGGAAGCAGCGGTCGGGAAGGCTCCATTTGCACTGAAGAATGCGCCGGTCACGCTTGAGGTGGAGGCGCGCAAGGTGCCCGCATGGCGGGCAGTGGATGGCGTGGCTGATCCTGTTCCGCAGAGCCCGGTAAGCAGTGAGGAGGCGAAGGAGCGGATCACGCTGGTTCCGTATGCAGCGGCGAAATTGAGGATCACGGCGTTTCCCGAATTGAAGGGCTGAAGCGACTCGATAATTCGGGCGAGGAGATCTGATGCCAAGGCTCGCGAAACCATCACAGCTACTTCATGTAGCCTTCCTCGAAGTACGTGATGACGCATTGCCGGTCCGGACTGGTGACGAGCCGGACTTTCCCGATATCGAAGGCTAGATTTGCGTGAGTCTGCCTGGGCTCGAGTTTGAGGCGTTTAGCCGCTTCCCACGACTCCTTAATCTTTGCTACGGAGAAACCCATGGTCCGCGCGGGGCTCCAGCCAATCGCGGCAGATTTCCGGTCCGAGTTTCAGCTCAAAGTAATCCACTTCATGAGGAAGTTGACACATATATGCACCCCCACCCATCGAAACGAGAGTGGAATTTACTGACGCGGTGCAGGACCGAGGAATCCTCGAAATGGACTTCGGAGCATACTCCTCCCGGACAAATGCGCGATGCAGACTCGGCAGAAGCAAGGTCATTGGGCTTCCATGTGGTAGAAGATGTTGGGGAACTGTGCGCTTGAGGAAATCAAGTTGTTTTTCTCGCGCGGCATGAAGAAAGGCGATCTTTCGCTGCGTTTCCTCTGTCGATCTTTCTCTTGTCCTCTACACCCTGCGTATTGCACCCGTGATTGCGGTGGCTGTTCTTGCCCTGTCCGATGTTGGCTGCCAAGGTGCGGAGACTCGGCGAGCCTGCCTGCATCGACATCTGCTCACTCGGACTAGCTGTGAAGCCTGACGATCTTCCAACGCCTTGCAATAGCGGGCCGCTTCCCGTTCGGCGTCTTTCCAAGCCTGCAATTGGTCATCTACAGCGCCGTAAGGCCTGTTCCAGACTCTTTGGTTCGATCCATTACCTCGCAACCATAGGCGACGATTGCGTCGAAGCTGTCCCATTCGAGGTCAAGATCGAGCTTGGCCTCTTCCAAGACGGCATGTGTGCGGATCTTCTGGGTGTCTTCATTCGCTCGGCATGGACGGAATATTACTCGCTCACGCGCAAGCGCGCCAAGATCACGAATGGCCCATTATTAGTCTACTGATCCAGAGAGAACTGCCAGGCGACGATCTTCTTCAGCATGTCGTAGGGCAGCTGGCCGTTCGCGACTTCGCCGACGGGAATCTGGCGGCCGTCGATGAAGAGCATCGGAGTCTCGTTCACATCGAGATCCTTTGCCGAGCTTGATCGAAGCATCGACCGGCGCCTTGGCGGCGGAGGTATAGGAGCAGGAGCCAACCTTGGCCGCGTCGAGGCCGACCTTGGTGACTGCGTCGGCAAGGGTGGAGTCGGAGGTTTGCGGCGTGAGACCGTCCTGCGCTGCGAAAACGGCATCGGCAAATTTGAAGAAGGCATCATTGCCGCCCAGTTGTGCGACGCACACGCTGTAGGTGGCAGCCTTGTAGGCTTCGCTGTGGAGCGTGGTCAGCGGGAAGTTTTCAAAGACGAAGTGCGCCTGCGGGAAGTCGGTGAGAAGGTGCTCAATGATAGGCTGCACAGCCTTGCAGTGCGGGCACTGGAAGTCGGCGAACTCGACGAAGGTGAATTTCTTGTCTGCGGCTCCGCGGCTGGGGCCCTGGGCGCGCTCGTCGAGGATGCGTCGCGTGTCGGCGTACGGATGGGCGCCGAAGGGCAGGACATCGTTGGCGATGAGGTGATTGCCGTCAGGCGTGGTGTAGAAGACCAGCGTGCCGACCTGTTGCTGCGGATTGCTCTTCTGTGCGACGAAGACGGTGACCTTACTGACATTCGGCGCGGGCGTGGTCTGGATGGCGGCTACCTGCCAGACGCGGTCGGTGTCGTATCCCCAGGAGACGTGCAGGAAGGCTTCGACGGTTTCACGGGTGGGAGCAGTGGCGGTGAAGTTATTGGGATCGACAGGCGGGAACTTCGGCCCGGACGAAGCAGCGGGGGCTGAAGGCATTTCGGGCTTGGCGCCGGGCTCCTGCGCGAAGGCTGGAATGCAGATGGTAGTGGCGGCGAGCGCGAGGACGGCGAGGGTTCCCTGGAACGACAGAACGAAGTTGCATCAATTCCCTTTCAAACTTTTTGTTTATACCTGAACCTTGACCGCGATGGGAAAGCGGCGACCCATGCCGAAGGCCTTGGCGGTGACTTTGAGCACGGGCGCGGCCTGCTGGCGTTTGTATTCGCTGCGCTCAACAAGTTTGACGACGCGACGGACGAGTTCGATATCGACGCCGAGACTGGCGGCGATCTGCTCGGGCGTTTCGTAGCGCTCGACATAGGCTTCGAGGATGGGGTCGAGGATGTCGTAGGGCGGCAACGAGTCGGTGTCCTTCTGATCAGGGCGGAGTTCGGCGGAAGGCGGCTTTTCGATGATTGAGACGGGGATGACTTCGCGCTCGCGGTTGAGATGGCGGGCGAGGGCGTAGACCTCAGTCTTGACTACGTCGCCGATGACGGCAAGAGCTCCGACCATGTCTCCATAGAGCGTGCAGTAGCCGGTGGCCATCTCGCTCTTGTTGCCGGTGGTGAGGACGAGCGAGTTGAACTTGTTGGAGAGCGCCATCACGAGATTGCCGCGAATGCGCGACTGGATGTTTTCCTCGGTGATGTCGGGTTGAAGGCCGGCGAAGATGGGCGCGAGAGCCTGGTTGTACTGCTCGAACAGGCCGGTGATGGGGACGACTTCGAAGCGGATACCGAGATTTTCGGCCAGATGCCGGCTATCGTCGATGGAGCCCTGCGAGGAATAGGGGCTGGGCATGCCGATGCCGAGAACATTTTCCCTGCCGAGGGCTTCGACAGCAATCGCAGCGACGATGGCGGAATCGATGCCTCCGCTGAGCGCGACGATGGCGCGGGAGAATCCGCACTTGTGGATGTAGTCGCGAGTTCCGAGGACGAGGGCGCGAAAGATCGCTTCGTCCTCGTTATCGATCTGCGGATGCATGTCGCCGGTGAGCGATTCGGTGTCGACGAAGATCAGGTCTTCTTCAAAGGACGCGGCCTGGGCGATGACTTCTCCGTTACGGCCGAGAGCGATGCTCGAACCGTCAAAGATGAGGCTGTCATTGCCGCCGACCTGGTTGACCATAAGCACGGGCTTGGCGTGATGCCGCGCGATGGCGGCGAGCATGTCGCGGCGCGTCTGGCGCTTGTCACGCCAGTAGGGTGAGGCGGAGATGTTGAGAATGATGGAGCCGCCGGCGCGCATCAGCTCTTCCACTGGATCGATGGTGTAGAGGCGGTTCTCCCAGAAGCTCTTGTCGTTCCAGGCGTCTTCGCAAATGGTGAGTGCGACCTGCCGGCCGGCAAGCGGGAAGAGGCGCTGCTTGAGAGCGGGAGCGAAATAGCGCTGCTCGTCGAAGACATCGTAGAAGGGCAGGAGCATCTTCGACTGGACGAACTCGATGTGTCCATTGCGAAGCAGCGCGGCGGAGTTCATGACGCGTTTGCCGGTGCCGTGGTGGGCGGGGGTAACGTATCCGCAGAGTATGGCAGTGCGGCTGTGAGCGGTGCAGGCGGCGAGCTGCTCAACGACCTGTCCGGCGCGGGCTACGAAGGAGGGTTTCTCGAGCAGGTCGGCGGGAGGATAGCCGCAAACTGCGAGTTCGGGAAAGAGGACGAGGTCTGCGCCTCCTTGCTCGGCACGGCGGGAGAATTCGAGTATCTTTTGGGCGTTTCCGTCAAAATCGCCGATGGTGGGGTTGATCTGGGCGAGCGCGATCTTCACACTTCAAGTGTAACAACCGTAAGCATCACGACGAAGGCGCGGCCAGTCAACTTTGACCGGCGCAGTCGTTGACCATATCGCTGACCTGGGAGGTGATGATTCCGCAAAGCAGAAAGGCCGGTTTGTCAGTGCACTGAATGGTGAGGCTTTGAGAAGCGCGGTCGTAGTCCCAGGAGATAGTGACTCCATTTTGGGAACTGCTTCCACTATCGCCGGAGATGGTGATGCCGAATGAGGCCTGCGCTTTCTGAACGAGACAGTCAAAGTGCTCCTGAGTAATCCCGGAGAAGGTTTGAGCTTCGCAACCTGACATGGTGATCTCCTTGAAGTGAGCAGAGTGTTATTGAGGGCCGGCTGACGGAGCGAGTCCGCGGTACTTGAGCATGGGCTGAACGCTGGGTTCGGCTCCGAGCCAAGCCTTGTACATGTCGGCGAGATCTTCGGTGTTGCCGCGCGAGAGCACCATCTGGCGGAAGCGGTCGCCGTTGGCGCGGGTAAGGCCTCCGTGGTCGACGAACCACTGGTAGGCATCGTCGTCGAGCATTTCGCTCCACAGATAGGCGTAGTATCCGGCGGCGTATCCGCTGGCCCAGATGTGCGAGAAGTAACTGGAGCGGTAGCGGGGCGGGACGTCGTGGAGAGCGATGTGCTTCTTCTCGAGGGCCTGCTTCTCGAAGGCGTCCACGTCTTCGAGGGGAGAGCCGGGCGGGAGAGTGTGCCACTGCATGTCGAGCTGGGCAGCGGCGAGGAGTTCGGTGAGGGCGTATCCCTGGTTGAAGGTGCGCGACTTCTCGATCTTGGCGGCAAGATCGGCGGGCATGGGTTCGCCGGTTTTGTAGTGCTTCGCGTAGTGGTGGAAGACGGCGGGATACGTGGCCCAGTGCTCGTTGAACTGCGACGGGAACTCGACGAAATCGCGGGCGACGGAGGTTCCGGAGAGGGTGGGGTATTCGGTGTTCGAGAACATGCCGTGGAGGGCGTGGCCGAACTCGTGGAACATGGTGATGACGTCGGTAAAGGTGATGAGCGCGGGCTGGCCCTCGACGGGTTTGGGAAGGTTGGCGACGTTGTAGACGACGGGCAGGGTGCCGAGCAGCTTCGATTGCGGAACGAATTCGCTCATCCAGGCTCCGCCGTTCTTGTTGTCGCGCTTGAAGTAGTCGCAGTAGAAGAGGGCGAGCGGCTTGCCGTCGGCGTCAAAGACTTCGAAGACGCGGACATCAGGCTGGTAGACGGGGATGTCGTGGCGTTCTTTGAAGGTGAGTCCGTAGAGCTGGTTGGCGGCGTAGAAGACTCCGTTCTGGAGGACGTTGTTCAGTTCGAAGTAGGGGCGGACCTGTGACTCGTCGAGATCGTACTTAGCCTTGCGTACCTGCTCGGCGTAGAAGTTCCAGTCCCAGGGCTGGAGTTGGAAGCCGGCTCTTCTGTCCGTCAATGACTGCCTGGATCTCTTTGGCTTCACTCTCGGCGTTGGCAGTGGCTGGCGGAACAAGGTCGTCCATGAATTTGAGCGCGGCTTCGGGCGTTTTGGCCATCTGATTTTCGAGCTTCCAAGCGGCGTAGTTGGGGAAGCCGAGCAGTTTTGCCTTCTCCGTGCGGAGCTGGGCGAGGCGGGCGATGGTGGCGCGAGTATCGTTGTCGCCGCCGCGCTCGGCCCGGGTCCAGGAGTCTTCGAAGAGCGACTGGCGCGTGGCGCGGTCAGTGAGCGAGGTGAGCGACGGCTGCTGGGTGGTGTTCTGCAGCGGAATGACGTAGCCCTGCTTGTTGCGAGACTTGGCGGCCTGTGCGGCAGCGGCGATCTCGGCATCGCTCAGTCCGGCGAGAGCGGCTTTGTCGGTGGTGACGAAGGCGGCATCACGGGTGGCGGCGAGCAGCTTGTTCTTGAAGGCGTTGGAGAGGGTGGATTCCTCTTCGTTGAGCTTCTTCAGCTTTGTCTTGTCGGCGTCGGAGAGGTTCGCTCCGGCGTGGATGAACTTCTTGTAGACGATATCGAGGAGGCGTGCGGCTTCGGGGTCGAGATGGAGCGATTCGCGCTGGTCGTAGACGGTCTTCACACGCGCAAAGAGCTTCGGGATTAAGGTAGATCGCGTCGTAGTGCGCGGCAAGTTTCGGGGCGAGGGCTTCTTCGGCTTTCTGCAGTGCGGGATTCGTGTTGGCTCCGGTCACGGCGTCGAAGGCTGCGCTTGCGCGCTGCAGCAGCTGGCCGGTCTTCTCCATCGCGACGAGGGTGTTGTCGAAGGTGGGAGGCGCGGGGTTATCGGCGATGGCGCGAATCTCTTCGAGCTGCTGCGCCATCCCTGCTTCGATGGCGGGCTGATAGTCGGTGTCCTTGATCTTGTCGAAGGGCGGCGCTTGGAACGGCAGAGTGCTGGGCGCGTAGAACGGGTTTGATGGGCCGAAGGCGGGGGCCTGGGCAGGTTGGGCGAGGGCGGAATTAGTCATGAAGGCGATGCTCGCGATGAGAGACAGAAGATTCTTCGTTGGCCGAAGCCGGAGGATGTTGAACACAGTTGGTCATTCTCCCGAAGGAATGATTGTAGAGGAAGCGGTGAGAAGCAGAGGAACCGCATCGTCCGCGTGTTGGCTGCATGCTTCCTTTGCGGTTGGCTAAGCTTGCAGACTGATCAAAGCGCATCGCGGATGCCGGACATCCTGGTTCGACGGTTATGCATCCGGCTTAAATGGATGTCTTCGCAGGAGCGAAGATCCTCAAGTCGAAAGGGGAACGGAGAATGAGCAGGTTTAAGACAAGTTCTGGGATAATTTTTGCTGCCATGGGCCTGTTGAGCTGCGCGCTGCTCACGGGATGCAGTCTCTACCACAAACAACATGCGGACGAAAAGGGCGCCGTAACCACCGCGTTAGACAACAACGGGCTGGGCAGCATTACCGTCACGCAGAATCGAAACAGCGGCATGATGACCCTGACCGGAGAAGTCAAGACTCAGGCGCAGGTTGCGCAGGCCACGAACGTGGCGAAGCAGGCCGCACCTGACTATACGATTTCCAATGATGCGGCGGTTGTTTCTGCCACGAATCAGGGAAGCACGACTCCGTCGCCCACTGACGCGGCGATAGAAAACAGTTACAAGACCGCGATCAAGGACCACAACGCGCTCGAAAAGCAGAATATCTCCTTCACTGCGCAGAACGGCAAGCTCGTGCTAAAGGGATCGGTGAGGACAGAAGCCGAGAAACGGGAAGCTGAAGAGCTTGCCAAGAAGGTGCCGCACGTACAACAGGTTGTGAACAACATCCAAGTGGAGCGGGCCAGGCATCCGGCGAAGAAATCGGCTTAAGAGTGATGCAGACGCGTCAGAAGGCCGCAGAATGGCCTTCTGATGAGGCTTTGATATCGACCTCTTCACTCTCAGATGGTTCTAGTGCAGAAGCTCATCGCACGCGCTGCCAAGTGAGCTGGGCGGTGATGGTGTGGTGTCCGGATTTGAGGGGGCCGGTGCGGAGGGTCAGGGTGTCTCCGTCGAAGCTGTAGTAGCGGACTTCGTCGCGGCCGACCCAGAGAGGAAAGAGGCTGGCTTCGACGTGGTGGGTGATGGTATCTGCCTGGACGGAGAAGCGGCCGGTGTAGGCGATGTAGCGGCGGTTGCGGCGGGGGCGTGAAGCGGGGGTGATGCGCTCGATGACTCCCTGGCGGCGGCGGGCGGGACCGAGATTGCCGCTCATGTATCCCTCGGCGGAGTAAAGCAGGTAGCCGCGCACGTCGGTTCCCCAGGGCTTCTCGACCACTCCATCGTCATGGATGAGTGAATAGTCGAGGAGCCGCCAGGTTCCAACGAAGTCAGCGGCTGTGGCGTGCGTCATGAAGGATCTCCGGGAGAGTTCTCGGCTGGTGGGGCTTGCAGGATCAGACGTCGGGGAGGACCAGGGCGTCGAGTTCGAGGAACTGGCGAAGGATCGAGTCGTCGGAGGCTTTCATTTCATCCATGGTTCCGAAGAAATGGGCTTTGCCCTGGTGCAGGAACAGGACGCGGTCGGCGAGGCGCTGAGCGAATCGCATGTCGTGGGTAACGACAATGCTGGTCAGGCGCAGCTGGTATTTGAGCTTCTGGATGAGGTCGCCGAGAAGGCGGGCGATAAGGGGATCGACCATCGTGGTGGGCTCATCGTAGAGGATGGCTTCGGGCTGCGCGGCCAACGCGCGGGCGATAGCGACGGAGCGCTTCATTCCGGTGGAGAGGTCGGAGGGTAGAAGCTCAGTCATCCCGGATACGCCGACCATTTCGAGGAGGCCATTGACGATCTGCTGGATCTGGTCCTCGACGAGCTCGCGGCGCTCGCGCAGGGGGAAGGCAACGTTTTCGCCAACGCTCAACGAATCGAAGAGGGCTCCGTTCTGGAAGACCATGGTGACTTTGCGGCGGATGGCCTGCATCTGCTCTTCGTCGTAGGTGCTGATCTCTTCGCCGGCGACGTGGATCTTACCGGAGTCGGGCTTGAGGAAGCCCATGATGTTCTGGAGGGAGACGGACTTGCCGACGCCGCTGCGGCCAAGGATGCAGAGGGTTTCGCCGGGCTTGACGAAGAAGCTGACCTCGTCGAGAACAGTGAGATCGCCGAAGGACTTGGTGACCTTCTCAAACGAAATGTAGGGCGCGACGCCGTTATTTGAGGCGCCTTCCTGGCGTGGCGCTTCCTGAACGATCTCGATCTCCGGCGTATTGGGCGTGCTGGCCAACTCTCGCTCCTCGCTCTACAAACCAGCTTATTGGATGTGAGGGGATTCCTCCAACGCTGCAAATTGGAGTTCGGCGGGAGAGTTTAAGTTTTGAAACCAACGGTGAACAGGTGGAGCTGGGGGCCAGTCGAGGGAGGGGCAAAGCGACGAAGTGACCGTCTCGACGTCGAACTGGTCGATCTTGAGACCGCTTTCTGAAGCGGCCAATTGGACGGCGCGCATGACTTTGGGTTTTCCCGCGCTGAGCGCAGAGCGAGCGTAGGGCAGCAGGGCACGGTGATAAAGGGCGCAGAGCGGCTGAGGACAGCCTTGCAGGCGCGGGACGGTTGCGAGGGCGGATGTTTGCAGCGCCCGGACCGTCATCCAGCGGAGGAATTCTATCGGCAACAAGGGCAGGTCGACGGGGAGAAAGAGGTTCAGGTCGGCGCTGCTGGAGGCGATGGCAGCTTCGATGCCAGCGAGTGGACCGGAACCGGGGTAGTTGTCGGGGATGACAGGGGCGTAACCGGCAAGGTCAGGGCGGTTGCCGGCTATGGCTGGGGAAAATCCGAGAGTGCGGAGTTTAGCGAGGGCGTATTCGATGAGCGGACGGCCGTGAAAGTGAAGGAGGGCCTTGTCGCGGCCCATCCGGCTGCTTTGGCCGCCAGCGAGGATAAAGGCGTTCACGCGCCGAGCTCTTCGAAGAAGACAATGATCGACTCAATGCCGCGGTAGAAGTTGGCAAGATGAAACTTCTCGTTGGGGGCGTGAAGGTTATCGTCGGGCAGGCCGAAGCCCATCATGACGGTAGGGATTTTCAGGTGGCGCTCGAAATCGCCGACGATGGGGATGGATCCGCCGGAGCGGATGAAGACTGTTTCCTTGCCCCAGACCTTCCTGAGGGCGTGCGTGGCGGCCTGGATGTAGGGGTTGTCGGTGCCGATGACGATGGGGTCACCGGAGTGGATGAGACGAACGTCAAGCTCGATGCCGTCGGGCTTGAGGGATTCGACATAGCTTTTGTATTGGGCGAAGGCCTGCTGCGGGGTTTGGTCGGGGACGAGCCGCATGGAGACCTTGGCGACAGCTTTCGCCGGGATGACGGTCTTGGCGCCGGCTCCGGTGAATCCGCCAGGCATTCCGTGGACGTCAAGCGAGGGGCGCGCCCAGGTGCGTTCGAGGACCGAATAGCCGGGCTCGCCGGTGAGGCGGGATGAACCGACCTCGGTGAGGCGGTAGTGCTCCTCGTCGAAGGGCAGCTGTTGCCAGGTACGGAGCTCGTCGTCGCTGGGACGCTTGATGGCGTCGTAGAAGCCAGGGACGAGGATACGGCCAGCGGAGTCTTTGAGCTGGGCGATGATCTGGGCGAGGGCGACGAAGGGGTTGGGGGCTGCGCCTCCGTACATGCCGGAGTGGAGGTCGCTTTTGGCGCCGCGGGCCTCGATTTCGGTGTAGATCATGCCGCGCAGGCCGACGCAGAGGGTGGGCAGCTCGGGCGCGAACATCTCGGTGTCGGAGACGAGGGCGAAGTCGGCCTTGAGGCGGTCGGGATGCTCGCGGATGAAACGGGCGATCTGCTCCCCGCCGACTTCTTCTTCTCCTTCAAGAATTACCCGTATGTTGATGGGCAGATTGCCTTTATTCGATCGAAAGAGAGCTTCGAGAGCCTTGACGTGCATGTACATCTGGCCCTTGTCGTCGACCGCTCCGCGGGCGTAGAGGTTACCGTCTCGCTCGGTGGGATCGAACGGCGGGGACTTCCACTCGTCCAGGGGATCGGGAGGCTGGACGTCGTAGTGTCCGTAGCAGAGGCAGGTGGGTTTGCCGTGGGCGTGGAGCCAGTCGGCATAGACGAGCGGATGGCCGGGAGTGGTGATGACCTCAACGTGCTCCATGCCAATGCGGGTCAGCTCATTGGCGAGCCATTGGGCGGCGGCAAGGACATCTCCCTTGTGTTCGGGGAGGGTGGAGACGGAGGGGATACGGATGAGGGTTTTGAGCTCGTCGAGAAAGCGAGGGTAATTGGTGCGGGCGTAGTCGATGGCGGCGGAGGACATGCGGGCTCCTGATCCAGGTGACAGAGAAGTATAAATTGGAGCTCGCTCTCTTAGTTTTTGACCACTCAAGCTACCGCGAGGGGCGTGGCCGGCAGAGGTTCATCGTGGCCCTGGAGACGCATGGTGAGCAGGGTAATGACGATCATCCACCAAGTCCAGAGGACGGCCGCAAAGCCGTGCGCGGCGAATATCTCAAGGAGCTGGGGCACATACCGCGCGGCGCCGTCTGACAAGTGAGGGTGAAGCGGCGAAGTCAACCGAACGAGCGGGGAGGAAAGTGCCACAACGAGCAGCGTAAACACCACGGCAAACCCTCTAAGGCCCCGAATGGCCTGGACACTCACGGCAAGTGGCGATCTCAACAACCCTTTTGACTGCACGAACAGCGGGATCGCGAGAATCCAGCGCGACAAGACCAGGATCGCCAGGACAGTTGCGATCCATAGGTAGACTTCTCCCAACACCAGTCGGGGCGCTGGATGGCGCGTTGAGGCTTTGAATACTCTGAGTGCGGACGTCGAAAGGATTACGGTCACAGCACCGGCGACGACGAGCGTAGCAGCGAAACGCGCGAGCAATCCTGTGAGGAGTTTCACGCAACCGGGATACGCCAGGCTGTCGAGCAGGTTACTGACCTCCGGGCGCTCTCCGTTCGACTCGCTCCTCACCGTGTAGTTCGCGACGCACAGGAATCCCCCGCAAACTAAAAGACAGCGGATCAACAGATCCGCCATAAAAACAAAAAAATGAGCAAACCTCGTCAGCGTGAGCCCGGCAACCAGGTGACTAACGCCCACGCCAGAAGCTGCGATCACGAGGGTCGGCAGCAAGAGCGGAAGAGGATACCGCTGCAGCAGCGCGAGCCCCCTGCCTAAAGGCGACAGCACGATCAGTACCTTGGCATTGTGGGGTCGATTTCGGCTGACCAGGCGTCAATGCCGCCGCGGAGAGACTGGGTGTTTTCGAAGCCCTGGTTGCGGAGCCAGACGGCGACGTTCATGGAGCGGACTCCGTGGTGGCAGACGGTGACGAAATGGGCTTCGGGGTCGAGTTCCTGGAAGGCGCGGGAGGGGATGTCTCCCATGGGAATCAAAGTACTGCCTTCGATGCGGGCGACCTGGTACTCCCAAGGCTCGCGCACGTCGAGGATGACTGGTCTTTCGGGGCCGGCCAAGTCGAGCAATTGCTTCAAATCCTGCGTCGTTATTTCATAATCAAGCATAAAGATCAGGATACAGTGGCAGGCGGGTAGAAAGTCTTTTGGCACCGATATTTGTGTTTCGCCGGAGGCCTATTCCGCGTGATAAAAGTAAGTTGCCACTCCAAGAAGTGTTTATGGCTACTCAGGAAAAAGTATTGATCGTCGAGGACGAGGTGCATGCCCTGACGGGGCTGGCGGAACTCGTCTCGGGATGGGGATATCGCACAGAGACGGCGCGTGACGGGCTGGAGGCTCTGGAGCGGGTTCAGGCGTGGCAACCAGGCATTGTTGTGACGGATTTGAAGATGCCGCGCATGGATGGGCTGGAATTGCTGGGGCGGCTGAACGATCTGAAGCAGGATCAGGCGGTGGTGGTGCTTACCGCCCAGGGCTCGATCGAGCTGGCGGTTGAAGCCATGAAGATGGGCGCGTACGACTTTATCCAGAAGCCTGTTGACGCGACCCGGCTGCGCACGATCCTGTTGAACGCGACCCGGCAGCGGGAGACGGAACGGGAGCTGGAGGTGACGCGGCGCAAGCTGCGCGATACCGGCGTGCTCGGTTCGCTGGTTGGCTCATCCAGGAAAATGCAGGAACTTTTCGCCCTGATCGAAAGGGTTGCGCCCTCGAACGTTTCGGTTCTGATTACGGGCGAAAGCGGCACGGGCAAAGAGATGGTCGCGCGCACGCTGCACGAACTGAGTCCTCGCAAGATGAAGCCGTTTGTGGCGGTGAACTGCGCCGCGATTCCGGAGACGCTCATCGAGAGCGAGATCTTTGGCCATGAGAAGGGCGCGTTCACCGGGGCGCTGGAACGGCGTGCGGGATGCTTTGAGCTGGCCGAGGAGGGCACGCTGCTGCTGGATGAGATCGGCGAGATGCCGGTGGGCACGCAGGCCAAGCTGCTTCGAGTGCTTGAGGAGCGGAAATTGCGCCGGCTGGGCAGCAAGGTGGAGTCGCCCGTGGATGTACGGGTGCTGTCGGCAACGAATCAGGATCCGGACGAAGCGGTGGCAAATGGACAGTTGCGCGGGGATCTGTTCTATCGTCTGAATGTTTTCAACATTCACATGCCACCGCTGCGGGAACACAAAGAGGATATTCCGGCGATTGTGGATTCGATGCTCGACGAGATGAACCGTAAGCACGGCCGCGAGGTGACGGGCGTGGATCCGGAGATGATGGCCCGGATGATGGCATACGATTGGCCGGGAAATGTGCGCGAGCTCCGCAACACAATTGAACGCGCTGTGGTCTTATGTGGCGGAGGCGCGATCGAGACGCGGCATCTGCCTCCGGGTTTCGGCACCAAAACAGTGAAGGTCGCGGGGGACTCGGGCGTTGCTCCCAATGCGATCCAGGTTGAGGTAGGGGCCACGGTGGATGAAGGGGAACGGCGGCTGATTCTGAAAACGCTGGAGTCGACGAATAATAACAAGACCCGGGCGGCGGAGATTCTCGGCATCAGCCTCAAGACCCTGCACAACAAACTGAAGGATTACGGCAGGCTCAAGGATGATGCCGGTTCGGAAGACTAACGCAGTCTCTCTCACCAGCCGTTACGGTTCTTTTCTGCAAGCATGCGATTGAAGACCAAACTCGTTGTGGCTATCGCCAGTCTGGTCTTCCTGATTGCCACGCTGCTGTCTGCGCTGTATATGAACCGCCTGCTGGACCAGCATATTCAGCAGTCCTACGAATCGACCCGGATAATCGCCGATCAGCTCCTCTTCGCGACGCGGACGGCGCTTGAAAGAGGATTGCGGAACAGTCCCGTGGACCCGAATGATCCGGTCGCGTTACGGGCGGCGGTTGCTGCTTCCCTGCGCAAGGACGAGGCTCTCACCGCGCTGATCAGTTCAATCAACAATTACTCGCTGTCGGTGTTTGACATTGCAATCGCTGACAGCCAGGGTACAGGACTTGTTACGGCGCCGGTTACGACGCTTGAGGACAAGCCCCTGCCCAACCGGCCCGATTTTGACACGCTTAAGAATGCGTCCTGGCTAGAGAAGCTGCGGGCAGTGTTTGGCGGGACGGCGGGACGTGTCTACAATTTCACGGTCGGACTGGAGCGGGACAAGAAAGCCTTCATCACCATACGGATCGGTATTCGGACAACCTTCCTGAGAGAGGTGTTCTATCCAGGGCTTAAAGATGCGCTGATAAATATCGGCATGGCGATCCTGATATCGCTGATCGCGGCGGCGTTTGTTTCCAACCTTGCGCTACAACCACTTGAGCAGATCAGCTCACGGCTGGATGCGCTCGGGCCGGCTGAGGCGCCGACAGCGGGAGAACTGGAGTCCGGCCGGTCGTCGGATGCGGTGGTTCAGGTTTCGCACAAGATCGAACGGCTGGGCCGGCGCATGCGCAATGTCGAGGAAGTGTTCTCGGCCCTGAAAGAGAATCTCGATCAGATCCTGTCCAACCTGCAGGACGGGATCATGCTGTTCACGCGCGATTCGCGGGCAGTGCTGGTGTCGCGCTCGGTGGAACGGTTTTTGGACGTGAGCCGCGATCAACTGCTGGGTGCGGAGGTTCACGACATCTTCGATCGCAGTTCGCTGCTGGGCCGCACGGTGCGGCAGGCCTTCGATGCGGGAATGTCGATTGTGCAGGAAGAGATTACGACGGAGGCAGGGCGCAGACTGGAACTGTCACTGGACTTTATTCATGACGATCGTGACGAAGAGGTCTCCGCGGGTCGGTCGCTGGGAGCGCTGCTGACGCTGCATGATGTGGAGTCAGTTAGCGAGATCGAGAGCGAACTGGAGCTTTCGAGGCGCATGGCGGCGATTGGGCGACTGACTTCGGGCGTTGGTCACGAGGTGAAGAATCCGATTAACGCCATCGTTGTTCACCTTGAGCTGCTGCGAAGCAAAGTAGGCAGCGAGGTGACGGCGGCGAGACACCTGGAGATCATTCAGAGCGAAATTCAACGACTGGACCGGGTTGTACAGACACTGGTAGATTTCTCGCGACCAGTCGAGTTGAAGCTGGTCGATCAGGATATGCGCACCATCGTATCGAGCGTGCTGATGCTGGCCTCCGCCGGGCTGGAATCCTACAACGTGACGGTGGTGAGCGAACTTCCGGCTCACCCGGTGATCGTAAAGGTGGATGCTGATCTACTGAAGCAAGCGTTGCTGAATGTTGTTCTAAACGGAGCCCAGGCCATGGCCGAGGGCGGTGAACTTTCAGTTCGCCTGGCGGAGGATGGGCGCTCTGCCATCATCAAGGTGCAGGATCATGGCGAGGGCATACCGGATGAAATTCGCTCGAAGATCTTCGATCTGTACTTTACGACCAAGCGGGACGGTAGCGGAATAGGCCTAGCGATGACATACAGAATTCTGCAACTTCATCACGGACAGCTTGACGTAGAATCGAAGGTTGGCGAGGGGTCAACCTTCATCTTATCCCTGCCGGCTGCCGGGCTTTCAGACCCGCGGCTGCGCGGAGCACTGGAAGCGAATTCATTGGTTGTTGAGGGACAAAGGGGATGAAAACCGCCAGCAAGATCGCGGTCCTTGTTCCGCTGTGCCTTATTGCGGGTTGCAGGCACAAAACACAGGCCACTCCGCCGCCGGCAGCGCAGGCGCCGATTTATTCTCCCAGTGAAGTAGCAAAAAATGCGCCGGCCCCGCAGTTGCCCCCGCCGAAGCCACTTGATGTGAAAGACGGTTCACAGGCGCCGCCTCCACCGCCTCCGCCAAAGCCCCACAAGACTACGCATCACAAACAGAAACTATCAGACGCTGCCCAGACGCAGGCAGCAAAAGATGCCGCCGCATCGACTGCGGCAACGACGCAACAGGCCGCGGCGGGGGAGCCTCCGGAGATGTCGCCCATCGGCCAGCTGTCCAGCACCAGCGAGCACAGCGGAGTTCCGAACCGACAAGAGATTCTGGAGCAGATCACTACGACGCAGAACGGCCTGAAAGGCATCAAGCGGTCGCTCAGTTCGGATGAGCAACTGACAGTGACACAAATTCGCACGTTTCTCACCAAGGCCAAGCAGGCCCTGGACCAGGACGATCTGGATGGGGCTAACACGCTGGTCACGAAAGCGAAGGTTCTGCTGACCGAGCTGACGAAGGGGTAAAGAAAGGGTGTAGGGATCAGGGTATAGGGTGTAGCGGACGAGATCCCGGACCAAGCCCCTGCGCCACCTCGTTTTCCCGTTGCTAGCGCTCGCCCCACTTGAGCTTTGCACGCAGCACGTCGAAGAAACCTGAAGCCCGGAGCCTGACGAGCTTTACCGTGTACTTCGAACGGTGGCAGCGGAGCTCATCGCCAACCTTCATCAGCACGGCTTCCTGTCCGTCGACCGTGAGGAAGGTCTGGTCGGGGACACCAACGATGCTTACCACGATATTGGCGTCTCCGCGCACCACCATGGGGCGAAGAGTCAACAGGTGAGGGCAGACGGGCGAGATCACTAACGCATCGACGTCCGGCAGGAGTATCGGTCCGTTGGCAGCCAGGGAATACGCGGTCGAGCCGGTGGGCGTCGAGATGATGACGCCGTCGGCACGGAAGGTGGCGGCAATCTGACCGTCGAGCTGGATACGGAAGTCTCCCATGCGCGCGATGGCGCCCTTGGCCACGACCACGTCGTTCAAGGCCTCGTGTTCACCGAAAAGCTCTCCCTCGCGCCATAGTTCGCTGTGCAGCATGGAGCGGGAGTCGGTGGTGAAGCAGTGATTGCACCAGCCTTCCAGCGTGGAGTAGAGGTCGGCGAGACGGACCTCGGTAAGGAATCCGAGTGAGCCGAGGTTGACGCTGAGGATGGGCGTCTCAGTCCTGGCGAAGACGCGGGCGGCCGACAGAAGGGTTCCATCGCCTCCCAGAACAATCACCAACTCGGGTTTTTCGGCCGGCATCTCGTGACGGGGCACGATGCGGGCCTGCTGGCTGTACGTGCCGCTTACCGGGTCGAAGATTGGATCAAGGTCGTGTGCCTTCATCCAGAGCGCGAGGTTGGGGAGAAGGTCGAAAAGCTCCTCTTTTTGCGGCTTTGCGATGATGGCGACGGTGCGCATGAATCAACAGTGTACTCAAGGTGGATGAATTGGTCCCTGCGACTTCTAAGCTGGAAGATTAAGAGATGCTAACAGTTGCTTTTGAATCTGTTTCCGATGTCCTCGAATTCACCGAGCAATGGAGCAGAAATTCGCGATTTCCTTCGGTTCCAAGGATGGGAGAATCGATAATTTCGATGGCGGTTCCTCCTATGTCGGCGACGCAGGCACGGACACGATCGATAGCCAGTTGGTGAGCGGCGGGGTCACGGACGATGCCTCCTTTGCCGACATGCTCACGGCCAGCTTCAAACTGCGGCTTGACGAGGACAACTATCTCGATGGGCGTGGGACCCGCGCGGATAGCGCTGATGACCGCGGGCAAAACCAGCGTGGCGGAGATGAACGAAACATCCATGGCGACGAAGCTGATGCCGGGCGGGAGATCTCCGGGGCCAAGGTTGCGGGCGTTGGTGCGCTCCATGAGGGCGACGCGCGGGTCGCGGCGCAGACTGTCGGCGATCTGTCCATAACCGGTGTCAACGGCAAGAACGCGGTCAGCCGCGTGCTGGAGCATGCAGTCGGTAAATCCTCCGGTGGAGGCTCCGACATCGAGGCAGAACCGGCCGGTGAGGTCGATGTGCCAGTGATGCAGGGCCGCTTCGAGCTTGAGGCCACCGCGGCTAACGTAGCGGAGGTCGCCTCCCAGCAGCCGTAAAGCCGCTGTTTCCGGGACACTGTGGCCTGGTTTTTCGACCTTTTGCTCATCGACGAGAACGCGGCCAGCGAGGATGATGGCCTGGGCGCGCTCACGAGTGGGGGCGAGTCCACGGTCGACGAGCAACTTGTCCAGCCGCAATTTCATCGTCTGGTACCTTTTCTGTGAAGTGCAACTAAAATCAATCGGATTCGGACAGCGGCTTGTCGGCATCATAGAATACCGGTGGACCTGAGAGCATGCCCCACGACCTGCCCAATCCAAATGTCGAGGCATCCCGTTCTTCTGATAGACCCGCGGAGAACATGAGCGCGACCGATGATATGGGCCTGCTGACACGCATTCAATCCGGCGATCAGGAAGCGATGTCGGCCCTGTTCGACCGTTACGGGACGATGGTGTATTCCGTCGCCTTACGTGTGTTGAAAGATGCGGGTGAAGCCGAAGATGTGATGCAGGAGATCTTCGTGCAGGTGTGGAAGAACCCGGGCGCTTTTGTTTCGGGTAAGGGATCGCTGGGCGGCTGGCTGGTGGTGGTGGCACGGAATCGATCGATCGATGTGATCCGCCGGCGGCGTCCGACTGAGCAGGTGGAGTTGTTTGCTCTGCCGTCGTCGACCAACCTTGCGCGCGAGGCAGAGCGGAATTCACTCCTCGGGAAAATTCGCGGAGTGATGGTATCGCTGCCGGAGGAGCAGAGGAACTCTGTTGAGCTGGCTTTTTTTGAAGGCTTGAGCCACTCGGAGATTGCCGAAAAGACAGGCGATCCGCTGGGAACGGTGAAGACACGAATTCGCCTGGCGCTGACGACAATCAGAAAGGCATTGACGGTTTGAGCACGAAGCCACACATCCCGCAGGAAGACCTGACGCTCTACGCCATGCAGGCGCTGACTCCCGAGGAGCAGCAGGCCGCGCAGGCCCACCTGGATGTGTGCGCGTATTGCCGCGCGGCGCTTCTGGAAGCTATGACGGATGTGGCGCTGGTGGGATTGAGCGCGGAGCAACGGGCTCTTCCGGAAGGAGCTCAGCAACGGCTGATGGCGCGGATTGCCAATACTCCCCAGGCTACGGGGCAGGCATCGAAGCCGGCAGTTACCGAAACTGTGCGCGAGGAGCGCAGGACGAGCTTTGGACTGGGATGGCTGGGCTGGGCAGTAGCTGTGGCGATGCTGGCGGTGGCGGCGTATCTCGGCTATAGCAACCACAAGCTGCAGGAGCAACTCAGCGAGGATCGCGGGCAGATGGCGAGGCTATCGGCCGCAGCAGACCGGGCAGAGGAGCTGACCGAGGCGTTGACCTCTCCTGCGGCCAAGCAGGTAACTCTGACCGAGACGAAACGCCCGGCTCAGCCCGTGGGCCATGCGACCTATCTGCCGACAAGAGGTGCGCTGATTTTCGTGGCCAGCAACCTGCGTCCGGTTCCAGAGAATAAGACCTATGAGCTGTGGCTGATCCCCGCGAACGGCAAGGCTCCTATGCCGGCGGGGCTTTTCCGGCCGGATGCGAGCGGGAGCGCTTCAGTGGTTCTGCCGACACTGCCGCAAGGAGTGGAAGCCAAGGCGTTTGGCGTGACGATCGAGGACGCACAGGGATCGGCTACGCCGACACTGCCGATCGTGATGGCCGGACAGTAAGGGAACGCTGATTCCGGACTGTATCAGCGCCCAATTCCCTGCTGTTTTCGACTACACTTGTTTCGGTCTATGGCAAACACAACTTCTCGTTTCCCGCACCCCATTACTCTCGCCGTCGATATCGGCGGCACCGGCATGAAGGTCATGGCTCTCGACGCCCGGGGCAATCCTCTGACTGAACGCCTGCGCACGCCGACTCCCAATCCGGCAACGCCGGCGAGAATGCTTTCTGCGCTCGAGAAGATGCGCAAGCAGTTGCCGAAGTGCGACCGCGTTTCGGTCGGATTCCCGGGAGTAATTAAGCAGGGCAAAACAATGACCGCCGCGAACCTCAACCCTAGCTGGGTGGGATTTCCGCTGAAGAATACGCTGGAGAAACGGTGGAAGCTGCCGGTGCATCTGGCAAACGATGCCGCTGTACAGGGCTATGGCGCGATCAGCGGCCGCGGAGTGGAACTGGTGCTGACGCTGGGCACGGGGCTGGGATCGGCACTGTTCACAGACGGGCATCTGTGTCCCGGGCTCGAGCTGGGGCATCATCCCTGGCAGAAGGGCAAGACGTATGAGGATTTCCTGGGACGCCGGGGATTGAAGAAACATGGCAAGAAGCGCTGGAACCGGTTTCTGCAGGCAGCGATCGAACAGACGGCCAAAACTTTCAACTGGGACCGGCTGTACCTGGGAGGCGGCAACGCGAAAGAGATCAACTTCACGCTGCCGACCTATGTGTCGACGGTATCGAATGAAGATGGGCTATTCGGCGGCGTCGCGCTTTGGCGCTATCAGACCTGACGTCGGCTCACTCGTGTGTGGGTAGCGGGTAGATGGTGAGTGCGCCGTCGTCGAGGACGGCGACGGATTTTCCGTCGGGCGATAGCTCGAAACGACTGAACAAGGGGCTGCCGTATTTCTCGAAAAGAAATTTCTTCGAATCGACCTCTTCTACCACAAAGCGCTTTTCAGAGGCGCAGTCTTCGCACATGGAAGCGGCTGCGTACACCAGTCCAAAGCGGGAGCCGTCGCCGGCGATGCCGGCGATGTCCTGGACGTTGAAGGAGGCTCCGGGATTGGGCAGCTGTGTTTTGGAACCGTCGCGCCGAACGATGAAGACCTGAGGGTTGTGCAGGAAACCTTTCTCGAGGCGCGACATGACCAGGTGCGTGGGGTCGAGAAAACCTATCGGGTGAAGGGCTATGGGCCTGGCGGTTTCCTCGTAGGACCAGGGTTCGCCGTCGGGCCGTAAGTAATTGGCATCGGGCGTGAGGACCAGAATCCTGGTGCAGGTGTAGTCAGACTTGTCCTGGCAACGGACTCCTGCGACGCGTTCGTCGCCCGGAGTCCAATCCTCGACGGCATTGGCATCGGTTGACTGGTCGATTGCGATCGTGGTGAGCAACTTGAGCGGGCTGACGGTGTAGAACTCAAAGGTACGGCCATCGGCGGAGAGCAGCGGAATAGTGCGCCGGGCAGGAGTGACGTACAGTCCTTTGGGCTTCTCGGCCAGTTCTCCGGATTCCACAGTTTGAAGATGATCGTCGAGAAATTCGAGCTCACTTCCCTTCCATAAAACCACCATGTGATTTGGTCCGGCGAACACGGTGAAGTCGCCTTCGACCGGCCAGTCGCGAGTGGCGACTTTTGCACCGGTCTTCTCAAAAACGATGGCGCGCACGGTGGCCGCGTTCGAACCCGTCTTAAGGGTGCAGGGAGAGTTGGTGGTAAACGCGACGAAGATGTGGTTTGCGTCGAGCCAGAAGAGACGGGTTCCCGCGACGTGGACGTGAAAACAGGTGAGCGAATGACCTCCGCTAAAGAAGCCTTTGGGGAGGCCGAAGGGCTGGAGCGGGATTACGAGCGGCTTGGGCTTATCCTCAGCATGGACGGAGACGCAGAGCGAGAGGCAGATGAGAAGAGAGAGCAGCCTCAGTGAGACTGCCAGGCGTCCTGCCAAGTGCATTGTGCTGTCTCCCGGTGCGAACTGCTTACATCCGGCCGATTACAACCGATAAGACGGTTTAACCCATCGTCCAATATCTTTCAAGGATGTAAGCGATCTCGTAAACGACAGCGACGATGGCGAAGGTCGCGTGGAACCAGGGCTTTCTGATCCTGATAGCGATAAGGCTGAGGACAAGATAGGTCGCCGTGCGAATGGCATAGGCGAGCCCCCAGGCGGGTGAAGTAATCGCGTCCTTTGATAAACCCGTCGGCAATGTCGGCGACGAACAGGAGGGCCATGACCGCAAAGATCCATTGATGGCGGGAGTAGTAATAGCCTTTGAAACCGTCGTATTCGCCGATCTGATCGGGAAAGAAGAGCGAACACAAGAGGTAGAGCAGAATTGCGTAGATGGCGACGAAGAAATAAATGGGGAAGGTCCACTCGCGTACCTTGACGAGGTTGAATTCCCACCACCAGAAATGGATCAGGTACAGGAAGAGGAAGAGCACCCAGACGAGATGGACCCAATAGACTCTGAACCGCTTGGGATGCTGGACGATGAGCGCTATTCCTTTAAGCAAGTGGGCCACACTGAGGCCCACGATCATTCCAAAGAGCACTCTGACGTGAAGGTAAAAATCCATCGTCGTCACACCGTCCAGAACTGCCAGCCGACTTTAGCGGCATGCTGAGTTGATTGCCCAGATGCGCACTCTGGAGCTCACGTCAGGGCATGATGGTTCGAAGATACTGGTAGCTCGATTTAATGCTGTCGAGCGGGTTGCCGGGAGTCTGGTCCTGCTCGACGAAGTAGTACTCGATGCCCATGCCCCGGGCGGTGTCGAGCACGGCTTTCCAGTTAATGCTGCCGTGACCGACTTCAGTGAAGTGGGCCGAGGACTTGTCCATGTCGTTGGAGGGCGGAAAACCGGGCTTGCGGTCCTTGAGATGAAGCAGGCGGACACGGTGGCCGAGGCGGTGGAGCATCTCAACGGGATCTTTGCCGGCCTGGGTAACCCAATAGCAATCCATCTCGAAGAAGACGAGATGTGGGTCGGTTTCGTCGAGAAGAATCTGATAGCCGGTCTTGTCGCCGTAAGGCTTGAATTCGTAGTCGTGATTGTGAAAGGCGAAGCGCATGCCGAGATCGGCCACCTGCTTTCCCCATTCGTTGAACTGTTTGGCGGCGGTGTGAAATCCGTCGATCGTTGCCCATTGGGATTTCGGCAGCATGGGGCAGACCATCCAGTTCAGTCCCAGCTGTTTTGCGTAGTCAAGTTTGCCGGCGAATCCTTCGTAATCGAAGTGGCCGCTGGGGACGCTCAGGCCGGCGTCATCGATCATGTGCCGGAGCTCTTTCGCCGGATGCGTGTAAACCGCCGGGAAGGCCTCGACCTCCTGGTAGCCGATGGCATGAATCTGCTTGAGGATATCGGGCAGTGGGTCCTTCGCCAGAAGGCTGCGTACGGTGTAGAGCTGCACGCCGATCGGCTGGTGCGATGCGGCGAATGCGGATTTGCTCAGCAATGCCAGCGCGGGAAGCGCGGCGGAGGAGGACTTGAGGAAGTTCCGACGGGTCAGCATGACGCCACCCATGATACTCAATGGGAAGATTTCTGCGTCAAGTGAGGTCAATCGTTTGATCGTTCGGCGCCAATTGGTAACCAAAAGGTAAACTGCGCGCCGTGAGCGGGGCGGCTGAGGACGTCGATGCCGCCTCCGTGCGCATCCAGAATGGCTTTGACGATGGCAAGGCCCATGCCGGTACCGGAGATGCGATCTCTTTGCCGGCGACCGCGGTAGAACTTGCGAAAGATGAGAGGCTTCTCGAATTCCTCAATCCCCTGCCCAAAGTCTTCGACGCTCACAAGAAGCCGGTTGTCTTCGATGCGCGCCGCGATCCGCAGGGGCGACCCCGACGGCGAGTATTTGACGGCGTTTTCAATGAGATGCCGCAGGACGCGGCGGACAAGCTTGCGATCGAGGCGGACGGGCGGCATGTCCTCCGGCACCTGTACTTCGACGGCGCGGTCACCGAGCATGGACTGTGCTTCTTCGAGTGCAAAATTGAGGATTTCGCTGACGCTCTCGGGACGCGCCTGCACATGAATGCTGGCGGCATCGAGTTGCGACATCTCGATGGCCTGGCCGATGAGGCGGTCGAGGCGCGCGCTTTCCTCGTCGACGACGGCATACATTTCGGCGCGCTGCGGCTCGGTCATCTGCGGCTGGCTGATGAGGGTGGTCGCCGCGGCGCGGATGGAGGTGAGGGGCGTCCGCAGCTCATGGGTCACGGAATCCAGCAGCGCGGTATGAAGGCGCTCGCTTTCACGGGCGGCTTCCATGTGGCTGGTGCGCTCGAGGGCTTCGGCGCGTTCGAGAGCGATGGCAACGAGGCTTCCGATCGCCTCATAGATATTGCTTGAGTGTGCCTTTCCGAGAATAGCGATGACGCCCAGGGACCGCATGCCGAGCACCAGAGGAATTACCTGCACGCCATTGGTCACGGCGACGACAGGCTCCGATGACTCCGCCGCGATTTTCAGGTCGGCGAGGGGCAGGAGATCGTACCCGGGATCGGAATAGTACGCTGCGTCATTGCCCCGCACGTAGAGAGCCACAGCGCGGAATCCGAAGATTGTCGCGGCGATGGACGGGGTGATGCGAGCGACAGAACTGAGATCATCATGCAGCAGCAACTCCTGGCTGAACTCGTAGAGATGCTGCACCTCACGGCGGCGGACTTCGGCCAGTTCGGCCTCGCGGCGCGCGCGGGTGGAGAGATGGCTGACCAAAAGGCTGGCGCAGAGGAAGACGGTGAGAGCGACGATATTTTGTGGATCGAGGACGGAGAAGGTGCCGACCGGAGGAAGGAAAAAAAAGTTGTAAAGGACTGCACAGAGAACAGACAGATAAACCGAGTAGGCCAGACGCCATCTTGAAGCCGCGATGAGGATAAGGACCAGAAAGCTGAGCGCTACGGTGGTCTGATTTACGTGCAGCACGCGGCGGAAAAGCAGCGTGAGAGCCAGTGCCAACAGGGTGAAGCCGCTGGTCCGGAAAACGGCCCTGCGCATCCTGGCTGTATTCTTTTGCATGACAGGGCCGATGATACAGAAGGACAAAGAATGGCGGAACGCATACTAGTCGTAGATGACGAGACACAGATCACGCGGGTGCTGCGTACAGCTCTCGCGGCGCAGGGATACGATGTGCGCGCGGCGAACGATCCGGAGGAGGGACTGCGCACCTTTGAGGAATGGGCTCCCGACCTGCTGATTACTGACCTGATGATGCCGGGGATGACAGGCGTCGAGCTGTGCCGCGCAGCGCGCAAGCTGAGCAAGGCGCCGATCCTCGTGTTATCGGTGCGCGACCAGGAGCGTTCAAAGATTGAGGCTCTGGATGCGGGTGCGGACGATTATGTGACGAAGCCTTTCGGGATTCAGGAGCTGCTGGCGCGGGTGCGCGCACACCTGAGGCGGGCTCCTGAGCGGGTGACGGATGCGCCGATTGAGGTCGGCGATTTTGTGATTGATGTGGGTGCACACTCGATCCTGCTGCGCGGGCAGCCGATTCACCTGACTCCTAAGGAATTCGACCTGCTGTTGCTGTTCGCGCGCAACGCGGGCAAGGTGGTGACACATCGAGCGCTGCTCACGGCCGTTTGGGGTGCACAGTCTGCGCAGCAGCCGGAATATCTGCGCGTATTTGTCGGCCAACTGCGGAAGAAGCTGCAGGGCGTCACGCAGAAGGAATACATCCAGACAGAGCCCTGGGTAGGGTATCGCTTTCTCCCCGATGGCGGCTCAAATTGAGCGTGCGCTCCACGCATCTTTATATCTCCCTTACGAATTCCTTACTAGCGGCTTAGCGCGATAACGATTAACTAGAAAATGATGCGTTCAAAGCGCCGGGGGCGACTTGAGTCATCCTCAACGGTCTCCGGTGTGTCGACCCCGTGCCCGGCTGGCGTGATGTGCCGTTTGGGCGTGGAGCAGAGCCGGGGAAAACGGCACTGCTGCGGGACGCAAGGAGCGGGAGATGCTGGATTCGCTGATGGCAATTTTTACGGTGCTTTTTTTTGCTGTTGCGCTGGCGTACGTCAAGGCCTGCGAGCACCTGAGATAGAAAGCAGAGAAACGACACCATGAATATCACTACTGTAATCGTCATCGTTCTCACCATCCTTCTGCTTGGCTATCTGGTGGTGGCTCTGCTGTATCCGGAGAGGTTCTGAATGACCCCAAACGGATGGCTGCAATTTCTGCTGTACTTTGCGGTTCTGGTTCTGCTGATGCGTCCCCTGGGGATCTACATGGCACGTGTTTTCGAGGGCCAGCGTACGTTTGCGGACCCGATTCTGAAGCCGTTGGAGAAGCTGCTGTACCGCCTGTGCGGAATAAACGCCGACGTCGAGATGAACTGGCGCGAGTACACGGCGGCGATGCTGCTGTTCAGCTTCGTCTCCCTGCTGCTGACCTACGTAATCGAGCGGGCGCAACTCCACCTTCCCTGGAATCCGCAGGATTTGGGTGGCGTTCCGCCGGCGCTGGCGTGGAATACGGCGGCCTCATTCACGACGAACACCAACTGGCAGGCTTACGTGCCTGAGACCACCATGAGCTACTTCACGCAGATGGTGGGGCTGGCCTATCACAACTTTCTGAGCGCCGCGGTAGGTATTGCGGTCGCGATTGCGCTGGTACGAGGCATCGCACGACGCCAGATGAAGACGCTGGGCAACTTCTGGGTTGACGCGACGCGCGCCATTCTTTATGTGCTTGCGCCGATATCGCTGGTACTGGCGTGCGTGCTGGTCGAGCAGGGAGTGATCCAGAATCTGAAGCCTTACGTGCATGCGCAGACAGTCGAGCATGCGAGCCAGCCGCAGACCATCGCGCAGGGCCCCGTTGCATCGCAGGAAGCGATCAAGATGCTGGGGACGAATGGCGGCGGATTTTTTAATACAAACAGCTCGCATCCGTTTGAGAATCCTACGCCCCTGACGAACTTTCTGGAGATACTGGCCATCTTCCTGATTCCTGCGGCGCTCACGGTGACGCTGGGCAGGATGACGGGATCTCCGGGACATGGATGGGCCGTGTTTGCCTGCATGACGCTGCTCTTTGCGGCGGCGCTAATGAGCATTTACTGGGCTGAGTCACAGCCGCACCCTCTGCTGCATGGAGTGGATCAGCGCACGACTGCATTGCAGGCGGGCGGCAACCAGGAAGGCAAGGAAGTTCGATTTGGCATTGCCGACTCGGCGTTGTTCGCAGCAGCGACTACGGACGCAAGCTGCGGAGCGGTGAACAGCATGCACGACTCCTTCACGCCGATCGGCGGGATGGTCGTGCTGGCCAACATCATGCTGGGCGAGATTGTCTTCGGCGGAGTGGGCTCGGGACTCTACGGCATGTTGATTTACGTCGTGCTCTCGGTCTTCATCGCCGGCCTGATGGTGGGGCGAACACCGGAATACCTGGGCAAGAAGATCGAAGCATTTGACGTGAAGATGGCGATGCTTTACGTACTGATTTTCCCGCTGCTGATCCTGGTGCTGACGGCGGTCTCGATTCTCTGCCCTGCCGGTCTGAGCGGCATTACCAACCCCGGGCCGCACGGCTTGAGCCAGATTCTGTATGCGTTCACATCAGCTGCCGGGAACAACGGATCGGCGTTTGCGGGGATCAACGCCAATTCCAACTGGTTCAACATCAGTCTGGGCTTCACGATGCTGGCGGGACGGTTTCTGATGATGGTTCCCATGCTGGCACTGGCGGGAAACCTGGCCATGAAGAAGAGCGTGCCGCCGTCACCGGGAACCTTTCCGGTGAACTCATCGCTGTTCACCGTTCTGCTCACGGGCGTGATTTTGATTGTTGGCGCGCTGACGTTTTTCCCGGCGCTCAGCCTTGGACCGATTCTTGAGCATCTGCAGATGCACCACGGAGTGCTGTTTTAAAAGGCAAAAGAAAACATGGCAGAAAGACAGAGTTTATGGAATCCGGGCATCATGCGTCAGGCGCTGATCGATTCGTTCAAGAAGCTCGATCCGCGGGCGATGGTGAAGAACCCGGTGATGTTTGTGGTGGAGGTAGGCAGCGTGCTGACTTCAGCATTGCTGATTCAGGATGCAGTCCGCCATGAGCCAATCGGCTTCAACCTCCAGATCACCCTGTGGCTATGGTTCACCGTCCTGTTTGCCAATTTCGCCGAGGCGATGGCGGAAGGCCGCGGCAAAGCACAGGCCGACACACTGCGCAAAGCAAAGGGCGAAACGATTGCCTATCGCTACAAGAGTGATGGCACAGTCGAGGCAGTTTCGAGCTCGCAGCTTCGTGCAGGAGACATCATCAAGGTTGAAGCTGGACAGCATATCGCCGGCGATGGCGAGGTGATTGAGGGTGTGGCGTCGGTGGACGAGTCCGCAATCACAGGCGAATCGGCGCCGGTCATTCGCGAGGCGGGCGGCGACCGCTCAGCGGTAACGGGTGGGACGAAGGTGCTGTCTGACTGGATCCGGATTCGCATCACTTCGAATCCAGGCGAGACCTTTCTTGACCGGATGATTGCGCTGGTGGAAGGCGCGAAACGGCAGAAAACTCCGAATGAGATTGCGTTGAGCATTCTGCTCTCGGGGCTGACGATCATCTTTTTGCTTGCGGTTGCGACGCTGCAGCCGTTTGCGATTTATTCAACCGCGCCGCAGACTATTTTTGTTCTGGTGTCGCTGCTGGTGTGTCTGATTCCCACTACGATCGGGGGACTGCTGTCGGCGATTGGCATTGCGGGTATGGATCGACTGGTGCAGTACAACGTGCTGGCTATGTCCGGCCGTGCAGTGGAAGCTGCAGGCGACGTGAATACGCTGCTGCTGGACAAGACAGGAACGATCACCCTGGGCAACCGGCAGGCGACGGAGTTCTTCCCTGCCCCGAACATCAGCACGGAACGGCTGGCAGACGCGGCGCAGCTTGCGTCGTTTTCGGACGAGACGCCGGAGGGCCGCTCAATTGTCGTGCTGGCGAAAGAGACCTACAACCTGCGCGGGCGGGATCTGACAGGCATGCGCGCCGAGTTTGTTCCGTTCAGCGCGCAGACACGGATGTCTGGAGTGGACCTTCCGGGACTGAAGATTCGCAAGGGCTCGGCTGACGCGATAGCCAAGTTTGTGGAAGAACAGGGATCGAACCTGCCGCGTAAGGTGAGTGACAAGGTCGAAGAGATTGCGCGTCTGGGAGGCACCCCACTGGTCGTAGCTGAGAATTCAACCGCGCTGGGCGTGGTTTATCTCAAGGACATTGTGAAGGGCGGCTTGAAGGACCGGCTGACACGGCTGCGCTCAATGGGCATTCGCAGCATCATGATTACCGGCGACAATCCATTGACGGCGGCAGTGATTGCACGTGAGGCAGGAGTGGACGATTTTCTCGCCGAGGCAAAGCCGAAGGACAAGATGGACCTGATCAAGCGCGAGCAGGGCAAGGGCAAGCTGGTGGCGATGACCGGCGACGGCACCAATGACGCTCCCGCACTGGCGCAGGCCGACGTGGGCGTTGCCATGAATACAGGCACCCAGGCAGCGAAGGAAGCCGGAAATATGGTGGACCTTGATTCCAATCCCACAAAGCTGATCGAGATTGTAGAAATCGGCAAACAACTTCTGATGACGCGCGGCGCGTTGACGACATTTTCTATCGCGAACGACGTGGCGAAATACTTCGCGATCATTCCCGCAATGTTTGCGGGGGTGTTCCCGGTGCTGGGCACGCTTAACATCATGCGGCTGTCAACGCCGCATTCGGCAATCCTCTCCGCCGTTATTTTCAATGCGCTGATCATTGTTGCGCTGATACCGCTGGCCCTGAAGGGCGTGAAGTATGCGCCGATGTCGGCGGCGGCGCTGCTGCGGCGCAACCTGGTGATCTACGGTGTTGGCGGACTGATTGTGCCGTTTATTGGCATCAAGGCCATCGATATGATTTTGACCGCGCTACGCCTTGCGTAGCCGCTGAGGAATTCCGAGATGATGTCCACGCTGAAAGTGGCAATTCGATTCACACTAATAACCGCAGTGGTGCTTGGTCTGATCTATCCGCTGGTCATGACAGGGATCGCTCATCTCTTCTGGCGCGACAAGGCCGACGGACAGATGATTAGCATGCAAGGGCATGTGGTGGGGTCGGCGATCATTGGGCAGAGCTTTACCAGCGACGGCTATTTCCACGGACGTCCTTCCGAGGCAGGCAACGGATACGATGCAGCAAACTCCGGCGGATCAAACCTCGCGCAGTCGAATAAAAAGCTCATCGATCGTATCCAGGGAGACGTTGCTGCATATCAGAAGTCAGCTCCGGGGCAGGCGGTGCCGATCGACCTGGTGACAGCTTCGGCGTCCGGGCTCGATCCGGATATTACGCCGGCGGCGGCTTTGTACCAGGTGCATCGAGTGGCGGAAGCTCGCCAAATGACCGATGATGCGGTGCGGCGGCTAGTCATTGCGCATGTGCAGGGGCGGCAATTCGGCATACTCGGGGAACCGCGGGTGAATGTGCTCGAGTTGAATCTTGCGCTCGATGATGCCGCCGGCAAGTAGGCTTCGGCTTTTCTATGCGCCAAGAATCTTACCCAACGCTGCGGCCGCTCGGCGCAGTTCTTCGTCACGGGTTAGACAATCGGGACAGAGACGCAGCCATTCGCCTCTGGCATCGCAGATAACTCCTTCGCCTTTGAGGATTGACGGCAGCTGTGTCGCAGCCGCGAGGCGGACAGCGAGAAACGCTCCGTGATGGGTGTCGCCGCCGACTGCGGAGTTAACTCCGGCCTGGGCGAGATATTCGCGTAAAGCCGTAAGCTGATGGAGACTGTAGGCACGGAGGCGATCGATGCCTATCGCCAGGGTAAACTGCTGGCCGCTGCGCGCTTGATACCAGGTGAGGACGGGCGGTGTGGATTCGAGGAAGGCATCGCCGCCTGATTTGAGTAGCGGCGGATCAGGCCGCTGATAAGCAAACTCGTCGGAGTTGGCGAACCATCCGGTGTCGAGCGGACGGAGGCCACTCTTCGAGGGCCTCGGGCGCGATGTAGAGAAATGCAGCTCCGGGACCTCCACGAAGATATTTGTAACTGCCGCCGATCATGAAATCGCAGCCGATTTGCGCGGCGTCGACGGGGATCACTCCGATGGCGTGGTAGGAGTCGACGAGAAGACGCGCGCCGTGTTGGTGACAAGCGACGGCTAGGCGGTCGAGATCTTCGATGATCTGTCCGGACATGAACATGACCTGAGAGATGACGACCAGGTCAGTGTGACGCTCCAGGGCCGCAATGAGCGCGTCGACAGTAAAGACGCCCTGCCCATCGGCCTCGACCCAGCGCACGTCGATGCGGCCGAGCGCGGCGTACTGCTTGAGGATCACGTCCACGGAATCGAATTCTCCGCTAGTGGTGATGACGCGTGGTCTCCCGGGGAGTGCATTCAGAACGGCGCGCAAGCCCTGGCCCGCGGATGTCTTAGGGATGATGCAGTCGGCTCGGGGAGCATGGATGAGCCTGGCAACTCGAGCCCGGAAGGCCTCGCGTTCGTCGAGCCATTGATCCCAGGCGTCTCCAAGCTTCTCGTACCAGAGGACCGTGGCTTCGGCCACATCATTCGCCATGGCGTCGAGCGGGCGGCCGAGCGAGTGGTTGGCAAGGTAGATGCGATCGGCAGACAGAACGCGGGAGAAGAGAGGCGTGATGTGGCGCTCGATCGCGGCTTCGTGAAGGGGCGCCGTGCCAAGTGCTGCGATAGCCTGTTGGATGCGGGAATTCATTTCTGAGCGAGTCCGGTGCGCACGGCGAGCAGTTCGGGGAAGAAGGTCAGATCGAGAGCCTGCCGGAGAAAGCCGACACCTGAAGAGCCGCCAGTTCCCTGCCGGAAACCGATGATTCTTTCGACGGTCTTCATGTGGCGGAATCGCCAGAGTTGGAAATATTCTTCGACGTCGACGAGCTTCTCGCACATTTCGTAGGCGTCCCAGTGTTCGCGAGGATGCTCGTAGATGCGGCGGAAGACCTGGACCAGTGCTTCGTTCTTATGGTGCGGCTCAGTCCAGTCGCGCTGAATAATTTCGCGGGGAATGGCGAGGCCGCGGCGCGCGAGATGCAGGAGGAATTCGTCGTAGAGGCTGGGAGACTCGAGCGTGGCCTGTAGATCGTCGTGGATTGACTGGTCGTGCTCAAAGACACGCAGGGCATCGCGGTTCTTGTTGCCGAGAAGGAATTCCAGCTTGCGATATTGCCAGGACTGGAAGCCTGATGCATGACCGAGCACACCGCGGAATTCCATGTACTCGGATGGGGTGAGGGTTTCGAGCACAGCCCACTGATCGAAGAGCTGCATTTGGATGAGCTTGGCGCGCGAAAGGATCTTGAAGCAGGGGTCGAGCTGGTCGTGCTGCACGAAGCGGATGGCGGCAGACAGCTCATGGATGAGCTGCTTGATCCAGAGCTCGGAGACCTGGTGCTGGATGATGAAGAGCATCTCGTCATGATGAGGCGGCGACGATAACGGACGCTGCTGCGCGAGCAGCTCCGGCAGGCACAGGTAGCCGGAATAGGTGAGGCGGCCGGCAAAGTCGGTTACGATTCCTGGTTCGAGGGGTCTCTGGTTTTCGCTCATTTCTTCCTTCGGGTTCCGGCGCGGGCGTGAAAATGCCCGGCGGAAATTTAAGCATAACCGCCGGGCCAGGGAGGCGTACTTCCCTCAGGAAAACGTTCCAGCCTGACGCTTGAGCAATGCGGTTGTCAATGGCGATTACAACAATTTGTAGCGATGCCCGGGCAGATTGCGGCGTTGTAAGGGCGAGCAGCGGTTTTGCGTTACGACGCGACCAACGACCTTGTTCTCAGCGGTATCTGGTTATAATCGCTCCTAGCGCCGGCCCCCAGTATTTTGATTCGGCGGGAGATGTGACTGGATGTTCGAGGTTCCCACCACGCCTGTGCTTGTGGTCGACGGCTCGCGCGAGAGCCAGCGCGAGATCGGCCATGCCCCTTACACGGTTGGCCGCCAGCCCGGCAGCGATATCCTGCTCGAGGATGCTTTTGTCTCGCGCAAACATGCCGAGATCGTCTATGAGAATGGCTCCTTCTACATTGTGGACCAGGGCAGCAAGCATGGGACCTATCTAAATGGAGCGCCCGTAAAGCGGCACAAGCTCTCGAACAACGATGCGGTTCACTTCGGCAAGCCGGACGGGCCGTTCATTCGGTTCGGAGTGCGGTCTGCACAGTCGAGCTCGACGCTGCGTGAATTGCTCGGGCCGCTGAAGGCCGAATCTTCAACGTCGAATACAGCGATCGAGAAGCTGAGCTGGCTGCTGGAGGCCAACCGTAAGCTCAATAATGAGGGCGCGGTAGACCAGATTCTTACAGCGCTGGTAGAGACGACGCTCACGTTGACCAAGGTCGAGCGCGGTTATGTGATGCTGCGCGATGCAGCAACCGGCACCCTCAAATTAATCGTTGGACTGGACAGCAAGGGGAAACTGCTGACCGATGACTCGACCATTTCGCACAGCGCTATCAAGCAGGCGCTTCAAGGCACGGGAGAGTTCATCGTAACGGACACGTTGAGCGCAGAGACGGGCGTACGGTCAGAGAGTGTTATCGCGCAGAACATCCGGACAGTGATCTGCATTCCCCTTCGCAGCCGGCGGAATGTTGCCGGTTCAGGACGCGGCGAGGTACTGGGTGTGCTTTACCTCGACAGCCGCCTAACACCCGGTCACCTGACGAAGGTTGACAACGATCTGCTGAAGACAATTGCGTCGGAGGCGGCGGCCCTGGTTGACAATGCGCAGCTTGCCATTGCCGAAGAGAATTCCAGGCGGGTTCAGGAAGAGCTGGAGATAGCGCGACGCATTCAGCAAAGCCTGATGCCTCGGGAGATTCCGGATCTTCCTTATGCGAAGATCTCAACCCTATTCGTTCCCTGCAAGGAGGTTGGAGGCGACTTCTACGATGTGCTGGCCGCCGGCGACCATCTTCATGTCGTGATCGCCGATGTTTCGGGCAAAGGTGTGGCGGCGGCGATGCTTGCGCAGACGCTTCAAGGCATGGTGTATGCACAGATGCTTGCCGATCAACCACTGGATATAATCGCCAAGACTCTGAACCGCTTTATCTGTGCAAAGGACGTAGGCAAGTACGCAACGATGATTATCCTTCGCCTCGACCGAGATGGGCATCTGGAATACATCAACTGCGGGCAGGTCCATCCTTTAATGCGAACGGCCACAGGGATCGTGCGTTTGACGGAATCGAACTTCCCGGTGGGTCTGCTGGAGGAGGGCGTCTTCAAGTCCTATACCGCAACGATGGAACCGGGCATGCGGCTACTTGTCGTCACTGACGGGGTTACCGAGGCCGAAGATGTAGAAGGGGATTTCTTCGGCACACAGCGGATGGAAGACGCGTTCGGCAAGAGCAAAAATCTCGAGGGAGTTGTTGAGGACCTTTCGACCTTCTGCGGGGCGGCGGCGGCGAACGACGACTGCACAATCGTTGAAATCGAGTTTCGGCAGGCTGTTGGGATAAGGGTCCGGAAGTCGGCAATTTGCTATACGGCGGAAATGCTGTAGTTTTTTCTGCATGCGCTTTCCGATCTTTCTTTTGCTGACAATCTCTCTTTCCGCTTTCGGCCAGGCGGCACAGCAGGAACCGAACCACCTGGCTGAATCGATTCTGAGCCTCGAGCACTATCGCGAGACGATGATCCCGGTCTACATGAATGACTTTGGCCAACTGGGCCGCTACCGGGATGCCAATAAAACGCTCGCCGCGCCTGCAACAGGTGAACCGCGAGTGATCTTCTTCGGCGATTCGATCACCGATGCGTGGCATCTTGACCAGTACTTTCCGGCGAAAGGTTACATCAACCGCGGAATAAGCGGCCAAACCACTTCGCAGATGCTGGTGCGCTTTCATCAGGATGTGATCGCTCTGCGGCCAGCCGTGGTCGTGGTGCTGGCGGGCACGAATGATATCGCCGGGAACACCGGGCCGATTGCAGTCGAGGATATCGAGGCCAACTATGCTTCGCTGGCCGAGCTGGCTCACGCCAACGGCGTCCCGCTGATCTTTTCGTCAGTGACGCCAGTGCATGACTACACACCGCAGTCGCAGAATTTCTTTGCACAGCGCGACCCGGCGAAAATTCTGGCGCTCAATGCATGGCTCAAAAACTACTGTTCGGCTAACGGGCTGATTTACCTCGATTACTTCTCGGCCCTGGTCGACGATCATGGCCTGCTGCGCAGGGAACTGGCGACGGACGGGCTGCATCCGAACGATGCCGGGTACAAGATCATGGCCCCGCTGGCGCAGGCAGCAATCGAGCAGGCCCTGAAGCGATAGGACCTGCTCGGCTGCATTGTGCGCCGGAAGACTCCGGTTATTTCGGGAGCTCAGCCTTTCCGGTGATGGTGAACTTCCCGGCGAGATCGGCGGATGTATCATCCGGCTGCCCACCGCCAAGCGAAACGGAGTACTCGCCGGGGACGATGACACGATTTCCCTGCTCGTCCACCTGCGCGAGCGAGCGGGGATCGATGGTGAAGCGAACCTGAGTCGACTGGCCGCGGGTGACGTGCACACGCTGGAATCCGGCGAGCACACGAATGGGCGTCTGGAATGCTTTGGGTTGAGTAAGGTAAAGCTCAGCGACTTCGTCACCGGCGACGGAGCCAGTATTCTTCACCGTGCCCTCAATAGTTACAGGATCCCCGGCTTTTATTTCGCCAGAAGGTACCTTGAGATTGCTGTAGGCGAAGGTGGTGTAACTGAGTCCGTAGCCAAAGCCATAGAGTGGTTTGCCAGAGAAATAGCGGTAAGTACGATCCTTCATGGAGTAATCCTCGAAGGATGGTAACTGGGTAAGCGAGGCGTAGAAGGTGAGCGGAAGGCGGCCGGCGGGATTGTTGTCTCCGGCCAGCGTTTCGGCGATGGCGTTGCCGCCCTCTTCACCGGGGTACCACGCTTCGAGGATCGCGTTGGCGTTCTCCTGCGCCCAGTTGACGGCCAGTGCACTCCCATTCTGCAGTACAACGATCAGAGGCTTGCCGGTTGCCGCGAGTGCTTTCAGCAGGTCCTCCTGCACAGCGGGGAGATCGATCGCGGTGCGATCACCTCCAGCGAATCCGTCGAGTTTGACGGGCATTTCCTCGCCCTCAAGGGATGGCGAGAGACCGACGAATGCGAGGGTGACGTCGGAGTGCCGGGCAGCGCGTGTAGCTTCATTGCGGAGAGATTCGGCCGGCGCCTGCCAGGTGAGATCGATGCCGGCGCTGCCGGTACCGTGGAAGTATTCGAGGCGGATTGGGTGTGGTTTGGTGTCGTCGAAATGCACGGGGGCTTCAATCACGGAGCCGCGTTCACCGGTCTTGCCTTTGCCGCTTTGAACCAGGATTTTGCCATCGAGATAGAGCTTGAAGCCCTCAGCGTTTTCGCAGGCGTAGCAATAATTAACGCGCACGCCGAGTTTGTAGTCGCCGGAATCAGGTGCTGTGAGGGTTCCGTCCCAGCGCACGGAGTAGTTGTCGCGATGGAGACCGTCGACGGGGACAACTTTGTCCCAGTTGAAGTTGATGTTGCGGTCGTTTCGCATCAGTACAGGCGTGCCGCTCAGATTTTTTGAGTTGAAATATGCACCGGTGAGGCCGTCGCCCGAGCCGCTGGACGGGTGCAGCGCAGTGTGCTCGATGGGCATCGCCAGGCCGGCGACGAGGCTGGAGCCTTGGGCATAATTGATGCGGGAGGAGGTGAAGCGATTTTCGATTCCAACCAATGGATAGACGGGATCGGGCGGCGGCCCGTTGTAATTGCCCTGTAGGGATTGAACGAGTTCTGCCGTTGGTCCGACAACCGCGATCCGGCCAATGCCCGATCTCAAAGGCAGTATGTGGTCCTGATTCTTGAGCAAGACCATCGACTCGCGAGCGGCCTGCAGAGAAAGCTGGCGGTGCTGCGGAGAGTTGTCTTCGCTGAAAGGAATGCGGCCATAGGCGTAGCTGGACGGCGGATCGAACATGCCGAGGCGGAAGCGGGCGCGGAAGAGGCGGTGAAGTGCGGCGTCGAGTTCTGATTCATTGATGAGATTCTGATGCACCGCATCGACGAGAGCGGGAAAGGCCTGGCCTTGTCCGAATCCACACTCGAGATCTGTACCCGCCTTAACCGCGGCGGCGGCGGCATGCGCCATATCCGGAGCGTAATGATGCCCGGTGTTGATGTCTGCAACGGCCGCGCAGTCGCTGACAACGTATCCATCAAAATGCCAGGCATCGCGGAGATGATCGCGCAGCAGCATGGTATTGGCGCAGGCGGGAGCTCCGTCGATGGCGTTATAGGCGCACATGACGGATTGGGCGTGGGCTTCGGTCACCGTAGCGCGGAAGGCGGGGAGGTAGGTGTCCTCGAGATCGTGGGGAGAGACATCGACGTTGAAGCGGTGCCGGACAGGTTCCGGGCCGCTATGCACGGCGTAGTGCTTGGGCGTGGAAACAACCTTGAAATATTTGGGATCGTCGCCCTGCATGCCGGTAACAAAGGCGACACCCATGCGGGAGGTAAGGAATGGATCCTCTCCGTAGGTCTCCTGGCCGCGGCCCCAGCGCGGATCGCGAAAAATATTGATGTTCGGGGCCCAGAAGGTCAGACCGAAGAACATCTCGTGATCGTTGTCGCGCATGGCCTGGTTGTATTTGGCGCGCGCTTCAGTGGAGATGGTCTGGGCCATCTGGTGCACAAGTTTCGTGTCCCATGTGGCGGACATGCCGATGACCTGCGGGAAGTTGGTTGCATATCCGGCGAAGGCGACACCGTGCAGGCCCTCGTTCCACCAGTCATACTTCGGCACGCCCAACCGTGGGATGGCGGGAGAGTGATCGCGCATCTGCGAAACCTTTTCCTCAAGCGTCATGTGGCCGATCAGAGCGTCGACACGCTGATCGACCGGCAACGCAGTGTTCAACCAGGGTGAGCCGGCGGCGGTCTGCTTCTGGGCATGCGCATAAAGCGGTACAAGTAGCACCACGGCGAATAGCACGGACAAAATCCTGAATGAACGTCGCGACATAGGGCGGCTCCTGCAAGTGACGATCGGGTTGGAGATTCAAACGCGCGATCATTATATTCGAGCGATGAATAAATCGCTTTACTTGAGATTCCGGGGTGACGTGAAGATGATGCAGGCAAACCTAGACCTCATTTTCTTCACTTGGGGCTTGGGCCTGCTATCGGGAACAGCCGACTCGACGGAGAACTTTGACTAGACGCCAGAAGAGATGTACTGCCGACTAAAGGGTGACACGCGACCACTTTCATGACACCGAGCGCGCTTCAATTCTGCGCCCCGTGCTCCATTCATTTTTTTTCAGTTACAAATTTGCTTTGGACGGCTTGCCGTCGACGGACCGTGTGCTACATTAAATGCAGCTGCCGCCAGGTAGCGTTACAAATCATCCCAACTAGTATCCCTCAGTGCACTCCTGAATCACTTTACTCCGCCTTAGTCGAAAGGATTAACGATGTCGATAATTCGACTGCAGCGCCGATTTGTCTTTACTTCCGTGTTGTCTGGACTTTTACTTGCAAGCTGCGCAGTTGGGCAGACAATCTCGAGTATTACACCTTCCAACGTGGCCGCCGGCAGTGGTGGCCTTGTACTCACCGTATACGGGAACGACTTTGATGCTGACTCTGTTGTGCGCCTTCATTCATCCAGTGGCGTGCAGACGCTTCAAACATACTTTGTCAATGCCGGCCTGTTGATGGCGGGTGTTACCGCAATTGAGGTTAAGAACCCCGGCAATCTGCAGGTCGATGTTGCCACCTATTCAACCACCTCATCTTCGAACCTGGTCACGTTGCAAGTCACCGGCTCGGGATCGGGTTCGTCCAGTGGTAGTTCGGGATCCAGTTCCGGATCTGGCTCAGGGTCGAGCTCTGGGTCTGGGTCCAGCTCTGGATCAGGTTCGAGTTCCGGATCTGGTTCGAGTTCGGGCTCCAGCTCCGGTTCAGGATCCGGAGGCAGCTCAAGCTGTTATGGATGCGCACCCAGTGAAGGTGGCTCGGGGTCAAGCTCTGGATCAGGTTCAAGTTCCGGGTCTGGTTCGAGTTCGGGCTCGGGTAGTAGCTCTTCCGGGGGTTCGACGACCAGTCCTGCAGGGTCACCGTTGCTTGTGACCGTGACATCGCCCGCAGCTAACTCATCCGTAAACGGCTCGGTTACGATTGCTGCCACAGCCGCGCAGACAAGCACTACTGACGGTTCTATCTACAGCTGGGCGATCTTTGATGGAAGCGATTTGCTATGGGTTGATGAAAACCCGGATCCGTCGATCAGTGCGAAACTTGCGCTATCGGCAGGCGCGCACTCGCTGAGAGTCGTGGCCTATGACGATTCGTTCACTGGTTCGACGGCCACAGTGCCGGTGACAGCCACGGCATCGGGGCTGACGACAACCTGGAATGCCTGCATCTACACCAAGAACGGAGAGCAATACCAGGCGATGCAGATTTCGCCGAGCCAAACGCTGACCGGGGTGTTGCAGTCCCAGATGTTCTGGGGTCCGAACTGCAATCCCACGCAATGGACTGACCAGTTGAACGATGTTGGCCAGACAATGACCTTCGGTGCAGGCTCAAGCTGGACCTACTGGTTTATCCACCGCGCTGACACGCCGAATGTCTCAGCCGTGTGGACGATGGGCAACCAGAGTTCCGGCTGCGTCAACTACAGTACGGCGCCGGCCTGTAACTAAGTCGCGGCGATCCTAGGCCGCCTGCGAATGCAGGTCACCCGTAACAGACCCCGCATTCGCAGGCGTGTTTGATGGTAGTATGCGTACTCCGCATCCCAAGGTGACTACTGCTGGTCGAGCGCTTTAAGGGCCTGCTCGGCCAACGCGTTTCCATGTTTGTCGGAACGCTGATACCAGGCAATCGCCTGTTGGCGGCTGACAGCTACTCCCTGCCCGTGTTCATACAGGTAGCCCACCTTATACTCGGCTTCCGGGCGATTTTTTTCGGCTGCCTGCATGTACCACTTCATCGCCTCGTGGTAGTCCTGGGGAACACCCAGTCCCTGTTCGTACATCTCACCCAGGCGATACTGAGCTTCAGGACGTCCCTGTTCGGCCGCCTTCGTATACCACTTCGCAGCTTCTGCAGGATCCTTAGGAGTGCCGCGTCCCTGGTCATACATCACGCCAAGCCGGTACTGTGCATCTTTGTAGCCTTGTTTCGCAGCGAGCGTGTACCACTTAATGGCTTCGGCTGGATTCGGGGGCGATGAGCCAACATCGAGCATGCCGGCCAGCCGGTATTCACCGTCGGGGTAGCCTTGATCCGCAGCCATCTGAAACCACTTGATGGCTTCCTTTGAATCTCTGGGCATTGACAGAGCGTAAGACATTCCGACCTGGACCTGTGCCGCCGGGTCACCAGCGGTCGCTTTTTGCTTGAGAGCCGCAATGTCAGTCTGATCCACTACACCAAGAGCAAACGGCCCGCTTGCCGCCATCAGCAAAATTGAGAGCATGCGCTTCATTGATTCCCTTCCTTTGAGCGGGCCCGGATGACTCCAGGGCCCCGCATTTGATCAACTTTCAAGGCCTCATTGTTGAAAGTGCAAAATAACTGGCTGGGTTGTTGTGGAGTCGAGATCCAGTCCGACAAACTGAGTATTGCTGATAACCCAGACGGCGATGCTTGACCCCGTTGGGGATGTGAGCAGGATCGAGCCACGACCGTTATTTGAGACAGCCGAGACGCTGTAAGTTCCGGCCACAACTTTATTAGGGCTGAGAGTTGAAGCCTGGCTGATATCCTCGGCTCCGCTCACAACGCCCCTGCCTCCGACAGAGCTTCCTCCATCAAAACTGGTGACGCCAGAAGCCAGCGAAGTGGTCTGGACAACAGGATCGTCGGGTCCAAAGAGATAGGAACCGAGAATGTCGGAGTTGGAGAACGGCGGCACAACCGCGTTGGGATAAATTTCTCCAATTCCTGCGGCCGCTGTCGAAGCGTCCATGAGGAAGCCCTGGTTCGGGCCAGTGGCATACATGTACCAGATGGTGCTCCCGGTAGCGGTGTCGAGATTCAACGTGCCGCGACCGTTCAACTCCAGGTCATAAGCTCCCGTCATTGATCCACCAACAGTGATCTTGCCGCCGCTGTTCTCGTCGAAGGTCACAACCGTATTCACACCTCCGTTGAACTGAAGCTGTCCGACGATATCTTGAGGCGCGGCTCCGGTTGATCCGGTCAGAGTGAAAATCGAGGGTCCGTTGAATGATGTAGAGGTGAACGGAGCGCCGTTCTGTATCCGGCCCGGTCCGTCCAGGATGAAGCCGTTTTGGAAGATCGGATCAGTCGAGACCAGTAGAATTTCATTCGCAGACACGACGTAGAATGCGAAATCGAGAACACCACTGCCCAGACCCGGTACGATCAGAGTCATCGTGCCGCGTCCTGTCGGATCAACCGAATAGGTGCCAAAGAATGTGGGGATAAGTAGGTTCGACCGAGCCGGCATCGTTGACGTCCATCGAGCTGCCTGAAACAAAGCCAGAGCCGTCGGGGAAGATGAGACCCAGAGCTGCCACGCGCCCGCCAGAATAGTCTTCACCACTCAGACCCAGGACATAGCCGTTGGCAAAGACCGAAGGATCGAACGCAGTGGGATCCTGCCGCTCGATGACTCCCGAGCCGCGCACGCCGGACTGGTCGAAGCTGATGAAACGTCCCTTCGTGCCAAGCGAATTCAGCGCGAATTTGTAGGTAAAGGTTCCGGCAGGACTGTTGATGGTCATCGTGCCGCGGTTATCGCTATTCACCTGATACGTTCCTCCGATCGAGAGGCTCGTAGCAGGTCCGTTGAAGTTGTCGATGTCTTCTTCACCTGAAGTGAGCCCGCCGTGACCGTCAGCAGTGAAGGACCCAGCCACGAGGTACGATCCGTTGCTGTCGTATCCGGTGAAGGAAAAGGCATACTGGCCCATCAGTTTCGAATTATTGCTGCTCACAAGCGAAACCGTCGCCGAGGCAGATGCAGTAGTCATCGCTTGCGACGTTGCCTTCACGATGACTGTCGCCGGACTTGGCAGACTGGCAGGTGCCGTGTAGAGCCCTGCCGTGCTGACTGTGCCGCAACTACTTCCGGAGCAACCAGACTCCGGAGACGGACCAGGTAACTGCCTTGTTGGCGGTGCCAGTGACACTGACCTGGAAGGCTTCCTGCGTACCGACGGCGACGATCGCCGCAGTGGGTGAAATTGTCACGGACACCGGAGGAACAACCGTCACGGTTGCAGATGCGGTAGCCGTGAAGTCGGCAACCGAGGTTGCCGTCACCGTGACGCTTGTGGGTATGGAGTTGGGAGCCGTGTAGAGTCCGGATGAGCTGATAGTTCCGCATCCCGATCCCGAGCAGCCTGTGCCACTGACACTCCAGTTGACACTGGTAGTGGAGGTGCCACTTACAGTGGCGCTGAATTGCTTCGTCTGTCCCTCGACTACGGTTGCAGTGGTTGGAGAGATGGTAATCCCGACCTTCTGAGTGACCTGTATCGATGCAGTTCCTGACTTGGTCGGATCGGCGACGGATGTCGCCGTGACTGTAACGAAAGGCGGATTGGGCGCTGCGGAGGGAGCTGTGTACAGGCCGCTAGTCGAGATCGTTCCGCAGAGTGTTGAGGTGCAGCCGGTTCCACTCAGGCTCCACGTCACGGCGGTATTGGTCGATCCCGTAACGCTGGCTGTGAATTGTTGTTTAGCACCCACATCGACAGAGGTGCTGGACGGTGAAACTCCGACCGAGACGGTGTTGCTGATGATGGTAACCGTAGTTGAACCTGTTACCGCGGAATTCGAGAGCGAGGCCGCTGTAACCGTCACCGTATCCGGGTTTGGCGCTGTCGCCGGCGCCGTGTAAAAGCCAGAGGAGTTGATAGATCCGCAGGTGATTCCTGAGCAGCCGGCGCCGGATACGCTCCACACCACGATATTGCTGCCCGGTCCGCTTGCAGAGAACTGGATTGTGCCTTGCGGCTTGACCTGGGGGCTCGCCGGAGAGATGGTCAGTTTTGCAACCGCAACGACGGTGACAGTCGCTGAGCCCGATTGGCTGGGATCGGCCACTGAAGTGGCAACGACCTTAACGGTTGGTGACGAAGGTACGGAGGAAGGCGCGGTGTAGAGCCCGGTGCTGGAGATCGTTCCGCAGGCAGAGCCGCTGCATCCGGAGCCCGAAAGTGTCCACTTCACCGCAGTATTCGTGGCGCCGCTGACATTCGCTGAAAATTGCTGCTGCGCCCCGGTAGAGACCTGAGCTGTCGACGGACTGACGGTGACGGAAACCGCAGAAGCCGATTGGATGACAATACTTGCCGAAGCCGATTTCGTGGAATCCGCGACTGAAGTTGCGGTGACCGTTGCCAGAGCAGGACTGGGTACCGTAGCCGGCGCCGTGTATAGACCCGAGGAAGTAATCGTGCCGCAAGAGCCGGCAACGCAACCGATACCGGTGACCGTCCAGTTGACGCTGGTATTTGAGCTACCCGTGACCGATGCCGTGAATTGTTGCTGACCTTTTACCGCCAAGGTGACAGAGCCTGGTGAAACAGAAACGGCAACGCTCGTCGCGCTACCGACAGTGACGGTGGCCGTTCCGAACTGTGAAGCATCTGCCAAAGAGAACGCGGTAACCGTGACTGTGGATGGAGAGGGCGCAGTGGACGGAGCGGTATAGAAACCGCTGGAGTTGATAGAGCCGCAGGTTATGCCACTGCAGCCCGCACCCATTAGGCCCCAGGCTACCAGGCCATCGGGGGCACCGGCGGCCGTGAACTGAACCTGGCCGCCTGTCTTGACCTGTGCTGATGAGGGGGAGACGGTTACCGATGCCGCTGCACTTACCGATATAACAAGCAGCGCGAATATCGACACTGCTCCTGCGATCCTCTGAGTCCGGTTCATTCCTCACCCCCAGCCAACGTCCTGCACCAGCTCCCAACATTGCTCAGGGGCTGTGTGTTAATTCACTTGCGCGAAATTTGCTCTTTGGCATGCGTGGAGGCAGCAAGGTTCAGCTGCTGGTTCACCATATCCTTGAGCGTTCCGTAATCGATCACACCACTGAAGAAATGTCCGTTGACAAAAAAGCTGGGGGTGCCTGTCAATCCGAGACCTTTTCCTTCCTCCAGATCCTGCTTCACTGCTGCTGCCTCCGTTCCGTTGTCGAGGCAGCTGTCAAACTTGTCGCCATCCAGCTTTATAACGCGCGCGTGCTCCTTCAGCGAATCAACATCGAGCTGCCGACTATAGAACAAGACGTCGTGATACTCCCAGAACTTACCCTGCTCGCCTGCACAACGAGCGGCCTCTGCGGCCTTTTCCGCCGTGTGATGCATCGGCAGCGGGAAGTCCTTAAATACCAACGCAACCTTGTCGCCGTACTCTTTCTTGAGCTGCTGTATCTGCGGATTTACCTTCTGGCAATACGGGCATTCGTAGTCCGCGAATTCCACGAAGACAACCGGGGCATCCTGTGAGCCATTGGTGTACGCCTTTGCAAGATTGAGATCGACGGATGGCGGCATCAGGAGAACGTTGATGCTGGCCTGCTTGCGCAGATTCTCAATGAAGGCTGTGCGCGCCTTCGCGCGACGCAGTTCACGGATGTGCTGCAAGACGTCCGCGCGAACCGCTTCATACGGCTCCTGCGTATCGAGGCCTTCGTAGTACACTTCAAGCTGATCTTCGGTCGGGTCTTTTACACCCTTATATACTTCGGTATTAAGAAGCTCATCCAGTGATATGTTGCGCCGACGTGCTTCGTTCGCGAGCAACTGGTCGTCGATCAGCTCCTCCAGTGCCTTTCGCTCGTTGAGGTAGTACTGATACTCCGCCTGGAGCAGTTTGCCGCCTTTTTTCTGCTGGAGATCGGCCATTGTAAGGTTATTGCCGCCGACGTTTGCCACGACGATCGACGGATCGCTACCGCTCTGTCCGTGTGAAGACGCAACAACTGTTCCGAGGCACATTCCCGCAACCAGCAAGCCCGCGCACCGTGTGGTCCAATTCATGATTTCCTTCCGTTTCGAGAGAACGAATTATTGGTATAAGGTGCGCCAGGCTTGCACTTTGCAAATCCCGGCGCACAAGTCATTTCCATCCACCATGTCTTGCCTGAGTAATCGGCAGGGCATGTTGCCTTTCCTGTTACAAACCAAACAATCAGTCGCCGGTTCCGCAGCTGCAAATTCCCTGACCGCTGCCGAGGATGTTGATAAACGCGCACTGCGCCTGCAGGTTTGCAAGCTCAGTAGCACCCAGGGTTGAGTCAGAGGACTCGGTCTCAGTAATTGGCCATGCAGTTCCAACCGCGTTCTGGATGTGAGTTACCCATACGCGCAGGTTGGCCTTGGGGGTTACGTTCGAGGTCGGATCGCACGGAGAATTGTTGACTGCCGCGGAGACAACCTTGACCACGCCATTACGAGAGACGACGCCGGTTAACGGATTCGACGTCAGATTAGAGCGAACAGACAGCGTGCGAAGACCGTTGTGAGTCTCAACGCATCCGCAGCATTCTGTCAGCTGCTGATCCGCATCGAACACATAAACCATCGCGCACAGGTTTCCATACGTCAGGCCGGGATTGTCGATCCGGACTGTAGCGTCTGGGGCTGGGGCAGCATTGTTAGAGAAATAGTTGACCTTGTATACGTCTTGAGCCGAGGCAGCGCCAGCGCCGATAATGGCGATGCCAACGATCGCAACGGCTACAAGGAGTGTCTTACAGAATGTACCCTTCATTCGAATTCCTCCTGGGCGTCTGCTCACTGTGGGGGACAGCAACAACGCCTGATGCTAAACTCTAGACCTTCACAAAAGTAAAGCAATTACCCAAGTGACTTAGCCCCGCCTGCTATACAACGCTGACTAATACTTTTGGAATAGTACGTAGCGCACACCAGCATAATTACTTGTCGCCGGCCAGTTATATCGCGTTGTAAGTCGACAACGATCAGGGATTGAGCACTTGCAGATTGCGCGCCGGCGCTGCGGGTTAATCCCGTAGCCAGGAACAGTACTTTCGTGGTGTCGATGCTGTCGTCGTCACAGGGCGCCGGAGGGTACTGCAGGGAGTCTGAAATCAGCGTGCTTATCCCAACACAGGAAAGCTTTAGTGACGTGCCAGCGCAACCCTGACGAAGACAGCATGACGATCCTGCGAGGCGACGGCGGGGACTGCGCGGGGACTGTCTATTGCTGTGGCGCTGACTGCGACTGTGAGGCGGCCTGATCATCCAACACCTGCTGCTGACGCTTCTGTAGTTCATCGAGAATCTGGCCTGGGGTCTTGTTAGACTCGGCCGCGAGCTTCTGAATGTTGATCCCCGTGGGGACAGATGAGGGGACTACGGTTGGCTCTGTGGGCACCGCTGGAGGAGGAGGCTCGGAGGCCCCGGCTTCGTTGTCTGCTTCAACTCCCTGGCCGCCGTAGAGGCTGGCCTGCCCCGCAGGCGCTCCCTGCGTTGTCGCAACGAGCATTGCTGGTGCAGCGCTTGTTCGCCTGGTCAAAATGAGGCGCTTAACCAGCCGAGGATCCTTCTCAGAGCCCACGATGATGTAGTTGTAATCGCTTCCATCCATCAGCGCGACCAACGCGTCTGTAATCGAAGCCGGCCCCATACTCAGAAAGACCGGCTCGGAGTCCATCCCGGAGGGCATATCGACGGTGACGCCAGTTACGGAATGGACGGACTCGAGAACCGATGCGAAGTCCTGTCCATTTGCCCTGATGGTCAGCTTGCCATCTGTCAGTTGAGCAATGGGTGGAGTTGTAACAGGCTGCGCCGGCTCGGACACCGCGTCCGACTGATCGGCTGTCACTGAAGGTCGCAATGAATTCTGGCCGGAGCGCTCGCGCTTACAGAATTGCCCCTGCAGATCCTGCGATTCCTGGGCCGCAGTTGTCGAAAGCTTGAGCCTATCTGTCCCGTGCTCTGCGGCAGACTGGGAATCGGAGGAACCCTGGTGAGCGGAGGTTTGGGTGGGAAGCTTGCCTTCACAACTCTTGCCGGCCGTCACGGAACTGGAAGGGTTTGAAACCTTCTGGCCATGAATCGGAACTGCTGTCATGGAAGTGAGACAGAGAACCAGAATTGGCAGGTTGTAACGGGAAAGTTGCGAATAGGTTAAAGGCATGTTTTCGCGACTCCGTGACATGGTCCACCCCCCTTGTATTTGCATTGGCGATTGCATCATATTGGGGGGTAAGGGGCAATCGTGCATCCGGGCTAGTCAATCGAGGTACGCCAATTGTGCTCATCCCGTACCTGATTAGTGCAAAAGAACAGCTCCAAAAGATGCAGCACATGAGGCTTGACACTCTGTTGCCTGATGCACCACACTTCGGGAGCTGAATTCATAAAGGGATTAGTTCTTCTTTGCGGTGGAATTAGTTCGAGTCGCGAGAAGCTTTCAGTAGATGCAGTAGATGCTCGGATAAAGATTCCCTGCCCCATCCCCTACTAATGGTGCAAGACCCCGGCGAGGGAAAGCAACAGAAAGGAGATCGGCGTGCTCACCACTGCAACTTCAGGCCAGGGATTCATCCTGCTTGACTCCAGACTGCGACCAGTTGCGTATAACTCTGAAGCTGTGCAAATTCTTTCATTCCCCACAAGGCCCGAAAGCATCAAGCAGCTCTCTCAGTTTCTTGGAGACAAAATTCGTTCAACGCTCGTAAACGGCGGCTCCCCGGAGATGCCAGAATTCGTGCGGGAGTGCAAAGCCGGCCGGCGGACGTACTCCTGTCGAGCCTTTCGCATTGATTGTAATAGTGTTAGTGACATCCCGACGCCAATTTCATTCGCCATTCTGCTGGAGCGTCATGTATCTAGCGCCGCCGCGCTCGCCAATCTTTCCCGCCAGTTCGAGCTGACGGCTCGAGAGTGCGAGACGGTCGCCCTGCTTCTGGAGGGGTTGACGAGCAAAGAAATTGCAAACCGAATGAAGATCAGCCCCAATACAGTTAAGGCGTTTCTGCGGCTGGTAATGGTGAAGATGGACGTGTCGACGAGGTCCGGTATCGTCGGCAAGGCTTTGGGACCGACCCATTAGATCTCTAAATGTGTAACAGCAGGGGTGACAATGGCTTCGGACTACGCCATCTGAAGAATGTACTTCTCGCCCTGCGTCGCGCAATGATAGCTCTGCGTGAAGACAGCACCCAAAGCCGATCGACGCAGGCAGGCACGGTTCCCCCAGAACCTTAGAGTCTCTATCACACCACTACCTGACGTCGGGGCTAAAAAGGTCAAGGGCAGCACAATCTCGGGCTCTATTCACAATATGAGCCAGGGCGGCCTGTGCGTTATCACTCCACGCGCGCTGCAGAAATCCTCCCTGCTGCGCTGTGAAATCGCGATTGGTGAGGCACCCATCAAAATCAGCACCCTGATGCAGGTGCGCTGGACGGAGAGACAAAAGCTCCGTCCGGAAAAGTTCCTGTCCGGACTCTCATTCCTCCTTTAATACTTCCGGTCACAAGGCCGAAGGCGGCCGACAGTTTCCGTTAGAAGCCTCTCCGCTTCCTACCGTCGCCCCAATTGGCATGCCCATCCATTAGTCGGAAAGTGTTTGTCATGCTACTTTCCAGGCTTCCTAGATCCCCGATTTAGTCCGTTTGGATTAGATCGGACACACTACCGCGCCTGTAGTAGGTCAACCTAGTTAACCGTGAAGAGGAATTGCAATTCGAGCGCAGCTCATTAAAGTTTACTCCGGGCAGAAGGCTGGCTAACCCACAATGACTAGTCTTGAGAAAAACAAGTTGTAGCGGCCTTCATTGACTAAGTAGCAAGTGAGGAGTTCCTCAGTGATGCGTCGAAGGAAGGATTCACCAAAATCTATCCCCTATGCTCTTGTCTATTTTGCCGGAGTCGTCACGGCATCGTTCCTAGGGGGATGCGGGACTCCTCATCTGACCTACCTTTCGGTCGCTCCCGGACGTACCTCTATCGCACTGGGCGACACCGCCAAGTTTACGGTGGTGGCAAATTACAGTGACGGGACGACAGTGGATGCAACTGCTTCCGCCGCATGGAGCACGTTAAACTCGAGCATCGCGACCATCAACGCCGGCGGCGTTGCGTCTCCTGTGTCGGTAGGAACCGCTACGATTGTCGCGAGCGCATACGGCAAGAGTGGGACAGCTTCTCTCATTGTTTCCAAGGCTGCCCTCACAGCAATATCTGTTATGTCGCCCGCCGCGCCGATTGCGCTAGGTCAAAGCGCTCAACTCCAGGCGCAGGGTACCTACTCAGACAAAAGTGTGCAGGACATAACTGACCAAGTTAACTGGAGCGCAGCGACGCCCGGCATAGCTACGATATCTTCTACAGGATTAGCCGTCTCGAAAGCTATTGGCAACACACAGGTTACGGCATCGCTCAACAACATCACCGCATCGGGTCAGATTACCGTCTCCGGAGCGGTTCTGGCCTCGATAGCTGTCAGGAACAAGGATGTTTCCGTGCCTCTTGGTGCAAGCGAACAGTTCAGCGCAATCGGCACGTATACAGACGGCAGCACAATGGACCTGACGAGTACGGCAACCTGGGTCAGTTCGGCTCCGGGTGTCGTCAGCATCAATGCCGCTGGTACAGCGGCAACGAAAGCGGTGGGGGGAGCATCGATTTCGGCGGCGGTTGGTGGGATCAGCGGCATGACGGCATTCACAGTTTCGCCGGCAGCTCTGGTCTCGATTGCAGTAGCTGCAAGTAATTTTTCATTGCCCCTTGGCAGTAAAGCACAGCTGACTGCAACCGGCACCTACACAGACGCCACCACGAAAGACATTACTGGATCGGTAACGTGGACAAGTTCAGCTCCGGGGGTGGTCTCTGTCAGCAGCGGGGGCGCGGTGCTGGCCAAGGGTGTGGGGACTGCTGGCGTCTCGGCGTCCTCCTCGAATGTCAGTGGCAGCGCAAACCTGAGCGTCTCGACCGCGGCATTAGTCTCGATCGCCGTGAGCGCAAGCCATTCTTCATTGCCGCTCGGCACTGGCGAGCAGTTGACGGCGACCGGAACCTATACGGATAGCAGCACGAAAGACATCACTGGGTCCGTAACCTGGGCCAGTTCAGCTCCAGGCGTGGTGTCAGTGAGCAGCGGAGGAACTGTCCAAGCCAAGGGCATTGGATCCGCCGGGGTTTCAGCTACTTCCTCGAATGTCACCGGCAACACAAATCTGAGTGTCTCGGCAGCGACCCTGGTTGGAATCAGCATTTCGGCGGCCAGCGCCAGCATTCCTGTCGGCGACACCCTGCAACTAAGTGCGGTCGGAACTCTAACCGACGGCAGCACGCAGGACCTGACCCGATCCGTTAACTGGGCCAGTTCCGCTCCGCAGGTGCTCACTGTGCAGGGAGCCGGTCTTGTTGCGGGCATGTCAATCGGCGCTGCGGGAGTAACTGCCGCATCCGGCGGCATCACCGCGGCCACGACCCTGAATGTTTCGGCCCCGGTACTTTCATCAATAACGATTTCGCCGGCTGGTCCGACGGTTCCACTGGGAAGCAGCCTGCAACTGACCCTGTCAGGAACTTACAGTGATGGGAGCACGCAGGATGTAACTCAGCAGGCGACCTGGAATATCGACACTCCCACTATCGCGAGTATCACGTCTGGAGGGGTGGTCAGCGGACTGCAGGTTGGGACCACGGGTGTCGAGGCATCGATCAACGGAGTACAGGCATCCGATACGGTCACCGTCCAGCCCCTGTTGACGGTCTCATACTTCGATGCCACGTCGGGTATCGATTCAACAATCCGGGTTACTAATCCGGGGACGACCGGACAGGATTTGTGCGCGATGGTCTACGTTTTCGACCAGGATCAGCAAATGAGCGAGTGCTGCGGCTGCCTGGTTTCGCAGGACGGCCTGCTGACGTTGTCGCTCAAGAATGACCTTCTCAGCAATCCTCTGACAGGTGTTGCATCGACCTCCGGAACGGTAATGCTGGTTTCTGGGCAGCAACTGAGCAGCGGCGGTTGCAATGCGTCCACCGTGACTCCGGCAGGCACGGTGGTCGCGTGGGTCACCCACCTACCCCAATCGAAATCGGGAGCGCTGACCAGCGCCGAAGTCCCTTTTTCAACCTCGCCACTGAATTCAACCCTTTCATCGTCGCTTCAGGCCCAATGCTCATTCATCCAGCAACTCGGCAGCGGGCAGGGGTTGTGCGGCTGCGGCAACGGTCAACATTGACCTGTTGTGCGCATGGTAACGACGGAATGTGGTCTGTAGCCTTCACCTGATTTTGCCTTAACCCTATGTAAAAGGAGCCGTTATCGTGCGGCTTCCGCGCCTCTCCCTGGGGCGCGCTCCGATTAGGGAGACTACGCCAATTGCATCATTGCGATGCGCCTGCTCAAGGTGTTGCAATTGCTGTCCCGAAGGGATTGAAGCACCGAGATCCGTTCCTGTCTTGAAATCTCCGGTGGATTTATCTGTCACGCACGCCGACGGGTGAGACGAATACAAGGCTTGCGAAGCAAGAGCGGCACTGAATCATCGCCCAGTCTCGATCGAGACGACTGGCACCACAATTCAAGGCGGGCAACACATGAGATGCCAATTGAAGGTCGCGCTGATCATTCTTACAGCACTTATCTGCCCTGCGGTTTCCTTCGCCACCGTATCGGTTTCGATTTCTCCCTCCACAGTGGAGGTACAGCCCGGGGGGCAGGCGCAATTCAACGCGGTAGTAAGCGGAGCGAACAGTGTCGTCGTCTGGAGTCTGACAGGCGTGAACTGCAGCGGTGTCGCATGCGGTCAGATCTCCAACACGGGGCTTTATCAATCTCCTACGACGGCACCTAACCCGAATGTAATTACCGTGACAGCGACGGTGCTATCCGACCTTTCCGTGACCGCGAGCGCGGCCGCGATTGTCGGATCTTCTTCTGACGTCAAGGTTGCTGTCTCCCCTACTGCGGCTACTGTTCTTGTTGGTCAACAGCAGCAATTTGTTTCATTCGTGAGTGGGACAACGATAACGGGCGTCACCTGGCATCTCTCTGGCGGATCCTGCGCGGGATCCGGGTGCGGCACGATTTCTGCGGCTGGCGTCTATACTGCGCCTGCCACCTTGCCGACTCCGGCCCAGGTTACGGTCACAGCAACTTCGATCGCCGATCCGTCAAAGTCGGGCTCCGGCGTAGTGACGGTGGCGTTGCCGGTGGCTGTCAACGTCTCTCCGACATCTGTCACGTTGAATACCGGCATGCAGAAGCAGTTCACGGCGACGGTTGCGAATACCACGAACACCGCTGTGACTTGGAGAGTTGCCGGCAACGGCTGCAGCGGGCCAAGTTGCGGAACGATCACAAGTACAGGTTTTTATACCGCACCATCATCCGTGCCAAGCCCTCCCCAGGTCATTGTGTCGGCAACCTCGGTGGCAGATCCCACCAAAACCAGCACAGTGACGGTTACGATCATTCCGCCAGTAGCTGTCTCCGTTGCGCCGACGACAGCGCAGATTCTCACAGGAGGCCATCAGCAATTCACTGCGACGGTCAAGAATACGACGAACAGCGCCATCAACTGGAGTGTTTCCGGGAGCGGGTGCAGCGGATCGGGTTGCGGAACTGTCACTTCTGGCGGGTACTACACTGCCCCGGCCACGGTTCCTACACCCGCGCAGGTCTTTGTGACAGCAACATCGGCAGCGGATCCCACGAAATCCAGCACGGCCTCGGTGACGATCATTCCGCCGGTGGCGATATCCATTTCACCTACGACTGCCCAGGTGGTTATTGGAACTAATCAGCAGTTCACGGCAACCGTAACGAATACAACCAATACAGCGGTGACATGGGCTGTCGCAGGGAACGGGTGCACTGGAACGGCATGTGGAACAGTATCGACCGCAGGACTTTATACCGCGCCAGGGAGCGTACCCACGCCCGCGCAGGTTCGGGTCACGGCAACGTCGGTTGCCGATACGACCAAGACAAGCACAGCGACGCTGACGATTGTTCTCCCCGTCGCAGTGACCATTTCGCCTAAGACTGTTCAGTTGCTTACGGGAGCCACACAGCAGTTCAGCGCGACCGTGGCAAATACGACAAATACCGCTGTGACATGGACAATTGCTGGAACCGGTTGCACGGGAGCAGCGTGCGGGACCATTTCGAGCAATGGTCTCTATACGGCCCCGAGTACCGTGCCCAGTCCGGCCGAGGTCTTTGTTACGGTAACGTCGGTTGCAGATCCGACCAAATCCAGCACTGCTTCAGTAACAATAAGCCTGCCCGTAGGCGTGACTGTTTCACCTGCGTCAGCGACGGTTGCTCTCGGTGGTAACCAACAATTCACTGCTGCTGTTGCGAATACTACCAATACCGCAGTGACCTGGAGTATTTCCGGTTCCGGCTGCAGCGGAGCAAGCTGCGGGACCATCACTACAGCTGGCCTCTACACGGCCCCGGCATCTGTGCCAAGTCCGGCGCAGATAACCGTGAGAGCGACCTCGGTTGCCGATCCAACCAGGTCGGGTTCCGCCTCAGTGACGATAAGCCTGCCCGTCGATATAAATATTTCTCCGAAGTCGGCTACGGTTACCGCAGGGACCCAAAAGCAGTTCACCGCCACTGTTACGAACACGACGAATACCGCTGTGACGTGGAATATCGCCGGTGACGGATGCAGTGGGGCAAGCTGCGGAACGATTACAGGCGCAGGTCTATACACCGCGCCAGCCTCCGTGCCCAGCCCACCCCAGGTCTCTGTGGCAGCAAAGTCGGTGGCCGATCCGACCAAAACCAGCACGGCGACGGTCACGATTGTTCCCCCGGTTTCTGTGGCAGTCTCTCCGGCGGCTGTGCAAGTCGTCACGGGAGCTCAGCAGCAATTCACGGCTACGGTGAAGAATTCGACCAACGCGGCTGTGACCTGGAGTATCAGCGGCAGTTGCAGCGGAGCGGCGTGCGGCACGATTACGAGCGGCGGTCTGTACAAGGCGCCGGCTGTTGTTCCCAATCCTGCGCTGGTTGTCGTCACAGCGACGTCGGCAGCAGACTCCACCCGGTCCGGTACGGCGTCGGTAACGATCATACCCCCGGTCGGAGTGACGATTTCGCCGACGACAGCAAACGTGGCTGTTGGCGGCAACCAGCAGTTCCTCGCAACGGTGAGTGGCAGCAGCAATACTGCAGTGACGTGGAGTGTGAGCGGTAGCGGCTGCACGGGAACAGCCTGCGGCAAGATCACGTCCAGCGGTTTCTATACTGCTCCAGCGGCGGTTCCAACCCCAGCCAACATCACGGTTACCGTGAAGTCGGTTGCCGATCCAACGAAGTCCAATACGGCCACGGTGACAATTATCCGCACAGTCTCCGTCAGCATTTCGCCCACTACCGCGCTGGTTGCGACCGGGGCGACTCAGCAATTTGTTGCAACTGTGACTGGCAACTCAAACACCTCGGTTACCTGGAGTATCACCGGCGGCGGTTGCAGCGGTGCAGCTTGCGGCAAGATATCGACGGGCGGCCTTTACACAGCACCGTCTGCTGTTCCGAATCCGGCACTGGTCTCTGTAACAGCGACATCGGTAGTGGATCCCACGAAATCCGCGACGGCAGCGGTAACGATAGTTCCGCCAGTCGGTGTGACTATTTCACCGACAACGGCGACGGTTACGGCGGGAGGCCGTCAGCAATTCCTCGCCTCTGTCAGCGGTACCACCAACAATAGTGTCACCTGGAGCGTAAGCGGCAGCGGCTGCAGCGGGTCAGCGTGTGGCGTTGTGTCTTCCACAGGTATATACACTGCTCCGACCACGATCCCGACGCCGGCACAAGTTACTGTCAAGGTTGCATCGGTTGTTGACTCGACGAAATTTGCCACGTCGACTGTAACGCTCGCCCCACCGATTGCAGTGAAGATTTCGCCCACTACCGCCGAGGTTGCGGCGGCAGGAGGGACTCAACAGTTCACCGCAACCGTGACTGGGTCCGCGAATACCAGCGTGACATGGAGCGTCACAGGGACCGGCTGCACGGGCGCGTCATGCGGCACGATTTCGAGCACCGGCCGGTTTACAGCTCCGGGTACAGTACCGAACCCGGCTGATGTCACAGTGACGGCAACCTCAGCGGCCAACACCAGCAAGTCCGCTAGCGCTACTGTCACGATCGTTCCGCCAGTTGCTGTTGGCGTCACGCCATCCTCAATACAAGTGGTAAGTGGCGGTCACCAGCAATTCACCGCGACTGTCACCGGCTCCCAGAACACGGGGGTCACGTGGAGCCTGTCCGGCTCCGGTTGCAGTGGAAGCAGCTGCGGGAGCATCACTTCAGCCGGGCTCTACAACGCACCTGGAACGATTCCGAAGCCAGCCCAAGTGAAGGTGACCGCGACCTCGGATGCCGACAGCACAAAGTCGGGGTCGGCTACAGTGACGGTGATAGCACCGGTGGTCGTAACTATTTCACCGACTAACGCCACGGTGGCTATTGGCGGTCAGCAACAGTTCCAGACTAAGGTTACCGGCAGTACGAACACTGCTGTCGACTGGAGTGTGAGTGGTGCAGGCTGCTCAGGATCGGGGTGCGGCGCGATCAGTTCAACCGGGTTATACAAGGCACCTGCTTCTGTGCCGTCTCCGTCCACGATAATCGTCAAGGCTTCTTCGCAGATCGATGTGTCGCAGTCAGCCTCCGCGACGGTCAGCCTAGTTGCCAACCTGGACGCCAAGCTGGACGGTGAGTACGCCTTCCAGTTCACGGGCTTTGATAGCACCGGCGTTTACCAGGCAGCGGGATCTTTCACGGCGGATGGGACTGGAAATATCACTTCGGGTCTGGAGGACGTTAACAACACGGCCGGACCGGCGACCAGCGTACCGTTCACTGGAACCTATATTGTGAGCGGCGACAATCGCGGTGTGCTTACTCTGTCGAGCGCAATGGGAACGCAAGTCTTCAGGTTCGCGCTCAATGTGGCCGGCACGAAGGGAAGATTCATTGAATTTGACGCCTCCGGGATTCGTGGCTCGGGCGAATTCGAGCAGCAGGATTCTTCGGCATTCGATGGCTCAGCACTTAAGGGCGCATATGTACTTCGGCTCGCCGGCACAGACAGCCTCAACGCTCGCATTGGGGCTCTTGGGATATTCGATTTTGACGGCGCCGGCAATATCCTGGGTGGAAGCCTGGATGTGAATGATGGCGGCACATTGTCGCCTACTTTTGCATCATTCAAGGGTATTTATCGCGTGGACAGCACGGGCCGGGGCATTGCGAATCTGAGCATTCCGGGATTCGCCGGCGGCTCCTTCCGCTTCGCGTTCTATGTGGTATCCGCGACGAAGCTGCTGTTTATCTCGACAGATCAGCTGAGCCCGAACAATCCTCTCTTCGGCGGGCCGGCGGAACTGCAGTCCGGGGCTCCGTTCCTGACATCGACATTCAACGGTCCGGACGTATTCAGCCTCAGCGGGGAAGTCTCCGACATTTCACAAGTCATCGTGGGGTGGGTTTGGTTCGATGGCGTTTCGCAGCCGTTCGTGCACTTTGATCAGAACACGGGCGGGGTTGTAACTACAGGCAACGAGCTAACCGGCGCCTATGCTGTCGGAGTAAATGGACCCGGAACACTGAATCTCGATGATTCGAATGGGCACTCTCGGGTCTGGTACATCTACACCATTGGGCCAAACCATGCCTTCATGATGGATGCCTCTTCGGCCGAGGTTGGGATCGGTGAACTCAATCCCCAGACAGTAAAATCGCCGTTCTCCAATGCCGACATTCTTGGCAGCTATCTGCTCGGATCGGGCGAGCCACTAGTATCTACCGCTACGCTCACCTCCGGTGTCAGCGGCTTCGATGGCAAGAACGCGATGAGCGGTACAGAGGACATCAGCCGAAGCGCCGGTTTAACTGCTGGACAAGCAATCGTAGGCAGTTACAGCGTGTCGAGCTCGTTGAACACCGGACGAGGGACTTTGATCCTGACCTCGCCGTCTGGCGAAACTTTCGCCCTATGGGTGACAAGCGACGCGGAGGTCTTAGGGCTTGAAACCGATTCGTCCAATGCTCAGCCTGTGGTTCTGTACTTTGAACAGTGAATTACAACCCGCTCGTCACAAGACTCTGGAAGGGAAGATTTCGGAAAAGGATACCGTTTCTTATCCTGGATCCTTGTGGCTGAATTGGCGCCAAATCGCACTTCGCGCAACGGCCGTGGCCTGTTCCTCCGAGCGTGCTGGCGCCACGAGGCTGTCCTTCTTGAACTGGTCTGCTACTCGCATCGTTTGGCGGCTTTTGCTGTTCTCGTGGAGGAACCAGTCTAACGAATTCTAGGAATCTCTGGTTCACTCTAGTCTTTAACCCGAAATGCCTTGAGCATCTCCGCAGTTGCGTGTTCGCCATCGATAACGATTTCGTATGGCATCAGCACCACTTGATCAGCACCTAAGGCAATACCAATGATGGTGTAATGTAGAGGAGGCGAGACTCTGCGGCGAAGACGAGGATGGCGAGAGCCTACGAGGACGACCTGCGGCGCAAGATATTTGAGGCGCACGGCAAAGGGGCATGGCAGCTTCCGGACGCTGGCGGCGGTGTTCGGGGTGAGTCTTGGGTATGTGGAGAAGATCTTCCGCCAGCGGCAGGCGAGCGGACAGCTAGAGCGGGTGCGCTATAAGCCCGGACCGAAGAGCCGACTAACTGCGGAAGTATCCGCCCGGATCGCCACCCTGGTTGCGGCGCATCCGGATCTGACAGTAGCCGAGTTACGCGAACGACTGGCTCACGACCTGGGCGTAAAGATGAGTTGGTCGATGGTCCGGCTGTGGCTAGGACAGCTGGGTCTGCGGCTGAAAAAAAGTCGCTCCACGCCGTCGAGCGGGACACGGAAGCCAACCGCAAGCGTCGGGAAGAATTCCTCGATCGCATCCGGGCCATCCCGCCGGAGAGGCTGATTTACCTGGACGAAAGCGGTGTGACCACTTCGATGACACGACACTATGGCCGTTGTGTGGGAGGTCGGCGCATCCACGAAGCGACGCCCGGCGGTCATTGGAAAATCCTGACCATTCTGAGCGCCATGAGCACCCGCGGCTTGATCGCCACGATGACCATTGAGGAGTCCACAGACGCAGACATTTTTCTCGCCTATGTCCAGCAGGTACTCTGCCCGGCGCTGCGCTCCGGAGACGTCGTGGTGATGGACAATCTCTCCTCGCACAAAGCCGAGGGCGTACGCAGCTGGATCGAAAACCAGGGTGCCGAGCTGATCTACTTACCCTCCTACTCGCCCGATCTAAACCCCATCGAAAAGGCCTGGGCCAAACTCAAACAATTGCTTCGCTCCACCAAGGCACGCACCCGCGAAGCACTCGAGCAAGCCATCACACATTTACTCCCACAAATCACCGCGCAAGATGCTCGAGCTTGGTTCAGGCTCCGCTTTGGCACATTACAATAACTGTGATATCGCCCAAGTGTAATCGCCCAAGCAGCAGTCGGAGATTGATCGAGTGAAACTCCAACCCGCGGATTGTGCCGAGCGACGGGCTGCTCGCCACGACTCCTAGATCGCCTCAGCGTACCGAAAAGGTCTTTGACGATGGCTCTTCCAGAAGTAAGCCAGAATGATGACGCTTGCGACCGCCGCATAGGCGCACCATAGCGAAGTGAAGGCGTATCTCTTCACCGCCATCACCACCAGCAGAATCGCCAGATTGGCAAAGCCAAAGATCACCATGTCCTTGACCTTCGAGAACAGGAGCGAGCCGCATGTTGCGACGACGTACAGAATCGCAACGATCGTATTGTTAGTCGCGGGATTGATGTACACGATGCTGTTGGTCTTGATGAAAGTCTGCGTTGGATAGGCTATAAGCGCCCAAAGTGTATAGAGAGCGGTGAGGCATCCAATCACAAGGAACGGCAGCATCCGCCTGCGGCTCCTGACGTCAGGCTCGAACAATAGGACGCTGAGCGGCGCCAGAAACGGTAGGAGTCCTTGCGCATACAACATGAATGCCGCGGCCATGCGGTGCGTAACCGTAGGTGAGAGCACTCCGTCCAGCCCCAGCCAGACGAATCCCTCGGTGAACTGATGAATGGCAAAGAGCGTAGGGAGCGATGCAAAGAGCAGTTCGCGCCTGTGTTTCACTCTGGTCAGAGTCAGGACTCCGATCGTGCCGAGAATTCCGCTGCCAGTAAAATTTGCCGCCGCCGAAAAACACACGCTCGTCTTCCTCCCTCGTGATTACTCAATCATAGTCAGTCGGGCATCACCGGCCGTTTGAAGGCCATTCACAACGTCTTCAAACCGGGACCTTCTCTTGCGACCTGCAAGGTAAGCCCAATGAGAACTCAAATCTCAAATTCTTCCCGACTTTCGTCGGGCACCATCACGGGTATTGGGGCGACCTGCGCAGTTCGCCGCATCCGGCGGAGAGCTTCAGCAAGTTCAACAGCGGTCGGCGATTCAAATAATGTTCGGAGTGTGAGCACCACACCGAAACGGTCTTGAATGCGGGAGATTACCATCGTTCCCATCAAAGAATGACCGCCCAGTTCGAAGAAGTTATCCGAAGGCGCCAGGTTATCAACGGCCAGCAGCTCTTTCCATATCTCCAACACGGCGGCAAGTTCAGTATCCGTAACCTGCGAAAATGTTCCCCCAGTCTCTTCCGTAGCGGGTTCGGGCAGTTCTTGCCTCGACAGAATTGCCTCAAGCGCCACAGGCGAAGCCAGAACCTGCGACCCCTTCCAGGAGACCAGGACACGCCGGATCACTTCAATTCCTTCAGCGACGGTCATTGCGGTTCGCAGATGCTCTTCTTTCAGCGCCTCAAAGCCTTCTGGCACCACCATCTCCGCCGCCATACCAACCTCCTGCCACGCGCTGAAATCGATGGCGACAGCTGGAAGTTTCAGGATGTGCCGGCAATAGTCCGCAAAATAATTCTGGAAGGCATTCGCTGCGGAGTATGCACCTTCGCCTGCCGCGGGAAAAATGGAACTTATTGAAGAAAACAATAGAAAGAAATCCGGATTTTGCCCCTGCAACAATTCGGCTAGAACTACGCTCCCGTGCACCTTAGGATGCCGAACCCTTGCTGCCGCCTCTACATCCTGGGACGCAACCGAAGCAGCTATCAGCTATACCCGCTGCATGCAGTACACCGTCGATTTTGCCAAACTGTTTACGGGCCATCTCAAAAACTTCAGCCATGGCTTTCTTGTCGCAAACATCCGCAGATATAGACTGAAACTCCCCGCCGGCCTGCTCGAGTTCCCGCATTCGCAGGATTCGACGAGAGACAGGGTCTTCTTCACCGTGCGCAGCCGTCCACGCAGCCCACTCCTCTCGCCCAGGGAGCGCAGTTCGCCCAGTGAGGATGACCCGAGCCTGATAGTTCTCGAGCAGATGACGGGCGATACTGTATCCAATCCCGCCAATTCCACCGGTAATAAGATAGACACCGCGATTGCGGAAGGGCGTCTCGGAGGTTTCGCGCAACGGTGCAGGTATCCAGCTCTTCTGCCAGCGGATTCCTCCCCGATACGCGACAGTTAATCCCCCACCCTCGACACGAATCTCATCCAGAATTTGAATAGCAGTCCGATCGATCTCATCTGCGGACATCGACACATCGATTGAACGGCAATGTATCCCTGCATATTCTGACGGCAAGACACGTAGAAGGCCCAGGATTTCAGCCCGCTGCACCCCCTCAACCAGATCGCCACAGACGTTTTCCAGGTAATCCGACACGATCTCAATCCGGCGGAAGCGCTGACGATATTTACCTGCGGTCTGTAACAGCAGTACAAGACTGTCGTATGTCTGTACCTGCATGCCGCTCAGCGTCCAGAGATTGAGAAGTCCAGTGGGACGGAGACCGAGTTTTGCTATTCCCTGCCACATTCGGCCATAGTCGTCTGCTCGTGCGGGATTGATCTCAAATCGTGCACCGTTCGCAGCAAATCGGTCGGTTGCAGTCACCGCTATAACAGCAACTCCATTCTGACTTAGTCCTGCGAGCAACGCTTCTCCCAGCCCGGCGTCGTCAAGCAGGACAAGCCAGCAGTCGACAGCGGCAGCGTCCGGGCGCAATCCGACAGACGGGTTCGGTGTGCTTTGCCAGGATGGCGCGTAGAACCAGGCGGAAATGTCAGAGCGCTTTACGACCGATGTAGTATCCTGCCTCGCCGAGGAAGGATTGTCATCGGATACCGATTCGGAAGTTCTTGCGAGATCTGGAACCGATGGTTCGATCCAGTACCGCTGGCGCTCAAAAGGATAGGTTGGTAGCGGAATCCTGTGTCGTTTGACTCCAGGCTGCAACGCGTGCCATGCGAGATTGATCCCGGACTCCCAGGCTTTAGCCGCAGCTTCGAGGAAAACAACACTGTCAGAATTTCGACGGTTTTCGGCCCCAAGTGAGGCCGCCGTTTTACTTCCTGGCATTTGCGCACGGGCAATTCCGATCAGGGCTTCTCCTGGACCGACCTCCAATAGGAATCTGTGACGATCTGCCAATTCGGAAATATTCTGAGTGAATCGAACTCTGGAAAGAATTTGCGATCCCCAATATCGCGAACTCTGCGCCTCGGTGGCCTCTATCCACGTTCCGGTTACGTTTGAAAGCCATGGAATCGTTGGAGCATGGCGTTCTACAGATTCCACCTCCTGGCGGAACGCCTTTGCGGCGTCTGCCATCAATGGGGTATGGAACGCGTTTCTTGAGGCCACGCGCACACAAGCGATGCGGTCAGATGAAAGTCTGCGCTCAAGTTGCTCGATCGCCTCGACCAAACCAGAAGCAACCGACATCTTTGGGCCATTCTCGGCGGCGAGCCATATATCGCTCTCGATGTAGTTGGCGAGCTTCTCCGGCGGCAACGAGACAGCCAGCATGATGCCGGGTGGCGTTTGCGACATTAGGCGACCACGTGCTGCGGCAAGCCGCAAGCCGTCCTCAAAGGAAAATACTCCGGCGACAGAAGCAGCGGTGAGCTCACCCAGGCTGTGTCCAAGCAATGCCGATGGCTCGACACCCAAAGATCTCCAGCGCGCAGCAAGAGCGTACTCGATGAGGAAGAGCAAGGGCTGAGCCGCGCCTGTGTCACGAAATCGTTCTTTCAACTCCGGAGTCTTCTCGCGGCCCGCTATCAATTCGACGATATCGAGATTCAAGACGTCACGCAGGATGCGCGCTCCGTCGTTGATCGTGTTTCGGATCAAGGAATCTGTCCGATACAACACTTCCGCCATTCCGACGAATTGCTGGCCTTGGCCCGGGAAGAGAAAGACCACGTCATGTCTGAGATCCAGCGGAGCGACTTCATGGTTCTTTGGCAGGTTTCGCAGCCTGATAGCTACGTGAGGGCAGTCGTGCGCCACGACGGCGCGGCGGAAGGAGAAGTCACGGCGGCCTAGCTGCAAGGTCGCAGCCACGTCATCTGCAATTAGTGACGCATCGGTCTCAAGCCGGTCGGCGAGCCGATCACAAGCTGCTGTAAGAGCCGTTGGAGTGCGGGCCGAGATGGGGACGATGTGAGGAGCGTCCACCCGTGAACCTGATGGACGTTCCGGTGCGCTACTTAGAACAACGTGCACATTTGTCCCACCTATCCCAAAGGAGCTGACACCAGCCCATCGATCTCCTTCAATCAGCCATGGCATGGCGGACGAACTAACGGCAAATGGGCTGTCTTCCAAGTCCAAATGCGGATTGGCCTGAAGGTAGTTCAATGTAGGTGGGATAACACCTGACTGAACAGCAAGAGCCGCTTTGATCAGACCGGCGACACCGGACGCCGCGTCAGCGTGACCCATATTCGATTTCACTGCACCGAGTACACATGAACCGGGCCTCGCGTCGCTCTGCGAAAAAACTTCTCTCAACGCGGCAAATTCGATTGGATCTCCCAACTCAGTCGCAGTTCCATGCGTTTCAACATATCCGATGCGATTTGCCCCAACCCCGGCGGCGGCGAGAGCTTGCCGAATGACGGCGGCTTGACCATCAACGCTCGGTACGGTGTAGCCCATTTTTTCGGCTCCATCGTTATTCCAGGCGGAGCCACGAATTACGGCGTAGATAAGGTCTTCATCGGAGATCGCTTCCGATAGCCGTTTGACAACGACGACGCCGGCGCCACGACCTGGAACCGTTCCGTTGGCCCCAATATCGAACGGCCTGCAGTACCCGTCGGGGGAAAGAATCATGCCGGGCATGTAGAGATATCCCGCGCACTGAGGAAATGGAATCGATACACCTCCAGCAAGCGCCATGTCGCACTCACCGTTGAGAATGCTCTGGCAGGCCTGGTGGACTGCTGCCAGTGAAGTGGAGCATGCAGTTTGAACTGCGACGGCTGGACCACGGAGGTTCAATTTGTATGCAACCCGCGTCGCTAAATAGTCCTTGTCATTCGCCAGCATCAGCTGATATCCGCCTGCACTGGCCAGAACATCAGGGTTGCCCAGCAACTGCAGTATGTAAGTATTCATCCCCACGCCGGCGAAGACACCTACATTCTCTCCGTCCCCGGAATAGCCCGCATGCTCCAGCGCTTCCCACGCACATTCAAGAAACACACGTTGTTGGGGATCGATTATTTCCGCCTCCCGCCTGCTAAGCCCGAACAACTGAGCGTCCAGATAATCAGCTTCGTCAATCGAATTGCCTCTGAGAACGTAGTTGGGGTTGGAAAGCATAGCATCGCTTACACCAGCTTTCCGCAGCTCCTCTTTACTAAACTCGGAGATTAGGAGTTCGCCGGCAAGCAGACGATCCCAGAATTCCTGAACATTGCGACAGTGAGGAAAACGAGCGCTCATGCCAATGATGGCGATGCCGTCGCTCCATGATTTCTCACTCTGCATGAATTTGTCCGGCTGCATTAGAAGTTCGCTCCCGCGGGCACTATAGTTTCGGAAAGACGACGCTCAAGGCAGGCCGCCATAGATTCAATTGTTGGATAGCGGAAAAGGTCGACCACCGGGATGTGGACATCCATATCCTTCCGCATTCCCGCGTGTACTCGAATAAGAAGGAGCGAGTGTCCGCCCAGATCAAAGAAATTGTCACGAATGCCCACACGATCGATACCAAGGACATCCGACCATAGCTTCGCCAGTTGTTTTTCTATCTCGCTGCGCGGGTTGACTGTTACGGTTGATCTCTCGCGAGCGAACCCCTTGGGCACGGGCAGTCGTTTGCGGTCGACTTTTCCGTTCGGGGTCAGCGGGATTTCCTGGATTGGAAGGAACGCCGAAGGAATCATATACTCCGGCAATTGTGTCTGCAGCCACCGCCGAAGCTGCCCGACGTCTGCCTCATCGGGTAGCCTGACCCAGGCAACGAGTTGCTGATCCGAACCTTCTCCGTGCAGCACCACTACTGCCTGAAGCACTTCCGGATGGCGGTTGAGTACCGTCTCAATTTCTTCCAGTTCTATGCGATGTCCGCGCAGTTTGATCTGGTGATCTGTTCGCCCCAGGAGTTGAATCTGTCCATCTCGCCTGTAGCGCGCGCGATCTCCCGTCCTGTACATTCGCCGACCTGGACTCGTGGCGAAGGGATCGGCCATGAATCGGGTTGCCGTTAAATCCGGGCGTCTCCAATAGCCGCGCGCCACACCAGCCCCACCGATGTAGAGTTCCCCTGGAACTCCGATCGGGACAGGCTGAGCCTCAGCGTCAAGAATATACATGCGGGTGTTCCCGATTGGTTTACCAATGAGAACAGGGTTCTCGCCACCTCTGACCCGATGAGCGGAAGACCATATCGTCGTTTCTGTTGGGCCGTAAAGATTCCACAATTCCCTTCCTCGCGCTAAAAGGTTCTCGGCGAGATCGGAAGACAGCGCTTCTCCACCGCACCACATTCGCAGATTCGTCTGTCCCATCCAACCGCTTTCAACAAGTGATCTCCAGGTCGAGGGCGTTGCCTGCACGATGGTGGCTTCAGAATCTGCTATCAAAGCCGCCAGGGATTCCGGATCGATGACTTGATCCCGGGAGGCCAGCACCACTTTTGCACCGCAGACAAGGGGACCGAATATCTCAAGCGCTGCAATATCGAACGATAGAGTGGTGATCGCAACCAGAGTGTCGGTGCTCGAGATTCCGGGTTCACGCAACATGGAGCTGAGGAGATTGACGAGCGCGCCATGCGGTATCTCTGTACCCTTCGGATTTCCCGTTGAGCCTGAGGTGTAGATGAGATAAGCCAGATCTTCGGGCTTTGGCTCATCGGCCACCGAGCCCTCAATGTCTTCCCCGTTCAGATCGACCATGTCGATCATCAGGTGCGATGCTTCCGATTCAGGAAGCGCATCGCGCAGGTCGGTGTGCGTGATAATCACCCGAACTGCTGAGTCCGACAGGAGGAATTCAGTTCGTTTGGGAGGAAGCGACGGGTCGAGGGGAAGGTACGCGGCTCCCGCCTTCAAAATACCGAGCAGAGCCACAACTATCTCCGGACAGCGCTGCAGATATATGCCGGCGACTGTCCCCCTTCCGATGCCCTGGGCGCGCAAAACTGATGCCAGTCTGCTGGATTGCGCATCGAGCTCCGCATAGCTGAGCGTTCTTCGTCCCATCTCAACCGCGGTTGCCTCGGGCGACTTGATTCGTTGTGCACGAAACCATGCAGGCACTGTCGCATAAGGCTCCAATGGCATCTCCGTGCTGTTCCACTCTTCCAGGAGGTGGCAGCGCTCCTCCTCACTCAGCATTGGCAGTGCATCGATGGGCGTTGCCGGACTTGAGACTGCTACCTGAAGCAGGCGAATATAGTGCTGCAGTATCTGGCGGACGGTGGCCTCTTCGAAGATATCCGTGTTGTATTCGAAGTCGCAGTGATAGTTGCCCTCAAGCAGGTAAATATCGACAGCCAGGTCATAGCGAGCGCGAAAGCCCTCGAACTCGAGTGGGGTCATTGCCAGGTCGCCCAGACGCAATGGCGGCAACGGAGCGTTTTGGAGCGAAAACATCACCTGGAAGATGGGGCTTCGGTCCAGGCTGCGTTCCGGCTGCAATTCCTCCACAAGCTGATCAAAAGGAATGCTCTGATGCTCAAAGGCCTCCAGTGCCGTCTTCTGAACGCGTCGCAGCAACTCGACGAAGCTGGGATTTCCGCGCAGATCGGTACGCAACACCAGATTATTGACAAAGAAGCCGACGATCCCCTCGAAGTCGCTCTTCAAACGACCGGCGGTAGGAGTGCCTACCAGAATATCTTCCTGTCGGGAATAGCGCCGCAGAAGGACCGTGAACGCTGCGAACAGGATCATATAGAGTGTGGCATTCTGTTCCCTGCTCAGCTTTTGAAGCTGACCAGTAAGCATGGACGAAAGTTCGCATGTTACTCTCTGCCCACGAAAAGTCTGGAGTGAGGGCCGCGGATGATCGGTCGGAAGATCCAGTGCCGGTAGGTCGCCGTCCAGCTGTTTTCGCCAGTACTGCATATCTGCTCCGGACGCCAGTTCGGACTCCTGCTGCTCCCAGGCAACGAAGTCACGAAATTGAAATCGCGACGGTTGCAGGGGAAATTCACGGCTCTGTATCCGAGACTGATAAATAGCTCCCAGTTCCCTTGCCAGAATTCCCAATGACCATCCGTCGGAGATTATGTGGTGCATAGCCAACATAAGCACATGCTCGTCCGGGCTTTTTCTCAGCAACGTTGCCCGAAAAAGCGAACCCTGATCGAGCAGGAATGGCTTCCGGGCTGCCTCCCGGATAAACCCCACAACCTGCTCTTGCTGTTCACCTCGGCAGAGAAGCGAATAGTCCACGAAGTCCGCGTGCCAATCGCGGGTATCCTCGACGACCGCGTACGGCACACCTTCTTTCTGTAGAAAGCGCGTGCGAAGAGCTTCGTGTCTGTCGACTAGGGCTTTCAGTGACTCCTCAAACACCTCTCGTTTGAGCGGTCCATTAACGGCGAGTGGAATCACGATGTTGTAAACGGGATTGCCGGGATCAAGTTGGTTTAGAAACCAGAGCCGCCTCTGCGATCTCGACAACGGGTGCTCCGTCAGGTTCGATGTGCTCGGCGGAAGTCTCCTTGCCCTCGGCCGGAATCCTCCATCGCTCAACGTTGGAAATGGGGACCTCTCCGATTGTGAGCGATGGATCGGCTACTGCATGGCGGAGGAAGGCGAGGTAGTCCGATTGAGCCGCTCGGATGGCACCTTCGTCGAAAATGTCCGTGTTGTACTCAAAATCGCAGCTGTATCCTTCGCCATCCGGCCAGATTTCCACCGAGAGATCCGCGCGTGCAATCCCTGGGTCCACCTGTTGAGACTCAACCTTGAGGCCCGGGAGGAGGAGTTCCGTCATCGGCACATTCTGGAGGGTAAACAAGACCTGCACTAGCGGGCTGACACTCAAGCTGCGTTGGGGCTGTAGCTTCTCGACCAGTAGATCGAATGGCACGTCCTGGTGGCCGTAAGCTAATAACGCGCTCTCCTTGACTCTCGTGAGCAAATCATAAAAGGCCGGATTACCGCGCAGTTCCGTACGCAAAACGAGATTGTTCACAAAAAATCCGACCAGTGGCGCCAATTCCTGCCTCTGCCGATTTGAAGTGGCACTGCCGACCAGAATGTCTTCAACTCCCGTATATCGAGAGAGCAAAGCTTTGAATGCGGCAAGTAATAACATGAACGGCGTAGCGCCGGCCTGACGGCATAGTTCCCGTACTTGTTCAGCGAGCGGCCGCTCAATGACAACCGCAATTCGTCTTCCGTTGAATGTCTGCATGGCCGGCCGCCGCCGGTTTCCCGGTAAGTCCAGAATGGGTAGCGAACCACCTAGACGCTCAAGCCAGAAGGGCATTTGCCTCTGCGCCGCCTTTTCACCCTCATCCTGCTCCCACCGGACATAATCTCTGTACTGAAAGGTGATGGCGGGAAGGTCAGGCTGCTGGTCGGCGGCAAGCGCGGCGTAAAGGGCTGCCAACTCTTTCGCGATGATACCAAGCGACCAGCCATCTGCAACGATGTGATGGACGACGAGCAGGAGCAGGTGGCGCTGCTCCGAAATGCGGAAGAGAATAGATCGAAAGAGGGATTCGCCCCCCAGATCAAACGGCTTTCGCGCCTCGATGCGAGCGCATTTTCGTGCTTCGCCTTCAGCCTCCTCTTCAATAACCGATGAGAGGTCAACAAAGGTACTCTTCCATGCACCTCCATCCAGCACGCGGGCGAGCGGAATTCCGTTTCGCTCATAAAAAGAGGTCCGGAGCGACTCATGCCGTTCCACCAGCGCATGCAGCGATCGCTCCAATGCAGGACGATTTAGCTTTCCGGTGAGGCGGAGGGCGACAACAATGTTGTAAACAGGATTGCCCGGATCCATTTGCGCAAGAAACCAGAGCCTTCGCTGCGAGCGCGAAAGAGGCAGATCGGACAATACGCCATTTCCATCGACTGCAGAATCGGGAGAAGACGCTTCACGCAGGAATGCCAGAATCTCCTGCTTGCGATCGGCGAGTTTCTGCCTGATTTGCGCCGTTATTGCTCCTTTAGGGGCGTTGCAGATCAACCGATCACCATCGAGCGTGAGGATCACACCGAGAGAACGAAGGTCGGACAGCAACTCGATTAGCGAGTTCATATAGCCAGTTCCTCGTACTCGGACGAGCCCGGTTGCGCTCGAGCGCTTTCGCTGGCGCTGACTAGCCGCGCATTCAGGTACATTGCCGCCATGTCCAGAGTCGGATATTCGAAGAAGAAATTCGGAGTCAGCGTCACGCCCGATTCTTTCTGCAGCCCGTTTTTGAGTTCGAGAGCCATCAACGAGTCGAGCCCCAGTTCCGCCAATGGTTGATCCTCCCGAAGCGCCGCAAGGTTTTCCAGGCCGAGCACCCTGCCGATTCGATCTCGCAAATATTGCTTGATAATGTCCAGCCGATTCTCAGCTGGCGCGTTCACCAGCTGAGAATTCAATGTGTCTGTGAGTTCGCCGGAAGATTCGTTCTTGTCGTCGGCAAGAAATTCTCAAATAACGGCCAGTCTCGTGCCGTTTGACCTGACTCAAGATAGATCTGCCAATCGACCGCCATAGCGGAAACTTCCGCTCGCCGGCTGGCGATTGCCTGCTCCAGAAGGTCGATTCCCTTCTCAGGAGAAAAAGTACCCAACCCCAATCGGGCAGCGCGGCCGGTATCCTTCAGGCGAGCCGCCGCCCCAATCTCAGACCACGCGCCCCATGCCACAGTGGTTGATGGCAGTCCTTCCAGTCGACGTTGATGTGAAAGCGCCTCTAGAAAGGCGTTGGCGGCGCCATGGTTTATTTGTCCCGCCGACCCTAAAACGGAAGCGGCAGAACCAAACAGAACAAAGAAATCAAGCGCATGCTGCCTGGAGAGCTCATGCAGATGCGAGGCTCCCTGCACTTTGGGCCCGAACACATTTGCGATTTTCTCTGGTGTCTGCTGGCCGAGTGTGCCGTCGTCCAAAACACCCGCGGCATGCACGATGCCGCGCAATTCAGTTCCGCTTTCGCCGATCTGCTCAAATATTTCTTCTATATCGCGTCGCCTCGAGATGTCGGCAACCAGGTCGCGAACCTGCACGCCGCGATCTTTCAGTTTCGAGATTTGCTCGCGAATCTCTTTTGACGGCGCGCTGCGGCCGACCATGAAGATGCGCGTGGCCCCGCGTTCCGCCATCCACTGCGCTGTACGAAAACCCAATCCGCCATACGCGCCGGTTACCAGATAGGCTGCATTCGCCGCCAATTGCAGGGCTGCGGATCTCGAGACGCGACCGCGCCGAGAGCAACCAGTCGAGGAACCATGAGCCTGCCTTGACGGATCGCCACTGAAGGCTCTCGGGTTCCCTCACGGATCAACTGACCGAGCTGAATCCAGTCCTTCTCTTTCGGCTTCGACGGAAGATCGACCACACGGATCGGCAACTCGGGATGCTCCAAACGCGCTGTCCGTGCCATCGCATCCGCAATTGCCGAGGGCAGATTTATCGGACCGTCGTTTTCAATGGCAGCCGCACCTTTGGTGACAAGCCAGATTGTGCTTCGGTCAGGCTCCGCCTCCGATGCTGTCTGCAGCAGTTCGAGCACCTCGACGGCGTTCTGAAGGGTGAGGTCCGGGATCTCGGAGTTTACCGACGCTTCGGCTAGCTCAAGCAGTATGCAGGACGGCTTTATTTCCGCGCCCAACCGTTGCATCACCGAGGTACGCGATGCTGCTCCGTTCTTCGGTACAGAAGTGGCCGCGAAGTTCGGCTGGTGAACAACGATGCCCGCAGTTTGGAGCGCAGGCGAAAGTAGATCCGGTTCTGTGCTTCCGCGCAGGATCAGTACAGAAGGCGCATTCTCGGGAGCCACGGTCGCGCGAGGCTGTGCGACTAGAATGGTCTGTCGCCCTGTAAGCGCTTTGAACGGGCCATCTTCTTCGAGCGCCGCACCTCGAAGGCCGAGTTCGGAAAAGAGATCCAGCCATTGCCGGCGATGCAGCAGAGGATAGCTTTGCCGGCGCGGTGCGTCAGTGTACCTCCACCACCCCTCCGTCATCCCCACCGTCAGGTCGCCGAATCTTTGCAGAGCCGTGCATTCGGAAATCAGCATCGTGCCGCCCGGCCGCAGGGTCGATCGAAGCCGGTTCAGCGTCTGGGCGAGATCTGCAGTCGCGTGCAGAACATTCGCGGCAACAATGATGTCGACGCCATCAGCGAGGCCTGACTCGCTGCCAATTTCCTTTTCAAGGTCCAGCGTTGCGTATCGTACAAATGGGAATTTTGCGAACTTGTTTCGAGCCGCGCCTAGAAATGCGGAGGAAACATCCGTAAAGATGTATTCGACGTGCGCTGCGCTGAGTAGCGGCAATATCTCAGAAGTGGCGCTGCCGGTTCCCGCGCCAACCTCCAGCACTCGCACAACCTGGTCCTCCGGATAAGCTTCCACTGATCTTCGCACCACCTCACCCAGAACCCGATTGAAAATTCGCGACGCGGGCGCATTCTGGTAGAGTTGCTCGGCCAACTCAAGCGAGCCGTTGGGAAATAATGCCTCCACTGCAGACATTCGCCCCTGCAGAACCTTGGCCAGATTGGACGCCTGGCCAAGGAAATTCAGCTCTGCCGTAAACAATGGGAATTCCGCCGACAATCGCGCGCTGTCACCAGCCGATTTCCGGCGAGGAATTGTGCCGAAAACCCATCCGTCTCCGTCACGATGAATGATTCCGTCTTCTTCCAGAATCGCGCATAGCCTTTTTATCAGCCGCCGATGTTCCGGTCTGACACCCAGCTTGCCATACACGTCAACGAGAGAAAGGCGCGCACCTTCCCGCAGATTGACACCCAGTTTGTCGAGCGCCTCAAGAACGTAGGTGGTGCAAAGGCCATCAAGTTCAGGGAGAAAAGCGCCATACGCCGCAATGACTTTCTGCACGTCCCCTTCGTTATTCATTGCATCGATCGCTTGCGTCGCGGCGCTAAGCAAGTCCTGGGGCGTGGGTGACTTGAAGGCTCGGGCCGAGTTCGGCTGCGCCCGCCATTCTGTTGTGTAAAGCAATGGATCGAAACTCTGCGGGACCACTGGCTCTCTCTCCGAGGATGCGCCGTTCTTCGCAGATTCGACCCAGTAGCGTTGTCGCTGAAAAGGATAATTCGGTAAGGCAAGTTTTCGGACGGACCGGTCTTCGTAGACGCGATTCCATTCGATGGGGACACCCAGCAGGTAAAACTGGCGGACTGTTTCGTACAAGTTCACCCAAGCGTCTTTACCGCGTCGCAGAGAAGCACAGCACAAAACCGAAGAATGCGCCAAGGCAGGCTTGGCCATGCCCAGCAGCACCGGGTCCGGACCCACCTCCAGAAGAGCCGCGGGACGCTGCTCCATCAGAGAGCCAAATCCCTCAGAGAATCGGACTGTACTACGGATGTGCTTCCGCCAATAGGAAGCATCCGGTCGATCCTGAGAAGTATGTAGCTGCCCGCTTACATTGGAAATCAACGGGACAGCAGGTGCGTCGTAGCTTAGCTTCGCAGCCCGTTGTTCGAAGTCGCCCAGGATCGGCTCCATCAACACCGAATGAAACGCGTGTGAGACGGTAAGCGGCTGCGCAACTATTCCCCTTTCGGCAAGCAGATTGCGCAGAAGTTCGATCTGCGTCGAGTCGCCAGAGACGACGACATTTCGAGAGGCGTTTACTGCGGCGATGTTGACCTGCTTTAATCCGCGAATGATTTCCGCGACCTCTTCTTCTCCGGCCCGAACAGCGAGCATCATGCCGCCTCGGGGTAGAGTGGCCATCAGTCTGCCCCGCTCGTAAGCGAGCGCAAGCGCTGATTCGACCGAAAAGACCTGTGCGACGCACGCGGCGACGTATTCTCCAAGACTGTGGCCTAGTACGACGGAGGGACGAACTCCCCAGGAGAGCCACATCAGGGCCAGCGCGTACTCAAACGCGAAGAGCGCGGGCTGCGTCCAATTTGTTTCATGGATCAGATCTGAAGGAACTGTGTCCTCTCCGCATAGAATGTCCGAGAGTCTGTAAGCAAGCTTTCCTTTGAGAATGTCGTCGCAATGATCAATGGCGGAGCGAAAAACAGTGTTCTGTATGTAGAGCGCGCGCCCCATACCGGAATACTGGGAGCCTTGACCAGTGAAGAGGAAGCCAATCGACGGCTCTTCATATCCCGCGATGAACCGATATGCCGAGTGATCTTCCATGCGCTGGCGGGCAATCTGATGCAGTTGATCGGACGCTTCTTTCGTTGAGCTGGCTAGGATTGCGATCCGATGTTGGAAGTGCGACCGTCCTGCGTTCAGTGTGAATGCAAAATCTGCCAGAGAAGTTTGCGGATGTTGTTGCAGATAGTGGGCATATCTGCCGCACAAAGCCGAAAGCGCCTCTGCACTTTTGGCCGAAACAGTGATGACCTCTGATGGAACAGGGTAGTCGGCCTCTGTTCGCGCAACCGGAGGTTCCTCTATCACGATATGCGCATTCGTTCCGCTGAAGCCGAAGGAGCTGACGCCAGCGACGCGTGGGCGTTCAGTAATAGGCCACGGAGTCGCACTCAGCGGGATTTTTAGCGGAAGCTGCCGAAGAGCATCGTTTTCATGGCCGATTGATAAGTGCAAATGTGCCGGAAGAGATCGATTCTGTAACGCCAGCAGAACCTTGATAACTCCTGCAACACCGGCGGCAGCCTCAAGATGGCCAATATTGGTCTTTACTGAGCCGATCAGCAGCTTTTCACGAGCATAGTCGTTTTTGCCAAAGCATCCACCGAGTGCCCCTAATTCGATTGCATCGCCGAGGACAGTTCCGGTGCCATGAGCTTCTATGTAGTCCACGTCTCCCGCGGAAAGCCGCGCTTGTTTAAGTGCCGCCTTCACAACAGCTTCCTGAGACGGACCATTTGGCGCCGTCAATCCGCTGCTCCGCCCGTCATGATTAATCGCGCTCGCGCGGATCACTCCGAGAATGCGATCCCGGTCGGCCTGGGCGTCTGCCAGCCGTTTCAGCACCAGCATCCCGCAACCCTCCGAACGCACAAAACCGTCCGCTGATTGCGAAAAGGTCTTGCAGCGGCCGTCGCTGGCGAGCATGCGTGCTTGCGCCAGCGTAATGGTCACATGAGGCGCGAGAAGCGCGTTGACTCCGCCAGCCAAAGCCACTCTGCATTCATTCTGGCGAAGGCTCTGGCAAGCAAGATGGATAGCCACGGCCGAGGATGAGCATGCCGTATCGATCGATATGTTCGGTCCCTTCAAACCAAGAAAGTAAGAGAGCCGGCCAGCCGCTACCGAACGTGCAATCCCCGAACCTGAATAAGCATCGAGCGCCTTCTTGTCGTTGATGTCCAACAGAGAGGCGTAGTCGTTTGTGCTCATGCCGACGAAAACTCCGGTCAGGCTGCCGTTTAACAACTCTGCCCGTTCGGCAGCATTTTCCAACGCTTCCCAGCTGACCTCGAGCAACATTCTTTGCTGTGGATCCATGCCGATCGCCTCTTTCGGCGCAATGCCGAAAAAAGCTGCATCGAATTCATCGATATGGCTGACGAAACCGCCCCACTTCGTGTTTGCCTTGCCGGGCGTACCCGGCAACGGAGCATAAAAAGCCTCTGCATCCCAGCGGCTGGGAGGAATCTCCTGTATCGCATCTCGGCCGCTTGCCAGCAAATCCCAAAACTCATCCAGGGTGTCGATACCGCCAGGCATGCGAAGGCCAACGCCGGTTACGGCAATGGGTTCGAGCGCTGACTCTTCCTGTGTCGCCAAACGCCGCTCCAACTCTGCAGCGAGTAAGGCAAGTCGCCTGGGAGACAGTTTCTGGATGCGTTCAAGAAAATCCGTGAACGTAGATTCAGCTGCCAGAAGGGCCATTATCTGACCGTAGCTCACGAATGAAAATCTAGCGATTCCACTTCCTGGTCAGTCATTTGCTCGATCATGTCGAGGATCCCCGGGACGTCCCCTCGTCCGGTGGCGATTTCTCTGCTTGGACTAGCAATCTTTTCGAGGGGAGGGGGCTTCATCTCGTTGACCGGCAATACGCGATCGACGGTGAATAACTCTTTCTCCAGATAAAGGGCCAGCGTTCGCAGCGTCGGATGATCAAAAAGAATGGTCGACGGAAATTGACTGTGAAAAAGTCCGGAGAGGGTATTGCGCAATTCAATGGCAAGCAAGGAGTCCATCCCGAGCGCGCTGAATGGCAGATCGCGATCGATCTCTTCGTCTTCCCTTATTCCGAGAGTCCTGCGAAGTACCTCAGCCACCTTCCGAATTAGAGCGGCATTGCGAGAGACTGCGGGCAACGCACGAATCTCTTCCAGGGCAGAGCTTCCACCGAGAAGGCCTCCCGATTCGTTCCGATGACGGCCGAGTGAGATCGAATGGTTCTGCGTGGTCTGTACCTTGGTGCGGGAGTCATAGTCGGACGCCAGGCTTTCGTAAAATGCACCGCTGTCCCGCCGCTGCGCGAGATATTGAGGCCAGCGGATCGCTGCAATCGCGATCTGCGCATCAGGGAAGGACAGTGCAAGACGCAGCGTTTCTAATGCATCTTTCGGCGGCATCGTTTCCATGCCCGAACGCGCGAGTTGGCGTTGTACTTTGTCGCCTGCGGCAGACCCGACATCCCCCCAGGCTCCCCAATTCACACTCAGACCCGGCAGTCCATTCGTTCGGCGCAAGTGAGCCAGGCCGTCCAGAAAGGCATTGGCTGCGCTGTGATTAATCTGCCCGGGGGCTCCGTCAATTGACGCCCACGAGGAAAACAACACGAAGAACTCCAGCTGCTTCGCAAGAGTCAGGACGTGCAGATTCCACGCACCATCAAGCTTTGGCCTCAAGACGGTATGAACAACGTCCCACGATTGGCGTTCGAGGGAAGCATTCTCGAGCACACCCGCGCCGTGCCACACCCCTCGAAGATTTTCTCCTGCCAATCGAACTGCTTCACGCGCGACTCGCGGATCGGCGATATCGCCCTGAACAGTCTTGACTGCTACACCTTTCGTTTCAAACCGTGCGATCAAATGACGCGCTGCTTCGTCAGGTGCACGACGCCCCACCAAAACTAGATCGCGGACTCCATTCTCAACCAGCCACTCTGCCAGACTCAGACCAATACCACGCATGCCACCCGTGATTAAATGAGAGCCTGTAAACCGCTGCTTTGCTTTTCTCTGTACGACAATCCGGCCAATATGTTCTGCTCGGGCCATACAGCGGAACGCATCCTTCGCCTCGCTGGAATCGAAAACCGTAACTGGCAACGCGGGAAGGTCCCCTGCTGAGATCTCCTTGAGAAGCACCGCCAATCGCTCGCCTACCCAAGGCGCATTGGCGGCAATATGCGGTGTAAGATCCACGGGAAGATATCGCACTCCAGGCCATCTCTTTTCCACGGACTCACGATCGCGCAAGTCTGTCTTACCCAATTCGATGAATCGTCCTCCTGCCCTGAGCAGTGCCAAACCATCGTCGATCGCCTCACCCGCCAGCGAATTGAGGACAATGTCAACGCCGTCGGATATTTCTTCGGCGAACTCCCGCGAGCGGGAATCGTACACGCGCTTCACGCCGAGACTTCTCAAGAAGGCACGCTTCCGTTCGCTTCCAGCAGTTGCCAGCAGTTCAGCTCCGGCCCTCATGCATAGATAGACCGCCGCCAGTCCTACCCCGCCGGCGGCTGCATGAATGAGAACACGCTCTCCTCTGCGGACTTGTGCAATTTCGCGCAGGCAGTAGTCGGCAGTTAGATAAGCAATGCTCTGTGCAGCTGCGTCCCCAAAAGACAGCGTCTCCGGCTTTCTCACGACGAGCGCTCGCCGCGCGATCGCATGACTTGCGAAGCATCCTGGTGTGATGGCAACTACTTCATCACCCGGCACAAGGTCGGTAACCGACCTCCCGGTGCGGAGAATGACTCCGGCGCAATCTGTCCCGAGCGGTGAGTCGAGATTCACAACGCCGAGTGACTGCAGTACATCGCGAAAATTAACGGCGGTTGAGTGAACGTCGATCTCCACCTCATCTGGCTGGAGGTCCCTTCGCGGAGTGGATATGTATTCCAGAGCGTCGATTCCGGACCCCGCTCTGAGCTGCTCTCGTTCCGACGGTGCCTCTTCGGTCTTCGATGCCTGCGCTCTCCGGAGTCTTGCGACATGGCGCTTCCCCGATCGCCAGCCAACCCATCGATCGTCTCCGTCCGACAGAACTTCGGCAACAACTCGCGCTGCGTCGCGTTTTCCTTCTTCAGCATCGCAATCAAGTCGTGTGCAGCATAACTCCGGCCTCTCAGCTGCGATGCCGGCCGCAAGACCTATCAGTGGTGTATCTGCGACCTGAATCCTCGGGGACTCAGGCCCAATTGCACAGGCTCCCGCGGTGACAACGTAGAGCCGCGGGGAGGGGTGCGCCCTGTGCGCGATCAACGCCTGTGCCGTGGTAAGTAGAGAGCGGATTGAGATCTCGACCGCACTGGAAGCATCGTCCGCAGGTACTTTATTGAAGCCTTCACCTTGATCTGCCACCCAAACGACAGCTTCCAACGCAACTGAGGTAAGAAGCGTGTTTGCCAGTTCATTGGCATCTACGGAATCGGCCAGGACATCTCGCCTCCGGAGATGCAGCATCACTTCGGAGGCCAAATCCCCACTTCCAACGACCAACATTCGCTTGGATTTGGAAAGATCCGTGGCTACGATGAGTTCCTGCCGCCCAAAAATCGAGAGCTGATTGGGGGTTCGTGGTAGCATTACTACCTTCTGAAAGCCTGCACTCTCAAGCAGCGGCTGCCACGCGCCGCTTTTCAGGGTGGGATAGTCGGGACGGACGCGACCATCTGTATAACTCCACCATCCATCCAGTAGTCCGACCGTTATATCCGCCCACCTCTGCTTTCCGGTAACCTCAACTGGAATCAACACACCATCAGCGGCAAGCAAAGGTTTCAGCCGGTCGAGCGTCGCGGAGAGGTCGGCAGTGGCATGCAGGACATTCACAGCGATTATGACTGAGAATGCTCCGTTGATGTTCTGGCCGCTCGGCTCTCGCGTCCAGATCAAAAACATTCGCGCGAAAGAACGCATTGTCTCCGAAATTGTTGCCTGCCCGCCTTACCAGAGCGGACGAAATATCCGTAAACACATACTCTGAAGGAGTCTTGCTGATAGATCGAATTGCATCGAGCACATATTGCGTTGTCGCCCCGGTTCCACCACCCACTTCGAGGATGCGAACGGTTGTATCGGCGTGAGCGCCCACAATCCGAGCCACCATCTCAGCTACCATCTGGTTGTAGAGTCGCGCAGGCACAGAGTCTCGGTAAAGCCGGCTCATTGCGTCACTCTCACCGCCCGGAAAGAGAAGCTCCCTACCGTCTGCTTTTCCGGTCAAAACTGCAGCGAGAGATTCACCGCAGCGGACAACCAGGTCGAGTTCAGTGTTTCCGAATGGAAATCTTCGTCTAAGGTCCGTGATTCGATTTGATTCAATTGGCTTTGCCTCAGATCCAAAGCAAAGACCATCTTCACTGCGATGGACGGCACCGGTCTCAACCGCGATCTCAAGCAGGCGATGCAGTAGACGCTGATGTTGAGGAATAATCTTCCAGCGATCCTGTAATGCTTGTTCACTCCAGGAGCGAGAGACGCCCGTTTCTGGCCATCCCAACTGTCGAAAGGCCTGAAGGATATAGTCTGCTGAGAGCTCTTCCAGCTGACTAAAGAAATGGTTGTAGTCTGCAACGGCTTCTGTCTGGCTCCATTGCTCCATCTTCTCTTCAAGTTCAATGACTACGTCTTGAATTGCGGCTTGTTCCTTCTCGCTCTCCAGCTCCGCCGGCTGCCAATCAAGGCGGTACATCAATGAGGCCAGGTTTTTTTTCTCTGCTTTGTATTTACGGAAGCGGAGGCTGGAGAAGCGGAGCAGTGGCGAGCCGAGGGAGTCGGTGACGGTGAGGTTGGCCGAGAGGGTGTCGGCATCCAGCCGGCGCAGCGTGACGTGGCTCCAGCTGCGCTCTCCCGGCTGTCCGTAGACCTCCAGCCGCTCCACACTCTGCGGCAGGTACAACTCCCGCTGGCCGGCTCCATCGCCCTCCGCCTCTCGATCCAGCGCCAGACCCGCCACCTGCAGGCATGCGTCCAGCCACCACGGCGACAGCTCCCATCCCTCGGTTTCCATCGCAGGCGCCACGATCTCGCCCAGCGCCTCGCCGTCCCCCATCCACGCCCGCTGCAAGCCGCGAAATCGCTCCCCGAACTCCAGCCCGCGCCCGCCCAGCTCCGCGTAGAACCTCTCCACATCCGCTACCGGTTCCAGACGCCCCTGGATCTGCTCCACCTGCACCGGCTCCGCAAGCTGGCCCGCACCCCGCCGCAGCCAGCCCTCCGACACGCGCTCCCACTCGCCCCCCGCCTGCTCGGCATACACCCGCACCCGGCTCCGATCCCCCGTCGCCTGCTCCACCACCGTCTGCGCACGGCGCTCGCCTGCGATCGCCAGCGGAGCCTCGAATACCACATCCTCCAACTCACAGCCCGATCCCAGTACTTCCGCTCCCGCCTCCAGCATCAGCTCCACATGCCCGGTCGCCGGAAGCACTGCCCGGCCCTGCACCCGGTGCTCGCCGATCCAGCTCGCCTCGCGCAGATGCGTCTCGTACTGACCGGCAACTCCGGCCGTTCGCAACCGACTGCCCAGAAGACCGCGGCCCGTACGCTCCCCCTGCTCCCGCTCGACGGGGGCTTCCCCGCTCTCGATCCAGTAGCGCTCCCGTTGGAACGCATACGTCGGCAGACTCACTCGACGCAGCTTCCGATCTCCCTTGCGCTCCGCCCAGTCAATCGACTCGCCCTGCACAAAACCCGCAGCTACCTCGGCGGCTGACGCTGCCCTGCCCAGTACCGCACCCGACGCACGCCGGCCCACACTCACATGACCGCCGTGAACTCCAGACACGCTGTCTCCGCGCAGCCACTCCCGCAGCTTCTCCGCTGCTTCCGCCTTGCTCCACGCCACCACCGCCAGCCGCTCGCCAAACACCGCACGGCCCACCGCCGCCGTCCAGCAGATCTCACTCCAGCCCGACCCGCTCGCCTCCAGAAACTCCGCGTACCGCCCCGCCTGCTCCCGCAGCGCCGCTTCCGTCCGCCCCGTGACTACCAATACCTCTTCTCGCGGCTCGGACTCCGGCTCCCAGGCTCGATCCTCTTCCCAGCTCTCCACCACCACGTGCGCGTTGGTTCCGCTGAAGCCAAACGAACTCACCCCCCAATCCGACGACCACCAATCGGCGCCCACTCCCGCGACTCCGTCACCACCTCCAGCGGCAACTCGCTCCAGCGAACATGCTCGCTCGGACCGCTCCAGTGCAGCTGACCGGGAATCACTCCGTGCTGCAAGCCCAGCACCACCTTGATCAGACCCGCCACTCCCGCCGCAGACTCCAAATGACCCACGTTGGTCTTCACCGAGCCGATCAGAAGCTTGCTCCCGCCTTCGCCCCGATCGCCAAACACCGCACCCAGCGCTTCGGCTTCGATCGGGTCGCCCAGCGCCGTGCCCGTTCCATGCGCCTCCACATAGCCCACCTGCCAGGCTTCGATCCCCGCTCGACGGTGCGCCGCACGCAACAACGACTGCTGCGCCAATCCGTTCGGTACCGTCAACCCGCTCGACGCTCCGTCCTGGTTCACCGCCGAACCCACAATCAAGCCCAAGATCCGGTCTCCGGACGCACGCGCCTCCCGCAACCGCTTCAACAACAACACCCCGCAACCCTCGCCCCGCACAAAGCCATCCGCTCCACTGGAAAATGATCGACATGTACCGGTGGGAGAAAGCATGCCCGCTTGTGCGAACGCGATGGATGGCTCGGGGGAAAGAATAAGATTGACGCCTCCGGCGAGCGCTGCATTGCACTCGCCACGACGCAGAGCTTCGCACGCCAGATGCACTGCTACTAGAGAAGAGGAGCATGCGGTGTCAATCGCCAGAGATGGACCGTTCAACCCTAAGACATAGGAGATGCGCCCTGCGGCAACACTCTGCGCAGCACCCGAAGCAAAGTGAGGATCGATCTTTTCGATTCCGCCAGCCCGCAACTGCAACTGGGCATAATCATGCGAGGAGATGCCTACGTAAACCCCGGTAGATGACTGGTAGACCGAGAACGGATCGATGCCCGCGCTCTCCAGAGCCTCCCAGCTCGCTTCCAGCAGAAGCCGCTGCTGTGGATCCATCCCGACGGCCTCTCGTGGAGAAATCCCAAAATGCCTCGGATCAAAAAGGTCTACACGCTCCAGCAACGCTGCCCGGCGCGCCGCCTGGGGCAACTGGTTGTCGCCTAACAAGCCAGAGAAGCGCCTCTCTACCCCGTCACCTACTGCCGACCGCTGTGCTTCCAGGAGCCGCCAATAGCCATCGATCCCATCTTCATCGCCAGGAATACGGCAACCCATCCCAACAATGGCAATCGGCTCCGCCCGACCGTCTTCTAATTCCTGAATGCGCGCCTCTGCGCGTTCCAAAGCGAGAAACGCTCGCTTCAAAGGGGAGAGCGATCTATTGCTCTCGTCGAATTTTGCGGCTTCGCTCATCGTCTGCTTAGCCGTTCGGTCAGAAGTTTTTCCACGTCTTCCTCAGACATCGTTTGCAATTGCTCGGCTGTTACATGTCCCCGCTCCGTTTTCCAAAGACTAGCTGGCTGTTCACCAGAAGCGTTCAACGACGCCGGCTTGCCCGTTTGTGACACCAACAGCGCCGCTAACGCACGCACCAACTCCCCGACTGTTCCTGTATCAAAGGCAATGGTCGATGGAATTCTCGTGCCCAACCCCAGCTTCTTCGACAATTCACCTCGCAGTTCAAGAGCAATCAGAGAATCCATTCCAAGATCGCTTAGACGATCCCGATCAGTCAGGTTCTCTGGGCGGATATCCAGTTGAAAGACAAAGCAGATCGTCTCTCTTACGAGCAGGGACACCGCATCTTCACGCTTTTCCTGAGGAAGAGACCGCAAGTCCCCCGCTAAAGCGCTTTGCCCGTCTTCCGGTAGAGAGGCCTGCAGCATCGCCTGTCGCGCTTCTTGCTGCAGTACGGAAGCCTTCGACTCGATCTCGCCTTGAGACCGGATTTCGGAGGTTTTTTCTGGACCTGGCCAGCAGAACGTGCTGTCCGAGAGTCGCAGCTGGCGATCCGAAAGCCGGAAGCTCCATCATGTCCTCGAATCCCGTGCGCTCCAAGACGCCGCGCCATTGCTCAGGTGTAAGCAGCGGATGTTCTCGCCTATCAGAATCCTCGAAGTGTTGCCAGCCTTCGATCAGCCCCGTAGACATGTCGAACCATGAGTGATGGTGTGTGGTCTCCAACAAAACCAGCACACCATCTGCTGACAGCAGAGCCTTGATGCGGTGGAGAGCAGATTCAAGATTGCGCGCCGCATGGACGACATTTGCGGCCACCACGGCGTCGAACATACCCGGCGCGAACCCCTGCTCTTCAATCGAGCGATCGACGTCGAGACGCGCGTAATGGACATAGCCGTATTCCCCGAACTTTCGTCGTGCTCTGTTGAGGAAGAGCTCAGAGACATCTGTGAACCAGTACTCCACCTGCCGAGCGGGCAGCAAGGGGAGCACCGCCGAAGTGGTTCCGCCGGTGCCGCCACCGAGTTCGAGAATGCGCACATTACGCCGTTTTCCCAAGCCTTGAACTATTGCCCGAAGAGCGGAAGCGACAATGGGATTGAAGTATCTCGCCTCGACACTGCTTTCGTAGAGGCCCTCGGCCAAAGCAAACGAACCATCCGGGAATAAAGTTTCCAGGGCGCTTTTACGCCCGGCCAAGACATCGCCGAGTAATATCCCGCAGTGCCTCAAATAAGCCACCGCACCGGGGTCGTCCGCCAACAATCGCGCCACATCCTCCCAATAATGTTCAAGGCTCACCGGCTGAAGAGCCCCAACCGGCCGAAAGCTTCCATTTGTTTGGACGAGCGTTCCCGCTGCCACGAGACCATACAACCAGCGCCGCACCAGGTTGAGATAGATGGGCTGAAAGCCGCACCGCTGGAGCACTTCATGAGCAGTCAATGACATTCCGTCGGCGAAAGCGCCCGCAGCGACCAGCACGTTTTGCGCATGGGCTCGCGTCAGCCTTTCCAATGCCCTCCATCTCTCGGAGTAACCGGCGGGACTCCAACCAAGCGGACCTTGCTGGCTTTGCCGTTCCGCTTCCATTCGCAAGGCTTGCCAGGCGGCTTCGCACTGTCTTTGGCGCTTCAAGCGTGGTGGAGCACCGAACCAAAAGCGCTTGCGCCGAAACGGATATATCGGCAGATCGATCCTGCGCCCCACATCGGATGACAGCCGCCCAATATGGCGCAATGGTCCGCCCTCGACGAATTCCTTCTGAATCTGCTCCAGTATCCCGTCCCTTTCCATCGACGGCGCCATTTGTCCGGGTCTGTCCGGCGCACCCGTCATCAATCCCGCAACCGGATGTCCAGAAAGCCATTGTTCAAGCATCTCTGCGGCATTTTCTGAATTATCTGTGGTAAGTGCGAGACGATGCGAAAGCTTCGCACGACCTGTCGCGGCCGCGTGACATATATCTGCGAACCTGTTCTTACTCTGTCGCAAGAATCCGACATATCGCTCGGCAAGAACACCTAATGATTCTTCGTTGTCCGCAGAAAGGCACAGTAACGATTCTTCCGGGGGACAGGGGGCAACGTCCGGTCTGGTTTCGTCGGCTTCAGCCGGATCTTCAACCGAACTCAAAATGAGGTGCGCATTCGTTCCGCTGAAACCGAATGAACTAACTCCCGCATATCGAGTAGCGCCGTTCCGGCTCCATGGAATCAGCCGCTGAGGCACCTCGAGGTGCCAGCTCTGCCAGTCAATCTGCGGGCTCGGTTGCTTGAAGTGAAGATGCGGCGCAATTCCGCCGGCCGGCTGCATCATCAAGACAACTTTGATCAGACTCGTCAAACCGGCGGTGGCCTCAGTGTGTCCCAGGTTCGTCTTCACCGATCCAATACGGAGCGGAGAATCCGAGCTTCGCCCCGATCCATAAACGGTTCCAATTGCCTGGACCTCCATCGGATCACCGAGTGGCGTTCCAGTGCCGTGAGCCTCAATATAGTCGACCGCGTCAGGTTCCAATTCCGCATCACGAAGGGCCGCCCTCATCACCGCTTCCTGAGCAGGGCCATTGGGAGCTGTAATTCCTGCGCTGCGCCCGTCTTGATTCACAGCAGTACCGCGAACACTCGCCATAACCTGATCGCCATCGCGGAGTGCATCTGCCAGACGTTTCATAACGATGACGCAGCAGCCCTCGGCGCGTACGTAGCCGTCCGCAGACGCATCGAACGTCTTGCAGCGCCCCTGCGAAGACACCATCCCAGTCCGGGAAAAACAGATATTCATATCCGGAGACAGAATCAGATTCGCCGCCCCCACAATCGCAAGGTCCGTTTCTCCTCGCCGAAGACTTTGAACAGCCTGATGCACAGCCACCAACGAGGAGGAGCAGGCCGTGTCGACGACCATCGCAGGGCCATGAGTTCCCAGGAAATAAGCAATGCGCCCTGCGGCGATGCTGGCTGCTGCTCCCACCCCTGTGTAGCCGTCGATTTCGGCCGCGTGTTCGGTCAGCAGCCGAGCGTAATCGGCGTTACTCAGTCCGAGATAGATTCCCGTCTGCGTATTCATAAGGCTGAGAGGATCGATCATCGCCCGTTCCAGAGCTTCCCAGGTCAGTTCCAGCAAAATGCGCTGCTGCGGATCCATGCTCGCCGCCTCGCGCGAATGGATTCCAAAGAAGTCGGCGTCAAAGGCATCGATATCGGATAAGAAGCCTCCGTGAATGTCGTACATCGTACCCGGCAGTTGTGCGTCCGAGCTCCAATATGCCCGAGCATCCCATCGTTCCGGCGGTATGGTGGTGACGAGATCCTCTCCCTCGGCTAAGGCCTTCCAGAAGCGTTCGGGGCTCGTCACTCCGCCAGGCAGACGCAGCGCCAATCCTATGATGGCCACCGGCTCAGCATGACCGCGGCGGGATGCATCCAGTTCTGCGCGTAGCCTGCGGATCTCAACGAGCGCACGCTTGACCGACGAGAGTTCATCCACTCCCTGTCCTGCCGATGGCAATGAATTATTGGCCTGCGCCATAGCCTCGTTCTCCAAGTTCCGCCAGCAATAAGGTTTCTGCCTCAGCGTCGCTCATCGCGCTTACGTCCTCCGAGACTCCGTCTGCGGCATTCGAGGGTCTCCGACCTTCTGAGATCTCAGCCAGCAAGAAATCTGTCAGCGTGCGCAATGTCGGGTAATCCAGCACCATTGTCGGAGATAGTTGCCTGCACAAGGACGTCATTAAGGCGTTCCGCAATTCAACCGCCATCAGCGAATCCAATCCCAGGTCGTGGAGAGCTTCATCGTGATCGATCTTGACGTGTGGGGGGAGGGACAGGATCTGCACGGTTTGCTCCCGCAAATGTTCCATCAGCATTGCGCGGCGATCTTCAGCAGCAGCACTCAGCAGAGCCTGACAGAAGTCCTGATGATTGTCCTCTCTATCTCCCTTCGGCGGGTGATTATCTGTTTCCGCCAACATGCTGAACAAGGATGACGTGCCTGCGGGCCTGCTATTGATGAGTCTCTTCCATGAAAGAACGGGTAATACGGCGGCAACTGTTTCTTCACTGGCAAGCAATGTCTCGAGCGCGGCGAAGCCGTCGGCAGGCTCAATGCGTCCCAATCCAATATTCGATGGCTCTGTCTTAAGCTTCTCGGTCATTCCCGCAGAGCGCCACGGGCCCCATTGAATGCTCAACGCCGGGAGGTCAAGACTGCGGCGATAGGTTGCCAGCGCATCCAGCATTGCATTCGCAATAGCATAGTTTGTCTGGCCGGGCGAGCCCAGCGTCACGGCGGCTGAAGAGAACAGTACGAAGAAGTCGAGGTCGTAATGACTCGTCAGCCTGTGAAGATTCCACGCTCCCAGCCATTTCGGCGGCATGACCTTACAAAGAGTCGCAGGATTTTGCTCCAGCAGACTGTGATCTTCGAGCACGCCCGCAGCATGCACAACTCCCTTGATAGGCTTCGAGGCCGGAATGTTTTGAAAGACACATTCCATCGCACCTCGATCACTCACATCAGCTCTAACTAACTTGACGTCCGCACCGCGGGCCCGCATTCGCTCGATCGCTTCCTGTCCACTTGCGCTTGGGTCGTTTCGTCCGATTAAGACGAGATGACGTGCACCACGATCTACCAGCATTTCGGCAAAGAGCAGCCCAAGGGCACCGTACCCACCCGTGATCAGATAGGTGGCGTCACGATTCGGTCTCAGCGGCCAGATTGTGTTGGCTGTATCCGTCCGCGAGACAACGACCTTTCCTATGTGGCGAGCCTGCGCCATATAGCGAAAGGCTTCTTTGGGATCAGCTGAACTCAATTACTGGTAGCGGCGACATTTCTCCTGCCGCTCATCGAATCCAGCATTTCTTTGAGCAAAGCTGGAACCAGAGAAGGATCGGTCGCTGCCACCTGTCCGAAGTCATAGACGAAATGACGAACGTCCGGACGTACGCGTTTAACTACATCAGCCGCAAGAGTATTTCGCTTGCCGACCTCCAGAAAACAGCCGCCCTTCGATACGATCGACAGCGTCTTCTCCGCCAGAACACCGGTCAGCGAATTCAAAACAATGTCCACGCCTAGCCCCTTGGTCAGACGCATCACTTCATCGGCAAACTCTTCTGTACGCGAAGGCAACACATATTGAACTCCGAGCGACCGCAGGTAGGCGCGCTTTTCCTCGTTCCCTGCGGTCGCGTATATCTCCGCGCCCCGTGCCTTGGCTACGTTGACGGCAGCTAATCCCAAGCCTCCTGCGGCGGAATGAATTAGGACTCTATCGCCTCGTTGCAGATTCGCAAGGCGATCCAGTCCATAGAGTGCCGTGAGATACGCCACCGGCAGCGCCGCCGCCTGCTCCATGCTCAGCCCCTCGGGCACTTCCATAACATTCGCACTTTGCACTGTCACGAATTGCTTGAAGCTGGCCGGCGCAAAGGCAAAGACACACGCGCCAGCGCTTAAATCCGCTCAATGATCCGGCATTCACTACAACTCCCGCGCACTCGCCTCCCAATCGCTGTGCCGTCCCCGGCAACATTCCCAGCGAATTCATAACGTCGCGAAAATTTATCCCGTGCGCATGGACTGCAATTTCCACCTCGTTGTCCTTAGGCGCCTGGCGTTGAGTAGAACTAATCCTGAGGTCTTCGATTAGACCGCTCTCCGCGGGAACAAGTTCAACATTCTTTTCGTCCGACGAAGAGGCTGAGGTTCGTTCTCTGAGCCGCGGGACATATAAGCGATTGCGACGCAATATGACCTCGGGATCATTCACCAGGGTTAGAGTGTGCAGCAGGTCAATCGCTTGTGTTTGCCGATCGAGATCGAGATGCTGTATCGCGAGTTCTGGAAACTCCAGCACGGCGGTGCGTCGCAGTGCCTGGATCGCACACCCTCCTACCGACACCGAAAGGTCTTCTGTTTCCCGTGCTTTTCGTGTAATCAGCCTCAGGCCTCGCGGGGGATTGACCTGTTCCAGGAGAAGAGCCTGAAGTATAGAAAGGCAGCCATCAAGCGCTAGCGGATTATGCCGTTCATCGCTCTCTGATTCCAGCAGGGTAAGGTCCACTGCTCCGGCTAAACTCAGATCGAGCACACCTTCGATTTCTCCGTGCATGTTGACGATGTTGCGCAGAGCGTCACGACATCCGCTCAGCTCGCTGACGTTCAGAGGTGAAAGCAAGGAACAGCCTGCACTTCTTTTCTCGAGCTGCCTGCACACTTCTGTGCCAAAGTCGTCTGCGGATACGATTATCCAATGTCCTTTGAATGGCACTGCTTCTGTTACATGTTGTGCTTCGATCCAATCGATTGCGCAAATGGCCAGGTTCTTTTTCTTTAGCGTGTATTTACGGAAGCGGAGGTTGGAGAGGCGGAGCAATGGAGCGCCGAGGGAGTCGGTGACGGTGAGGCTGGCCGAGAGGGTCTCGGCGTCCAGACGGCGCAGCGTGACGTGGCTCCAGCTGCGCTCTCCCGGCTGTCCGTAGACCTCCAGCCGTCGACACTCTGCGGCAGGTACAACTCCCGCTGGTCGGCTCCATCGCGCTCCGCCTCTCGATCCAGCGCCAGACCCGCCACCTGCAGACACGCGTCCAGCCACCACGGCGACAGCTCCCATCCCTCGGTTTCCATCGCAGGCGCCACGATCTCGCCCAGCGCCTCGCCGTCCCCCATCCACGCCCGCTGCAAGCCGCGAAATCGCTTCCCGAACTCCAGCCCACGCCCGCCCAGCTCCGCGTAGAACCGCTCCACATCCGCTATCGGGTCCAGACGCCCCTGCATCTGCTCCACCGGCACCGGCTCCGCAAGCTGGCCCGCTCCCCGCCGCAGCCAGCCCTCCGACACGCGCTCCCACTCGCCCCCCGGCTGCTCGGCATATACCCGCACCCGGCTCCGATCCCCCGTCGCCTGCTCCACCACCGTCTGCGCACGGCGCTCGCCTGCGATCGTCAGCGGAGCCTCGAATACCACATCCTCCAACTCACAGCCCGATCCCAGTACTTCCGCTCCTGCCTCCAGCATCAGCTCCACATGCCCGGTCGCCGGAAGCACTGCCCGGCCCTGCACCCGGTGCTCGCCGATCCAGCTCGCCTCGCGCAGATGCGTCTCGTACTGACCGGCAACTCCGGCCGTTCCCAACCGACTGCCCAGAAGACCCCGGCCCGTACGCTCCCCCTGCTCCCGCTCGACGGGGGCCTCGCCGCTCTCGATCCAGTAGCGCTCCCGTTGGAACGCATATGTCGGCAGACTCACTCGACGCAGCTTCCGATCTCCCTTGCGCTCCACCCAGGCAATCGACTCGCCCTGCACAAAACCCGCAGCTACCTCGGCGGCTGACGCTTCCCCGCCCAGTACCGCATCCGACGCACGCCGGCCCACACTCACATGACCGCCGTGAACTCCAGACACGCTGTCTCCTCGCAGCCACTCCCGCAGCTTCTCCGCTGCTTCCGCCTTGCTCCACGCCACCACCGCCAGCCGCTCGCCAAACACCGCACGGCCCACCGCCGCCGTCCAGCAGATCTCACTCCAGCCCGATCCGCTCGCCTCCAGAAACTTCGCGTACCGCCCCGCCTGCTCCCGCAGCGCCGCTTCCGTCCGCCCCGTGACTACCAATACCTCTTCTCGCGGCTCGGACTCCGGCTCCCAGGCTCGATCCTCTTCCCAGCTCTCCACCACCACGTGCGCGTTGGTTCCGCTGAAACCAAACGAACTCACCCCCCCAATCCGACGACCACCGATCGGCGCCCACTCCCGCGACTCCGTCACCACCTCCAGCGGCAACTCGCTCCAGCGAACATGCTCGCTCGGACCGCTCCAGTGCAGCTGACCGGGAATCACTCCCTGCTGCAAGCCCAGCACCACCTTGATCAGACCCGCCACTCCCGCCGCAGACTCCAAATGACCCACGTTGGTCTTCACCGAACCGATCAGAAGCTTGCTCCCACCTTCGCCCCGATCGCCAAACACCGCACCCAGCGCTTCGGCTTCGATCGGGTCGCCCAGCGCCGTGCCCGTTCCATGAGCCTCCACATAGCCCACCTGCCAGGCTTCGATCCCCGCTCGACGGTGCGCCGCACGCAACAACGACTGCTGCGCCAATCCGTTCGGTACCGTCAACCCGCTCGACGCTCCGTCCTGGTTCACCGCCGAACCCACAATCAAGCCCAAGATCCGGTCTCCGGAATCCCGCGCCTCCCCCAACCGCTTCAACAACAACACCCCGCAACCCTCGCCCCGCACAAAGCCATCCGCTCCACTGGAAAATGATCGACATATACCAGAGGGAGAAAGCATGCCCCATTGCGAAGCAATGATCAGCGATTCGGGAGAAACCAGGATGTTCACCCCGGCGGCAATGGCAAGCCTTGTTTCGCCTTCACGCAAGCTTCGGCACGCGCGGTCGACCGCTACCAAAGAAGAGGAGCATGCGGTGTCAATCGCCAGAGATGGACCGTTCAGGCCGTAGAAATATGAGAGACGCCCAGCCGCCGCATTCAGGGCCGAACCCTGCAGAACATAGGCACCCAATTCCTCACGTGGTCTGATCTTTTGCAGAAGCTGTGCGTATTCCGAAGTGCTGATACCGACGAACACGCCTACATCCTGTCCAGCGAGCCCCTTCGGGTCGATGCCCGCGCTCTCCAGAGCCTCCCAGCTCGCTTCCAGCAGAAGCCGCTGCTGCGGATCCATACTGACGGCTTCGCGTCGAGAAATACCGAAGAATTCCGGATCAAAATCTCCGGGAGAATCCAGCATTCCAGCCGAGCGGCTATATGTTTTCCCGGGAGTCTGCTGGTTGGAATCGAAAATTGTATCCAATGCCATTCTTTGACTTGGAATCTCGCTGACCGCATGCCGTTTTTGTTCCAACAGATTCCAGTAGTCGTCAGGCGTATTCACGCCACCAGGGAAACGACAAGCCATTCCGACAATGGCAATCGGCTCACGCGACGCGGCTTCCAGTTCTTCCACCCGCTGCCGAAGCGCTCGCATTGCGAGAAGCATCGCTTTTTCGACCGATAAGGCCCCAGCGTCCTTAGGCATCTTCAAAATGCTCCAAACTTCTGCTGAATCGCGGCAAGTTCAGCAGCGATCGCGGCATTGGTTTCTGATTCATTCATTTCGGCAACCGAAGTAGAGAACTCATCTTGTTTTTCGGAAGGCATTTCTTCTTCGTTCTCGGCAACGGAGGATGGAAACAGTGTTTCTTCCAGGAATACCGCAATCGCCTCAATCGTCGGATAAGTGAACGTAAGCGTTCCCGGTAGCCGCAAACCCGTCCTGGCTTCGAGAGCCCGCTTCAGGCTTACGCTCATCAGAGAATTCATGCCTGCTTGAAAGAGTCCTCGACTCTCATCCAAAGGATCTTCCGGCGCCATTCCGAAGACCTTTCGCACTTCTTCCCCCACAAAATCCAGAAGACGAAGCTTTCGCTCCCGAACAGGCAACTCCCCCAATTCATCCAGCCACGCTGGAATTGTTCGAAGCGTCGTCGGCTTCGGCTGTGAAATATGCGGAGCGATCAAGTCGTCTACGAGCGCCTGCCCCCCCCTTAACTCGAGCGCGGGACCCAATATGCTCCAATCAATATCGGCAACAAGGCTCGATGTCTGGCGGGAAGCAATCAGTGCACCCAACAGGCTTAACGCTTTGGGGGCTTTCATCGCAACAAATCCGGAGCGTTCCACGAGTTCCAGCTGCCCATCGCGGGGCGACTCCCATGAACCCCACTCCACACAAAGGGCTGGAAGATCCGACTTTCGCCTGTCAACCACGATCGAATCGAGACAGCCGTTGGCCGCTGCGTACAGGGACCCATCCCGCAATCCAATCGTGGCTGCAGCCGAGCCAAAGAGGACAAAGAAATCAAGCTTAATTTGACGCGTGCAGCGATCCAGCACTTGAGCTCCCTCAACTTTGGCACGAAAAGCGAGTTCCACATCCTCCCTTGAGGTGTTTACGATCGAACCGAATCGTACGCCGGCCGCGGCATGAATTAAGCCGGCAAGAGATCGCCCATTCTCAATCCTGGAGAGCAACTCGCGCACCTGCAATTCATCCGACACGTCGCAGGCTTCGGCAATCAGAGCGACGCCCTGCTCCTTCCAGTTTTCAAGCCGCCTCGTTAGCTCGGGATTGCCGATCTCAACGGGATCTCTGCGGCCAACAAGCACCAGATGACGAGCTCCGTTAAGAACCAGCCATGAGGCAATCTCCATTCCAAGCCGGCCGAAAGCGCCGGTAACGAGGTAGCTTCTGTCCGCCTTGAGTTTCAGGGGCTCAGCGTCTGCCGCAAGATCTTCACGGCGTAGCCTGGCTACAAATCGTCTACCCTGCCGCAACGACACCCTATCCTCTCCAGTTGCTCGCATGATCTCGTCACGTACAGCGCTCGGGTGCGAAACGCTGTCCGCGTCTACCTCAATCACTCCGCCAGAATGTTCAGGATGTTCCAGGCCCAACACGCGGCTGAACCCCCGGATGGCAGCTTGCGACGAACGGAATGCCAGCTCAGATTTTTCATCGGCCCTGGCGCCCTTCGTGACAAACCAAAGTTTGAGCGGGGTGCCGCTCGCAATCACAACCTGGGCTAACTCCATGGATTGTGCGACCGTATCAGTTGCGCTCTGATCGCCGGTAATATACACCGCGTGCTGCGGTCTTATCCCCGCCTCTGTCAGCTCGGCAAACAGATGATTCAGGCTCTCCGCAAAGCCTTTTACAGATACGGCAGCACCTGTCGTTTGCCATGAGCAATCCTTTCCACGCTGCACCTCGACGACCTTGTCTCCGCCCTGCCGACCCGCCTCCGCAAGCCTTTCGGCGAAACGTTCTCCGGAATGAACGAGAAGCCAGGTGATCGGCTTTGACGCCTGATCGGGTGGAAGCCGGCTTAAAGATTTCTCTCTCCAGTCGATCGAATACAGCCAATCTTTTGGTAACGGGTCTGTGCTTTCACTCCGGACGCTCTTTGCCGAACTTAACCAGTATCGAGATCCCTGGAAAGGGTATGGCGGGAGATCGACTACGCTGCCGCCATTTGCAAAAGCGAAGCTCCAATCCACAGCCGCGCCTGCTTCCCACGCACGCATAGTTTGTTCCAGATCCCGCGGTCCATTTCCTCTTCTGTCGCTGTCGCCCTGTCCCATGGTTTGTTTGGAAGGCTGCGCTTCCGTCCACTCGGTGATTCGTCGACGCAACTCCGGACCAATCTTCTTTGCCCGCGATCCTGCCACAGCAATACGGCGTGCGTGATGCGTTCTTCGCACAGCGCTGGTGTAACAAATGTTCGCCAATTCCGAATCCTCTGCATGTTCCAGTCGATCTGCATACGCGGAAACGAGAGCCCGTAGCGCGTCCGGCGACTGCGCAGAGAGCACCAACGGCCATACTTCTTCTGGAGTGACTGGCTCACTTGACGCAGGCGCTTCTTCCAGCACAACATGCACATTTGTTCCGCTCCAGCCGAAGGAACTCACACCCGCTAGCCTCCGCTCGGCCGTCCACTGGCACCCCTGATGCGGAATACTCAGCACTGTGTCATCGATTGCAAGGTGGGGATTAAGTTGCTTGAGGTTGGTGACTGGTGGCAGCCAGCGATTCCGTAGAACAAGGACAGTCTTGATCAGTCCAGCAATTCCTGCCGCCCCTTCAAGATGTCCTATATTGGCCTTCACCGCTCCAAGAGTGCAGGGGACGTCCCTCCGCCCTCTCTCTCCCAGCACGTCGGAGAGAGCTTCCACTTCAATTGGATCGCCCAGAGAGGTGCCAGTACCATGAGCCTCAACATAGCCAATGTCCCGCATCTCGACTCCGGCATTCCTAATAGCACGTGCTAACACTCGCCGCTGAGATAATCCATTGGGGGCAGTCAGACCATTCGTGCTTCCATCCTGATTGACAGCCGAGCCACGAATAACAGCCAGTATTCGGTCGCCGCCGCGCCGCGCCGCTTCAAGCTTTTTCAGCGCGACGACCCCGCAACCTTCACCACGGCCCATTCCATCCGCTCGCGCATCGAAAGGCTTGCAGCGACCGTCGGGAGATAGCAGCTGAAGCTGCGCAGCGGCGACCGTGGATCCGCGCCTAAGCAGCAGGTTGATTCCGCCTGCAAGAGCCACAGTGCAGTCTCCGGCGCGCAGGCTTTGACAAGCAAGGTGTGCCGCCAGCAGCGAGGAGGAACAAGCCGTGTTCACAGCGACGGCAGGACCGTGAAGATCGAGCCAATACGCGAGCCTACCGGCTATCATGTCGTGCGCCGTTCCCGTAGCGGAGTAGGCATCCACTGAGGCCAGATCTTCAAACTGCATCGTCTGATAGTCGACACTCTGGCTGTGCACGCCGACAAAAACTCCTGTATCGGTGCCGCCAATCCCGGCCTTTGTCAAGCCGGCATCTTCCAGAGCATGCCATGCTGTCTCGAGAAAGATTCGCTGCTGAGGATCCATGCGGATCGCTTCGCGCGGCGTTATGTCAAAGAAAGCGGCATCGAATCGTCTCACGTCGTCGAGAAAAGCGGCGTGGCGGGTATTGATTTTTCCGGGAACGCCCGGTTCAAACGCATAATGCGCATCGCGATCCCATCGATCCAGTGGGATGTCCTTCACTGCGTCCCGGCCTTCCACAATCATTCGCCAGAACTGATGGATGTCGGAACCACACCCAGGGAAACGTATGCCCATACCAATGACGGCTATCGGCTCTGGCCGAATTGCGTCTTCGGCAGCGCGCAGCTTCTCTCTCAGCTCCCGAATGGTCTTTCGAGCTCGCTCGAACAGCTCATCCTGTGGATTCGGAGTCATCTATATCCCTCAGAAGGAGCATGGAGACTTTCTACTTCCATCAGTTCCGCCTCCAGCATTTCAGCGGCTGACTGTCCGTCGGAGCCGGTCTGCTCAGCCACAAAGGGCTTTGCTTCAACCCCTGTTGAACTGTCCGCTTTGGCTCCCGTTTTTCCGGGATGCGTTGTAGACAGGCGATTTTCCAGGTGAGCCGCCAGCGCCGATACTGTCGGATAATTCCACACCAGAGTTGCGGAGAGCTTCAGTCGCAGGTGCCGCTCCAGCCGGTTGCGAAGCTCCAGAGCCATTAGGGAATCCAGCCCAAGCGAGCGAAGGGCTTTATCCTCGGGCACGCGATCTACGCTGAGACGCAGCACCGCAGCCACCTGCTCGCGCAGCCATGCGGTCAATGTGTGACGAAGTTCCTCTCCGTCTAAGAGACTGAGCCTTGTCAGAAAATCTCCACCGTCACGCGCCGAAGTTGCGGATTTATCTATCAAATTCGCAAGCAGGCCCGAGCGAGCGGCCGCGGGATTCGAGGCGCACCATTGCTCCGCCTCCAAATGCATGGCCGCAACTTGCGTGGGCTCTCTTCTTAGGATTTCTATCAATAATTCCGCACCTTCTTCCGGAGAAAGGGGCTTCAACCCGCGAGAGGCGATCCTCGCTCCGCGGTTGTCTTTCACCGCAGCCAGACCTACTTCGCTCCACGAGCCCCAATCGATGCTGATTGCCGGAATGCCTCGCGTGCGCTGGTTATGGGCGAGAGCGTCCAACATCGTATTCGCAGCGGCGTAGTTGGCTTGACCTGGACTGCCCAGGATTCCCGCAGCCGAGGAGTAATACAGCAGAAAGTCGAGATCGAAGTACTTCACCCGCGCATCCATCGCCAGCGCGCCGCCTACCTTACCGGCCATGACGCTCTCAAACTTACTCAGAGAAAGATGGGAAACCACTCCATCGTCCAGAATTCCTGCCGCATGAACGATGCCTCTCAGCGGCGGCATTGTCGCAGTGATTTCTTCCAGCAGAGCTTCCACGTCCGCATCCGCACGCATGTCCGCCTGCCGGATCTCGATTGTTACGCCGCTCTCTTTCAGCGCGGCGATGACCTGCAAAGCCTCTTCTGACGCTTTGCGTCGTGATGTCAATACCAGGTGACGAGCTCCGTGTTGCGCCAAAGCCTGCGCGGTCACGAGGCCCAGACCACCTAACCCTCCGGTAATCAGATATGTTGCTTCCTTGGCAAGCCTGCTCCTGTCGCGCCGGATCATCGCCGCTTCATCCCGCATATTGAGAACGATTTTTCCGATATGACCTCCCGACGCCATCAGCTGAAATGCATCTGCTGCTGAGGAAACCGGGAACACAGTCGTTGGAACAGGGATAATTGACCCGTCATTCAATAACTTCATGACCTCAGCGAACATCCCACCTACCATCTCGCGCCGGTCCTCGACCGCTTGTGCAAGATCGACGGCAAACAGCGACAGATTCCTCAGGAAAGGCTGCAGGCCGATTTTGCTGTTCTCCCACAGGTCCCGCTTGCCTATTTCAATAAATCGTCCGTACGGCGCGAGTGTTTCGAGTCCAGCCGCGATGGCCGGACCAGCAAGCGAGTTCAATACAACGTCAACCCCTGCTCCGTTTGTCTGCTCAAGTACCTCGCGGGTAAAGTCCAACTTCCGGGAATGCATGATGTGGTTGATCCCCAGGCTCCGCAGATGCTCACGCTTCTCCTCCGAGCCCACAGTTGCGTAGATCTCAGCGCCAATCCATTTCGCAATTTGAATTGCTGCCAGACCTACGCCGCCAGCGGCGGCATGGATGAGTATTCGTTCGCCCTTTTGCAACCGAGCCAGCTTCACCAGGGCGCACCACGCGGTCAAAAAAACGCAGGGTATGCCGGCGGCCTGCGCGAAACTGATGTTCTCCGGTTTCTTCACGACAAGGGGTTCAGGAACCTTTACACGGGTGGCAAACATTCCTGTTTCCTGAAACGAAGGCGAGATGGCGAGAACTGCGTCGCCGGGGCGAAAGCCCACAACTTTTTTCCCAACCCGCGTTACTGTGCCCGAACACTCACCACCTATTCGTGATCCCTTCAGAGCCTCGTGGACTCCCAGCGCAACCAGAACATCCCTGAAGTTGATTCCGGCAGCCTCAACGGCGATCTCGACCTCTTCGTCCTTTGGACGATCGTTCCATGCCGCAACTAATTCGAGGCTGGCGAGTGAGCCGGAAATAGATTGAGAAAGTTCGAAACCCTCGGATTCTCCTTGGTCGGTAGAACGAAGTTGCCCTGCTGGGATCTTCTGAATGTTCCCGGTGTCCGCTTCAAACGAGCGAAGCCTCGCCCCAAAGTTTCCTTCTGCCCTCAGGGCAATCTGGCCTTCCTTTCGATCTTTGAGTAGCAGATCTGCCAGCCGAACTATCTCGTTCTCAACAGGCACCGAGGGGAGGTCTGCGCAAACGGTTTTTAGTGATGAGTGTTCATTGGACACAGACCCAAATAATCCCCACGCACCCGCGCCTAAGACATTGGTTACCGGCTCACCAGTCACCGTCTGGGTACCCCGCGTGACCATGCATATCTGTGTCAGTGCAGACGCATCGGCTGAATCCGTCAGCTTCGATACAAGCGCTGCGCCCTCGGCGAGCAGGCGCTGAGTCTCTGCCAGAGTGGAGTGAGTATCGAAATCCAGCGGCGTCAACCACACCACGCCATGAACGGCATCGTTTCTTGCGATATCTCCGTGCAGAATCTTAGCCGGCTGCACGACCTCGATTGACGCTCCTCGAAGCTCTAAGGCCCTGCCAAGCTCTCTGGCCATACCGGAACCATCGGCAATCAACACCCAGTGACCTGCGGCTGCCTTTACATGGTTGTCTGCGGGGTCCAACTTTTCCCATTTGATTTCGTACAGCAACTCGCTGATAGGCTCCGAAGCCTTGTCCATTGGGCTGAAAGCCAGTCCGCGAATTGCGACCACCGGCCTGCCCGCCGCATCGAACACATCCACGTCGCCTGCAAGCGCGCCTGAGTACACTGTCCCGCACGCATAGAGAGCACTTCCCTCTACCGATAGACCTTTCCACTCCACCTTTTCGATGGCAACCGGCAAAAGCGTCTTACGATCGCCTCTTTCGATCAAGAGCCGCCCGACCAACTGCAGAGCGGCATCCAGGGCCGCCGGATGCAACAAATATCGCTCGCCCCGCAGTTCACCGGGCAGATCAATCCGAGCGAACCCGCTTTCGTTTTGAATGGCCATCCAGTCAACCCGGCAGAAGCTCGGACCAAAGTCATATCCCAGTTCACGCATCGTCACGGCGTGCTGTCCGCCGCTCATCGTTTCTTGAGAAAACTCCACGTCTTCCCACAGAGTCAGATCGGCTTGATTGAGGTTTTCCTGCGCAGCCCGGAGAAGAACGCACTCCGCAGCCTCCATCCATTCCGTACCGGACTCTCGCCAGAAAAACTTCGCTGAGTAACGATCCCGAGATTCAGACGTTGCCACGATTTGCAACTCACAGGAGCTTCCTGGCGGCAACGCGGATGCGCGTAATAGCCGCAGCTTTTCCACCCGCGCCGGTTCCCCCCCGAAAATCCTGGCCGCGGCTGTCCCTGCCAGTTCGATATAGGCGCTCGCAGGCAGAAGCGCCGTACCTTGTACAGCATGATCCTTCAGCCAGTGGTGCATTTCAGCAGATAGTTTGGCGGTCCAAATCCACTCACCTTGAGCTGTCTGAATGGCCTCGCCAATCAAGGGATGGCCCGTTTCGGCGAGCATGCCGACACGTTGGGTGCCCGAGGATTCGATCCAGAACCGTTCGCGCTGCCAAGGGTAAGCAGGCAGTTCGACCAAATTTCCGCTCGGATATATTCTCTGCCAATCCACTTCCCCGCCTGCTGTGTAAAGCTGGCCAAGCGCCGCAAGCAGTGTTGCAGTCTCCGGCTCTTCCCGTCGAAGCGATCCCACCGCCAAGGCCTGCCGCCCGGCTGTGTGCCGCTGTCTGCTCCACAAATGGAACCAGTGTCGGATGCGGACTCATCTCCAGAAATGTGTCGAAGCCCTGTCGCATCAATTCCTCGACAGCGTTCGCGAACAGCACGGGTTGCCGTAGATTTGCAACCCAGTAACTCCCATTCATCTCGCTACCATTCGAGACTCCGGGCCTGACAGTCGAACACATAGGAATCGATCCGGCATGCGGCTGTACGTCCGCCAGCGCAGCCGACAAATCGTCGATCAGCAAGTCCATTTGTGGGCTGTGTGATGCTACATCCACCCGAACCCACCGGCAGAAGATATCCTGCTTCTCAAGTCCCTCGACTATTTCGTTAAGGGCCGCCGGATCGCCTGCCAAAACCGTCGATCGCGGTCCATTGCAGACTGCAACCGACACTTTGTCTTCCAGCCCCGCAAGAAGCTGCTGCGCTTCAGCAGGAGCCAGATCCACGACTGCCATCGCCCCGGTGCCTGCCACTCGCATCAGTAGCGCGCTTCTTCGACATATGATCGCAGCGGCATCCTTCAGCGATAAAATCCCGGCTATATGCGCCGCAGCCACTTCTCCCATGCTGTGCCCGACCACGGCTTCCGGAACGACTCCCCAGGAATTCCATAACCTGGCCAACCCAACTTCTATTGCGAAAAGAGTTGGTTGCACTACATCGATTTGTGCCAGGCGCTGTTCGCTTGATGCATCTTCCAATTGCCCCAGAACCGACCATCCCGTTTCCAGCGCAATCGCTTGATCGATCTCTTCTATGGCGCTGCGAAAGACAGGCTGAGTACGCAACAGCTCACGTCCCATCCCAACCCACTGGGAACCCTGTCCGGGAAATACAAAAGCAATTTTTGCCGTTCGTTCTCGAGTAACTGTGCCAGCAGCCGTGAACGCGGACTCCGTCCCCGTGGCGAAATCTTTGAGCCTTTCTCGAAGTTCTGGCGCGTCGGCTCCCGCCACTGCAACCCGATGAGCCAGGTGATTCCGACGAACTGAAGCCGTGTAGCAAAAATCTGTCAGCGCACCCGTCGCCTCTTCCTGATCCTGAAGTGCATTGAGTGATGCAGCAACGTCCTTTGCCCGCTGCCTCAGTGCAGCACCGGAAGCTGCGGAAAGCGGCAGCAGATAGGCATTCCGCGGCTCCGTTTTGTCTCCTTGAGCCTGCGGAAACTCCTCCAGTACCACATGGGCATTCGTTCCCGTGAGACCCAGACCGTTAACTGACGCTCTCCTGGGTGTGCCCTTCCGCTTCTGCCACGCAGATCCCTCAACCTCTAACGCCACACCAACCGTCTCCCAGTCGATCGCCGGATTGGGCTCATTTACGTGGAGCGTTGCAGGGAATCTTTCGTTGCGTAGCGCCTCAACTGTCCTGATGATGCTTGCTACACCAGCCGCAGACTCGGTATGGCCAATATTCGATTTCACTGACGCAATTCGACACGGCTCCATCGCTGCCCCTGAACGCCCAAACACGGATGCAATCGCGGAGATTTCAATCGGATCGCCTGCACGGGTCCCTGTTCCGTGAGCTTCCACCAGATCCACAGTCATTGGGTCCAAGTCCGCGTCTGCCAGGGCATCGAGCATGGCTTGTCTCTGCCCCGCCGCACTTGGCGTGGCAAGCAATCCACTGCCCCGACCATCATTGGCCATCGCTGTTCCGCGAATCACAGCGAGAACACGGTCGCCATCTCGCTGCGCATCCGACAGCCGTTTCAGCACAAGCATCCCAACGCCGTCGCTGCGTACAAAGCCATCCGCGCCGGCATCACCGAACTTGCAGCGCCCGTCGCGCGACAACATCTGAGACCGGCTAAACGCCTGTGTGATCTCATGACGCACGATTACGTTTACGCCGCCGGCGAGTGCAACCGAACACTCCCCGGACCGAAGCGACCGAGCCGCGAGGTGCACCGCCACCAGCGAGGACCCGCAAGCCGCATTGACGGAAATATCCGGCCCGCGCAAGTCAAATTGGAAAGCAAGTCTGCTTGAAGTTCCATACAAAGGTCCGCCCGTGACGAGGAAGAACTCCGCTACAGGGGCCGTTGCTGCCGCATGCCGCTCATATTCATTGTTCCAGACACCAATAAATGCCCCGGTCTTCTTGCGCGCCAGTACGTCCAAGGGAATGCCCGCATCCTCCAGCGTTTCCCATGTGACTTCCAGCAACAATCTCTGTTGAGGATCCAGCCATTCGGCTTCGCGAGGTGACAATTCAAAAAAGGGTGCATCAAATTTGTCGATCTCAGGCAGAAAGCCGCCACGAATGGAGACGGGGCCATCGGACAGGCCCAGCCTTCGGTAGAACGCATCGAGTTCAGGAGTGCGCCCGCCGGGATACTCAGTCACACCCTCGCGGCGGTCGAGCACCATCTTCCAAAGAGATTCGGAGTCGCTTGCTCCGGGCAAACGACAGCCCATTCCAATAATGGCGATCGGCTCCTGCGCAGGACTCTCAACAGCACCCATGTGATCCCTAATCACCCCTCGTGATTGATAGCCAGCAACGTTTGTCGGACATTAGTAATCAGCTCTTCTCGTGCGCTTTGAAGAAAAAGATGCTCCTCGTCGAGAATGACTCGGTTAAAGGAGCCGGTCGTTTGTTCCCTCCATCCGGCAATGTGCTCCATGGGAACGGTCTGGTCGCGGATCCCGCCGAACGCTGTGATCGGGCAGGAAAGTGGATGTGGCGCTCGCCTTTCATACGCTTCCAGCATGCGGATATCTGCTCGGAGAGTTGGCACCACGGCGGCCAAGAATTCCTCGTCCTGCATTACCTGGGAGGGAATTCCCCCATATCGCTCGGAAATCTCGCGGACCAACTCCAGGTCGCCCAGATCGCCCATGGGGGGCAGCGGCGGCGGTATGTGTGGAGCACCCATGGCAGAAACAAAAAAATGCTCCGCTCGACGCCCGGTACGCCGCTGGATCTCGTGCAACGTCTGGAAAGAGATCAGTCCACCCAGGCTGTTCCCGAAGAAAGCGAATCTCTGGTCATCGGCCAGATAGGGCAACATTGCTTCTGTGAGGTCGTTTGCCAGGCCTTCGATCCGCTGGTAGGGATCCTCACGGAACCGGCCTTCTCTGCCAGGCAGCTGAATAACGATTACTTCAACTTCTGGCCTCAACTGCTCCTTCCAACCGCGGAACGCCGATGGGCCAACGCCAGCGTGCGGAACACAGAAAAGCCGGATCACCTGTCGGTTCGGAGATGGAGCAATTTGAAACAAAGATGTCATGAGATCGAGGTGGCAGAAAGAAATTGCAAATAAATGCGATCTTATTGGATTCTCCGGCTCGGGCCCTATACCACTTGCGTGGCGTCTCAACCTCCGTCATGCTCGGCAATGACCGCTCTGATGAGGGAGATCATCACCACCATCAGCCTGATCCTCGAAACCTGTAAGGTGCCTGGTTATAGGGCTTTTCAAACGCCTTTCGTAGCGGGGGACACTACTGCGAAAGTGATATTGCAATTTGTTGACGAGCGAAGCAGCATGTCACTTGGAAGGCCTATCTGCGCTCGCTGCGGCTGGCATATCAGTTTGTAGTGCACCCGGTTCACGCGTTGTAAATTTGCTCATGCAACTGTCCATAAGTCACCAAGGAGCCGACTTCGATTGATTCGACCCACACCACGAGAGGCAAATCTGAAGGTCGCAGTGACTGCGGCCGAAGGACCCGAGGTCGACGCTGAGTTAATTAAGGGCCTTGAGTACTGGAAGCAGCAGCTTACCCCGCAACCCGAATTGCTCAATCTTCCCGCCGACCATGTGCGCCAAACAGAGCGCACTTTCGTCGCAGCTCGCGTGGCGATTGATTTATCCGGGGATCTGGCTTTGTTATTACGCTCGAGTCGCGGCGACCATGGACTGTTCGTAACATCGCTCGCAGGATTCCAGATCTTGCTATGGCGGTTGAGCGGAAATCCCGATCCGGTTACGTGGATTCCGCCGCACCTGGAACTCGAAGGGCAAAACGACCTTTTCGCTTACCGTGGCGGCAGTGGGCTGCTACCTATACGAGCGGCTATCAATCCGGCAATGCGTGCGGAAGAATACCTGGCCACACTCGAGACGGTGGTTTTTGAGGCCTACCAACACCGAAACATAAGTGACGCCGTGCCTGTGCTGGATTTGGCGGCGCCAGCGCCGGGCGGGCGGCTGACCTTGAGCGAGGTCCAGTTTAGCCTGGAGAGGGCAGGAGACTGCAAGGAAGTCGCGCACGCAACCGAATGCCGGTCGGCCAAATCAGATCTGTCTCTGAATATTGTGTCTGCAACGACGAGCTTTCATCTCGAATGCGATTACAACTCCTCTCTTTTTAAGGAAGAGACTATCCGGCTGTGGCTGAATTGCTACTGCACGCTGCTGTCGGCGATGTTGACCGACCCCTCACAGGGTGTTGGAACGCTGCCACTGCTGGATCGGGAGAAATCTAAGCATCTATTGATAGATAGCAACGCCACAGCTGCCGGGCCTTTGCCGGCGGAAAGCATTCCCCAACTTTTGGCCGATGCTTTTGCCGCAATGCCGACACAACCCGCTGCAGAATTTTATGGACTCGTATATAGCCGTCCTCGGCTCACAGAACGAAGTGATCGACTGGCTTCGTGGCTGATGCGTCACGATATACGCCCAGGATCCCTAGTTGGTATCTATATGGATCGGTCGCTGGAGATGCTGGTGGCCGTTATCGCGATATTAAAGGCGGGAGCCGCATATGTTCCCCTGGATCCGAAATTTCCTCGCAAACGCCTCGAACAGATCACAGACGAGACCAGGATTCCGATTCTGCTCACGTTGACGCGCCATCTTGAAGATTTGCCCAACTTCGATGGACAAGTCCTCTGTGTCGACCGCGAAGCCGCCGCGTTGATGACGGAACCTCTTCGGGAATTTCCGAACATTTCGCGAGAGATGCGGGCATACGTCATTTTTACTTCTGGCTCCACGGGCCAACCAAAAGGCGTCGAAGTTACCCACGGATCGGTGGTCAACTTACTAACTGACGTGAAACGACGTCTGGAAATCGGTCCTGACGATCGCCTGCTTGCAATCACGACACTGGCTTTTGATATCTCGGTTCTGGAGCTACTGTTGCCCTTGATCTCCGGAGGGACGGTCGTGATTGCAACACAGGACGACGCTGCGGACGGCCTCCAACTCATGGACCTGCTGACGGCGACCCGGGCTACCGTACTGCAAGCTACGCCCTTTACGTGGCGGACGCTGCTGGAGCTTGGATATCAACCACCGCCGCAATTGAAAATGCTGTGTGGCGGAGAAGCGTGGCCGCCTGCGATGGGAGAGCAACTTCTTGCCTGGGGTGGTCGACTCTGGAACATGTACGGCCCCACCGAGACGACTGTGTGGTCGTCTGTCACTGAGGTCCGCCCTGGCACGAATCGAGTGACAATTGGTCCTCCAATCGCGAATACACGTTTCTATGTGCTGGACGAGCGCCTGCAACCAGTTCCCCCCGGCATCCCGGGGGAGTTGATGATTGCCGGGGCGGGTGTGGCCCGAGGCTACTTCGAGCGAACGGAACTAACGACAGAAAAATTTCTCGCTGACCCCTATGTTGCCGGGGAACGAATGTATCGGACAGGCGATGAGGTGCGGCAACTCCCGGATGGTCGAATCGAATTTCTTAGGCGTCTTGACCAGCAGATTAAGTTACGAGGTTTCCGCATTGAGTTGGGTGAAATCGAAGCCGCGATGCTTGCGTTCCCAAAACTCCGCGGTGCGATCATCATCCTGCAGAAGGACAGGGCGGGTGAAGACATATTGACTGGTTACTACACCGCAGACGGAGACCTCTCTTATGCTTCGCTGCGAGAGTGGCTTCTGGAACGCCTGCCGGCCTATATGGTTCCAAAGCTGTTCCGGCAACTCGAGGCGTTCCCACTGACCCCTAACGGGAAAATAGATCGCCGCGCACTTCTCGAAATGCAGGAAACTCGACCAAACTCTACCGACTCGATCGAAGAGATGTATCCGTTTGACGGGACGGACGTGGAATCACAAACCCAACAGCAGATGTTTCGAATATGGCGAAAGATTTTTGAAGGTGCCGAGATACAGTCCGGCTCGAACTTCTTCGATCTAGGAGGAGACTCGCTTCTGCTGGTGAGACTACAGTCGATGGTCACCCGTGAGTTCGGAGTTCAATTGACCATGGCTGATATTACTCATCACCTGACCCTCGGGGCCCTCTCCACATGGGTCGATGAGATGCAATTGAAACCCGACGCTCATTGGATGGTGCGCCCCACGAATCCGCGCGTATTACCGGTTCATTCACGAGAGGCAGGACGTCCAATCTTCCTGATACCCCAAATAACGATCTTCTGGACTTTAGCCGAGCTGCTGGGCGTGAATCAACCCGTTTACGCCCTTCAGATGCTTGACGAAGACGTGCCTCCTGCCATGGATTCAGCGAATCTTGAACAGCTTGCGATGCTGTACTGCAATTTGATTCGAGAGGTACAGCCCGAGGGCCCATATCGACTTGGTGGCTGGTGTCTATGGGGACTGCTTGCCTACGAGGTGGCGCGCCTGCTCGAAAAAGAAGGCGCCGAAATTGAGCTACTGATGATCATAGATACCTGGGCTCCAAATCGAAGGCTCGGGCAAATATCCATGCGCCCGTTCTTGATGAACATTGCTCATTCCGCACATCGTCTAAATTGGATCGCGAATCGCTTACGACATAGCTCGATGGAAAAACGGAAGCAGGACGTACTGCGCCGCGTCCGCAATACTGCCACGACAATGGCTCGATTCCTGCCACAACAAATGCGGACCAAAGCCGGGGTTGCAGAGGTAAGCCGCATCGAGCGGCTGGTGTCCAATGCCGCGGCCGTTTACCAGCCGGGGCAGGTCAAAGGCAATGTGCTTCTTTTTAAGGGGGAGCAGCAGCCAACTGGTCGGTTTGTCGGTGAAGACATGGGTTGGGCGCAGGTCTTGAGGCGGCGAGTGCATATTGATACACTCCCGGGCAATCATTCCGAGATATTTGACCTTCCCGGCGCCAGCATCATGGCGGCACGCGTTCGTGAAGCCCTCAATTTGGAACCCGCATGATGGCCTCTTCGGTCTTGCTGACAGCAGGACATCGGTAGTCGAGCCAAATCGATATCGCACTACCGAGTTCCGTTTCGCTTCTACCAACATTGAATTCACGATGAACAAGCTAACGAATTCACAGTTCCTGGAGCTCCTATCTCGAAGGAATATACGTATTCATTCGAAAGATGGACGTCTACAGATCAGCGCACCCACAGGAGCGATTGACTCACAGCTGCATGCAGAACTTGTGCGCCGAAAGTCAGATCTTTTGACGCTGCTTGAAAACACTGAAAGTCCCGCTCAACCTCTTTCGGCTCGTCCTGAGGATGGGCAAAGAATTCCTCAAACCCCCGCCCAGCAAGGACTCTGGCTCATCGAACATCACGAGCCGGGGAATGTGGCCTACAACATTCCCGAGGCATTCCTGATAAACACGCACGTTGAGCTCATTGCACTTCAGGAAGCGGTCAATCGATTGCTGACGCGACATGAGATGTTACGAACTAGCTTTCACGAGGACGATGGCGATTTGTTTCAGTCCGTCTCCGCTGAAGCCAGAACGGGTGTAGGATTTACGGATTTATCTTCTCTACCGGAAGCGAATCGCGATCAGATACTCCGAAAGCTGATTCGAGAATATGCGCGACAACCTTTTGATCTGCGACGCCCTCCGCTCGCCCGATTTCACCTGTTTCGCCTCGATGAACACATGCACGTTCTTTTCCTGAACATTCACCACATTATCTCCGACCGCAAATCCGTGGACGTCATTCGTGAAGAGTTGGTCGCGCTGTACCAGGAAACAATCAGCACTGAACCAGCAAATCTGCCCGAGCTTCGTGTGCAGTTCGCGGACTATGCGATCTGGATGACCAAACAGATGGATGGCAAGGCGATTGAAAAGCAAATTGGGTATTGGAAGCGGAAGCTGGCGGGATCTCCACCGTTCCTCGAATTGCCCCACAGAAATCCTTACCCAAAAAAGCGGACATCGTGGGGAGCAACATTGCCAGTAACAATCCCGGTATCTCTTCGAGCCTTGCTGAATAAGGTCGCCATGGAAGAAAACGCAACTCCCTTCATGACATATCTGACCGTACTCGCATTGCTCCTGTATCTATATTCCGGATCCGAAGACTTCTGTATTGGCTCGCCTATAACGGACCGTAGACACGTGGCAACCGAGCGAATGGTAGGGCTGTTCTTGAACATGCTGACCTTTCGATGCCAGCTTACCCAGGAGTACAGCTTTCGCGAGGTCTTAAGGCGGGTTCGCGAGACTGCTCTCGAAGCCTACGATAATAGTGATGTGCCGTTCCAGAAGCTTGTACGAGCGCTCAAGCCGGACCGAAGATTTCAACGATCTCCCATCTTTCAGGTCACATTTGGCTTTGAATCTCATCTCCACACGAGCATAGACCTCTTGCAAATCCACACTGAGCCAGGCACGGCAAGATACGATCTGACGTTGAATCTTGAAGAAAATAGAGACGGTATTTCCGGTTCATTCGAGTACTGCACAGATCTATTCGAGGAAAGTGACATCGTAAAGTTAGCTCAGGGACTTGCGATCGTCCAGGAAGTTGCTCGAGAGCCAGATCAGTCAATATCGGGAGTCATGAGTCGATCTTACGTTCAAGACAAAGCAGTAGCGTCAACCGTTTCACCATCGCAGGAGTAGGCCGGTCATAAACGCCCGAGTCGATTACAAATCAATGACCGGCGCCTTTCGCCGCCTTGAGCTGACAGGCTGGACTGACGCATTTTTTTTGCGTTGAATTTAAGGCAATAGGTGACAACCTCTCGATGGATCGCAGACGTCCCTCCCGATTTTAGAGTCCTCGAAATCAGGCTGAGCGCGGACGAGCCGAGACCGCCTTCCCGAACTGCGGATCCGGTTGGGAGCGAATCTCCAGGACAAAGATCCCACCTCCGGCAATTTCCTGATGGCTAAACCAGGACTGCGGATATGGCTTTCCATTCAGCGATACGCCGCTCACATAGATGCTCGCAGGGGTCGACCGGCGAGCTTCAACGATGAGCTTCTTTCCGCCAGCCAACGTCAATGTGGCGCGACCGAAGAGCGGAGTACCGAAGACATAATGCGTACTCACCGGATCCACTGGGTAAAACCCGATGGCACTCAAGATGAACCACGCCGACATCTGGCCGCAGTCTTCATTTCCCGCCATGCCGTCGGGATCGTTGTGGTACATGGTTGTGTTGAGGAAGTGAATCCGCTCCTGGGTCTTGGCAGGTTCGCCGGCATACGAATATAGATACGCAATGTGGTGGCTCGGCTCATTGCCATGGGCATACTGGCCCACCATGCCGGCGATATCCGGCGGCGCATCTGGCGGCAAGGTGGACGGCTGATTGAACAGCTCATCGAGCTTCGTGACGAATGCCTTGTCACCTCCCATCGTTTCGATGTAGGCGGTCACATCGTGCTGAATGCCGAAGGTAGTCTGCCACGCATTCGATTCGGTGTAGTCCCGCCATTTCTTCGAGTGGCCCATAGCGATGGGATCGAAGGGCATGGCCCACGATCCGTCCTGCAGCTTCGGACGCAGAAATCCTGTTTCGGCGTTCCAGTAGTGACGATAGTTGCGAGAACGCTCACGCAATTGCGCTGCCGTCGTCGGATCGCCGAGCTTCTCGGCAAGATGCGCAATTGCCCAGTCGTCGTAATCGTACTCGAGTGTCTTCGAAACTGACTCATCCTCGAGGTCGGCCGGGATATAGCCCATCGAGCGATACCACTGCAGTCCGCGATAGTTATCATCCAGTGCACGCTTCTTCAGCGCTTTGAGGCCGGCCTGATAGTCGATGCCCGTGAAGCCCTTCATGCACGCCTCGGCCATCACTGCCGAAGAATGGTAACCCGTCATGCAGCCGGTTTCCTTACCCTGAAGCGGCCAGACTGGCACACCGGCAGGGCTCTGCTCAGCCATGCGGATAAGACTGTTGACCATGTCGGGCACCCGGTCCGACTGGATGAGCGTGAAGAGCGGGTGCTCTGCGCGATACGTATCCCACAGCGAGAACGTGGTGTAGTTCCGCTGCCCGTTGGTTAGTTTGTGCACCTCCCCATCCATGCCGCGGTATGAGCCATCTACATCGTCGAAGAGGGTGGGCGCCAACATGGTGTGGTAAAGCGCGGTATAGAAGATTATTTTGCGGTCGTTGTCTGCCGTCTCGATCTGAACCTTGCTCAACTCGCGGCGCCAGCGATCCTGGGCAGCGTGGCTGACCTTGTCGAAGTCCCAATCGGGCAATTCTGCAGCAAGATTCTTCCTCGCGCCATCGGTCGAAACGCCGGACAGTCCAGCCTTAATCAGAATTTGCTCGTCGGCCCTGGTCTTGAAGTAGGCGACCGCCTTCAGATTCTTGCCGCGTAACTCCGTCGAAGATGCGGCCACCGGCTTGTCGTCAACATAAAATTCGAGGCGGTCGAAGGGACGGGAGAACTCGAGCGCAATGTACATCTCGCGGCCCGGGCCCCACGCATTGGTCGCGTGGCCGGCAAGAATCGTGCGTTCATTCGCCTGGCTCAACGCGCACCAGACGATGTCCTTCCCCGCTTCGCCGTAGGCATGGGTCAGATCGAGAAGGATGTGACTGGAGTCGCTGGCCGGGAAGGTGTAGCGATGGAAGCCCGCATGCTCGGTTGCTGTCAGCTCGGCGCGCACACCTGCGTCATCCAGCAGCACAGAATAATACCCGGGATGCGCATGCTCGTTGGCATGGGAGAACCGTGAGCGATAGCCCGTTCCGGGTTGCTTCCGGTCGCCGGGAACGAGGCGAACCTCTCCTGTGCGCGGAACCACTAGGAAGTCGAGCAAGTCGCCACAGCCCGTACCACTCAGGTGCGTGTGGCTGAATCCCATAATCGACTCATCGGAGATGTGATAGCCGGAGCACCAGTCCCAATCATTGTTGTAGGTGTCGGGGCTCAACTGCACCATGCCGAACGGCACCGTCGCGCCGGGATACATGTGCCCATGGCCGCCCGTGCCAATCATGACGTTGACAAACTTCAGCAGGTCTACGTCGCTGCCTGTTTGCTCGCCGGACCGAGCAATTCCCAAAGCCCCCGGAGCCGCTGCCGCTGTCACACCCAAGGCCGCCAGACCACGCATCAACTCACGCCGCGTCCACAATGTGGATCTGGATAAAGACTGCATCGTTTCTCCTTCTTGTTTGATCTTCAAAATAATTCGACCTGCTCCTGGGGCAGAACGTCACCGTGGATCGCACATGTCAGTCCCACGCTGTTCTCAGGATTGCGGGCCGCGTCTCCGCCAGTTTGCAAATCAACTCGCCGAATAACGTGTTCGCCCACGCGAACCACGGTCTGGTGAACTGCGTCGGATCGTCCTTGTTGAAGGACTCATGCATGAACCCAGTGCCTGCGGTCGTATCGCGCAACCAGCGCAGGCATTGGCGGATCTCCGCATCGTCCTGCGATGTGAAAGCGCGCAGGATGATCGACATCGGCCAGATCATGTTCAGGCCGGCATGAGGCCCACCGATGCCCTCTGCCGCGCTGCCGCGAAAGAAATAGGGATTGGCCGCGCTGAGGGCGAAGCTGCGCGTGCGACGATACAGCGGATCGTCCAACGCACAGCACCCCAGGTAAGCGAGGCTGAGCAATCCCGGCGCATTCGCATCATCCATCTTGAGCGCGTTTCCATATCCGTCGACTTCATACGCCCAAATGGTCCCCAGCTTTTCATCCTGCGCTTTTCCATAGCGATCAAGTGCCTGACTCACCTCGGAGGCCAAACTCTCGGCATCCGCGGCAAGTTTCGCGTCGTGGAGCACGGCATTGGCGATCGCCGCCAGTTGCCGCAGGCTCACGACGGCAAACAGGTTCGCCGGAACAAACAAAGGGTAGATGCACGCATCGTCCGAGGGGCGAAACATGGAGAAGATCATGCCTACCGGGCGTGCCGGATTGCCGAAGCCGCCCAGCGCGCAGGTCTCCGTTGGAATCGCCGACACCCGCTCGAACGAGTAGGGCCCCTTGCCATCTTTTCGCTGCTGCACGCGCATGGTTCGCACGATCGTCCATGCGGCTTCTTTCCATTGAGCGTCGAACGGGTTGGTGTCACCGGTTGCCTGCCAGTATCCGTGGGCGAGGCGAATGGGATAGCACAGCGAATCCAGCTCCCACTTGCGCTCGCCCACACCGGCGTGATGTTCCGTCTTGTCCGCCAGAGCCCAAGAAAGCGGCGGATCGGTTGGACTGCGTAGAAAGGCGTTGGCATAGGGATCCAGCAATATCATGCGCGCCTGACGCCGGATCACACCTTCCAGCAGCTCGCGCAGCCGCGCGTCTTCGCGGGCCAGGGGCAAATACGGCCACACCTGCGCTGAGGAGTCCCGCAGCCACATGGCGTCGATGTCGCCGGTCACGACGAACGTATCCGGCTTCCCTTCGAACGTCCCTGGAGTGACGGTCGTGTCCAGCGTGTTCGGAAAGCAATTTACGAAGATGGTGGCGAGAGCAGGATCGGCGATCATTCGTCGGACCAACTCAATGCGCTCTTCCACCGCTTCGCTGCGAAAACGCCGCTCGCTAACCGCAGGCCGCGCGTTCGGCAGCTGGGTATTCCGGCCCGACGCAAATGCCTCGACAAAAGGGGCCGCCAGCAACCAACTCGCCGCTCCTTTCATCCATGTGCGCCGGGTTATTCCCTTCATTTCGATCTTTCCTCTTCCTATTTGAGCGAGTTGTACCGGTTTCGTGCTGTTGCGATCAGGCATGCATGCCGCGCAAATGCCATAGAGGACAAGGTCGAGCGTCCGGTAATCTGCGCGTGTACTGACTTCAAGCCCGGTTCGAGTCTCGTCTATTGTGCTTTCATCTCGTTGTTGCTGCGGTTGTCATCGGGCAGCTGATGATCAGGATCGACGACGACGGAAGCGATCGGAGTCTTCTTGTCAAGCGTCCAGGTGTATGTTCCTCTTGACATCCATGTTTCGACGGGCAGCTTCGTTCGGGTCTTCGTTCCGTCCTGGAAGGTGACTTCGACCGTGGTAGGCAGCACGAGCTGGCCGCGATTGCTGATCGTTACTCCCGACCCCTCAATTTTGTCGACAGCGACATCGTATTTCCAGTTATTGAGATACCAGCCACGCCAAAACCAGCTCAGGTCTTCACCACCCTCGCTATCCATCTCCCGGAAGAAGTCGGAGGGCGAAGGATGTTTGTAGGCCCAATCGCGGATGTACTTGCGAAACGCCCAGTCAAAACGATCGGGGCCAAGTATTTGCTCGCGCAGCAGCACCATGCCATAGGCTCCCTTGAAATAACTGACAGGATGCCCGAGTGCAAAACCGTAGGAATCGGCAGGAGCCATCAGGGTCGGTGCGTCGGGATTGTCGAGCACTTTCAGAATCATGTCTGGAGGCTCGCCGCCCGCGGAGTATTCGGAATCGCGCTTCGGACCGTATTTTCCGTTGGCATACGTTGCAGACTCGTCAATGTCGATGAAAGTGTTGAAGCCTTCGTCCATAAAGGCGTGGCGGCGCTCATTTGATCCGACAATCATCGGGAACCAATCGTGTCCAATCTCATGCGCGGTAACCCAGAACAGGAAAGATCCGTGATCCGGGATCCCATCAAAGACAATCCCTGGATATTCCATGCCGGTCGAGAATCCGGCAACGTTGATTGCCGCAGGCCAGGGATAGGGATACCACTGCTTGGAGAAGTGTTCCACCGTATCCTTCACGTATTCGGTGGACTTGTCCCACGCATCGGGCCCAACACTCTCTGGCGGATAAAAGCTCATGGCGAGCGATGTCCTGCCATCCGGAAGATTGATGCGGGCCGCATCCCAGACAAAGACTGGCGAGGCGCTCCAGGAGACGTCCCGAGTGTGGTCCATGTGAAAGTGCCAGGTCAGCGTGCCGTTCTGCTTTGGACGGCTGGCCGGATTCGTCACTTCATCCGGCCTGCGGATATAGACCGTCTTGTCGCTGTTGCGGGCCTGGTCCAGTCGTTCAATCTCTGTCCTAGTGAGAACGTCCTTTGGGTTAACGAGTTCCCCGGAACCTGCAATGAGCATGTTCGCCGGCACGGTGAGGAAGTAGTCGAAGTTTCCGTATTCAAGATAAAACTCGCTTCCGATATAGGGCAGCGTGTCCCATCCGCGCAGGTCGTCATAAACAGCCATGCGCGGGTACCACTGCGCCATGTCGTAAATCTCGCCCTGCTTTGACATACCCCACGAGGTGCGGCCTCCCCATACTCCAGGAATCTGGTAGTGGTACTTGATATGGATTTTTAGCTGGCCGCCGCGAGGTCTGAGCGGCTGCGCAAGCCGGATCTGCATGCGGGTGTCGCTCACAAGGTAATCGGCCTTCGCCGTCTGCTTGCCGGATTCGATCTCGACGGAATCGAAAACAAAGCCGTCGGTAGACGTCTTCTCTGGTGCGGCGTTGGTGGTGGGGTTGTCTCGGCGTCTGCGCATGAAGCTGCCAAAGAGCACCTGCCCGCGCGAATCTTTGCGATAGATATTCTGCTCTAGCTGAATCCAAAGGCTCGGCAATGTGTCAGGGCTGTTGTTCGTGTAGGTAATGATTTCGGTTGCCCGCAACTGTTTAGCGGTGGGGTCGAGTTCCGCATGCAATTCGTAGCTGGCTTCGTTTTGCCAATAACTCGGGCCAGGCGCTCCGTTGCTGGAGCGATAGGCGTTAACAGGGTCAGGAAGCGTCAAGGGCGCGAAGGTTAGACGGGGATCGTAGATCGGAGGGGCGTTCTGTGCCAAGGTGGTTGCACCGGCCGTAACAGTCGTCAACAGGAAAATCAGGCGCACGCTGCGTACATGACCTGGCAGGAATGCCATGGAGACCCTCTCAATCGAAAGCAAATAAGTTGCGGGACTGCGTTTTACGGGAAAATGCAGAACTGCGCTCGCGGGAACGTGCCGTTCCCTCTTGGTATGGTGAACAATCAGACAAAAACTACAATCCTATGAATTGCAGATTGCCACAGCGGAACGGCGTGGCGCAAATCAGATAAGTGCAGCATTTCGCGCAATAGGCACAGTTGCGCCTTCCATTAATCGGACACAAGCGATCGTTGTCGCTGCGCAGCGCCGCCTCGTTCATCTCTCCTGAAGGCCAGTGCGTCCACGGCGCGAGCGGGAAAGTCTTGCTCAACCTAATTCCAATACCTCGGTTGTCAGCCGGTCAGTGGTGCGTAATGTTTCTGTATTGAGTGGCATTTCGGGCTGAAATGAGGGAGCATTGAGCCGTACAACTCGGAGTGGAGCTAGTCTAGTAGGGCAAGGCATCAACGCCGTAGCATCAGGAAATGAACAAGTGATCGGGTTTATTGCCGGACACAGGCTCGAAATCGAGCACAGCAACGAGAAGAGCTCTCGCCAGGCTGTGTGCACGGCAAAAGAGGTGCTGTGAAGATTCGCAAATTCATCAGTCTTGTTTGTTTATTGTCTGCAAATCTGGTCGCACAAGCGAAGGGTCCTTCACCTCAGTTCCCTTCATATATGGGCAACGGGTTCGACTACGCAGCGTTCACTCGATTCGATGCAACAGCTCCTCCCAAGAGTCTGATCTACCAATCCAACGGGTTCATGGCCCTGCAGGAGTCAGGATTCGGGGGGCAAAGAGTCCTCGTTCCTGTAGCCGGTCCAACGGCTCCAGTCAACCAAGGAGAACGCCTTGAAGCTCTGGATATAGCGGCCCCGATGTTTGTTGATGAATCCGGTCAGAGTTTCAGTCTCAGCGACAATTCAGCAAAACATAGTCTGACCTATTTTGCGGACCGCACCGTCTATCGAGCGACATTCGACAATGGTCTGGAAATCTCGCTGACGGTCTATCCCGTTTATGGAAAGCCGGCGGCCGTTTTGCGAATCGTTCTTGTGCACGCGCCCAATCCAGTTCGCGTGATGGTTCAACCTCGAGGACTCGGCTTTCAAATAGTTCCCGGTGCGCAGTCGAACTCTCTGACGTTACGGCAGACTCGAAGTGGCCCTACCGCCTGATACTTGCAGCAGATTCGCAAGCTGCCATTGAGAACGAGCACTTCCAATGGAAACTCAGCACCGGCGGTTCCGCCGCGCTGATGATTACTTTGGGTGGAGACGATCACGAGGCTGAAACGACCCTCGCTGACCTGCGCGCGTCTCCCGATCTTCTTGATGCAGAAACTCACCGCTTGTGGAATGAGTACTTGGCGTCAGTGCCCCTGGTCGCTCCGGCTGATCCCGTCAGATTCATGATTCCCACACTGAACAAAGAGGAGACTATTGCGCCCGAAGAACTGGTTCGCAGTGAACTTTGGTTCTGGCGCGGACTTTTGAATACTACCTGCCAGGTTCGCTACTTACCGGCCTGTCCCATGATGATTGCAGACTGGAATGACTTCATGGGCATGTGGAGCAACGACGGGATTGCTGAAGCCGTCGCCATGGCCGGCACCAATCGACGAGATCTGGCGCGTGCTTCCATCCTCAACTGGTTCCGTTACGCGGTGAACGCCAAGGGAGATGGCACGTGTCCCTGGACGATTTTTCCGTCAGGAAAGAACACATTTCAGGCGACAGGTCCCGAACGCGATACGCAGGGTGTGCCTGTACAGGCGACGCTCGTAGGTGAATATGTCCGCCTCACCGGCGATACGAGCATTCTCCGCGAAAAACCCGGTGGAGTCGCGGGAGATCGTACCGTGTGGCAGGCGCTGCTGGCTTATCAGCGCGGCCTTCTCAACATACGAGATGTAAACCACGATCACCTTATCGACTGGCTTCACACCTATGAAACCGGTTGGGATGACAAGGACTCGCCGTTCGTCGATCTGAAGGGAGACGCCACCAGCTCAATCAATGAGCAGGTCTTCAATCTCTGGAGCCTGCAGGAAATGACGTACCTCGCACGGATCCAGGGAGACGACCCGCTACCGTGGGAACATGAGTTCAACCTGGCGCTTCAGGCTGTGCGCGAGAAGCTTTGGGATGCGGCCACGCAGCGCTATTGGGATCTGGACGTAAAGACTGGCAAGCTTTGGACCCAGGGAGAAAACCTGGACGCTTACTATTTCCTCTATTTCGAAACCGACCACGATCGCATTGCAGCGATGATGCAGCGGCTCAACGATCCAGCCAAGTTTAACGGCGCGCTGTTACCTACCTTAGCCTTCGACACCCCGAAATGGGGCGGTTACTGGCGCGGGCCGGCGTGGCCCAGAATTTTTGGTTATGTAGGCATGGGGCTCACGCGAAGCGGCCAGGGGCTCGAAGGATTCAAGTGGCTCTCTCGGGCAATCAATTCGAATCTTGGGCCGCTCTTACCGGAAAACCTCGATTCGAAAGCCTATCCTCCGGGAGAGCACGCCTTCGGCACAGTTCGTATCATGGGGCACGATACTCTCGACACACTTCAGTTTCCCGACGTCGCAGGCATGCGCATGTGGGGAGGAGAAGACCTAACCGTCGTGGCAAACGCGGCGATTGGCAAAGTGTTCGTGCGCAACCAGAAATGGATGGGGGATAGTTACGATGCTCTATTTGAACCTGTGCGTCCAACCTTGATCTGGCGCAACGGAGAGGCGTTGCCCGCGTTGGCGTCAGACAAAACCTGGTATGCGCGTAAGCACGGCGAAAAAGTGTCGTTTGAAGGGAGCCGGGAGGGCACAAATAAGTAGACGTGCGCCCTAACCTGGTTGCCTTTCAGGTGAACAATCTGCCGGTGGTCGCGATAGCAAAAAGCACCAAGCGTAATGTTATCTGGCTGCTGGAGGGGCCTGGAAGCTCAGATGCACATCAGAGTATTTTCCAATCCATTCGAAATGGCTCAGGAAGCAGCAAGCCTCGCGGCTACCTCGATCCGATACCGCCTCGCTGTTCAACGCGTCGTTGTGCTTGTGGCGGCCACCGGTACATCCCAAATTGACTTTCTTCAGAATCTCACGCGTGACCGGTCCATCGACTGGTCGCGCGTGGAACTCTTTCATCTTGACGAATACATCGGCCTAGGAATCGAACATCCGGCCAGTTTTGCCCGATATATTCGCGACAAGCTTATTCAACCGACCGGAATCAGCAACTATCACCTGCTGGATGGAGCGCGCGATCCTCGCGAGATGATAGCTGAGGCCAATACCGAAATCAGTTCCCGCGTGGTGGACGTTGCTTTCGTAGGCATTGGCGAGAATGGCCATTTGGCGTTCAATGATCCGCCAGCCGACTTCGAGGCCGAAGACTCTTATGTCGTTGTAGAGCTGGACGCTCGTTGTCGCCGTCAACAAGTCAACGAGGGCTGGTTCGCAACTTTGGATGAGGTTCCTCAACGGGCGATTTCGATGTCTGTTAGGCAAATCCTCAAAGCCAGAGAAATCATTGCGATCGTTCCCGATAAGCGAAAGAGCACGGCGGTCAAACATAGCATCGAAGGCCCTATCGTCCCCTCCGTCCCAGCTTCAATTCTGCAAAGACATGCAAACCTAACCATCTTTCTGGATAAAGATTCCGCTTCCCTCCTGGAGAGAAATCTCTGAACCGAGCGATCATGCGGTCGATACTCGAGACAGTTCGTAGGCGTAACCCGGAACAACGCTAATTAATCGCCGGTCCAGCTTCGCGGTCATTGCTTCTCCGCTGGCTCCAACTGGATGACATTAATTACCCATAGCGGGTCGACTTGCGAGGTTGCAAACTTTAAGCAGAGATCATGCCCTCCTTGCAGGGGCGGTAGTGATGCATGCAGCCACGTGACGTTACGATGGCCAACCGCGGGTTCCAGGGGGAGGGTGGCTACAATAGGTCCGCCGCAGGTGTCCATGTGCACTTGCAGTTCGCCTCTTAGTGAGGCATTCTGCGGCGGCTTGCTACGCTCGTCGTGGAATACATACGGCAATGAGTCAACCTGTGCCGAGATTCTTTTGATTCCTGTCAATTCCGCATGAGTATAGATCCAGCACGGATTCTGGTAGTTTGCCAGCATCACCGGTCTGCCGGGGACTGGTGGATCTGGTTCCATCTGGATAGATGGATCATTCACACACAATTTCAAATCCTGGCTGTATCGCCGGCGCACAGTCACGGCATTCAGTTCTCGATCGATTTCGCTGCCGGGAATCTCACCATCGTGAAAGGCTGCTGCTCGCAGGTGTGACGGGAGAGATAGATCAAACGACTTTTCGTATAGCGGAGACAATGCCGTTACAACGGACCCATCGACCGTATATCGAATTTCACCAAAACCCGTTTGATTATGCAGTTCTACCGACACCCGATTCTGCTCGGGATTCAAACGCGCAATGCTCCTCACACGGAATGCGCTAGGGGCATCGTGAATACCAAGAGCTTCGTAACGCTTTTTCTCTGCTACAAGTCGGTCGAGAAAGTCGTTCCAGTTTCTCTTCGCTGGCGGGAGCCACGCCACCTCCGCAAGTGCCGCCATCCGCGGAAACAGCATCCACTGCACCCGATCCTCGGTGATTACATATTCAGTCCACAGGTTTGCCTGGACGCCGAGGATATGCTTCCTCTCCTCCGTGGTCAGCACTGCGGGCGCGGTGTCGAAGCGATAGACATCGGAGAGCGTGTTGAGCGCAAATCGCCCCGGAGCTTCGTCGGCAGCGTCGCTCTGCCGATAATTGAAGTAGAGAGGGCGAGTCGGTGTCAAAATCGCGTCGTGCCCCTGCTTCGCAGCGGCAATACCACCTTGCATGCCGCGCCAGGACATGACAGTTGCATCGGACGCGAGGCCGCCCTCCAAAATCTCATCCCATCCCAGAGTGTGGCGCCCGTGCGCTATGAGGAAGGCATCGATGCGTTTGATGAAATAGCTTTGTAACTGATCCTCATCCTTGATGCCGAGCGTCCGCATCTGCGCCTGAATCTGCGGTGACGTCTTCCATTGATCTTTAACCGCTTCATCTCCGCCAACATGAATGTACGTGCTTGGAAAGAGCTGCAGCACCTCCGTCAGAATATTTTCGAGGAAGGTAAACGTTTCTTCGTTCACGTTGTAGAGGTTCGGGAAGATACCGTATTCACTTACTGGCGCAGAAAGATGCACGTCCGACGATCCGAATTGGGGATATGCAGCCAATGCCGCGGAGGCATGTCCGGGCATCTCGATCTCCGGAACGATCGTGATATTTCTTTGCGCTGCATAGGCTACGAGTCGACGAACTTGCTCCTGAGAGTAATAGCCTCCATATCGGTAGGACTTTTCCGTTGCCGGGTCGGTCTTGCCAGCTACGGACGGTAGTTCACGCCAGCCGCCGATCTTCGTCAGCCTCGGGTATTGCTTAATCTCCAGCCTCCATCCTTGGTCGTCCGTCAGGTGCCAATGGAGAATATTCAGCTTGTGCAGTGCCATCCAGTCGATCAACTCCTGGATGAATTCAACGGACTGCATGTGCCGCGCGGAATCGAGCATAATACCCCGCCACGGAAGTTCCGGAGCATCGGAAATCCTCGCGCAATTCAACACGGCGTCACCGTCGCGAGCAGCATCCGCCGTTAACAAGCCCCAGAGGGTTACCGCACCGTAAAGTAACCCCCCGCGATCCGCAGCCTCGATTTGGACATCCTCGGGAGAAATCTGGAGATCATAGCTGTCTTTTTTCATCGCGCCCTCAGAAGATTTGCGACGGAAGACGACCAACGCGGCGTTGGGGGCTTGGCCGCTCTCGGCGCGCGGCGTGAGCTTGATTCCCCGGGTACGCTGCACAACGCCCGCCAGGAATTGAGCCGCAAATCCAGCGTCCGCGTCGCCAGGTGGAAAAGAGATGACGGCTCCATCGGACACTTTCAGAGTGCCCGTTGCTGCCATGAACGAAAGAGGCGCGGGGATGATCGCGGGCGTCTTCGATTGTGCTCGGGCGAGATTGACTGAGAATGGGACCACAAAAGACAGGGCGAACATGAGATAAATGGACTTCGACAAATCACGCATTACTCTCCTCTTCAATCCTGCCCTCTAGGCGATCTCCTTCATTGCGGTCGAGCCTCGCGACTTTCATTAGACCGATTTCAATGGATAGATTTTCGACCCCGATGCGAGTGGCTAACACTAAAAACTGCTCAGATCTCGCCCTGCAATCTCTAGCGCGACTGCATTTCTCGTCGATCTGGCCGAGATGGGCGTGGCCGCCGGTTCTGAATTCATCGACCTGATCTCGCCCCATATGTCTCCGACCTCGTAAGCTCAGGGTTTTTCGTTCCCTGTTGCGACTCGATGCTGTCGCACTCCAGGGTTACCTCTCTCCCTTTAGCTGCCACGGCAGACGCGGCGTGTTCGAGGGCTACATCTTATCTTGCGGCAGGTGCTGCCTGTGCGCCCGTACTGGGGAAGTTCTTCGCCAGATAGGCAGAGATCTCATCGAGCTCTTCGTCTGTCGCGATGGCTCCACGGCTGGCCATCACCTGAACCAGATCGTTCCATTCCTTCGCACTCATGCGCCGTGATGCCGACACATTCACCGAGTGGCATCCCGAGCAGACCCTGAACATCAGATCTCGCCCCGGCCCAGGAGGAAAAGCAGACGAGGCGGTCGTGTTCGTTGAAGCTGCGCTATACGTTTCGAACGAGGTTCTAGTGGTAGGCGGCGTCGCCTCGCCCGGCAAGTGGCCCTCCAGAACAGACGAGACCGGTTTTGATCCATTCAGAGAGTAAGCGACCACAACGTCACTGAGGAGCGGCGCACCGATAAGGCCTCCTCCCGTAGCGACGACAGCTACGTACTGATTCCCGTGAGCATCGGCGTAGGTGATTGGCGTGGCCTCAGCTGCGGCAGGGAGCTCCGCCGTCCAGACTTCCCTGCCGGTCTTTTCATCGAAGGCACGGAAGCGGGCGTCGTCCGTGGCTCCGATGAAGACGAGACCGCTCGCCGTGATGATGGCCCCTCCCAGACCGGGGCGCCCAGTATTCCGCTTGCCTGCGGGCAGGCTGTCGGTAACCCCTAATGTCGATCTCCACGCAATCTTTCCGGTATTTACGTTCACCGCAACCAGTTGTCCCCACGGAGTCGGAGTGCAGGGCAGGTGGTTGTCCGGATTCCAAAAGCGTTGGAGACCCGCGAGCGGGCCGGAGTTAATGTAGCTTCCATCTGGATTGCGAACGATCCGCATCGGCTGAGCGAGGTTGTTAACGTTGACAACGAACAGTCCGAGGCTGGGATCAAAGGCTCCGCCGTAATAGTTAACGCCGCCCTGTGTCCCAGGCAGAGGCACCGTATACCGGTCGAGCCGCGTCGGTGTGTATTGCACGTCGCCCAGAAGCATGTTGTTGTCATCGACGTACTTCTCGCACCACGCCTTGTGCTCTGGCGTGTCTTTATAGAGATTCGAGCGGCTCAGCGTGACCTGCGAAAGCGGTGCGGGAGCAATCGGAAAAGGCTGCGTGGGTGAGGTTTGCTCACCGGGCACATCACTCTTCGGCACCGGTCTCTCTTCGAGGCCGTAAATCGGCTTTCCAGTGACGCGATTGAGAATGAACATCAATCCATTCTTGTTGACCGTGGCGACAGCGGGAATGATCTCCCTGCCGTGTCTCACGTCGAGCAGGGTTGGAGGCGATTCTGTATCTACGTCCCAGATGTCGTGGTGAACGACCTGGAAATACCAGAGCAGCTTGCCGGTGTCGGCATTGACGGCGACGAGAGAAGAGCCAAACAGATTGTCGCCGGGGCGATCCACGCCGACGCGGTCGTTGTTCGGAGCTCCAAAGGGCATGTAGAGGATGCCGCGCTCGACATCCACTGTCATGTAGCCCCATACATTTACGCCCGACCGATTCTTCCAGCTATCACCGCCCCAGGTCTCGTGCCCTGTCTCGCCGGGAAGCGGGACGGAGTGGAAGGTCCAGACGAGCTTGCCGGTCTTTGCATCCCAGGCACGCGTGTCGCCTGCCGGGCCGATGCCGCCATCTTTGCCGCCCGGCCCTTCGCCGGTGCCCGCGCCGGTGATCACCAGGTTTTTGTAGATCACGGGAGGAGACGGCAGGCTGTAGCTCTTGTCCATGCCGGTCTTCATCACCTCCGGCGTTTTCAGGTCGACCATTCCATTGACGCCGAAGTCGCGGTTGAGCGTGCCGGCGGCCGCGCCGATCGAGTACATTCTGCCGCGTCGCGTTCCGAAAATAATCGCCGGCGGAGAGCCAGCCCCTCCCGGCCAGTACGCTGCACCGCGCATCGACGCATTGTCTCCGTCCGGTATTTCAAAGGCCCACTTCTCCTGGCCCGTCGCGGAATCGAGAGCAACTACGCGGCTATATGGCGTGACGACGTACATCGTCTGCCCGATCACCAGTGGTTGATCTTCAGACTGATGAAGACCTGTCCAGGTGGACGAAGAGTCAGCTCCAGCATGACTTGCATCTGCCTTCGCGGGGGGTTTCATGTGATAAACCCACGCGACCCTCAAGTCACGGACATTTGCAGGCGTGATCTGCGATAGGGTTGAATACCGCGAGCCTCCCGGATCATGACCGACCATGGGCCAGTCTGCAGGTGTGTTCGCAGACTTCGATCCGGATGTAGGCCCGGTTTGGTCCCGTCTGCCAGAAGCCATGAACGGCATAATCAACAGCAGGCAGACAACGCCGCCCGACGATACCGCTTTCAGCCTGATCCCCTGCCGTCTTTTATCTGCCGGCACAATAATTTTCGTGGATGTCTGCTTCCTGATCACGGTTGTTCCCTGCTCGCGTGGCCACAATGTCAGAAGTGAATTTATTTACGAGCTACAGGATACAAGGAACTCCGTTCGCCTAAAGTGCGCCGCGAGAAACCATTCTTAATACATGCAAGCCCCGCGGAACTGTGCTTTTCGCTCCCCGTTTGTCAGCAAGGCACAAGCAGTTCACCGAACACGTTTGGTGGCGGCCTAGGGTGGTCGCATGAATAGAGATGGTTTGTATACTTGCCGTCGTCGCTGAATGGGCTGTGAGATGGCAGCTCAATCGCGGATACATAGGCAAGTTGAGAGCCTTCGCGAATGCCACCGGCGACCAAGATGCTGTGTCTGATCTGCAACCGATCAAGGTTGGCCATTGAGAAAGGAATGGGCGGGATGCGCCATTCGGCTTTCCGTGCAGTGCTCGCAGGGGGTTTTCTTGCTTTGGCGGGAATCGCAATCAGTCAAGAGATGCCCACCAGCGATCAGCCTGGTGGTAGTGCACAACAGAAGCCATACCAGAACATGACGGCGGAGCAAAGAGCAGCGTCCACGCGCGCATTTCTGGGTCTGGGGCCGGATAAGGCGGCCGCGAAGCGCGGGGAGCCGTTGTTCCAGCGGAATTGTGCTTTCTGCCATGGAGCGCAGGCGCGAGGCGCGATGGGATCAAACCTGATCACCTCGGATGAGGTACTCGGCGACGACCATGGGGAGCATCTGGTGCCGTTTCTCAAGAAAGGACGGCCAGGAAATGGCATGCCGGCTTTTGCGACGATGTCCGACGACCAGCTGAAGGATATCGCTGAGTTTCTGCATTTGCTGGTCGAAGACGTCGCCAATCGCGGCACTTATCATGTGCTGAAAATTCTGGTAGGAAATCCGACGGAAGGAAGGGCCTATGTGACTGCTCACTGCATGTCCTGCCATAACGCCCAGACATTCGCGCACTTTGCGAGTCGATTCCGATCAGCTAAGCAACTGCAGCGGGTTGGATTTGGCGCCTTTCACGAGATGCGCTGACTTCACTTTTTGTGCGCAGCCCTTTGATACGACCGACGCCGATTTGTTGTGGCATCGCGCCGGCTGTTTCTGGCGCTTGTGGCTGCCCGTCATTTATTGCCAGCAAGCCAATATCCTCAACTCTTCAGGAACTTCAACAGGTCGGCATTGATCCTCTCCGCGTGCGTCGTGGCCATACCGTTGGGGGAAGTCCTTGTAAGTTATAAGGGTTCCGTTCTTCAACAGCTTCGCGGACAGCGGCCCCGTGGCGACGTAGGGAACGTGGGCGTCCTCGCTATGCATCACCAGCACCGGAACGGTGATCTTCTTCAGGCCTTACGTGAAATCGGTCTGGGAAAAGGCCACGATGCCGTCATAATGCGCCTTGGCACCTCCCATCATGCCCTGGCGCCACCAATTCTGTATGACAGCCTCCGAGGTCTTCGCGCCTGGACTGTTGTAGCCGTAGAAAGGCCCGGCTCGAACGGCGCGATAGAATTGCGAACGATTGGCTGCGAGTTTTGCCTGCAGATCATCAAAGGCGGATTTGGATTGGCCAAGCGGGTTGGCCGACGTCTTCACCATCAGCGGAGGCACCGCGCTGATTAGCGCAGCTTTAGCGACACCCTTTTCGCCATGACGAGCCAGATAGTGCGTCACCTCACCGCTGCCGCTTGAATGGCCGACATGGATGACATCTTGCAGGTTGAGATGAGCCATAAGAGCGGCCAGGTCGTCGGCGTAATGATCCATATCATGACAATCGCCAGTCTGAGTAGATCGTCCATGGCCACGGCGGTCATGGGCGATCACGCGATAGCCTGATGCAGGAAGAACAGCATCTGCGCTTCCCAATCATCGGCCGAAAGCGGCCAGCCATGGCTGAACACAATCGGCTGACCTTTACGCCAGTCCTTGCAGTAGATCGTGATGCCACCCTTTGTCGTGACGTGTCTATCTTCTCCTCCTGGCTGTGACATTTGGGTTCGAACAGTGCCCCTAGGGCCGGCTGTTTGCGGCAGAAGAGACAACCTTCTTTCAGCTATGCGCACTTGGATGGGCGAACAGCTACGACATATTGGTCTCACGCAGAACGTTTCTTCGTTATAGGACCGCCGTGTAGCGAGCGGCCGCCGTATGCCATTTTCTCTCCGAACCTGCTTCACGGTTACGCGAAAATTCTGCGGCTGCAGCACTGGATCCACACTAATTACTCCGAAGAGGTATGCGTTGCGATGCTGCCCAAGTTTGCCGCGATGGAAGAGCGCACTCTGCTTCGTCGGTTCCATCGGGCAACCGGCCTAAAAGCCGAGCGAATACTTCCAGAATGTTCGAGGCAGGGCACATGAGGTGCTTGAGTTTTCAACTTGAACCGTAGAAGAGATCAGCACCATGGTGAGCGCGCGTCGATAGACGCTTTCTGAGTGAATACCAGCTACAAGGTACCCCTCGATCTGATGCACCCGGTTTCGAGGTCTTTGAAAGAGACGTCTGAATCGGTACCGCGAAATCGGCAAAGCTTAAGTAAAGTGAACGCAGTCCAGGGCTCGACTGGCGACTTCAGGCCAAACCACTCTTTGAGGGCACGTTCCACCATATGTATCGCGTGATCGCCGAGTCACATCACTGATGTGGAACTCACAAGACAGCTGAGGTCAATGATTTTCGAAGAAATCCGAACCCTTTTAGACCCGTGATAAGGATTCCCAGCATCATTTTAGAAGTTTAAGGGTGCCACCTGTACCGTAGTCTAGTTACTGCTCACCGGAACGCTCATGTATCTACGTCTTGAGGCGAACGTCGAGCGGATAAGAGAAGACGTCGGCGATGTGAAACTGTGCGGCCTGTTCATGGGACGGATTGAAGAGAAAGTTGGCGGTTTCCGGAACAATAGCGCTCGGCACCCGCAGCAACAGGCCCTCATTCTTTTCAACCCAAGCGGTTCCTAAATCGCGCGTCAATTCCAGTTGCGTAGGCCAGTTCCTTGACAGGTCGCGAGCCTTGATCCAGGGTACCTCCACATCCGGTCCTTCAATCTTCAACAGAGTGAATTCAGGCGGCACATTATTAGCGCTGGTGAGAACGTAGACTTCAAGCAGGGCAGGAGCCGGCGTCTCGGCCGGATAAACGATCGGGTGTCCGGCATAGTGCCAGCGTCCCGCCGCTTTCAATCCTCCTCCTCCACTGTGATCACGATGCCGGCTGATCCTCCACAGAACCATTTAGACGAACATGCCTCCGTCGATCTGAATCAGCAGCTCTTCGACGATCCGGCTGCCGGCATCGGTCTTCAAAAGAGACAAGGGTGTTCGCCCATCGAGTCGGGGATTGCGTAGCCAATTGAGAGCGCGCTGGGCGGTCTCCATATACCGATTCCGCTAACGAATGAACCCGGATCCCGCGCAGCAACCGGTCAGATTCCTCGACAGTGAGTTTTTCTCGGCGAGAGCGCGATGCTGAAGCGTTCGAGAAAAGTGACCACGGCACCAATTTCAGACCGCTCCAATCCGAGGGCACTGAGACATTTAATCACAGAGGGAGAAAGGCGGCCCTCGACGACGGCGCTTTGTTCGGAGAGTTCCCGATCGACAGACTTTTAGCGTCGGCCTACACTGCCCGCTGGAAACCCAATACTTGCGCGAAGATAGTCGTAATCCAGACTTGATCGAATTGACAGCGCAAAACGGATTTAGTATTTATGGTGCGCCTTTCAAGACCTTTTCGTGAACCATGCTAGGCTGCCTGTTTCAAGGAGAACCCAACTGTGACTTCCCAACCAAGTTCTCCAAGAACTATCGCGGGGCTGCGGCCCAGGCGCGGACCACAATCGGAAATGCGTGGAGCAAGGAGAGCGGGCAAATCAAGGCTGCTCAGCCGCAGCTTTCTCGCCCTTGCTCTTCTGCTCGCCTTCAGTCGTCCGCTGACCGAGAAAGCCACGGGCCAGGCCGCCAGCACCGCAAATGCGCAGATGCCGCGTCCATGGCATCAGAATCCTAACGGGATGCATATATATATTTGGGCGGGCCTCAAGTCCCACCTTCCTGGACAGCACGACTATCCACAGTTCCTCGCTGACTGGAGCAAGATTCTCACCGAGCATGGAGCCGTGGTCGACGGTGCCTTACACGGACCAAGCGCTGCCGATCTGGAGCACGTCGACGTCGTGATCATCTACAAGGGCGACGCAGGTTACCTTGGCGACGAAGAAAAAGCCGCCGTTCGGGCGTATGTCAAACGAGGAGGAGGACTGGTCAGCATTCACGACTCACTGTGCGGTCCGGATCCCGCTTACTTCGCAACCCTCGTCGGCGGCGCAAAGAAGCACGGCGAGATCAACTACACCTTGGACGCCCCCATTCCCTACACAATAGTCGACCCTGCCAACCCGATCATGAAGGGCATGTCGAACTTTACCATCTTTGATGAAGCCTTCTATAAGATGACCTGGGCGCAGAAACCCAGCGTGCATATACTAGCCACCACGGTGATACCGGGCACACCAAGCGCAGGCACACACAAGGGCGAGGTGGTGCCGCAGATCTGGACCTATGAACACACGTTGCCCGGTGGGCAGCCGGCCCGGGCGTTTGTGTGGATGCAAGGACATGAATATGCGAATTTCAACAACTATCAGATCCAGCAAATGCTGCTGCGGGGCATCGCGTGGGCTGCGAAGAAACCCGTCGACTCGCTGGTCGATTATGTGCCGCCTGCGCAGCAGACAAAGTAACCGTAATTATTTGGCGGTCCAGCCGCCGTCGATGAGGATGTCAGTTCCGGTGATATACCCCGCCGCTTCTGAGCATAGATAGCAGGCGAGGGCGCCAATCTCTTCGATCTTGCCCCACCTCCCAACGGGCAAACTCGCCAAGAACTGGGCGTTGGCTTCCGGATTGTTCATCACTGCCGTATTCATGTCCGTGGCGAAAGGTCCCGGGCTGATGCCATTGACTGTGACTGCCTCGTCAGCCAACTCCAGCGCGAGTGAGCGCGTGAATCCGAGAAGCGCGGCTTTCGCCGAAGAGTAGGCGGTGCGTCCAGGCAAGGAAACATGGCTCATGATCGAAGTCATATTCAGAATGCGGCCGTAACCGGAACCTTTCATGCCAGGCACGAATGCCCGACACATCAGAAAGGTCGAGATCAGGCTCGAATCCAGAACGCTGCGAAACTCTTCAAGCGAATAGTCCACCAGATTCTTTCTGATATTTGTACCTGCATTGTTGATCAAAATTTGCGGAGTTCCGAGGCCCTGTTTGATGGCCTCGACCAAGCCGGCGACCTCGTTTTCCTGCGTGACATCGGCTGCATAGAAGGCGGCAATTCCGCCCCGCTCGACTATGTCGTTACGCACCGATTCAAGGCGCCGAGTATCGCGCGCCACCAGCGCTATGCGTGCGCCAGCTTCAGAGAGAGCCTTCGCCATTGCCTCGCCCAAACCCCGGCTTCCACCAGTAATTACGGCGGTTCGACCCGTCAGATCAATCTTCACGTTTCCATCTCCTGTTCGAAGCTTCCACTTTGCGTTGTGCGCCTTAGGATGAAACACCCTCTGCGCCCATTTGTGCCTTGGCCGTCTCGATGCTCAGCTCCCTTTCTCGTCGCGTTCTTTCCGGATCAAGGGAAAGCCAGCAGACAGCTGATACGGTCGCCGCTGCTGCCATCGTGTAGAGCAGAATGTTCCAGTTGCCTGTCCGCTGAAGGATCACTCCGCCAACCACGGGCGCTACAAAGCCCGCAAGGTTGCCCAGCATGTTCATGGCGGCCGCGACAGTTGCGGTATATGGGCCACCGATCTCCGCGCAGGCGTCCCACGAAATCGGCATGGTCAGATCGCTGCAGAAGCTGGCGAGTCCCATGACCAGCATGGCCGGAACCACCGCACGAATATGCGTCAAGGCAACCAACAGGATAGCCGTTCCGAGAAAGCCAAAAAAAGCAATGGCTCGCCGTGACAGCCGCACGGGCGCAAGTCCCGTAGCCAGCGAACCGAATCCGCCGAACAAAAGAGGCAGTACTGCAAGAGCTGCCGCGCGGGCTGGAGACTGCCCGCGGCCTTCGCGCAAATACGTCGGCAGCCACGTGATGTAGAAGTACCACACATAAGAGAAGCAGAAATACTGCAGCACGAGCGTCGCTACTTTTCTCGTCAGGAGCAGGGAGATCCAGTGTCGTTGTCCTGCCTGATGAGTGGTGTGCACGCGCGATGTCTGCAGCATTTCTCTTTCTGCGGCGTTCACCGAAGGATGTTGCGCCGGATCGTTCCTGAACCAGAAGAGAAATACGGCGCACCATGCCAGCCCCAGTACTGCAAAGCCGAAAAATGCCCATCTCCAGCCGAACCATGTAATGCAGAGCAGCGCCAAAGGCGGTGTTGCCGCACCGCCCCATCGCGTAAAGGCCCACATCAGTGCCTGGGCCTTCGCACGTTCCCGTGCCGGCAGCCATACGCTGAGCATTCGCGTCAGGTTAGGAAAGCAACCTGCCTCACCGGCTCCAAATAGAAACCGGATTACATAAAGCGACGCGACATTCCACGCCGCTCCTGTGAGAGCAGTGAAGGCTGACCAAGCGAGGACAATCTGGGCCAGCACCCGTCTGACGCCGAGGCGATCACCGAGTAGCCCCATGGGGATTTCGAACAATGCATAGGACAATCCGAAGGCACCGAAGATCAGCCCCATTTGCCCCTTCGGAATATGAAGATCGCGCGCGATGGGTCCCGCCGCCACCGAAATGGCCACCCGTTGCACATAGGAGATGATCGCCAGACCGATGGCCAGCATGACGACGGTGTAGCGGGTTCGGCTGGGGGCAAGGTTAGCCTTCATTGGTCGCACTTCATTCAGGCAGGCTCCATGCCTGGAGGCTGTCACCCGCTCCGAACAAAATATATTGTTTTCCGTCCAGCTGGTAAGTAATCACGCCACCAGACTCGTTCGCGTCAATTTCGTGGTGCCAGAGTATCTGACCCTTGTCGGCTCTGTAGATGATCACATTCTGCTGGTCGTCGCCAGTGATGAGCAGATTGCTCGCAGTCGCCAGAATACTCGGACCAACCGTCGTTGGCGCATTGTTCAAGTTCGGATACACATGCCTCCAGACCGCATTGCCGGTGAGCGGATCGATTGCCTGCAGCACTCGTTGCACATGGCCGATTGCATCCCCTGTGCCTCCATAGCCAGAGGGCTGCGTGCTGTCGTCGGTGAGATAGTAGATAGCTTTACCCTCAATCGAGTTGACATAGACCAGGCCGGTTTTTGGACTGTACGCTGGCGCCTGCCAATTCGTAGCATTGACGATGTTGATGGAGCCGCCAACCGTAGGATCTTTGTCCGGGATAGGGATGGGTTCCCCCTGTGGCGTAAGGCCCGAGTAATAGTCCAGCGGCACATACGGCTTAACCACCAGATGCGCGCCGGTAACGCGATCCAGTGTCACAAAGAAACCATTGCGCGCGGCCTGCGCCACCAACCGCTGCTCTTTGCCGCCCACTACGCGATCGAACAGGATCGGAGCCGTCGTATTGTCGAAATCGTGCGTGTCATGAGGCGACACCTGGTAATACCACTTCAATTGCCCCGTATCCGGATCGAGCGCAACGATCGACTCCGTCCATAGATTGGCGCCCGGACGTCCCTGTCCGGCAAATACTGGATTCGTATTGCCCGTCGGCCAGTACAACAGATTGAGTTCAGGATCGTACGTTCCCGGCATCCACGTCATTCCGCCGCCATGCTCCGAGGCCGTTTCGTTCGGCCATGTCTTCAGCGCCGGATCTCCATTGCGCGGCGTCGACCACCACTTCCATTGCAGTTCGCCCGTCACGGGATCGAACGAGTCGAGAAAACCGGGCATGTCCATCGCATCGCCGCCCACGCCGACAATCACGTGGTTCTTTACCAGCAGCGGCGCCGATGTCGAAAAATATTGCTTGCGCGAGTCCGCATAATTCTTCCGCCACAACGCTTGGCCGGTGTTTGCATTCAGAGCAACGAGCCAGTTGTCCGGCGTAAGAAAATACACAGTCGACTTCCAGATCGCAACGCCGCGTTGCCCAATCAGATGGCCGCCATGATCGACCCAATCGTAGTGCCACAGCGGGTTTCCGGTTCGCGCGTCGAGCGCCCATACATGATCCGGAATGGTGATGAAGAGAACGCCACCGACCAGGAGCGGCGTGCACTTGATCACGGGAGCAGGCACGCCTCGCTGTGCCTCGATTCCCGTGATCTTGTAGACCCATCGTTGCACGAGCTGGTTTACATTCGCGGGCCCGATCTGGCTAAGCGTGCTGTAGCGCTGGCCACTGTAATCGCCATTGAAGGTAGTCCAGGCGTTGATCGGATCCTTGCCGATGACATTCGGGTCGAGGAAGACATGCGGTACATTATGCGTCGCAACTGCGAGAGCGGCGATCACGGCCCCCGCGAAAACCCCGTTGGCCAATTTCAATGCAGAGTCTCCAGGTACGCAGTTACATTGTGCATATCTGCGTTTGTCAACGTCATGATCAGATCCTGGTGCGCCGCGAGCGGATCTTTGATTTGCACCTCTACGCCCGGTTTCCGGGCGATCACATGCATTTGGCCTGCAGCGTCCACCAGCGTGATCTGAAAATCGCTCACCTGCCTGACGCGTCCGGCTGTCATACGGCCATCCGGTGTTTACACCGTCGCGGTAACCGATAGGGAATCGTCCCCATTACGGGTCGGGAACCGAAGTGAGGTTCACGCAGGATGGTCTTCAGACAAGCTTGTCGTCCTTCCGGAAAAGGCGCATGATTCCTTGGCGACCATTATCGTCATCGAGTGCGAAGCCGAGCCCACGCGGGATACGGATTACGTGTGGAAGAATAAACCTCGTGACAGCGTGTGACCGACGCACTATCGTCGCTGGCTCCCACAATCTGCAAATGCGATGGCGCCTATTTTGCCTGGATAACAAAGTCGTCGCGATCCTCCCACGACGGCGTCCCGCTGTCAATGCTAGCGAGCCTGTACATTTTCGCCCGCAGCGTGTCTCCATCCAGAACGAACTTTACGTAGTGGTAGGGTGGAAAGTCGTTGCTCTGATAAAGGTCCTCTGGCGCGCGGTCGACCCGAACCGGAGACGCACCGCCGCCGCCGGAGACGAGGTAGGTTACATCTCCGCGTAAGAACCGCTTGTAATTGTGAATGTGCCCGGCACAGACGATGATTTTTGCGTGCAGCTGTGGTACGACTCGTTCGAGATAGTCGCGGAGTGCAATTTCATTCGGCCGCGGATTGTGGCTCACATTAATCTTCGTCTGGAAATCTGCCACCGGCGGATGATGCATGCTGATGAAGACGAACTTCGTCTCCTTAGGCAACCCTTTCAATTGCAGGTCGAGCCACTTCTGCTGATCACTGCCTTCGAGCAACGACGTATCACTGTCGAGCGCAATGGTATAGATGGCTTTGCCAAGCTGCGCGGAATACCAGCGACGGTCTCTCATCTCCGGGAATGCATTCCACCAATGCTCCAGCGCCTGTTGCGCGTCTCCGTGAAACTCGTGATTTCCGAGAGCCGGGTAGACGTTGATGTGGTCGTCTCGCCACACCTGCATTTCGGTTTTGTAGACCTCATAGTCATTCACGACGTCGCCGCTGTAGACGACGTCGCCATTCAGCAGGATTGCATCGGGCTTTTCATTCGCGATCTGCTCCACCAGCCAGTGCCGGGCCTTCGGACTCGTAACCTTGGTGTTGGTCGGATCGGTAAAACGCTGATCGCCATAAACGATCACCGTTGTCGCCTTCTTCACCTTCTGAATCCGGAAGCTTGGACCACCCTTGCTTATCAGGTTCGATGTAGGCAGGTCTTCCGGCTTCACCCTTTTCGCCGCGGCATTTTCCTGACCGGCGAGAGACACCGCGGAACCGGCCAGCAGGATTCCGCAAGCAATTGCAGTTTTCAACATGAACAACGCTCCTATTTATGAAATAAACAGTGATTCAACAACCCTGGTATTAGAGCAGCACTACAGCGACCGGGAAGGTGCCGATGCGTTCCCTTTAGTGCTTTGATCACCGAACCGCGCTGCATGCGAAAGCCATCCTGCACCTGGTTTTGGTTTCTGTATCCAATGAGCGATTAGACGACTTTTCGAAGGACAGGCCGCAGGGATAAGGGACAGCGGCATCGCCGATGCCGCTATCATCTTGCCGGCCGCCACCAAGCAACGTGCGGCGCGTCAGAGTTCTTTGTACCCGCTTCATCTAGGTTCCAACACTCGCGAGCTGAATGCGGTACTTATCTCAGAAGTCCACTTTCAAGCTGAACTGCAGCTCGCGCGGAGTTCCCGTTCCGGTGGCCTTGGTGCTGTAAGAACCGGTGATAACACCGTAGCTGTTGGGGTTTGGTGAGTAATCGGGAGAACCGGGAGTGCCGGATGGCGGAGCCCAACTGATCCCCGGTTGGCCGTATTGCGCGCGGTTGAGAACGTTGAAGGCCTCAGCGCGGAAGTTCACTCCGACCCGCTCCGTAACCGGAAAGCGCTTGTTGAGTGCAGGGTCGATCTGCCACACACCGGGAGCACGAACTGCGTTGCGCCCCAGGTTGCCCCACGTCCCTTTTGCAGGTGTGGTGAGCGCGTCGGGGTTGAGCCAGTTCTCCGGCGTTTTGTGACGCGGATAGAGAGACACGCCTGGAACCCGGTCCGGGCGCTGCCCCTTATTGATCTGATCCGGCAATGCGCTGGCGGGGCGACTCATCGTTACATTGAAAGGCAGACCACTGCGCGCCGAGACGATGCCGCTTAGCTGCCAGCCGCCCAGAAACATATCTGTTGTTCGAGAGGTATTGTTGAGCCACGTCCTGCCACCGCCGAACGGTAGTTGATAGATCGTGCTGGCCGTAAAGTAATTCCGCATATCCTGATCGCTTGAGGACCGTTCACATGGAATACAGTTTGAGTTCTCCGGAGTGTCTGCTTCTCCACCGCCGAGGCTTCCGTCGTCAATCGAGTGAGACCACTCATAGTTGGCAGAGAGCATCCAGCCAGTTGTGAAGCTACGTTGAACGCTCGTTTGGAAGGCATGCGTGTAAGAGTCGTCAGAGCTGTTTTGGTAACCCATCGTGGAGAAGTTGGAATACGGCCGCGTTCCTGTGACAGGATCGATACCGTTCAGTGTGATGTTAGAAAAAAGATGAGTTCCGCGTGTACCGAAATACGCGACCTGCCATACTGTTCGCTTCGCAAGCTCCTGCTGAATCGAGAGCGTCCACTCGTCGACAGAGGTGATCTTGCGGTGGATGGAGGCCGCCGCGGGTGCATTGCTATGAGTCGCCACTCCCAGGTCTGGCGGAACAGGATATCCGAACCCCGGCGCCTGCGTCTGGTTCAGGGTGTACTTGGTTGCCAGGTGCCGATGGGTTGGCCAAGGCCTCCGAATTGCCCGAAGCCATCGTAGATTCCGAAACCGGACCGGATCGCCACCTTTCCATTGAACACGGCGGGGAACCAGATAATGCCGATGCGCGGTGAAAATTCAAGATTGCTTCGGTAGTTCCACGGAATCGACGGCGCACAGATAACACCAGGACAATCGATGGGATCGGCGTTAATTCCCCGCCCCAGCACTTCATGATCTACGCCGAAGTTTTCATAGCGCAATCCGGTATTGAAGTTGAACGTTGAACCTACCTTGAACTGATCCATGACGTATGCGAAGTATTCCGTCAGCCGCTGGCCGGTGACGGGCACTGCGCCTGCATAGCTATCCGAGTCGATCAGGTTTTCGAGGAAGGTCTGGGTGCTGTTGTACTCGATTGTCTCGTCGGGTGTATTTGGTGATGCCTTGTTCTCTTGCCGGACGGTAAAGCCGGCCTTGATGGTGTGCCTTCCGTGCGTGAACGTAGCGTCGTCAACACCGCTGAAGGAATTGTCATTCCTGATCGAGCCGCTGGGAGAATCAATGGAGTCGAAAGGTAATCTGCAACGCAAACGTGAAGGGCGTGTTCTGCCCCTGAGAGAACTCCGCCCGGTCAAAGCCGAATCTGGCATCGTTGAAGAACATCGGCGAAAAGGTGTTCTGTACACCGATCGTGGCATTCGATGTATTGAGATTATTGAAGGCGGTAGAAGGATTAAAATTGTCCGGAGCCGTTTCTGTGTAGTGGTCCGTATTGCAGCGAGCAAAGGCAGTCATTCGATCGTTAATGTGGTAGTCAACTCGGATAAGTCCAGAATCCTCATGCGTAACATCCGGTCCGCTCCCATACCACCGGGCGCTGACGTTATCGATGGGAACCTGGCCAACAGGATAGGCATTAATCAGCGGAGTCAGCACTGGCTGTTGCGCCGCCACCTGGGCCCGAAATGCCAAGGTCGGAACCTGGCCGCTGAGGGCCGTGTTGATGTTTTGCCCGGGCTTCGTAGTTGGCAAAGAAGAAGAGCTTCTTCTTGACAATCGGGCCGCCAAGGTTTGCCCCAAAATTGTTCAGCCGCAGCGCAGGCAACGAATCCTGGAAGTTCCATGGAGTGGCGTCAAAGACGTTGTTGCGAATGAACTCCCACGCGGCGCCGTAATATTTGTCACCGCCTGTTCTTGAGACCACTTCAATCTGGCCGCCGACTGTGCCTCTCTGATCCGCACTGTAAGCGACGCCGTTCGTGCGGAATTCGGCTATTACCTCAGTGGAGACCTGGAGATGCAGATCGACCTTTTGGTACTGGTGATTGATACCAGAATCATCAACCCCGTCGAGATGCCAGTTATTGTCTTCCGCCGAGAGCCCGGCGAAACGCACATCCTGCTGCGTGCCCGTACCCGAATCGATCGCTCCTGGCACCAATGAGACCAATCCGACATAACTTCTGCCATTAAGCGGCAGGTCCTGTGCCTGCTTGCCGTCGACGACGCCGCCGATTTCTACCGAAGACTTCGACAACCCGGCGTCTGCCACTTCAATCTCGATGCTGCTCCCCTGAACAGCAAGCGAGGCGTCCAAAGTACGAGTCTGACCAACATTCAGGGTAGCGTCCTCGATGCGAAACTGCGCAAATCCTGGCGCTCCAATCGCGACCTGATAATTGCCCGTCGTGAGCGACGTGGCCGTATACACACCGGCCCCGTTCGTTTTGACCACACGCGCAACCCCAGTAGCACTGGACCTGATCACCACATCCGCTCCGGCAACCCGCCTTCCCGAAGGATCAGTAATCGTGCCTGTGATGGTGCCGCGATCGGTCTGAGCAATCAACGGCGCCGCGCAAAGCATGAACAACAATGCCAGCCTCTTCATGACAATCCTCCTCCCTCCTGGTTTTCGAACCCAGTAATTTAGGGCTGATACAACGCGGGCCTCGCTTGGAATTTGTGCCTGAATTTCGTCGCGAATCGAGACGCCGATCTTCAACGCTGCTTCTTCGTCGCTAGCTTTGGTGTAAGGAACCTCCATTACCACGAAGCCGCCGTCGAGGTCGCCACCATGCGCATCGGTCATCGGTATCAGCAGGTCGAAGACCTGATCCTTCTCGAGTCGAACGGCAGTGGGCTTGCCTGTCGCCAGCTTCTCAAGATCTGCTGCCGAAGACTTCTTACCGTTTTTCGAACGCGTGATATTCGCAATGATGACGTTGTCCTTCTCGCCTGGAGGCACTGCATGAATTCCAAGCTTGACGATGTCGTCGTGATGCGCCTTCACCTTATCGACGAGTTCCTGGGCGAAGGGAGCATTCACGTGCATTTAGGTGGAAGGATCCTGTGGCGGGGTCTTCGCTTTTTGGGAATGGGCAACGGACGGCGCAACGTTTATCAGGAACATGCACGCGATGATGCTTTTTGCTGCAAACTTAGACACTTATGTTTCTCCACGATGGAATTGGTTAACTGCCGGACAAGTTGCGTTACGGATTGGTCTTATAGATCAGCAATGCCGCGTCGTCGATCGCGGTCTTTGGGTGAACGATGTAGAGCCGCTTGAGCTCCGGCACGTAGATTGATGTCTTGCCGCCTTTCGTGGGAATTTGCGCGAGAGTTCGATACTCGTTCAAGCCATCCTGACTGAAGATACTTAGCCCCTGTGAACCGGTGATGTAGATGCGCCGCGTTGCCGGATCCCACGTCATCCCATCGGCGTTGTTTACACAATTCATCTCAGCCACGACATGACCGTCAGTCGCGTCAAAAACCACGAATTTACCGGGAGTGCGGCCCGCTACAAAAAGGCGCTCGGTAGCTGAATCAAATGTTAAGGTGGTGTTGCGATTCAGTCCCGGTGCAGTCCATCTTGCGATGACCTGGCTGCTGGCGAGATCGATCACGCCGATCTGCTTTTTGTCGCGGATGTTCGCGAACATCCGGTTGTGCCCGTGATCGATTGCCATTGCCTCGACGTTGTCGCCATCGATGGCAATCTGAGCCAAACTCCGCTTCCCGTAGTGCTCCATTTACCTGATGAATTGCCGCCGTTGCTTTCAAGTCGTCTTGTTGGGCGATTGTACTGCACGCTGGGAGAGTTCCTGAGCCGTTCTGAGACGGCCGTAGAATGCCTCGGTGTCAGACTGATACGAAAGGAGGACACCCCCCCACATCCGGCTTGTCCGCCGCCCAGTTCGCCTGGCGTTCCATCTCCTTCGTGTCGTGCTCGAGGAAAGCAACCCCATACATATATTCGTATGGGCCTCCGTTGTCGGGTGCGCGTCTGACAGCTTCCTGGTAGGTGGCTTTTGCCTTGCCCAATTGATTCACGAAACCATAGCCCTGTATCAAATCGGTGTAACCAGTGCTGTTATCGGGATCGAGGCGGAGGCCCTCCCCGGTTTCTGCGACTGCTTTATCATTTTGAGCGAACACGCCGTAGATATAGCCCAGGTTCACGGGAGGTTCGGCGTCCCTCGGATAGAATTGAGCCCACAACTCGCTGACCTGGTTAGCCTTCTCGATCTCCCGGTGACGATGAAGTTGTACTGGGTGGAAATATTGTACTTTTCGCGCTCGGGCACACGGTCGCGCAACTGGAAGGCCTTATGGTGGTATTCGGCGGACTTGGTGACTTCGTTAAGGATCCCGTACACCAATCCCAGCTGGGAGTAGGCCAGTGCGAAGTTGGGATCGAGTTCGATTGCCTGCTTGAAGGATGGAATCGCCTGAACCTCTCCGCTTTCATTCCAGATTTTCATGCCCAGGCTGTTAGGCTTTCAGGGCTTCGAGTGAAGATGTTGTAGCCTCTGCTCGGGAGGCGTGTCGAATTTCTGCACCGAGCTGAGCGATTCGCCGAGTTCGCCGCGCAGTTTCGCGGCAGCGCCCACCCCTGCACTACGGTTCGCTGTCCTGTGATCGTGCCCGCCTCACCGGTGAACATTCCTGGGCGTAAGATCGTGACCAGCCTTTAGCCGTGGATAGTTGGCTGAACGATTTCCAGGCTGGCTGATATGAGAATGAAGCACGGTCTTCCCACCTCTCCTGGTCGATACAAAACCTCGCCAAGCTTCGCCCGGCGCACCCGTCCGTACGGCCGCGCGCGATCTATCTCGGCCTCCGTGATGACCGGCCACATCTCGGCCTCCACGTTGAGCGCACTGAGATTTGGCGATGAGGACATTGTGGTCTCCTGAGCCTCGAATCAAATGGGCCGCGTCGAAACGAAGAGAACAGAAAGGCAACACGCACACAATTATACGAAGGCATTGTCAAAACCTTCGTATCACTCGCGCCGAATCATCTGAAGCAGGCGGATTTTCTTGAGGGCGAGAAGATTCCCGCGTACGTTCAAGCCTGCCTGTTCGGGCGGTCATTGTTCATAACATGAGCCTAATGACACTATTGATGTGAAGGAGAGCCTTCGGCCGAATGGACCATGTGAACTACATTTTGGTGCTGCTGATCGGATTACTGTGCGCGGTAGCTGCCGTGGCAGGTCTGGCGCGCCGGTTGGCGGTGTCCTACCCCATTGTTCTGGTGGTCTTTGGATTACTGTGTTCCCTGCTCCCTCATATCCCGCGCGTTCCGCTACCCCCATCGTTGGTGTTCCTGGTGATTCTGCCGCCTCTTCTCTATACGGCCGCGTGGCAGACATCCTGGCGGGAGTTCAAATACAACCTGGTCTCGATTTCGAGCCTCGCTGTATTGCTGGTGTTCTTCACCGCCTTTGGGGTTGCATTTGTAGCAAAGTGGTGGCTGCCGGGATTCAACTGGCAACTCGGATTTCTTCTGGGAGCGGTAGTTTCGCCGACAGACGCGGTTGCTGCAACCTCGATCGCACGCAAAGTAGGCATGCCTCAACCCATTGTGGACCTGCTGGAAGGCGAGAGCCTCTTAAACGACGCGACCGGGCTACTGGCGTTGCAATTTGGAGTTCAGATGGTCGTCCAGGGGACAACCCCAACCATAGGCCATGGCGTAGCCATATTCGCATGGTTGACGGTCGGAGGCGCGCTCGTCGGTTTGACCATTGGATTGGTCGTAACGTGGCTGGAGCGTTGGGTGGACGACGGACCGGTGGAGATCGCCCTGTCGCTGATCGTGCCATACGCCGCCTACCTCATGGGTGAAGCGGTGAAGGGTTCCGGCGTGATCGCCGTCGTGGTATGCGGTTTGTTTATAAGCCGCCGGAGTTCGACCTTCTTTTCACCCGGAGTACGACTACAAGCGTGGGCCGTCTGGGACGCGCTGGAGTTTTTGTTGAACGGGCTTGTGTTTGTGCTGATCGGTTTGCAGCTTCCGTATGTGCTTGACGGCATTCATGGACACAGCAACTTGAGCCTGCTCAAATATGCGCTGGTGTTTTCCGCCACTCTGGTACTGCTGCGCATGGCTTGGATGTATCCAGCAACGAGGGCAACATGGTGGGTGCGAACTCATGTTCTGAATCAGATTTACGAAAAGCCGAAATCGAATCAGGCTTTTGTCATGGGGTGGACCGGAATGCGTGGTGTCGTCGCCCTGGCCGCGGCAAACTCACTGCCTCTCACGCTCAACAATGGAAGCCCGTTCCCTCAACGAAGCTTGATCATCTTTCTCACCTTTTCTCTGATCCTGGTGACACTTGTTGCGCAGGGTCTTTCCTTGCCATGGCTGGTACGCATGCTTGGATTATCTGCAGGCAACGCACAATTCTGCGAAGAAGGAGAGGCCAGGCACCTGCTATTGCAGGCGGGTATCGACTTCCTCGGCGAACGCAGGAAATCAGCAAAAGGAGAACATGAGGTGCACCTTTATGAAGATCTGCTGCACCAGTATCAACATAGGCTCGAAGACATCGACGAGTGCGGGCCGGACGGCAGCAATCCGGAGAAAACCTCGCACGGCCTGACGACGAATCATCTGCTGCTGGAAACGATCAGGAGGCAACGCGAGGAACTCAACCTACTGCGGTCAAAAGGAAGAATCGGAGACAGTGTGCACCACAATCTCGAGCGTGAGCTCGATTTAAAAGAAAGCCTACTGACATAGTCGTCGCCTGTGTGGGGATAAATCGCCAACGCATTCATCGAATGGGTGACAGAACACTGTCCAGACTTCTGGGTTCTGTGCAATTACGGGAGAACCGGACGCACACCTTGCAGTGCCTTCGGAATTCTCAACTTTGACAACAGGCCGAGGTCGCTGCCCGAACCCTTTATATCGGCTATGGCTCCGCCAGGTGGCCGAGTAACGTCAGGACTCTATCGGAGCTGCTCCGCAAGAAAAGCTGTGCGTAGCGGATGGAGATAGGGCGGAGCAGGTCGGATAGAGCGGTTTGAAGGAAGGCGCTGGTGCGGCGGGCGAGGATGTTGGGGGCTATGGGTTTTTCATGCGCTGAGATGTGCCGAGGCAATCAGAAGAGACATGCAGAGTGGAGTGGAAGTTCTCTGCAACCAGGCGCAACAGATGCGGGGAGACGCTGCGGGACGCAGCGTTAGGTAGAGGAAAAGTGCCGTATTCGGGCCTGAGACACACTTCCAGTGAGCATGCTGGGAAGCATACGGTGAAGGCCGCTTTGCTCTGGCGGCTAGGAAGAGTCAAGCAGGTATACCTCCTTTCGTTGAGCGAAGAAGAGTTGTGCGACCGAGAGCCGTTCGACGAGATGCATGAGTCCATGGCAGCGCGGGCACTTCCCTAGTGTGGTGGGCTGTACGGCGGAAGAAGTCTCAGCGGGAGGAGCCTGGTGGAGCAAAGCGCGGCAGAGTGGCAGCATGCGGGCTCGTCTGCGGTTGGCGAGGAAGCCGAAGTAGCGGATACGGGGAAAGCCCCGCGGCAGCACATGCTGTACGAAGCGGCGCAGGAACTCGTCAGAGGCAAGTGTCATGGTGCGCTGCTTGCTGTGATGAGCGTAGTCCTTCCAGCGGAAGCAGACCTCTGAAGCTGAGACCGAGAGCAGGCGATGGTTGGAGATGGCGACGCGATGTGTATAGCGCGCCAGGTAATGCAGCACATGCTCAGGGCCACCGAAGGGCGGTTTGGCATAGACGACCCAGTCTTGCCGATAAAGCGTGCGCAGGAAGAGGGCGAAGTGCTTCTCCTCATGGAGTGGCATGCACTCGCCGAAGAAGCGCAACTGATGGCGGGCAAAGAGGCGCCGCAGTCCGGCGACGAACTTGCCGCGGAAGACGCGGCTGAGCACCTTGACCGGCAGCAGGAAGCTGGAACGGGAAGCGATCCAGCGCGCGTGGTCCGGCGCGAGTCCGCCACCAGGCACCACGCAGTGGATGTGCGGATGTGGAGTGAGTGTCTGTCCCCAGGTGTGCAGGATGGCCAGGAAGCCAGGCTCTGCGCCGAGATGCTTGGGATCAACAGCGACGTCGAGCAGCGCGGCGGCACTGGCTTCGAACAGCAAGGAAAAGAGCTGCCTCTCGTTCTGCCACATCAACGGCACCAGCATATGCGGCACGCTGAAGACCAGGTGGTAGTAGCCGACGGCCAGCAGTTCCAGCTGTCGCTTGGCCAACCACTGATCGCGTGCACCGGTCTGGCATTTGGGGCAGTGCCGGTTGCGGCAGGAGTTATACGAGATGGCCTGATGTCCGCAGCTCACGCACGCATCGCGATGACCGCCGAACGCAGCGGTACGGCAGCGAGCGATCGCATCGAGTACCTTGCGCTGCGGCCAGGTCAACGAAGCGCTATACCGTTGCCGGAAGCTGTCACCACGGATGCGAATTATGTCGGCCACCTTGAAGGGCGGCCGGCTCATCGCTTCCTGTCCTGCTGTTCTGTGCGAAGCGCGATCTGCTCCAGCGGGTTGATGGCGGCATGGAAGTGACGCCGCGAGAGCTGGAGATAGACGGTTGTGTCCTCCAGCCGCTCATGGCCCATCAGCAGCTGGATGGTGCGCAGGTCGGCGCCGGCTTCGAGCAGGTGCGTCGCATAGCTGTGCCGTAATGTATGCGGGTGGATCTTCTTCGTGAGCCCTGCGCGCGTAGCCGCTGCGCGGCATGCATGCCAGACGGTCTTGTCGGAGATGGGCTGGTGGGTGCCGCGCTGACCAGCAATGCTGGGAAAGAGATAGCCACGCGGCTTCTTCCACCGCCACCAGCTACGCAGTTCTTCGAGCAGCTTCGGAGAGAGCGGCACATCGCGGTCTCTGGCGCCCTTGCCCTGACGGATGTGAATCACCATGCGCTGGCTGTCGATGTCCTCGACCTTGATCCGCGCCGCTTCGGTCCTGCGTACTCCGGTGGCATAGAGCAGCACCAGGATCGTGCGGTACAAGCGGTTGGGTGCGGCGTCGATCAGCCGCACGACTTCATCCTGGCTGAGCACGGTCGGCAGCTTGTGGGGCACCTTCGGAAAAATGAGATCATCGTAGGCCAGATCACGCCGCTTCAGCGTGCGCTTGTACAGGAAACGCAGCGCCGAGATGCGCATCTCGACGGTGCTGGGCTCGAGCTTCTTCTCCTGCAGCAGGTATCGCTGATAACGTCGCAGGTGCTCAGCGCCCAGTTGCTCCGGCGAGCAATGGAAGTGTTCGGCAAACTGTCGCACCGCACCCAGGTAGCCGCGGATCGTAGATGGTGAGTAGTTGCGCCGCTGAAGCTCGTGGAGCATGCGCTGGCGAAGCGGGGTCATAGAAACCTCCTCCTATGACCACTCACCCTAGCCCTGCACGACTCCCTTCGCTAACCACCACTCTCAGTCCGTCGCGCCAGCGACTTCGTTCTAACCGGCTCCTAAGGAACTAATCCACTACATTCGTGGTCATGCCCGGGATGGGGACGACTTGGAAGCCGAGTAGAGCGGCTTGTTTGCGGAGCCTTTTCTCTGCACGGAATTGAGCCTGTTCGTCGCAGAGGCGGAAGATGGATTCCGTATAGGGCTGTTTGCTGAGCAAGACGTGATAGAGGATGCGAGCGATCTTGTGTGCGGTAGCGGTGATGGCCTGCGCTGTACCGAGTTTGGCGCGCATGCGTCGGAAGAATTCACCGAAGTACCCCTTGGCGCGACAGAGCGAGTTGGCACCCATCCGGAGTGCGAGCGCAGCTCGACTCTTCACCTTTCGCGTCTTGCAAGAGAGCACCTTGCCGCCGCTGACTCGTTTTTCCGGACATAGGCCCAGCCAGGAAGCGAAGGCGGAGGCATTGCGGAAGCGGCTGACATCCGGGCCTGTCTCGGTAAGAATCACTTGCGCAGTGATGGCACTAACGCCGGGAACATCGGTCAGATCGACGCCCGCGATGCGGTAGAGCTCACTACGAAGGTCGAAGCGCGGATCATTGCCGTTGCGCTGGTAGACGGTATGCTTGGTGCGTGCTGGCATCGGCGCCAGCTGCTTGCCTGCGCTGGGGACTGCTTGCATCTGTCGCGCGGTCTCTTGATCCAACTCGGTGATCAGCTTTTTATAAAAGCGATAGCCATCCAGAGACTGCTTCAATGTGAACAGGTGCTCAGGCTGGTAGTCGCCGACAAGTGCTTTCGCCACTATCTCATGTGGAGTTTTGACGAAGGCATGGCAGAGTTGCGCCAGACGTATGGGGTCCCGCTCACCGACCAGGACTGCATCGAGGATAGCCAATCCGCTTACCCCCGTTATGTCGCTCAGGACGTGGTGGATTTGCAGATTCATCTGACTCAACGCCTTCTGCATATGCAAGGTGTGTTCGGAAGCCATCTGCAGCAGACTGCTGCGATGCCGCCACAGACTTCGTACAGCGCAGATGGCATCGAGTGGTCGGAAGCTGGCCCGCAGTAAGCCAACTGAGTGCAGATACTGGATCCACTGGCAGTCTGAAACATCGCTTTTGCGGCCAGGAACGCTCTTCAGGTAATGAGCGTTGACCAGGTATACCTCGAAGCCCCGCTGCTCCAAAATCTGATACAGCGGGATCCAGTACACCCCAGTGGACTCCATTGCCACCGTACGTATCCGGCAGCCTTGCAGCCAGTCGGCGAGAGCCTGCAGATCACAGGTGAAACTAGGGCGTGTTAACACTATTTCCATCTAAGTCAAGTAAGTTAGGGATAGATGGAAATCAGCGAAGACCAGTACGCGCGAATCAAGGACATCCTGCCGGTGCAGCGGGGCAATGTGAGTCTATCCAACCTCCAGTTTCTGAATGCTGTACTCTATGTGGCCGAGCACGGATGCAAATGGCGCGGGCTTCCAAAACGGTTCGGTAACTGGCACACCATCTACACGCGCATGAACCGTTGGTCCAAAAGCGGGGCCATGGATCGTATCTTCGAACAGCTACAACTGGAGCAGATCGTACGCATTCGCATCGAAGCCTTCAGTCTGGACTCGACCGCGGTGAAGGTCCACCCGGACGGCACCGGGGCGTTAAAAAAAACGGACCACAGGCCATCGGCAAGTCGCGCGGCGGATGGACCACCAAGATTCATCTGGTTGCCGCGAATGCTCGAACGGCCATAACCTTTGCTCTCTCACCAGGCCACGCGCACGATGCCCCTGAAGGCCGCGAACTACTCCGGGATCTGGGACCAATGCCTGCCGGACTGCCCCTGCTGATGGACCGCGCCTACGAAGGTAATGAGACTCGGCAACTGGTGCTCGAACTGGGCATGGTTCCTGTCGTTCCGCCGAAGTCCAACCGGGTTGATCCCTGGCGCTATGACCGGGCGCTCTATCGCAAACGGAACGAGATCGAACGCCTCTTCAGAAGGCTCAAAGGCTACCGTCGCATCTTCTCCCGCTTCGAGAAACTGGATTGCGTCTTCCTCGCCTTCCTTTGCTTCGCCCTCATCGTCGAAGCTCTCAGATAGTGTTAACACGCCCTAGATCAGACTGCACACATGAGGCCGCACGTACTGGGGAGGAGCTATGTTCTGCCTGGTCGCCAATGTCGAAATCCGGTGCCGACCGCCAACCGCAAAGGCCTGCAGGATGCCCTTCGTGCCATCGTCGCCGTAGGGGAGACAATCAATACCGACTCCGAGTTCTCGCCCATCCTCCATGTGGGAGATCAGGCCACCGGCACAACCGTGTTGAGTGACTTGTATCAGAGATGGAAAGACGTTCCAGTAAACGTCAATTTGGATCAACTGTGGCACGAATTGGGTATACAAATTGAACCGCATGGAATCGAACTGGATTCGGGTGCGCCGCTCGCAGAGATCAGGAACACCATCACTTCAACGCCGCTACACCGACAGCAATCGCAGTAGCTTGATATGTTATGACGCCCGCGCCGAGATGTTCAGTCGTCCGCGCGGGCGTAGTTTCCAGTTTACGATTAGAGGGCGGCAATGCCGTTGAAGCCGGCAGTCTTTGGAAGACCTTCGATGTCGCCAAGTTGGTTGAGGGTTCCATTGGGATTGATGGTGTAAACGCCGATGACACCAGCGCCAGACTGAAGGTTAAACAGGTACTTTCCGTCGCCGCTAATGGTCATGTCGAGATTGTTCACCCCATCGGGCAGTGTGCTGAGAATCGTGTTGGCAATGGGTGTCAACGCGCCGCTCGAAGCAATCGAGAATCCGGCGACCGTAAACGTGCCGGCGTTATCGACATATACCCATTTCCCGTTAGGAGTGATAGCGTTCCAGCAGTTGCCATTCCCAAATGTCGGGAGGCTTTGACTGATCGGGGTGATTGAGCCGTTTGGATTGATGGTGTAGGTGGAAATACTGGACGTATCTGTTCCGTTGTTGGGCTGATTCTCAGAGACAATCAGCTGGCCATTGGGAGTAAACACTGTGGCGAAGACTCCCGGCGTAACGCTCTTATTGTTGACAACCGCGCCAAGTGTTCCGTCCGGATGAATCGGGAATACGTCGATGCTGTTTGATGCCTTCTCAATCACAACAAGCCACTGACCGTTGGGACTTACGGAAATCGAGGAAGCGCCTGAGTTGAGACCGGTGAGAAAGGCGGACGAGTTCTGGATCGCGTGCAGCCTTCCAAGACCATCTGCTTTGAATCCGACCACCGCCCCGCTTCCGCCGGCATTCAATACATAGACAAAATCATTGTGCTCAGCGACAGCAATTGGAAATGCTCCGCCGGAATTCTCCTGGTCGATGAACACCGGAATACCATTCAAAAGGTGAAAGCTCGAAACTGTACCACTGGCCGAGTTAACTGCAAGGAGAAGCGAGTGGTCACCGCTGATGGTCAGTGCGCCTTGCGACTGAAGTGGATCCGTCTCACCGCCACTTCCGCGACCACCTGTTGCGGCTCGATTTGTGAGAACGAATTGCCCGGCGAAACTGCGTTGATATGTCAGGATCTCATTCTTAACGTTATCGTTCGTCATGACGAAAACGGAAGTGTTGCCACTTCCGATTGTCTCGGCGGCATACATCGTAGATGCGGAAGCTCCGAGACAGAGCGCGACGGCCAAAATACCAGGTACCGACTTCAACATACTGCTGACTCCTTGTGGGGGCAAACCCCGGTGCGCAAGGGCCTCCCTACGTTGGTGAAGAAACAACGCTCAGGATGATCCGTTAATTTGCGCGACAGTGAGAATGACGGGGGCAACAAAAGTTACAACGAGCGGTGAAAAAAAACTCCCCGTATTTAGGTCGTTAGAATTTTTCCGACGAGCGCTTTCCTTGGCCGTGGGCATTGCGTCTAACACAGATCGGCCAAAGCGCATTCGCGGGCCGGGCAAGAACGCTGCCGCCCCGGATGCCTGGCGTTCGGTGAATGTGGGTACGAGTTTAGGATGATGGTTCGCAAGCCGGCCATCGGTCGCTCACCCGGATATCAGGCCCGTGGATATCCTTGCCGAGAAGCTTTAGCCGCAAGGTCCGCTTCACAGTTGCAGCGACGCTGAGCAAGGGCAGGACTCTACGAGTCCTGCCCTTGCTCGCTTCATGAGGTGCAAGAATCATTGTCCACCAAGCAGTCGCAGCGAAGTATCTCTGTTGTGGATCTTGCGTGGCGACTTCTCAATTCGACAACCCACGCTGTCTCCTGAGCAGCAGAGTCGAGCACATGCCTGGGTTGTAACCTTCAGGCGCAATGGTTCGTCACAGTTCGAGCGATAGTCGACCGGCCATTGTGCGTAAGGACTAACGAGGCATGTAGTATCTCAAGTCTTGTTCGTGGGATCGGCTCTTCGGCTCATCTTGATCCCAATCTCACCAGGAGATAGTGCGGTGTATAACATCTCGAATCTCGCAAAACTCAAGCATCTCGATGAAAATGCCTCCGACGCAATGAAGGCATTCTGGTCTTTCGACAAAGCGGCATTTGCGCCGGGCGCAATTGATGTACTGAACAAGCAATTGATAGCGGTAGCAGTCGCGCTGACTACCCAGTGCCCATACTGTATCGAACTACATACGCAGTCGGCACGCAAAGAAGGGGCGACAGACGAGATGCTTGCAGAAGCAGCGGTCATCGCTGCGGCAATGCGAGCAGGCGGTGCGATCACACATGCGACTCATCTCTTCAAAGAGTAGTTCTCGTTGGAGACGCTGATCGCGCCTCTCTAGGATGCGGACGTCGCAAAGAAGCCTTTGCGGCGCCCCGCTTCCAGTTGGGGCTTTAGATATTCCCATAACTCAGGACAGCCACTCTCAATCTCAGGACCTACCCGTTCGACCACCCGCTCGTAGCTCACTCCGTTTTCCCTCCAACTTCCACCTCTGCGGTTGAGGTTCAAGAGGACGGGCATGCTGCGATCGATAGCCCTGGCATAGCGAGCCTCATCCGTTTCTCCCGCATCGAACTCTTTCCATAGTCCCAACAGGAAGTCGCCTGTTTTCTTGGGCGCCAAGCCACAGATGCGCTCCAACGCCTTGAGTTCCGCGGCCTTCCTTTCTTCCCAACCGTCTTGTGCAAATACAAACTTGTCGCCAGCGTCAATCTCGCCAAGATCATGTACGAGCAGCATCGCGACCACGCGGGTAACATCGACCTTCAGCTCCAGTGTGCGAGCCATCGACATAGCAAACAACGCGATCTGCCAGCTGTGCTCGGCGGTATTCTCATAACGTTCTTCCGAGATGGGCCGGACCTTGCGCAGTACGCCTTTCAGTTTGTCGACTTCGAGCACAAATTCAATGGTTTTTGAGATGTCCGTAGTCACCGTTTTCTTCGCCATGTTTAGCTTCCCGTCTTCGCTGTAGGCAACGGGGCCAGGCTTCCACTGTCCGGCGCTGCTCCGGCTTGCCGGATCGCATCAAGCACGACGCCGCGTGTCAGCAGCTCAGGCAGAACGTGGGTTGCCGTTCCACCGGGCCCTGAGATAATCACGTAGGTTGGAACGCCACTACGCCCAACACGGCTCAGTTCGCTGGTGATCTCCGGATCGTAGCGAGTCCAGTCGGCGCGGAGGAGTATGTAGTGTCGATGAAGAAGTTCCTGCTCAACGCTGCGATCTTCGAGAACCGCCTTTTCATTGACTTGGCACGAGAGGCACCATGCCGCAGTGAAGTCAACGAAGACGGGCTTGCCCTCGTTCTGCGCCTCCTCGAGGGCAGCGTTAGAGAAAGGTTGCCACTGCAAACGATCGACTCGCGCCGTGATCAATGGAAACGCGAGCGCCGCCGCGACCGCCGCAGAAGCGACGACATATCCCCACCGACGTGCCGGCCAGCGTCCGAGTATCCAGCCTCCGATCGCGAGAATCAACAAACCGACAAGCAATCGGGCGACATGATCGGTGCTGTCTCCCGCTGTGCTACCGCTCAAACGGCCGTAGACCCACGCTAACCAGATCACGGTGAGAAAGAGGGGCACGGACGTGAGTTGCTTCAAGGTCTCCATCCAGCGGCCTGGGCGTGGTAGTTTGTTTGCCCATCCGGGAACAAACGTCAGCGCGAGATAGGGCAACGCCAAACCGAGAGCGAGGGACGTGAATACGGTGAATGTAACGAGCGCACTTTGGGACAATGCGAACCCGATTGCGGCTCCCATCAGTGGTGCTGTGCAGGGTGTTGCCACCACCGTTGCGAGGACGCCGGTAAAGAATGAACCGGTATAGCCGCTCTTGCGGGCGAGACTACCTCCAGCACTGGTCAAAGTTAGACCGAGATCAAACATGCCTGCCAGAGAGAGCGCCATAAAGAAAAGCAGGCAGGCCATAGCGACAACGAAGCCAGGGGATTGAAGTTGAAACCCCCATCCAGCCTGTTTGCCGAGAGCTCTGAGCGTTAGCAGCACGCCTACGATGATCCAGAATGAGCAGAGAATCCCGGCTGTAAATGCCATCCCATGCGCTCGCTGCCCCGTCCTGCTCTCGCCGGCACTTTCTACAAGAGCCAGTGCTTTGAGGAAAAGTACCGGGAAAACACACGGCATGAGATTCAGGATGATTCCCCCCGCGAAGGCAAGCACAACCGCGAGAAGAAATCCAGGTTCGTTGCCACCACTTGAGTGTGCAATTCCTGTTTCGACCGGCACACTAAACGTGTAGGACCGGCCATCGCTCAGCTTAAGGACACCCTTAAGTTCTTTCGGCAGGGTATCGGAGATGTCGGCTCGTTCCGTCACGAGCCTCACGCCATCAGCTGTGGGCTCTATCTTCTGTTCCGCCGCGTTCCGAATCGAATCGTCATCAAGCGGATAATACTCCGCTGAAATCTCTTTCTTGCCAGTGACTACGTTGAGCGTCAACATGCCGCGCGTCGCGGTGACCCCGACTTTGACCGAGGCCGGCGGCTTGACCGGCTCCGCGAGAACAGCGGCGTCGATGAGCTTGTTGGTATCGGAAGATGCCTTCGGAACTACGTTGAGCTTGAGGCCGAGGTACGCTTTTCCAGGAAGGCACACCTCTCGACATACAAGCCACTGCACGTGCGCCTTCAGGTCCGTTATCCCGAGCGCAGTTTGCGGTGAACTCGAAAGATCGAACGGAAATACAGCCGTGCCCTCGTATCCATAATCCATCAACGGACCGAGCGGTAGTCTCGACGGTGCGGGATACTGCATCTGCCCAACGGAAAACCCTGATGGAACCGACCATTTCACCGTGGGAGGCTCGCCTGAGTCTCCGGCATAGACCCAATAAACATGCCAGCCGGGCTCAAGCGTCAGCGCCAGAGCGACTCGGCTCCTGCCACCGGGTGCGATTGTCCCGGCCTCGGAGATCAACTCCGCAGTGAGGTGCTGGGCTTTGACAGGCCCGGGTGCACCCGTTCCCGATTCCCGTACTTGAGCGTGGCCGAATGGGAAGAGAGCCAATAGGACTGAGAGGAGGAGTAGAAGACGACTGTGAGAGGTTCGCATGTTCGACCTGCGTGCTCTTGAAGAAAAGGCCGCACCGGCGATTCCCGGCACAGCCCCCACGTCAATTGGTGGAAAGATGGTCCAGGGCATCTTGTGCGGACAGGCGATCGCCGTGGCTATGGCTGATCTTCTCAAAAATGACCATTCCCTTTTTGTCGAGAATGAACGTGGACGGATATGCCGTCTCATGTGGCGCGTCCCAACGCAGTCCATAAAGATTGGTGACCTTATAGTCAGGATCTGTCACAAGTACCACGTTGGACGGCAACTCGGACTGCTTTTCGAGGAACTCCTTCGCATGTTGATCGAGATCAGCGGGCGGTCCCGGGTAGACCAGGAGCACTCTCGTGTTCTTCGTCTTGAAGTCCGAGGCGTGGTCTGCGAAATCATGAACCTGCTTGACACAGTAGGGGCACTGATAGCCTGGAAAACCTCGCAAGATCACCAGAACGAGATCGTGTCCATTCTGTTCGGTCGACAGGGTGACGGCCTTTCCGGTTGGAGTTGAGAGTGTGAAATCAGGAGCCTTCGCACCCACGGCGGGGGTCTCGGCGAAGGCGGCCGCCCCAAGGAGCACGAAGCAGGCAATGGCGAGGACAGATCCCCAAGCCCGACGGATGTGAATTGTGCCGGCCTTCTGGGCTCTACCGGACGGCTGGGCAAATTTGGACATGACGAGGCACTCCTCCTATGGAATGCCTATCTGACAATCAGTCTCTGGAAAAGTTACAGCGCTCATCTACTTCTATTCACTTGTTGGTGAATAACGTGCCCTAGCCTGGTGTTCGAGCGCGAAGCGAAACCTCTTAAGGGATCAAGAAGAACCTGTTACAGGGGCTCGTTGAAAGAAAAGAAGGGTTGTTCAAGCCCGGCAATGTCGCGCTTGAACAACCCGCTAAGGAGGCAGAGCTTATTGATCAATCCAATCGTTGGACGATTGGGCAGTTGATCGAGAAACCAGAGCTGCCGAATGCCGTTCCAGCAGGAAATCCGGTTATTAAGCCGTCTTGCGCATAGGTGAGAATCTGGAACTCCTCACGCAGTTGCTGGCGATAGCCCTTCGAAATAGCATCGTCAGTCCAGGTATACAACTGCGCGTCCCATGCGGGGCTGTAGTCGAGAGCGATCGTCGGAATCCCTCCCAGGGTGTTATTCGGCCTGTGACCATCAGCCAGGTCGGCTGACAGCCCTTGACGCTGAGGATTATCGCACCCTTCCGTGCCGTTGGTGGCGATGAAGATGCGCTCGATCGGGCTGGCGAAGCTGTCGTCATTTCCCAGCAAAAGTTTGTCCATCAGCGGGGCGTAGGTGTTGTGCTCGATTGTCGCAGCAAGGGTAGTGCTGGCGTCCATCGAAAGGTACCAAACCGGGCGGCCGAAGCTGAAGCCGTTGATCAGGTTCAAGGTGACGGTCATATTGTAGGGATCGATGGCTACTACCTGGTCGTGAACTTTCGTATAGTCGACGTTGCCGTTGGGAAAGTTGATCTGGCTGGCATCGACGTTGTACGCGACCATGGGAGCGTTGTAGATAACGCCCTGGGCGTTCGTGATGCTGACGTAGGGGCTATAGTTTTTGTTGCCGACTTCGCCCGGAGTGACGGATGTGGGAGGAAATTCCGCTCCCGTCGGTCCGGGCACAAGGTTGCGAACCGCCGAGAAGTCGACGGTGCCTTTATCGAACACGATGTTTCCGTTCGCATCCAGGTTACCGGTTCTGGCGGCCGTGTTAATGAAGTTGAGCTTCGCGGAATAATTCAGACCGAGTTCCGCGGCAACCCCCGGATCCGAAACGTCAGTCAGGATGTACCAGGCCGTTTTGCCGGTCGCCTTGACCGATCCCTTATACAGCGGGATGGTAATCGTGCCGGCAATGGAGTCGACTTGCCCGGTGTTGAGCAACTGCACGGGGCCGACCAAGCTCTGGTTGACTGAGGAAGGCGGGGGCCCGAAGTATGAAAGGCCTACATTTGCGCCGACACTCGCAGGCGCAGGAAACAAGTCGCAGCCAGGTGCTCCTAGATCGCGCGGTCCAGCTCCGGGACCTTGTGCCGAGTTGATCCCCGACGAACTCCCAGCTCCGGCTGTCGCAGCCGTCGCCAGGTCTGTCGTCGCCGTCGACTTTGCAACCGGACGCTTCGCGAGACGATGCAGGGCCATCGCCTCTTCGGATATGGGTGGCCTCGCCGCCACGGATGCCGGTCGTCCAGCCGCCACGGCAGCTTGCCCAAAGGCTGCTGAGGGCACGAGACTGCACATCGCGGTTGCACTTGCCATGACGAATAGTTTGGTCGAGGAGAAGATGCGTGACCGCACGGCGGTCACATTCAGGTCTTTTCCGGAAGGGGAGGACCCACGAAGAGTAGAAATCATTGTCGGACTCCTGTTAAAGGGATGGCACAACGAAGTGCTGAGCGTGTATGTCTACACCTTGTTGTGTAACTGTGAGACAGACCAGCTCGTGATTAGTTACTAACAAAATCATTTTTAGATACCGCTTTTTTTATAAGTGACTAGGAGGATGATGTAGATAAAAGCATCGTATTTTGGAATATATGTAACCTATCTCGGCAAAGTGATTCTAATCAGAAGAGCGATAGCACGAGGTATTGCGTGATTACTGGCCATTCGTCGCTATGTGGCCACAATATAGCAGTGTGCCGTGGTGTGGCACCTAATTACTACACGAGGACCATTGCCATCATTGAATGATTTAGCTGCAACCAGCACCTTAGGGTCTGTGGTTTATACTTAGGTTAACGACCGAGGTGCAATCGCCATAAATAACCTCCGCAAGCGGGTATCAAGGCGATGAGAACTTGAACCGGCGATCAAGATAGGAGGGAATTGGAGACGCTTCAATCTGGGCCATTAGTAGGTAACTGGATGGCAAAGGGAGGCGGTAAGAGACTCTCAGGCGATGGTTGTAGCAGAGAACCCTCACGGATACTCTACAGTTAACTGCGCAGCCGGCTATCTATGCTGTAAGAATTGAGCCGCGGTCCTGCAAGCAAGAGAGAATAGACCAGGGAATACGAATCAGAAATAGATTGAAGAATACAGTTAGGTGCGGCATAGTTGGATATGGCACTGGGCCGTCCCACCAAACCGCTCGACGTAAGCGCCGCGGAAAAGGAAAAATTGACGCTGCTGGCGCGTCGGCCGAAGTCTTCGCAGGCCACAGCCATGCGCGCCCGCATAGTGCTGGGCTGTGATGACGGCCTGAGCAACAGCGCTGTGGCCAGGAAGCTGAATATCACCGGAGCCACTGTATGCAAATGGCGCGAGCGTTTTCGAGTCAACAGGCTGGAAGGGCTGCTCGATGAGCCGCGGCCGGGCGCTCCGCGCTCGATCAGCGATGCCGAGGTCGAGGCGGTGATCACGCAGACGCTGGAATCGATGCCCACCAACTGCACGCACTGGAGCACGCGGCTGATGGCGCAGAAGACTGGGCTGTCGCAGACTGCGATTGTGCGCATCTGGCGCGCCTTTGGACTCCAGCCGCACCGGGTGGAGAACTTCAAATTCTCCAAAGACCCGCAGTTTGTCGAGAAGGTCAGGGACATCGTCGGGCTGTATATGAATCCACCGGAGCACGCGATGGTGCTGTGCGTGGATGAAAAGAGCCAAGTACAGGCTCTGAACCGCACGCAGCCGATTCTGCCCCTGGCGCCAGGCGTGCCGGCCCGCCAGTCCCATGACTACGAACGGCATGGCGTCACTTCGCTGTTCGCCGCGCTGAATGTGGCCACCGGCGAGGCGCTCGGCAACTGCCATCGTCGCCATCGGCATCAGGAGTTCCTGAAGTTTCTGGCCCGGATCGATGCCGCCGTCCCCGCCGACATCGAGGTGCATCTCGTGATGGACAACTACGGCACGCACAAAGTCGACAAAGTGCGGAACTGGTTCGCACGCCATCCCCGCTATCATGTGCACTTCACTCCCACCAGCGGAAGCTGGCTGAACCTGGTCGAGCGACTCTTTGCCGAGATCACCGAGCGCTGTGTTCGCCGCGGCAGCCATACCGCAGTCCCTCAGCTGGAGAAGGCCATGCTGAACTATCTTCGAGAACGCAATCGCGCACCGAAACCTTTTGTGTGGACCGCTGACGCCGATCTCATCCTTGGCAAAATCCAGAGGCTTTCTAAACGAATCTCTGACTCAGGACACTAGGGCGCCGCGCGACTCCGCGGCGAGTAAGAAGCGATTCGCTTTGAGGGCTTCACCGTGGACTTCGTCAAAGGAAGGGATATTGTCATCCCACTCAAGAAGGGTTGCCGTTGGCCCACATCGTTCGATGGCACGAGCGTACAGCCTCCATACAGGGTCGAGAACAGGATGGTCGTGCGTGTCGAGTGTGTACTTTTCAAATTTCGAGTGCCCAGCGATGTGGATCTGGGCTACGCGCTCCGCGGGAATGCTATTCACGTACTCCATCGGATCAAAGTTGTGATTCTGGGATGAGACGTAGATGTTATTCACATCAAGCAGTATGCCGCAGTCAGCAGCATGAACGACCTCGTTCAGGAACTCCCACTCGGTCATCTCCGAGTCGTGATATTCCGCGTAGCTGCTGACGTTTTCTACTGCCACTGGAATTTCAAGATAGTCCTGTACCATGCGAACGCGCTCCGCTGTGGTGCGGATCGCTTCAAATGTGTACGGAAGCGGTAGCAGATCGTGCGTATAGCGGCCATCGACGCTGCCCCAGCAAAGGTGGTCGGAGAGCCAGGGGGTGTTCGTCCGCTTTGTCAGTTCCTTGATCCGCTTGAGATGATCACGGTTCAATGGCTGCGCGCTTCCGAAGTATATGGACACTCCATGCTGAACGACACGGTACTGGTCGAGAATCTGATCGAGGATCTTGAGGGGACCGCCGCCGTCGACCATGTAGTTTTCCGAGATGATCTCGAACCAGTCCACAACCGGTTTCTCAGAGAGAATGTGGTCGTAGTGTGGAACTCTTAGGCCGATGCCGACGCCGTAGTCGGTGTATCCATTGAAACGATTGGCAGGCATGTGTACTCCGATCCTGAATCCAGCGAGAGATGCGTGTAGGAGATTCGTCGAGAGTTGGATCTCCTACACGAGTTGAGGTTACTTCGAGGACGGCTTAGATCCGTCAGTAGCGCAAGCGCCCTGCCCCTTGCAAGCATTCTTGCCTGCATGCTTCTTGTCGCCGCCTCCCTGGCCCTTGCAATCGTTCTGGCCCTTGCAGGCGTGCTTGGGCAGGTCCTTCTGGTCGGCCGCGACCATGACACCAGCAAATGCGGAGGAGCTGGCGGTCGCTTCCGAGTGTCCGGAAACAGGTTGGGCGTGGAGACGGGCAGTGGTGCCCCCAAGAAGGCGGCGAAAGCCGCCGCTAGTCTGCTGTTTCTGAAGTTTCTTTATACTTGTTGACCTTGCGGATAATACGGCTGGCACTGGCGACCCAGTGAAAAGGTTGTGGCTGCCGGTTGTAAGTGCGGATGTATTCATGGATGGCCTGGGTGAGTTCCTGAACGGAGCGGAAAGTGCCGCGCCGGATACGCTTGCGCGTGATTTCCGCAAACCAACGTTCCACCTGGTTCAGCCAGGAACTGCCGGTGGGAGTGAAATGCACATGGTAGCGGGGATGGGCCGCCAGCCACTGCCTCACCCTGGGATGCTTGTGCGTTCCGTAATTGTCGAGGATGAGATGGATGTCCAGGGTTTGATCGGCAGTCTGGTCGATCTGCTCCAGGAAGCGGAGAAATTCCTGATGCCGGTGTCGCGGCTGGCATTGACCGATGATCGTGCCTTCCAGCACGTCCAGGGCAGCGAATAAAGTAGTGGTCCCGTGCCGCTTGTAGTCATGGGTGCGACGCTCAGGCAGTCCAGGCCGCAGGGGCAGAATCGGCTGAGTGCGATCCAGCGCCTGAATCTGGCTCTTCTCGTCCACGCTCAGCACCAGGGCCTTCTCCGGCGGATGCAGATAAAGCCCCACGATGTCGCGTACCTTGAGGGCAAACTGCGGATCGCTGCTGAATTTGAAAGTCTCGACACGATGCGGCTGCAGCTTGTGCTTCTTCCAGACCCGGTGCACTACCGCCGGACTGACTTTCTGGGTCCGCGCCATGCTGCGCACGCTCCAGTGCGTCGCATCTTTCGGCGTGGTCTTCAGCGTGGCTTCCACGATGGCGGCCTCGCGGTCCTCGGTAATGCGCTTCGGGCGGCCGCTGCGGGGACGATCTTCAACAATCCCCTCCATCCCTTCCTGCTCATAGCGGTTCCGCCACAGCAGCACGGTCGGTACGGAGGTAGAGAGCTTCCGCGCTATGGAGCGGTTCGCCCGTCCTTGGGCGGCGGCCAACACGATCTGAATGCGCAGCGCGATGCCACCCGGAGTGCTGCGCTGACGGCTCATCCTCACCAGATGTTTCTTCTCCGATTCAGTCAGTGCAAGGGGCGCGGCAGCGGGAAGAGGCATAATATCCCACAGAATATCCCTGCTCCACTATTAGTCAAGTTATTTCAGAAACAGCAGACTAGGACGAGGTTGTTTACATTGTTGGTCTTCATGAAGAATTCCTTTCTTCGGTTAGGGCATAGGCTGTATGCCTCGGGATATGGGTACTACCTGCTGCGAATGGCTTGGAGGAGTGCATTCAGACTTCAATGAGTGCCCTTACCGTGCCGCATGTTTGAAGCTTGAGGCAGCAGATGGTTACATCCCGTCTAGGCTTTCTCAGAAGGGCGTTGTGGTCGCTCCGACGATTGCGCCCTAGCGCCTGACCATCACTGCCCACAAACTGGTCGCGACCATTCAAAACCATCTGGGGGGTGTAGGAGCCTTCGGGCGAGAGACGCGAGGCGTAGACGCTCTGTCTATCGGTAAACACTGGGGAGGAGTATGGATCTTTCCAACCGAGATTGTTCCAGTACGTCACGTGTTCACTGATACCGACGATCAGCTGTCCCGCGTTCGTCTGCTTCAGATTGATTTGGCGGAGGAGGGCGTCGGCCGGTGGGCAACTGGAACATCCTTCCGAAGTGAAAAGTTCTACGATCGCCACCGATGACGGCGTGGTTCCGACTGAGGTGCCGGGAGAAGCGGCATGCGACGTAAGTGGGACAGCGAGGAGAGTAAGCGAAACTGCGAACACGGGACGAAGCTACATTGGGATACCTCCAGCCAAACGGCGTAAGTCTGACGTGTGGCCGCCGAAAGGGTTACACAGCCTGCCTCGCACGCGTCTTGTAACCAAAACAACTCCCGCGTTTCTAACAAGGCAAAACGACGTTCTCGCCATTCGCAAACGAGGCATACGTCACGAGGAAACGATGGCTCATCTGCTATGCCTTTACCGCCCAATCGCATCGGCGTCTTCGCCCCTTCAGTCCGTGATGCTTCTAGCGGTGCGTCTCTACTGGGGATTTCAGTTTGCCCAGACCGGGTGGGGAAAATTACACAACTTGGCGAAAATTACGGGGTTCTTCGCCAGTCTTAATATCCCGTTCCCCGGTTTTTGCCGCACCCTTCGTCTCCACACTGGAGTTCGTTGGCGGTATTGTTCTGATGCTCGGCTTGTTTTCGCGACCCGTCGCACTCCTGCTGGCGTGCAACATGTTCGTTGCATACTGGACCGCGGATCGTGAAGCGCTCTCTGCGATCTTTTCTGAGCCAGGAAAGTTCTACGCCGCAGATCCCTATACCTTTCTGTTTGCGTCTCTGATGGTTCTGATTTTTGGGGCAGGTTTCTTTGCAGTTGATACTCTCGTCGCGAAGCGGCTGAAAGCTGTTGAGTAGTGAAGGTGCCTCAAACCTTAAGCCGTACAGAGTCGGAGATGATTGCCGCTGTCCTCGCAGGGGAAATCCAGCTTTATCACGATCTGATCCGTCCCTACGAGCGCAGCGTCTACGTCATGGCGCTGTCGTATATGAAAAACGAGGCAGATGCAGAGGATGTTGCACAAGAAGCATTCGTTAGGGCGTTCCGCAAGCTTTCTTCTTTCCGCGCCGAATCTAAATTCAGCACGTGGCTTATCAGCATCACGATTAACGAGGCGAGAACACTCCTTCGCAGACAGGCTCTCGTTGGAATGGAACCGCTCGATCAACTGCCGGACGAGGATAAGGGTATTTCCCCCGCCCTGTTACGTGACTGGCGAGAAATACCTTCCGAGGCTGTAGAACGCGAAGAGGTCCGGGTTCTGATTCAGAGGGCGGTTGAGCAGCTTCCGAAAATCTATCGGCAGGTTTTCCTTCTACGTGATGTAGAGGAACTCACTATTAGCGAGACAGCAGAGGCATTGAATATCAGTATCCCCAGCCTCAAGGTCCGATTGCATCGTGCACGTATGATGCTACAAAAGCAACTGGCGCCTCAGCTAAGAACAGTAAATCGAACATCGAAGAGGAGGTGGTTCCCATGGTCATAGATTGCAAGCACGTTTGGAACTACATCTCCGAATATCTGGATCGAACGCTCCCCGAGGAAACGCGGGACACAGTGCAGAAGCACCTGGATCACTGCGAGATCTGCTCGGCCATCTTGGACTCCACGCGCAACGTGATCATTTTGACTGCCGATGATCGCGTCTTTGAACTTCCTGTGGGTTTCAGCGAACGGCTCCACGCGCGCATCGATCTGGAGTTCATGCGTATCGGGCCTTGACGAGTGCAGATCTTCACGGGAGAAATGGAGTGGCGATCATTTTGATTTGTTACCGTCGACGTAGAGTGCAAGAATGTCGGTCACGGCTCTGTTCAGGGGTACGGGGACACCAGTCTGCTCTCCCAACTGCGCAACCGCTCCACTCAGCCAGGGCAACTCGAGGCGATTCCCGCGGAGGAGATCCTGATACATCGAGGCTGTCATTTCAGCAGGCAGAGTGTCGCAAAACGCCAATCGTTGTTCTGCATAATCCTCAGGCAGCACCACCCCTCGAGCACGTCCGACGTTCACGGCTTCCCGCATGACGCCAAGCAGGAAGTTCCGGGCCTGTGCGTTACTTCTGATCGCTCCGATCGGTTGACGCATGACGGTCGTTGTAGCTGACAAACCGACAAGAAAGACGAACTTCTGCCAAATCTCCCGTTCGATCTCGTTACTGACCCTGGTCCCGATGCCGGCGCTCTCACAGGCGCTAAGGAGATCCCGTACTCTTTGTGAGAGCACACCATCAAATTCTCCGAAAACGAGAGTTTGAATTGGACCGAAATGTCGGATGACGCCAGGCTCTTGGATGGCGGCGGAAAATATAGCTCACTCCTCCCATGACGGACCGAGCAGGAAGGGACGTCAAGAGAAGCTCATCCTTCTGAACGCCGTTCTGAAAGGAGATGACCGCTGCGCCTCGTTTCCGCCAAAGGAACGAGCTCTGGAACTGCTTGTTGCGTATCCCAGAGTTTGACTGTGAGAAAGACGAAGTCGGCGTGCTCAACATGAGCCACCCCATCGACAACCTTCACGTCCGGCAGAGAAATCTCGCCTAGGAACTTGTTGAAATAGGTACGCCTCCGCGGCATTGCCCCGGGTCTATTCGTCTTATCGATATGCGAGGAGACGAGCGGGTTGAGGACGGGATGTTCAGCTATGTGTCGTTGGAGCAGCGAGTGCCTTCGGATCATCCGTTGCGCGAAGTGCGCAGGATGACCGACGCCGTGCTTGCGCAGGCTGAGTGCGGAGTTCGATGCGCTGTACGCGGACTCTGGGCGGCCGTCGATTGCGCCGGAGTACATTCTGCGAGCGCTGCTGTTGCAGGTGTTCTTCTCCATCCGTTCCGAGCGGCTGCTGGTCGAGCAGATCGATTACAACCTGCTGTTTCGCTGGTTCGTAGGCCTGGGCATGGATGATGCGGTGTGGAATCACGCAGTGTTCTCGAAAAACCGCGACCGTCTGTTGACCTCCGAGGTGGCGCAACGGTTCTTTGCCGAAGTGAACCGGCAGGCGAAGAAGTTCATGTCCGACGAGCACTTCACCGTGGACGGCACGCTGATCCAAGCCTGGGCCTCGCAGAAGAGCTTTCGTTCCAAAGACGACTCCGGGGACGGCGATGGCGCCAGCTTCCGTGGCCAGAAGCGCAGCAACAAGACGCACCAGTCCAGCACCGATCCCGATGCCCGGCTGTACAAGAAGAGCTACGGCAAGGAATCGAAGCTGAGCTATCTGGGTCATGCTCTGGTGGAAAACCGCAACGGACTGATCGCCGCAGCCATGGCCACTCATGCCGACGGGTTTGCCGAACGCGATGCGGCGCTGTTGATGCTTCAGCGTAAGCAGGTGGGCCGCTCCCGGCGCATCACCGTGGGCGCAGACAAGGCCTACGACACGAAAGATTTCGTGCGCACGGCGCGAGAGTTGAATGTAACTCCGCATGTGACTAAGAACGACAACAACCGCGCCAGCAACCTGGATCGGAGAACCACGCGCCAGCCCGGCTACGCCGTCAGTCTCAGCCGCCGCTGGTTAATCGAAAAGAGCTTCGCCTGGCTCAAGCAGACCGGACCACTGCGCCAGGCCAAACTGCGCGGACTGAGCAAGGTCGATTGGCTGTTCGTCTTCACTTGCGCCGCGCACAACCTGCTGCGCTTGCCCAGGCTGCTCGCGCAACAACAGCGATCAACGCTTAGGGAGCAGTGTGCCTGAACCAGGCACGTGGGCCCGGAATCGCCCCTCCCGGAGCCCGCCACCCCGCGTGAACACTCACCAAAACACGATTTCGAACCGATCTGACGGGGCGCTCGCACCAACTCCCCAGCAAACAAGCACCCTCGAACCCAATTTCAACAAGTTCCTAGAGAGCTAATGACGCGAAGTCCATGCGTTCTGCATCGCTTCGAAATGTGGGCCTCGGGCAACAAAAGTTACGTCGCTGCCTGCGGATGCCAGCCGGGCGCCAAAATACCCACCGACGCCTCCTGATCCGAAAATCACGATCTTGGACGGCATTCGTACCACCTCTCACAGAGACTCGCGAACCATCTGACGCGTCGGTACGCCTCGAGGATGCAATTGTCTGCTAGACGGCCGGGCCTTTCCCCGGCTCCAACCGCAGCGATGCCTGTGGCTGCTCAGCTCATGAAGGGACGGTAATCTTCCTCTAAGAAGCTGTTGAAATTGGGGTCGATGGTGCTTGTTTGCTGGGGAGTTGGTGCGAGCGCCCCGTCGGATCGGTTCGAAATCGTGTTTTGGTGAGTGTTCACGCGGGGTTGCGGGCTCCGGGAGGGGCGATTCCGGGCCCACGTGCCTGGTTCAGGCACACTGCTCCCTAAGCGTTGATTGCTGTTGTTGCGCGAGTAGCCTGGGCAAGCGCAGCAGGTTGTGCGCGGCGCAACTGAAGACGAACAGCCAATCGACCTTGCTCAGTCCGCGCAGTTGGCCTGGCGCAGTGGTCCGGTCTGCTTGAGCCAGGCGAAGCTCTTTTCGATTAACCAGCGACGGCTGAGACTGACGGCGTAGCCGGGCTGGCGCGGTTGTTGTCGTTCTTAGTCACATGCGGAGTTACATTCAACTCTCGCGCCGTGCGCACGAAATCTTTCGTGTCGTAGGCCTTGTCTGCGCCCACGGTGATGCGCCGGGAGCGGCCCACCTGCTTACGCTGAAGCATCAACAGCGCCGCATCGCGTTCGGCAAACCCGTCGGCATGAGTGGCCATGGCTGCGGCGATCAGTCCGTTGCGGTTTTCCACCAGAGCATGACCCAGATAGCTCAGCTTCGATTCCTTGCCGTAGCTCTTCTTGTACAGCCGGGCATCGGGATCGGTGCTGGACTGGTGCGTCTTGTTGCTGCGCTTCTGGCCACGGAAGCTGGCGCCATCGCCGTCCCCGGAGTCGTCTTTGGAACGAAAGCTCTTCTGCGAGGCCCAGGCTTGGATCAGCGTGCCGTCCACGGTGAAGTGCTCGTCGGACATGAACTTCTTCGCCTGCCGGTTCACTTCGGCAAAGAACCGTTGCGCCACCTCGGAGGTCAACAGACGGTCGCGGTTTTTCGAGAACACTGCGTGATTCCACACCCCATCATCCATGCCCAGGCCTACGAACCAGCGAAACAACAGGTTGTAATCGATCTGCTCGACCAGCAGCCGCTCGGAACGGATGGAGAAGAATACCTGCAACAGCAGCGCTCGCAGAATGTACTCCGACGCAATCGACGGCCGCCCAGAGTCCGCGTACAGCGCATCGAACTCCGCACTCAGCCTGCCAAGCACGGCGTCGGTCACCCTGCGCACTTCGCGCAACGGATGATCCGAAGGCACTCGCTGCTCCAACGACACATAGCTGAACATCCCGTCCTCAACCCGCTCGTCTCCTCGCATATCGATAAGACGAATAGACCCGGGGCAATGCCGCGGAGACGTACCTATTTCAACAAGTTCCTAGAGAGCACTTCCGCGAACGAGAAATCTCGACAGATTATTGGATTTGTTACGAACGTTACTGAACAAAGAAGTCCAGGAGAGTATAAGAACATGCTTGACTGGTGCCCCCCCAGGCAGCCATATATACTTTTTTGACAGATACTTACATGCATGGAATTGTGCAAGTACCCCTGTTTGTACCCCATGATTTTATTGGGTGCTCTCGCACGAGATAGCACTACATAGAACGACTTCGATCTTCGCGGTGAACGCGTGATTCCGGTGGTGCTGATGAGCACAACGGAGACAATCACTGGATTCGACCCGTACGGGCAAATAAGTGGCTTCGCGATTTTGCAGGCGTTGACATTGGGAAAACGGCCAGTTGGACTGAATTCCATTCCCAATGACGATCTGGCAACCGTCGAGCGAACACTGACGTTCTGGAAATAAAGAGCACTACCCGTAGTTGCTGCAGCTTTTTGAAGAACTCTATGTCTTACGGGAGGCGTCCCGAAAGCGGCGCTTGTCGATTCCGAGCCTTGCACTTTTCGATTCGAGCGTCAGGTGGGCAATTCCTAGCTTTGCCTCGACTAGTGGCCTGTCGCAGAGTAAACATTACCAGCTCTGCTACGTCTAACCAGATGTGTCCATCGATTCCGTGGTGCTCAGCGAAGCTCAGCAAAGTCGAACTCAGCCGGATTGCCCAGTCGCGCTCTCTGCCGGCCGGATATGTCTTCCGCGCCCGGCTCATTCTGATGCTGGCCGAGGGCGCGTCGTTCAACATCATCAAGCAGAGGCTGGGGACGACAGCGCCGACCATCAGCCGCTGGAAGCAGCGCTTCCTTGCTTCCGGGGTGGACGGTCTGGATACCAGTCATCCTGGGCAGTCGGCTTCCGTGCTGACTCCGAAGCTGCGAGCCCGGATTCTCTCGGCTACCCGCAAGAAGCCGAAGGACGGCTCCACTCACTGGAGTTGTCGCAAGCTTGCCGCAGCGCTGGGCGTCAGCAAGGATGCTGTGCATCGGGTGTGGAAAGAGGCCGGCCTGAAGCCGCACCGCCTGGAGCGCTACATGGCCAGCGACGATCCGGATTTCGAAGCCAAAGCCGCTGACATTATCGGGCTGTACCTAAACCCTCCGCAGCATGCTGCTGTGTTCTGTGTCGATGAGAAGACTGCCATTCAGGCACTGGATCGGCTCGATCCGGTGCTGCCGCTTTCGCCGGGCCGCGCCGAGCGCCACGGATTTGAAACTACCGGCACGGAACCCTGTCGCTGTATGCGGCGCTGGACACCGCGACCGGCCGCGTTCACGGCAAGACCGCCGCTCGCCACACCAGTCGGGACTTTGTCGGTTTCCTGAAGGAGGTTGTCTCCCTGTGCCCGCCCGATCAGCAGATCCACATCATCCTCGACAATCTCTCGGCTCACAAAACCGCGCTGGTGCGGGAGTTCCTGGAGCAACATCCCCACGTCCGGTTCCACTTCACACCCACCTACTCCTCATGGCTCAATCAGGTCGAACTCTGGTTCGCGAAAATCGAGCGGGAGGTCATCGCCCGCGGCGTCTTTACCTCCGTGCCCGATCTGGCCCGCAAGCTGCGACGCTATATCAACGCTTACTCAGCCAATGCTCAGCCTATCAACTGGAAGTACTCCGATCCTTCTCACCGCATCCGTAGTAACGATCTCTCTGCGACAGGCCACTAGCTCCACGCATTGGCTGCTGGAAGTAAGATTGTAAGCACAGCGAGGAGTGTCAGCCGGCAGGTTCGCTGTTTCACCCTATTCCTTTGAGGTCGATTCACGCTCACTAGCGGGGCTACCTAAGACCAAACATCGATCGGAATATGCTATCTAATACGAGATCTCACATCTCGGGCGTGATTTCTTCATTCGGGCGCTTTTCCTCGCCGAAATATTGGATCAGTGATTGCCATAAGTAATCGCCACGGTCGCGGTTCCGAGCAGTAGTATGCCACTCCACAATATGACCTTTGAATGTTGGCTCACGCCTTTCCATTCACCGGCAATCCAACCTGAGACGTTTGCCATCACGATGATGCATATCTGATATATGCTCCACCCAATCGACGCGCCGAGAACTCCCAGTAATGTCGTGGCCATTCCATAGATCGCGACGGACCCCATCCATAGAAGACCCATGATCATTCCTAGAGTGATCTCCGGCCATAGCGGGAGAAAGTTAGCCCAAGTCTTGTTACGCCGGAGCAGCCACAGAGGATAGAGAATGTTCGGCACGGCGCCCCCGGCAAGAGCAATCGGCCAAACCGCGTAAGGCGCATCTGCACGCAGGGTATTTTGACGAATGGCCTCGACGATCAGGTTGTCGCCGAAGGCCAAAGCGTAATTGAGCATCGGCGCGAGAAGACCGGCCAACGCCGCCAACGAGACTCCGACCACATACGATCTGGCTGGTGATACCTCTAGCTCCGCCTTCTGCTCCCTCTCTCTCCTGCGCCCCGCCCAACAACACACGATCACACCTGTCACCATCAGCGCCTGTCCCAGTAGGAGTACTAATCCACGTCCGGTAATAAGAGCTTGCGGATGACGCAAGAGAATGGGGACTAAACTGCCCAATGCAGCACTTAGCCCAATTGTGATTGCGAAAGACAACGCCATTCCGGCACGAATCACCGCCAACCCGAAGAGCACCTGGGCGACTCCCCATCCAGCGCCGTACAGGAAAGGAATCATGAAGCTGGCTGAATTGACGTGACGATAAACCGAAAGAAGATTTGGCACTCTGAAAAAGGCTAGAGCCCAGGGCATCAGCACCAGGGCAACCAGTGTGAAGATGATCCATGCGTTTTCCCATCGCCACCTGCGTAGATAGTTAAGCGGGAGCATGCAATTGCCAACCATTAGGCCGGCGCCCACCGCTAACAAGATGCCCAGTTCGCTTCCCATTCCCGCAATTTTTCCTGAATGATTCGGCCCCGAAACGGACCTTCATCTGCGACGCGTCACAGTCCGTGAAACCAGATAAGCTTGCGCTCGCTCTTACGCTTTGTCAACATTTTTGCCGACATTCGAATCGTGTGATATAACTGTCCAACCGACTATCGCTCACCACGTTTGGTCTCGCTCAGTAGCACGATTCTCACCGACAGACCTGTCGTATCACCGTAGTTGGTTCTGTTCTTACCATATCCCACAGCAAATGTGATTCTGTCCTTGGCCTTCAGTTGCATCTGACCCGAGTACTCCGCCCGAGGATTTGATCCTTGTACCGTGTGAAATGCCGGATCTCCTCCATAGCCGTCGATATCCGCGTCGAAGACAGAACTGCCGTTTTTTAATACGTGGACATCCGTCGTGGACAGTCCGTAGTGAATGCCAACGAATTTAGCGTTCACAGAGTAGTTGCCTGTACGCGGAGCCACGAAGCGCACGAGGCTGTACTGGCCGGTATTGCTGCCTTCCATTGCGATCTGGCCGTCAGAGATGGCCCATCCCTTTGATCCGACCTGGGTCTCTTTCGTGCTGTTGTAGGCGATGTACGGATAATAACCTGGACCAGGCGCGTCACCTTGGGTCGGATGCCAGAAGCCAATGGGGCCTATCATCACGCGATTTCTGATCGAGCTGAAACTTGTCGGCCGCTAAAGAGTTTGTAGTGGAAAAGCCATATTCCCAGACGGCATTTGGATTTTTAGCAAGGGAGAAATCGGCCGACAAATCGAAGACTTGCGCCCAGATGGGCATCACGAATAGAACAATCAGCCCACCGAGCCATTTGCTTTTCAGCCTCGTTGTCATGAGTCCTCCACGAGTGCTTTGTTTATCCAGGTTTATCCCTCGCGAGACAACGAGAGAGCTGATCTAGCCTGATCGCAGACGGTGCTGCACATGGCACAATCGACTTGATGTTTGCCGGGTCCCCTTGCCGAGATATTCTCAGCTGGCAGCCCTCGGACGCTTACACCACGGCCTGGCGATTGTCCACACTATTGCCAACACATCGAAGGAAGTGTTGATTCTGAGTGGCACACCTAAAAGTGCGGGCGTAGATTTCGATAGTGCACAAGGATCCGGGGTGAAAGACGGGAGGATTGACTCTCATCGAGAAGAGGTTTTATTCAACTGATGAGACACACAAATCTGACGGCACATAATGTCAACAATTGTGTCATCGCTCTTGTATTGACAGCAACGGAGAGGTTCTTCTATAACGATCCTTGCATTAGCGGTTACCGGTGGCAATAGGCGCCAAAACGTAGCGCTCTGTTGGTCCAGTCAGACGATAATCGTTCGAGTGATTTTCAGGCTGAAGCAAGACATGAGGTTCCATGAGTCGTGGAATAGATGCTTCCGCGGAGGCAACGAGTATTAGGTCGCTGGAGCTTCATGCGCTCTCGTTGCGAAGACACATCCTCCGCATGGCAGAGCGGGTGGGTCAGGGTTATGTTGGGCAGGGCCTCGGGATAGCCGACCTGCTTGCGGCCCTTTACTTCAGGGAGATGAAGTACGACCCGCAAAATCTTGCATGGCCGGATCGTGACCGCTTTCTTCTTTCTATCGGGCACTATTCAATCGGGTTGTATGCGGCACTGGCGGAAGCTGGCGTAATCACTGTCGAGGAGCTTGACACCTATGGCGCAGATGAATCCAGACTTGAAATGTCCGGCAGTGAAATTACTCCAGGATTCGAAATGACTGGGGGCTCACTGGGTCACGGTCTGGGACAAGCTGTGGGCATGGCTTTGGGCGTACGCCTGGACAAAAGATCTTCCCGCATATTCAATCTTCTTTCGGATGGGGAACTCCAGGAAGGTTCGACATGGGAGGCGGCGATGGCGGCTGCCCATCATCGGCTTGACCATCTCTTCGCTTTTATTGATTGCAACGATCAACAAGCCGACGGACCGCCGAGACGGGTTCTAAATGTCGAGCCTGTGCAGGAGAAATGGAAGGCTTTTGGCTGGGACACGCAGCGCATTAACGGCAACGATATACACGCGATTGTCGACGCTATCGATGCAGCCAGGAAGAACACCGGTAAGCCTCACGCGATCGTCCTCGACACTCTGATGGGGAAGGGCGTGCGCGCGTTCGAGGAACGGGATAAGAATCATTTCATTCGAGTCGAGCCCGATGAGTGGCGGTTAGCTCGAGAACAGCTTGAGGAAAACGCCCAACCGAAAGCCAAGAGGAGTGCATGAGCGTCTCAGCGGCCAAGTCGGGTGTCACGGGCAACATTCTTAGCTCCGATATCTACGGAGCGGAGCGAACGGCGACGGCGCCGTTTGGAGAAGCGCTGATTCGTCAGGCGGAAGCCAATCCACGCATTGTGGGACTAACCGCAGATCTAGGCAAGTACACCGATATCCATCTGTTCGCGAATCGTTTTCCCGAACGATTTTTTCAAATCGGCATGGCCGAGCAGAATCTGATCGGTGTCGCTGCAGGTCTTGCGCGGACCGGTTTCGTACCTTTTGCCACGACATATTGCGTTTTTGCGACCAGGCGTGCGTATGACTTTATTGCAATTGGGGCGGCATTGGGATGTGCAAATGTCAAGATAATTGCCGGTCTTCCGGGCTTGACCACCGGGTACGGCGGAACACACCAGGGTATAGAAGACCTTGCTCTGATGCGATCCATACCAAACCTTACGGTTATCGATCCCTGCGACGCGACCGAATTGGGTCAGGCTGTTTCAGCAATCGCTCGTTATGAAGGACCTGTCTACATGCGCTTGCTGCGTGGTCAAGTCCCCGTTGTCCTTGATCCGGAAACATACCAATTCGAAATCGGAAAAGCCAGATTGCTATGTGAAGGAAGCGACGTGGCGATCATCAGCACCGGCCTGATGACAGCGAGAGCTCTCAAGGCCGTGGCGCAACTCAACAGCAGCGGTGTGAGCGCCGCCTTGCTGCATGTGAGCACGCTCAAGCCTTTTGATACCGAGGCAGTTTTAGCTCTTGTGAAGAAGATCCCGCGGGTTGTCACAGCCGAGAACCATTTCACAACGGGTGGATTAGCCAGTGCAGTTGCGGACGCGATCGTTGATGCTGGAATGGCGGTCCAACTAAAGCGCGTCGGAATTCCGAATTGCTTCTGCGAGAGCGGCTCGATTCCCTACCTTGTGCGCCGCTATCAAATGGACTCAGAAGACATTGCCAATGCTGCTTTAGAGCTGGTTCGTGGGGAGAGCCGTCGAAAGTAACGGCGGATCTCCCATTTCCGGACTAGGTAATCGAATGAAGATCACCTCGATTGAGACGATCTCGGTGAATGCTGGTTGGAAGAACTGGTTATTTGTGCGTGTCTCCACCGACAGCGGCCTGCATGGCATCGGTGAAGGAACTTTGAATGGCTTCATTCGCACAATCGAAGCTGCAATTCGCGAGCTGGAACACCTCGTAATTGGTCAGGATCCACGGCACGTAAACGCTCTTTCCAAACGCCTGATGGACAGCGTCTCTCTGGATGGGGGTCATATCCACCGAACTGCGGTGGCTGCAATCGAGATGGCTTGCTGGGATATTCTCGGCAAATCGCTGGGTGTTCCGATTTACCAGCTACTCGGGGGGAAGGTTCGAGAGTCAATCCTGGGTTATGCAAACGGCTGGTATCGGACGGAGAGATCTCCTCAAGCGTTTGTAGCAGCCGCAGAAGAGGTAGTCACCAAGGGCTTTCACGCGCTCAAACTCGATCCCTTCGGAACCGCACGTGACTTCATCGATAGTTACGAGCTGGAGCTCTCGTATGAGATCGTGGCGGCGCTGCGCTCTCGCTTCGGCCGTGACCTGCGAATCCTCATCGACGTTCATGCGAGGTTTTCCGAAGCCGACGCCCTGCGTGCCGCGAGGAAACTGGCCCCTCTTGATATCTATTGGTGGGAAGAACCAACTACTCGCGAACGGGAGTTACCGGCGAACTCAGTCGCGGCGCAGTGCCCAATCCGAGTTGCCACAGGAGAAATGTATGATACCGTCGGTCAGTTCTATACCCTCGCGTCGGGGGGTGCGGTCAACATCTTTCAGCCTGAACCCATGAGCCTGGGCGGGATTACCAACACATTAGCCGTTGCGCATCTTGCTATGGCACATGGCAGCGTTATCGCGCCGCACCAAAGCGGCGGACCAGTCGCAACCGCTGTCTGCCTGCAACTCGCCGCCTGCGTCCCCAACTTTCTGATACAGGAGCATTTTGATGCATTTAATGAACCCTGGACTAAGGAGTTGGTCACCTGGATCCCTGCAATTGACGCGACGAACGGACATTTGAGCTTGCCGACGGGAGCCGGGCTGGGACTGGACCTGAACTTAGATGTAGCCGGACAACATCCTTATGATCCGTATTCATACCTCAATGTACATAAGGACGGCTGGGAAAGGCGTCTGGGCCAGATCACGTTCCGGGGAGAAGTTGTCTGATGAACGAAAACGCAGATCTGGCAGAACGCATTGCGTCCAAGCAGGTTGCTAAGAATCATGTTTCCTCCTGGTGGTTGGGCGGATCCGGCTTTGTATTCAAGACACATCACGGCACTGTCATTTGTGTCGACCCGTATCTTTCAAATTGCGTGGAATCCATGTTCGGTAGAAAACGAGCATTTCCGCCGCCGATTGCGGCGGGTGATCTCCGTGCGAATGCGATCATCTCAACGCACTGGCACGAAGATCATCTGGACCCAGGCTCCATTCCCACAATTGCTCGCAATAACGGAAATGCAAAGTTGATCATGCCACCCAGCGCGATGGCGCGAGCCCTGAGCTGGGGCGTGCCGCGAGGACAAATTGTCCCCTTCGTACAAGGGGAACCGATACATCTGGAGGATGTAAGGATTGACGCGACGCCCGCACGGCATGAAGCTGGCGTACCTGGCTGGGAGGTCCCTGATGCTGTCGGGGTTTTGCTTCAGGTCGGAGAACTGAAAATCTATCACAGCGGCGATACCGAATATGATGTGCGGCTGCGGAGATTCAAATCCCACGCGCCTCATGTAGCAATGCTCTGCATCAATGGCGTCGGAGGAAATATGGATGCCTACGAGTCTGCACTACTCGCATGGCATCTGGGAGCCGCACAGGTAATTCCAATTCACCATTTGCTCTGGGCCGACCGGAGTAACAGCGCCGATGAAACACTTGATCCTAGGCTTTTTGTCGACACCTACACGTCACTAGGAGGCAGAGGGACCGCAATTATCCCTCAGGTGGGCGAAGAACTTGATTTCGAAGCCTGAGATATCACCGTCTCATAGAGTCATCGCCGCATCGCTTACTTCTTCTACTCATCAGGCAACACTGATCCGCGTAGAAGTCCCTGATTCCGCCACAAACTCCGGTTTGAGGCGCGTACCGAGACCCGGAACATCCGGGAAGGCGGCCTTGCCATCCTCGATTTCAACATTGTCTGTGTAAACCGACCGGTACCAGCCTTCGCAGAAGCCGCGCACCGTCTCTAAGATCATGGCGTTTGGGCTCGCAGCACAAACATGTAGATTCGCAAAAATCGTCACGAGACCGGTGCAATCGTGAGGCGCAATCGGCAGATGGAAGACGTCAGCAAGAATAGCAATCTTGTGTCCTTCCGTGATTCCTCCGGTCCACACCAGATCCGGCATAATAATGTGCGCGGCGCGTGCCTCGAGGACTTGCCTGTAGGCATATCTGGTAAAAAGACGCTCGCTGACGCTGTGCGGAACACGTGTTTCGGAAGCAAGCCTGGACAGATCCGCGGCACTTTCCGGCTTCATCATATCTTCCATCCAAAGCACGTCATATGGTTCCAAAGCCCTGCCGATCTTGATGGCACAATTGAGGTCCCAGCGGGAGTGACCCTCAATCAATATCTCAATGTCTCTGCCGACAGTATCTCGAATTTCCTTGACAACACTAAGACCGGCGTCCAGATCCTTCAGGGATAGAAATGAACCAGAAGGTCCCATGGATAAGTATCCCGCCGGTCCGGGCACTGCTGTGGTCACGAATTTCGGCGCGAAGCGGTCCCAGGGCCACACTTTCATAGCCTTGATACCCTGCGCGAGTAAGTCCTTGGCCAGTGCACCCGGCCGCTCCATAAACCCTTCCTGGTCCCGGTAAATCTCCGTGTCAACACAGGTATTGTAGATGGGAATCGTTTCTCTCAGCTTGCCGCCGAGCAACTGATAGATTGGCTGACCTGTTCTCTGTCCGAGAAGATCCCAAAGGGCAATATCCACCGCGGAAAGCGCGCGCATCTCCGCCCCGGCGTGGCCGAAAAAGTTGCAATAGCTAAAGACCTGATCCCAAACGCTCTCGGGAGAGCAATCGTCTCGATTGAGAATAAAGGCTGCAATTACATCATGGATTACTGATTCGACGGCCGCCGGCAGATAGAATGTTTCCCCCAGGCCGATCAACCCGTCGTCCGAATAGAGCTGTACCCACAAAAGATTCGGCAACGCAACGTGGCGAATTGTTTCAACCTTAGTTATTCTCAAGCGGCACCAATCTGACTATCGAACATATCAATGCCGACGATAGTCATTTCCGTCTCGTGGGAGGAGTTGGCCTGGAAATGCGCGGCGGGGGCATCAATCAAGTTCCAATCCGCCTGAGATATTCAGGCGATTCGCCGTAACATACGATGCTTCTTCCGTCGCAAGCCACACAATTCCCTCAGCAACTTCCTCAGGGGTGGTGCGCCGCCGCAGCGGAATATCGACAGTGCGAGACTGGATATAGCTTTTCAAGTCGACTCCCATGGCAGCAGCATTCGACTCTTCGGTGATGCGTTGCATTGGAGTATCCATCCTGCCTGGCGCAATCGCGTTGACTGTGATTCCATATGGCCCAAGATTGGCCGCGGCGGTGCGGGTGATATAGTCTACAGCCGCCTTCGACGTCGCGTATGAGGTGTAGTTCGTCAACGCCATTCGCGTACCCGGCGAGGAGACGTTGATGATTCTCCCCCCTCCGGATGTCTTCATCACACGTGCTGCGGCTTGTAACAGGAAGAACAGCGCCTTGACGTTTACCGCAAACACCTTGTCCCATTCACTTTCAGTGACGTCCAGCAGGGCCTCCACTGAAGATACCGCCGCATTGTTGACCAGTATATTGAGGCTCCCATAGAGCCTCATTGTGTTCTCTACGATGGTCTGAGCAGCTCCGGACTCTGCGATGTTGGCCACGATGCCTGTGCATTCAATCCCTTGATCTCGAAGATCTGCAACTGTGTCGTTCAGCACGGCTTCATTCAAATCAACCATGGCCACTCGGGCCCCGCGACGGCCAAATGCGACAGAGGACGCCTTGCCCAGGCCCTGGGCCGCTCCTGTCACGAGTACTGTCTGCCCTTCAAAGGAAGTCAACTTTAAAGTCATATGGATGCAAATAAAAACTAATCCCGCGTCAGGGAAAGCAAATGCTAGCACAGCACACGGGCCAAACTGTCAACTATCTTGTTGACAGTTGATAACGCGGTATATAGATTCTCTGACGTATTGCAGACCCGAAGCATGGATCCAGTTCAAACTTGAGAAGAGAGTCACGAATCACGCTCGTAAGTACTGCATCTGAACCTTAGCCGTAAGCTTCACAACCAATATCGATCCGAGGGTCCAAGTGACTGAACTGAAGAGGCTGGAGCAAACAACGGTAGCGATCTCCGGAGGATGTGGGGATATCGGTCAAGCTGTCGCACGTCGCCTCATTGAGGAAGGTGCCAGAGTCATTCTTCTGGATCGAAGCCCGAAAGAGCTGCTTTCCACCGATCTTCTCAACAGCGCAAACGTGACCCATCTAGCGTGCGACGTTACCGACCGGGACGCTGTTCATTCGGCATTGACAGAGTGCTTAAAGAGCCACAATCGTCTGGATGTCGTGATTGCAAACGCAGGCACAGTGATCAACGAGCCGTTTCTCGAAATAAACCCGGCCAATCTGAGAACAACGATGGAGGTCAATTTCTACGGGGCATTCAATCTCGCTCAGTTGGCTGGAAGGGTGATGGTCTCGCAAGAGCCGATACGCGGCGTCCGTGGCAAACTACTTTTCACCGGAAGTTGGGTGCAAGACATGCCATTCCCCGAGGGCACCTCTTACATTTGCAGCAAATCGGCAGTCAAGATGATGGCCATGGTTATGGCTCAGGAACTTGCATCGCAAGGAATACGCGTTAACATTTTGGCTCCGGGTATCGTATATGCCGGTCTCAGCAAAAAGCTGCATGATGTACAACCGGATTTTCGCGGGCGCGTATCAGCAGCAATTCCGCTTAACGAGATGCAAACTGCGGAGTCCGTTGCCGACGGATATGCCTTCCTTTGCGGCAAAGACTCCGATTACATGACGGGCTCAACGCTCCTGATTGATGGGGGGGCCACGCTGGTTAAGAGGACTTAGGGATTCTCGTTCGTCATGAACGGGATTGCCGGGATGCACTGCCGTCTCTGGGGTCGCCCGACCAGCCATGCAAAGCGAAAGCTGGGAAGGGTGAAATGCGATCAAAGGTCTGTGTGTACACTTCGGAAAAGTATCGCTCGACCTCCTCTTCAATCCTGGCTATCGAGGTTCTCAACAGCATTTTCACATATCGCTCATGATGCTCAAAACGGCGGCCCATCGCAACCTGAGAAGAATAGGCCCGAGCAATCATAAAAATATATGGATTCATCACCAAGTTTAATGTGCCATAGAGCAGGGGCTGGTTGGACGCCTTCCAGATCGTGCGGTGAAGCTCCATGTCCGCGTGAAAAAAACGTTCTTCGCTGTTCTTTTCGGCGGCCGCTTTTAATTTCTTCAGTACGGGCTCAAGCAAATTAGAGGGATCAATGGACGCATCTTCCCTCATATAGCGAGCACAGAGGCCCTCCAGTTTGGCCCGCATGCGAAAGACTACGCCGATTTCGGTAAAAGAGATATCGCGGATAAATGTGCCGCGCCGCGATGTGGTTACTACAAGGCCGTCGCGCTCCAGCCTTAGCAGAGCCTCTCGCACAGGACCCCGGCTCACCTTTAACTCGCGGGCGAGATCTTCTTCAATGATTCGCTGCCGCGGCCGTAGCGTGCCGGCATATATGGCTTTTCGCAGATGCGCTTCCACTCGCTCCCCTGCGGGAAGTCCGCGCTCTTTCTTAGCAGTCTTCGTCTTTGGAGTTCCCATAGAAATGCCAGATTAGCATATGACGGTGTGCCCCCGTCCCTCGACGAGGCTTGCGCCGACTAGCGATAGCGGCTTCCTTATTGATCACTGCGCTCGATGAAATCAATGACACTTTCGTCGGCATCATTCTTAGAAATAGGCCTTGAGACAGTGCGCCGTATTACATGGGTAGGCGCGTGCACCTTATGGGAGCGATGTGCCACAAGCCAGACGATGTCACATTGTTGACAGCGCCTCTCCACAATAATCGCCACGCCGACCTGCCAACGCTCAGAAGTGTTGACAGTAGTGTTGACAAAATTTATATTGACACCCGCCTGAGGAGTGAGTTTAACTTCCTGCGACATCGGGAGCGAGGACCGCATCTGGCCGGGAGCGCTCTAACGCGGCCTTTACAGATTCAGAAGCGCCGCCACAAAAGGTAGAGCATGTGTTGGGCAGATGAAAGAGAACCCGATCCCCAAAGGAGGTCACAATGAAGGCGGCACTAAATCGTCTCCAGACATTAATAGGAGTGTTGCTGCTGATCTGCGCTGGCTCATCGCACGCGCAAACAGCCGTCACCGGTGCCATCACAGGTTACGTGAAGGACCCGTCCGGCGCCGTGCTTAGTGACGCAACAGTAGAGGCGACAAACACGGACACCCAAGTGACCGATCAGGCCACCACGAATCTCGTGGGCCTGTACCGATTTCCCAGTCTCCTGCCAGGGAGATATTCGATCTCTGTCACAAAGGCCGGCTTCGAAAAATTCATCAGGGAAAATATCACGGTCGAGGCCGGAACAGCCCTCCCCATAGATGTCGCGTTAACGGTCGGAGCAGCAACCTCCACGGTGACCGTTACCGGCCAGGAGCCTATTCTTCAGACGGATTCTGTAGAAGTCAGCCTGAGTATTCAAGCAAACCAAATTAACAATCTTCCCACTTTCGGCAACAACGTCACCCGGCTGACGCTTCTAGCTCCAGGGGTGTCTATGCCGGGTGGTCAGCTCGACCTTCATCCGGAAAATTCTGGGGAAGACTTTAACGTGAATATCAACGGAGGCCAACCCAATAACAACGCTCACATACTGGATGGCGTTGACAATACCGAGGTGATCCAAGGTTACTCTCTTCTCGTGCCGACGAATGCCTCCGTCCAGGAAGTGAAGTTCACAACGAGCAATTACGACGCCGAATACGGAAGTGTCAGTGGCGGAGTCTTTCAGACCACCACTAAGTCAGGCACGAACAGTTTCCATGGTTCGGCATTCGAGTATTACCGCACCGCCGGCTTCTTTGCCGCAGATTCGTTTAGCCAGCCCAATGGCGTGCCTGGCAACGTCTGGAATCAGTTCGGCGGCAGCATTGGTGGACCAATCCTGAAAGACAAGCTCTTCTTCTTTAGCGACTATCAGGGAATGCGAAACAATCTCTCGACTTCCAGTCTCTATACAGCGCCGGTCGCCCCATTTCGCCTCGGCGATTTCAGTTCGGTCGCAGCGACCAACCCGATCTATGACCCGGCCACGGGCAACCCCGACGGAACCGGGCGTACCCAGTTCTCGTGCAACGGTGTCCTCAACGTAATTTGCCCTGATCGCATCAGTCCGGCCACGACGAATCTTCTGGCCCTGCTGCCATCGCCTACGGATCCCAATGCAATCGACAATAACTACACTATCTCTCGCCCGGGTATCTTCGACCAGAATCAGGTCGATGCGCGCGTAGACTTCCCAGCGTCTCCCAAGACACTCCTATTTGGGAAGTTCAGCTATTTTCATGCGCACTTCTTGACCAATAATGTATTCGGTGTCCTGGGCGGCGGTCCACCGCTGGGAGGTATTCCGAACTCAGGTGACTCGAATGACGACGTCTATAGTGCCATGGTCAACTATCAGCGGACGTTTTCTTCCACCTTGCAGCAGGATTTTCGCTTCGCCTTTTCGCGGATCGTCATTTCGGAGCTCCAGCTGGACGCGGCATATGACACTGCGACCAAGGTAGGGATTCCAGATATCAATCTCGGCACAGTCTACACAAGCGGTTTACCGACGTTAACGGTTGATGGCCCAACGAGCGCCTTCACCATGGGCGATATCGGCCTACCATTCTTTGAGCACGAGACTAATTTGGAGTTTTACGACACCTGGACGAAGACAGTGAACCACCATGCCTTCAAATTTGGCGGGGATTTTCACAAGTTTTACGGGATCCGGACTGATGTCAGTGGTCGTGGATCCTTCGATTTTTCTCAAAATCTCACTGGCAACGCAGATGTGCCGAACTCAGGCCTGGGCATGGCGAGCTTTCTACTCGGCCTCAGCGATAGCTTTGGGAGGGACATAACACTGGTTCAGCCGCAGGAAAAGCAGTGGAGATTATCCTTCTATGGTGAAGATACCTGGAAGGTCACACCTAAGCTTAACCTCATTTTAGGGCTGCGATGGGATTATACCACTCCGATCTATACTCCCGATGGCCAGAGCGTTGGAAACTTGAATTTAAACACGGGCAACGTGGAGTTAACCAACTTAGCTGGTAAGTATGCGGGTGTTGTGACCTTAAAGTCTGAGTTTTCGCCGCGTGTCGGAGCTGCATATCAGTTGACCAACACAACGGTCCTCCGCGGTGGATACGGCCGCAGCTACTTCCTCAACCCATATGGAGCGTCTTTTGGCACGGAAGGCTGCTGCTGGCCGATCAAGCAGAGTCAGTCATTTAGTCCGGTGACTCCGTATGCGCCGCTGCTCTTTACACTTGACCAGGGCCCCGGTCTGCCTGCTCCACTTCCTCCCTATCCTGCCAACGGATTGATTCCCCTTCCGAATGGTTTCAGTCAATACTTCCCGGGCACTGGAGATTATCCTCACAGTTACAACGATGCGTGGAATGTGACATTGCAGCAGCTGTTTCCGCATGACTTTAGCTTTACGTTGGCTTACCTAGGAAACATAGGCCGTCACTTGTGGGACAACGTTGATGTCAATGCTCCAATTCCCGGCCCTGGGGCTTTCAATCCGCGGCGACCCTATTTCGCCAAGTTTGGGTGGACCACTAGTGAAAATCAGCGGAACAACCAGCTCAATGGCTACCCGGATTTCAGAAGTAATTACAACTCGTTACAGGCCTCCGTTCAAAAGCGCTTCGGAAGTAACTTTAACTTGTTGAGTAATTTCACATGGGCAAAATCGCTTGATGAAGGAACCTTCGGCCCCCAAAATCAATTTAATTTTGCAAGCAACTATGGAAATTCGGATTCTGTACGTCCCTTTTCCTGGGTGTCCGCCGCGGTCTGGAATCTTCCGTTCGGCAGGGGCCAGGTATTTGCAAGCGATGTGAACCGCACGGCGGAGGCCTTCATTGGGGGCTGGATCTTAAGTGGCATTTATAACTTTGAAGGCGGGTTTTACTTTACCCCGACGCTTGCCAACAATGCGTCCCTGAATTCCACCATCGGCTTGAGGCCAGATATCACCGGGAATCCGAGAGTGTCTAATCCCAATCGATTCCTGTGGTTCAACCCGGATGCCTTTGCAGTGCCTGCGCCTTACGTATATGGCGATTCGGGCCGCAATATCTTATTGGGCCCACGCTTCTCCTCCGCCGATCTATCGTTGCAAAAGACTTTTGTATTTGCAGAAAAGGTTCACCTGGACCTTAAGTGGGATGTGTTCAACACGTTTAACCATACCAATCTCCAAAATCCCAACTCTAGTGTTGACACCAGCACGGCAGGACAGATTACTGGCATTGTGGACTTCAAGCGGCGTATGCAGATTGGAGCCCAGTTGACCTTCTGAAACTTGCCCTCCCCGTTTACCGACCTGCCTCGTCTACTCGTCGAGGCAGGTCACAATTTAACGAATTCTCCGAACCGTTTCATCTGCTTCGCCCACTCTTTATTTCAGTACGCCTCTTGGCTTGTGTTCCCGAGTGGAGCGAGTCAAAGGAGAGTCGCTTTTGCGAGGGCGGTGCTTCCGGCTGATGCTGATTTTCGAGACAAGGGCCAGCTTCATGAATACGATGCGCAGGGATGAAAAATGTCGATTCCGCTAAAACTGTTCGGTATGAGTCGGCGCGCGTTTCTCCAGGTTACAGGCGGCGGCCTGCTCCTCTCGACGCTTGCCACACGAACCACCTGGGCAGCAGCAGGCGAAGATGTCACATTGGTCTCCGACGGGCTCTCGCTCACTTTACATTTCCCAGCCGGGAATGCTGCGCAGCTCAGCTCGCTGCGGAACCCGAATACGGGCTTTGAATGGGTCCGCGGTGGAGCCCCGCTCCAGCCGGTGTTTATTACGGTAGGGAAAGCGTCTCAGAGATGGACGTCCTCGCCCGGCGCACGTACGCGCCAAGACGCCGGTGATCGCTTCGAATTTACTTCTCAGGCCGAGAATAGTGTCAGTGCGAGCATCGCGCTGCAAGCCCTTACCGGCGTTCCTATTCTGGAGGTTCAAGCTGAATTTCACAACACCTTGAATACCCCGGTCACGGGCATCACGGCATTCGGCCCCTTTCGTTTCGCGTTGCGGGACGACCTTGGACCTCTGCAGGTTCATGCTGTCCGCCGTAACGAGTATGGTTTGGAATCAATGCCTGTCAACGGCACAGTAGCACTGTCTGGAGGACGTTGGAATGCGCCCGAATACGGCGGATTGTTGCTCCTGGAGGCTGTCGGCAAAGACGAGTTTCTCTTGATAGGAATCGAGTGGGAGCGTGGCTGGCGCTACCGCATCGAGAGGGAGGGCGACGGAACATGGCTCAGCGTGGATGTCGCCGATCTGACCTACGATTTGTCATCCGGCGAGCGGCTCCCTGCCCCACGAGTATTTCTGGGCTTGTCCCACGGCAACCTCGAACAAGCTTTCCTCACCGCGCGGCATTACATGCGGCAGCATGTCTTCCCTGCTCCTCTACAGAACACTCCGTGGATTGTGTACGACTTTTGGGCGACGGAGGCGGAGGGCGTTCAGGAAGCCCTGCTGCACGAAGTGGAGTTTGCGGCCAAACTCGGCGTGGACATCTTTAACATGGATGCCTCCTGGTATCTGGGCTCGTCCAAGAAGGGGACGGGCGACTGGGGATGCGGGCTTGGCCACTACACGGACGATCGGCAGAAGTATCCCATCGGACTCGCCAACATCTCGCGTCGTGTGCATGAGACAGGGATGAAGTTCGGCCTGTGGGTGGGGCCAAACGTCGTGGACAGCCGGATCGTCGGAACCGCGATTCCAAAAAAGTGGGTCGCGCAAGTCGACGGGAAGGACCAGACGCTCCAGCCCACCGGTTGGGAAAGCTCAGTGGATCAGGTGTGTCTGGGTTGTCGCGGGTATCTTGATTTCCTGAAGAAAGAATTGACTCGCATAGTCCGGGAATTTCAGCTCGATTGGCTCAAGTGGGACAACTCGGGGATTCCGGCCAGTCCGGCCAATTGCAATCGTGCAGACCACGGTCATCAAGCCGGCGACGGAAGCTACGCCGCGCTTGTCGGCCAATACGAGATCTTCAATCATCTCCATGCGACATTCCCCAATCTCATCCTGGAGCAGTGCGGATATGGCAGCCGGCTCGACTATGGTCTTGCGCGAACTATACGGTCGAACTGGCTCAGTGACGCAAGTTATCCCTCGGACCATGTGCGCCACAACGCGATAGTTGCGAGCCATCTCTATCCGAGCGCGTACAACGGTGCTTGGATCGTCTCGGAAGATCCCGACCTTCAACGTTACGTGAACGATCCCGCATTGCTCGATACGATCTTTCGGAGTCGCATGATGAGTCTCTTTGGCTTTGGGACCATCAACGGGCAACTAAAGGAGCGGGTTTCACTGTATCCCGAACCTGTGCTCAGAGCCGCGCGGCGAAATATGGAGTTATACAAGCGATATCGCCACCTCCTGCAAAGCGATTGCCACCAACTGTTGCCGGCGGTTGATGCGGGTAAGGACCAGAGCGGCTGGCTGGCCGTCGAGTTCGTCTCGCCATCCGAGCAGGAGGCAGTCGTTCTGGCATTTCGGGCCGAGAGTCCGCAGGAGACAGTCCAATTGTCACTTCGGGGACTCCAGAACGACAAGAACTATGACGTAACCTTCGCAAACGAGGAACGTCCTGACTTGAAGGTGACAGGTAACGACGTGCTCACGAAGGGAATAACCGTTTCGCTGAAGCGGCCTCGCATGTCGGAGGTGGTTTTGGTACGGATGAGCTGATTTTAGCTGTTGAGGGTCCAGTCTTATAGGCACAACTCTAATCGTCATCGTTCCAAATCGTTGACGCAGTTTTTGACGGACGCGCTTTGCTGTCTCGAGATGGCCCAGGCACCCATGCGGAGGATTCGATTCATGAAATTCCAACATCTTGCAGTCTTCTCTAGCCTCTTAGTCGCCACCCATCTTGCTCCTGCCCAGGTATCCATCACGAAGTCTGCTGATGGTTGGGAGATGACTAACGGAAATATCCAGGTCGAATTGGTCCGCTCGTCAAACACAGTGCAGATGAAATCCCTGAAGCGGCAAGGTGGGGCCGAGTGGGCTGTAGCAGGTTCGCCGCTCGTAGCGTTTCCGGAGAAATCCAGCAATCAATATCGATTTTTAGACGATGAAATCTCCAACCTGCCTAAAGAAAGCAAGCAGCTGAAGCTGCGTTTTAAGTCCGACTCGGGTGGCCTTTTTTCTCTAATGTTGAGACTGTACCCAACCGGCGCGGTCATTGAGTTGAGTGCAAGACTCGAAAATATTGGCCAGCATAACCTTCTTCTCGATTCCCACATAGATCCGTTGTCGCTCTCGCTGAAGGACCCTCCCGGTGGCTTGAAAGCTTATTCCTCTGTTCAGGGTCAGTTTGGATTTCAATCAGCCGGCGGTGTGTCGAGTGTGCGGGATTTCCGTGATTGGGTAGTGCTTGGAAATGAGTTGTCCGGGGAGTCCGTACTCATCGGAGGCGAGCCTGGCCTCGGTGTTCTCGGATGGAAGGCAACCACTCATCCTTCTGCCAGCGGCACGATTGTGCAGGCAGGAACCGTTCTGCTGAAGGACAAAAAGGGCGCACCTGCTCCAGTCTTTGAGCTTGCTCCGGGTCAGTCCGTTGAAACACCTCTAACCTTTTTTGCGCTCGCGAAGGGAGACACGGACGTTGTCGCAAATGAAGCCTTTCATTATTTGAAGAAGTACGTTTTTCTTACACCGTTGCCGGATGCGCCCCTCGCTACCTATTGCATCTGGCTCACGCAGAAAAACAGCGAAGTACCCATTCTTCGGGAACTCGATCTGGCGCAGCGGGTCGGATTCGACGTCTTCTACCACGATGCCACCTGGAACGAAGGCGCATCGATTGTTCCTGGCATGAATGATTGGACTGAAGGGCTTGGCAATTACCAGGAGAACAAGCTGAAATTCCCGCACGGGCTCAGAAATCTTTCCGATGAAGTACACGCACGGGGAATGAAGTTTGGGCTATGGGTTGATCCGGGAAATGTGGATGCGAAACTGGTGGAGTCTGGTCAGATCCCCAAAGATTGGCTGGCAGAAATCGATGGCAAACCGCTGGCGACAATACACCCGTCACTTTCCCCCACCAGACAGCTCTGCCTCGGCAATCCCAAGGTTGTCGCCTGGATCAAAAAGCAGTTAGCAGACCTGATCGAGAAATATAATCTGGATTGGATTAAATGGGACCCCTCTGCCACAGTGAGCTATGAATGCAATCGCACCGATCATGGTCATGGGAAAACGGACGGTGCTTATGCAGCCTATCTTGGGCGACAAGAAATTATGCGATACCTCATGGAACGTTTTCCGAAACTCTCCGGATTCGAATGCGACCCGTCTCTCCTCTACTCACGAGTAAATCCCGGCCCTCAAGGGCTTCTGCCAGGTGGATACACGAACGAGTTCATCACCGGACCGATGGTTAGCCCTAATGTCTGGGGCTCACTCGCAACTGCCGGAATCGGCGACGCGCGAGGAGACAGTCTAACGGCTCGCTGGTACAGCGCTTCAGCTCTCGACTATTACCTGCGCAAACATTTCACGCATGGTATTTCGTTCGGGAACGTAAACGGCATGTCCGCGCAATTTCTCTCCGCTGCCCCGGCTGGCTACGTGGAGGCGTTCCAGCGAAACTTGCTTTTCTTTAAGGAATACCGCCATCTTCTTTTCGAGGACGTATATCGTCCGAAGCCTAAGGCCGCAGGCTGGAGTTCGATTCAATATGTTAAGGAGGATTCCACGGAGTCCGTCGTCTTTATCTTCCGTGACAAATCGGAAGCCGCCGATACTACGATTCCCTTGCGAGGATTAGATAGTAAAGCCAAATATCTTGTTACGAGTCTCAATGATCGTCCGGGACGAGACAAAGTCCTTACTGGCGAAGCACTGACAAACGGCATCTCAGAGCACCTGCCCAACGAATGGCTGGCCAAGGGTGACAGCAGCGCGACAAATGGCGAATTTGCGGACCAGCTGCAGATCGGCTCCGACATCCTGTTACTGAAGCGCCTTGACTAACTTCGGATCGGACATGAGTCGGGCTAGCCGAGGCATGGCCCGGCAGCTTGGCCTGTTCGACGCGACGATGCTGGTCATGGGTGGCATCGTCGGCGCGGGGATCTTCATGAATCCCTACGTCGTCGCGCAACAGGTGCATACGCCCGCGTTGATTCTTGGAGCATGGATTTTCGGCGGCATCATCGCAGTGGGTGGCGCATTCATCTGGGCTGAGTTGGCCGCAATGATGCCGGAAGTGGGTGGCCAATACGCTTACCTGCGCGACGCGTATCACCCGATGGTCGCGTTTCTGTACGGATGGGTATTGCTGCTGGTCATCCAGACCGGCGGAATGGCGGCGGTATCCATCACATTCGCGCGCTATTTTCTCGAACTCACCGGGATGCACGTGCAGGACTGGGTTGTCGCGATCGTTGCGCTGGGTGGGCTGACGCTGATTAACTGCCTCGGTGTTAAAGCAGGCGGCCGAACGCAAAGTGCATTCATGGTGATGAAAATTCTCGCGATTGCCGCATTGATAATCTGTGGTCTGGCTCTCACGGAAAGACATGTGGCAACCTCCACCATGGCTGACCAGACGTGGTCGCTGTCATCGTTTGGCGCGGCCATGGTGCCGGTATTGTTCGCGTACGGCGGATGGCAGACGGCAAACTTCATCGCGGCTGAAGTGAAGGAGCCAAAAAAGAACCTGCCGCGAGGGTTACTGATCGGCGTGCTTGGGGTGGTAGTGCTCTATACCGCTGTGAACTGGGTTTGCCTGCGCGCTTTGGGACCGCAGACGTTGGCGACAACCACTACACCCGCTACTGCCGTGATGCGGCTGGCATTGGGCCAGCAAGGCGCGAAGTTCATTGCAGCGGCGATCGCCATCTCGACATTGGGGTTTCTCAGCCAGTCGATTCTGACGGCGCCCCGCGTGTATTTTGCAATGGCTGATGACGGTCTCTTCTTCCGCGGAGTAGCGTGGCTCGCTCCCCGCACGCGGGTGCCGGTAGTAGCCATTGTCCTGCAGAGTGTCTGGACGATTGTGATTGCACTCTCCGGGCGCTATGAACAGATTCTGAATTACGTGATCGCGATGGATTTTCTGTTCTTCGGACTGACTGCTACTACGATATTTGTGTTCCGGCGGCGCATGGCGCAAGGAGCGATGATCGGGAGCACTGGTTATCGCATGCCGGGCCATCCGGTGACAACTACAGTCTTCGCTGCGATAAGTTGGTGGGTGGTGGGTAATACGATCTACCGCTATCCGCAGAACAGCCTTATTGGATTTGGTTTTCTGCTGGCTGGCACACCCGCGTACTGGTTCTGGAGCCGCAAGACTCGACTTGATCGGCGAACGAAGGTTTTAACCAACGATAAGGAGAGCAGGACGTGAATGGTTTGCAGGCAGGTGCAGCCTCGCGTTACATGGCGTGGGCCAAGCTGCATTCAGACGCGCGCTTCAATCTGGCGATCAGCGGGCTCCTGGACTATCCGCTGGCAGAGTTGCCAGTGCAAATGAAGGACCTGGAGATTGGAGGCACGGGCCCATACGGCTACCAGCCTCTAATGGAGCGCCTGGCGGTGAAAACGCGCGTGCCCGAGAATTGCATTGTCTATACGCTCGGCGCTTCGACGGCAAACTATCTTGCGCTAACAGCCCTCGTGCATCGGGGGGATGAGGTGTTGATTGAGCAGCCCACCTACGACCCGCTGCTGGCGATCCTCAATCAATTAGGAGCAAAGGTAAGTCGCTTCGAACGCCGCCCCGACCAGGGATTCCGGCTGGAACCGGAGGAACTGGAACGCCGACTCACGCCTGCCGTGCGCCTCGTGGTTCTCTGCAACCTGCACAATCCGAGCAGTATTTTCAGCGACGACGCGACAATGCAGCAAGTGGGTGAAATGGCGGCGAAGGTTGGCGCACATGTCCTGGTGGACGAGGTCTACCTCGAAACCCTGTTCGACCAGCCATGGCGTTCTGCATTTCACCTTGGGCCAAACTTCATCGCTACTGGCAGTCTGACCAAGGCGTACGGGCTGAGCGGCATTCGTTGTGGATGGGTAATAGCGCAGCCGGATCTGGTGCAACGAATGTGGCAGATTGTCGACTTTACGTATGGAAGCCCGGTGCATCCAGCGGAGCGGCTTGGGGTGATTGCGCTCGACAACCTCGATCGCATTCGCAATCGCGCCCGCTCGTTGCTGGAGACCAATCGTTCGCTAGTCAATGCGTTCCTTGCGGATCATCCTGAACTCGACTGTGAACCCAGCCGATTTGGCACAACTGTCTTCCCGAGGCTGAAAGCGGGTTCTGTAGCCGATTTCCTCAACATCCTGCGCGAAGACTTCGAAACGAGCGTGGTGCCCGGTAGTTTTTTCGAGCAGCCACAACATTTCCGGATTGGATTTTGCGGGACGACCGAGACCGTGCGCGGCGGACTCGAGCGGCTGAGCGCCGCCCTCGAATCGTTTCGCACGATTCTACGGTGATTTCTCGCCATGCAGCACGGAAAGGTGCCAGGTCTTAATCAGCAAGCGAGAGATGTGGTCTCTTAATTGTTGCCCGAATCTTGAATCATGACAGACGGGTTCCACACAATGGGATCGGCGCGATTCTGACCGTTGTGCTTCACGATGAATCGCAGTTTGTCGCCTGACGATACGCGAAGGCTCTTAATCTCGTAGGCAGTTGCCTTATCGTAATCTGGGCTAACCTCCGCCCATCCGTCCGCCGGCCAGACCTGCTTCGAATTGAGCATGATCCGCACAAAACAAGAAGCCTGATTTTCTGCACTCGGGTCTTTGCGGATAACGCCCGAAGTGCTCGCCATGCCCTCCGCGGGCACGATGAAAGTCCGTGACAGGTCGTACTGAGCAGAAGGCTGCATCCAGATTCTTCCGATCCGCCCCAGTCCGGATCCGGTCCAGCGCCCCTCATAGCCTCCGTTGTCCCAGGTCAATTCCCGGTAGGAGCTATCCTCTAATGTCTCCTCATATTTCCATTGTTTTCCGGATTGGGTAGGGGAGAAATCTCCCAATGCTTCGTATATTTGTGGTTGGCTCCCGGTTTTCTGCGCGGTCACAGCTCGACTACGATTTCCATCGCCATCCACTGTCCTGATCTCAAAGACTGCATTCATGTCGTTGCGAGCTGAGTCAGAGTGATCGAAGAAAAAAGTTCCGATGGCGGCTTTCCCTATGAGCCGCCCGTTCTTGAGGACTTCGTAATAGGAAATCCAATGATCATCCGTACCGGGCAACCATGACAGTTCAATTCCCTGCACTCCAAGATTTGTTCCCAGCCGCTTCTCTACCTTGGATGGAGGGCTGGGAGGGATATGATCAGTCCCGGAACCGGGAAAGCCCGGAAGGTTGAGAAAGATCAGTTCTCCGGCAGCAATCTTATCGAGGGTGATGCCATCCGCCATCAGCCTGGCGCCCGTTTGCCGAAGATGTAATCCGGAGACGCTCCCTTGAACCTCGTAGGTTTCTGTTGGCACGAGTCCTCTCGGATAAATGACAACAGCCTTGGCCGAAACATCCAAATCAACAGGATGGGGCAACCGGACATATCTAAACCCCAGTGCGTCGACTGGGACTCGGCTCATATCAAGATCAGCAGTGGCAAGGACTGCGCGATCTTCAGCACGCACGAGAGACAGAGTATACGTTCCACGGTTATATCCAGGATCGAATTGGCCGAGCTGAGTAATCGTCATGGGTTCATCAGGCTGAAGCGCCATTCCGAAGAAGTGATCTTGCGCCGGCCGCTCTACCCCACGCTTAACGACCTTAGTGACAAACGACTCGTCGGTGTTGCCTCTCTGATACTTCACATTCAGTGGACCGAACTCCTGCCCGGGGACGCCATAAAACCGAACCGCTCCGTCGACTGGATCCTCATAGACTCCGGTCTCAAGACTGGCTGCCGCAGTGGTCGACACCGTGTTCATTTCGCCCGCTCCGCCAAGATATCCATTACGTGAATCGGCGGACTGTTTTGTCAGTCGGCTTATTACAAAATAGGTCGAAGCGTGCTTTTCATGCTTAGTAATGATGACTCCCTTCGTGCCATCCCTGTTCATCCGCTGGAAATACCAAATTTCATTATCGTGATCCACCTTTGGGCGAAATACATGACTCCACCGGCCAGCTACTCCTTGTGCTACGAGGTAATGGTAGATCTCCCAATCCTTCCGGATCGATTCCACATCCGGACCGTTACCCGGATCCCGATACCATGTTGGATTCATTGCAAGATGTATGCGATCACTGGCAGCGTAATAGGTCTGATCGTAGTCCACGACATTATGAAGTTTGTCGGGGGGAACAAGCAGTGAGGTGTAGTAGGCGCTGTATGGTCCAACGCCCCCATCGGTATACTCGCCCGATTCCGCGAAGCGGGCAATGTCGTAACTTATCCATCGTCCTCCTCCGTCACATGCATCGATTCCGCTTTGGGGATGATCGCTCTTAAATTGCTCAAGCAATTTCCGGAAGTTTTGATCCGCGGCGAGGGAATCCGTATCGTTCGAACTCGCCGCCGGCGCGATATCGTAGCGCCACTGAAAATCTCCCCAGGCGCCGACCGAATTGTTCAACAGTCGCGCTTGCCAGTCCGCTGTTGCTGGAATCGATTGTTCGAGGGTGTCCTGACCTCGGATCATCCAGTCAGGGTGTAGCTGGGCAACTTTGGACTCTGGCGTTGCCAGGAATGTGGGATACCACAGCACCCATCGCATATCGTGCTTGCGTAAGTAGTCGTTGGTACGCCGCCATTCGGGGCCGTTCCAGGTACCCCATCGGTCATACCATCCCGCATCGTCCCAAAGAATATCTGTTCCTGTCTCCCGGAGCAGATCGACGTAGCGAAGATCGAGTGCCAATCGCCGCCCCCAGTTATCAGCACTGGGAGTTCCGCCTTCGCCCACCCATGGGGATGGCCAATCAACTGCCCACCTGGTTTTGGCAAAATATTCTGGATTGGTGAAATCCCATAAATAGCCGTATTGCCAATCGAGCAGCTGATTCCCTAATTCATCGATTCCACCCGAAAACGGGGCAATAAAAACTTTTGGCGTTTCAACCCGACGGCCCGGGAGTAAATCCTTCTCGAATCCAGCCAACTCCAGCCGTATCGTCAGTGACTGGCCTTTCTCGTTTCCGATCTCGAACCGCCAGTGACCGAGATAGTCCCACCCAACCGCTAAACCCTCGCTCGCAGTCTGGTCGCGCAGAAAGACGAGCGGAAGGAATCCGCTATAGCTTCCCGGCTGGATTCCGCCGTTTGAATCAAGAATGCGATGATAAGCCGGACTCATAGGCTCCGACTTCAGGAGCTGGCTTCCGTTGAAATTTCCTCCGCCGGTCAGATAGTTGAATTCGAGATCGTGAGGGCTGGAACTGAGGACTCTGGTGTGAAGGAAATCTACCTGACTGATTCTGATCGCTTCGCTCCTGGCGTTCTCTATCGTCAGCCACTCGCGCATAACCGGAGTACCCGGGTAAACCACATAATGTTTGATTACGTTTATGCCGGCACACGTCAGTCCGATGTCGAGTTGAATCTCCCCTTGTTTTCCGACGGCTGCCTTTTCGTTGAGCAGTGACCAATTCCAATTTGGTGCGGTTACATCCTGACCGTTTATGACAAAGCGGATCTCGGGAGGTGCACTCGATGCATCCTGATATTCGTGCCTGGATTTCTTGTTGACCATGGAAGCGAGCACAAGCTGCCCGTCTTTCAGGCGGATCCGTTGTTCAGCGGCGGATGTGCCCAGCACCCAACCGCTGCCCTCACGACGCACGTAGCCATCTTTGCTCTGTATGTTGGTCTGCGAGCATGCGAAAGAAACAGCCGAACATAGGACAGACAATAAAATCGTTGGCATGCGGAACGTGGCCCAAAACCGCACCGGTCCGCTGCGGATCTGCCGGGTAAAGCGACGCATAGAATCAAAAGCCCTTTATGAAAGATTCACCCCAACCGCTCGTGGCCTGAACATCGCCTGATCGTATGCCCTTACTCTCCAGGGGAACGGATCTGCCGAGAGCGCCTTGGCCAGTCGCGGCCTAGTCTATTCTGTTGACATTACTGTTGACAATAAGCTCGAAAATCATCTAGCCTGCTCGGGCTGATAGAACCGAGGGAGATATGTCAGGATGAAGTATCTGGTGATTGTCGTCGCATCCATCCTTGGCTGTTGCAACCCCATCTGGTGTTCTGACAGCGAGAACTCCTGGCAACTGTCCACGGCTGACACCGCAATAACGGTAACTGTGAAACAAGGCGTGCCTGTCGTGACGCAGCTTGGATCGGTCAAGCCTGCCTTTAACTGGCTGCTGGCGCCAGCGTCTGAATCTCTTCTACCGTCGGTCACTCAGAATGGCTCTTCACTGCCGACGAAATGGCAGTATGAAGGCGGTGCTCTCGATCCAAGGAGCGGAGAATTGGTATTGAGATTTTCCAACGCTGCTCCCGCGCTGGAACTGCAGTCTATTTGGCGGGCTCGTCCCGGACGCGGCCCAATCGAGCACTGGCTGACCATCGCCAATCACTCCGGATGGGTGATCACAATCGGCCATCAGGACAGCCTTGTCTTGAGCCATCTCGCCATTCCCTCCGACGATTCCATCGACGCCTGGTCAATCAAACGTGGAGCGTCCAATGCCACCCTTGAAGGAGGAACAATAGTTCGCAGTGTCGGGAAAAATTCCGACGAGACGCTTATCAGCGATCCCACCGATGGCGCGAGCCCTGTGCCGTGGCTGGCACTACAGGTTGGCGTGTCGCGCGGACTATATGTCGGCTGGGAGTTTTCAGGCGTCGGGCGGATCCGCTTTCACAGCCTTTCAGGGACACTGAGTCAACCAGTGATAGGCCCTTCGACAGCTGGCGAGTTGGGAATCGAAGTCGGCAACCTGAAGGATTTCAAGACAGATGTTCCTGCTGGAGAGACGTTTCTCGTCCCGCCAGCCTTTGTTGGCTGCTACTACGGAGATATCGACGACGGCAGCTACAGTTTGCATCGCTTCATCCTCGAAAAGCTGGTTCCACGCTTTCCGGCGGGATACGAGCATCCAACTTTGGCCTATAACCTCTATTTGGACAGCGGGGGCCCGAACGCCGAGGAAAAGGGCGTACTTCGGAGTGCCGCTTTCGCAAAGGAATTGGGTTTTGAAACATTCGTCGTCGATGCGATGTGGTTCCCGCAATCGGGCGCATGGTATTGGGACCCGAAGCGATTTCCCAATGGGCATAAGCCTATCGAGGAATATGTGCACCAACAAGGCATGAAGTTTGGACTCTGGATGGCATACACGCAGGGCTCAAGTTCAGACGACCCAAGAGCCCTGAACATCAAAGAACATCCCGATTGGTTTAATGCCCCGCCCAAACTGGATCCCGAGGGCCACATCAATTGGGACGCGCAGATCGACCTGGGCTACGATCCGGCTCGAGACTGGGCGGAGCGAGCCACACAGCGAGTGGTGTCGGAATATAAGGTCGATTATTTCAAGACCGACTACACGCCTATCGTCACGAAATGCGTACAAACAAATCATCGCCATCATTACGGTGTAGATGTTAGCTATTGGTCTACGCTCGGCTACTATGCCGTCCAGGAAGCCCTGCTTGATAAATTTCCCAATCTGATCATTGAGGGATGTTCCGGCTCGGGTCACATAAAGGATTTCGGAGATATACAGCGTGTCCACATGATAGCGATCAACGATACGCTGTCGTCCCTGCCGAATCGGCAGGCTATCTATGACTCAACCTTCGCCTTCCCGCCGGCAGTCCTCATGGACTACACCTATGAGAATTTTTACGACACTGTCTCCGATGCCCCGGAACCGTACTTCTGGCGATCTTCGATGATGAACCAGTGGCAGATTGATCCCACTCACAGTGCGTCCTGGACACAGGAACAACGTGCCAATGTCAAGAAAGCGACAGATATCTATAAATCCTGGGTTCGTCCAATCTTGCAGGATGTTGAGGTACATCATATTTTGCCCCGACCCGATGGGTTCCATTGGGATGGCATGTTCTATTGGAGCCCCAGCCTCAAGCGTGGAACCCTGTACATCTTCCGCCCCAACAGCACCGAGGGTGTTCAGCATATTGCTCTTAAGGGATTGGCAGCAGACACGAAATACAGAATCCGCGCGGAAGATCATTCAACTCCGGACGCGACATACTCTGGCAAGGATTTGATGACAACCGGCCTCACCATACACTTGCCTGCCAGGTACACGAGCGACCTTCTCTACTTTGAGGAAGCACGCTGAAAATGATTCCGCATTTCGACGTACATCAAAGATCCTGCCCAAAAAATGCAAGCTCGAGAAGAGACATGCTTCGATGGCCCTGCCGCATGCAGATCTTTTTGCTCGCAGGTTTAATCGCGCTTCTCCCGCCCAGCGCGACACCGGCTTACGGACGCACACAGGACAGCGCCCAAGAGATCAATTCGTGGGCCCAGGAACATTTGCTGAATCCCGAATCTCGCCCGCCGTTCTCGTTCGTCTATGGCCGGCACTCTTCCGCGGCCTTATTGAAAGAGTGGCCGAGAACGACCGCCACCAAACAACTCGACGGCGGCCGCACAGAGCAAACCATCATCTGGACCGATCCCGAGACGCACCTGCGCGTTCGCTTTTCGGCCGTGACATATGCGAAGTCCCACGTGGTCGAATGGAACATCCATTTTGCCAACGATGGCAACGTTGATACCCCCGTTCTCGAGGAAATTCAAGCCCTTGATATTTCAGTTCCCGTGACAGGCCAGAAAATTCCCACCGTCGTTTATTCTCGAGGCTGCGGCGGCATGGATACTTATGCGCTCCGAAAACAGCCACTGAATCAACTCGAGTCGCTTCTCCTTTCGAACCCTGGTGGTGGCAAGACCGTCGAGACGATTCCTTTCTTCGATATTCAAATGGACGGACGCGGAATGATCGGCGCGATCGGATGGCCCGGGACGTGGGCTATCTCTTTCTCTCGTCCAACTGAAGGAGCCATTTCAGTTACGGCCGGCATGCAAAAGACACATCTCGTTCTCCACGCGGGTGAGGAAATCCGAACGCCCCAGGTCCTGCTGTTGCCTTGGAGCGGCGATGACATCGATGAGCACAATATCCTGCGAAGACACATCCTGAACAACCACACGCCACGGTACGACGGAAAGCCTGTCGTTTTGCCCGTGTCTCACCTGGGATGGGGCGGTATGAAGACTTCGACAAGCCTTCATCTTCTCGATCAAATCACGAAGGAGAGAATTGGCTTCGAGACCTTTTGGATGGATGCCGGATGGTATGGCGCGGATCGCGAGGTCGATGAGTTCCAGGTTTTTGGCCGCGAGGACTGGTTTCTGCACGCGGGCAACTGGAGAGTCAACGCAGTGCCGCATCCAGACGGATTGAAGCCGATAAGTGACGCCGTCCACGCAAGGGGCATGAAATTTCTTTTGTGGTTTGAACCGGAGCGCGCTGTGGTTGGAACACCGCTTACACTCTCACATCCTGAATGGTTTATCGGAGAAGAAGGAACGAACTTCGAAGGGAACGATGCCAGGCCATTCGTTAAGTTTCGCCTTTTCGATTTCGGTAATCCCGCAGCACGGCATTACATGATCGACTCCATGTCAGACCTTATTACGAGCCAGGGCATCGATATCTATCGGCAGGACTGCAATTTCGCGCTTGCCCCTTTCTGGGCGCAAAACGATTCGCATGACCGTCAAGGAATCACTGAGATTCGCTATGTAGAAGGCCTGCTTGAGTTCTGGGATGAGCTCAGGAAGCGTCATCCACAACTCATCCTCGATGTTGTCCAGCGCGGCGATCTGGAAACCATATCGCGCGCCGTAGACCTCAGCCGCGCAGACTACCCTGTGTCACCGGATGCGGATCCTATTGGCAACCAGGTCAGCACTGAGGGCCTTGCGTATTGGCGGCCGCACTATGGAACTCTGCAGCAGATTCGTCCAAAAGATAACTATCACTTTCGTAGCGGCTTCGCTCCCGGGCTTGGATTCGCGCTTTTCAATGTGGCCGGAACAAAGGATCAGGTTGGAAAGTTCATCGCGCCTGACTTCCCTTTTGACTGGCTCCGCACTCAGGTAGAGCAGCTCAAGCGGATACGCCCGTACTATTACGGAGACTACTACCCTCTATCGCCGTGTAGTGAGAACACAAATTGCACTACAGCATGGAACGATGAACACAGCGCAGCCTTCGAGTGGGCCGCCTGGCAGTTTAATCGCCCCGAACAGGGCGACGGAATGATCCAGGCCTTTCGCCGGGACAAGAGCAAAGATGAGTCTAAGGAACTTCGTCTACGAGGCCTCGACCCGGCGGCGACCTACCGGGTTTCGGATCTCAACGGAGGAATTACGAGGACGATTTCCGGAGCGGACTTAATGCAGAAAGGTCTTCGTGCAGAAATCGCTGATACACCTGGAGCAATAATCATCATCTACCAAAAACTTTGAGAGGTTCCAACGAAATGGCAGATGCGGGACGCAGCCTGGCGAATAAGCGGCTGTTGGTGACCGGAGCCGGTACCGGCATTGGCAGGCAGATCGCCCTCGAGTTTGCACTTCAGGGAGCCGACGTCGTACTGCATTACAGTCACGAGCCGGCAGGCGCTGAATCGGCTCTCAAAGAAATCCTGTCAATGGGCCGCCGGGCAACGATCGTCCGGGCTGACTTTAATGACGATGATGCGGCTGACAAGCTCGCGGACGCCGCTCTGGAATTTCTTGGTCAAGTTGATTGTCTCGTGAACAATGCCGGTATTACATTCAATAGCCCCTTTCTAAAGGTCAAAAGCGAACAGTTCGATGTGCTGATGAATGTGAACTTCCGCACCCCCTATTTCCTTACCCAGAGGATCGCTGCGGAGATGATTCAACATGGCGGAGGAGCGATATGTAATCTTTCGTCGATTCACGGACTGCAGGGAGCACCGGAGCATAGTGCATATGCGGCGACAAAAGGGGCGATTATCGCATCCACTCGTGCCCTCGCCGTTGAATTGGGACATAAAGGAGTGCGAGTCAACGCCATTGCGCCTGGCTGGATCACGGTCGAGAGCTACTTTGGCGCAATCCCCGGCTTTGACCTCGATAAAGCGAAGGAGCAGGCAAGGAATTCGATCCCTCTTGCACGTTACGGAGTTCCCTCGGATGTTGCCAAATTGGCGGCGTTCTTATGCTCGGCTGACGCGGGCTTCGTTACAGGCCAGACATTCGTGATCGATGGCGGAACAACAGCACTAATGTCTTTGATCTCAGATTTCAGAAATGAGTCCGCGGCGCGATTTGGACGAGAATACATACCAGACAGCTAAGGCGAGCAAGCCGAAAGATTACATACACCTCTTGAATTCTGATCAGGGAAACCGGTTGCCTGTATCTAGGTGGATATCGGGAATGACGAGCGTCCGACCACTGATCGGGTGCAGCGGCGCTCCAGTTACGATGTTACGGGGATCAATGGCAATGATGCCGAACCTAACAGGCCCGCAAAGCTCTTTGGGCGCAACATTTTCTCCAAGAACGCCGAACAGGCTGACGACGGTGCCACCGATCAAAAGCCTAAGAGCTTGTTCGCCCATGTCGATATCTAAGCGCTAGGTCGCAAGCGCGGTTTCATCCGGTCGATTTATCAGTTCCTCCAGTTGAGCGAGAGCGGCGCTTGGGGGATCGGTTTGGCGAGGATCAGGGAAATCGTGGCCTTGGCTCTTTGCTTTTCCGAGGAGATCGGTGGCAAGCAGCACCACAAATACTCAAGAAGAATCCCGAATCAGCAGCCACACTTCTTGATATCCAAAGCGACGTTCAGGATAGTCCTCCCGATCGAGAGCTTCCACGCGACGGCGCAGCGCGGATACGCATTTAGAGGCAGAGTATCAAGCTGTCTGTCGGAGATTCCGGACGCTAGAACCTCTCCCATGATCAGTCCAACAGTAGGCCACAGCGCAGAGTCTAGACGAGGATCTCGAAAGCGCCGCACCATTCCTTCGAACTCTGCTTGCTCCATCAGTCTTACGAAAGCGCTGATCGGGCGCAACTTTGCAAAATACGTGGTCAGCCAAGCTGTCCAGTCGCCTCCGGTGCCGCCGCTACAGAGGAGCACACTTGGCAGCGCCAAACTTTCTTGAGGGTCTTGGCTCCATAGCGCGACGACTTCGTCGCTCCCGTGCGGGGACTTGTTGGTGATTTCGTCCAAGTCGGCCGTGCGAAAGATCAGCATACGGTCAATAGCGTCACCGAAAAACACGTCACTGAGGCTTCGGCGACTCACGGAGCAGTAGAAGAAGGTTCTCATGGTTTCACTTTCACCTTTTTTGGAAAGAGGTCCTGAAGCTGCGGTTTCGGTTTGGGAGGCTCTACCGCAACCCGTGCCTGCTCGAGGTACCCAGGAATCCTTCCTGTGAAGTAAACCGACAGGGTGGTTTTTGCCCGCGTAATGGCTGTATACGCAATCCGCTTTTGATTCTCTTTCAACTTGTGCAGGTGTTGTATACCTGCATCCAGAGTTGAAAGACATTGCTGACTTGGTGAATCAACGCAACTCGGACAATGCGAAGCAGAATTTACGGCACAGTTTACGGCACACTGAGGGTGTGATTCAGTAAATCAGGCGGCCAAGTTTTTGATTTCATTGGCTGCCCCCCAGGGATTCGAACCCCGATATGCTGATCCAGAGTCAGCTGTCCTACCATTGAACGAGGGGGCAGTAAACCGAGAGATGGGATGGCCGCTGGACGGCCACTTCACTCATTATAAAAGAGGTTAGCAGATGCGGTCAATGGTTTTGCCACGCTTCTTGTCCTGGTAAGTCTCGAATTTCTGGAGTGGTCAGGGAGCGTTCGCCTCGTTAGAGCCTTCGAAGTAAGGTTTGGATGGCACCGTGAACGATTGCCCGTGAGCGGGTGCCGCTTTGAAACAAGCCTAATCTCTGGCGAGCCGTGGTTGAGTGGCCCTCCTTCATCCGAATTGATCGGATACAATTCAAACTATCGTGGAGTTGCTCTTCAATTTGCTGTGGGTAGGCCTGTCTATCGGGCTCATCGGGTTATGGCTGCTTAGCCGGCGCCGATGGCAAGACGACGCATTGCGTCCGGGCAGCCACATTCAAATCGCTGCTCTTGCGATTGTGATCGTTATCCTGCTTCCGGTTGTCTCGCTCACCGACGATTTGCTAGCCTGCACCGCTCCTGCAGAAGTGGAACACCTGGTGCGGCGCGACCTTCTCGATCACGTCGACAACGATCTCCAGGCAGCTTCGATCGTGGTCGCGGCCGTAGTTTCTCTTCAGAACGCTGCCGAGCTGCAGACTATTTCGAAATTGACGCCTGCCATAGAGATCGGAACCCCGCGCGACGAGTCTCTCAGCATCATGGGGATCCGGCCGCCACCCCGCGGCTAAGATCTGCTCTCTGTTTCTTCAATTCTTCACAAGCCTCCCTTCTCCAGCCGCTACTTTGAGAGTGGTGTTATGAAATGTTTTCGACTTAGGGGCCTCGGCCACCCGATTATCCTGTTATGGCTGTCTGCCACAGCCGGGGGACAGACGATTGCCTCACCCTTGACGCTCCAGCAGGCAATTGACATCGCACGGGCCAAGAATCCGAGCCTGCTCTCAGGCCAGCAGCATGTGATCGCAACCAAGGCCAATGAGATTACGGCCGGGCTGCGCCAGAATCCGAGCTTTACACTTTCGGGCGCGAACGTTTCCTTACCGGCAAGCAATCCGTCGAGTCCGTATAGCATATGTGGGGAATGTGTCGCGGCTTTTTGAGCGTGGGCAAAAGCGGCGCTGGAGGCTCGATATCGCTCGCGGCACCACCGATGTTACGCAAAGTCAATATAAGGATAGCGAGCGCCAGACGATTCTTCAGGTGAAGCAAGCTTTCACCGATATGCTGGCAGCCAAGGCTGCTTTGAAGATCGCTGACGAAAACCTGAGCGGCTACGGCAAGACAGTCGAGCTCAGTAAAGCACGGCGTGATGCCGGCGACATCAGCGAAACCGATTTCGAACGGATCGATCTGCAGCTGGCGGAGTTCGAGTCAGATTATGACAACGCCAAACTGAACCTTGTCCAGACGAGCGATCAGCTGCAAGTACTTCTTGGTGTTCAAAAGCCTTCTGACACATTCGACATCATCGGCACGCTCGATCCGCCCACGTTCACTGAGACTTTATCCCAGATTGAGCAGCAAGCGCTGGCGGCACGGCCTGATTACCAAGCAGCCCTGCAATCAGTACGTGTGGCCGATGCAAACATTAAGCTGGCTGACGCCGACGGCACGAGCGATCCGACAATCGGCGGCGAGTATGAACGAGTGGGCGTTTTCGACAGCGCCGGCTTCCAGATCAACATCCCGCTGCGCATCTTTGATCGTAACCAGGGCGAAAAGGAGCGGACCCGCTATGAGGCGCAGTCCAGCCGGTTCGCGGAGATTGCGGCTCGCAACCAGGTGGTGAGCGATGTCGATCAGGCCTGGGCGGGGTATGAAGCGGCGACACATCTCGCCGCCCGTTATAACGGGCATTACCTGTCAGAGGCCGAGCATGTCCGCGACAACCTGGAATTCAGCTACCGGCACGGCGGCAGCACCCTGCTCGACTATCTCGACGCGCTGCGCGACTACCGTCAGACCAATCTCGACGCGCTGAATGCCAACCAACAAGTCTGGCTCAGCATTCACCAACTCAGCTTTGCCGCTGCCACGGAGATTCTCCCATGAAACGGCGCACTTTTATCGCCGCTGTTCCCTTCTCACTCCTGCTGCTGACCAGCTGTAAGCACGAGGAGCCGACGACGGCTCCCTCCAATACTCAAGCACAGAGCGTGATTCAGACAATCAAGGTGCATCCACGGCAGGTTGCGAATCAGTTGTCACTGGCAGCGCGGGTAATGCCTAACCCCACTTCGATTGTCCATATTTATCCGTTGATCAGCGGACGGGTGCTCTCGCTCAAAGTGCTTCCGGGCCAGGAGCTGACGAAGGGACAACAGATCGGAACTCTGCAAAGCAGCGATGCAGCGCAGGCACGCTCCGATTTTGAGAAAGCAAAGATTGAAGCCGCTCGCGCCGATCTGCAATTGCAACGGGCCAAGGAATTGCTTCAGCACGAAGTGATGGCTCAACGCGACTACGACGACCTGAAGGCGTTAGACGATTCCGACCACGCGGAGCTGGAGCGCGCCCGCCAGGCTCTGCATATGCTGGGATTCAAGGAAAATGACACTTCCGACGTCGTCCCCATCGTTTCGCCCATATCGGGCGTTGTACTCGATGTGAATACAGGGCCGGGCGAACTACAGCGCTCGCTCGATAATGCGAATGCGATCGCGACGATCGCCGACATTAATCCGATATGGGTGGTTGGAGATTTGTATCCACGTGACGTGGCATTAGTAAAGACCGGGCAGCCGGTGGATATCACCGTGGCAGGTTATCCGGGCGAGGTTTTTCACGGCGTAATCAGCAACATCTCGGATGCGGTCGATCCGACGTCACTGACACTCAAGGTGCGCGTTGTCCTTGAAAATCCGCAGCACAAGTTGAAGCCGCAGATGTACGCCACGATCGTAGTTACAAATCAACGCGGAACGGCAATCGTGGTTCCTTCCACCGCCGTGATTCAGAACGGCAAGGATGCCTTTGTGTTTGTCGAAACATCGCCGGGAAAGTATGCGCGCCGCAACGTGACGCTCGGCGCAACGCATGACAAAACCGACGAAATTACGCAGGGATTAGAGGACGGGGACAAGGTAGTTTCCTCGGGAGCCGAGCTGCTGCGCGAAGCAGAGGATTAATCGATGCAAGGAATGATTGGCATTCTTCTTCGCTTCCGCAACGTCGTGTTAATTATCTTTATCGCGTCGCTCGCGGTGGGCGCCGTCGCATTCCTGCAGCTGGATATTGAGGCCTATCCGGACCCGTCACCGCCCATGGTCGAGTTCATTACGCAGAACCCGTCGTGGTCCGCCGAGGAGATGGAACAGCAGGTGACGGTGCCGCTGGAAGCAGGTCTGAACGGGACCCCAAAACTTGAGCAGATTCGCTCGATCAGTATTTTCGGGCTGAGCGACGTGAAGATGTACTTCTCCTTCGACAGCGATTACTTTATTGACCGTCAGGAGGCGCTCAATCGGCTCGCACAGGTGAACCTGCCGAACAATCTGCAACCGCAGTTGTCGCCGGAATCTCCGATCGGCGAGATCTACCGCTATCAACTCACCGGGCCTGGCTACTCGCTGAACGAGCTGAAGGCAACGCAGGATTGGTTCGTCGTGCGCGAAATGAAGCAGGTTCCGGGCATCATCGACGTGGCCACCTTTGGCGGGACGACGCGGCAATACCAGGCGGAGATTGATCCCCATAAGCTGCTGGGAATGGGCGTGACGATGACCCAGGTGGTCAACGCAGTCCAGAACAGCAACGCCAACGCCGGCGGCAACTACCTGACGCTCGGCAGCCAAAGCGTGAACGTGCGCGGCATCGGACTGCTGCACTCGCTTACGGATATGAGCAACATAGTGGTGGCCGAGCGTAACGGCACTCCTGTGCTCCTCAGTGACGTGGCCACGGTACGGGAAGGCCATCAGCCGCGCCTGGGAAAAGTAGGGCGAGACGAAAATCCTGACATCGTCGAAGGCATCGTGCTGCTGCAGAAAGGCGGCAATTCCCTTCCGGCGCTGGCCGGCATCCGCAAGAAAATTCACGATCTGAATACCGGTAACCTGCTGCCGCCCGGTATGAAGATCAAGACGATCTACGACCGAACCAAGCTCATCAGCACCACCACCACGACGGTGCGCCACATCATTATCACTGGGCTGATCCTGGTGACGCTGGTGCTGCTGGTCATGTTGGGTGATCTGCGCCTGACGTTCATCGCGGCCATCACGATTCCCTTCGCGGTACTGTTTGCCTTCGCAATGATGGTGCTGACGAACCACTCGGCCAACCTCATTTCGATAGGCGCCATCGACTTCGGCATTCTCGTGGATGCTTCGATCGTGGTACTGGAAAGCGTGTATCGCAAGATTTCGCGCCGTGTGGAGGGTGAAGACGTCGGCGAACTGATTATGGAAGGCGTGAGCGACGCGGCCAAGCCAGTCCTGTTCGCGACACTCATTATCCTGGTGGCTTTTATTCCGCTGTTCACCATGCAGGGTGTACCCGGCAAGATCTTTGCTCCGATGTCGGTGACCTACGGCTTTGCGCTGACGGGCGCCCTGATCTTTGCGCTGGTATTCGCTCCGGTGCTGGGGTCCTTCGCGGTTCCCAAGCGGATCAAGCATGAGGCAACCGAGACCTGGTTGAGCGGGTTTCTGCGGCGTCGATATGACGGTGCGCTCAAGCGGGCGCTCCGTTTCAGTAAGCTCACCTGGGCGATCGCCCTTGCATCTTTGGTGGCGGCGGTGTTGCTGTTCCGGCTAGTTGGCGGTGAGTTCATGCCCGCCCTGGAAGAGGGCAATCTCTGGATCCGCGCGACCATGCAGCAGGACATCTCCTTCGAGCAGTCGGAGAAGTTGACCGATGACATTCGGGAGGTCCTGCGGCAGTATCCGGAGATTACGCAGGTGGTTTCGCAGTTGGGACGGCCGGATGATGGCACGGACGTGAGCACCTTCAACAATGCCGAGTTTCTTGCCGATCTGAAGCCTTCGGGGCAGTGGAGGCCGCAATTCCACGGCAATAAGGATGAACTGATCGCAGCTATCCAGAACGACTTTAAGCGGTTTCCCGGAATCGACTTCAACTTCTCGCAGAACATTCAGGACAACGTCGAAGAGGCGATGTCGGGCGTGAAGGGCGAGAACTCTCTGAAACTTTTCGGCAACGATTTCGAAGAGCTCACGCGAATTGCGAATCAGATCGAGGGGATCATGCATGGGGTGCCGGGTATTACCGACGTCGGCGTCTTCGACGTGACTGGGCAGCCCAGCCTGCTGGTGTCGATCGACCGGACCAAGGCTGCCCGGTATGGGTTGCAGCCGCAGGACGTCAACAACATCGTGCAGGCGGCGGTAGGCGGGGCGCCGGTAACGACCATCATCGATGGGGACCGGAGGTTCGACTTCGCCGTGCGCTATGCGCCGGAGTTCCGCGATACGCCGGAGGCGATCGGCAAGATCCTGGTGCCAACGCCGGATGGGACGCAGGTGCCGTTGAGCTCGGTAGCCGACGTGACGCTGCGCAATGGGGCGTTCATGATCTACCACGAGGGCGGACGCCGTTATATCCCCATCAAGTTCAGCGTGCGCGGGCGCGATCTGGCCAGCGCCATCCAGGACCTGCAGGGGCAGATCACGAACAAGGTGACGCTGCCTTCGGGATACAACTACACGTGGGCGGGCGAGTTCGACAGCCTGCGCAAGGAGCAGCAGCGGCTGGCGTTGATTATCCCGGTGAGCGTGCTGATCATTCTTCTCCTCCTCTATATCCAGTTCCGGACGTGGAAGGATGCGCTCATCATTGTGGGCATGCTGCCGTTTGCCTGGATCGGCGGCATAGTCACGTTGTTCCTCACACATACTTCGTTCAGTATTTCGGCGGCGGTCGGCTTCACGTCACTGACTGGCGTCGCGACTCTGGGCGCTGTGGTTTTTCTTTCGGGAATTCGGCGGGCGCAGCGTGAGGATGGCCCCCAGCGGGGGCTGATCAAGGGCTGTCTTGACGAGATGCGGCCGGTGGTGATGGCGTGCATGGCGGCCGGTTTCGGGCTTCTGCCGGCGTCCATCGCTACGGAGATCGGGTCGCAGACGCAGAAGCCGCTGGCGCGCGTAGTCGTCGGCGGGATGGTGACGACGCTGCTGGCGATCCTCTTTGTCATTCCGTTGATGGCGCGACAAAGAAGCAGGAACGGCGAGGACAATGAGAGTGAAGTCGGAGCGAGTGAAGTGGGGGCGGACTGATACCCCCCTCCCCCCTTCCTTTGGCTATCTCCGTAACCGTTTCATTCTAAATAGGATAGCGGGAGATACTTGTAACCGTTTCATTCGAAACGAGTAAGCTGAGACTCATTCATCCCAAAGGGCTTATGCCCGCGAACTCTGCACCATCCCGTAACCGTCTCATTCTAAAGCACCAGAATGAGACTGGTTCATTCCAAACGACTTAGGTTCGGAATGCCGGCACATGCAAAAGCCCCGACTGCGCAATGCAATCGGGGCTTTTTGCTACCTATTTATATTCTAGCGGCTGGCGAAAATATGTCCGCCAACTAATATCGCGATCAGGCCGCCTGGAACTGAGCGCGGATCGACTCGACGTGGGGCTGGAGGAAGGTTTCGCGGTCGATCTTGCCGTAGTTGAGAGCGGCTGCTCCGCCCGCGGAGATGAATTTCACGTCGGTGACTCCGAGGAAACCGAAGACGGTGCGCAGATAGGGCTCGACGAAGTTAAACGAGGCCATGACGGTGGCAGGATCATAGACACCGCCGGAGGCTACGAGGAATGTGGCTTTCTTTCCCTTGAGCAGGCCTTCGGGGCTACCGCCGGCATAAGAAAATGTCTTGCCGGCGCGGGCGATCTGGTCGATCCAGAGCTTGAGGACCGAGGGGACGGCGAAGTTGTGCATGGGAACGCCGAAGACATACTCGTCAGCGGCCTCGAGTTCGGCGATAAGGGTGTCGGAGACGGCCAGAAGCTCGCGCTGAGCGGGAGTACGGGCGTCTTCGGGGGTGTAAGCAGCGCCCACCCACTGCCCGGTGACGGGCTGAAGGCTGGTGGCGGAAAGATCGCGGGTGATGACTTTGCCATCGGGGTTGGCGTTCTTCCAGTTGCGGACGAACTCGCTGGAAAGATGGCGGGAGATGGAGGCTTCACCGAGGGGGCTGGAATCGACTTGGAGCAGGGTAGGCATGACGTTGAATCTCCTTTCACAGCAGTTGATGGTTAACCGACGACTGTCGATTCAAAGAAAACGACGAACGTCGTTCTGTCGGCTGTTGAATCTAATAAGCTGTAAGAGGAACCCTTATGTTTGGAACGAATGACGCCCCGGTGGACCCGCGGATTCGGCGGACCCGTCACCTGCTGCAGCAGGCGCTGGAGAAGCTGCTGGAAAGCAAGGACTTCGGGGATATCTCGGTGCAGGACATCGCCGAGGCGGCAACGGTAAACCGGGCGACTTTCTACGACCACTACACAGACAAGTTCGCGCTGCTGGAGTGCATGGTAGCGCGGCAGTTCCTGGGGATGCTGGGGGAGCGGGGCGTGACGTTCGACGGCACCTGCCCGTCGGCGATCCGGGGCATTGTGCTGGGAGTATGCGACTATGTTGCGGGCATGTCCTCGTGCAGCGAACGACAGCTACAAATGGAGCCACATCTCGAGGCAGCGGTGGTCGCCGTGGTGCGGCACATGATTCTTGATGGATTGAAGCAGAATCCTCCGCAGCGGGAGGGAAGCCTGGAGATGATCGCGGCGACGGCAAGCTGGGCGATCTACGGCTCGGCGAAGGAGTGGGCCAGGATGCCGGAGCGGGTTCCGTCGGAGGAGATCGCGGACACGATCATGACGCTGGTGCTGCCGATCTTCGGCGTGGAGTATTCAGAGTTTCTGAAGCATGCCGAGGCGAGGACTGGTTGATCCTAATCCCGGACGGAGTAACCCGGAAGCATTAAAGTCGGGACGATTTTCCTTGCTGTACTCTTAGTTTCCGATACGTTCAGTAGGTCTTTCAGTTGGAATACTATGCCGGGTTCTCCATCACCTTATTCCGCGCACAACTTCGTTCTCTATCTGGAGAATCCCGAGGGTGATCAAGAGCCGTTCGGCGGCTTCGAGGAAACCAGCAAATTGCCGCCGCATCCGCCCGGGTGCCATAAGATGGATCTGGCACTGAGGCGAGGCGTATGTAATGCAAAGAATCTGTGGGATTGGTTTCTGGGGGAGCGAGGCCAGTCGGGAGCGCGATGGCGGAACGCGATCCTGACGCAAGGGAAGGCGGCCGGCACTTCGATGAAGTCATGGCGTCTCGAGAGTGCAACCCCGAAGAAATATAACGGGCCGACGCCGGAAGGCATCGACGGAGACGTAACGATCGAGGAACTGGTTCTGTCGGT
>CAVRXY010000003.1:0-280637 GCA_963725225.1 uncultured Acidobacteriaceae bacterium
ACTACGGCCTGAAAATAGTGGGCCGCCTTCAGCGATTGAAGGACTACTTCAATGTTCGGGCGCGGCGCCGCGGAAGCAATCGCCTGCCGCCATCCCTCTTCATGAAGCCGGTGGACCCAATCGGAAACCCCAGGCAGCGTCGACATTCCATGTTTGCGGATGAGATCGCGATACAGCTCTTCTTTGGCGTTGGAGATCCTCTCCACCCGTTCCGGAGTCGATGCGGCGCCAAGCCATTTGGGAATGATGGAATCATTGCGTTGCCCGAATGAGGAAAGAAACTGCTCGCGCGTGATGGGAATGCCCTCTTTCGCCATCGTGTCGCGCCAGGAGATCCAGTGGAACTCCTCTGAATCGATCAACGTCCCATCCATGTCCCAAAGTACCGCGCGCGCCATGCTCATCCTCTATGCTCCGCTTGAAATATCTCAGTCGAAATCGCTGCCAACTTACTTGCCAGCTTTCCGCAGCGCGATTTGGTCCTTCGCCGCCGCCACCACGTTGTCCACATTAAAGCCGAACTTCTTCATCAGCTGCTTGAGCGGCGCCGATGCTCCAAAGGTCTCAATACAAATGTTGCGCCCCTCGGATCCGGTGTATTTGCACCAGCCAAAATCGGAGGCCATCTCCACTGACACTCGGGCCCGCACCTGTGATGGCAGAACAGACTCACGGTAATCCTTATCCTGATCGTCGAATAGCTCCCATGACGGCATACTGGCCACTCGCGCCCGTACGCTCTCCCGGGTCAGCTGCTCGTAAGCCTCCAGGCAAAGCGAAACCTCGCTTCCAGTCGCAATGAGGATGACCTCAGGCGGTCCCCCGGCGGCATCCGCGAGAACATAGCCTCCGCGGGCCAGGCCTGATGCCGGTGCGTACTTTGTGCGATCGATCGTCGGCACCGCCTGACGTGTGAGCACCAGCGCTGCCGGCGCATGATGCAGTTGCAGGATCACCTTCCAGGCTTCGACTACCTCATTCGCATCGGCGGGGCGGATCAGGATCAGGCCAGGCATCGAACGCAGGTGCGCAAGCTGTTCAATAGGCTGATGCGTCGGCCCGTCCTCTCCAACTCCAATCGAGTCGTGGGTGAAGACGAAAATAACCGGGAGTTCCATCAACGCGCTCAGCCGCATGGAGCCGCGCATGTAATCGATAAAAATGAAGAACCCCGCACCGAAGGGCCTGACTTTCACCAGGCTCAGTCCATTCAGGATGGCGCCCATGGCATGTTCGCGGATGCCGAAGTGAAAATTGCGTCCCCCGTAGTTTTCCGCCGAGAAATCGCCCGCGCCCTCCTGGGTGATACGGGTCTTCGTGGATGGAGCCAGATCTGCGGCTCCTCCGATCAGCCAGGGAATGTTTTTTGCCGCCGCGTTAAGCACCTTGCCCGAGGATTCACGCGTCGCCAAGCCCTTCGCGTCCGCCGGAAACGCCGGAAGGTCGCGGTCCCAGCCTTCAGGGAGCTGCCGGTGCTGCATCCGATAAAGCTCTTCGGCGAGTTCAGGATACTGCTTGCGATAATCCGCTATCTGCGCGAACCACGCATCGCGCAGTTCTTTCCCGCGTTTCCCGATGCCCTGGCGGAAGTGATCGTACACGCCGTCGGGCACGTAGAACCTCTTGTCTTCCGGCCAGCCATAGTTTCGCTTCGCCAGCCGGACCTCGTCCTCGCCCAGGGGTTCACCGTGCGCCCCGCTGGTATCCTGCTTGTGCGGCGCGCCATATCCGATGTGGCTGTCTACAATGATCAGCGTGGGGCGATCCTTGCAACTATGAAAAGTCCGGAATGCGCGGGCCAGCATCTCGATGTCGTTTGCGTCGCCAACCCGCGTGACATTCCATCCGTATCCGATGAAACGCGTGGCCACGTCTTCGCTGAAGGCCAAGGAAGTGTGGCCTTCGATCGTGATGTGATTGTTGTCGTAAATCCAGCACAGATTCGAAAGTTGCAGGTGTCCGGCAAGTGAGGCCGCCTCGCTGGAGATGCCCTCCATCATGCATCCGTCTCCGCAGAGCGCGTAGACGTTGAAGTCGATGAGCTCCTCGAAGCCGGGGCGGTTGTAACGCGAGGCCAGCCACTGCCGGCCGATCGCCATTCCCACGCTGGTGGACACGCCCTGGCCAAGCGGCCCAGTTGTGGTCTCCACGCCCGACGTCCAGCGGTACTCCGGATGTCCCGGACAGCGGCTGCCCAGCTGTCGAAATGCCTTGATGGCGTCCAGTGGCACCGATACCTCGCCGAGAGTCTCGTAGTCCTTGCTGACGGCGCGTACTTCGGTCAGGTGAAGCAGGGAATAGAGCAGCATTGACGCATGCCCAATCGATAGCACGAAGCGATCGCGATTCGGCCATACGGGATCCTGCGGATCGAAGCGAAGGAACTGCTGCCAGAGAGTGTAGGCCACGGGCGCCATAGCCATCGGAGTTCCGGGATGCCCGGAATTGGCTGCCTGTACGCCATCCATGGAGAGCGTACGGATCGTATTGATGCTGATCGTCTCCATGGATGGCGGAGCCGGGGTTTTCAGTGGGGGGGCAGTTGGGGAATCGGTCACGACGCTCATAGAGTCCTTTCACGCCGCTTGCTGGCGTTGCACTGTTGCGCTAAGCAGGCCGTGGGGTGGCCGCCATGCGACGAACCGGCCACCACCCCTTCGCACGCGAGGCAGTTCACGCTGCCGGGTGCGGGAACCTCCATCCCGTAATTTCCGGGCTGTCGATGCCGTACTTGTACGCATGAGCCCGGCATTCAATCTGCCTGTTGCGGAATTTCTCTTTCGCATGGCCGCCGATCTTCTGCAGCTTCGGCACGCGATTGATAGCGTCGATCGCCAGAGTGAAGCGATCGACCTCGTTGTTCATCGCCAATTCCATTGGCGTATTGATGTTGCCTTTCTCCTTGTAGCCCCGAACATGGATATCTTTGTTGTGGCGAGCGTAAGTCAGGCGGTGAACCAGGTATGGATATCCGTGGAAATTGAAGATGACCGGCTTGTCTGACGTAAACAGGGAATCAAAGTCGCAATCCGTTAATCCGTGAGGATGTTCCGTGCTCGGTTGCAGTTTGAACAGGTCGACTACGTTGATGAAGCGAATCTTCAGATCAGGGAACTCCTCGCGCAGCAGCACTGTTGCGGCGAGCGCCTCCTGGGTGGGAATATCGCCGGCTGAAGCGAACACAACATCGGGTTCGCCTGCAGCCTGATCGTTACTCGCCCAGTCCCAGATCCCGAGGCCCTTCGTGCAGTGCTCAATCGCGGCATCCATGTTCAGGTACTGAAGATGAAGCTGCTTGTCGGAGACGATCACGTTGACGTAGTTCTCGCTCCTGAGGCAATGGTTGGCGACCGATAGCAGACAGTTAACATCGGGCGGGAGATAGATGCGAGTCACCGCAGCGCTCTTATTCAGAACAACGTCCAGGAAACCGGGATCCTGGTGGGTGAAACCGTTATGATCCTGTCGCCAGACGGTCGAAGTGATAAGGAGATTGAGCGATGATATGTCCCGGCGCCAGGGCACATGGCTGCAGATCTCAAGCCATTTCGCGTGCTGGTTGAACATCGAGTCGATAACGTGAATGAAGGCTTCATAGGAGGAGAAGAAGCCATTCCGCCCGGTAAGCAGGTAGCCCTCGAGCATGCCCTCCATCGTGTGCTCGCTGAGCATTTCGATCACGCGTCCGTCGGTCGCCAATTCGCCGCCGTCCTTGTCTTCGGGAAAGTACTCCTCGATCCAGAATTTCTTGGCGACCTCGTACACGGCCTGTAGTTTGTTGGATGTCGTTTCATCCGGACCGAATACGCGAAAGTTGTTCATGTTCAACTTCATCACGTCTCGCAGGAAAATCCCCAGGGGCGGGACATTCTCAACCTCAATCGTTCCTGGCAGGTCAACCTTCACCGCGTAGTCGGCGAATTCCGGCATCCGCAGGTTCCTCTTCAGGATTCCGCCGTTGGCGTGAGGATTGGCGCTCATGCGGCGGTTTCCAGTGGGCGCGAGTTCCTTGAGTTCCGCGATGAGCCTGCCATTCTTGTCGAACAGCTCTTCGGGCTTGTACTCGCGCATCCATGCCTCAAGGATCTGTAACTGCTCGGGATCCTTTTTCACATCCGTCAGCGGGACCTGGTGGGCGCGCCAAAAGCCCTCCAGCCTGTGACCCTCTACTTCTTTCGGCGCGGTCCAGCCCTTCGGGGAACGCAGCACGATCATCGGCCAGCGCGGCCGGCTCGCTACGCCCGTGCTTCGGCACGCCTGCTGATGCGCGTGGATCTCCTTGATGCAATGTTCCACTGTCGCCGCCATCGCCTGGTGCATGGTCTCAGGGTCGGAGCCTTCGACGAAATGCGGCGTCCATCCGTAGCCGCGCATCAGGTCTTCGAGCTCTTCGTGCTCGATGCGCGCCAGCAGCGTGGGATTGTTGATCTTGTAACCGTTCAGGTGGAGAATCGGCAGAACCGCGCCATCGCGAATCGGGTTCAGAAACTTGTTGATGTGCCACGAAGTTGCCAACGGGCCCGTCTCCGATTCGCCATCTCCGACCACCGCTGCGACGATCAGATCGGGATTGTCGTACGCGGCGCCACAGGCGTGAGACAGGACATAGCCCAGCTCGCCCCCTTCGTGAATTGAGCCGGGAGTCTCCGGCGTGCAGTGACTGCCGATGCCGCCCGGAAACGAGAACTGTTTGAAGAACTCGTGCAGCCCCTCCTCGTCTTCGCTCTTATCGGTGTAAATCTCCGAGTACGTCCCCTCCAGATAACACGGTCCCAGAACGCCTGGCGCGCCATGCCCGGGACCGGCCAGGAAGATCATGTCCTGGTCAAGCTTCTTGATCAGCCGGCTCAGGTGGATGTAAATGAATGCCAGACCGGGACTGGATCCCCAATGACCGAGCAGGCGGTTCTTGATGTGTTCCGGCTTTAGGGGTTCCTTCAATAGAGGATTGTCCAGCAAATAGATCATCCCGAGCGCCAGGTATTTGCATGCTCTCCAGTAAGCGTCGGTTTTTCTGAGTTCCTCCGAACTCAGTGGCGATGCCTGAATCGTAGATCTCGCTTGTCCGTAAGCGCTTAGCGAGGCGGTTGAGGGTACTTCTGCTTCAACGACAGGTGTCATTTCTTACGCTCCTTGTTTCCCAAGACCGGGCGCGGAATAGTTTCGATTTGGTCGCGGTGGATGGTTCTTGCTCCTTGCAGGTGGCGAAGGCGCTGATTCAAGTGCAAGACAGAGGCCATTCGTAAGCCTTTGAAACCAGAACGAACGACCAACCCCGGCGCGTGTCAAGACCATGGCACATGACAAGCGATTGGCTCCGATGCCCGCGAGCGCAACCATGTCTTCACGGTCATAGACCAAGCAGTCGTGAGCGCACACGTGTCTCCCTGGATAGGTGTCAATTGGCTGACACATGTCTGGTTGGTAGACATCGCGGCGCTGACAGGATTGAAAAGAATGTGGGATTGATCCGCGGACGTTTCAACGGACTCAGCCACTTGCGTGACTGTCCGCATGGGGAAGCAGTGGCGCTTAGTTTGCTTCGGAAGTAAGCGGCAACCGCCCACCGGGGGGTCCAATATGCGGATACCTATCACTTCCAATTCCTCGATCGCGACGAACAACCAGCCCGCTATGGGCTCGGCCCCATCGCCCGCAACGGATTCGGTGCAAAGGTGTGATGAATCTGACAGCGAGCAACACCAGAAAGGCGACCTCATAAGCAACCACGCTGCGCGCGAGCGGCGGAGCGAGCCGATTACGCCAATTCAGCGGATTGAGATTGTGGGCGTCGGTGGCGATGGAGAGCGATACCTTGTGCATGCGATGGATCTTGCTGATATGGATTCGTGCCGCAACTTCGAATCTGTCCTGGACTACTGCTTTGACAGGACGAGCGAGAGATCTGGTTCTCCGCAGGACGAGTTGCCTGAGCTTCTGGATTTCAGCATCGATCTTGAGCAAATGTTGGCGAATGGAGAGCCGGTTCTGCAGGATCGATCCAAAGGAACTGTGCTCAACTTTGAGCTGCCGCCCCACGTGAAAACATCGTCTGGCGACAATTCACGAGGGCCTGCAAAGGTCATCGAGTTCCGACGGCCTCAGTCCCTTAATGGAAGCCATTCCCGCTGAGGACGCTTGGAGAAAGCTCTATGAGTCCGAAGACTTCGGCCGATCAGCGGGCAGCCGCTCAGCGACGACCCTCCAGCTGCTTCGATTCCGCGTTCGTATCCTCACAAATGCGCTTAAGGCCTTTCTCTGCGTCTGCCACGGACCCACCAGGACCAACGAAACGACGGAGGCCATTAGCAACACGAAGTGTACCAATCCAGTCATGAAATCCTTTCGCGGGCCCGACAAAATTCGTCACTGCTTGATCGAATTGGTCCGGCTTCCCGTAGCGCCAAGCGCGGGTCAGGAAGGCCGCGCCGCGGTTTCAGAGAAGTGAGGCATCCCCATTACTCCAAGAAATTCATGATGCCGATGTCTTCTGCGCAAGGACGCCCGCATGGCCACCCTCCCGCGTGAAAGTCTCGATTTAACCGCTGACACCGAGATGCCAAGGGTTCGCGCGATTTCAGTCGTCGAATAGTCGTACGCGTGCCGCAGCTCCATAACCTCCCGAAATGTTGACGGCAGGCGGAGAATTGCGCGTCGAAGCAATGCTTCTTTTTCGCGCTGCGCGAAAAGGGCCTCCGGCGATTCCGTCTTGTCCCACGGCTCCCAGGCTTGCCAGGGCAGGGACCCGTCGCCGGCGTTATCGATCGATATCTCTATGCCTCGTCTCTTGCGCAATAGCATGAGTGCCGAATTGATCCCGATTCTGGTAAGCCAGGATGCGAAGCTCGATCTGCCTTCAAAATTCTTCAGGTTAAGAAATGCCTTCAGCAGGGACTCCTGCAGCACATCTTCTGCGTCTTCCCGGTTCTGCGTGATTCGGTAAATCCCCGGCAGGAGCTTCTTGGTGTGCCGCTCACATAGCTCGACGAAAGCACTGCAGTCTCCCGCCTTTGCGGCGGAAACCAGCAGTTCGTCGCGCAATTCGGTCAAGCTGCCGCTGATCGCGGCGCAGCTTTCTTCTGAGATGGACGCATTCATTGATTAGCCTTCTCCTTGGTAGTTATCTCTTGTCATGCCACTGCGGGATCTCCAAAGAAATGTCGAGTAAGTTGTATCCTGAGCGCGGCGACCCATGGTCTACGACCGTACCGAACGTCGCCTAGTGAACCCCAAGCACACTGCACGGAGCCTCCTGCGCGACCTCGTAAACCGTGCTCCAAAGCCGCGAGATGTGCGACGAGCGGCGATGAAGCCCAATTATCAGGAGGTCTGGCTTGTCTTGAAGCAGAAAGCCGACCAGAGCGCTGGCTGCCTCACCATCCAGCAGATGTGTCGCAATTTCGACACCTTCGCGCCGCGCCATCTCGCGAGTCTCCGCCTGGAGCTGCTCATAGTGTTTGTACCGATCGTCACGCAGTGTCCGCTCAAGAGAACAGTCGGTGGCGCTGGCGAACGCCGTGTAGACAGGAAGTTCCTCCATGATGGTAATCACCTGCAGTTCCGAACCGAGAATCCTGGCGAGTTGAATCGCTGATGCCAATGCGCGTCTGGCTTCTGGGGACTCGTTGTAGGCGACAGCGATTCTCTTGAACATCGTTTTCTTTCAGTTATTCCTTGTCCATCTGCCCAGCGACACATCCATCTCTGCTCTCAGCCACGATCCGTGACAATATGGCCAGAAATGCGACGACCGATACCTGCCGGTCGAGTGTCATCAACTTCGATTCCTCACGACCGCTGCCGTTGCAAAGCAAGGGCCACTTGCAATTGATGGAAAATAAGAGTCGAGAGTCAACGAAGACTGACAGCGTATTGACACTTGCTTGGCAACGCGCTGACAGGAGCCAAAGGAATGGCGTGCAGGAGCTCCAGCTCCCGAACACCGCGTGAAAGCCGGAAAATTACTGGTCCGTACAAGACTGCCTTTGCGATATGGAGCGGGCCCCGGCCAGCCACCATGTTGCCTTATCCGCAACCGGTGCCAACGTACGAGCAACTGATTGCCAGTAAGCACTTAGCCCCACACGCGTTCAATTCGAACGACTCGCCGTCTGCTGGATCGTTCTTGCGCTGAACCAATTCCCGCAATTCCAGTGACTGGTGAAGGTATGGCACCCGCCTTGCACAGATGCAGGGAGATAGTGCAATAACAGCCAGACCACAATGCGTCTCTCGACGGGCAGGAATTGTTCTGCTTGGATCTGTTCGATAAGCTTTTCAGATACCCTGAGGTACTGCATGCAAAAGGACGATGACCCTCGGCTTTTTGTTGACTTCAAAAATGGAGGTAAATCGTGGCCACAGAGGCAGCAAATACCACGGCGGCAGCGCCTGCAACACCACCAGCCTCGCCACCGAAGCCGGAAATACCGAGCAAAGAGGCGAACGCAGCGGAACAACCTGGGTCCCGTTGGCAGAAATACGTCACCCCTCTCCTGGTTGTGCTGCTCGCTCTCGCCGTCCTGATTACCGTTACCTGGAAATGGAATTCCTGGGAAGGTGGCAAAGTCGAACAGGCTACCGACGATGCCTACGTTCGCGGCGATCTCACGCCACTCAGTACCAAGGTAGCCGGGATAGTTCGAAGTGTAGACGTTTCCGATTATCAGGCGGTGCACAAAGGGGATCTGCTCGTCGAGCTGGAGGACCACGATTATCAGGCGCAGGTAGCCCAGGCGAGCGCGGCCGCAGAGGCCGCCAGAGCTGCGATCGAAGACAACCGGCGCGAGGAGCAACTGCAGGAGGCAAAGATCGATCGGGCGCTGGCCGGAGTTGAGCAGGCCAAGGCCGGAATCGACTCTGCCCAGTCTCATATCGCTGCCGCTCGGGCCGCGATCGACCGCACTCTTCCCGAGCGACGCCGTCAGGAGGCTCTCATCACCACCGGTTCCACAACCCGGCAAAGAGTCGAGCAGGCGGTTGCCGAGGAAGAGGGCTCGCAAGCGCAACTGGCAACCGGTCAGGCCTCGCTGCAGGAGAGTAAGGCAGCGCTAACGAGCAGCGAAGCGGCGGCTGAAGCCGAACGCCGGGGGCTCCTTGTGCTCAAGTCTCAGGAAGCGCAACTGGCCGCCGACCTGCGAGCCAAGGAAGCAAACCTGGTAGTAGCGCAGGTGAACCTTGGCTATACGAAGATTTTTGCACCCGCCGATGGGAGCGTGGGCGAACGGCAAGTCCGCCCCGGCCAGTTAGTCTCTCCCGGAACGCAGGTCATTCCGTTCGTTGATCGCACCCGATGGGTGCAGGCAAATTACAAAGAGACACAGCTCACGAACGTTAGGGTCGGGGATGCGGCCGAGATCCGGATTGACGAGTTCCCCGGGCAGGTCATCCACGGCAAAGTCATCGAAATATCCCCGGCCAGCGGATCGCAGTTTGCTTTGCTGCCGCCGGACAATTCGACCGGCAACTATACCAAGGTTGTACAGAGAATCCCGGTCAAGATTGCGCTCGATGATGCCAGTCTGGCTGCCAAACTGCGACCGGGTCTATCTGTGGTTGCCACAGTCCGCACGAGACGATAGCCGGAGATCATGGCTGCTACTGCGATCACAACCCGTCCGCTAACCCCGGTGGAGATTGCGCATGCTACCGCTACGGCAATCCCCTCGGAATTCTCCCCCCGGGCTCTGGTGGGAATTCTCGGGGTCCTCATCGGCGCCGGACTCGTCACGCTCACGAGTCGCATGCTTTCGCTGGGGCTTGCAGATCTAAGGGGTCACGTCGGCCTTGGTTTCGACGAAGGTGCATGGTGCAGCAGCGCCTTTGACGGGGGCCTCATGTTTATCGGGCCCTTTATCGTCTACGTCGGAGGTTTACTCGGCCCACGGCGTGTCCTTCTGTTTGCAGCTGCAGCATTTACCGTGACCTGCGCCTTCCTGCCGCTCATACACAGTTATAGTCTGCTGATTGCGGCATTGATTGTCGCCGGCCTCACATCAGGCACCTTTTATCCGCTCACCCTGACTTTTGCGCTTCGCATTAGTCCCCTGCGGTTCCTGCCTTTCACCATGGCGTTCTATGCAACGTTTATCGATGGGGCAGTCAATATAGCGCCATCACTCTATGGCTGGTACCGCGACCATCTTTCCTGGCACTGGATGTTCTGGAATTCAGCCCTGATTGCGCCGGTGATGATGATCTGTATCTATATCGGGATACCGGCACTCCCTGCCCGAAAGAAGGGCAGTCCGGTGCCTAGCTTCATCGGATTCCTGTACCTGAGTGCCGGATTGGCCCTGATGCTTGCTGCCCTGGAGCAAGGCGAGAGGCTCGATTGGTGGCGATCCGGAGTATTCAACGCGTTGTTCTGGTCCGGCGCATTCTTCACGTTATGCGCGCTTATACGGCGACTACGATTCGGTCCCAACCCTCTGGTGGCGCTCCCTTATCTCTGGAAGTGGAACACGGTCCTGCTCGGAAGTCTGCTCTTCTGGTTTCGGTTTACTCTCACTTTAACCATCATCCTGATACCGCAGTCCCTGGCTATCCATGGTTTCGAAGCTGATCAGATTGGGCCAGCCATAATCTGGAGCGCTATTCCGCTCCTGCCCGTCGCGTTTACCGCCGGGCTTCTGATGCGTCGCGGGGTGGATCCCCGGCTGGTCTTCGCTGCCGGGCTCGCGTGCACCGCCCTTGCAGCTGTCTTGAGCGCTCAATACACGAGTGCGTGGGCCGCACAAAACTACTATCGCACTGAACTGCTCACGGGAGTCGGACAATCGTTTTCTCTCATAGGGCTGGTGGGGTGCATCATCCTGCAGGGAGTCTTCTCCGGGGGGTTGCTGAAACCTCAGTGGATCCTGACCTTTTCTGCATACTTTCACACCATTCGCTTGTTTGGCGGAAACTCCGGGGCCGTGTACATGGCTCACTTTCTCGCCGACCGCGAGAAACTGCACTCCAATCTTCTTGGGCTGCACGTAGGCAGCGGTAGCTGGATTACAGATGCAAACATTCGCGCCATGACGGCTGGACTCTTCGGAAAATCCTCCGGAATACCATCGGCGGCGGCGCGTGCGGTCGATCTCATCGCGGCCCGGCTGCGCCTTCAGGCGTATACGTTGAGCCTCATTGATGGCTTCCTGTTGGTCGCGTGGACTTGCTTTATCGCTCTTCTCCTCGTCGCCCTGCTCCGCAAGTCGCCTTTCAACTACGCCGGCTTGGCAAAGATGCAACCGGTTAAGGAGAAGCACTCATGAAGTGGAAATTACAGCTCGGTCCTGACACTGAAGCGGCCGCCTGTTAGATATCGGCGATTTAGACACTCTGAAAAGCCAGCGCCAGTGTAGCCGGATGCGAATCGGAGGAGATGGGGTATGAAGAAGGGAACTCAGACCATGCGCAAATGGGCAGTAATAGCCGCCTGTCTCCTGACGATGGTCTCAGCGGCCAGCGGGCAGGAGCGGAAGATAACACTGCAGGAGGCGATTGACCTCGCCGTGCGTCAGAACCGCTCAGTGAAGATCGCTGAATATGACGTTGCCGCGGAACAGCAGAAGCAGCGTGGCGCAAAGTCCGATTACTTCCCAACCCTGCACAACGATTCCAACGCTCTCTATATCACCGAGGTAGAGAAAATTGAGGTGCCTCCGGGCGCCTTCGGCGTAATTCCGGGAAGCGCGCTCATTCCTCCCACAACGGTTTTTCTCACCCAGGGAAAAAATGCGTTCCAATCCAGCGGTACGCAACTCTCCCAGCCCCTGACTCAACTCATCAGGATTCATGACGCCAATAAGATCGCCGCAGCCGACGTCGGAATCTCGAACGCTTCTCTGAGAAAGACTTCGACCGACGTTATCTACACGGTGCATCAGCTCTACTACGCCCTGCTTACCACCCAGTTACAGCGGAAGGCCGCCGAGTTACAAATTACGGCAACCAACGAAACCCTGGCCGAAAACGGAGAACAGTTTAAGAACGGGAGCCTGCTGCAGGTGGCCGTAGTAGAAAGCCGGGCCAACTCTCTCGAAGCGAAACAGACATTGTTGACCGCCGATATGCAGATATCGGATCTGAACACTCAGCTGAACGATGTGCTCGGCCTGCCGCTCAACACAAAGCTGGTTCTTGACCCGGATGTCAATACTGCGTATGACCTGCCGACACGCGAAGATGCACTGCGGACAGCCCTCCAGCATAACCCCGAAGTCCAGGAGGCCATCCAGAAGGTGGCGAAAGCGCGAGCAGCCGAGGGAGCCGCGAAAACGGAATACATCCCCGATGTAACCGGGTTCGTTCGCTACAGCTACCAGAACGGCGTGCCCTTCGTCGTCCACAACTTCGGAACAGTCGGGGTTCACTTCAGCTACGATCTGTTCGACGCCGGCAAGCGGCGCGCCCTCGTGCGCGAGCGGCGGGACGAAGTCTCCGAAGCGGAAGAAGGCCTGGAGCGCGTGAAGGACGAGGTGGGCGTACGCATCACGACCATCTACAACAAGCTCGAAACCACCAAAGCCATGGTCGACGTCGCTAAGGAATATCTTGCCGCACGGCAGGAGAACGCCCGGCTCACCGAGGATCAATTCAAGCAGGGCACTGCGTTGGCCTCACAGCGCGATACCACGCACGCGCAGGCAATGAAGGCTCAGGTCGGATTGCTCGACGCCAGCCTGGATTACCTGCTGGCGCGGGATGAACTGAATCGAGTGCTCGGTTCCACGGCTCCGTGATCCGATCACTCGCGACTCTGAGGTTGGGAGGAAGACTTTGGCGACGTCCATGTAAGTTTCTGTCAAGGGAAAAGCACGAGGTGTCTTTAGCGCGCTCAGGAGTGGCCAAATCCCCTGGAAGGCTCCGTAGAGCACCACTACAGCCAGTACGGGGGGAAATGGCAGGCGAAAGAATCCCAGGAGTCCGAGTCCGGCGAGTGTAATCATGTGTACGGCGATTCCGATGCAGAGCACTGGAGCGGGTCCGCGCTGCGCGGCCAAGCTTCCGGCGACGTTGTAGAGCGAAATGAGGAACGAAGCGGCCAGCCACACTCCCGTGCCCTTCATGAATGCAAATCCGAGAAAGCCCAGGGCAACGAGAAGGAATCCGCTGAAGAACACGGAACGGTATGCGCAGGAGCGATCGGAAATCCAGCCCCAGAAAGGTGCGAAGAGAGCTCCAGAATTCAGCGTGGCGATCTCGGTGCCAATTTGAATTGCATTGCCGCCGTTTGCTATGACTACAACGGGGATGAGGATTACCGCTGCTCCTGATGCGAGGGCACCGAGTATCGCGTAAGCGACATACCAGGGCTCTATCCAGCGATGCACCTCTTGCGCCGGGATAACTGGATGGTTGGGAGCAGTTTCTGAAAGCGCAGGTGAAGCCATGTGCATGCTCCCTCGGATCCGCGAAGGAAAATCCCCTCAGGCAGTGCGGTCACGATATAAGTGAAGAACCGAAGTGCGGGTATTAACCAGGGACGACTTATGTATCGGTGTCCCTGAAGGAAGCCAATCCAAAAGCCCAGTATGCGTGCTCATCGAGAGTCGCCGCGATACAACCCGTCCATGACATGTCCGGGAGCACTGCGATCACCCTCCGCTCGCGGCGCGCCGGCTAACAACTCGCGGAACCAAACCGCGCGAAACCGAAACCGCGCGAGCTCGGTGTAATCCCTGGCCAGGCGGGCAACATCCGCCTTCTGTTCCCAATCTTCAACCGTCTGCAAGACTAATTCCCTTGTGAGAACTACCATTTGCTGTTTTCCCTTCGAGCAGCTCTTCCATTCGCTCGATGTATGAGTAGGCAACTCTCATACCAAACCGCCAGCCGCCTGCAACGCATAAGTCGCTGAGTTTCAAAAGCCGGTCTATTAAAGGAGTCATGGTTGTAAATGGTTGACCAATTAAAGTTGGCAGGTGGCGCAATGTTGACCGCGGTCAGATGGTCCCCAAAACCGTCTTTCACGGAACAACGATGGGGGATTCGAGATTGTCGTTGGCAGGATTACTTCAGACTTGGGCGAAAATCCAGCCAATAATCGTTGAGGCAGCCTATCGATTCCCTGGGCATCGGCAACTCATTGAGCAGGTTCAGGAGATGAAGTGCTTGCCACGTCTTCGGCCTTTCGCCAACTGGAATCGGGGTTGTATTCTCTATGGCCCTGGCGAGAACGTCGCTCTTCTTGCCGAGATCCTTCTGATACACCACTCCATCGTCATTGACGATGAAGGTCATCACACCGGACGACCTATAATCCGCCGGATTCGCTCCTGGGATAGGCAGTGATCCCGAAAATGCCAGAAGGTCTTTTTTTTCAGTAACTATGCTTCTCAGTTGTTGACAACGGGGCGAGGCGCTCACTGACCTCGGTGATGGCGTCACGGATGCGCAGCCCGCTCCAGCGCATCAGCAGGGTCATGATGCGCAGCTGCGTCCTCAGATCTTCGAGGGGGATAAATCCGCCGCGAGGGTCCCCATAAACGTACGTCGCATCGAGGATTCTCTGGAACTCGTCCCGGGGGAAGTAGTCGGTCGGAATTTGAACGACCTTGATCTTGCCCAGTCCCATGCAGGGATTGTGCGCGATGTAGCCGCGCCGGACACAAGCCCAGAAGAAGCCGATCAGGCGGCTCTGCTTCTTCTGCTTGGCCAGCTTGCCGTCCTTCCAGTTGTTGCGGAAGCTCAGCAGCGCATCGAGGTCGATCTGATCGAGGTGTTCGATGCCCTCGATCCGGCTCCAGACGAGGAACTGCTTGCGGAAGATGGTGTCGATCTTGGAGAGGGTGGAGGGCTCGAGTTCGCGGCTGCGGGCATCGGTAAGGTAGGCGGCCACGGCCGCTTCGACCGTGACTCGGGGCTTCTGCGGAGCGGGCGGAACGGCCTGGACCGACGGTCCGGGCGCCGGGCCGTGTATGGATGATTGTCCGAGAGCGGGTGCAACCTGCGGAACAGACTCCCCGCAGCGAGCCGGGTTCGCTTGCAGTTTCTGGCGGTAATCCTCGGCCTGTTCCCAGTTATGCGTCCTGGCACTCTGGCGCAGAAATCTGCCGTTCAAGGCTCCCCAGATCCACTTGGGGCATTTGCAGCGGCGCCACTGCTTGTCGCTGGCGTATTTACAGTCCGGATGATGGCGGGTATAGACAGATAGCACAGGCACTCCCGACTTCAGCGAGATTGTGCTCTGTTGGCTGAAGTGGGGCAAAAATCCGCAGGGCGACTGTACAGTGACTGTACAGTTTTTCCGCCGATTTTCAGTCCGATGTGCTAAGTCGTTGCTATTGAACGACTAAGTTATGGTGGAGGCGCGGGAGTCGAACCCGTGCTGAGCATTGAAAACACGGAGCTTATTCATTCTAGGAATGCCAGAAACTCACAGATTTCCATGAATGCCAAATCTGCGTACAAATCGCGTACAAACAATTCCTAGAATTCCCGAACCTCTAACAGCGTCACCTTCCAATTCCGTTCAGCGGACCATCTGAAGAGTTCTTCATCGTTTATATATCAAATCGATGACGCCGAAGATCGGCTTTCGACGGAGGATTCGGGATGGCTCATACCTATGCGGGTAGCAACCTCGATCAAGTTGGGGTTGGCGAGGCAAGCGCAGTTCTCAGCAACTGCTTCAGTTCTTTGGCTGGCGGCGTTAACGCCCTCCACGCCATAGCCCTTGGCCAGCGAGAGGAAGTCGATGTCGGGTATGTCAAGCCCAGGCACGGCGTTGACTTTCAGTACCTCCGCGAACCAGCGCAACGCCCCATAGGTGCCGTTCTTCAAGATCCCGAAAACCGCCGGGATCTTGTAGCGTGCCGCAGTCCGGAGCGCGGTGATGCTGTAATTGGCCGACCCATCACCGAGGACGGCGATGACGCGCCGCGAAGGCTCAGCAAGCTGGACGCCGAGTGCCGCCGGCATGGCAAGTCCAGACCGCCAGCCGCTGCGAAGTAGTAACTGCCCGGCTCTCCTGCACTTGGTAGTCGTTGCTACATCATGTTTGTCGTTGAGGTCGATTCGTTCAGGTAGATGGCATTGCGAGGCGCAGTCGCAGCGAGAACATCAAGAACCGTTTCGGGCGACAACGGGCTCGGGCCGATCGTTCCGGGGGTGGGTCTTGCGAGCGGCGTGGGCGTCGGCCAATCGATCATAGTCACTGCCAGGACGAAGCTTGTCGATCCCCTTACGGATGGCATCCGGAGTCAGTGAGGAAATCCAGAGTCGGCTTAACCGGCTTTTTGCTCTCGGTTGCCTCGTAGATGTAGCGGAGGATCAGTTCCCCTTCCCGCCTGGCGTCCGTTGCACCCACAATCCGCGACACCCGTGGTGACGTCAGGATCTATCGCACTACGTCGAACTGATCTTTGGTTCGTTCGTAGACCACCAGTGGCCACTGCCTGGGCAAGATCGGCAATAGATCGAAGCGCCATTGCCGCCATTCAGGATTGATCTCGTGCGCTTGAGCCAGAGAAACCAGATGTCCAATCGCCCAGGTGACAACATAGCCGTTTCCCTGGAGATAGGCTTCGCCCCGATTGTCGGCTCCGAGGACACGGGCAATATCTCGTGCGACAGAGGGTTTTCGGCCAGGAACCGCAAGCACTGTTTGACGGATTGCTCCTCCATCCCATCCTCTAATGCGGGCCATTCGCATGTATCTGTTGCAGCGCGACTGTTTCTGTGTGAGGAGTCCTTGCCTTGAAGTCGAAGACAACGGGTTCCACCTGATATGGAAGGCCCTCGCGGCGCGCCCATCTGTGCTTGGGCTCCATGGCTTCCAGTTGCGCCCGCGCCTGTTCCCGGTAGCCAATGGTGTTGTAGGCGCAGAACGGCACCTGCTTGCCGCCGGGCAGCAGGAACTCCTTACAACACTTCATCAGATTTTTCTGGTTGAAGATCCAGAGGTCCATGAAATCCTGCAACACAATCATGAGCATATTCTGGGCGATGTCGCCCACGGTCAGACTCTTCGGCAGCCCGCACGCCCTGGCAAGAGACAGCAAACTGTTCCGCCGACTTCTGCGAACCGGAGACGGACCAGGACGACCAGAGTCTTTCGAGTGCATTTCTTATCTCCAGGCTGAAATCCGGCATCACGCGGTTGGTAATGTAGTCGAGATATTCATATACATTCACGCTGCGCGACAGCGGCGTCACCTGTTCGCCGTCAGTGAACGCGTAAGTCACGGAGTTACATGTCGGGAAGCAGCACGGAACCCGGATGAAGTCACTGACGACGAACTTGCCGGAGGTTTTGAGCCTCGATCATCCGGAGGATATCCGGGATGGTGATTCGCTGCATCGGATCGTGCCGCATGTGGCGTCCTGCGTGAAAGGTCGGCTGAAAATTGAGGCCTCGGACCACCGGGTGCCGGATGGCAAACTCAATGATCCTTCCGACCTCATGGTCGTTGACTCCCCGCTCAATGGCTGGGACAAGTGTCCCGGTCAAATCCGTCGAATTGAAAAAAGAGCGACGGGCGTACCTCAACAAGTTGTTCAAGGAAGCAGTCGTCGTGGGCGATGCGCTTGCCGTTCGTATTGATCATCACAAACGGAATGCCACGGACAAAAGCAGCCTTCACAAAATCGAAGATCTGCGGATGAATGGTAGGTTCGCCCCCGGAGAACTGGACTACTTCCGGGTTTCCCTCGGTTCGGACAAAATCGTCGAGTAAGGCTTCCACTTCTTCCGTCGTCAGGCTGAAGCTGGGCCGCGCATTGGCGAAGAACATCGGGCAATCCATATTGCAGGCGCTGTTGACTTCGATAATGCCAAGGCACGCATGCTGCTGGTGGTCAGGGCACAGCCCGCAGTCCAGTGGACAGCCGTCTTGAATCTCCGTGCCGTAGGCCAGCGGAATTGTGCCGGGAGGCTATTCGTCTTCGATATCGCGACAATCAACAAGACAGCTCTTGACAACGTGACAAAATGAGGACACCATCCTAACGGATAAGACTCTACTCTCTGGCTAATTCCCTAAGCCCGCCTCCTAAGTACTTTCGAGGTGTGGGGTATCAGCTGGTTAACTGCATCAGGACCTTTACTCGCATAAGAAGTTAGACAGGAACTCCTGAATGTTCTCCGCAGACAGTTGGGCGGAGCGCCACCTGGAGGCTCATCCATTGCCACTACTGAACCTCACCCCCGTTCTCGTTGCCCTTGGCTCTCTGTCCCTCGGCTCCTGGTCTTGTTTCAAGAAGACTTAAGTGCTAGGCGATGAGTGGTCTGAGCTTTGCCTCGTTCTGCGCCACTATAAGGATTGAATTTGAGGAGCCTTCAAAATGACGATCGACGCATCGGCGCCGGTGTGGACCAACTGGACCGGAAACCTCGTCCACGAGCCCCCAACCAATGGCGCGAACTACTATTTCAGACCGACCAACCTGGCCGAGCTGAAATCTGTGCTGGCTGACGCCGTGACCAAGGGAGTGACCGTCCGCGCGTCCGGACAGCGGCATTCACAGCCGCCGCTGGTGACCAATGACAATCGCGGTGCAGTGCCGCCGCAACCCACGACCTATCTGGTGGATATGTCGTGCTATGCGGATCTGGGACCGAATAACAAGGATCTTATGGTTCTGGGACCCGGACAAAATCAGGTCACAGTGAACCCGGGCACGCGAGAAGACGATCTCGATGCATTTCTCACCCAGAACAACCTGGTCATGGAGACGGTAACAGCCGGTGGATTTTTCAGCATCGGCGGCATGACTGCCGTCGACGTCCACGGCGGTACGGTGGAGGCGCCGATCTTCGCCGAGACCGCATCCGCGTTCACGATCCTGGGCGCCGACGGCAACGAAACCATCATCAACGAACAATCGAAGGATGCGGACGGCAACTCGCTCCTGGAGTTCGCGCGCGTCTCGCTGGGTGCGCTCGGCATTGTGACCCGGATAACTCTCAACATTCTGCCGCGGCCCTATGCGAACACGCTCCAAGGAGGAGGCGATTGGTACCTGACCACTCCGTTCCCTACGGTCGGAGAACAGCAGCAGAAGGCGAATTTTATTGAGACGTTCAAAGGCTTGCTGTCGAAACATACCCGCATGGAATGTTTCTTCACGCCCTACGCCTCGGCGTGGCCGGGCACGTCCAGCGCTTTTCTCCTGTGGTGGGATGTTGTGGCAAATCCACATCCGACCATTCCAAATTCGGCCACGGCTCCCCAAACCGCCTGTGAGCTTTCCCAGGCGAACGAGTTTGGCGCACCCATTCTCGGCGGTCTCGGAAAGTACGCTCCAATCGCGATACGGTCGGCGCAGGCGGCCAATTCTTCCTTGTTGGGCGGTGCTTCTGTGATAACTAAAATTGCGCTTGATGAGATCGAGAGTCAGGGGCAAGCAGCGAATCAAATCTATTCCGATCTATGGCTCGTGAAGTCGTCGCCCGTCATCTTCATGTCCTATTTCATCGAAATTCCTGACCTCCAGGACGCGGGTCTTGGGATAACTTGGGATGGATTGAACGTCGTTAACACCTATGTCACCGAGAACGGCAACTTCCACACCTGCGCTCCGCTTGAATTCCGCTTTGTTCAGGGTGGCAACACCGCGATGTCGGGGACCTTTTCGACAACACCCAATGCCTGTTTCGTGAACCTCGACCTTATCGCCTGGGTCGACGTAGAGGCAAGTTCTCCGTATCCCGATAATCTGTTGAAATTCTTCGCTCTTGTCGAGCGGAAGTGGGTCTCATTGGGCGGCCTGCCGCACAACGGCAAGATGTTCGGTTTCTACGACCCAACCGATCCATCTCCGGATTCCTATACGCCGCCGTTTAACAAGAATTTCTTGAGCTTCATCACCAAGCAGCGCGTCGACATACGCAAGGCGCCGGTCGATGCGTTCAAGAAATATCGCAAAACCTGCGATCCGAACGGCCTGTTCTACACTCAGTATCTCCGTGACTTGCTGGGTGATTAGAACACATAAGGATCGGAACCCACGGATTCGCAGCGAGTTGCTCGTTGATATTATCAGCGGGGTCTAGGGCCGATGAACGTCTGGGATTCAGCGAACTCATCGAACAGCACTTGACCAGCTCTCGGACGAAAAACGTCCAGTTGCCTCTTGCTGACCTGTTGCGTCAGTCCATCTGCAATCGGATGGCGGGTTATAAGAATGCACTATCTGTCATTGAGGGCAAAATGGAAATCCTGGATAAAAACTCGATCGCACCCTTCATTCCAGCTATGCCAAAGGCGAAAAAAGCGGCTGATAAGAATTCGCTAAAACAGAATGATAAGAATTAACTAAATAGTTCTTGACAGTGAGGCAAGCTAGGAATAACAATCTCGAGTCGTGGAGAACATCACCATAACTAGATAACTAAGTTATGCCGCAGGAAACTCACTCCTGCCCACTTAATTTAACGTAGCAATCATCGTACTTGGTTTTTCTGCGGCGCCACTCGACCAAAGACACTTTCTTGAATCAGGGCGCAAGAACTTATGTTCATTCGTACGCACTTAATTCCCATATCAAGCTGCGTTGTTATTTCGCAATGAGAGTAATTTTGAATTGCATCAGTGTGGCTTGATTAGGATTCCCGGCCCGGAAGGCCTGGGCTCCCAGCCATGTGGGCGTCCAAAATCGAATCTCAGTCTAGTTGTACGGCATTGGAGGTTGCTCACTTTGTCTGACATGACTGTATTTCATGGCGTCACGCCGGCGATTTTCGAATGCATGAAAGCGACGAGTGAGAAGCAGCACGGAACGAAGTATGTTCCCCGAGATGGCAATAAAGGGACAGCGACCACCTCGACACCGATGTACAAGGTTGAGCTTGGCTTCGAGTTCAACCCGAGCAGTGGAGACTTGACCTACACGTTAATTGATAAGAGCTGGATCGTGCCTATTTCTGAGGTGTGGAAGGGCATCGGAGACACGATCAATTCCTGTCGCAAGCCGACCTAGCGGTCTCTATTTCGTTACTGGAGCTAACGCCGCCTTCATCGTCGTTGCTCTCTATGGCGCCGTGCCGCAAAGCATATTCATTATGATGCCGGGGCGCGAGTAATCGCTTCGATCATGTCGCACATTGGGCTGCGCTGCAATTGCATAGCCAGGAGATTGTGAATGACTCAGGCTCACAAGGTACGCCAGTAACAATAGTCTGGCGAATTTGTTATTTCCACTCTAACTAAAGAAAGGTGAAAGGTAACAAGATGGCCCCACCGAATGTAGATGTCACACCTGATAAACCACTTCACATCACCGATGGCTACCGGGATTTTGGAACTGTAACGATCAAGCCAGGAGGCCAGATTTTTGTTGAAACCACCGCGGACGTTACGATCAAGGAATTGGTCAAAGGGGCAGCCCCGAAATTGAACGCGGCACTAGAGAATGCGGGTGTCAATTTACATATGGCACTTGCTGCCGCAGCCTCGCAATCTACTCCGGACATTTCTATCGTAGGTAACGCCGGACCGGGCGGAAACAACGGCACCAACGGAGCCGCCGGTACGCCGGGTGTAGCCGGTAGGGACGCCAGTTGCAATTGGGCTTCCGGTTGCAACGACGGTTCGGCCGGCACCAACGGCGCGGTAGGTGGTAGTGCCGGAGATGCCTCCGACGGCGGCGCTGGCGGCGATGCACCTCCAGTCCGCATGTCCGTAGGCACACTCACTGGTACGGTCTTTGTTACGGCCGGTGGGGGCGCAGGCGGCGGAGGCGGCACTGGCGGCACTGGTGGCGCTGGTGGCGCTGGCGGCAACGGCGGCCAGGGTTCCTCGAGTGGAGCATATAGCAGAAACGGCTACAACGGCGGCAACGGCGCTAACGGCGGCAACGGCGGCAAAGGCGGCAAAGGCGGCAACGGTGGCAACGGCGCTCTTGTGACAATACTCTACGGGAGCCTCAGCCAGGGCAGTCAGTTCGTTCCGCATACAGTCCCTAGCCCTGTTGGCAATGGTGGCAGTGGCGGAGTCGGCGGCGGTGGGGGCGCGGCAGGAACGGGCGGATCGCCCGGAGGCAGCAACGGAACCCCTGGGAATGCCGGGAACGCAGGAACGGCAGGCGCCAAAGGAGATAGCCAGGGTGCACCGAGCAGCTTTGACATTCGTCAGGGTTCGTTCTAGGACGGCATCTCTTGGCTTTGCAGGCAGGGCAAACCCGCTCTGAATGGTCATCTCGTGTCTGAACCACATCGGCGTTCGAACGCCGATGTGGTTCTTGTCTACCACCTTGCAACTAGTTCTGTGTATCTCAATAAGAGATCTCCTCCGAATGATTCCTAGCGCGCGTATTGGGCAAAAGGCACGGCGTCTTATATCGCTTGCGGAACAGCTTGCAGTTGAACCCGGGCGGATGGCCGATTGTTGTTACCAACTAATTGATGCGGATAGCAGCGTTAAGGGGTTCTTCCCCGGAGCGTCTTGCCTGAATAACGACGGTACGCCGTTACAGCTGTGCTTGACATCAGGGCACAAGGGAATCGTACTGCGCGCTATCGGAGATCCGGGTGCGTTCTACAGTTCGACCGAGGAGCGTTATAACTCGTCGATGCAGACACTGTTTTCAGTTATAGAAAGTAACGATGCCCAGGAACTAACACCGCTGGCAAAGGAAACCATAGCCCTTCTGATACCTCAGGCTTACGAAGAACGCAATGCCTACAAGCAGGGATTTGTATGGATTGCCGCGAGCCCGGATCAACCAGGCATTGCCTTCTATCTGGAGATGGCCTGTCTTGGCTTGGAGAATGCATGGCTGGCCGTGGAAAGGTGGCTCGCCCGCGTGTTACCGTCGCCCGATGCTGCACGCAGGATAGTGAAAACGCTCAGCCGGCATTGCGTGGTTGCGAGCGCCGGACTTGAAGGCAGTACTGTTGCGAACACAAGGGCCAAAATCTACTTCCGCCTGTTGAAGCCAATCGGTCTGGGCGCATTGGGGGTAGATATATTTTCATCGACAGAAATGAAAGACTTTCTGTCGATCGCCATGGGCCTTTACGAAGTCGACCGAGAGGGTTTGGTGATGAGTGTCGGTTTCAGCCTTTTGACCGGAGAGCTGGCCGACGCAAAAATTGACCTTTGCGGACACTGCCTTACACACACACCAGGCGAATGGTCGTCCGTCGTCCGGCAAATCACCTGCCGGTTCTCGCTTGCTCCCTTGGATACAGACCCGGTTCTGGAAAGCGGAGAATACCAGGTGGCGTTTATCGGACTTGGCCTGACAACGGACAATGAGCCGAGGCTGAATTTATATGCGAAGCATAACGCGCCATCCGGTGCCCCGGAATTGGATGAGCTACGGAGCGCGCTCGCCGATGCTGTAGGTTACCTTCAGTCAATCCAGAATCAGGATGGCAGTTGGACTGACTTCCATCTGCCTGTCGGGGTCTCCGATCAATGGGTTACGGCATACGCTTCCCTCGCACTCGCGCAGTGCGGGGAAACCCCAGGCAGCAGCAGTGCCGCAGCCGCAGTGAAGGGCGCGATGTGGTTGTCCGAAAACCGCACATACAAAGAGGGGTGGGGCTATAACGGAGCGACGGGACCTGATTCGGATTCGACGGCAATCGCGATCGCTTTGTTCGACGAACTTGAGATGACGGTAGCGGAACAGGACCGAGCGTTCTTGAGCAATCACTGGCGCGATGGCGATGGCATATCCACGTATGACGGACCTGAAGCATGGGGAGCAGGGCATTGGGACGTCACGCCGTGGGGGTATCACGGAATGCTGCCGGAGGACCGTGAGTTATATCGCGAACAGTTCCTGTTAGCGCTGTCGAACAACCGCTTGGGCAATGGGTTTTGGAGAGCCTACTGGTGGCGGAATCCCTACTACAGTACGTTCGTCACGCTTGAAGTATTGGAGCGCCTGGGCATACCGGAGCCAGAGGCGGCGTTTCACCAGCCTGCGCCTTCGATTCAGATCGACAACCCCTTCGACCTGGGTTGCTATATAGGTATAGAAAGCCTTCGCGATCCATCTGATCACAGAATCGGCGGTCATTTGCGGACGCTGTTGAACTGGCAGGAAGGCGACGGGCGGTGGCGTTGCGCTGCAAATCTGCGGGTAACAGGCCACAGTTGTTACGCTCCGTGGGACCGTCCTGAAGGCGCCTACTATGAAGACCAAAAATCCGTTTTAACCACAGCGACAATCGCGCGCATCCTGTCCCGGATTCTTGCAGGCAAAAAACTCACATTAACGCAGCATATGTTCGCAGCATAGAGCGGAATCAAATGCACACGATCATGTCACAAAACATATTCATCAATCCGTTGCACGAGGCGGAGTTCCTCCGACACGGCTATGTAGTACTGGACCTGCTCTCCAAAGAAGACATTCACGAATTACAGAGAGCCTTCACTGAAGTAGAACAGCGGCATCAGTTCGATTTTGTAGCGTCAGTGTTGATTCCGGATGTGGGATTGCGCCACTCGATTCATCAGAGCGTGGCGCCCGTATTCGAGCGGAGTCTGCTTCCGGTGCTGGACCGGTACAAAATTGTTCTTGGAAATTTTGCCGCCAAGCGGGCCTCGTCTGCATTCGGGAAAATGCCGCTGCATCAGGACAATACCTTTGTCGAGGAAGGCGAACACCCTGGCATAACGCTCTGGTGTCCGCTGGTGGACGTAGGCGAACACAACGGCTGGCTTGGCGTTGTGCCTGGAAGCCACCATCTTGACAATCCATACCGCGAACCGAGTCCGCTCCCATATCCGCAATACGTGGACGTCATAGAAGCGAACTATCTGCAATACCTTCCGATGCGCGCGGGCCATGCGCTGTTCATGGACAATCGGTTGATTCATGGTTCCACGCCGAACCTCAGCGGGGCGATGCGGCCGGTTGCTGCCGGAGTCGCTATTCCGAAGGAGTCACCACTCCTCTGTTGCTATGCAGAAGAAGCAGCAGACGCCAAGACGGTACATGTATACCAGGTCCCGGATGACTTTTATCTGCGACATGCCATGCGAACGGTTCCCAAAGAAGGGCAACTGTATAAAACCGTGCTGCGGTCCGTAGAGACCCTAACAACAGAAAAAATGGAGTCAATGTTCCATGCCTAACATGACTGAACCCGATAATTCCAATGCCGCCAACTTGTCGGAAGTGCCGGCTATCCGCTCATTCGAGTTCGACAAAAACGCAATAGGCAACATTAAGAGCAGCGTTAATAAATTTCGCGGCAGTGTCTCCCTGCCTATGGATTTTCTGACGTTGCCCGGGCGCGAAGGACTTGATGTTAAGCTTTCTGCTCTTTACTCCAGCAGCATACGCAATAACCTGGATACCTGGAATCTGGAAGCTCCGACCGGCATCCTGGGATTAGGCTGGCAAATGCCGATCGAGATGATCGCAGTCGACAAAGCCGGCAGCGGCTCTACGACCTCCGACACCTATTATCTGGTCAGCAACGGTTCCGCCAATCCGATGGTGAAAACCGGTGAATCGAGCGATGGGAAATGGATATTCCAACTACGCAACTTCGAGTTCTGGTCCGTACAGTACGATCCCAAACAACTCATCTGGCTCATAGCAAGGGAGAACGGATTTGTCTATACCTACGGCGAGGGCTCGGACCCCGATTCGAAAGCTACGCAGTGGGGAGTGAAATGGGGCAATTGGCTAGGTTCAAGTAATCAGCGTGCGACGCAAGCCCTGTATCCCACGGCCTGGAATCTTGCTTCTATTGTTACACCTCCGGGCCATCAGGTTAAGTATCGGTATCACAACGTCGGCCAGAAGGTGATGTCGAACGGACTTGAATATACACAGGCTTCATATCTGAAGCAGGTAATTGATAGTTATGGCAGAACGATCACATTTAACTACGGCAACAAATACGGCGCACTCAATCCGGACACATCTCACGGCGGCTACCCCGTTATCGAGTACCAGGCGCGGCACACCCAGCAAGCCCCGCCAAACGCCTATCAGGACCGGTATGAAACATACTTCCTGGATTCCGTCGATGTAGCCGATGCCGGGGGCGACGCGCTTTACGGGATTAAATTCGCCTATACTTTCGTCAACCACGCCTCCACAGGCGACAGTAATTACTCATTAATGTACAAACGTTGCCTGCAATCGGTCTTTCAATACTCTCCAGACGGCGAGACGGTTCCGGCAATGGCTTTCGAGTATGTCGATCAAACCAGTGATATGAATCCCGGGGCGCTGAGTGGGGTTATTTATCCCGAAGGAGGCAAGGCGTCATTCACATATAAGACCAATTTCATTGCGTCGTCTAAAAAACTCACGATGGTTAATCCATTGGCGGGAAGCACTCCACGTGTTTGGTTCGGACCCGATTACGTTGTCTTTACATACTGCAAAACAGGCAGCATGAAAGTCATAGTTCAGACATGGAACGGCCAGTGGGTGACTCAGGACGTCACGGGTGCTATGGGCAGTAAGACTGCCGCCGCCGACAGTCTCATGGTTCTCACGAACGAGCCATTCTTTGCTATCTCGTTCCGCAACAGTTCGACCGGCGACGATGAATTGTATGTGTTCCGCAACGACGGCCAGGGATCGGAGCTGCGTTTCGGTACGTGGGTCATGTATAACAGCGCGCCATTTGTTCTTCACCTGAATGGCTCTGCTGCAGGAGCGTCGGTTTTCGTTGCGGGCGATAGTTTTGTCATGGCTTACAACAAACACTACGCCGCCGGACCGGTTCAGGGGTTTTCTTATGGATGGCGGGACCAGCGATGGAAAGCATCCATATACCAGGAGATCGGTGCTCCGCCCGTCCCGCCGTCCCCTGATACGCAGTACGCTGCCATTACTGCTTTCCAGAATTGCTATGTTGTCTCATGCTATCTGAGCGCCGCGCGTCAGATCAAAAGCTATATCTACTACCGCGACTTGGACGGGACGTGGAAATCAAGTACCAACAATGGTTGGACCCTCAGCAATGTTGACGTAGTGATTTCGGACGATCAGCTTTATCTTGCGTTAAGTCCGATGCCGACCGGGTTTGTGCAAACATTCGTTACCAGCAGTACCCCCACATCCATTGATTACAGCCTCAAGATCTTCGACTGGGACGAAAGTTTCCGTGTCGTGAATGTCGCTTCGCCGGCCTCGGTCAATTTGTCTTCGCCAATTACCGGCGGAAAATCGCAGTATGAAGTATTCCGGACCGAAGTTGTAGATGCTCTGGTCAACAATAATCGGGGCTTGTTGCGAAATGGAGGCGGAGACCAGAGTCTGGGGAGCAGTTGGATACAGAAACTTTTTCAAGACCCTGGCACACCCGCAATCGTGGGCGTTGCCTCTGGAGAAGACGTCGCAATATTATGCGCCACAAAGGGTGTAGTCCAGTTCAACCAGCTGGCAACCTACAACCCGAACAACGGCCTATGGTCAACGCCAAGCATTGCCCAGAACGGACAGAATCCTAGTATTTCCGGTAGCTTTATGACCGTTGGAACCCTGATCTATTACTGCGGCACTGACGGAACATGGAGGCAGTTGGCCACAACGCTGAGAAACTTCAATTATCCGGAAAGCCTTCAAAACCGTGGTCCGCAGTACTTGGCTTACCAGAATGCCGGCGATGGAAGCGCATCCTCATATGTGGTGGCATTAAAGAACGGCGATGCTACGTTTCTGCCAACCCAGCTGAGTGCAGAAAAGATGTACGTACCGTCCGACCAGGCAAAACCAGGGACCATGCTGGCTGGTGCCCGTTTCCTGGTGACCTATCCTTCTTCGGCGACTTCATTCGACGCTGCTACCAGTATGAATCTCTACGATCTTGACGACGTCAACTTCGATCCATACGTGATGGATTATCCTGTCGCGTACGTGGAGATCGAGGACGCCTATGAAGCGGCGCAGAGCTACTACCAATCCTTTTTCTATGGAAACTCCCAGGAGTCGCAGATCGTGTACAACGCTGCAACGGGAGTGGCTCAATACCCGATGGTAACCGTGGTGCCAGGCATAAAAACAAATTCTGGTTCGCCTCCTGCCGAGCAGCCACAGGGGCGAAGTGTTTTCTACTATTCCAACGGACTGGCAAAACAGACAACGCTCTATCCATCCGGCGGTATACAGAATTACCAAAATATCCTTAACGGAATCCAACTGGGCCAGAAGGACTACAGCGCGGCTAACACTCTGGTGTCCTCGCAGTTGGACTATTGGACGGTGTATACAAAAGATTCGTCAGGCGGCAATCTATACGGTGGTTATGCGCGCTGCGGACGAACTGTCTCGATTAAGGAGGGTGTGCAACAAGAGTCAACCGCGTCCTATGACAAGATCACTGGGCTGATGAGTTGGCAGGAAAAGACGTACTACGACGGGCAGGGCACAGAAAAGAGGGTCCGTACCGAGACGTTGTATGCATGGCAGGTACCAGAGTACGCAAATATATTCCAGAAGCTGCACATGTACTCTTCGGTGGCGATGGCCACCAAGAGCGTGTCCCTGGCAGACGGCAGTTCCAGGGCTTACATTCAGAGCCAGGCCACGACTTATCGCAACTGGGCCAACGTTCAAACGCTGACTGTGGATTGTGGGAATCCCGGCCAGTGCAGGGTTGCAGCTTATCAGACTTTTGACTGGACGACGCCCGGCAGTGCGGCACCTGCATTCCCCTCTTTCAATCCGATACCGGCCGCCTGGCAGTTAAAGACCCGCATAGTTTCCAGGTCCGATCCTCAAGACATGATTGTTGAACAGGTATTTGGCAGTGGCCTCGTGTCATCGTTTATATATGACAAGGATCAGAAATTCCTGATAGCAAAATTCCCGAACGGCAGTATCTCCGGGGACGAGGTTAGTTACTACGGATTCGAATCGTACGAAGCCGATCAGGGCTGGGCGCAGGGCCCCGGCGCCTCCGTCGTTCCCAGTGCACAGTCGCCTGCTATAGACGCGCACACCGGTACAAGAAGCCTGAGCATCGCAGCCTCGACAACCGGAAAGAGCGGCATTGTCAGAACATTTACGCCCAAGCGACAGGATCAGCAGTATGTGTTTTCTGCGTGGGTGAAGAAGCCGTTCGGCTTCAGCAACGTTCAGGGAAATGCATCGTGGAGAATCGCGGTGACCGGGGGAGCGTCGTCTGTTCTTGATTTTCCTGACACGATCGGCCAATGGGTGTACGTTTATCAGACCATAAGCCTCCCCGATCCGTCCGGTTCATCGCAAATCGAAATACGTTGCGAGAACGCAAACACAGCCTGCAACGTGCTTTTGGATAATCTGCGCTTTACTCCTCTTGCCTGTCCGGTGGAGGCATACGGTTACGACACGAAGTTCCAGCAACCGAATGCTGTGCTTGGTCCTAATGGAGAAACAAGCAGGACTGTGTACGATAACTTCCAGCAACAGATCCTTGGCACAAACGCTGCAGATAGAACCTCGAACATTGCAAAGTCGTACTTTTCACGCAGCGGCAATCAAGGCGCATTCGCCTTGGCTGATCCGAATCATTCGCTGACCATCGGCTCTGCACTCAACGGCGCGTTGACTGGTTTTACCCGCGGATCGGAATGGGAAGGAGTCTGGCAGCCCCAGGCGGATGCCTGGGAAGTGGACGGTACTGCGCTGACTCAAAAGTCGGATGGTCTTTCCGGGCGTCTTAGCTGTGTCAACACGGCGCTCACTTCGAACTATGCGCTTGCGGTTGAATTCAATGTTCTTGAAAAGCTGACCTCGCCGATCGGTATCCAGCTTGGCGCGGGTCTTAGCATTCAATGGAATCCGGGGCTGGCATCTTGGCAACTGCTGAACTCAGGCGGGGGCGATGCGTTGCCACCCGTGGAAGCTACGGCATTCACCATCCCATCTGACCCATACGCTGCCGAACTGAATGCGGGGAAGGTATCTGCAAGTCTATGCTCGGCATTCGTGGGCGCCGGATATCTGCTACCCGCGAATTCCGCGGTGAGCGCCGGAGCGGCCGGCAGCAATAGCTGGACGCTCACAAGTCCGGATAACAGCTATCGTTACGCGCTGAAGCTTGACGGAGCGAAGATAGCAGTTTATGCCATGAACCGGCATTGGACGCTGCTTGTGGGTGAAAGCGCAGTAGTGTTCTGGGCTGACGGACAGTTGATCTTCAGCTACAAAGCCCAGGGCACGCTTTCCGCGTTGCCAACGCTTTTCTTCGGTAACCGCGTTGCAATCTCACAAATCGCCACGGCTGCTAAACCATCGGCAACCGTTACGTTCGACGATGCCCGCGGGGTGACAATTCAGTCGCAGCAATATGCCGGATCGCAGATGATTGTGTCGCAGGCCATAACCGATGACATGGGTAGGGTTGCCGTGCGCACAAAATCCGCATACGTTACACCCGGTCAAAATCCGATGTTTGCATACTGCGCCGGGTTTGCGGCCATGAAGTGGACGGCGGGAACCATGACGGGCTTGGTGAACGATGCCTATCCGGCAGACCAGGGCTATCCATTCTCTCGGCAGACATTCGAGACGTCGCCGCTTGCCCGAGTGACTCAGGAGAGCGTTCCGGGCCTGCTGTTCTGTGTGGGAGGAGGGCACAGCACAGCGTATTCCTATAGTGCTGTTGCCGGAGAGAACGGCACTCTGATGTATTCGAAGAAAACAACTACAAATCCGAACGGCGACATATTCTATGAAGTCAGCACAACACTGGACCAGGTGATTTACCGTGTCTCAGATAAAGACGGCACAGTAGTAAAGAGCGAAACACTCTATACCGATGCAGGAAATGCGGGTGAGATTTATTCTCCGAATTATTTTGATCTGCCCTCGGGCTCCGCGAAAGACGATTGGAAGACGGTCCAAACCTTCGACTTTGGAAACCGGTTGCTTACTCTGCAGTCGGGCGCGCAGGCACCGCTTCGGTTCATCTACGATACGGCAGGCAACATCCGCTTTACGCAGGACGCAGAGGGCGCAAAGGCAGGAACCTATAACTACACGAAGTATGATGTTCTTTCGCGGCCTACCGAAGCCGGGTATCTGGAAGGAACATGGAACCAGGCACAACTGCAGCAGTACGCCAGTTCCGATCCTTCCTGGCCGCCGACTCCGCCAACCTGGCGGAAGAAATATTCGTACGACGGCGGCAACAGCATTCCAAATGCCATCGGCAGGAACACCTCTATAGCTGCGAATAATGGAGCCACCGATAAGGCCGATGTAAGCGAAGATTTTAGCTACGACATTTTCGGCAATACGATCGCGGACAATCTGACCGTGAGCGCGTACAGCGGCGACCAGGACTTCAACGTCGTCAACTATCAATACGATGATGTCGGGAACGTCACGCGGATCATCTATCCGCTTTCATCCGGATACCTGCTTCACGTTAATTATCAGATCAATGCTCTGAACCAGATCACAGCGATCTCCGAACAGTTGCAGTACAGCCACGGCCCTCGGCCCCAGGAGACGACGCTTGCAACTTTCAGTTACGATGCTGCAGGGAAGCCACAGGAGAATCATCTCGAGCTTTCCGGTGGCGCAAGCATCAAACAGACATACGCGTTCAACTCCCCGTATTGGCTCACAGGAATCAGCAATCAGAATCAGGGTGGGACAGATCTGTTCCGTGAAGCCCTCACCTATACCGAAGGCGGGTACAAAGGGGCCTCGTATTATGACGGGACAATCGCTTCTTCCTCGATTCAGGTAGATGGACCGGGCGGCGAGCAGGATCAGTTCCACTATTCATATGACTCCGTCGGACAGGTTCTCAATGCGGAGGACCCGCAGAAACCGGCTCGCAATCTGGGCGTAACGTCGCCCGTCAACCATGATGCCAACGGAAACTTCCTGAACCTGGCAGCCGGCGGAACTCCCTACCAGTTCAGCTATCAACCCGGGTCGCAGGAAGTCAGCACTGTCAGTGATACAGCCACTTCCGCAACTGTCGCGCAGTTTCTTTACGACAACAACGGAAACGCCACTCAGGTAACTACCACCGACTCCAGCATCACCAGGCCTTACAACCTTACAATCAGCTACGACCCGGCCATGATGCTGCCGACGAAGATTGTCGACGCCGGCTCTGGAGGTTACACCGTAAACCTGACCTATGGCTGCCGCAATGACAGGGTATTGAAACAGGTTTTCGGCGGTACCGGTCAGACGAGCACAAAACTGTATCTCCGCGGCACAAACAGCATGCCGCTGGTGGAGCGTTCTAGCGACGGTGTTTTACAAACTGACACATGTTATATCTACGGACCAGGTGGATTGATAGCGATGCACAAGGGGGTAGATCTTTATCACATTATGAAAGATCACCTCGGTTCCGTGCGCGCCGTTGTTGATCAGCAGGGGAATATTAAAGCCTCATATCAGTACCTGACATACGGCTCTCTGGCCCAGGCGAATGAGCCGACGCCCGGGTTCATGTCCTATCTGTATACGGGGCAGGAGTATGACGCGGAGATCGGATTGTATAACTACCGCGCGCGGTTCTATTGCGGTTGGCTCGGTCGGTTCATAGCGATTGACATTGCCCGGCAGTACTACAGTCCGTACATCTATGCCTCAAATAACCCGGTGTTGTTCATCGACCCAACCGGTATGTTTTCCTTGGCAAGCTTCTTCAGCGCCATCGCTGGTGCTGTGATCGGCGCTGTCGAGATACTGATCGGTGTCGTTGTCGATGTGATCGCCGGAGTAGCCGAGGTCTTAACCGGCGGTCTAGCAACGCCAGTTGCGGTTGGGCTGGGAGCTCTTGCCGGCACGTTCTATGGAGCGGGCATCAGCGGCATTACGTATTCTGTGTTCAACGCCGATGATTTCAGTTGGAATGACTACGGTGTGCAGATGGGTATCGGCGCCGCTACAGGGTTTGTTACGGGAGGCCTTGGCCCGCTCATTAACATTGGGGCAAAATCTGCGCAAACCTTCTTCGAGGAAGCCTCAGCCGGGGCACGTGCAGCCATAAGACTGGGACAAGGCCTCGCTTGGGGCGATGAAGCTCTGTCTGTGGGCGACAAAGTTTACAACGCCGCGCGAACAGTCCAATCGCTCGGAGCCGATGCATTAGGAAAGGTCAGTGGCATGGTGGTTAATGGCCCTGCTAGTGCTGGATGGACGGGTCTTGCCAAGAATGTTGCTACAGGTGTGCTTTCGAGCGAGGTGAAAGGGATAAGTGTGAATACTGTAAAGAATATCGCAACCGGAAATGACTGGGACAAAGGCCTGGGGCAGACAATATTTAGTTCGGCATTAAGCGGATCAATCGGCGGATTCCAAGTTAAGAACAGGATTGTTTTTGGAACCGTATAGAACTAAACACTTGTCAGCGTTTAGGACAAGCACGACTATGAGACGAGTAAATGCCGGTTGAATATTTCTTCCCGAAAGCGTTTTACTACCAGGATGAACTGCTCTCCGAAGATGAGAACCGGAGGCTATTGCAGGCCGCCCGTTCTCTCAGACATGAGATTCCGGAGTCGTCGAGACCCAACCTCTACACGACCTACGGCTCAGTGGCGAATGTTCTGGAGCGCAGCGAGTTCGCCATGCTGCGCGCTGCGCTGATTCCGTCGATAGCGGAGTGTCTGGCGATTCTGGAAACCCGTGAGGGCAACCGGTGCGTCATCACTGATTCGTGGGTGAGCATTTCCGGGCCCGGGAATTACGAGCGAATGCACACACACGACGGCTCATATGTGAGCGGCGTGTACTACATCAAAACTGCGCCAGGTTGCGGCGATCTGTACTTCGAGGAACTTCAGGATAACCTGTGGGCGTCGAGGCGGATGGAAGCGGAACATTTCAACACCGTGAGTTATACGCCCGTTGAACGCCGCGTCATTCTGTTTAACAGCAGGATGGCGCACCATGTGGGGCAAAATATGTCGTCTGAGGACCGCATTGCAGTAAGCTTTAACGTCTCGCTGTTGTGACCGGCGCCCAGTTCACTCTCGCTTTCGGTTACTGAGAACAAGGACAATGTAAGCGATGATGTGCGAAAGAAGCAGCGCGCTAAAGGTCAATGCCAGGACCAGAAAGGCGAGTTTAACCGGCGTGACATGGAAGCATGATTTCGAGATGATATATCCGCCCCAGGACAGCAGGCTAAGACGCGCAGCCAGCCCGATGCAGTAGGGACATCTGCCCAGCTTGCGTAGATCTACGGCCCGACGATAGGGGTTGAATCTTGTAGGCATTGCCAACACCACCCATAAAGAATCAGGCAAAAAGAGCAGGAACTCATTGCGGATTATCGTCGACGGGACCAATAGTTTCCGGGCTGCGAATCATCCGAAACCGGAAACCCGGCAATCCTCAGACGAACCGCCGGCACTATGATCTGCAGATGCAGTTTTTGAATACCTAACCAGCTTTGAGTCTTGCTTACCGTCGTGGAATGCCCGTTCTTATGAGCCAGTTGGATAGTTAGTGTAGCGCAGTTATCGGTGTTGCTGGATAGCCCCCGCCGGAGCTCTGGGAAATATATGGTCTGCCGTCCGATTGCAAGCAGAATCTGTGGCGTGGGTGGATTGGTCTGCGCAAATGTATCCGGCCTGCTTGTGGAGCTGAGCCCCTGGCCATGATGGAGTCCGCGCGTCGCTGGTCTACAAAGTGGGTCGAACTTGGATGGTTCTCATTCCCACACAGACTGGAGCTACGCCGGTTGAGACCGTTTTTCTCACTCATTGATTTATCTTGCAAACCCGAAGGGCAGTGAGCCATGCCGCTGCTGCTGGAGGCTTGTAGCCCAGCGAGGAGTGTGAACTGACGGTGGTTGTAGTGGAAGCGCCAGCGATCGGCCAATACTCTGATCTCCTTCATCGAGTAGAAGATCTCGCCGTTCAGGAAACCCCTCGGCGTTTGGAGAGGCGCTGTTATTTGGGGTTATCTGGGGTTGGCTCTTCAGCTATATGGTTGCGGGGGCTGGATTTGACACAGGACCCCATTTCGGGTTCTGATTGGGGCCCCGATTTTTCAGTTCCCAACGCCGGTTCGTAAATCGCAAACCATTAACAACTTAGCGGAATCTGAGTCGCAAGCGCGAGTTCACGTTCGCGGGAATCTCCGGCATAAAATCGTGAATACGATCTCTGTGCACTTTCAGGAGGTAAGCCTTTATCCCTGCGGCAGACCCGCCAATTCCCGCGCCAACTCCGATTGCTTGTGTGTATTGGTTTTGCCAAAGACGGTCTTCAGCCGCGTCCGAACTGTCTCGGGGCTGAGCCCGAGCTTCGCGGCTGCTTGCGGGCCATCCATTCCGCCCGCAATAAGGACTGCGAGCCTCGATTCAGCCTTCGTCAAACCGTAAAGCGTTTGCAGCCACGCCTCTCGGGGAATTTTTCGTTCGGGCTGCGTAATCAGCACCACTGCAGCCGGTCTTGTGATCGCTAACTGACATTCGGACAGCCATGGGGCGACAAATGCGTGAAGCCCCGGTCCATGTTTTCGACTGATCGCCGCAACACCGATACTTCGATCGCCCGGCCTCTCGGCTGTGGCAGCGTCACTCACTTGGATGGCTCTTTCGATGCTTATTCGCAGTTGACCAAAATCCCGATCAGCTGTCGTCCGGAGCTTGCCTTTCCTAACGACGAGGCCGTCTTTCAAGGCAAGCTGGGTCCGCGCCGTCGAATTTGCGAAGATCACACCCAAAGTGTTGTCCAGGACAACGACCCCGATGGCAAACTGCTCCAGAGCCAGTTCCAGGGAGTCAAGATTCTGCTGCAGTTCGCCAGTTCTGTTGCAAAGGCGAATGGCGGCCTTCATGTGAGGAGCAAGTTCTCGCAAGACAAGGAGCACGCTTTCATCAAATTCGTCGTCGTTCATGCCACGAATAAGCCCGCAAACTGCAATCTCCCCCGGACGCTTCAGCAGTATTGCAATGGCTACCTAATAAAGTCATGCTTCTGAAGCACTACATGGTAAAGCTACGTGCGCATCATCGCTTCGAGTGGCCATAAATCTTGTCCTCGTCCGACCCATCCTTCAACATAAGGTCCAAACGTGCATGCTCTCCACCATTCATCCTCATGGCCTAATTTCACAGCGCCGGAAAGAATCTCATCATTCAAGCCGATCTGCTTGATCCACTGACGGGTGCCGTTTGCCGCAGGCTGGTAAGCGTTGTTGAGATAGGTGACATGCGCTTTTCGCGCCCGCGTCGTTTTCGGCAAGCAATTCAATGAAAGTGGACCACTCACTTTCACGCACCGCCGCTCCATAAAGGGGCGGTAACAATTTATTCGCCGCTGCCGTGATGTCACTGATCGTTGCCTCCGGTTCGTGACTTCTCCCTCGACGACTATTTACTAATTTTCTATCCCCAACCGGGGCTTGTTTCTGTGGCCAGTTCGAGGTTAGTGTGGGCTGGGTTGGAATTACGGCTCCGAGACTTAGTACAGGGCGGCTGTCAAAGAGTGTCGGCCCTCGATGCGCTGGGTCGCATTAGTCTGTCGAATGGACACGATTTCTAGACGAGCGTTTCAATCCAAGAGCTCCGGATTTGAATCGGCACGCGGGAACTGGGACTTGGGGGATACGAACCAAAATAGCGCAACTGGCCCGACTACACAAACAGGATTTCCCCCAACTTTGCGGGAGGGTGATCGACGCAACACCACGACAGTTGATAGCACAGGAAGCCTGGTATCCCCCGCCCGTAGGCCCCTTAATCAGAAGGTTCGCGGTTCGAGACATGGATCGGGTCCTATTATGACGAACATGAAGTTCTCTGGAGGATTCCTCACTGAGGCAGAAACGAAATGAGAAATCCCGTGAAGGCCGCTAGGCAGGAGTATTACTCCCCGAAAAGATATGGACCGCACCCGGCAACTTGCCCTGTCCGACGGGGTCCGATGATAGTCTTCCCACTCCTTTTGGTAATTTGTGCTGGAACAGCTTCGGCGCAGCAATTCTCCTTGACTGTGGTATGGACTGTTACGCCGATTGGAGGACTCGTCAATCCTTGGAGCGGCTCCGAGACACTGACGATCACCGGCCAAAACTATGTGTTCACTGGCCAGCTCACAAATCCAAATAGTGGATGCGAGGTCCAAGTTACCGAATCCGGTCAAGGGCAATACATTGCCCCCGTAGGACAAAATCCTCCGGTCTCTTTTAGTTTTCCTCCCCAGGTAGCAATTGTCGCCAATGAAACCTTCTGCCCGAGTCAATCTCGTGGAGATATCAGCAATTATCCGGGGAGTACGTTCCCAGTCACGATCCTCGCTACACCCATTGCCGGTGGATACAGCCTTTCCACCACCACTGCGTATCCGCCGAACACATACGAAGGCAACTCACAAGTAACGGTGACAGCCACTGGATTTTTATCAGCGAGTGGGTTCACGTGCCCCGCCGGTTCGAATGTCGACGTAACCCTCCCAAGCATCTCGGTAACACCCAGCCTTTCGATAAAGCCATGGCAGATTACATATGCCCGTTGGCTCTCGCCTTTGCTGTGACACAATCCGGCTCTTCTTGCGTCGCGAAATCTAACGTGGGAACTCTCGGCGTTTTTTTCTCTGGTACTCACATAGCGGATAGTATCGCCAGTGCACAGCTGACCGCTTTTCAGCCCAACAGCACCCCCCAAGTGCAAAGCTGCCAGTTTTCCCTTTTCGGCGGAGTAACGAACAACTGCCTGCTTAACGGACCGTTTGTACAAGGTGCTTCTTACGCGCAGTGGGCTACATCAGGTTTCAGCACTGTGCCATTCCCAACTTATCAGAAGCTTGTTCCTGGACCCGGCACCGGACCTCTGACATTCTGGATCAACTTAGATGCGCTTGGACTTGTGCCTGCTACTAGCTCTATGAGCTCAATCATTCAAACAGCAGAGCCATACATTCATGGCACGCTAGGGCGTGTTAACACTATCTGAGAGCTTCGACGATGAGGGCGAAGCAAAGGAAGGCGAGGAAGACGCAATCCAGTTTCTCGAAGCGGGAGAAGATGCGACGGTAGCCTTTGAGCCTTCTGAAGAGGCGATCGATCTCGTTCCGTTTGCGATAGAGCGCCCGGTCATAGCGCCAGGGATCAACCCGGTTGGACTTCGGCGGAACGACAGGAACCATGCCCAGTTCGAGCACCAGTTGCCGAGTCTCATTACCTTCGTAGGCGCGGTCCATCAGCAGGGGCAGTCCGGCAGGCATTGGTCCCAGATCCCGGAGTAGTTCGCGGCCTTCAGGGGCATCGTGCGCGTGGCCTGGTGAGAGAGCAAAGGTTATGGCCGTTCGAGCATTCGCGGCAACCAGATGAATCTTGGTGGTCCATCCGCCGCGCGACTTGCCGATGGCCTGTGGTCCGTTTTTTTTAACGCCCCGGTGCCGTCCGGGTGGACCTTCACCGCGGTCGAGTCCAGACTAAAGGCTTCGATGCGAATGCGTACGATCTGCTCCAGTTGTAGCTGTTCGAAGATACGATCCATGGCCCCGCTTTTGGACCAACGGTTCATGCGCGTGTAGATGGTGTGCCAGTTACCGAACCGTTTTGGAAGCCCGCGCCATTTGCATCCGTGCTCGGCCACATAGAGTACAGCATTCAGAAACTGGAGGTTGGATAGACTCACATTGCCCCGCTGCACCGGCAGGATGTCCTTGATTCGCGCGTACTGGTCTTCGCTGATTTCCATCTATCCCTAACTTACTTGACTTAGATGGAAATAGTGTTAACACGCCCTAGTTTGATCATCTGCCGTACTTTGCATGGTATACCGTTATTCAGGATCCCGGGAATGTGGTCATTCTCGTTGCTAATTCACAGGGGCTTACAGCCGGCATTTCGCCGCTTGGCAAGACAACTCAAGACATACCTCAGTCGTTGCTCTACCAATCGAGATCAAATCCTGCGGTCATCTTGCAGAACCCGCAGGCCGGTAATTATGCAGTTGTCCTAACAGGACTCCATAATGGAAGTTATGAACTGTCCGTGTCGGAGACCGGATTTGCGCACCAGCATGCGCAGCAAGTGGTCAAAGGAACGATCATGCGGGGGCAGACAATTAGCTATCAAGTTAATCTAAGCTCAGTAAACGGGGAGCCGCAAACCCCAAGCGTGGCTCTAGCGCTGCGACTTTCAGAAAATGGCTGCGACGGAGTTTATTACGAAGTGAAGCTCAAGGGAGACTTGAGAGTTTCAGATGGACAGAATTGCACTTTCTCATCTGGAAGGATTTTAGGCCATGTGCTGATTGACGGCGGGTCACTCACGGCTAAACGGCACCACAGTGGATGGGAATGTACGGGTGCGGGACGGAGGATTCTCAAGCCTTCCATCCACCACTGTTGAAGACAACTTGGAAGTACGTGATCTTTCGTCTTCGGCTACTCAGAACGAAGTATGCGGTGCCGAGATCGCACACAATTTGAATTATCGCGACAGTGGAGCACCTGTCGAGATCGGTGCGAGTTCCGGATGCCCCGGCAACACCGTCGGTGGCAACCTCGATGTCCAGGGCAATAGCGCTTCGACAGTACTCTTTGGTAACTCTGTTAAGGGCGATCTGCACGATGACGACAACGTAGCTCCAACGCAAGTGACTAGCAACACGGTTGATGGCGACCTCAAGATAGAGAGGAATTCCGCTTCGGTACAAATCTTGAACAACACTGTTAAGAAGACTCTCGTATGCTGGGACAACAGCTCGATCACTGGTGCCGGGAATTCCGCTCGTCAAAAAGAAGGCCAGTGTACGAACTTTTAGCCAAGTCGCTGAGTTGTGGAGCGATTCAGACCTTTTTCGCAACCGATGTAATCACTTCTTCAATGCTTCATCTCGCTTTTGCGAATCAGTGAAACGCCACGGATCGACCTGAGAAGGAACAGCGCAGGGGATCAGTGGGCTGGAGCCAAGTCCAGTTGGCATCGATGGCCACGTCCAGCCGGTCCTGATCCATGGGCTGGATTTGAACCAGCGACCTTTGGGTTATTAGTGATGTAACCAACCTATCTTCAATGAGTTGCAGAGCGTGGCTGGGAGTTTCAAAGAGTGCTAAGAAGTCGTAAAGACTTTTCGAGCACGGGTATCTGGGGTTCGTTTGGGGTTGAAAAACGTGGAGCGGCAAAATCGCGACGGGTGGAACCTTGTCCCTAAACTGATGACAGACCGCTGGACTGTTGAAGCCAAGCAACTAAAAAATCGCCGACTGGCCGAAACGAAGGGAGCGGAGGTCTGGCCGTGGCGGAACAGCCCAGCTTTCTAGGACATTGAAACCGGCAGTAACGGATTTACCGATCTAAGGAAATAGCGTCACAGACCTTCACCTGCGTCCGCTGTTCACGACCACCATTCGCCTACCTGAAGCGGTGACGTCGGTCGCGGTCGGAGCTCCGACCTGTCAACCTGGCCTTGTGCCGCAATAAAATGAGATAGGCGGAGAGCACGGTTGGCGTGCGATGGATCCTGAGGAATATCAACGGAAGCGAGCGGAGTAAGGACAGGTTGATCCTGAAGAATCCTGACCTCAATCTGCTTCAGAAACATCCCAAGGGCCAGTACACTTACCTTATCCAGGTCCTCGAGTCTCTGCTGAAACAGATGGACGCCCGGGGCAAGCTCGTCTTGCCCAATTTGAGCGCTTTCACAAACGGTTCGATGGGGATTTTCTCCGACTATTCCGGGGAAGGCTCGGGCAACTACCTCACCTATTCTGTCCTCGTGTGTGGCTACGGGTACACCAGCGTGTTTAACGACAAGTTAGCCCAAATTCGCGAAAAGTATCAGCTTGGGGAGACGGAGTCGCATCAAGAGTTCCGCAGAGGAAAGCTTCGGGCAGGCTTCCCGACTATCTCGTCGTCGCCAACGAACTTCCAGGATTTCTATGTACGGCTCCTGTTGACCGCAGAATCGCGACACTCTTCGGCCCACGCAACGACCCAACCGAGTTTCGCCGGTTGAAGGAGGCGCCCTCCTCGGAGGGGCTGGGAAATTGGGACCTGGCAGTAGTGGAAAAGCTGATGCGGGTCGTCCACATGGCCGCGTACCTCGCCGCTCTGGGCGCTGACGGCCAAAAGATCTTCTGGATGAGCGATCACGATTCGATCTGTGCCAACGAGGGAAAAGCATGGCTCGATGATGGCGACCTTTGATCGAGTTCTCAGGATATACACGCGCCCTGGTGTCGATTATTCGCTGATTGGTGGCGCCCGTCCGTTTGATCCGCAAAGCGTTGAGATGAACGATTTGCTCAGTCTCGCGGACGTCGTTGCCGGGCCGGTCGTCCAATACCTAACGAAGAGTGACACCGAAAGCCCAGAGGAACTTGTCGTGAAGGAGGGTGCCGAGAATGTGTTTCTCTTCCTCGGCACTGAAGGCATCGGGCTCTTGAGCCCGTCGACAAGGATCCAGTCGCGCAGCAGCGTCAATGCCACTTTCGTGCTGTGATGACAGGTTCTGATGGAGCACGATGGGTGTTCCAGGATGTTCTGCCCGGAGGTGTGGCCGCGCACGCGGGAGTCCGTCCTGGCGATGCGCTTGTTTCGATCGCCGGCACCGGAACGCGTCCACCGGGCCTCGGGCTTTTCCCATGAACGAGCGTGTGCCGATCACCATTTCTCGAGGCGGCAGACAGCGGGACCTCGAACTAAATTATTTCGATTCAAAAGCCGAAGTACAAAAGCAACCCCTATTCAGAGCCGAAACGGCGTTACCGCCACTCTGCTCAATAAAGACGTCGGCATCATGAAAGTCGGCCTTTCCCAGGCCTCCTCGGCATCGACTTCGCCAACGAAGTATCGCGCCACTTCGCACAAACCCTTGGCTTCGATAAAACGCCTTCTCATCGATCTTCGAGGCAACCCCGGAGGTGGAATCGGTGGACTGCGCATTATGAGCCATCTGGTTACATCGCGAGTTCCCCGTCGGTTACAGCGTAGACAGGCCGACAATAGAACGCGGTTATGTAAAGGAGCGGCTTCCAATGTTCAACCACATACCACGATTCAAGTGGGAGCTTCCGCTGCTCGCACTCCTCTTCTATAACAAAAATCTACGGAGGGCATGGGACGCCAGCCCTTTCACGGACGGGTCGTAGTCCTCTGCAATGAGCACTCAACCGGTGCCGCGGAAATGCCAGCTCAGTTCGCCAAGGAAAATCACCTTGCGACCATTGTCGGCGTCCGCACACCAGGACACTTGATCTCACGTTCCGCATTTCCGATCAGCCTCGGTTTCCCACGAAAGGGAAGCTCTGTCAAACCCGCCCAGAAATTCGAACTTATCGAGGAGTGAAGCCACACAAAATGCGGGTTTTGCCGTAAAACTCAAGATTGTCTCTGCAACCACAAACGAGACGGTAGTAGGTCACCCTTGGCGAAACTTCTGGCGGACTGAGCACAGCACGCTCGAACAGGGCGGTCTTGAATTGGCGCTTTGGCACGCGCCGCATCCATACCAGTCTTCGCCTGATAGAGCAGTAGGCTGTCGCCGCGGAGGCGATGCCGTTCCAGAGTCACCGCATACGGATGCGGAGGCCACTCCAGCGCATCAGCAGCGTCATGGTTCGAAGCCTTGTCTGATTCGTCTTCACATCTCCGCCTCCGCGCTCGCCCCACCGGATGTAGGCTGCAGCGATGATCCTCTCGAACTCATCGGGAGGGAAGTAGTCGGTAGGGATCTGCACGACCTTGATCCTCCCGAGACCGATGGCTGGGTTCTCGGTAAGGTAGCGGCGTCGCACGCAGGCCCAGAAGAACCCGATCAGACGGCTCTGTTTTTTCTGTTTGGCGAGGGGACCGTCTTCCCAGGTATTACGGAATTTCAGGAGGCGTCGAGATCAAGTTCATCCAGGAATCCGATTCCCTGGACGCACGTCCAGGGAAGAAACTGCTTGCGGAAGATGATGTCGAGTTTCTTGAGGCTCGAGGACTCGACGCTCCGGCTCACGGCGTCGGCCAGGTATGCTTCGACCGCTGGGGCGACTGTCACTCCGGGCCTCGGCTTGATCCGGATCTCGTGCGAAAGCGGATGAGGTATCTCGGCGCGGGATGGCGGAGGAGCTGACGGTGGCTCAAGATTCTGTGCTGCTGGCTGAGCCGCACCGATGGCCGGACCGAAAGGCGGCAGGTCCTTGGCCAGTGCCTCCTCGAGCGTCAGGCGAACGGCTTCGGCCTCCGCCCACTGTCGGGTCTTGGCGCTCTGGCGAAAGTAATATCCGTTGACCTGGCCGCCGACCCACTTGGGGCAGCTGCAGCGCCGGCAGGCGCGGTCCTTGGAAAATCTGCAGCCCGCCGAGTGGCGGATAAAGACGGAAAGCAGCATCGGGCTCCCACTTCTTCAGGTGAGATTGCCCGCTAATTCGGACTCGGTCAAAAGGGCGCAACGTACAAATCACGTACAAAATTGCGCGTCCATTTTGGCCTTGGAAGATAAGCTGCTGAAAAAAACAACTTGAAGTTGGTGGAGGCGGCGGGAGTCGAACCCGCGTCCGAAATCGTTGTCAACAAAGAGAGGCTCCATGCTCAGTCGCGTTCCGAAGGTTTCGCTTTGCGCGCTCAGAACCGACAAGATGCGCGCATTGCTAGTCCGTGGATCTCGTCTTTATGACCCGTACCCAGCCATAAAGACCAGCCTGCTGTGCGACGTCCCTTCCGCAGCCCGCAGGCGAAGCTGCGGAGGACGGCAACTTAATTAATTAAGCTGCGTATGCCAGTTGATGATCGGCAATTATCATTTTCCAAGCGATTACGGGTGCTCAGACCCCGACATGCCTCTTTGCCGCAAGCGATCCCGTCGAAACCGTGACGCCCCCATCTGGTGGGAATCCTAGTCCGGGCGCAGATGCCGTTGGACATCTCTATGGTACTCCCTTTTTCGGAGTGGCTCGCTGCCGCCAGGGCCTGCTACCCCCCTCCCCATTATCAGGTACCGTTTCTGCACTTAATTGAATTCATTGTACTTAAGGGAGAGTTACGCGCTACCTAATAGAAAATAAAATAGATATTGGTTTCTAATAGATTCTAAAAGGGTTAGTTCAGGCCAAATTGACGCGCTCCGGCGTTGACTCTTGCAGATGTCTGCAAATCATTCATTCTAATACTCTTGCTTTTACATGATTGATTCTAAGATCGTTACGGGATCTGCCACAACGCAAAAGACCCGGCGTTCTGCCGGGTCGTGAAGGTCTCTATTTCAAGTCTAGCAGTTCTGGCGTAATTCCCGGCCAACTTTGGCGGGTTCACTGCTACTCGTCGCGGAGTGTGGTGGCGGGGTCGATTCCGGCGATGCGCATTGTGGGCACGATGGAAGCGATGAGGATTGCCGACGCGAGCGTGAGGACGACGATGAGGATGGTCGGCGCGTCGTAGACGCCCACTCCGTAGAGGACGCTGCGCATGGCTCGCAGAGCTCCGGCACAGAGGATCAGGCCGATGACGAGTCCAAGTGCCGAGGCGCTCACTCCCGGTCCGGCGATGTGAAGCATGGCCTGGCGAACAGTTGAGCCGAGAGCGATGCGGATGCCGATCTCCCGTGTCTTTTGAGCAACAATGTTCGCAATCAGGGCGAAGATGCCGACAGCGCTCAGCAGCAGAGCCAGGGCAGCCATTGCACTGAGCAGGGCGACCTCGACGCGCTGCGTGGCCAGGGTCTTCGCGAGGATGTCGCGCATGCTGTAGAAGCCGTTGAAGGGAAGGTCGGGATCGACGCCCGCCAGAGCGCGCTGCATCTGCGCGGTCAGTCCTTCGACGGGCGCGGCGGTGCGAACGATCCAACTGGGCTGGAACCAGACGTGATACATGGTGAGCTGGCTTACCAACATTTGCGCGGCCGGGATGTACATGGTCGGCTCGTTGGTGATGGGAGCTACGGGATCGATGCCCGGCGCCATGGCAACATCTTCGACAACGCCAACGATCAGTGTGTTCTCAAAGAAGTGGCGGCCTACGGGATTGGAATCGTGGAAGAATTTGCGCGCCAGGGTCCGGTTCACGATGGCAACCCGCTGTGTGTCCGGGCCATCGGCTGGGGTGAAGGCGCGCCCGGCCAGAACCGGGATCTGTAATGTGGCGAAATAATCAGGAGTAACGTAAGTCTGATCCGCAGTTATTAACTGACCGGCCTCTTTGCCGTCACGTATGGCGGGTCCCACGCTGATGATGGAGCGCTCATAGGGCAGGCTGAGGCCCATCGCCGCGGATTCGACACCGGGAATCTGCCGCATCGCCGCGATGCTCTCATCGAGCAGCTTTCGAAATGTTGCCGGGTCGTGGAAGCGCACGTCGTCGAGGGAAGCTCTTGCGGTCATCACTCCGTTTGGATTGAAGCCGGGCGGCAAGGTCTGAAGGTGAATGAGAGTGTGAATGAGGAGGCCTGATGCGGCGAGCAGCACGACGGTGAGGGCGACTTCAGTTGCGATCAATGCCTGGCGCAGGCGCAGGTGGTCGCCGGCGGTCGCGGTGCGGCTGGCGATGGCCGAGCGCAGGTCGAGCTTTCGCGTGGTGAGCGCGGGAAGCATGCCGAAGAGCACGCTGGTGAGCAGGGAAATGACAAGCGTGAATGCGAGTACGCGTCCATCGAGCGGGACGCTGGCCACGGGGAGAAAGTGCTCAGGCAGCAGCAGGAGCAGGCCGCGCAGAGCGACGAAGCCGACCGCTACTCCAGCGGCGCCGCCGAGAAATGCGAGCAGGAGAGTCTCAACCCAGAGCTGGCGCTGGATTCGCCAACGCGAAGCGCCGAGTGCGAGGCGCGTGGCGATCTCCGGCGTGCGCCGCAGCATGCGCACCAGCGTGAGTCCGGCAAGATTGGCGCAGGCAATGAGCAGAATGAAGCCGGCGGCGAGCATGAGAGCGAGAGCCTGGGGGCGAAGCGTGGCAGCTTGCCCGATCTGCAAAGGAACGGAATAGTAGCTGACCTGCGCGCCGGGGTTCTCTTGAAGCTCGTAACGACTCGTGCGCAGGGACCAGGCACGGTTGATCTCTGCATCGGCCTGTTGCCAGGTGGCGCCATCGCGCAGGCGGGTGATGGCGTCGAAGTTGGTTCCGCCGCCTTCGCCGGTGCGCGCGGGCTGGAGCGCGGTGTAGATGTCGGCGTTCAAGGGAGTGACTGCGCCGTCGGGGAGGACTCCGATTACGGTGTAGGGCTCTCCTTTCAGCAGAATGTTTTGCCCGATGATGTTGGCCTTGGACGCGAAGGTGTTGCGCCACAGGGCGTAGCTGATGATGACGGTCTTTGGCCCGTGCGGACGGTCTTCCGCGCTGGAGAAGTTGCGCCCGATGATGGGGTGGATTCCGAGCACGTCGAGGTAGTGTTGAGAGATGCGTCCGGCGTGGACGTACTGGACCTTCAAGGCGGTTGGAGAACCGGCCTGAAGGTTGACTCCTGTGGGCCGGATGCCGGAGACGGCGGAGATGAGAGACGGAACGTTGTCACGCAAGAGCTCGAATTGCTCGCCGTTGACGTGGTGGCGTTCGTCGGAGGCTATGGGTCCGCGGATGCGCGTGAAGATAGTGCCCATGCGCTCGGGATGCGGGTAAGGCAGGCTGCGGAGCATGAGCGCGTTGACGATGGAAAAGATGGCGGTGTTTGCGCCGATGGAAAGGGCGAGGGTGAGGATGACGGTGACGGTGAATCCGGGATTGCGCCACAACTGGCGCAACCCGTAGCGCGCGTCCTGCCAGAGAAGCTCGACGCCGGCGCCAGCGCGACGGTCGCGCACTGCCTGCTTCACCTGCTCGACGCCGCCGCTGTCGGCCAGAGCAGTGCGGCGCGCCTCGGATGGGGACATGCCGGCGGCGATTCTTTCGTCGGCGATGAGATCGACGTAAGAGCGAACCTCATCGTCGAGCTGGCTCTCGACCTGCTGCCTGCGGAAGAAATTACGGAGCGTGCTGACGAGGTGAGACCAGAGGCTCATGGTTGCCGCCTTATGTTGCCCGCAATGCGTTTTTCATGGCCAGGGCCACGCGTGTCCATTCTTCTGTTTCGACTTCGAGCTGGCTCTTGCCGCGTCTGGTGAGCCGATAGAATTTGGCGCGACGATTATTTTCCGATTCGCCCCAGAACGAGCTCAGCCAGCCGGCTTCTTCCATGCGGTGCAGGGCAGGGAAGAGCGAGCCGGGTTTTACGACGAAGGTTCCCTGGGTGATCTGCCCGATGCGGCGCGAGATGCCCAGGCCGTGAAGCTCTCCTGTGCCGAGTGCCTTGAGGATGAGCAAGTCGAGGGTTCCCTGAAGCAGATTGGTTTGCTTTGCGCTCATCGGTGGTTCCTATCGAATGACTGTACGAGTGTGAGCGTGCTTCGTATCGACTGTCAATAGGAGTGAGGTGACTATTTGCCTGACATGGCTGACTGGGCGATCTTCAGTCGGGTGTTTTCTTCTTCGAGAGCTTCCAGACGGCGGCGTATGGGGCCGAGCGATGCTTCCAGCTCTTCGACGGTGTAACGCGGGGTGATGTGCTGCGGGCAGTTCCAGTCAAAGGCTTCGACGTGGATGAGCACGGCGCGCTCGGCGGGCGTTTTCTCTTCGGGGACGATCAGTTGAGGCATGAGCTTCCGCGCGGTCTCGTCTCCTTCGTGAACTTCAGCGCGGCCAAGGATCTTGAGGCGCTGCTGGTGCGCGTAATCCATGAAGAAGAGCGCGACGCGGTCATCGTGCTGGAGGTTTCCGGTGCTGATGTACTGCTTGTTGCCGCGCAGGTCGGCGAAGCCGAGGGTCTTGTCGTCGAGAATGCGCAGGAAACCCTTCTCGCCGCCGCGATACTGGATGTAGGGCCATCCGGTCTCGCTGGTAGAGGCCATGTAGAAGCCGTCGCTGTCGCTGATGAACTCGCGCTCGTAGTCTCCGAGGCGGTCAATGGTGTTGTGGGCGTTGTCGGACTGCTCGGCGCGCGCGTAGAGGTGACGGCTGCCGTGCTTTTTCTGCTGCTCCTTTACGAGCGGAGTGAATGCGAGTTCTGCGAAGCGGCGGCCCATGGGATTTACTTTTGATCTGTAATTTGATTCGCGGGCGACGCGTGCGGATTCAGAAACGGCCTGCGCGCAGGAAGCGGCCGGAGATTGTGCGCACGGGGCTAGCTACGCGGCTAACTACGCGATTACGGCATTCGTGCTCGACCAAGTTTTTTCAATATATTTACGCGGGCGAAGAAGAGGTCCGCACTCTTGCGAATGTGAAAGATAGCTTTGGCGTCGACCTCGCCTGAGCACAACCTGTGAGGCATTCGGCTCGCTGATCAGGGACAATCAATGCATGGCTATTCCTCCCCCATCTATTACGCCAACGACCCGGCCGCGTTCGCGCGCCCTTACCCGGGTTCGCCTGATCACTTTGCTGGTGCTGGTCGGGATTTTTGTGCTGTGCATCGCATTCACGTGGACGACGCGCGACGCGATGTCGAACCTGCCCTTCCTGAGCCAGGCCAAAGTGCGGTCGGCCTTTGGCACACACAAGACGATCGTCGATCTGAGTCCCTGGCAGACTGCCGAGGCGCTGGCGGCGCTGGCGGTGAGCACCGAGGAACGCCAGTATGCGCGCGAGGCGGAGCGTCTTGCCGATCACGAGGTGGATCAGGCTTTCGCTTCGGCGCTTCGCCAGGCCAGCATGAAGCGCCCTGCGCTCACCGGCAACGCGCTGGCGATTTCGCAGCAGGTTGCACAGCTTGAGCAGACGGTAAAAGCGGATCAGGCCAATGTGGACCGGCTGACGGCGGAAAACAAGTCGTCCGGTGCGGCGAAAGCGGATCAGCAGGAGACATCGGGCTCGGATGAACTGGACGTGGCCAAGGCGCAATTGGGTCTCGATCAGAACGAGCTGACAGACGCGCAGCAGAATCTTGCGCGCGCATCCGGGGACCAGCGGGGACAGATTCAGCAGGAGCTCTCGGCGCATGAGGCGGCGATGAGCAAGTATGACGCGCAGGCTCGCGATCCGGGGCAGATGGCGGTAGTTTCGGCGGCGCGGTATGGGACGCTTGCAGGCCGCATCCGGGCATGGTTCGCGCAGATCAACCGCTATCAGCTGCTGCAGCAGGCGATGCAGAAGGCACAAGCCGACGCGGCAAGCATGTCGTCTCAGCATAAGGCTATGGAGGCGCAGGCCGGCACCGGTGCGGATGCGTCACAGGCTGGTGGCGCCGCAGACATGGCGACCCGCATGGCGAGTATTCAGGCGAGAAGCGCGCAGCGGCAGATACTGAGCATCGATCAGGACCGCATTCAGACGCAGCAGCAACTTGCTGTCGTCTATGGCAAATGGTCGAGCCAGGTGCTGCTGCAGCACCGGATCGTGCTGCACCTCATCCTGCAATCGCTGGCGACAATCGCCTTCATTCTGATTTGCGTGATCCTGTGCAACGCACTTATCCGCCGGGTGATGGACCGGCCGACGCTGGATGGCCGGAGGCTGCGCACGTTGCGCACCTTGATCGAACTGGGCGTACAGATCTTAGGCTTTGTGCTTATTCTGCTGGTGGTCTTCGGCGTGCCCAACGAGATGTCTACCGTGCTGGGCCTTACGACGGCCGGGCTTACCGTGGCGCTGCAATCCTTCATCCTGGCGTTCGTCGGATGGTTCATCCTGATGGGCAAGAACGGGATTCACGTCGGGGACTGGGTGGAAATCAACGGGGTTGGAGGCGAAGTTACGGAGATCAGCCTCTTCCGAACCACGCTGCTTGAGACCGGCAACTGGACGGACCAGGGTCATCCCACCGGGCGGCGTGTGACCTTCCTGAACAACTTCGCGATCAGCGGACAGTACTTCAATTTCTCGACCGCCGGGCAATGGATGTGGGATGAGATCGCGATTAGCGTTCCGGGAGCGGGCGACACCTACGGGATGGTCGAGCTGATCCACAAGGCGGTGATCGAGGAGACGGAGAAGGACGCACGGCTGGCGGAGGCGGAATGGAAGCACGCCTCACGGCAGGACGGGCTGAGCCAGTTCACAGCGACGCCATCGGTGAATCTGCGGCCGGCGGCATCGGGAGTGGACCTGTTGGTTCGCTACGTGACGCGCGCCGAGGAGCGCTTCGAGACGCGCAACCGGCTTGTACAAGCGGGTGGTCGACGCGATGCACAGGCCGTTGCCCGAGCCCGTGCGCTAGAGCCGCCGCTACGAGTTGCCGACCTGGTCGAGATCGATCTGCTCGTAGTCCTTGCGCTCGATGCCTTCGCGGATCTGCTTCGGCGTCTTGCCGAGTTTGGTCATCTTGTAGGCGTAGGCGCCTTCTTTGGCGCAGGTGGAGCAGATCGCCCCGTGGGTGCCCTCAAAGCAGCTGTGCAGGCTGGTGTGGCCGAGGGCCTTGTCGCACCGGCAGTAGCAGGGAAGCTGGTAGAGCACATTCGGCACCTTGGCGGCTTCCTGGTAAACCTTCACCTGCCAGGCGTAGTGGAAGTAAGGCCCGGTCAGCTGATCTCCGGACATTACCGGCGGGAGGGTGGTGCCGCGAGCCGGGGCTTCGGCATGGTAGGCGGGGATTTCGTCGGCGGGATTCGTCCACTGGGCATAGCCGGCGAGGGTTACCAAACCCAGCGCCACACTGAGGAGCACCTGCTTCATTCCTTCTTCTCCTGAGAGCTCGCGTGCGCGGCCTCAAAGGACCATGTTATACCGAGTCGCTTCCGGCTTGAGTTTGGGTGAGAGCGAGAAAATTGACCGTAGAAAAAAAAAGGCGGCACGAACGGTAAATTGTCCGTGCCGGGAGGCCAGTGACGCAACTTGTACTAAAACCTGACGCCGAATTGAGGAGCACCGCTCAACTTAATCCGGGTTTTTAATGCCTCTACAAATTCGATGCGGGACATACTGCAAGGAAGCAAAAACTTTATCAAAATCGCTTCGCAGTCACCTGCATCAAAGAACTGTTCCAACTTTTAGAAGTGTAACCGGAATCCGGAACTCATACAAGCTTCTTTTCATCGAAACACCAATAAATTTTAAAAGTTGTACCTTTTCTCCTCTTTTTTGGAACCATAACCTAATACTGGGCTCCGAGCCCCAAATGCTGCAAAACTTACCCATGACCGCAGACTTCGATCCCAAATCTAATAGGTCCGATCCTCCATCCCCCGCCCGTGATTCAGGCAGGAAACTGTGGCAAACCGCGTTGCTGCTTGCCGCTTCGGCAGCCTTTGGCGGCCTCGCAGTCGCCTTCTGGAACCGGAAGACATTGTCCGACATCCGGAACCGGCCGCCAGAACCGCCCCGGCGGAGTCTTGGTAGGGAAGACGACATATATTGATGAAAAGTTTCGAGTTTTCGAGCGGCGGGCAGGCGATCTCGATTGGGCTGTCCTAAAGGCCTGGCGGTGCCGGGCTTGCGGGCTTAGCGCCTGCCGGTTCAGGGAAGATTCTCCGGGTTTACTCCAGAAGAGCCTCGATGGCCTGGGCCAGGTCAAAGTCCCGTTGGGTGAGACCGCCGGCATCATGCGAGACCAGGGCGAGGCGGACCTTGTTGTACCGGATATCGATATCCGGATGATGGCCGGCGGCTTCGGCCTTTCCGGCGACGGTGTTGACGAAATCCATCGCCGCTACAAAGTCAGGGAACTCCGCCCGGCGCACAATTTCTCCCCGTTCTTCCTTCCATTCTGGCAGTAAATTCAGCTTTTCGCGCAGCTCATCCTTACCTAAAATTGGCATCGCGTCTCCCCTTCTGGAGTAAAAGCCCATTCACACTGCTGAGAACTCATTTTAATTGACAACCTCACCACCAGTCTCGACCGTTCCGGCGAAGGACAGGGGTGAGAAGCGGCCATGATGACTGATCTCCCGCCGCAGGTCCTCCCATAGCCGGTTGGGCATATCCAGATAGACCTTCACGACCTTGGGATCGAACTGCGTGCCGGAGCAGCGGGCGATCTCCTGCCGGGCGGCGTCGAAGGTTCTCGCCTGGCGGTACGGCCGGTCGGAGGTGATGGCGTCCAGGGTATCGGCAACGGCAAAGATTCGCGCGCCGAGGGGAATCTGATCGCCGATCAGGCCGCGGGGGTATCCGCTGCCGTCGTAGTGCTCCTGATGGCTGTAGACGATTTCCGCGGCATCATGCAGGAAGGGAATCTTGCGCAGCATCTGGTAGCCGCGCGCGCAGTGCTCGCGCATCATCGCCTGTTCCTGATGGTCGAGCTTGCCCGCCTTGAGCAGGATGGCGTCGGGGATGGCCATCTTGCCGATGTCGTGAAGAAATGCGCCGCGGGCCATGGTGCGAATATGCTCGGGCGGAACTTCCATCGCGCGCGACAGGGCGATGGTATATGCAGTTACCCGCTTGGAATGGCCTTCCGTCTCTGCATCTCTCAGGTCCAGCGCGTCGCCGAGAGCTTCGAGGGTGATGTCGTAAGAGCGTTCGAGATCGGTCATTGCGTGGCGCAGCATCTCGGTGCGGGCGGTGACCAGTTGCTCCAGGTTATAGCGATAGACGGAATTCTGCTGGACGAGGCGGCGGTACTCAAGCGCCCGCTTGACGGTGGCCAGCAGCTGATCGCGCTCGAAGGGCTTGAGCAGGTAGTCGTAGGCGCCGTTGCGCATGGCGGTGATCGCGACGCTGATGTCGTGAATGGCGGTCACCATTACCATCGGCGTATCGGGCTGGACCTCGCGAACACGCTCGAGCAGTCCGATGCCGTCGAGGCCGGACATCATGATGTCGGAAAGGATGAGGTCGTAAGGGGGGTCGCTAACCAGATGCTGGATTGCTTCCAGGCCATTTGCGGCCAGAACCGGGGAATAGCTCGATTTTTCGAGCATGGCGGCCATAACAGTCCGCACATAGGGCTCGTCGTCGACAATCAGAATTCGTTCTAACGCCATGTTTCTCCGCGGCTGGACACCTTGGCTAGTCATGGAGCATCTTGCCGGCCTGTTTGCAGCCAGGACGGACAGCCGGTGCTGGTTGATCGATCGGCAGACGGGAAAAAGGCAATACTTTGATTATCTTGAGCAGGGTCCTGGCGGCCGCCGTTAAATTGGAAGAACCATACAACCCAGGCACTGCTTCGTACTTCTCAAGTTATATTGTCGGGCAATATCGGCAAAGCGTGAATTTGCATCCAGCTATGCTTAACTTTCCTGAGTAACCAGTTAATATACATGTATTATTCGGTTTAGAGGCAAGCCTTGTTCGACCTGGAACGGATCGTTCACGACAAATCGATCAGAGTTGTGGCCTCGCGGCAGGCGGATCAGCAGGCCGTCGATGTGCAGCGTGATATCTACGACAGCCATCGGCATCGCGTCTTTGCTCTGGCCTTCTATATGACGGGCAGCGAGTTGGAAGCCGAACACATCCTGACGACAACGTTCGTCGATGCCTTCCGCGCGACAGCGGAGCCGCAGGCAGCCCAGATCGATGCAGCCCTGGTAGCAAAACTCCGCGAGTATTTTCCGGTGGGCGCACTGGAGACTTTGCCGGATCTCAAGAGCCTCGCCAGCCAGTCGCCGGACCTCTCCGGCCGCAATGTGCGCCGCACCGAACTGGAAGAAGCCATTCAGGAGCTGCCGCCGACCGAGCGGCTGCTTTTCCTGCTGCGCGATGTGGAAGGCTACTCGTCGGCGTCGATTGCGCAGCTCCTCGATATGCCCGAAGCCTAAGGTGCAGCGCGCATTATTCTCGGCGCGCATCCGGTTGCGGCAGGTGCTGTCGGCCGGTCAAGGCGACGAGCAGCAGGCCGCGTAGTTCACTCCCGACAGATTTCAACAAAACAAAAGCTAGGGTAAAGCACTGACTACCGGCCGAGCAGGCTTCCGATATTGGACAGCAGGCGATTGCCCGCGATTCCCCATGGTCCCAATGCGAGCACGTAGAGCAGGGTGGCGGTGTAGGCGGGAAGACTCGTCCACGAGGTGAGCGCCCTATGCAGGTCCGGAGTGTCGGAAGTGTTGACGCGCGGCGTGGTCCGGTAGATAAGCAACAGAAAGAGTGACACATTGATGCACATGGCGGAGAGCCAGCGCATCACGTCGTGCCCTAGCAGCGACAGGCCCAGAGGAGCGGCGAAGACTACCAGCAGACAGCGGGCGTGGGCGATCGAGTACCGGCGGTAGACGCAGGCCGTGCGTACCAGCCGCCAGAGAACGATGCCGTAGGGAATCGATAGCGCCAGCGTGAGCAGGATGGAGCCGACTACCTTCGGCGTGTAGAGGTGGCGGACGAAATTCAGCTGCTCGCGGAGCGAACACTCGAGAACGAGGAAGACAGTGCCGTCGATGCGCATGTCGGTGCGCTGCTGTGCAGCGGCTGATCCATTGGCCGGGACTGCCGGCAAGCTTGCCAAAATGGATGATGGCGAGAAAAGACGCGAGCACGAGAGCAACGTGCGTCGCGACCCACTGAATCCTGAGACGGCGGCGATGGACGAGATCCGCTGCCAGTACCAGAATCAACGGGTAGAACATGAGCGCAAAGGCCTCGTGGATCAGGAGGCCGACGATGGAGCAGACGGTGGCGATGGCGAGTCCAGCGAGGTTGCCGAGCCTGATGAGTGCGACGGCTCCCACGAGAATGGCCAGATACAGGAAATTGTCGAGTTCGCCGTCCATAAACGCCATGTGCGGCAGGAAGGCGGGCGCGGCGAGCAGGAAGGCGGCGAGGCGGCGCTCGGCCAGGCTGCCAAAGAGAACGCGTCGAAAAGCAAGGGCGGTCAGCGAACAGGCGAGAGTAAAGGTGGCAAGTTCAATTCCGAGAATAAGGCGCGACGAGAGGAAGCCGATACGCGAAAGGACCTCGCCTACCAGGGCGCGACGGAGAAAACCGTGCTGGTAGGTGGCGAACCAGTGCGATGGGCCGTAGGTACGTCCGGCGAGATTGCTGCCGAGAAAAGTGAGGCAGAGAAAGAGGGGCAGGAGGCTGAAGCCGAGGCTGGCGAAGTCCCAATCCTTTAGGCGGCCTTGAAACCAACCCCGCCCTTGAAACGCCCACGCTGGCGCCGAGAAATGCGCGCTTTCGACATCCAGTGCATACCTGAGGTTTTCTTCCTGAACCGTGGCCCGAGGCGACAATATCTTGCTCCCGACTGCAGCGTAGCAGGGAGACGCGGAGAGCTCTTATCCCACTTGTGAGTCAGTGACTTACGTCATTTGCATAGTGGGAATGCCATGACCAGAATGGGTCATGGCGAGATAAAATTTCTGTCCTATCCGCCCTTGTCAGGTCTTGGAAATTCTCGCTCGGCGCTTTTTGGCCCAGTCCGGCTTTGTGACCTGGTGGGCGCGGCCGAGCGCGAGAGCGTTGGGGGGTACGTCCTCGGTGATGGTCGACCCAGCGGCGATGTACGATCCCTCGCCGATTGTGACCGGCGCCACGAGCGCTGAATCGCTGCCGATGAAGACTCCGTCACCGATGACCGTGGGGTACTTATTCACGCCGTCGTAGTTGCAGGTGATGGTGCCGGCGCCGATGTTGACGCCGCTGCCGATGTCGGCGTCTCCGAGGTAGGTGAGGTGGTTGGCCTTCGAACCCTTGCCCAGCCTGGCTTTCTTCATTTCGACGAAATTCCCGACGTGGGCGCCTTCGCCGATTTCGCTGTTGGGCCTCAGGTTCGAGAAGGGACCGACGCGCGCTCCGGCGCCGACGCGCGAATGGGCGATCTGGCAGCCCGGCAGCACCAATACGCCATCGGCGAGCGTAGAGCTGTCAATGACGGTATAGGAGCGGATGCGGCAATCCTCGCCGATCTTTGTTTCTCCGAGCAACTGAACGAAAGGCTCGATGATGGTGTCGGGGCCGATTTCGACGGCGGCATCGATGACGGTGGTTTCCGGACGCAGGATGGTCACGCCTTGTGACATGAGCCGGCGGGCGGTATCGAGGCGCAGCTCGCGGTCGAGTTCCATCATCTCGGCGATGGTGTTGGCGCCGAGCACTTCGACCGGGTTGTCGGCCTCGACTGCGACGACACGCTCACCCGCGGCGACGAGCAGGCCGGCCATGTCCGTGAGGTAGTATTCGCCATGCGCGTTGTCGGTCTTGAGCGCGCCGATGTGCGCGAAGAGAGGCTCGGTGCGAAAGGCGTAGATGCCGGAGTTGATCTCCCGCAGGCCCTGCTGATCAGGCGTAAGCGCCTTCTGCTCGATGATTGCTTTGACCTCGGGCGAATCGGGCTTCTTTCGCAGCACCCGGCCGTAGCCAGTGGGGTCGGGCGGCGCGGCGGTGAGGATGGTCATAGCCGCGCGCTGCGCGATGTGAAAATCGCGCAGGCGGGCGATGGTTTCCGGCTTCAGGAGGGGGACGTCTCCGGAGAGGACGAGAAGCTCGTCGTATCCTTCGACAGCCCGCTCGGCGGTCTGGATGGCGTGACCCGTCCCCCGCTGCTCTTCCTGGTGAACGAAGCGGACGCCGGAATCTTTGACGGCGGCCTCGACGGCCGCGGCCTGATGTCCGACGACAACGTAGATGTCGGTCGGCGCGACGATGTGACGGGCGCTGTCGATCACGTGACGGAGCAGAGGCTTGCCGCCGATTTCGTGGAGCACCTTGGCGCGCTTGGACTTGAGGCGCGTGCCCTTGCCTCCAGCCATGATGACAATTGCGAGCTTCATAGAAACAGGGTACAGGGTGCAGGGAACAGGGTGTAGAGTGCAGAGCCCTCTTCGTTGAGGAATAATTTCTTTGGAGACTATCCGGCGATGGCGTGTTGCCTGCCGCGCTGCCAGCAAATTATGGTGACGACCGGGAAAAGGACGTATTCAGAAATCGCAGAGAGCCAGTGCGAGACGCTCCCGTAGTTGCGGATGCCGGAACCTCCAAAGAAGACAAAGACAAAATACGTGGTCAGCAGGACGAGTACGCCCTGAAGGACAGGCTCGTCAGCGAAAAGAAACGCCTCCGCGTCTGGCAGGATCCTCGCGAAGAAGTGCCAGATGGCGACTGCGAAAGGAATACCGAGGACAAGCGCGAACACCCATGGAGACACGTTGAGTCCGCGGGCTGCCGTCGCCATGTCGGCATGCGTCGTGAAAGTTCGGATGGGCACATAGGAAAGAAAATTGCCTACGCTCATCAGGCAAAGCCAAAAGAAGAACATCACCCAGGCGCGCATATTCTTCTGCCTCGTCTTTGTATAGAGCAAGCGGCTGACGATGTAGGAGATTCCATTGCCGATGAGAACGCCTGCAACCGCGATCAAAGCAGCTAAAGGACCACGACCGGCCGCAAAGATCGGAGAATAATCGACATTTTCGTCAACGTCGCTCTGGAAGAGGATGTTGTCCAGGCTAAGGCCTCCATAATCGAGCGCCAGCGGATTGGCCTTGTAATGGAGGAGCCACGCAGTAAAGCTGTGCGCGTACTCATGAATCATGTAGCCGATGGCATGGGCGAGCCACAGCTGGAGTAATGCGAGAAGCCAGATGAAAGCAGTTCGCGGGCGCATCGTGGATGCCTCAAATTGAAAGGGACATCCACACTATACGTGCATACCCTTCGACGGCTTCCTTCCCAGAGCCCATCACTTCAATTTCCCGGACCCCCCATCTGCTGCCGCATTCCCGGGGGCATGGGAATGGTGATGTCGATGGGATGTACCGGGCCGAGTTTGAGGTCGGTCAACGGGGTGCCGAACTGGGACTCGTTGCCCACGATGAGAACGGCGAACTTCGACGGATCGATGTATTTCTTGGCTACGCGTTCGAGGTCGGCAATGGTTACCGCTTCAATGCCGGCACGGTATTTCTCGAGGAAGTCCGGCGGATATCCGTAGAACTCAAGCTGCGCTGCGGTGCTGATGATCTTCCCCTTGCTGTCGTAGCGGAAGATGAAGGAGTTGAGCAGCTGGTCCTTGGCGCTGGTCAGTTCGGCCTCGGTGAAGGGCTCGGTTTTCAGCTTGCCGATCTGATCGAGCATGGCCTCCGTCGCCTTCACCGTGCTCTCGCTCTTGGTGGAGGCGGCTGTGTAGAACATTCCGGGATGATCATAGGACGCGCCATAGCCGCCGCTCACCGAATAGGCGAGGCCTTGCCTGGTGCGCACGTCCTGAAAAAGACGCGAGCCGAAGCCGCCGGAGAAGATTTCGTTCATCACAGCGAGCGCGTAGTAGTCGGGATTGTTGCGCTCGGTGCCAAGGCCGACGATCCAGACATTGCTCTGGTTCACGTCAGACTTATCGATGCCGTAGAGGCCGGGCTTCGGTCCCGGAAACTGGGTTTCGAGCTTCGGCCACTGCGGTCCGCGGGGAAGTGATTCAAAGGCGGCGCGCAGCTTCTTTTCCATATCGTCGGAATTGAAGTCGCCGACGACAGTGACCACCATGTTGTTGGGGAAGACGGATTTCTTGTGCCAGGCCTCCAGATCGGCGACGGTGACTGCCATGACAGTGGCGATCTCAGGCTGGCGCCCGTACGGGCTGTCGGCTCCATAGACAAGCTTCTCAGCCTCGCGCTCCGCGATCTCGGAGGCATCATCGTTGCGGCGGACGATGCCGGCGACGGCCTGCTGCTTGGCGAGCGTCAGCTTCTGCTCGCTGAAGGCGGGATGCTCGAGCAGGTCGACCGCGATGGCGAATACCTGATCCTCATCCTTGGTGAGGGCCGACCAGGAGACGGCTGTCGAGTCGATGTCGCCGCCGGTCTCCACTTTGGCGGCCTTGGCTTCGAGCAGATCGTCGAGCTTGTCGCCGTTTTGGGTCGCCGTGCCGCTGGTGCGCCAGGCTTCGCCGTAGAGGTCGATGAGCCCGGCCTTGGCGGCGGGGACATCGCGCTCGCCGCCGCGAATATTGATGGTCCCGTTGATGAAGGGAAGTTCGTGGTCTTCTTCGAGCAGAATGACCATGCCGTTCTTCAACTCGATGCGCTTGGGCTTCTCAGGATGAAAGGCCGGCAGCGGCGGCACGGGAATCTTCATCCATGGCTCTGTCTGGGGCCCGGCTTTCGCGTCAGGCGGAACAGTGACCGTTTGCTGCGAAAAGCCTTCCGACGCAAAGACCAGGGCGGTCATGGCGGCGAGCATCAGGATGGCAGCTTTCAAGGGTCGGCGATTGCGGTGAGTCTTCTGCAGGAGGCGCATGCGGAATCTGGTCACTGCGCACCTCCCGGAGCGGGCGCTGCCGCGGCGGTCTTTTCCGGTTGCGGCTGCTCGAATTCGATCATCGCGTAGGTGCGGTTGTTCTCGACGAAGACCTTGTTCGCCACGCGGCGGACATCGGCCTTGGTGACGGCATCGATCTTCTTGAGCTGATTGAACAGCTCGCGCCAGTCGCCGTATCGCAACTGGTAGATGGCCAGTTGCTCGGCGAGTCCCTGGTTTTCGCCGAGGCCGCGCAGCAGGTCGGCGCGAGCACGGGTTTTGAACATGGCGAGCTCTTCGTCGGTCACGTCTGTGGTCTTCAATTTGTCGATCTCTTTATGGATGGCGGTGCGCATCTCCTGCGGCGTGTGTCCCTGGTTGGGCACGGCGGCGAAGGCGAAGAGGCCGGGATACTTGTCGCCGGGAAATCCGCTGAAGCCCTCGGCGACGGCGGCGATCTGCTGATCGCGCACCAGCGAGCGGTACAGGCGCGAGGTGCGGCCGTTGGAAAAGATGTCCTGAATGGCGTCGTATACTGCGTCGTCGGGATCGAGATAGTCAGGCCGGTGGTAGCCCTCGAGGTAGAGCGGCTGCGTGGCCTCGCGAATGATGACGGACTTCTCCGCCGTCTGCGGAGGCTCGACCGTCGTCATCTCAGGCGGCTTGGGGCCGCCGGGAATGGGGCCGAAATACTTCTCAAGGACGGGCATTACTTCGCCGGCCTTCACGTCGCCAACGACAGCGACCACAATATTGGCGGGGACGTAATACGTCTTGTGGAATGCCGCGGCCTCGGTGGCGGTAATCTGGCTGAGCTCGCTCGCCCAGCCGACATTCGGCCGGTGATAGGGGTGAGCGACGTAGGCGGCGGCGAGGAATTCTTCTTCCATGCGGCCGATGGGGTTGGAGTCGACGCGCATGCGGCGCTCTTCCATCACCACGTCGCGCTCCTTGTAGAACTCGCGCGGAACGGGGTTGGCGATGCGGTCGCTCTCCATGTAGGCCCATAGCTCGAATCGGTTCGCGGGCATGCTCCAGAAATACTGCGTATCGTCGAGGCTGGTCTGGGCGTTCAGGCCGGATGCGCCGTTGGCCTCGGCGATCTCAGTGAACTCGTTGGGAATGACGTACTGCTGGGCGTCCTTTTGCGCTGCGAGAAAGGCGTCGTGAAGCTGTTTCAGCTTCGCGGGATCCTTGCCCACGCGCTTGCGGAATTCATCATCGTATGCGGCGTAGGCGGCTTCCACCTTATCGAGCGCGATTTTTTCCTTTGGGTAGTCGGTCGTACCGATGTCCTTGGTGCCCTTGAAGGCCAGGTGCTCAAACATGTGCGCGAGGCCAGACTGGCCGCCGGGATCGTTCGCGTCGCCGGCATCGACGATGGTGAAGTAGGAAAAGACCGGCGCCTCGGGACGTTCGCAGACGATCAGCGTGAGCCCGTTGGGCAGGACTTTAACCGTGACGCGCTTCTCAAAATCGGCGAGGAAATGCGCCGGGCTGGCCATATCCTGGCCGGAGACGTGCGCGGCGATTGCCAGACAGCACAGCAGCGCTGTGCAGCGCGCAGCAGAGAAAAATTTCATGGGACCTCGACAGAACCATATCGCACGCAAATGAGACACACATTGGCGTGCACACAACTTTGACGCTATAGCATCCTGCGGGTGAGTGTAAATGTGGCAGGCCGGCGGCGATTCAGGAGGTGTGTTCGCCGACAAAGGCCAGCCGCACATGCGAGAGGCTGAAGTAGACCAGCCACCAGACTCCGATCAGGGCGAGCACGGCGTCGAAGGCAGCGATCTCCAGCAGCAGCGTCGAAACATGGATGCCGTTGGGCCCGGTGGGCATGGTCATCGAGAAATCGGAGCGGCTGCGCAGCATGAGCAGGCCCACACTCTGCACCCCGAAGAAGCACAGGTCGAGCGCGCCGAGCGCGAGGATGGAGAAGCGGGCCCAGGGCTTCAACTGGAAGAGGCCGACCACTGTCCAGATGCTCCAGAGGACGAGCAGGAACATGAGCAGATCGAAGCAGACGACGAAAAGACGCACCATCGGGATGTTGGGAACGATGGGATAATGCTTCAGGAAGAGAACAGCGACCAGAAGGCCCGCGACCAGCAATCCTACAATCGCCATCAACGCCAAAACGATCGCCGCAATGCTTATTCCGGCAGGTTTGTTCGCCGTGTCTGCAGGCATTCGATGCCCTCCTCCGCTCCCCGCTAGCTTAACCGCAAGGACGGTGCCGGTGGCGGCAAAAGTGAAGGGAATTGGACTCTCAGGCGGCCCGCTGCACGAACAAGCCCGAGAAGTACTCGCGATAGCGGAAGAACAGGATGAGCCAAAGAGCGGCGACAACGACGCCGGGAGCCAGTCCCTGCGGGAAGAGAAGTGCGTGAAACAGCAGAATATTGACAATCACCGGTCCGAGAAGCGTAAGGGCGAGGGGGAGATAGCGATTCACGAGCAGCAGCACGCCGCCGATTACCTGAATGGCGCTGACAACGAGATCGTAGTGGGACTGATGCATGGCCCCGGCGAACTGCCCTGCCAGGCCCGGCGGCAATTGGGCTGGTATGAAATGGAGGAAACCGTTCAACCCGAAGACGACGAAGACGAGACCCAGCAAAATGCGCGATATCAGAACAAGAATCTTCATGAATGCTCCTTTCGCTTTCGACGCGCTGTCAGGCGGCAAGGCTCAATTTTCTTTTTCCAGTTCAACGACCATAACCTCAATGGGCTCAGTGCCGGCGTTTACATCCGCGTGCTTGGTGCCGGGCGGGTTTGCGGGTAGCCAATAGGCCTTTCCGGTATCCCAGACGTGCTGCTCCTCGGCGCCGTTCTGGTCGACGATCTTCATCGTTCCGCCCTTCAAGGCAATGATGACGCGCGGATGATCGTGGCGGTGCATGGTCAGCGGCTGGTTGGGAAGCACGACTGACTTCCAGACCTTCACGTCGTCGTTTTCAAATTGCGGGAAGCGCTGCGTCTGCGAAGCGGTCTGCTGCGAGTAGATGACCCCGGCCGCTGCGAGAAGGAGCGAGCCAAGGACTGCGATGACAACGCGATGGCCTGTAATTACCGTCATGCGTTCCTCCGGTGGGGCGAATTGTAGCATTCGGATTTTGTGGCGGCCTGGGCGACGGGCGTTGCTTGACCCGCGCCTACGGCGCTCAGTATTCTGCCTCCGGATTCGCACGCCGTCTCACCGTGCAGGTTGCGGTGCATAGCGAAGTCACGGGAGCCGAAAAGAATGAGCGCCGCAGTCGCCGAACAGATTCCAGTCCGCACCGCCCCTCCGCTTCTGCGCCGCGCTGCTGTTCTCGGAGCAGGTGCGATGGGCTCGCGCATCGCCGCGCACCTGGCGAACGCTGGAGTTCCTGTCCTGCTGCTCGATATTGTTCCGCCCGGCAATGCCGACGCGAAGGCGCGGAGCAGCATCGCTACCGGCGCGATCGCCGCGCTGCTGAAGGCCAAGCCGGCTGCGTTTTACGACGCTGCATCCGCGCGGCTGATAACGCCAGGAAACTTCGAAGACGATCTCGCCGGGTTGAAGGACTGCGACTGGATCATCGAGGCGGTCACCGAAGATCTGGCGATCAAGCAGGCGTTGCTGGCAAAGATTGCGCCGCATGTCGGAGCGCAATCCATCATCACGACCAACACCAGTGGTCTTCCCGTCGCGTCCATTGCTGCGAATGCACCGGCAGAATTTCGGCGGCGATGGTTTGGCACGCACTTCTTCAATCCGCCGCGGTACATGCGGCTGCTGGAGATTATTCCGACAAAGGAGAGCGACCCGGCGCTGGTTGCGGCCATCGCTGAGTTCGCCGACCGGCGGCTGGGCAAGTCCATCGTTTATGCGCGGGACACGCCAAACTTTATCGCGAATCGTATCGGAGTCTTCTCCATGTTGACCGCCGTGAGGCTGATGCAGGAGCAGAATCTTACGATTGAGGATGTGGACGCGCTGACCGGGTCCATCATTGGATGGCCGCGCACGGGGACGTTTCGCCTGGCGGACATGGTGGGCATCGATGTGCTCGCGCACGTGGCGAGAAACTTCGCAGAATCGCGCGGCAGCGATGCGAGCGCGACCACGCTGCCGCCGTTTATCGAAACGATGCTGGAGCGCCGATGGATGGGCGATAAATCAGGGCAGGGCTTCTATAAGAAAGATCCCAGTGTGAAGGATCCGAAGAGCAACCGGCTCGCGCTCGACTGGCACACGCTGGAGTATCGTCCCGCCGCGCGTCCGAAGTTTCCGTCGATCGAGATGGCGAAGAATGCCGAGTCGTTGCCGGAGCGTCTGCGGCTGGTGCTGGGCGGTGATCTGAAGAAGGACAAGGCGGCTGCGTTTCTCTTTCCGCTGCTCACCGGCATCTGGAATTACGCGGCGGAGACGCTGCCGGAAATCGCCGATTCACCTGCGTCCATCGACCGCGCGATGCGAACGGGCTTCAACTGGGAGCTTGGGCCCTTCGAGATGTGGGACGCCGCTGGCGTTTCCGAAACGGTGTCGCGGTTGCACCAAGCGGGTCTGCATGTAAGTCCGCTGGCAGAGGCGATGCTCGCGTCAGGCAAGACTTCCTGGTACGGTGACGGACCCGACGGTCGCCGTGTCTATGATCCGCAAACAGGCAGCTACAAGAAGATTGAGCAGTCGGAGGGCATCGCGAGTGCAGCCACGTTCCGGCGCGCGAATAAGGTGGTTCGCAAGAATGCGGGCTGCTCGCTCATTGACATCGGCGAGGACATCGCGCTGCTGGAACTGCATTCGAAGAAGAACGCCATCGGCGACGACATCGTGTCGATGATTACGCAGACGCTCAATCCTGCGAGCGAGCACGTGCGCAACTTCCGTGGCTTTGTCATCAGCGGAGACGCGAGCGACTTCTCAGTCGGTGCGAATCTCATGCAGCTGCTGCTCGGCATTCAGGAAGGCGAATGGGACGAGGTTGAGATGGCGGTGCGCGCCTTCCAGCGTATGACGGCGTCGATCAAGTTCTGCCCGCGTCCGGTGGTCGCGGCGCCATTCAATCTTTGCCTGGGAGGAGGAACAGAAATTTCGCTGCATGCCGCGCGCCGCCAGCCGCATGCCGAGCTCTATATGGGTCTGGTGGAAACGGGGGTAGGGCTGGTGCCCGGCGGAGGCGGCACGAAGGAGATGGCGCTGCACGCGATCGACGCGGCGCAAGCTTCATCCGGCATCGATCCCGCGACGGCGCCCGTGCGCTTTGCACTGTCGGCTGATTTGCAGGACGCTCTGCGGCAGCGCTTTGAGACGGTTGCTATGGCGAAAGTTTCGACGTCGGCCGCAGAGGCGCGCGCGCTGGATCTGCTTGCGCCGGCCGACCAGATCACCATCAACCGCGAGCGTCTCCTGCTCGACGCGCGTGAAACGGCGATCTATCTGGCGGAGACCGGCTACACGGCTCCGACGCCGCGTACGGTTGCCGTTCCCGGCGAGGGCGTGCTGCCTACGCTGAAACTGGGAATTCACCTGATGCGGCAGGCCGAGTTCATCAGCGACCACGATGTGAAGGTGGCCACTCATGTGGCACGCATTCTGTGCGGAGGCTCGCTCACGCCGGGTTCGCTGGTGACTGAGCAATATCTGCTTGATCTTGAGCGCGAGTCGTTTCTTTCACTGTGCGGCGAGCGCAGGACGCAGGAGCGGATTGCGTATACGCTGCAGACAGGCAAGCCGCTCAGGAATTAGGGCGCTGGTACTCGCTGGCTTAATGATTTTTCGCGCAGTTACGGTGATGATGAGCGCCGCTCTTATGGCAGCGGCGGTGGGCGGGCTATGGCGCGCGCCTGCTCAGGAGTCCAATCAGGCAGCGCGGTCCACCGAGCAGATCGAAACCGGGTGGGTGCGCCTGCCGAGCGGCGCTGAAGTTGTCTATCGCATTCGCCTGCTGCCGGTGACGTCGTTTCCGGCAATGCCGCCCGCAGTTTCGGCGCAACTGAATGAGCGAAGCTGCATGGTTCCGCAGACCTACGAGGCACGGGCGCCGGAAAACGTCGTTCACGCCTCGCTGGAGCGGAAGGGAAGCGATGATTGGGCGGTTTTGTGCTCGGTGAATGGATCGACGACGCTGTACGTATTCTTCCAGTCAAAGCTTTCCGCGCCCATCCCATTGCGCCGGCAGCGCGATACCGAATGGCTCGGCTCGGAGGTGGTGGGCGCTTACGGGTCCGCGTGGGGAATCGCGCGACGCGGTCCTTCGCAGATGCGCGCAGCAAAGGGTGTCCCTTCCTCGCACAACGGATTTGATCACGATGGAATCGACGACGCGTTCGTGGAGAAATCATCCACCACGCATTATTTCGAGAACGGTAGTTGGATCGTCCTCGACAACTCGAATTGATTGTTCCGGCGAGCGCTCGCGCCGATGGCATATATGCCGCGTATGATCAGGAGCGCAGGGAAACATTATGACTGAAGTTTTTATCGCCGCCGCCGTTCGCACCCCAGTAGGCAAGGCTCCCAAGGGAACGCTGGCTACCACGCGTCCCGATGATCTTGCCGCCACCGCTATCCAGGGCGCGCTGCAGCGAGTGCCTGCTATTGACGCAGCAGAAATCGAGGACGTGATTCTCGGCTGCGCCATGCCCGAGGCGGAGCAGGGAACCAACGTGGCCCGCATTGCCAGCCTGCGCGCGGGTCTACCGGTCGAGGTCTCGGCGATGACCATTAACCGTTTCTGTTCGTCGGGCCTGCAGGCGATCGCGCTGGCTGCGGATTCAATCCGCGCAGGCCGGGCGCGGGTGGTCCTGGCGGGAGGAACTGAATCGATGAGCATGATTCCTTCCGGCGGGAACAAGCTCAGCGCGAATCCATGGCTCATCGAGAATTACACGGATGCCTATCTGTCGATGGGCCTGACCGCTGAGAACCTCGCAAAGAAATATGGCATTACCCGCGAGCAGGCAGACGAGTTTGCGCTGGCCAGTCATCAGAAGGCGCTGGCCGCAATCGACGCCGGACACTTCCAGGAAGAGATTGTGCCGGTTACGGTGACAAATATTACTCCGAACGGCAAGCCGTCGAAGCCGAGCGTCAAGACTTCCGAATTTGCCACTGACGAAGGTCCGCGCGCGGACACGTCCCCTGAAGCTCTGGCCAAACTGAAGCCGGTATTTCACGCGCAGGGCACGGTTACGGCGGGAAATTCATCGCAGACATCGGATGGCGCCGCGGCGGCGGTAGTGATTTCGGAGCAGCGCGCGAAAGAACTCGGCATCCAGCCTCTGGGGCGCTTTATCAGCTTTGCCACGGCAGGGTGCCTGCCGGAGATCATGGGCATTGGTCCGGTGTACTCGATTCCCAAGGCGTTGAAGCTTGCCGGCCTTACCCTCGATCAGATCGACCTGATCGAACTGAATGAGGCATTCGCCGCACAGGCGCTGGCTGTGATCCAACAAGCAGGGCTTGATCCGGCCAAAGTCAACGTAAATGGAGGAGCAATCGCGCTGGGGCATCCTCTGGGCTGCACCGGAGCGAAACTCACGGCGACTATTTTGCACGAACTGCGACGGCGCAAGCTCCGCTATGGACTGGTGACGATGTGCGTGGGCGGCGGGATGGGCGCGGCTGGAGTGTTTGAGAGCTTGAACTGAAGCTGAGTTGCGAGGGTTTATCCAAATGGCTGATGAAGTTTCCCTAGTGACTAAACGCCGCGATTACTCCGACATCGTCAAGCTTCAAGAACCGGAGATTCTCGAGGAATTTCTTGAACAGCCCCTCTCTTATATTCCAGAAACAATTACCGGCGCTCTTGCAGTTGGTTCGAGAGGTGTTTTTGCGGCTGGTGGAAGGATAGTTCAGGGTCTTTTGAAAGGAAAGCATCTTCAGCAATTCGCGGCGGAATTCAAAAAATTACGCGAAACGGGTCGAATACCGGACGACTTTGCCGATAGAAGGTATGGGTTTCAGACTTGGGTCGAATTGATGAAAATCATCGATGAGGAATCGCCCGATCCCGACAAACTGGAGGCTCTGAAGGCGATGTTCTTTGCGGTCAATAAGGTAAACGCCTCGGATGGTGAGCAAATCGCTGCGTACCAGTTGTGGCAGATTGCAAAAACTTTGGACTCCGGGGAACTTTTTCTCCTGAAGATCGTGCATGAGCAGAGTAGTAAGTACGATAGCAATACGACGTATTCTACTTGGGAATCACGAATGGCGAAGGCAGCAGGTCATGAGATCACGGGGCTCGTTGGACTTCATGAAAAGAGACTAACGGAATTTGGTCTGCTGACCCCGCGACAATGGGGTGATGGAAGCGGGATAACTCCAACGATGGCGCGGCTCACTGCTTTAGGTTTTGCGTTTTGCAAAAATATTGAGAACTACCAAATAGAGATGCGTACCTCGGACTAAAATGCAGTTGCGGAACCAGGTTGAATTAATTCGTTATGTAATTCACAAAGGCCGATCCGTATGCCGTCCATCGACATCCACAAATTTCGCAATGTCCGCCAGATTAGAGCATGGCTGAAGGTTGGGCTGACTATCGACGTCATCGATCGTAATCGTGTCGTCGCCCGAATTGTTCCGGACAAAGGGTCATCCACTCAAGTTAAGTGGCCAGATTTCGAGGCACGCCGCAGAAAGATCTTGGGCGGGCGCGTATTCCAGGCAGAAGATTTCCTCGAAACTCGGCACGGACGCTATTGACTTACAATCCCAGGTTCGCTAATCCAATATCGACAAAAACGGAGTACCATGTCCCGTTGCGGCGGAATGAGCTGAAGATGCATACGAGGAGCGAAACACCCCATGGCCACGACTCTTGCGCCATCTGTTGTCGTAACGGGCGGCAGCTTTCTGCTGAATGAAGCTGATGCCGCCAGCATATTTACCCCTGAAGATTTCTCCGATGAGCAGCAGCAGATCGCTTCCACCGCGGCTGAGTTTGCGGTGAACGAAGTGCTGCCCGCTGCCGATGAGATTGAGGCCAAGCACTTCGATGTGACGCGCGGGCTGCTGAAGAAGGCCGGCGATCTTGGTCTGATGGCGGTCGACATTCCCGAGGAGTTCGGCGGCCTGGCGATGGACAAGGTTACCTCGGCCATCGTTGCCGACCGCATGTCGGTGTTGGGCAGCTTCAGCGTTGCTTTCAGCGCACACGTCGGCATCGGCACGCTGCCCATCGTGTGGTATGGGACCGAGGAACAGAAGCGGAAGTATCTGCCGAAGCTGGCCAGCGGAGAGTGGATCGCGGCCTACGCGCTGTCGGAGGCGTCGTCGGGTTCTGACGCGATGAATGTTCGCACGCGCGCCGTTCGCGACGGCGATCAATACGTGTTGAACGGCGAAAAGATGTGGATCACGAACGCGGGCTTCGCCGATCTGTTCACGGTGTTTGCCAAGATCGCAGATCCCGCAGATCCTGACCCCGGCAAAGCAAAGATGTCGGCGTTTCTGATCGAGCGCAACACTTCCGGGCTGACGGTCGGTGCCGAGGAGCACAAGCTGGGCATCCGTGGATCGTCGACCTGCCCTCTGATCCTGAACGACTGCCGCATTCCTGCGGAAAATCTTTTAGGCGAGGCAGGCAAGGGCCACCACATCGCCTTCAATATTCTCAACATCGGGCGGTTCAAGCTGGGAGCAGCCTGCCTTGGGGGATCGCGCACCTCGCTGGCCAACGCCATCAGCTACGCGAAGGAGCGCAAAGCGTTCGGCAAATCGATCTCCGAGTTCGGGCTGATCCAACAGAAGATTTCCGACTCCGCGACGCGCATTTATGTCGGCGAATCGATGGCCTACCGCACGATCGGAGCGATTGACGCGGCGCTGGCCGCGATTCCCGAAGCTGAAGCGCACAACTCGCGCGAGATTCAGAAGCGCATCGAGGAGTACGCCGTCGAGTGCTCGATTCTGAAAGTCTGGGGCTCGGAGATGCTGGACGCGGTCGTCGACCACACCGTGCAGATTTACGCCGGCTATGGATATGTCGAGGAGTATCCCGCGGAGCGCGCCTATCGCGACTCGCGCATCAATCGCATCTTCGAAGGCACGAACGAAATCAACCGGCTCATCATCACCGGCTTCCTGATGAAGCGAGCGATGACCGGGCAGCTGCCCCTGTTGGCAGCCATCAAGCAGCTTATGGAAGAGCTGATGTCGCCGCCGTCGTTTGGCGAGGGAGACGGTGCGGACGATCCGCTGGCGCGCGAGGCGCAGATGCTGGCCAATGCGAAGAAGCTGGCGCTGTTTGCTTCCGGTGCCGCGAGCCAGAAGTACATGAATGGCCTTGCCGACCAGCAGGAGGTGATGGCTGCGCTGGCGGACATCATCATGGAGGTCTATGCTTTCGACTCCGCGCTGTCCCGCGCGCGAAAGCTGGCTGCGGCAAAGTCTTCCAACGCGGGGCTGGCTGCGGATATGACGCGCCTTTACGCGGCGACAGCGTTCCACATCATCGAGTCGGCAGCGCGCCAGGTGATTGCCGCGGTCGCCGAGGGTGACATGCTGCGCACGCAGCTCGCAATTTACCGCCGCCTGGTAAAACATGAGCCCGCGGACACGATCTCACTCAGCCGCACGATAGCGCGAGCTGCGATCGAGAAGGGGCGCTATCCGCTTTAGGACGGCGCGAAGCCGGTGAAGTTGCTTGTGCTTCCTACTCGCCGCCGCTTGCGTACTTAACGCTGCATCCGTAGGGACGCGTCGATGAGGTCGCGACCGGCTTGCCGGCCATCGCTTCGGTGAGCGCTTCGGAGACGTAGTTCTTCGAGGACTTGATGTCCTCCGGGTCCGGCGTGGGATGGTCGTCGATCGCGCCCGCGTAGATGAGCTTTCCACTGGGATCGATCACGAACATGTGCGGCGTCGTTCTCGCCGAGTATTCGCGCCCGATGGCGCCGGTAGGATCGAGGATCGCCGCGGTTGGATCGGCGTGGACCTTGCTCATGTAGGCGTTCTCGTCAGCGGCGGTCATGTAGCCCTGCTCCCCGGGAGCCGAGGAAAGAATGGTCAGCCACACTACGCCTTTCGCGGTCCACTCCTTCTGCAGAGACTGCATGTTGCCGCTGTTGTAGTGCTTCTGCGTGAAGGGGCAGCCGTTGTTGGTCCACTCCAGAACAACGAATTTGCCTCGATAATCGGAAAGCTTGTGCGTCTGTCCGTGGGAGTCCGTTCCGGTGAATTCAGGAGCGGGATCACCGACGCGGGCGGCCAGAACGGTGAGAGTGAAGGCGAAGGCGGCAACGAGAGCCACTGTCCAGATACGGGTCCGGAGTCGCATGGAGGAAGCCTCCTATATGGCGCTTAGACGGGAGTTTATTCGGGTTTGTTTCCTGAAATTTCTATAAACCGGACGTCGTGTGACCGGGCGCGGCCTTGATGCTGTCCAGTGCGTTGAAAACAATGTCGGGTGTCAGCACTTCGGGGAGCAGCACCGGGGGTGCCTGCGGATCGGCGGGGTACAGCGCATAGGTCGGCACGCCGTCCCGTCCGAGTGAAGCCAGCGTCTGGGCGATGGTCTCGTCGTGACGGGTCCAGTCGGCGCGGACGAGCGCGACGCCGCTGGTCTTGAGGCGATTCTGCACGTCGGCGCGGCTGAGCACCACGCGCTCGTTCACCTGGCAGCTCAGGCACCAGCTCGCGGTGAAGTCGACGAAGACCGGACGTCCCTGCGCGCGGTACTTTGCGACCAGCTCGGGACTGAACGGAGCCCATTGGGTGCCGGCTGTCTCGGCATTCACGACACCCGGCGAAGGAGTCGCCCGGCGGACAGCCATCACCGGCAGCGCGACGGCGAGAGCTAAAACGAGGACTGCCGCCACCGTTGCTCCGGCCTTCGCCGGCCAGCGGCCGAGAATCCAGCCGGCTACAGCGAGCAGCAGCATTGCGATCAGCAGATCAACCAGTGCGCCGGTGCCCGCCGTCTGCGTGAAGACCCAGATGAGCCAGATGACGGTGGCGAAAATCGGGATGGACACGGCCTGCTTGAGGATCTCCATCCACGCGCCGGGACGAGGCAGCAGACGCGTCCACGCCGGATTGAACGCCAGCAGCAGATAGGGCGCGGCCAGGCCGAGCGCCAGCGCGGTGAAAATGGCGAAGCTGACCGCAGCCGAGTTCGAAAGGGCATAGCCGATCGCCGCTCCCATGAACGGAGCTGTGCAGGGCGTAGCCACAATCACGGCAAGCACACCGGTGAAGAAGCTGCCCGTGTATCCGCTCTTTGCCGCTAATCCAGAGCCGGCACTTGTCAGCGTGAGGCCGATTTCGAATTGTCCGGCGAGCGACAGTCCGAGAAAAAAGAGCAGCATCGCGATGAGCGCGTCGAAGGTCGGAGATTGGAACTGAAATCCCCAGCCGAGGTTGTGTCCCGCGCCGCGCAGCGCGAGCAGCACGCCTACGACCAGCCAGAAGGAAGCCAGGATTCCCAGCGTGTACACCAGGCCATGCAGACGCAGCTTGTGGCGCTCGTGAGAAGAGGACTGCACCAGCGCCAGCCCTTTGATGAACAGCACTGGAAAGACGCAGGGCATCAGGTTGAGGATGACTCCGCCGACGAAGGCCAGCAGCACAATGCGCAGCATGCTGCCCGACGATTGCATCAGGCTGGCCGAAGCGAGTGCGCCAGGAGTCGCGTGAACTACATAGGCGCGGCCATCGCTCAGCACCAGCACGCCGCTCAGTTCCTTTGGCGCAGTGTGCAGGTTGTCGTCTTTGGTCAGCGCGATGGATATGCCGTTGTTGAGCGGCTTCACCGGCTGCGGAGCTGCGTTTGCCAGCACGCTCTGCTCGAAGGGGAAGAAGGCGCCGGACTTCTCTTCGTGGCCGGTGGCGACGGTCAGCTCGAAGCCGTTCGGACTGGCGCGAAATCTGGCCGAATCGCTGCCGGGAAGCGGCTGGGGCAGCGTGCCCTTGAACCGTTCCAGCAGCTGCGCGTCCGCGGGGTTTTCCTTGTCGAGCGGGGGCGCCTGCGCGAGTGCGGCGCGATCGACGGAAAGCTGCGCCTTGCCCGGAATGCAGACTTCGCGACAGACGAGCCAGCTGACCTTACCCGCCAGCGTGACGTTGGGTCCGGCGGGTTTGAAGTCCGGGGCGACATGGATCGCAATCGGAAACAGAACCTCGTTGTCGTAGCCGAAGTCCATCAACGGGCCCAGGGGAAGGCGTTTGGGAGCGGGGAATTGGATCGCGCCGGCGGTGATGCCGGCAGGCAGATTCCACTTGATCGCGGGAGGCTCACCCGAGTCGCCGGCGTTGACCCAGTAGACATGCCAGCCCTTATCGAGCTTGAAGTACAGGCCCGCCGTAAAGGTCTGCCCCGGGTAGATCTGCTCCGGCGGGACGACCATCTGCACCGTAAGGTGAGGGGCGGTCGCCGTTGGAGCCGCCCATAGCGCGGACGAGAGCAGCAGAAGGGCAATGATTACTGGTCTCAGAAATCGGACGTGCATCGGCATTCTGGATTTCATTTTAGGCCGTCTGGCGTCCGGAGGTGTCACAGCTCGCTTCGACGCTCCATTCTGACCGGAATTGGGGATTGAGTTCCTTGCGATCGCGTTTTTCTAATAAGATTCAAGTTATCCCCCGCCAGATTGTTTTTCACGTGATGATGCTCGCTTGACGCAAATCGTCCTGCACGAATCTGCTTTCCCGTCGTCCTGTTCGGCTGGATCGCGATGGACGCGTTTTTCGACCGCGGCTGGAGCGAAGAGCTCCCTTCAACCTCAGGACCGAAGCGATCCCGGATTCACACCGAGAGCCAGGCAGGTAGATTAGCGTGGAAAAGTCTAACTTCGACTTATTAAAAGGCCGGATTCCTTCTCTCGACGGTCTGCGCGCGATTTCTATCGCCATGGTGTGTGTGTCACATCTGCTGAATGTCAAGGGACTGGCGACCCGGCATTCTTCAAGCCTTGGCCCACTGGGTGTCAGGATATTCTTCGTCATCTCCGGAATGCTGATTACCCGCCTGCTTGTCCAGGAGCATGAGCGCTCGGGCACAATTTCCCTGCGCGCCTTCTATATTCGCCGCACGATCAGAATCTTTCCGGCGATGTGGTTCTACGTTGCGGTGATGGCAGCGCTCGGTGCGGCGGGGGTCATCGTATTGCAGCGGCATGACATTCTTTACGCGCTGACCTACACCGTCAATTATTTTCCCCAGCGTTCCTGGTACATCGGCCACATCTGGTCGCTGTCGGTCGAGGAGCAGTTCTATCTGCTCTGGCCTCTGGCCTTGTGCCTGGCTACGCCGAGGCGCGCCGTTCGCATCGCTCTGCTGGCGATTATTGTCCCTCCCGTGTTGCGATTGCTCGTCCTGGTTCTCAATCCGGCTGCGGATTACCACTATTGGTTTCCTACTGCCTGCGATTCATTGGCGGCCGGCTGCCTGCTCTCACTGTTACCCGAAGGCAATTGGAAAGAGCGCGCCGTTCGTGTTGCCTCCTCGCGCTGGTTTATAGCGATTCCTGCGTTGGTGCTGCTATTGAACTCACTTCGGTATCGGGCAGAGGGCCAGATGTTCCTGAGCATGAAAAGCCGGTTGCTTTTTATGCTGTTTGACACGGTTGGAGCACTGGCGATGAACCTGGGCATCGCGCTGACCGTGCTGCATGTCGTGATGAATCCCCGCGACCTTGCAGGCCGCGCACTGAATACCCGGCCGATGGTCTGGCTGGGAAGAATCAGCTATTCGCTGTATCTGTGGCAGATGCCTTTCCTCAATCGCGACGTCGAGAGTTGGATCACGCGTACGCCAGTCAACCTGATTGCCGCGCTCGTCGCAGCGTCCTTTTCGTACTACCTGATAGAGAATCCACTGCTTGAACTGCGCAAGCGCATGAAATGGGGCGAACCCCGGGGCTCCCGCGATCGCGAAGGTAAGGGTGCGGCAATCACCGAGGCAGCCGGTTAGCGACGCGCTGACAAGTTTTCTTTATGCGCCGCAGAAGTTCGCAAAGAAGTGATTGCCGGAAATAGAAAGGCCGAGTGAAACTGATGATCAGGTTCACAGAATAAAAACAATATCTTTCGCTTTTGGATGGGGGCGCGACTTATGACCTGGACGCGTAGGACATTTCTTACCCGCGTGGCAGCTGCGGGCGGCTACCGGGCGATGTTTACCGCAATGCAGTCTCTCGGGTTGCTGGCAACGGTTGCCGAGGCTTCTCCCTTGCCGCAACTGCCCGCAAATTATGGCTCAGGCAAAAAGGTTGTGATTCTGGGCGCGGGCATCGCGGGGCTGGTCTCCGCCTATGAGCTGCGCAAGGCGGGCTTCGAATGCATCGTGCTCGAGGCGCGCGAACGGCCCGGCGGCCGCAGCTGGAGCCTCCGTAACGGCAGCAAGGTCGAGTTCACCGATGGCACTGTCCAAACCTGCGAATGGGAGGGCGAAAACTACATGAATCCCGGGCCGGCGCGCCTGCCCTCGATTCATCGCACCATCCTGGGCTATTGCGAAGAGCTGGGTGTGCCGCTCGAGGTCGAGGTCAACACCTCGCGCAGCACGCTGATGCAGGCGAAGGATCTCAACGGTGGCAAGCCAGTCGAACAGCGGCAGGTGGTCAACGATACGCGCGGCTGGATATCGGAACTGCTGGCCAAGTGCATCGATCAGCACGGACTCGATCAGGCTCTGAGCAAGGAAGACACCGAGAAGATGCTGGCGTTCCTGCAGACCTACGGCGACCTCGACAAGAACTACAAGTACACGGGCTCGGAACGCAGCGGCGTGATCGTCGGCCCCGGCGCAGGTCCGGATGAAGAAAAGCTGCGCCCTCCGCTCAAGCTTCACGAGCTTCTGGTCGCGGATTTTTCCATGGGCGAGTTGTACGAAGAGCAACTCGACTGGCAGGCGACGATGTTCCAGCCGGTGGGCGGAATGGACCGCATCCCATACGCCTTCGCCAAATCGCTGGGGCCGATCGTGCGCTATGGATCGCCGGTGCAGCAGATGCGCAAGACGGATAAGGGCGTAACTGTCGTCTACACGGACAGTGCTTCGAAAGCGACGCAAACGGTGCAGGCCGACTACTGCATCTGCACGCTGCCCATCACGATTCTCGATACGCTCGATACGGATTTTTCTCCCGCGAAGAAGCAGGCATTCAAGGGCATGAAGGTCGCCTCGCTGTACAAGATCGGGTGGGAGTCGCCGCGCTTCTGGGAGAAGAAGTACAACATCTACGGCGGAATTTCCTTCACCAAGCAGACCGTGGGATTGGTCTGGTATCCGAGCTGGAAGCTCTTCAGCAAGACGGGCGTGATCATCTCCGGCTTCGACTTTGAGCAGCAGGACTGGGGCAGCGGCGCGCCTACGGAGTTCGGCGCGCTGTCGACGGAAGGCAAGCTGGCCGCATCGCGGGCTGCCGTCGAGACGCTGCATCCCGGCTATGGACAAATGCTGGCCAAGCCGGTCTACGTCTCGTGGCAGAAGATCCCCTATAGCCTGGGTTGCTTCGCGCTGAATGGTTTCCCCGGAACCAAGCCAGCGTACGACGAACTGAGCAAACCGGAGGGACGCTACTTCATTGCCGGAGATTACGTGAGCCACCTGGCCGGATGGCAGGAGGGGGCTGCGCTGTCGGCGCACCGGGCGGTGAAGGAGATTGCGCAGCACATGCAAAGCAGCTGAGCTTTTACGCCGAAGGCGTTTTCCCCTGGACGGGCAGCTCCCAGCCGGCGGCCATGCGGTCTTTCAGTATGCAGCGGTCCATCACCACTTTGATGCCCGCTGCTTCGGCCCAGGCGGCGGCCTCTTCGTGGATGACGCCTTCCTGCAGCCACAGGTAGGGAATGTGCAGCCGGATGGCGTCCTTCACGATCTCCGGTATATACGAGGGAGCGCGAAACACGTTGACGAGTGCGATGTCGGGAACGGCCTCGACCGCCGCGTCGAGTGTGGGGTAAGACTTTTCGCCGAGCGCGCTTTCGATCCGCGGATTCACCGGGACGATGCGGTATCCGCGGCTCTGCATAAAGCGAGAAACTCCGAGAGAGGCGCGGCCCTCGCGGTTGGTGAGTCCCACTACGGCAACGGTACTGACGCGATCCAGAATCTCGCGGATGGTTGCGGCTTCGTTCATGCGATTACAAACTTAAGATGCTGCAAGACGCTCTGAGGTCGGTCAATGGCTGCCAAACGAGAATCTTGTAACTGATGGGATCCAGCCAACGTAATCGGCCAAGTCTTCGCTGAAGGCATCGTAAGGAATTTTCTTAAAGATCATTTCAATATCGAATTTTGTCGCGAGCGGACCGGCGAATTCGTGGAAATTGTGAAAAAAACGTTGTCACTTTAGATTATTCCCATGGGTCGTCCGTAACGCACTGAAAATTGCAATGGATTCCCTAGAAAATCTAATCTGAACAGCAAGCAAGAGCATGGCCGCGCGAAATTCCCCGGGCTTTGCTTCTGTGCCTTCAAATGCTCCGAGCTGATTCGGTTCTAGGTACGCTTTGAGGAGTCGGTAGGTGTTGGTAAAGCGCTTGGCCGCCCTTGGTGTAATGATCAACGGATACATCCGTTCAGCGTAAGACACCTCCCACGGACGAATGACAAGGGATATGTGGTCCAGTCTTCTCGGCTGCGTTCGATGAATCTCTTGGACCTTTGCCTCTGGCTTCCCTTTTGTTTCCTCAATCGGGGAGGATTCTCCGTATGGAGCTTCGGACGTCGGGAAATCCTGCTCAGTCGGAGCTATATCTTGACTGGTCGTTTTGGCTTCAACGTCCGTCTCGTCATGAACCGGCTGCCGAGTTGAAGTCGGTGCTTGTAGGCCAGAGGAGATCTCGGAATCTGATTCCTGAATATTTGCGTTCGATCGAAACGAAACAGTTGAATCAGCGGGTGTGGCAATGCTTGGCTCGACATACGGCATTAACTTGGTGAGCATGTTTGAGAAGGCTTGTTGGTCCATGGTGCGCAACGTGAAGGGGATTTGGAAAATCTTCTCCAAATAGTTTTGCGGCGTCGTTATTGCTTCTTGTTCCAAGCCGTTTTCCAGAGGGTTGGTCAGCGAAAAGTGTGGAAATTTCTGCTCAAGAGAATGCAGCACCCAGCGAGGATCGACGCCCACGATGACCACGAACAGTTCAAACGCGAGCAGCAAATGCACGGCCTCTAAGACTTGGACGACTCTTTCGCTGGGGCAGCGATCTAGGTCGTCGATATACAAAATAATGCGATCTACTCCATTCGGCATCACCGTAGTCGTGGGGGTGCTCTTTAGCAACTCGCCGAGCTTCTCGAAATCTGAGCGAATCATCGAGATTAGCCCAAGATGTTTCCTGTAATCTTGCGCTTCAAAACGACTCAGCAGAAATTTGCTAAAACTCTTACCCGTATCTATTTCCGATATCTTAGCCTCTAGTTCTTGGAGTCTAGCAGTAGCCATGCTCGTCTCATCGGCCTGGGTAGATTCTCTTGCCTTGAGCACGGCAATCTCTGATTCAAGTTTGATCTCATCATTACTTCGTTCCGCACGCTTCCTATCTATGAGATTCTGAGCTTCGATTCGAGCTTTTTCCAGTCGAGATATGTATTCGCCAACGGTCCGTATTGGCGGACGTAAAATTGCGATTGCAGCTGTCGTAAAGGCTGCGAACTGCAACACATATGCCTCCACTTTAGTCACTAAAGCGTGGTCGGTCATTATCTTGTGGATGGCCCAACTAGTGATGGGCAATAGAATCAAGATCAGCGCCATCAGCCCAATCATCGCGCCACGGTTCTTATTCATGGCTACTTGTTTAGCTACGGCGATGAAACGCCTCCGGAGCGTCTTTGCTTGAGTTACGGTGGTGTGAAATTGTGAAAGGCTGTCTATCGCGGCGGGCATGCCCAACGAGGCTAGCGCTGTTTCAATACTTCGATTTAGTTCTGGATCTGCACTCGCAATGGTCCAAAGGTCTTTCATCTTTAGCTGTGCGAGCGTAATTTCCTTTTTGGTTCTTTCGCCGGATGCATCACGCAGTTCAGTTTCCGCTGCCTTGCGTCGCGATTCAGCAAGCTTTAATTCGTGCTCCATTTCGGCCTTTAAAATCTTCGCCGTTTCGAGCTGCCCGATAAGTTGCGCCCGAACCTCGTCGGAATTTGAGCCGGGCGCGATTTCTTTCACTAGGTTCTCTAAGATATGACTTACTAGTCTGCTGTTTCTGAAGTGTCTTTATACTTGTTGACCTTGCGGATAATACGGCTGGCACTGGCGACCCAGTGAAAAGGTTGTGGCTGCCGGTTGTAAGTGCGGATGTATTCATGGATGGCCTGGGTGAGTTCCTGAACGGAGCGGAAAGTGCCGCGCCGGATACGCTTGCGCGTGATTTCCGCAAACCAACGTTCCACCTGGTTCAGCCAGGAACTGCCGGTCGGAGTGAAATGCACATGGTAGCGGGGATGGGCCGCCAGCCACTGCCTCACCCTGGGATGCTTGTGTGTTCCGTAATTGTCGAGGATGAGATGGATGTCCAGGGTCGGATCGGCAGTCTGGTCGATGTGCTCCAGGAAGCGGAGAAATTCCTGATGCCGGTGTCGCGACTGGCACTGACCGATGATCGTGCCTTCCAGCACGTCCAGGGCAGCGAATAAAGTAGTGGTCCCGTGCCGCTTGTAGTCATGGGTGCGACGCTCGGGCAGTCCGGGCCGCAGGGGCAGAATCGGCTGAGTGCGATCCAGCGCCTGAATCTGGCTCTTCTCGTCCACGCTCAGCACCAGGGCCTTCTCCGGCGGATGCAGATAAAGCCCCACGATGTCGCGTACCTTGAGGGCAAACTGCGGATCGCTGCTGAATTTGAAAGTCTCGACACGATGCGGCTGCAGCTTGTGCTTCTTCCAGACCCGGTGCACTACCGCCGGACTGACTTTCTGGGTCCGCGCCATGCTGCGCACGCTCCAGTGCGTCGCATCTTTCGGCGTGGTCTTCAGCGTGGCTTCCACGATGGCGGCCTCGCGGTCCTCGGTAATGCGCTTCGGGCGGCCGCTGCGGGGACGATCTTCAACAATCCCCTCCATCCCTTCCTGCTCATAGCGGTTCCGCCACAGCAGCACGGTCGGTACGGAGGTAGAGAGCTTCCGCGCTATGGAGCGGTTCGCCCGTCCTTGGGCGGCGGCCAACACGATCTGAATGCGCAGCGCGATGCCACCCGGAGTGCTGCGCTGACGGCTCATCCTCACCAGATGTTTCTTCTCCGATTCAGTCAGTGCAAGGGGCGCGGCAGCGGGAAGAGGCATAATATCCCACAGAATATCCCTGCTCCACTATTAGTCAAGTTATTTCAGAAACAGCAGACTAGCGCTCCTGGCCCTCGAGACGCCAAGTGCTCCGATTCTGTCGGCTGAAGTGCCACCTTCAGTGTTATCGATCAGCAGCTTGTATGGCTCATCGCTTTGCGCCGTTACATCGGCGTCGTAAGTCTTATAGCTGGGCTGTGATATCAGCGCGCTCTCGGTTCCGATCGCATCGCGGTGTTGTCCATAAATCTCATAACCACGCTGGTGAAGGTCTGCCGTGGCCGGCTGCGGCGGGAAGGTATTCAAACCCATGTACTGCTGCTTCTGTGGGTATACAGCCAGCGACATCGTCGCGGTTTGCTTCGGATTGATCTTCAGGTCGGCCTGGGTGTAGGTGTGTCGACGCTCTCGACAGTCGTATCCCTCTGCCTCCTTGCACGGTGCCTCCTTATGTAATGCGTAATTGCCGCCCGGATGCCAAGCTGGAGACCGAGCTGATTTCGGAGGTAAGTTGTTGCGTTTGTAACGCGCGAGAGATTCAGCTCGGAGCGGTGTTCCAAATTGTCCGTCAGAGGATTCGGCAGATGCATTACACGTTGGCACCGAGAAGCCGGAGACACACTCAGCGTATGACGACGACTATGACGCGGATGAAAGTCTCCTCAAACCAAGAGGTATACGTATTCTAAGGGCAAAGTTGGAGATCTTATCGCCTTCGCGGGCGTAGAACCGGTAGAAGACATAGAACCGTAGGAGTGGAGGAGTGGCGCAAGGCTCTTCCGTTAACGAACGGTGGCGCGCTCAGATTTCGGAACAGAAGACGTTAGATCCTTGGCCACGCACTGGGAGTGGCATAATTCAACCCATCGCTCGCGTTCGCCAAAATGCGAGCGTTCAGATATCAATCGTTCTGAGCATTGCTCAAGCGCGGGCACCCTCGACAAATTTCGAGAGCCTGAACGCACGGCTTGTACGAGCTTGGGCTGCTGGGTTCATTGGCATTTAAAGTTACTGGCGTCCTCACTGTCTCCACTTCCTGTGTACTGAGCGTGTCTAGGATATGCGCAGAGCGGCCGGCTCCGGCCCGGGAAGGTCTTTCCAGTAGCGATCACTGAATCTGGCGCTATGTCTTTCTCGACCCAGTTCACCACCGCACTCAGCATGTCGAATTGATCCAGAGAGGGCCCGCCTCCGCAGTGTGCCATCCCCGGCACCAGGAACATCCGGCTCCATTCGGCTAGCTTCTCCCCACCGCCGTTGGTTGCAGCCAGTGATTTGTAGTACTCCAGCGTATCCAGCGGCGAAAACCAGGGATCGCTGTCGCCGTGGAAGAAGATGAGTTTGCCTCCGTTGCCTGAGAATGTGGACAGATTTGTGGAGGCCGGTTCAACTAGTGGGTCGGACGCGTGCAGAGCTTCTTTGTCTACATCGATTGTGGTCGCGGTTGTATAAGGGCCAAAGATGCCATTGGAGCCGAGAGCGAGCAGGCCCGGGACAAAGCCCTTCATGGTGATGCCTGCGTCGTATAAAAAGCCGGGATAGACCTGCGTGCCGTATGCGTTCTTCGGCCCGGCAAAAGCTTTCTTGATTGCCGCAATTTTCTCGGGAGCAATGCATCCTTCGTTCTGGCTGGGTTTGCAGGCGAGCACTACGGGATCGAAATCGCAGCCGAGGGGATCGAAGATCATTCCATCCGCCACTCCATCCCTCGCGTCACAGCTCTTCATCAGGGCATCCATGAAGAGCTTGCGGTCACCATCGGTGAGCAGCTTGTCAATTTCAGGCTTGCCTGATGCGTCCTTCGGAGCCGCCTGGTTGTACGCCACCGGAATCCATTTCTGAATGGCAAGATTGGACAGCCCCGTGCGCATAGCCGGATCGCCGGAGACGATGCCATTGAAGACGGTGGGATAGCGTTGCGAAAGGATCATGCCTTCGCGTCCGCCCGTGGAGCAGCCAACAAAATAGGAGTAAGCGGCCGGCTTCGCATAGTAGTGCGCGATGATCTGCTTGGCCACACCGGCTACCTCGGCGTTGGCCATGTAGGCAAAATCGAGATACGCCTGCTGGTCTCGCATGAAGGAGAAATCGAACGCACCTGTCTTAGCTTTGTGTCCGGTATCCGTGCTGGCGACGGCGAAGCCGCGAACCAGTGCCGGTTTCTCGCTGGAGTACGAGGCTCCTGCCGGATAAGCCACCACGCCATTGCCGCCGCCTCCACCCTGCATCATGAAGTCCCCATTCCAGGCGTCCTTCTCGGGCAATGCCACCGCGAACCCAATCCCGAACTCTTCGCCCCCAACTCCCTTGCGGCGATTGATCACACCGTCAACGCGGCAGTGCGCGGACAGAGGACCGACGCCAGGAGCACCGGGATACGGAGGCGGAACCGTGGCGCCGGCCGGGACGAATGCGGCCTTCGTGATATCGACGCCCTCAATCTTGAGGTTCACGAGATCGGCGCAGGGATTCGTTGTCTGAGCCATCGCTGGTGCGCATGAGGCGACCATCATGAAAATCAGCAGCCTGGATTGCATCGTCCGATGTGTCTTCTTTTCCACCTGAAGATCCACCTCCAAGAAATCAAGCAAGCTTCCCGCGCGCTGCATCCGGTTACTGTGTCGCTACTGGAAACCGGTAAATATTGATGCTGATAGGAGCAACCGTCAGAGAGTGGGGCGCCTCGCCAATGGTGGTCTCCTTTACCTCAACCTGTGGCGCCTGGCCGACTCGGTCGGCCGCATCCAAGCTTTTGCCGGTCATCTGCGAAAGAGTTGAGGCGCCTGCGATCCGCGCCCCGGCAACGTTGAGATCGAACGTCTGTTCTGATTGCGTCGCATTCACCACTGCAAGGGTGAGGAACTTGCGATCTGGGTTCAGCGCGGCGAACATGTCAAGCGGATACGTCGGGCTGCCGGAGTTCGTCTTCGGCTGATCGCCCCCGATTTGGTATTGGGGAGCGGGTTGCGGCGAGTTTCCGCTGAGGGTGACGGGAATCGAGCCGACGAAATGCTCGCCGTAGAGTTTGAAGAGCAGCCCGGTAGTGTTCATGGTAGCGGAGGTGGGGTTGTAGTCGAGCGTCGAGACCCCCATGGTATGCGCCGACATGGTCAGGAAATCGGTGTGGCGAAGCATCTCGTTGAAGATCATCGCGTAGGCAAGCGCCAGCTTGAGATTCGCGCCCATGCCTCTGCTTCCGCCGAAGTAGGCGTACTCGTCGATGGAGAGGAAGATCTTCTTATCGAGCATGGCCGGGAAGCGCTGCTGGTATCTCTCCCATGCTTCGGCGTTCAGGCGCACGATATTCGCGGGATAACGCGCGAATTCGAGAGGGGTCTGTTCCACAGTGTCGTACCCGGCGCTGGTCGGCGCGTCCAAGGGCAGGGTTTTTGCTTTTTGGAGATTGAAGTGCCTGCCGGGCTGCGCGTACCAGTGCTGGGTAATGCCGGAGAAATTCCCCCAGCAATGCTCGAGAAGTCCGCCGGTCCAGTCCTCGGGTGTGCCTTCGACAGCTTTGAGATTGTCGACATCTTTGGCGCGCATCTCGCCGGTCAAATCCATCGCCTGGGGCATGTTTCCCGAGGCAAGGAGAGTAATCGCGGGGTCGGCCTTGAGCATCGCTTTCGCGAATTCGTTGTGCTTGAGGACGTAGTACTTGAGGTCGGTGCGGCCAAGCTGCCATGCTCCGTAGGGCTCGTTGCCGATGTCCCAGTACCTGACGTGGTAGGGCTCGGGGTGTCCGTTGCGCGCGCGCATAGCGCCGAGGCGGGTGCTGACGGAGCCGTTCATGTACTCGACTTCTTCCGCTGCCGAGTGTTCGTCGCCAAATCCTGCATTGACGGTGATGTATGGCTCTGTGCCGATGAGTTTGCAAAGGGTCATGAATTCGTCCATGCCGACATCGTTCGTCTGCATTGCGTTCCACGCATAGTCGAACATTGGCGGACGCTTGTCGATGTCGCCCACTGAGTCATACCAACTCCAGTCAGAAAGGAAATTGCCGCCGGGGAGGCGCCAGAAGCCGGAGTGAATCTGGCGTAAGAGGGCGATGGTATCGGGCCGGAAGCCCTCCACGTTGTCGGCAGGCATGAGGGAGACGGCGCCAATATGGAAGTCTCCGGTGCCGGTGGCGGTGATTTCGAAGGCCGCATCGGTAGTGTCGGCCCCGGCGGTGAAGGCGAGAGGGAACTTTTTATAGACGGTGGTCAGTGCCGGAATCGCGATGGCCTGGCGATCGTTTGCACTATCACCCCAGATGAGCGCGACCGTGACTTTGCTGCCGGGTGTGCCGCGAAGCCAGATGCGTCCGGTGTACTTCTTGCCTTTGACGAGTGCGAGTCCGGATTGGCGGATGCCGTGCTGGGTGGAGGGGTCCAATTGGATGCGCGGGCTCTGATCACCGACAAAGGGTTGCTGTCTGTCCGTCACCACAACATCGTCAGGACCGACGGGACGCCATTTGCGAAGCATGCTCCGTGGCGGGCCGCCCTGCGCCCGGGGCGGAGCCTCCGGCTCTTTGGATGAGATCGGGAAATAGAATTTCCGGTCGTCCAGCATCTCCGACCAGAGACTGCGGTAGATGAGAGTACCGATGTGTTCGATGAACATGCCGAACTCGTACTTTGAAACTGGTTCTGCGGTCTGCTTTACATCGATGTTGGCTACGATCGGTTTCGGTTCGGTCGCTTCAGTGCTCTGACCTGTGGCTGCTGCGCTGCTTATCCACATTACCGCAGCAGCGACAACTGCAATTCTTATCTTCATCGATATTCGTCTGCCTTTCTCGGTGGACCCGGTCAGCGGCACCCTTCGGTGAAACACAGATCCTTGCTGAAGAACGGCAGCACGTGATTCTGGAAACGATCGGCCACGGCGCTGGTGTGGGTCCCGTTATAAATTTCAAAGCTGTTTGCGATGCCGTATTTGTCGAGGACATCATGGAGCTTGGCAGTATCAGTGCGCAGGCCATCCTGATCTCCTACATCGATCGCTATCGCGCGATATTCGCGCAAGTTGTCGACGTATTGATCGATGAAGGCCAGTGGTGCGTTCGCCGTCCATTTGGCAAGAATGTCTGGCTGGAGTGCACCATCTTTCATCGGGAGGTCAAGGTAGAGCGGCGGATCCTTGGGGTCGGGAGACCAGGCCGCGGCACTGGCAAGCGTGGCGCGGGCGAAAAACGGCAGTTTTGCCGAGTCTTCCGGGGTTTTAACTGAATCCAGCGCCTTCTGAAGCTCCGGATTTCCAGGCGCCGCCGGGCGCGGCGAGAGGCAGCACGGACTCATGATGTACAGGCTGCCGAACACGTCGGCGTGCTTCATGCCAATGCGCGTAGCTCCATAACCTCCCATCGAGTGCCCAACGAGGCCGCGACTCATGCGGTCCGGAATTGTTCGGTAATGGGCGTCGACGTACGCCACCAGATCATGAAAGATAAACTTCTCGAAATCACCAGTCGTTACAGAACTCGAATACATCGACCCGTTGTGCACCGTCTTCGAATCCGGCAGCACGACGATCATTTCTTTGGCTCCCTGCGCAAACGCGGCTTCAATCGTCTGCGGCACATGGATCTCGTGTGTCCATTGCTCAGCCCCGATCGAATAACCATGTAAGGCATAGACGACCCGATAGCGTCGAGGCGTGTCTTTGCTATAGCTGGGCGGCAGGAAAACGATCACGTCGCGGTCGACGGAATCCCCCTCGAGGTTCCCCTCAAGACTCGTGCCGTGGACCTTAATGTGCTCCACTGCGATGGGCCTGGCGCCGGGTACAACCGTAGGCACTTCTGTCTGCACCTGCGCCCAGATTAGAGAGCACAGGAAAACGCTTACCCACAAGGACAACAACTTCGGGGCCCTCATCGGCATTTTTATTTTCCCCCCTCGGAACACCTCAATAATATCATATGGCGGCTCCTCTGAGTGACAAGAAAGTAAATCGCTTTATTTCATGCTCAGATGACGTTGCCCGGAGCCGGCCTCCTTCAACCGCCGTATCCGAGGCGCTCTAGAGGTGTCAACCTTGTAGTCACGTTTTCCAAATGGGGCCGCTTCGTTTTGCCAGAGCCAGCTCCCAGGCAGCGCATCTGGGGAATGGCAAAATATTGGCAATGGGACCGGCCGGGCTAAACCCCTATCGACGTTACCGGTCGTCGATCTGATCTCGGTAGCTGGCGGGCTGCACAGCGGCCTGCCGAACCACGCCTCCGCGATTATGTCGTTGGCTATTTGCGAGGAAGGGCCTTCCGCCCAGACCGTTGCATGAGCTGCACCTCTCATTACGGGAAGTCACGATCGTGCTGAATTTTGCTCCTCCTCCATGGCTCTGCAGCATCGCCACCTTATCCGTGAGGCCTTGGGGGGCCCGGATTTTGTGTTGATCCGCTTGACCCCATCGGCGCGCAGAAGGTGTTCACCGACTTGTTCTTAAACTGAATGGTCCAGTGGGCGCCCCCGTCTTCGGTCTTGTAAACACGAAAATCTCCGGTGTTGTTCCCGATGGACATCAGATAAGCGACCTGGTCGCTCACTCACGCCTTGGACATCGCGGCATTGCAGGCCTTCAGCTCCCGGCACGACCCCGGATTTCCAGGTAGAACCGCCATCGGTCGTAACCACGTACGTACCGCCGGTCCGGCTGCCCAGACGAGTCGTGTAAGTCATATGGAATCTGGGCAACCGCAAGTGATCCCGGACTCCTAGATCCCCAGGATGGAGATATGGTGCGCTCGGGTGATGCCACTTGCCCTAGGCTCGGGATTTCAGACGGCGATTCGGCGTCAATTGAACAACAGACAGTCCCGGTCAGGAGAGCCAAGCCATCACACGTTAACGCCCGGCTAGCTCCCATCAGTTCTTCAGCACGCAACCTATGAACTTCACCGTCGGATAGTATCCAAGGCGCAGATATAATGAGTATCCAGCTCCTGTGGCATGTAGCACGGTCCGTCGGATGCCGGTTGCTTCGTGGGCTGTCTGCAAAGCGTGACGCACAGTTGCTTCCCCATAGCCTTTGCGTTGTGCCTCGGGCGCCGTTGCTACCAGGAAAAGAAAGAGGCAACCTTCGTTGATGATTGCCGTTGCTGTCGACACTGGTTTATCACCTTTGTAGGCGATAAATCCATAAGCATGCTCGTGCCAGAGTGTATGTTCTTTCACCAGGGAGAGGCTTGTCTCGATCGGAATACCATACGACACACAGTTGAGCTCTGCGAAGGTCCGTATCGTCGAATCATCCGAAATTCGTACGAATCGAAGATCTGGGTGTCCGGGCGATTCCATCGGAAGGATGTCGCCCGCCATACCAGTCATCGGTATAGCCTGCGCAAACCTTGCCCGGGCCAGAATGGTGGCCAGGTTTTCTTTCGCAGATCCACCCAAATTATCCAGGCACAAGACAAACAGTCCGCCGTATGGCCGACCACGCATATAGGCAGCCGCTTCCTCCACGTGCTTTTCTAGCATGTTGGCATCTGTCAACTGTTCGGCTAGGAAAAGCGAGTTGTAGAAGGGGAAAGCGGTATTCGGCCAGCTGATCGCCAGTCCCTGCCTGTCCGTGCTGTCAACCTGCGGAAATGGCTTTCCAATCAGTTTCCAGATTGTGATGAACTGATGTAATGATTCAAGTAGTTCTATGTTTTCCTTGTGCATATTTCCTCGGTGCGTATGGTTCCGCATCGCTTCTGTTTTATTAGAAAAGCAAACCTTCATGGCTAGCGAGATATGCGGGCTCGAATTGTGATTGGCAACTTTCCTTCATGCCATTTTTATGAGGTCGGCTGATTCGGAGCCAACGGCCCGGTTCCGAAACTGAAGCTGAAGCGTTTTGCACTAGGCCGAACTCAAGCGCATTGGAGATGATGGCGCCTGGCAACGCCTGCCGGAGATCTCAGGATTGAGACAAGTTTCGAGGACTTACGCTGAGACAACGTCTTCGTCACCCTCATGCTCTCGTATGGTTCAAAGGTCCCGTATAAAATGGATAACAGCCTCTAACATTGAAGCTGCGCGTACTTAGAGTAAGTGCGCATAGCCGTGCTTTTAGTTCTTCACGACTGTTTGCTCTTCCATATATTGTTCGAACCACATTGCGGCGCGTGCAAGTGTATCGTTTAGGCCTGTTTTATTGAAGTGATGACCCTCACCAGCATAGATAACAAGTTTCTGTGGAACTGTTTGTGACAGCAGGCCTCGCCAGAACTCCATGCTCTGGTCTGGAGTAGTACCACCGTCACGCTCTCCAACCAGCCGCCCAATTTGTACCGAGTGACATGGTCCTGCAACCAATCAAGCGCTGCCCTGTTTTCTGCGATGATCTGTTCGAGATTCGCTTCAGGCGCGAGCGTAAAACCAGGGAGTGCCACCGACCACCCATGAGGTGCCAGACCCTCGGCTACACACGCAAAATTCTCGCGCCCGTTCATCTGCCAATATCCACCATGAAAAAAGACCAAGCAGGGGGCGGACGGGTCGGTGCCAGGATAGATGTCCCAGGCTTGCCGTTGGCTCGGGCCATACGAAAGTCGATAGTGTGGCTGTGGGTTGGACGATATGATGCGGAGGCGTGGTCTCTTGCCTGAATGAGAGTTGAGCTTACGGAGACAGCAGCCGCGTTGTTGTAGGCACGATTGCGTTCTTCCAGACTGATAAACGCCCATCGTGATAGTGGATTAGAAACTGACTGCATATTCATTATCTTTGCTCTGACCTTGTGGCAGTCTGCCTTCGACATTGTTCAGGCATGCAAGCAACATGCCAATGGCTGGACATCCTGCACTCAGCGTGAGCGACGAAGCTAAGCCCTTATGTTGGTGGAAGATATAATGTTAATAGCCAATCAGACGCGGCTCCTCCAATGTCCGATTTGTGACTGACCTCCGTCACTGTCGGTCTTTCGTCGCAGGAATCAATCCTCCGAGTGCGCGACCTCTCGATGACACCATCTCGGCATTCGTACCTTATCAGGAATCCGGATGCTTTGGGCTTCTCCGATGAGCATGCTCCTAAGCGATACATCCCACTGCTTTGCAGGATGGATGTCGCACGCGATTTCGCTTGATGACTTACCCGGATCCGAACTAGGCGACTGGCTGGTTGAATTTCACACAAGAGCTGGATCCTGCGGGCACTCGACCCGAAATAGCCCGGATTCTGTATGCGGCATCGACCAAGCAATCGATGCGCCTGCCCCACAATTTCGGGCGGCAGCATTGGGGCGATGAGGGCTACGCCCGCGCGGAACACGTTGCCGAGCCGCAGCCCGCCGCATAAGCGGTCGCCGCGGCTGCTTACTCGTGAGGTGAATTTCCGATTCGCTAGCTCGCGACTCAAACGAAAAACTGGAGCCCAATAACGGGCGCCAAGGGTATCCAAAGGCCTTCAGCGAGCCGTCCGTGGCTTGTGTTGTCAATGAGTTACCGCCGATTAAAAGTATTTCACGGCGATGATCGACTCCAAAGGATATGTGATGGGGGCAAGTCATCTTCCCTCAGAGGCAAATGATAGAGCGCATGCAACCATGATCGCCCCAACCAAGGGTCCAAAGTTGTCTGCGACCCAAAGAAAGGGTCAACAATCGGCGATTCACACAAATGGCACCGTGAGACGGGCTTTGCCTTCCGAGTGACATTTGCCTTTGCTGTTCGCTGAGGCCTCCGCTGCTGAAGGTAGCAGCGGCCCTGGTAAAAGCCAGCGAATATCGCCGATCGATCGCTTCAGGCGGTAATTCTGTTACATCAATTCAGGACTTTGGCAAAAGCAGAATCACTTTCCTCGTCGAACGCGAGTAGAACATATAAGGCCTACACTACAAGATCGCTGAACTGCTTAACTTTTTGCAGGAGCTTCAGTTCTTCTACCGGGCGCTTCCGAGGTGCTGACGAAAGTATGGCCATCAGCTTCGACGCGAACCGCAACAGTTGCGTCGATGGGCGACGTGACACAATGATAGACCACTATGGCTAAGAGAAATGTCTTTTAAGTCGCAGATTGTCTTCGTCTCATCCTCGCGTGATATGGCTGAATGGGCAGCCCTGACGAGTGCCCATGTCCGGGATTTTGGCAGGCGACATGGACTGCCCAATCTTGAGGCACTGGACTACCGAGATATCGATCCAGCGAATCTTGATCATGCTACGACGTGGCAGGATGGAGTTGGGTCGCCTTCTCGAGCTGAAGTAGCTCTGACCGTTGTGTTGTTCGGTGAGCGGGTGGGAACGCCCCTTCCGGCCAGCTTCGGCCTCAAAGAGGACATCTACAGCAGACTGGTGCGCGCGGGATATGACTGGGTGCATGTTACAGGCATGTCACCGCATCCGCTTCAGCCTGAGGAAGTGCCTTTGACCGGCGTCTTGTTCGAGTTCTTCGACGTTTTTCTGCCATCTGAGGACGGTGTTCCTTCCGCGCCGCTACGAGTGATTTTCAAAGGGACAGCGGATGTGCTTGGTGAGCCCGATTTCGGAAATGGGGATTTTCGCGCGAAAATTGAGTCTGCGCCTATAGCGCCGCAAGAGAAACGACAGCTACGCAAGGAGTATGTTCAGCAGCTGGACTGGATGACGACGTTTTGGCGCAGAGTTTATGGACTCCAGCAACATGCCAGTCTATTTTGTCCCGACCAGAGAGCTTTGCTTGAAGATCTGGAGCGGGTTTTTGCCGGCGTCTTCACCGCTGGCAACGGCGTTGCACCGGGGAGCACTCAGCACTTTACAGAGGCTGTACACGTTGAATTACCGGGCCCCGGCTCGTACGACCTTGAGCGAGCGAAGTTCTTTCTGGGTCGCGGTCCGCAAATTGCAGAACTTTCTCAAAGAGCATTGATGCTTGATGCGCCACGACAATTCGTCGTGGTTACCGGTGAGAGCGGCACAGGTAAATCCTCTCTCCTGCGCGCAGGTCTGATGAACAGCGCACACTCGCCGTCTCAGAGGAGACTCGGCTGGCGTTCTGCTTTTTTGTCCCTCTCGGAGCGCGGGCAGAGTCAAACTCCAATCCAGTTCTTGGCTGCTTCTCTTACCAACCCAGCTGCGCTGCCTGAGCTAGGATCGGCTGAGTCTTTGTGCCAGCGATTGGAGGCAGCGCCGGAAGAAGAGGCTCGGCGGTTTCTGAAGATCATCGCGGAGACGAAGTTCGAGACCCCTCTGGGCTATGGCCTTCCGAAGTTGTTGATCGTTGTCGACCAAGGTGAGTTGGCACTCGACGGCGCGCGTGTGGAGGGTTCGGGGTCCGCGCACGATTGGAAGACCTTCCTTCAAGTGTTAGGTGCGTTAGGCGACGCATTGATCAACCGCGGTGCCTTCCAATCGCTCGATAACCAGGCACAGCAAGTTTCGGCGCGGTTACGGTGCAGCGTGGTGATGGGATTGCCCGCCGATCGGTTCGACTTCCTTGGTGAGATCCTGCAGGCTGCGGACCGGGTATTTCCGGTCCCACGCATGGTCGACGAAACAGCAATTCGAGAGATTATCAGTGGCACCTTCACTGCACTGGGGCTAAAGATCGATGGCAAAGCTCGCGAGGCACTGTGCCGAGAGGCGGTCAATCTGGCCGTTGGTACGGACGCGTCCATCTTGCCTCTTCTCTCCGTTACCCTATCCTCTTTGCACGAGAGCTGGAAGAGGCGTCTTCAAGGTGAGCAGAGGCGGCGAGGCCGAGAACGCAAAAAACAAAAGGCCTCGGCAACCTGGTCGGTGAATGAAGAGAACGAAGACGGGCCACGAGCGGACATCGAATTGGATCACGTGCGCGCAGATGGGCGACTAGATCAGTCGATCGAAAAACTTGGGGAACTTGCCTGGAACGAAGTATCGCAGGGAAACGTTCCCGCCAACATGCGGTCTCTTCTTCAAGACCTTCCCATCAGCGCACCGCGTAATAAAGCCAAATCGGGCGAGATAACCGGGGCAGAGTTCGCACTCGCTTGGCTACTGCGTCGCTTGGTAGTCGTATCACCGGATGACAAGACCCCTGATCGGCTCGTCGGGCTACCGGATGAAGCGTTGGAGCCGGTCGCTCGTCCATTGGCCGAAGCGATGCGAAATCACCGCTTGCTCACACGTCATGATGACGGGACCTGGTGGCTGGTCAACCAATCGGTTCTGAAGAGTTGGCGTCGAGCTTCAGAGTGGCGCGAGGCCGAGAGCCAGATTCATCGCACCACCTTTGCGATGGAACTGGATCTTCGGCGGTGGAGGGAGGCGGCGGCTTCGGGAAGCGCGAATGCGAGTCGCTGGTTGTGGACGCAGGAACAGGACGTAGAGCAGGCACTGGAGTGGCTCACTTTGTGCGGACGCGAGGACAATCCGGAATTGTTCGACTTTGCAAAGATGGGCATGAATGCGGCGGTAGCGCAAGATGGGACGCGTGCCGGCCGGATCATCAGAGCAAGCTGTTACTTCAATGACCTTGAGTGGGCGCAGGAGCTACTGCAGCTATCGGGCGGAAGCTGTAAGGAAGCCGTCAACAGTCTCAATAAGCAAGGCAGTTCGTCGGCCCTCTATCTTGCCTGCCTGAATGGAAACGCCGCCCTGGTACGGTTGCTTCTGGAGGCCGGCGCCCTGCCCAACCTGAAGCTCTCCAGTGGATGGACGCCGCTCGGGGCGGCTGCGACGGTAGGAACATGCGAGGTCTGTGATGCACTGCTGGGCGCCGGAGCCATAGTCAATCACGCGACCGAAGCTGGGTGGACTCCGTTGGCCGCCGCAGCAGAAAACGGCTACGTCGAGGTTGTAGACCGTCTCCTCAGCGCTGGGGCGGATGTGAATCATCTCTCAAACACCGGTGCCAGCCCGCTCTTTCTGGCGGCGCTCAATGGTCATGATGGCGCAGTTGACAGATTACTCGGTGCAGGCGCGCAGCCAGATGGCAGAGATAACGATGGACTCACACCGTTGGCAGCTGCCTCCGAGAATGGCCATCCCAACATAGTCAATATCCTGATTGCGGCGGGCGCTGACGTGAACTGCACCTCTCGAGATGGAAGCAGTGCGTTGTTGCGGGCTGCGAAGGGTGGGCACGATCGCGTGGTTGACTGCTTGCTCGATGCAGGAGCTGAGGTCAATCACATAGCTAAAGGCGCGCCCGAAGATCCACCGGCTGACGTAGAAGAAAGCCTCTTGTGTCGTGAAACCCTCCTCTCGGACGAATTCTCTCCCACTCTAGGGTCTGGGCTTGAGGCAATAACAAGCAGCGGAACAACCGCCTTATTTTGGGCGGCGTTCAGAGGGCACGATCGCATTGTGGATCGGTTGTTGACCGCCGGCGCCGAAGTAAATCACGTCACCGATGGAGGGTGGACTCCATTGACCGTAGCCGCACAAGAGGGTCATCAGACAGTGGTACATTGCCTGCTGAGCAAGGGTGCCAATGTCCATCACATGGCGAAGCATGGCTCGACTGCATTGACCCTAGCTACTCGGAACGGCCACGAAGCAGTGGTTCGCGTCCTGTTGGATCGCGGTGCAGAGGTGAATCATAGGCCGGAGAGAGGCCAGACGCCCCTCATGGACGCCGCGATAGATCGTGATGAGAAGATGGCTGCTTTGCTGCTGCACTATGGAGCGGATGTTTCGTTGAGAGATCAAGGCGGCCGGTGTGCCATGGACTTCGCTTGCATCCAGGATTCCGAACCGATTATTCAGATGCTGCTGGATGCGGGTGCGTCATCTCCACCGGACGATGAGATCGAGAAGCTTCGTGGCGAGCATATTTCTAGGAATATCGGCCTCGTTGTAAATGCTAGGGGCAAGATGTGTCTGGTGCACGACACGCCATTTAATGGCGTGCCACTTTGGGTTGGATATCATATGGATCTTCGGCAGATCGAGATCATCTTTGATGCTGGAACAAGTTATCGGATTGATTGGGTAGCGACGGATGAGATGGACGGTTATCTGCAAAGGATCAATAAAATCCTAATCATTCGAATGGTTAGCAAAAAGCCTGTCGAAGGGTATGACACCTCACTCCTGCATCTCAAGGATGGCAAAGCCATCGAGCTGGAGTAAGCACACGGTCAGAAACTTGGTAACAAATTGGTGTGATTTTTGCCCAATTCGCCTGACTCATAGATCGTTTTGAAATTGACATTGATTCCTCATGGCGCTAAAGGTGTCGTCCGTTGTCCTGTTTTCTGTTAGTCACGCGTTTGCTTTTTGCTGTCACGGCAAAAGTTGCGGGTTCGAACCCCGTAAGTGCGTGCGATGCCTTCCTTGAAGATTTGTCCACCACTCGTCCAAGATGGCCTCGTTTGCCGGGGACCTGTTCTGTGCCTGGAAAGGAGGAAGCAGGCTGATCCCACACGATCACACGATCAGCCCAGGGCCCGCTGTTATAGTTTGTCGCGTCTTTGTCGCAAATACCGTCTATTCTGCCGGTTTTGCTGACCCAGCCCACTCGTAAGAATTGTGCGATCTATAATTTGCGGTTTGACTCTGAACTCAGCATGCCGGCTTTCACCGCGACTGCACTGGAGGCGCAGTACATTCCAACCGTGCTGTTACTGGCGATTGAGCACCGACATCGCGTTCCTGAGCGTGGTCTGATCCATGTGTGCATATCTGGCCGACATTGAGATGCTCTTATGGCCTGCTGCTTCCTGGATGACCTTTAGGCTCTTGCCAGCTTGCGCTAAGCGCGAACAAAACGTGTGACGAAGATCATGCCAAGTGAAATTACGGATCTTGGCTTCGTGAAGAGCGTTTTTCCACCATGTCCTATTCTCTGAAATGTTAAAAACTCTTCCGTTAGCTATCATGCGCACGCGCTCAGCGTTGTCGCTACTCTCGGATTGTATTCGTTGTACCTGCCTCTGAATCTTCTGCAATTCACCCAACGCCTTGTAAACGTCGTCAATCATGGGCACGATGTGAGATGTGCCGTTCTTCGTTCGCGCCAGGTGAAGCTCCCGTCGGGCAAAATTGCAGTCTTCCCATCTCAGTTGGTACTGATTGCTTTTGCGCCTTCCGGTTCCGATTGCGACCGTGAGTTCCAGGGGATGAGTCCGAAGCAAGAGCTTCGTGAGACGATGATGTTCGGGGCATTCATCGACCCATCGCTTTAGGACCACCGTAAGCCGGCGTTCTTCAACCAACGTCAAATATCTGGGCTTAGGGAGCGTGACAGTAAATTGTGAGAAATCGCGAACCGGATTCACTTTCACTTTGTCCCGCTCTTTTGCATACCGGTACATCGCTGAGAAAGTAGATCGGTATCGGTTGAGCGTTGCCGGTGATCGTTTTAGGCTCTTGAGCCAGTCGCTAATCTCGTATGCCTTAAGCGAAGCCGCAGGCCGATCTCCAAATGCTGCTTGTATCGCACGGATACGTTGCGGCGGGTTCTGCTGGTCTAGTGAACGGTCAGGGTTGTCTTCATCTCTTCATCCTGAATGTAGGCTAGATATTCGTCGCCCAATTTCTGGACGGTGACACCGCCCTCCGCGAAGTCGGCGAGGTCCTGTTTGGTGCGGGTATGTTGTTTGGCTGAGGTCGCCACCACACCTTCTCCGGAGGTGCGCAGGAACCGAACTTTGTCGAGGTGATCAATCGCCTGTTGACGGGTGCCGATCTTCTTGCGGACGAGTTAACCGTTGATACGATATCGTATATACCAAATCCCGCTTCCGCGATTCTTTTCGTAGAACCCGGAAACGGGCTTCAGAGCGCGTGGCATCTTGACCTCCTGGAGCACAACTGGTGCTCATCGCTTATAGCATGGCGGGGATACAAAAGGGATACACGTGAAGGTCATTCCGTGCAACTGGCTGCAACGTCTTCTGCCTGAGTCAATGCATATAAATGGCAGAAAATAAAGCTAGTATGCTGCACTAGATCGCATTTCATTGCAACGGCTAGAAGCGGCTCAATCGCCCTTTCAAGGCGGAGAGTTCGGGTTCGATCCCCGATGGCGCTACCAAAACCACATCCACGTTCTCTTTAGCCTTCCAATGCTGCCAGCGATTCCTTAATCGTGGGCAGTTGTCCCGCTTCAATATCGCGACGCCGAAGCTGATGGAACTTCGACAGTATCGGAATTCGCTTTCGACAGTGTCTCGATTCGTTCAGAGTAAGCCTTGAGCTTTCGCCCGGGAATCGCAAAGACGGCTACATCATCTGTTAGCGCGTCCAGGTAGGCACGCGCTCCGCAGCAACCGAGACTCAGGGCTGCGCGGCCCGTGTTCATTACCTGGGGCACGACGGCGCATGCGGGTCTACCCATGGCCGGCGGATGGTGATTCTCCACCTGCTGCGTTGCTTCGGAAAGGATCAGGGTCTGACTGGCATTGATAAACAGGATCACAACATCCGGCGGCAATGGAGTTTTCGCCAACGGCGCATAGACGACGACCTTGGATTGCGAGGTCAGGGCAGGAATAAGCGGCAGATCTTCTGGTCGCACGTATCCAAGATCGCTGAAGACTTTCAGAGCATCGCTCAGGTCGGTCTGTTGCGCCGGAGAGGCCTGCAGGTTGTGCGTGTACACCCCAATTGCGCAGAGGCTGTGATCGGCAGCGCTAGTAGAGAATGCGCCGTGAGCGGCGTCCTCCCAAAAACGGCATCCAGCGGGAACCGTGCCCACATGTCCATAGACTCCTTCCGGAGCCGATTCGGCAAAGCAGATGGCCACCGGCGGCTGTTGGAGATTCAGAGACTCAGACAGCGACCGGGCGATCGCTTGATATTGGTTCGGCGGGGTCATCACATTCACGGCGCCATCTCCATCGAGATAAATGTTTTCGGCAGCTCTCACTGGCCCGCTATCCTTCAACAGTGAAACCCATCTCTGAGATCGCCCCTTTGATGGATTCCTCGGAAATCATGCTGGGGTGGAAGTCGATGGTCACAACTCCCTCGGGATAGGTCGATTTAGACCGCACGATTCCCCTGTGCCGGCTGAGCATTGTGTCGAGGCCAACAGCGCAGGTGATGCAGCTGAATCCTTTTACGCGATAGGTCACCGTGCGGGTCTCCGTAGCTGTAACTGCTCCAATAGTCGCAAGACCGCTTACTCCGGCAAGAGTCGCGAGTTGAATGAACTGCCTGCGAATCATGTTCGCTCCCTCCTTTAGTTAGCTTCATTGAGCCTTTGCGATGCCCGGCTCGTACTTCCACGAAGTTTGAATGCTCTCTTTGTCAGAGAATCGCGTGTCGGTGTAATCGCTGAACTCGATCTTCTTGTTCAGAACTCCGGTCTCGATCATCAGATCGCGAACCATATCGAAGTCGGCCTTACGCGGAGCGAGCGGCGTATACATAACGCGGTCCATCGGTTTTGTAAGAGCCCACCGCAGCAGCGCCGGCTTCTGGTGGTAGTAGTAGCGGCCCACAAAATCGGCGGCGTCTTCCCGGTATGGTTTTCCCTTGTCCAGCCACAAACCGGAGCGGGCTATGCCGTCCACCAGCACCTGGACTACATCCGGACGCTTGTCGATCAGATCCTGGCGGACAACCAGGATGCAGGACATGTAATCAGGCCAGTACTCGCGAGCCTGGAAAAGAACGCGGCCATAGCCTGCCATCTCCGCCTGAGAAGGGAAGGGCTCGCCCATCGAAAACGCGTCGATAGCTCCAGCCGCGAGGGCGCCCGACACATCCGGAGGAGCCATCTCGACCATCTTGATCTCGTTCGGCTTGATGCCCCAGACTTTCATCGCGCGGAACAGAAGCAGCCGCTCGTCAGAAAAGCGGCTGGGAATCGCCACGGTGCGACCGCGCATGTCGGCGAATGTCTTGATGGGTCCGTTCTTGCGAACAACCACAGCGCTGCCATAGCGATGACCAAGGTAGACAACCTTGATCGGAACTCCCTGTGCCACCAGAGCAATCGCCAAAGGAGCGACAATAAATGCCGCCTGCACTTTATTCGAGATGAGCGCTTCCTTGATCTCAGGAAAGCCCTGAAACATGCGCGGAAGGAAAATCTCACCGCTATTCGAAAATTTGGAAATGTAGTCTGTCACCGGACAGGTGAGCTGGCATGTGACCGGAATATATGCGACTGTGATTTTCCGTTTTTCCGGCGCCCGATAATCATTCAGCACGGCTGTCCAGTTCACATTCAGGTATGCGTGCAGCGCAGTAATCACCACCAGCCATCCCACCGCACCGAGCACGACCTTTGTTCTAGTACTCATCACGGAACCCCCAGCGAACGGACTTGATCTTCTCGAGCCTGCGGAATCCTGTATCCAGCAACAACCCAATCACGCCAATAATCAGCATTGCGGCGACAACAAGGTCGTAACGCTTTCCTGAATTACGCGAATCGATCACCAGGTATCCAAGGCCCGAATCGACGGCGATCATCTCTGCCGCTACCACCACGATCCACGAGATGCCAAGCGCGATGCGGAGACCAATGATGATTTGAGGAAGCGCAGCCGGGAATACCACCCTGGTCAGCAGCTGCGCCGGCCTGAGGCCAAAGTTGCGCCCTGCTCGCCGGAACACAGATGGCACATTGGAGACGCCATCCACGCACGCCACCACGATGGGAAAGAATGACGCGAGAAAAATCAGGAAGACTGCCGCTCCGTCTCCAACGCCAAAGAAGATGATCGCGACCGGAATCCAGGCGATTGGGCTGATAGGCCGGAGCACCTGCATCGTTGGATTCACTACCTGATCGATCGCCGGGTACCACCCCAGAACCAGCCCGATTGGAATTCCGAGGATTGCGGCAGTTCCAAATCCAAGCGCCACGCGGCGCAGCGAATCGGCGATGTCCTTCCACAGGACATTCTTATGGACCAGCCCAACCAATCCCTTTTCCACGTCGAGCGGAGAGGGAAACACCTTGGTGGCCGTCCAGACGACCGAGTAGTGCCAAAGCGCGAGCAGCAATGCCGACACCAAAACCGGCCAGAAGAGCTTTTCCCACTTTCTCGATTCGGCCAACGTTGTCATAGCTGATGCGCCAGACCAATCTGATTGAAGATGCCTGTGCGAAGCTCGAGGTAGCGGGGCGAATTGATGTCGCGCGGATGCTGTATGTCGATGTTCACGATCTGCTGAATCCGCCCCGGCCTGGCGCTCATAACCGCCACGCGGTCTGCAAGCTGGACAGCCTCGTCGATGTCGTGAGTCACGAAGATGATCGTCTTCCGCTCCGCCTCCCAGATGCGCAGCAGCTCGCCGCGCATGATGAGGCGCGTGATCGAATCCAGTGCTCCAAATGGCTCGTCGAGAAACAGCATGTCGGGATTCACAGCCAGGGCGCGAGCTACTTCGAGCCGCTGCTTCATCCCTCCCGAGAGTTCCGGAGGGTACGCCTTCTCGAAACCTTCAAGTCCGACCATCTTGATGTAGTGCGCGATGCGATGTTCGCGCTCAGCGCGCGGCAATTTGAACAGTCCGAATCCGATATTTCCTTCCACGGTGAGCCAGGGGAAGACGCCCCGCTCCTGAAAGACAAAGATCCGGCGTGGATCAGGTCCGCGCACCACCTCGCCGTCAATCTTTACCTCGCCGCTAGTCGGTGAGAGAAAGCCGGCGATCGTGCTCAGAAGCGTCGATTTGCCGCATCCGGAGGGCCCAAGCAGACAAAGAAATTCCCCGTTACCAACATCGAGGTTGATGTCTTCCAAGACCGGCAGGCTCTCACCATCGCGCGTGAACGACATGTAGATGTGTTCCGCGCATAACTTCGTCTCGACTGCCGGCGTCGTTGCGACGGCTACTTTTGACTCCACGCTACTCCTCCGAGTAACTCCAGCGGAATGACTTCACCTTCTCCAGCGATCGCATCCCGATATCCAGCAGCAGGCCGATCAATCCGATCAGAACCATACCCGCGACTACCAGGTCATACCGATTGCCCGCGTTGCGCGCATCTACGATCAGGAATCCCAATCCGGAATTGACTGCAATCATCTCAGCCGCTACCACTACCAGCCACGCGATCCCCAGCGTAATCCGCAGGCCGACGATCAGCTGCGGAACCACCGCCGGATAGAGAACGCGGTACACCAGCGCAGCAGGGCTGAGACCGAAGTTGCGCCCCGCATTGATGTAAACCGCCGGAATATTTCGAACCGCGTTGATCGCCGTCAGAAGCAGCGGGAAGAAACAGCTCAAAAAGATCAGAAAGATGGCGGAGAGGTCGCCGACCCCAAACCACAGGATTGCGATGGGAATCCACGCCAGCGGAGATATAGGCCGGAGGAATTGAACCAGCGGGCTAAACGCCATCTCGGCGCGGCGGTTCCATCCGATTGCCAGACCCAGCGGAATCGCCAGTATGGCGGCGAGCGCAAATCCCCACGTGACGCGAAAAAGAGAGGCGACTACATACTTCAATAGCAGACCGTGACTGACCAGATCGGCAAGGCCGCCCACGACTCCCCACGGGCTCGGCAAAAGATGCCCCGGAGCACGATGGATGGCAATCTGCCAGATAAGAAGCAGAATTGCAATGAACGCAACGGGTCGCAGCCAGATTTTCAGAGCTGACAATCTTAATGTCTGTTCTTGTCTTGTTGCGGTCACTCTGGGCGGCTTTCTGATGCGGCAGCAAAGTGCTTGTGCCAAGTTTGGGAATCAAAGAACACTATCCTGCACTCTAGGCAAGGGTTGCCGGAATGTCATCCATCAAAAAGACGACAATGGTCTCCATCCTTGGTTGGAGAGGGTATTTTGTGTCTAATAACTATCGGTGCTGTTCGGTATCCGATGGGCTGCCAAAATCGCCAACCCCAGCGAATTGGACTGGACTCAGCGCCCGTGGTCCTTAAGGCGCAATCTAAGCTCGCACCCGCAGAGCTCGGCGAAGGAAGGACAGTTTCTCGCTGGTTTCGGGATCCTGCCGCAAGCGATCGACGCCTGCTCGCATAAGCGCAAGTAAGACGCCCAGGAAAAGCCCGACAGCCAAAGCGACAAGCATGATCAACGCCCGCTTGGGAGACGACTTCCTGTCCGGGACCAACGCTGGATCAACGACCTGAACGACTGCACCCTCTTTGGCCTCATCGAGCTTTGCCATTTCGAATTGCTTGGCGATGATCTCAAAGATCGTCTCGTAATACTTCACATCGCGCAGCTTGCGAACGTATTCAAGTCCGGCCTGCGGCACCTTGCCTCTCGGCACAATCAGCCCTGCTGCGCCGTTATCCTCTGAGCCGCCCAGCTTGGCGAGCTGAGCCCGCAAGCCATCGAGTTCCTGCTGTATTTCTACGACCCCCGAGTTCTCGTTAGTCGCGTATGTCTGCATTCCCTGCAGCTGCACTTCTTTTGCGGCAATCTGCGCGCGCAGTGTGACGGCGGACTCGATCAGTGCGCGTGCCTGGCTGTCCATCTGAATCACGCCCGTCGTCTGCTCGGTTTTCTTCAGAGCCTCTTCTGCATTCGCAAGGTTGTCTTTTGCCTGCTCCATCTGCAGTTCGAAAAATAACCGCCGCTGCGAGGCTTCGCTGATCGCCAGTGTTTGCGACAGCTTCCGGAACTCCTCGATCCAGGCGTTTGCCATCTCCGCCGCCCGTTTCGGATCTTTGTCCTCGACCGAGAGATGAATGAGCCCATCCTTGCCGCTTCCGTTGACAGTGAAATAACGCTCGAACGTTTTCCTTGTCAGAGACAAGTATTTTTGGCGATATGCCTGCATCAGTCCGAAACGCCGGATCATAGCGTCTTCAACCGTTTCGCTGCTGAACATCGCCACATACATATCGTTGGGATTCTTCAGGCCGATGTCTTTGCCCGCAAGCGACGCCATCGCTCCCAGACTGCCCAGCTGAGAGGCAAGCGCGCCCGCCATCGACGAGTTTTGCTGGGGCGGTAATACCGTCGCAGCCGCGGTGTAACGCTTAGGAAGAAGAAAGGCAAGAAGCAGCCCAAGCGCCAGACATGCTGCCGTAATCCTGAGAATCAGTCCCTTGCGATTCGCCAGAACTATAAGAAGGTCGAGCAGCGAGATTTCGTCCTCGCGGTCAGGGGGAGCTGCAGACGCTGCTGGTAAAATCTCGTGCTTCTCAACCGGAATATCGGTGTCGATTGCCATGACTGGTTTCAACGCGGCAAATTTTCTCGCGCACGCCCCTCAATACCTATTGCTTTGCAATTACAGCGATCGACGCGGCGCCCAGAGCGAATTGCGAGAACAACTGCGAATACTCGAGAAAGCCGCGCAGGCCGGAAACATTGAAGCCCTTCTCCGGTACCACTATGGTATCGCCCGGATTCATCCGAAGCTGCTCAAATGTATTGCCCCAGAGTCCGTTGGCGGCCTCGCGGCTCACCACCGACCCATCTGCCCGAATAATGAACACGTGCTTCTTATCTGCATCACGGTTGGGCCCGCCAGCCAGGTGCAGGTACGCGCCGCTGCGCCGCTCGGACTTGTACAGGAACGAATTCTGGTCATAAACTGCGCCCACTACGTTCACCGTCGCCGGCACCGGAGGCACAATGAAACGGTCCCCGTCTTCCAGCGCAATATCGGGAACCATACCCTGACCGGTGTTCGCCGGATTGAACTCCAGCACAATCCGGCCGTTCGCCCGGATCTGCCGGAGACGCGCAATCAACTCGCGACCGCTGGCCTGGGCGGCGGAGCCGCTGGCCAGATCCTGGGCCGATGCTACGGGCGAGGCAGCCACCGCCAGGCTGCCCCGTGTTATCTGGAGCTCCAGATTCTGAACATATTCATCGATTCTGGCCTGTTGCGCCACGCGAGCCGATTCGCGGGTAAACTCCGACCCGTACAGATAAGCATCGGGGCTTAGGCCGCCTGCCCTCTGCACCAGTTCGCGAAGTCCCTCACCCGGCTTAACGCTATAGATGCCGGCGTGGACGAACTCGCCCTCTAGACGGACGTACTTCGTCTGCTCTTCGAGCGGCACATGGATGTCGGCCTGCGAGAACACTGATACCACATCCCCTGGCTGCAACTCGAGATCCTGCGAGGGATCATGTTGCATCACCAGCTTGCCCAGGTCGAAGGGAATCAGCGATGTCTTCAGCGTGTCATGATCCAGCCGTTCGATAACCGCATAATTCCAATCAATCTCCGGCGCCGAGATACGCACCTCCGTGCGCTCCGCCGGCTGTGGAGTATTCTGCGTCTGCAGCTGCATCTGCTGCGCAGCGAGAGACGAACTGGCTGCGCGCTCATTTGCCTGTTGAGGATTGAGGTAGGGGTAGGACGGCTGAGGATAATAGCCGGAATTATCTGGCTGCTGCCCGTACTGTTGCTGTCCCTGCTGCTGATCGTACTGGTTCGTCTGGTCCTGATCCGAAGCAGTAGCTCCCTGTTGCATACTCGTTCCACGCTGTCCTAGAATTCGTGGCGGCGGGGGCTGGAACTGCCTTCGCGGGATCTCCACCGGCGTGGTGGGCTGCCGCAGAGTGGAAAAGGCCGGTATCGGTTCGAACTCCGGAGAGGGCAAACCCAGCTGGGCTCGTCTCCACCAGTAGTCGCGGCTCAACAGCGCATCCCGGTCCGGGATCAGGTCGCTGAGACGCATTCCCTGGTGCCAGGCGAAGTGTCCGGGGTTTGCCGTGTTGCCGCGCAGCGTGACCGTCTTCTGGAATCTGGGCACGACCGAAATTACGCGCAGGATGTCGCCGCCGGCCAGCGGGGTAGCGAGTCCGGCCGCGTCCATCGCGACTTCCAGGGCCTGCTGATCGCGGTGGTCGGCGATACGTTGTATCGAGACCCGCGCATTCGACGCCAGCGTTGAAGGTCCGCCCGCGTCAGTCACAGCATTGCCGATGGTCTCCCCTTCCCGCAATTCATAGATCGCGGGGCTCCGCACGCTGCCCGTGACCGCTACTGAAGGTCCGGCGGCCGGGATGAAGATGACGTCGCCCGACAAAAGCTTTACATCCTTGGATTTGTCGCCGTGAACCAGCAGCGCGTACAGGTCGAAATCCGTGATGACCTCGCCGCCGCGCTTCAGCTGGATGTGGCGCATCGAGCCCTGTACCGATGGCCCGCCGCTGGCAAAAAGCGCATCGACCAGCGTGCTCAGCGAACTTACGGTGTAAACGCCGGCCCGCCGCGCCTGGCCGGCAACATACACCTGTATCGCGCGAATCTGACCGACATTTGCAGTAAGGTCAAAGTTCCGGTACACCCGTCCAATCGATTTCCTCAGCTGCCCGTCGAGACCGGAAAATGGAAGCCCAGCCACGTGAACATCACCCACCTGTGGCAGGTAAATCTCGCCCGAGCGGTCTACACGCAAGTCGGCATTGAAGTTAACCTGGCCCCACACGCGGATGCGCAACTCGTCGCCGGGCCCGATCACGTAATCTGGAGGTACCGGCGTCATATCCAGCGGCGCAAACGTAGAAGGAACATTGCGAAAAAGATCCGCGCCAAAAATCGGCAGTACCTGGCCGGTGCTCGAGCCTACGAACTTTTGAAATTCGGTGAGCGGTTCGGGTGGAAGGATGCTACGCAGCGCCTGGTTGCGGCTCTGCGATGTAAGCGTACCGTTGTCTCGATACAAAACGTTGCCGGGAAGCTGCCCGCTAGGGAGTGCCCCCGGGGATAGCGTCTGGCTCCCCGCCGGCAGATTGAATTCCCGCCCTTGCGTCTGCTGTGCGCACTGCGCGGAACCTGCCATTAGCGGGTCCGAACAGTCCACGGTATTGTAGGGCTCCTGTGTGCCTTGAGAAGTCACTCCACCAGTGGTTTGGTCTTGTGCGTAAAGGGGACCTGTCAACAATGACAGTACCAACAGACAAGTTCTTCGATTCAACATACAGGAAGTAGTTCTGCGGACCTCATATTCCACCTTGCGCAATTCCGCAGCAGACAACGCCTCACGAAAATTACTTGAGATAAGTTGCGATTCAGCAGCAGGATATCACGCGAACCGAACGATTACTTTCAAGAAGCGCCGCGTGATGAAAACGTGACAAGGCCGTGACGAAGCCTCGCATAATTCGAATCGTTCCGGATTACATTTCATGCTGCAAAGCAGAATCTCGGTCGAAAGGATGATTAAAAAGGCGATTCCTTCGGGCGTTTTTAACGGAAATTCTTTCCCGATTTCGTTTTAGTTCTTATATAGTCCACCAAGTCATTCCGCCCGGACTTTTTGTTGATCGTGCGTAACTTGTTAGGTATGATCGGTTTTAAGTCCACAGCTTTCTCTGTTGCTCCTCAATTCTGTACTTTCGCAGTTACTTGTGAACGGATCCAGAAACAGAAACTAAGCTTCATCGACATTCAAAATTGATGTTCAAATTTTAGGCTACTCGGGGAATTTCGCCTCTAATGAGTGCACATCCTATCGCAGAACCTCATTTTGTTGACGCGCCGGATGTCACGCCTAATCTGGGCGCGGCAGGAAATTCACACGCAAGGCGTGATCGCCATCGCAATACCGATACGCTGTACGCTGTTTCAGCGGCTGCGCCGGATACCGCCGGCAAGCTGATGGATGTCAACCCCTGGCTTATCTCAGCGGCGCGCCGCTGCTTCGACAGTGCGGCGGCGGCAATCGCACTGCTTTTACTGGCTCCCGTCATCGCGCTCATTATGTTGGTGGTACGGCTGACCTCGCCCGGTCCCATTTTCTTTCGCCAGCGTCGTACAGGGCGGAACCGGGTGGAGTTCATGCTCTATAAGTTTCGCTCGATGCGGGTCGAGGAAACGCCGGGCCCCCCGATTACCGTCAGCGGAGATCGGCGAATCACCCCGGTTGGCATGTTCCTTCGCCGCTACAAACTCGATGAGCTTCCGCAGTTCTGGAACGTTCTGAAGGGCGACATGAGCCTGGTCGGACCGCGCCCCAAGCTGCCTCACCACGAACTGCTGGATCTGCCTTACCGGCCGGGAATCACCGGTCTGGCAACGCTCGCCTTCCGCAATGAAGAAGAGATTCTGTGCCGGATCCCTCCAGATCACCTTGATGCCTTCTACGAGCTCTGTGTCATGCCCAGGAAGGCCCGGCTGGATCTTGCGTATATGCAGTCTGCCACTTTCTGGACCGATCTGAACCTGATCTGGCGCACGGCGGCATCCTGCGCTGCGGAACCGAACGGTCTCTCCTTCGAGGAAACAGAGGAGCTGATCCGTCTCGCCGAGGCCTGGCTGGAACGTCCAGCCGGAACCTTAAGTGCTGGATGGGAGACCGGTTGGGACGAGATGTGCGCGGGAGCGGTGGAAGAAGAGAGCCTGGTCGAGTCCACGTAGATTCTTAGCCTTGGCCCGAACCCAATGGATCGTAAACAGCATCGCAGCAAGAAGCGCCGCGGCAAAGAAGCGCCGGATGTAGGCAGCTCAATTGCCACCCCTGTTCGGCTCACGAATGACCGGCCACCCCCTCCGGCATTCGCAATCTGTAGAAGCGATCTGACCCGCTAGCCTGATTCCCCCCGCCCGGCACCGAAAAATTCCAGACCATCCAACCGCTGGCCGAATTCAGGCATCTCAGCCGCGAAGTGCTCTCCCCTGAGCCTGATTTGCTTTCATGCTGTCATCCGCAGTTATATTGGTGATTTCATGCAGGTCCCTGCCTCGCCTCGTCTCAGAAGCGAGACCGGGCCTTCAATTTCTGCTGCCTTCGCTCGATCGAAATGTTCGCTCGGGCATTCGCCTAACGTTTGACCGGAGCCTCCTGGGAGATCCATCCGATGAAGAAGACTAGAGCAGGTACCGCACCCGAAACCGGCTCCGCGGCCGTCGCCGATGCACCGGGAAATGGACACGGACAAGTCAACTCCCCCGGCGAGCCTACTACCGCCGAACTGGGAATCATTCTGGCCAGCCTGCAGCGAATGCAGGAGGGGGATTTTTCGGTTCGCCTGCCGGGATCATGGGTAGGCCTTCACGGCAAGATTGCCGACACCTTCAATGACATCGTCGCTGCAAATGAACAGATGGCCGACGAACTGGCGCGAGTTGGCCAGGCGGTCGGAAAAGAAGGCCGCATCCGCGAGCGCACCCGCCTGCGCGAGGCAAAGGGCGCCTGGGGCGAGATGGAAACCTCGATCAACACCCTGGTCGACGATCTTCTCCGCCCCACCACCGAAGTCACCCGCGCCATCGCGGCTGTCGCCCAGGGCAGCCTGAACGAAAAGGTCCGGCTCGACGTGGACGGACGTCCGCTCGAGGGCGAATTCCTCCGCTCCGCCAACATCGTCAACACCATGATCGAACAGCTGGGCGTCTTCACCTCCGAGGTCACCCGCGTCGCCCGCGAAGTCGGCACCGACGGCAAGCTCGGCGGTCAGGCCGTCGTCCCCGGCGTTGCCGGAACCTGGAAAGACCTCACCGACTCTGTCAACCTTATGGCCAGCAACCTGACCAGCCAGGTGCGCAACATCGCCGAAGTCGCGACCGCCGTCGCCAGCGGCGATCTCTCCCGCAAGATCACCGTCGACGTCCGCGGCGAGATCCTCCAGCTCAAAGAAGCCATCAACACCATGGTCGACCAGCTGCGCTCCTTCGCCTCCGAAGTGACGCGCGTGGCCCGCGAAGTCGGCACCGACGGCAAACTCGGCGGCCAGGCCGTCGTGCCCGGCGTCGCCGGAACCTGGAAGGACCTCACCGATTCCGTCAACGCCATGGCCGGCAACCTCACGGCGCAGGTCCGCAACATCGCCGAAGTCACCACCGCCGTCGCCCGCGGCGACCTCTCCCGCAAGATCACCGTCGACGTAAAAGGCGAAATCCTCGAACTCAAAGAGACCATCAACACCATGGTCGACCAGCTCAATGCCTTCGCCGGAGAAGTCACCCGCGTCGCCCGCGAAGTCGGCACCGAAGGCAAGCTCGGCGGCCAGGCTAACGTCCCCGGCGTCGCCGGCACCTGGAAGGACCTCACCGACAACGTCAACTTCATGGCCAGCAACCTCACTGGCCAGGTCCGCAACATCGCCGAAGTCGCGACCGCCATCGCCAACGGCGATCTCTCCCGCAAGATCACCGTCGATGTCCGCGGCGAAATCCTTCAGCTCAAAGAAACGCTGAACACCATGGTCGACCAGCTCAACCGCTTCGCCGGAGAAGTCACCCGCGTCGCCCGCGAAGTCGGCACCGAAGGGCGCCTCGGCGGCCAGGCCAACGTGCCCGGCGTCGCCGGAACCTGGAAGGACCTCACTGACTCGGTCAACTCGATGGCCGGCAACCTCACCGCCCAGGTTCGCAACATCGCCGAAGTGACGACCGCCGTCGCCCGCGGCGACCTCTCCCGCAAGATCACCGTCGACGTGAAAGGCGAAATCCTCGAGCTCAAGAACACCATCAACACCATGGTCGACCAGCTCAACGCCTTTGCCTCCGAAGTCACGCGCGTCGCCCGCGAAGTCGGCACCGAAGGCAAGCTGGCCGGTCAGGCGCAGGTCCCCGGCGTCGCCGGCACCTGGAAGGACCTCACCGACAACGTCAACTTCATGGCCGGCAACCTCACCGCGCAGGTCCGCAACATCGCCGAAGTCGCCACCGCCGTCGCTCGCGGCGACCTCTCCCGCAAGATCACCGTCGATGTGCGCGGCGAAATCCTTGAGCTCAAGGACACCCTCAACACCATGGTCGACCAGCTCCGCGCCTTCGCCTCCGAAGTGACCCGCGTGGCCCGCGAAGTCGGCACCGACGGCAAGCTCGGCGGCCAGGCCGTCGTGCCCGGCGTCGCCGGCACCTGGAAGGACCTCACCGACTCCGTCAACTCCATGGCCAGCGAACCTCACCGACCAGGTCCGCAACATCGCCGAAGTCGCAACCGCCATCGCCAGCGGCGACCTTTCGAAGAAGATCACCGTCAACGTCAGCGGCGAAATTCTCCTGCTCAAGGAAACCATCAACACCATGGTCGACCAGCTCAACGCCTTCGCCGGCGAAGTCACGCGCGTCGCCCGCGAAGTCGGCACCGAAGGCAAGTCTCGGCGGACAGGCCGACGTCCCCGGCGTCGCCGGCACCTGGAAGGACCTTACCGACAACGTCAACTCCATGGCCGGCAACCTCACCGCTCAGGTCCGCAACATCGCCGAAGTCACCACCGCCGTGGCCCGCGGCGACCTCTCCCGCAAGATCACCGTCGACGTGAAGGGCGAAATTCTCGAGCTCAAGAACACCATCAACACCATGGTCGACCAGCTCAACGCCTTCGCCGGAGAAGTCACGCGCGTTGCCCGCGAAGTCGGCACCGACGGCAAGCTCGGCGGACAGGCCGAAGTCCCCGGCGTGGCCGGTACCTGGAAGGACCTCACCGACAACGTCAACTTCATGGCCAGCAATCTCACCGGCCAGGTGCGCAACATCGCCGAAGTCGCCACCGCCATCGCTAACGGAGACTTATCGAAAAAGATCACCGTCGACGTCCGCGGCGAAATCCTTCAGCTCAAAGAAACGCTGAACACCATGGTCGAGCAGCTTCGCTCCTTCGCCGCCGAAGTCACGCGCGTCGCCCGCGAAGTCGGCACCGAAGGACGTCTCGGTGGTCAGGCCAACGTCCCCGGCGTCGCCGGAACCTGGAAGGATCTCACCGACTCCGTCAACGCCATGGCCGGCAACCTCACCGCTCAGGTTCGCAACATCGCCGAAGTCACCACAGCCGTGGCCCGCGGCGACCTCTCGCGCAAGATCACCGTCGATGTGAAAGGCGAAATCCTCGAGCTCAAGAACACCATCAACACCATGGTCGACCAGCTCAACGCCTTCGCCGCCGAAGTCACGCGCGTCGGCCGCGAAGTCGGCACCGAAGGCAAACTCGGCGGACAGGCCCAGGTGCCGGGAGTCGCCGGCATCTGGAAGGACCTTACCGACAACGTAAACGTCATGGCCGCCAACCTGACAGAACAGGTGCGCGGCATCGTGAAGGTGGTCACCGCCGTCGCCAACGGCGTGCTCACCCAGAAGCTCACCGTGAACGCCAAGGGTGAAGTCGCCGCACTCGCCGAGACCATCAATAATATGACCGACACGCTCGCCACCTTCGCCGACCAGGTGACGACCGTCGCCCGCGAAGTCGGCGTCGAGGGCCGGCTCGGGGGACAGGCCAACGTGCCCGGCGCATCCGGCACGTGGAAAGACCTCGTCGACAACGTCAACCTGCTCGCCGACAACCTCACCAACCAGGTGCGCGCCATCGCCGAAGTCGCGACCGCTGTTACTAAAGGTGACCTCACACGATCGATTCAGGTGGAGGCCAGGGGTGAAGTCGCCGAACTGAAAGATAACATCAACACGATGATCAACAACCTGCGCCTCACCACGGAGCGCAACACCGAACAGGACTGGCTCAAGACCAACCTCGCCCGCTTCACCGGCATGTTGCAGGGCCAGCGCGATCTGACCACCGTGGGCCGCATGCTCCTCTCCGAGCTCGCGCCGCTGGTGAACGCGCAGCAGGGATTGATCTATCAGATGGACTCGGAAGAATCCCGCTCGCTTGCTCTTCTCTCCGCCTACGCCAGCACGCCCGAAGGCCACCTCGAACGGGTCGCCATCGGCGAAGGGCTCATCGGCCAGTGTGCGACGGAAAAGAAGCGCATGCTCATTGTTGATCTTCCCCAGACCACGCTGCCTATTCGCTCCGGCCTCTTCGAAGCCGTTCCCCAGAATGTCATCGTGCTGCCGGTGCTCTTCGAAGATCAGGTGAAGGCCGTCATCGAGCTCGCGACGCTCAGCTCCTTCACCGCTTCGCACCTGGCCTTCCTTGAACAGCTCACCGCCAGCATCGGCATTGTGCTGAACAGTATCGAAGCCACCATGCAGACCGAGGCTCTGCTCAAGCAATCGCAGCAGTTGGCAACCGAGCTTCAATCGCAACAGAAAGAGCTGCAGCAAACCAACGAGCAGCTCGCGCAGAAGGCGCAACAGCTGGCCGAGCAGAATGTCGAAGTCGAGCGCAAGAACCAGGAAATCGAGCAGGCCCGCCGCGCCCTCGAAGAAAAGGCCAAGGAGCTCGCCCTCACTTCGAAATACAAATCCGAATTCCTCGCCAACATGTCGCACGAACTGCGCACGCCGCTCAACAGCATTCTGGTGCTCGGCCAGCAGCTCAGCGACAACCCCGACGGCAACCTCACTCCCAAGCAGATCGAGTTCGCGCGCACCATTCACGGCGCTGGAACCGACCTGCTCAATCTCATCAGCGACATCCTCGATCTCTCGAAGATCGAATCCGGCACCGTCTCCGTCGAAGCCGAAGAGGTCTTCTTCACCAGTGTGCTGGAGATGGTCGCCCGGCCCTTCCGCCACGAAGCGGAGAACCGCAAGCTCTCCTTCGATCTGCACACCGACACGCATCTCAGCCGCAGCCTGGTCACCGACTCCAAGCGCCTTCAGCAGGTGCTCAAGAATCTGCTCTCCAATGCGCTCAAGTTCACCGAGCAGGGCGGCGTCCGGCTCTCGGTCTTCAATTCCGGCAGCGGATGGAGCGACAATCATCCGATTCTCAGCAACGCTGCTTCCGTCGTCGCCTTCGAAGTCGCCGACACCGGAATCGGCATTCCCCAGGAGAAACAGAAGATCATCTTCGAGGCCTTCCAGCAGGCCGATGCCGGTACCAGCCGCAAGTATGGAGGAACCGGCCTCGGGCTTGCTATCAGCCGTGAGCTGGCCAGCCTGCTTGGCGGCGAGATTCAACTCCAGAGCACCCCGGGCAGGGGAAGCACCTTCACCCTCTACATCCCGCAGACTTACGTGGGCCCGGCCGGCTCGAATGTTGCTGAGGTGCTCGCGGAAAAGCGGGGAGCGCCCTCCGCACTGCAGATCGCCAGCACCGCCGTGGTGGAGCGCGCTGCGGAAGCGATCGAGGACGATCGCGACAATCTGCAGAACGGCGACGCCTCGCTGCTCATTGTCGAGGACGATCCGCATTATGCGCGCATTCTCTGCGACCTCGCCCGCGATAAGGGCTTCAAGGTCCTCGTCGCCTCACGCGGCGCGGAGGCCCTGGCCCTGGCGCGCGAGTTCAAACCCACCGCCGTTTCGCTCGATGTCTTCCTGCCCGACATGCTTGGCTGGACGGTGCTGAACCACCTCAAGCAGGACTCCGCCACCCGGCACATTCCTGTCCAGATGCTCACCCTCGACGAGGACCGCAATCACGGCCTCTCGCGCGGAGCCTTCTCCTTTGTCACGAAACCCACCACCGCGGAGGGTCTCGAAGCCGCTCTGATGAGGATCAAGGAGTTTTCCTCTGCCCCGCGCCGCCGTCTGTTAGTTGTGGAAGACAACCCCGCCGAGCAGATGACCATTCGCGAGCTTCTGGGATACGATGACGTGGACGTGCATGTTGCATCGACAGGCGCCGAAGCCCTGGCCATGCTGGTCGGCGAGCACTACGATTGCGTGGTGCTCGATCTCCGCCTGCCGGACATGACTGGCTTTGAAGTGCTTGAAGAGATCAGTCAGGTCCCATCGCTAAGCGACCTGCCGGTCGTTGTCTTTACCGGAAAGAGCCTTTCCCCCGAAGAAGACCTAAGACTCCACACCCTGGCCCGCAGCGTAATCGTGAAGGATGTCGAATCGCCCGAGCGGCTGCTCGACGAGACGGCGCTCTTCCTGCATCGCGTCGTAACCGACCTTCCCGCGGAAAAGCAGCGGATGCTCGATCGTCTGCACAGCTCCGATGAAGCGATCGTGGGCAAGAAGGTACTGGTCGTCGACGACGATGTGCGAAACATCTTCGCTTTGAGCAGCGTCCTTGAAAGAAGGGGAATGTCTGTTCTCACCGCCAGCACCGGCCGCGAAGCGATCGCCACGCTCGAGACAACACGCGACGTCGCCATCGTTCTCATGGACATCATGATGCCGGAGATGGACGGCTACGAAACGATGCAGGTCATCCGTCAGAACGCGGCCTTCCGCAGGCTTCCCATCATTGCCCTGACTGCGAAAGCGATGAAGGGCGACCGCGAGAAATGTCTTGAAGCGGGAGCGTCAGAATATCTGGCGAAACCGGTAAACACAGAGCAGCTGCTGGCCGCTCTGCGCATGTGGCTGCATAGGTAAACAAGGGCGACTGATGTCAACAAAGGGCTCCAATCAATCCGTGGGTCGTGCAGTGCGAAGTGATCCGGCCGGCCCCCACGAAAATGCCTTCGACGAAAAGGTCAACATTCTTCTCGTCGACGATCAGCCCGCGAAGCTGTTGAGCTATGAGGCCATCCTCGGCGATCTCGGCGAGAACCTCATCAAATGCAGCTCCGGCACCGAAGCTCTCGAATGCCTGCTCAAGAACAACGTTGCCGTCGTTCTCACCGATGTCAGCATGCCCGGCATTGACGGCTTCGAACTCGCCGACATGATGCGGCAGCATCCGCGCTTCCAGACCACGGCCATCATCTTCATCTCCGCGATCCACCTTTCCGACCTCGACCGGATCAAAGGCTACGAGCGCGGCGCCGTGGATTATATTTCTGTCCCCGTCGTCCCTGAGCTGCTGCGCGCCAAGGTCAGCCTCTTCGCCGAGCTGCACCGCAAGCGGCGGGAGCTGGAAAAGCTCAACCAGGAGCTGGAGCAGCGCGTTGCCGACCGCACCGAGGAGCTGAGCGAACGCGCCGACCTCCTCGATCTTGCCTCCGACGCCATCATGGTCCGCGACTTGAACGGCGTTGTCCGCTTCTGGAATTCCGGTGCGGAAGCCCTCTACGGCTGGAAGCGCGATGAGATCGTCGGCCGGCATGTGCACGACGTGCTCGCAACAAAGTTCCCCGTCCCCTACGACAAAATCGAATCCAGCCTTTACGAAACCGGCAGGTGGGAGGGCAACGTCGTACAGCTCACCCGCTACGGTGAGGAGATCACCGTCTCCTGCCGCAAGGCGCTCAAGATCGGCCGTTCCGGATTACCCGAGAACATCCTGGAAATCAGCCGCGACATGACCGCCAGCCTGCGTGCCGAAGAAGCCCTCCGTACCGCTGAGAAGCTGGCCGCCATGGGCCGCGTAGCGGGCATCATCGCGCACGAAATCAACAACCCCCTCGAAGCCATACACAACATCTTCCATCTCATCCGCCATCACCCATCTCTCGACTCGGAAGCCCTGGACTACGCGCGCATGGCCGAGCAGGAACTGGCGCGTGTATCGCACATCGTCCGCCAGACTCTGAGCTTCTATCGTGAATCTCAGCAGCCAGTCTCCGTCTCGATATCGGAAGTCGTCGACAACGTCCTCGAGCTGCAGCTGCGCAACATCCAGATGCAGAACGTCGTCCTCGAAAAGCGCTATCTCACCGACGCCTCCATTCAGGGTTTCCCCGGCGAATTACGCCAGGTCTTCATGAACCTCATCGCCAACGCCATCCAGGCCATGCCCGACGGAGGCAAGCTGCGCATTACTGTCCGCGAGCACGCCGACCCAGGCCGCTTGAGCAAAGGCATATCTGTGTCCGTTTGCGACACCGGCTCGGGCATCAAGGCCGAGCACGCCCGTCATCTTTTCGAGCCATTTTTCACCACCAAGGCCGCGAAGGGCACCGGGCTCGGACTCTGGATCAGCAAGGGCATCATTCAGAAGTACGACGGCTCCATCCAGTTCCGCAGCGTCACGCGCCTCGGAAAGCCGATCACCTGTTTCCGCGTCACCATCCCTGTGCAGATGTCGCCGAATCGGCTCGGCACAGAGATGACCCGTACCATGTCTCGCGTTTAGTTAGCGGTCGCGCCGGCACTTTGCGCAGCCCTCATCTCGCGCCGCAGCATCGTAGGCTATATGCCGCCAAAGAATCCCAGGGTATCCGCCGTCGATTTTCTTCCCGCGCGGCACGATCTGCCGTCGTTGCAGGCAGCCTCCAAAGAGTGCCGCGGCTGCGACCTTTACCGCAATGCCACGCAGACCGTCTTCGGAGAAGGTCGCGCCTCTGCGGCGATTCTGTTCGTCGGTGAGCAGCCCGGCGATCAGGAGGATCTCGCCGGCCGTCCCTTCGTCGGACCCGCGGGCCGCCTGCTCGACACCTGCATGGAAGAAGCCGGCATCGATCGCAGCACTGCATATGTCACGAATGCCGTGAAGCACTTCAAGTGGGAGCCACGCGGCAAGCGTCGCATCCATAAGAAACCCACCATGCGCGAAGTCGCAGCCTGCCGCCCCTGGCTCAATGCCGAGATAGAAGCCGTCGGCCCCAGGCTCATCGTCTGCCTCGGAGCCACCGCAGCCCAGTCTCTCCTCGGCTCCTTATTTCGCGTAACGCAGAACCGCGGCAAGGCGATCGAAGTGAAAGGTTACCCTCCCATCATGGCAACAGTGCATCCCTCCTCGATCCTTCGCGCACAAACCGACGAGGATCGCGAAAGTGAGAGGCGGCTTTTTGTGGCCGACCTCGTCACCGCCGCGAGATTTCTGCACGCCTAGATCCGCCTTCGACTGGAACTTCAGCCTCTCATCGTTAGTCTCGCCAGGTTTCGACGAAATTCTCCGAGGCGGTCGATAAGATCACTTGCCACTCTTCGTCCCTGGCCGCCGTTCTTGGGGCAAGGCTCCCCTTGCAGGAGCCGGTACATGCGACGATCGTCGTCCACAGCAGCCTGATATCGCTTCGAAATGTAGCGCCATGCATGTACTCGAAGTCGATCCTCGCTTTGGCCGGCTTGATGTATACCTCGTAGAAAATTTCCAGTGCGTGCTCGGGGACGCCAAGGAGCAGTTTTTCCTCGTGGCGAAAGGCGAGCGTCGCCGCACCGGTGATCCCGGGCCGCACCGACATTAACAAAGCTTCATGATGCGGTAATTTTGGACGCGGCCCCACCAGGCTCATATCTCCGCGCAGCACATTCCAGAACTGGGGAAGCTCATCCAGCTTGAAGCGCCTCAGCCACACGCCCACTGGAGTCACCCGCGGGTCGCCGCACACTGTAATCCACGCGCCCGGCCGCGCATCAGCCCGCATCGAGCGAAACTTGTAGAGCGTGAACTCCGTCCCGTGGCGTCCCATCCTCTTCTGGCGGAACAGAACCGGGCCGGGAGACGTCACCCGCACCAGTAAACCCACCAGGAGAAACACAGGAGACAGGATGATCAGCGCCAGGAAGGCCACCGACGCAATCGAAGCAGCGGCGCAGCTTCGAGACAGCCCAGGGGCTTGCCTCCTGCATCAGCAGTAACTTCGTCGTGATCGATCGCAACGATGTATGAGAAGCAGACCGGTCCTGCCGGACTTCATATCCGTGGCTGTTCTGATTCGAGTGAATTGGGGATGCCGAACCAACGGAAGAGGGCTCCGCGTACGGTAGTGCACTCATGAAAGAAAAACTCTCCGGGGTTGAGATTGACGAACACGGAAAACTGCATGCTGCCGTGCTCTGCAGTTACCGGTCTTCCTGCTTACTAATAGCGCTGTTAGAAGCTTTTTCGTGCCAATCTATTTCGCAGGATGTTCCTTACATCCAACTGAGTGTCGGGCGAGTGGTGACCCCACACTGGATCATATATCTGTCCCGTTTGTCTAGATGTGATGCTTGATTTGTCATCTGCGAAGCTCTGGTTCCTTACTTAGCCGATGACATCAGCCCAGAGTGTAATGACGAACGTGGCCGCGCCCTCGTTGCCGGAAAGGAACTGCGTGTAGTCGAAATCGCGCGCCGCCACCGTGCCGCGAAGTGTTTGTTCTCCATCAGATACGACGATTTGATCTCCGACCAGGGGAACCGGCTCTATGGTTCCGTCGTCGAAGGTGATTTCCTGCGATGCGAGCACATCCGGGCCTCGCGTAATCTTCAAAACCAGCATCGTTGGAACTTGGGGCATCAGCTACTCCGAGGCCAATCCTACCATCGCGATGTAGCGGATTGTTGAAATCAAAAGGGGAGTGTCTTTTCATGTTCCCATCTTGGGCCGTCAACTCTTCACATCGGCTACCGAACCCACCAGCACCGGCCTGTCTTCATCCACAAAGTCGATCAGGTCGCGTAGCTTAACCACGTTGCTCCCTGTGATCGCCGACTTCCATTTGTAATCGAACTTCGTCTCCTTGCCGTAGAAGATTCCTCCCGCAATCACCTCCGCAACCAGCCGGCTCCCGAGCGGCCCCAGCCTTTCACCGTCGTGCAGAATCTCCGCTTCTTTCAGGACGTAATACCACAGCGGTGTCTTGAAGCGCGTATCCTTCACTCCCTTCAGAGGATCGCTCGCCGGTGGCTCGCCAACTCCATCTGGCTTGGCATACGTATCGACGTCCGCTTCGAAAAGATAATGCGCCTCGTCGTTCGCATCCACCTGCAATGGCGTCAACCGCTTGCCCGCATCGATTCCGAAAAATTCGCAGAGATCCTCTCCGCATGCGATATCGATCTCGCGGCTGCGCGTCAGGTTTCTGAACGGCAGATTGCCCTCCGTCTTCACTGCATCCGGAATCGCGCTCTCCGGAAGATCGAAGACCACCGGCGTCACCTTGCTGTCAATCTTCAGAGACAGCTCCGCGTCAAATTCATTCTTCGGATAGAACACGTCCCAGTCGATCACGTGATCCCGCGTCAACGGCGTGCCGCCGCGCAGGTCGCCCTTGCGCTCGAGGTCGCGATTGTTGAAGAGCTGCACCGCTCCGGCACTGTTCAGCTGGTATTCATTGCGAAGCATGCTGTGTCCAAATCTGAATCCGATCGCAAACTCGTGCGGCATCTGCAGAGCCACCATCCGCCGCCGGCTTGTACTTCATTGCGCCATGCCCGCTGAGCGCGATCTCCTTCAACACCCACGCCAGAACCTCCGCCTCGCAGACCCGCGGCAGGTAAGTCGTTCAGCAGCACGCTCTGCCAGTTCGCAATCACCTCCGCCTTCACCTTCTCCGCCGCTTTCTCTGCGTCTTTCTTGTGTTTCGGATTCAGCGTCTTGTCCTGCTCGTAAGCAATCTTCAGCAGCTTGTTGTGAACACGCATCAGCAGGATATGCACTTGCAGCACCAGCTGATTCTCATCATTGCGCGGATCGAAGATGTACGCCGCCCCCACGCGGGCCGGCAACGATGCATCGGTCCATCGCGTCACATCGTACGCATTCGGCCCCAGCCGCCACAGCTTGAACGTCATATCGTCATTGAAGACGTCGCTGTTCCTGATAATGCCCTTCGTCGACGTATCCGCCGGATCATCCGGATAACTCCGCCCGCCATACACGCTGTCCAGGTCGATCAGCGGACTGGCAAAATCCGGAACCGACGCCCCCGTCTGATCGTCAAAAAGATTCGCCCCGTTGAACGTAAGATCGTGATCGATGAACTGCCCGACGAACGTAAACACCGCCGGAATATTCGGATTCTCCGCCTCCGGCGCATCCGGATCGGTGTACGTTGTCCCCTCGTGCGGAAACGTCAGGTACGAAATCAGCTCCGCTGGAATCCCGTACCTCTTCTCGCACAGCCGCTGAAAGAACATCGCGGCTTTCGCCTTGATCTGCGTCGCCGCCCACGCCAGGTCCGCGTCCGCGTGTTCCGGCATATACTTCTTCAGCCGCATGATCACCGGTCCGGTCGCCGTCAGGATCTGAAATCCTCCGTGCTGCATCAGTCGCGACACCGTGGATTTCCTCGGCAGTGAGTGGAACGGCCCGCCCAGCCTGCTTCGCAGCGTTTCGATATGTGTGGTCAGCTTGCTCTCCGTTGCCGCCGTCAGGGGAGATGTCTTCGGCATGCCTCGCTCCGATGCTCCAGATTTTTTTGAAGGAAAGGGAATTTCCCTCGCATCGAATATAGCCCGATCGCCTGATACCCTGCCTTAAGGGAACCTTAATGGAATCTCACCCCCACCGCCCCGCATGGAAGACGCTGCTGGCCTTCGGCATCATCTATTTCGTCTGGGGATCCACATTTCTCTTCATCCGCATCGGCGTGCGGGAGCTTCCGCCGCTGCTCTTCGCCGCGCTGCGCTTTCTGCCCGCGGGTCTCGTCCTCTATGGCTGGATGATCGCGCAGGGTGAGCGCGCTCCCACCCTCCGCCAGTGGACATCGGCAACTCTGCTGGCGCTCCTCATCTTCGTCGGCGATTACGGATTGCTCTTCTGGGCCGAGCAGCATGTGCCCTCGGGCATCGCCGCCGTCATGCTGGCTACCATCCCGCTCTTCATGGCGCTCTCAGAGATCATCCTGCTGCGCACGCAGAAGCTCACCATCCGCCTTGCGCTCGCGCTCCTCATAGGCATCGGCGGCGTCGCCGTGCTCATGAGCCGCTCGCTCATGCTTGGCAGTGCGCCCATCGACAGCCGCGGCGCCATTGCCCTCATCTTCGCGTCGATGAGCTGGTCCGTTGCATCGGTGCTCTCACGCAAACTCCCGCTGCCGTCGTCCAAAGTCATGAGCGCCGGAGCGCAGATGCTCGTCGGAGGCATCCTGCTCACCATCACCGCGGCGGCCTTCGGAGAATTCCGCGGCTTCCATCCCGCGGCCATCTCCGGACGCGCATGGTTTGCGCTCGTCTATCTCATCGTCTTCGGCTCGCTCATCGGATTCACCGCCTACGTCTGGCTCCTCCACCACGAGTCACCAACCAAGGTCGGCACCTACGCTTATGTGAACCCGGTAGTCGCCGTGCTCCTCGGCTATTTCTTCGGTGGAGAAACCCTCGGCATGCGCACCGTGCTCGGAACTCTCTTCGTGCTCGTCAGCGTGCTGGTCATCACCACTACGCCGGCCAGAAAAATCCTCCCCAAGCTGGCCGTCGAAGACGCATAGCCTCGCACACATCAGGCGGCATTCACCGGCACCTCGACAGAAACCGTCGTGCCTTCTGCCACATCCGCCCGAATCGACACCGTCCCGCCCACCAGCCGCGCGCGTTCCTTCATCGCCACAATCCCGATCCCGCGGCTTGTGCTGGACTGGGACTGGCTGAATCCGACCCCGTTGTCTCTGACGCTCAGGTGCAACACATTCCCGACCATGCCTACATCCACAAACACCGCCCCGCCCCGCGAGTGCTTCGCTGCATTGCGCAGGCACTCGCCCGCGATGTGGTAGATGCAGTCCGATATTTCGAGAGGCATGCGGTCCGGCAAATTCTCCGTTCTAAAGCGGGTAACAATTCCGGAGCGCGATTCGAAATCGCTGCAATACTCTTCCAGGGCCAACTTCAAGCCCAGGTCGTCCAGGATCGAAGGATGTACCTGATGGGAGATCCGGCGGACATCCTCCGCTGCCTCCGCGGCAAGCTCCTGCACTCGGCGCAGGTCCTTGGCTACCTCCGCTGAATATTTTGACGCGAGCCTTCCGACATCCATCGCGATCGCCGCCAGGCTTTGGCTCAGGTCGTCGTGCAGGTTTCTCGCGATCCTCCGCCGCTCGTCATCCTGCGCGCTTATCAGCTTGCCCGCAAGCTGTCTCAGTTCTTCCCGTTGTCGTTGCATCAGGCTCTCTGCTGTTCTTCGCAGAGAAATGTCAGACACGAAGGCCGCGGCCAGGGAACCTTTGGCAGTCGTGATGTGCCCGAGACTGATCTCCGCCTCGAACTCCGTCCCATCTTTCCTGCGTGCCTTCAGATTCATGTCGAGCCCCATCGGCCGGTCCTGCGGAGCTGCGAAATAACGTCCACGGTGGTCAATGTGCTGCGTTCGCAAGTGTTCCGGAACCAATACCTCCAACGCGTGGCCTCGTAATTCCTCCGGCGCATATCCGAAGAGCTTTTCTGTTCCGGGGTTCGTCATCACAATTTGCCCGGTTGCGTCGACGATGATGATCGCCTGGGGCGCGGCCTCGAACAACGAGTGTGCGACCGATTCGCTCTCCTGCTTCTCACGATCGGCGGAGTCTCGTTGTTTCACCGCCCGGCTCACCTGTATCGGCGCGAACACCAGCGCGACCAGCGCAAGCAGCGCGGCGCCCATCGTCCCGCCCAGCCCGCGCAGCAGCTCGGTGTTACGTTCAGCGGAACGTCGCCGTAGAAGCTGATATTCTTCGCTCTCAAAGTTGTGCACCGGTGCGCGGATTCGATCTGCTTGCGCGCTTTCCAGTGAAGCGGCGGTGTTTTTCTCGGCATCGCTTGCCGCGGGATTTTTCCGCACCGCAATCATCGCTGCCAGGTCGTCCAGTTCGCCGGTTAGCAGGGGTTTCAACTCGTCCAGCCGCACTTGCTGGCTCTCATTGTCTGGAGTTAGGTCGTCCAGAACAGCGAAACTCTTCAGAGCATCGGCAGCTGCCTTCCGGTAGCGCGCCAGATCTCTTTCATCTCCGCTGGCCAGATACTCATGGGTCGCGATCTTCGCGTCTCCCAGGCGGGCGCGCATTTGCTGAGAGGCGGCCAGAACCTCATAGGTGTGATTCACCCATGCGTCCGACCTGTTTACCTCGCGGAGAGTCCAGCCCGCGATCAGGGCAATGACCACGAGCATGCCAAAGCCGAAAGCGGCCCAGGCACGCGAACTCCTCTCCAGGTGGTCCTGCCGATTTCCATGGCCTGGGGACGATTCCAGCATGCGGAACCTCCAGTTCCCCTACCGCTGATTCACGACGGCGCGAAAATAATACATGATCTTCGATCTCGCCAAAAGCGTAAGATGGTAGCCATTCGTCTGGAAAGCCTCTGAATTGCTTAACCTGTAGGCTTCTTACCCTCCATGAAAAGGGCATATTCCCCCATTCACGGCAGGGAGCAATGAAGGATAGCAAATATGGGCAGCACCCGTATCCTGCTCGCAGATGATCACGTGCTCGTTTCTCACGGCGTTCGCGCGACGCTCGAAGCGCAGTTCGAGATCGTCGGACACGCTAGCGACGGAAAGGCGCTCGTCGAGGCCGCCGAAGCGCTTCGCCCGGACGCTATCGTCCTCGATATCGGCATGCCGGTCCTGAACGGACTTGAGGCCGCTCAGCGCATCAGGAAGATTCTGCCCGCGGTTAAGCTGGTCTTCCTCAGCCAGCATCGCGATCCCGCCTATCTCCGGCAGACATTGAAGATAGGAGCATCCGGCTACGTGCTGAAATCCGAAGCCGCCGAAGAATTGCAGCATGCCCTGGCCGCCGTCATGCGCGGAGAAATCTTCATCAGCCCCGCCTTTGGCGAACAGGTCATCGCCAACCTCTGGAATCGCTCAAAAGAAGTAAGCAACGAGACGATGGAGCTCACCGGCCGTCAGAAGGAGATTCTGCAGTTAATTGTTGAGGGGCGAGCCAACAAGGAAGTCGCCGACTGCCTCCAGGTTTCACTCAAAACCGTCGAGTTCCACCGCGCCCGCCTCATGCACAAGCTTGGTGCCCGCACAGCTGCCGAGCTGGCCAAGGTTGCCCTTCAAAGAGGCCTCATCACCGAGTAAAGGACTGTGTGTTTTGACAGTCGCAGATTCTCGGATCTTCTCTTATGCTCGACTATCCTCTAATCCCCGCGTATGGCTCCTGGTAATAAGTTGCGCGCCCAGACGCCGGTCACAGTTCTTCCCCTGCAAAGGAAGAGGTTGACGGTCTTGGAAAGAAAACGCATTCTTCTGGCGGACGATCACCCGGAGTTCCTTGAGGAAGTCCGATACCTGCTCGATGCGCAGCATGACATTGCCGGCGCCGTGGCTGACGGCAATGCGTTGGCTGAGGCCGCCCAGGCCCTGGATCCGGATCTCATCATTTCCGATATCAGCATGCCCGGCATGACCGGATTTGAGGCGGCCTCGAAAATTCGCGCTCTCGGTCTGAAATCGAAATTCATCTTTCTCACCGTGCATTCCTCGCCGGCCTATCTGAAAAAAGCGCGGAGTCTCGGCGTAGAAGGCTATGTTTTAAAGCCCCGTGCCTTTGACCAATTGCTGCCGGCTATTTCCAGCGTCCTGGCTGGTGATACCTTCGTTTCCCCCGAAGTCGAAGTCTCTCGCCAGAGCTGAGATTTCACGTTTTTCTTCTCGCCATCATTGTCCAGCCGCTAGGGTTCCTCCTAGTTGGCGCACGTAGTCTTCAGTCCTACGATGTCCGCAGTCGCAACGAAAAGACCCAACCATCTTCAACCCAGATAAGAAAGGAAGGGCCCCCATGGCTAGTTCCGTTGCTACTCCAGGAATCCATCCTCCCGCCTCCCCGCCCAACCCCAGGCGAATTCCAGTGAAATTTCGTAAGACATCGCGGAAGAGGCAGCCCGCAGCGGGCCCTCTTCTGATTGGTGGCCGTTCCTATCCCGCTCTCTCACCGGAAGCATGGAGCGATCTGCATCGCATTCGGCACATGACTGCCTTCCCGGCCGGAGCCACCGTCTTTGCTGAAGGACAGGCGTGCCGCGGTGTCTACATTCTCTGTAAGGGGCGCGCAAAACTCACGATTGCTAACTCAGAAGGCAAAACGCTGATCGTTAGATTCGCCGGTCCCGGAGAAATTCTGGCGCTGAATCCCTGCCTCACAGGCGGGTGCCACGACATGACGCTCGAAACCACCCGGCCCACCGAGTTCGCCTTCCTATACACCAGGGATTTTCTGCAACTCCTCAGTGAGCACAAGGACGCCTCCTGCCTCGCCGGCGAGCAACTGATCCGCGATTGCCGCGGAGCCTACGAGCTTGTGCGCTCCGTTGGGCTCGCACAAAATGCGACCGAAAGACTTGCGCGCTTCCTGTTGCAATGGGCAACGGAATCGCGGACCAGCGACGGCGCTCATCGCCTCAGGAACCGCTTCACCCACGACGAGATTGGCCAGATGATCGGTGCCACCCGGGAGACGGTAACCCGCACTTTGGGTCTGCTCAAGAGAGATCATGTAATCGACTTCTCCCGCGCAGAGCTGCTGATCCGCGACGTCACCGCTCTGCAGCAGATGTTGAACTGATTCATTTGGCCGACAATTCCCGCCAGCCAGCTAAAATAGAAATAGAGACTCAAAAGCGCCTGGCCCATCGCAGCCGGGCTTTTTCTTTACAACAGGTTGGACTACCGAGCTAAGCCTATTCTTTTCTATTAGATTCCTGTAACATCCTTGTTATCTATTAGATAGACGTTACGTGCGTCCTAACTAATTTAGAATCAATGAGGTGGAATATCCGAGGGGGGAGGGGGTACCCCGATTAGAATGTCGCCATGGTCATTCATACCTTCGCCTTCCGCTGGAAGCCCGGTGTCACCTCCGATCAGAAGCAGCAGGTGATTGTCGCCATCCGCGCTCTCCAGGGCCAGATACCCGGCCTGCTCGAGACCTGGGTTGGCCAGAACATCTCTCCCCGCTCCCAGGGATACGAACTCGGCGGCGTTATGAAGTTCAACGACCGCGCCGCCCTCGAAGCCTACGGCAGCCACCCCGTGCACCAGGAGCTCCTCTCCTGGCTCCTGCCCCTCATCGAGCCGATCGAGGTCGATTTCGAATGTTGAGCGAAGTCCGCCGCCGCGCCATCAGTCCGAAATCGCCGGCATTTCGTCCTCGCAGAATACGCAACCGTGACGGGCACAATCAGTTCGGAGCGCCGCTCCTGCGGGCCTCCCGATGATCGCCCGAAAGAGCGGAGCTCCCCATACGCCGATCAGCAGCAGCCCCCCAAACAGCAGCACTGCATCGATACTCAACCGTCCTTCCGGCAACCCGTAAACATTGCGCAGATTCAGCCACAGCGCGAACTCATCCAGCGTCAGCGCCGCCCCGATACCGTAAAGGATCGAGACCAGCCTGCTCCAGAAGATCGCAGTCGGACTCGAACCGCAACCCGCTTCAGTCAGCCACGCATATCCCACTACCAGCAGGATCAGAATGCCCCACACCAGGTGGTGAATATGCGTGCCGCCGATCGTCACCCATCCAAACGGGCCGATGTTGTGCAGAATCGCCAGCACCAGCAGGCGCGCGCCCAGGAACGTCAGAAAAAAGCTCACGGCAGCAAGAAAAAGCCTGCGTTTAGGCCGATCGGGGATATGTTCGTGCAGCAGTACCCCAAGCTGCGTGAGGTGCAGCAGGTACAGCATGGTTGCCGTTCCAATGGTCGCGCAGATCAGCAGAATCCAGGCGCCGGTCAAGTGCATTTCTTACTACACTCCCTCTGTCCGCGTTTTAGGAAATCGTATATCCAGAGCCGCGGTCCTCAAGCCGACGTGACCAGCAGGGAACGGCGGCCTTGCACAATCTTGGTGAGGGCAAGTGATCTCCTAAAACGCCGTCATCCGCCCAGCGCAGGCAGGCGACCCGAAGAGCCCAGCAGAAAAATCACTCCGACGGCAAAGCTATATACCGCGCCCGCCACCGCGACCCAGCGATAAAAAGCAGGCCGGTGCAGCCCGGCATAAAAAATTCCGCCCAGCGATGCCGTCATCAACGTATTCATCACGACCAGGCCAGCCGCGAAAGCGATCAGTCCCATGAATCCACGCGCCGTCCCGCCGAGACTTGCCGCCAGCAGAAACAGCATCAGCTGGCTGGGTGTTTCCGCGCCCAGGCCATGCAGAACGCCGATCGCGAAGACAGACTTGCCGCCATAATTCCACGCGAACGGCTCCGGCCGCGGCTTCTGCGGATCGAATATCCTGGCCACGCGCCACCACACATGCTGGCAGCCCGAAATCATAATCGCCCAGCGGCTTCGCATTGCTGCATGCGAGTGCGAGTGCCGGATCAGGTTCGCCACCACGCCAATGCCCAGAATGATCAGCGTGGCGCCGATCAGCCGCTCCGTCCAGTCGTCGAGTCTTGCCGGTAGTGGAATATGCAGCATCACCACCAGCGCGCCCAGCACCACCACCGTCAGCGCATGCCCCAGCGCATAGGTAATCCCGAGCCGCATACCCTGCTTCCAGTCCTTCTGCACCGCCGTAATGTCGGAAATGGCTGCCAGGTGGTCGTAATCAAATCCGTGCCGCAGCCCAAGCACAGCGCAGGAGAAGAGCGCGAGTTCCAGCTTCCAGTTCATGCGTTCAATTCGATGCGGGACCGTGCGTTCTCACGTCCTCTTTGCAAACGCCAATTGTAACGAAGAATTGTAAATCGTGTTATCCAGCCAGACGTCCGCGCAGATCACCCGGTCAGCCGCACCAACTGCTCCGCTTCCAGCCGCGGGCCGAGAATGGAAATCTTCGGCACCTGCCCCCGCGCCATCGCCACCTCGTCGCAGCGATAAAGGCGCGGACAGTTCTGGCAATCCTTAAAGATCTTGTCCGGCAGCGCCGCCCGGTCTTCCACTTCGCGAAAGCCATAGCGAAAGAAGAAGTCGGGAATGCGCGTGAACAGGCACACGCATCCAATGCCGTGGTCTTCGGCCTCGTCCAGCAGGGCAAAAAGAATTCGCCCGCCCACACCCTGGCTCTTCGCTTCCGGCTTTACGACAATAGAGCGCACCTCCGCCAGATGCGGCCCATAAAGATGCAGCGCCCCGCATCCCAGAAACACGCCCGCTTCGCTCTCCGCCACGGTAAAGTCGCGAACGTTCTCGCAGATCTCCGAGAAGACACGCCGCAGCAGCGTGCCGTCATGCGACAGGCTGTTCACCAGCTCGTAGATATTGGTCGCGTCCTGCAGGCGCGCTTTACGCACCAGCATGGATCACCCCAGCGTCGCTCACGCTTACAGCCTCGCCCATGCTCACTGACCCGTAGACGTCGGCGATCGCCTGCACTCGCTCTTCAGCCTCCGCCAGTGCGGCATGCACGCGGCTGCGCGCCGTTCCGCCGATCACATCATGACAATCGAGCGTCGCCTCCAGCGTTACCGCGGCAAAAAAGTCTTCTTCAAATTCAGGTCCGAATTGCTTCAACTCATCCAACGTCAGATCGCCCAGCTCGCAGCCCTTATCCAGACAATACCGCACCGCGTTGCCGATCTTCTCGTGCGCCTTGCGGAAGGGAACTCCCTTATGTACAAGATACGTCGCTGCGGCCATCGCGTTCAGATACCCGCTCTCGCACGCCGCGCGCATGCGCTCGATGCGAAACTTCAGCGCGCCGGTAAACTTCGCCAGCAGATACGTCATCAGGTGCGCCGTGCTCGTCGCCGCAAACACCGGCTCCTGCGTCTCCTGCATATCCTTGTTGTAGGCAAGCGGCAGTCCCTTCAGCAGCAGCGTGACCGTCTCCGCCGCGCCGTGAATACGCCCCACCTTTGCGCGAACCAGCTCGGTAAAATCCGGATTCTTCTTTTGCGGCATTGCGCTCGAGCCCGTCGAGAATGCCTCCGGCAGCTCGACAAAGCCAAACTCCGCCGTAGCAAATAGCGTAATCTCCTCGGCAAACCGGCTCGCATGCAGGCCAATCATCGTCAGTGCCTGCAGGTACTCAAGCACGAAGTCGCGATCGCTGGTCGCGTCCATGCTGTTCGCCGTCGGAGCGAGAAACCCCAGCTCCTGCGCGGCGATATTGCGGTCGAGCGCCAGCGTCGCACCCGCCACAGCACCCGATCCCAGCGGACAATAATTCAAGCGGCGCGCACAATCCTCGAGCCGCGAAATATCGCGCAGCGCCATCTGCGACATACGCCAGCAGCCAGTGCGCCACCAGCACCGGCTCCGCCCGCTGCAGATGCGTATACGACGGCATCACCGCATCACGATGCGTCTTTGCCTGCTCGACCAGCGCGCCCGCCCACGCGCCCAGATGCGCAATCAGTATCCCGATGCGCTCCCGCACATACAGCCGCAGATCCGTCGCGATCTGCTCGTTGCGGCTGCGTCCCGTGTGCAGCTTCAGGCCCAGATCGCCGACCTGCCTCAACCAGCTTCATCTCGACAAAGTGATGAATGTCCTCGGCATCCGAGCCCATGGGCTCTGGTGTGTGTGGCTGCTCACCGAGCGTGTGGGGCTGCTGAATAAAACGTGAAACGATTCCATCCAGACCATCCACAATCTTCGTGTATTCGCTGCCTGCGAGTACACCCGCCGCCAGCAGCGCGCGTGCATGCGCCTTGCTGGCCATGATCTCTTCAGCCAGAAGGGCCCGGTCGAATTTGATCGAGCGCTGCCAGTGATCAAACAGAGGGTCCAGGGGCTCGCGAAAGCGGCCCGACCACATTTTGGCGGAATGTTCGCTCATGAATTCTTTTCGCCTTTCGCGGTCGCGCCGTCTTTCGTTCCCCCGTCTTTCGTCCCCCAGTTGCTTGTTCCACCGCCCAGTTGCGGCATCTCCGATCCCTGGCTCAGCGTGATGAGGCCCGTCCGGGCGTAGGTCATCAGCTTGGCGCGGGTATCGGTAATGTCGAGATTGCGCATGGTGAGCTGGCCGATGCGGTCGCGCGGCGAGAAGGCAGACTCGGTCTTCTCCATGCTGAGGCGCTCGGGATGAAAGGTGAGATTCGGCGACTCCGTATTCAGGATCGAGTAGTCGTTGCCGCGGCGCAGCTCGATGGTGACCTGGCCGGTGATGGCGCTTGCGACCCAGCGCTGCGCGGATTCGCGGAGCATGATGGCCTGGGGATCGAACCAGCGTCCCTGGTAGAGGAGGCGGCCCAGCCTGCGGCCGTTCTCGCGGTACTGCTCGATGGTGTCCTCATTGTGAATGCCGGTGATCAGGCGCTCATACGCGATGAAGAGCAGGGCCATGCCGGGGGCCTCATAGATGCCGCGGCTCTTGGCCTCGATGATGCGGTTTTCAATCTGGTCGCTCATGCCCAGGCCGTGGCGGCCGCCGATGCGGTTGGCTTCGAGCAGCAGCTCGACCGGGCCGGGAAACTCCTTGCCGTTGAGCGCTACTGGAAAGCCTTGTTCGAACCGGACCGTCACCTCTTCGCGCCTGACATCGACATCGTCGCGCCAGAAGGCTGTTCCCATGATGGGTGCTACGATCCGGATGCTGCTCGAAAGCAGCTCAAGGTCCTTGGCTTCGTGGGTAGCACCGAGGATGTTCGAGTCGGTGGAGTAAGCCTTCTCGGCGGACATCTTGTAGCCGAAGCCGGACTTCTCCATGAAGGCCGACATCTCCGCGCGGCCGCCCAGTTCATCGATGAAGGCCGGGTCGAGCCAGGGCTTGTACACCTGCAGATCCGGATTGACGAGCAGGCCGTAGCGGTAGAAGCGCTCGATGTCATTGCCTTTGAAGGTCGAGCCGTCGCCCCAGATGTTGACGCCGTCCTCCTTCATGGCCGTGACCAGCATCGTGCCGGTGACAGCGCGTCCAAGGGGAGTGGTGTTGAAGTACGTTACTCCAGCAGTGGAGATGTGAAAGGCGCCCGCCTGCAGGGCGGCGATGCCTTCCCGCACCAGCGGCCCGCGGCAATCGATCAGCCGCGCATTTTTCGCGCCGTATTCGAGCGCCTTGCGAGGGATGGCGTCGTAGTCGGTTTCGTCCGGCTGCCCGAGATTGGCAGTGTAGGCATACGGGACGGCGCCCTTCTGCTTCATCCAGTGAAGCGCGGCGCTGGTATCGAGCCCTCCGGAAAAAGCGATGCCGACTTTCTGGCCGACCGGCAGACTTTCAAGAATGACAGACATTTCGTGCAAAACCTCGAGATTCTTCAGTGTTCGTAGGCCATTGCAGGCTTGTTTCGCTCATTTCGGAGCAATAAAAAGCGGGCGAGTATGATTACTGGGTCGCAGGGTGCCTCATGTCGCGATCTTCGGACGTGAGAGGCGAATCCCATTAGCTTCTTTCTGAGCCCTGAGCCCTGAGCCCTGAGCCTGTTTCTGATCCCTAATCCCTGTTCCCTGATCCCTGCCTTTTCCCACCCAGCAGCATCAGCAGCAGCGCCTTCTGCGCATGCATGCGGTTCTCCGCCTGCTCAAACACCAGCGACTGAGGACCATCGAGCACTGCGTCCGTCACCTCGGCATTGCGATGCGCCGGCAGGCAGTGCATAAACACCGCATGCGGCGCAGCAAGCGACATCAGCTGCTCATTCACCTGGTAAGGCTTGAAGATCGGGGCCCGCTTCGTCACCTCATGCTCGAAGCCCATGCTTGTGCAGACATCGGTGTAGACCGCATCCGCACCCGTGACCGCAGCTACCGGATCGTTCACCAGCTCAATGCTGCCTCCAGTCGCGTTGGCAATCGCCCGCGCCTGCGCCACGATGTCCGCCTTCGGAGCATAGTTCTTCGGCGAGCCGATCACGCAATGCGCGCCCAGCTGCGCGCCCATCAGCATCAGCGAATGGCAAACGTTATTGCCGTCTCCCACATAGGTGAACTTCAATCCCTTCGCCGACCCGAACCGCTCCTCAACCGTCATAAAGTCCGCCAACGCCTGGCACGGATGCTCAAGATCGCTCAGCGCATTGATCACCGGACACGCAGCAATCTCCGCCATCTCCGTGATCGTCTCGTGCGCATAGGTCCGCAGCACAATCACTGACACCCAGCGCTCAACGTTCCGGGCCATATCCGAAAGCGACTCACGCTCGCCCAGCGGCGACTGCGTCTGATCGACAAAGATCGCCGATCCGCCCAGCGTGTTGATGGCCGCTTCGAAGGTCAGCCGCGTGCGCAGCGATGCTTTCTCGAAGAACATCACCATCTGCTTCGCATCCAGCGCCCAGCGATAATCCTGCGGACGCGCCTTCACCGCATGCGCCAGTTCCATCACTGCCGCAATCTCAGCCGTTGAAAAATCCGCGACCGAGCAGTAGTCGCGCCCCGCAAGCGCCTCGGCAGGGGAGGGAAGTACGCCCACCTGCGATTCGGATTCAAAGAGAGTGTCAGCCAACGTGTTTGCCTCCGATCGTCGCAGCGCCAGCCTCTTGCGGCGCATGCGCGGTAAGAATTGAGTCGAGGGCATCGATGGCATGGTCCACATCGCCTTTGCCCAGAATGAACGGCGGCAGGAACCGCAGCACCGTCTCGCTCGTTCGATTAATTAAGATGCGTCGCTCCAGCATCGCGCCAGCCACCTGCTTGGCCAGATCGGCCGAATCAAGCTCGGCCGCCAGCATCAGTCCCATCCCGCGGACATCCACGATCGCCGGATGCTTCTCGGCCAGCTCGTTGAGGCGGCCATGAAAATATGTGCCCACTTCGGTTACATGATTCAGCAAGCCCTCGTGATCAATCGTGTCGATCACCGCCACCGCCACTGCGCATGCCAGCGGACCGCCGCCGAACGTCGTCCCGTGCATGCCCGGATGAATTGCGCGGGCCGCCTCCTCCGTGCACAACATCGCACCCAGGGGAAGCCCGCCAGCCAGAGGTTTCGCAATCGTCGTCACATCCGGCTGAACGTCGTAATGCTGGTACGCGAACCACTTGCCCGTACGCCCCAGCCCTGCCTGAATCTCATCGCAGATCAGCAAAGCGCCAGTGGATTGCGTCAACGCGCGCGCCACCGCCATAAATTCCCGCGACACCGGACGGATCCCGCCCTCGCCCTGAATCGCCTCAATCAGCACGCCGCAAACTTCCTCTGAAAACTTCGCCTTCAGGTCCGTCAACATCGTCGAACGCCACAAACTCCACGCCCGGCATCACCGGATCGAACGGCTCGCGATACTTCGCCTTATGCGTCGTCGCCACCGATCCCATCGTTCGCCCGTGAAAGCTGTTCTCCAGCGCCAGGAACTTCGTGCCGATCGTGCGTGCCTTCGCTGCGCAGCAATCCCGCATGCGCCCGCGCCAGCTTCAGCGCCGCTTCCCACGCTTCCGTTCCGCTGTTGCAAAAGAAGGCGCGGTCCATGCCGCTCATCTTCGTCAGCCGCAGCGCCAGCTCCGCCTGCCCCTCGTGAAAAAAGAGGTTCGAAATATGAATCAGCTTTTTGCTCTGCTCCTCAATCGCTTTTTCAATCGCCGGATGCCCATATCCCAGCGCATTCACCCCGATTCCGCTCAGCAGATCGAGATAACGCTCGCCCTGGGCATCGATAAGATGCACGCCCTCGCCCTTCACGAACAGAATCGGATTCCGCTCATAGGTCGGCAGCAGCAGCTTCGCTTCTATCGCTTTGATTTCTTCCAGCGTCATAAACTCCTCATCTCGCAGAACGAGCCACTCTACGCCACTAATACTTCAGTTCCGTGAACAACCCGCGTGCTGCACAGATCCGGCAGCACAGCAGCAACCTCCGCCGGCAGAATCCGCACCCGCTTGACCCCTTGCAGCAGAGCCTCACGGCACGCACTCAGCTTGGGAAGCATCCCGCCGGTGATCACCGAATCCTTCGTAAGCGATGCAATCTCGCCGACACTCAGCCAGCGCATCACTTCTCCATCCGCGCCGCGCACGCCCGGAACATCGGTGAGAAAAACCAGCGCATCGGCCTTGCACGCCGCCGCGCAGGCCGCGGCCATCTCATCGGCGTTTACGTTGTAGTACTCGCCGTCAAAGCCCAGCGCCAGACTGGAAATCACCGGCACCGCGCCCATCTTCCAGATCGCGTCCAGCCAGCGGGGATCAGACGCCACAATCTCGCCGACGAATCCCAGGTCCGGCGCTGTCCTCTTCTTGCGCGCGCGAAAGACCAGGCCGTCGCCGCCCGAGAGCCCCATCGCCGCCTGTCCATGCGCGCCCAGAGCAGCAACCAGCGCCTTGTTCACCTGCCCGCCCAGCACCATCACTGCCGCATCGCGGGTCTCGGCATCGGTCACCCGCAGCCCGGCGACAAACTCGCTCTGCTTGCCCATCAGCTTCAGCGTCCGCGTAAGCTGCACACCGCCGCCGTGCACCAAAGCAACCTGGTTGCCGTCCTTCACCAACTCCGCAATAGCCTGAGCGCACTTGTGCAGCAACTCAGGATTCTCGAGGGTGGCTCCTCCGAGTTTCACTACAAATTTCATGCCAGTCCCTCCGCTTCTCCCCATCCACACATCAGGTTCAGATTCTCGACCGCCTGCCCTGCCGCGCCCTTCAGCAAATTGTCCAGACAAGACACAATCACGCATCGCCGCCCATCCTTGTTCAGCACAAATCCGATATCGCAATAATTCGTCCGCACCGAATACTGAATCTGCGGCAGCTGCCCGGCGCTGAAGACCCGCACCAGCGGGCTCTCCGCATAAAATTCGCGAAACCGCGCTTCAACTTCGGCCGCGCTCTTCTTTTCGCGGAACGTCACATAAATCGTCGACAAAATCCCGCGCGGAATCGGCAGCAGATGCGGCGTGAATACGATCTGCTCATCCTTGAGCTCCAGCTGTTCCAGCAGTTCGCCCACATGCCGATGCGCAAATACTCCATACGCCGACAGGTTGTCCGCCGCATACATATAGTGCGTCTTCTCCGTGGGAGCCTTGCCCGCGCCCGACACGCCTGACTTCGCATCGCACACGATCCCGCGATCCAGATCCACCCATCCCGCAGCCACCAGCGGCTTCAGCGCAAGAATCACCGACGTTGCATAGCAGCCCGGATTCGCCACCAGCTCCGCCACGCGAATCTCATCGCGATGCAGCTCCGGACTCCCATACACCGCCTTCGCCTGCACCGCAACCGCGTGGCTGATGCGCATCGTCGTCAAATTTGTATACCGCGCGATTCGCTGCCGCCTTCAGCCGCCATGCGCCGCTCAAATCAATCACGCGCAGCCCCTGCTCCAGCGCCTTCGGAGCCCACTCCCGCGACTGCTCATGCGGAGTAGCCAGGAACAGCACCTTCACGCCCCGCGCCTTCAGCAGCTCCCACGAAAACGGCTCAATCTTCAGCGCGGCCGACCCATTGTTGTCCATCAGCTGCGGATGCATCGCCGTCAGCGAAGCTTCCGAGGCTGCATCCGCCCGCCCCAGGAACACCGGCGGCACGCCCTTCAGCCGAGGATGATGCAGCAGCAGCCGCACCAGCTCCATGCCGGCATAGCCGCTTACTCCCATCACCGCGGTTTGTACTTGAGCCTTCATCTTCGTGTCTTAATGTCTTTCTGAGCCCTGAGCCCTGAGCCCTGAGCCCTGAGCCCTGTTCACCCGATCATCTCTTCCAGCCTTCCCCGCAACTGCGAGGCCCGCTTCTGGTCGGGACAAATAATCAGCACCGTGTCATCGCCTGCAATCGTACCCACAACTTCATCCCAGTCCTCGTGATCAATCGCCAGCGCCACCGGCTGCGCGCCGCCATTGGTGGTAATCAGCACCAGCTGGTTCTGTGCCTGCTTCACCTTTAGCCCGAAGCTCTCCAGCACATCCTGGGCGGACGGCATGTCGTTGTCTTCCTCGTCCGCGCTCACGCCGTTGGGCAGGGCATAGCCGTTCGGACCCTTATATAGACGCATCTCGTGAATATCCCGCGAGACCGTCGCCTGGGTCACGTCGAAGCCGCGGCGCACCAGCTTGCGGCGCAGCTCTTCCTGGCTGGTCACGCTGGCTGCTGCCACGAGCTCCCGAATCGCATTGTGCCGGTCGTATTTCGTCAAAATAGAAAATTCGCGGCCATTAAAATAAGGCCGCGCCTCGTGCATAAACATGCAATTCAATGTATAAATATACGAGACGCTGCTGTCAAGCCGCGCGGCCAATAATTTTTCCTGATACTGCCTATTGCAGTTTTTTATAAAGCGTGGAAGGGCCGCGTCTCCACTGCACTTTATTGATGCCAGCCAAATAAGGAGGTCGTATAGTAGGTCATGGGCTGCATAAATTTTAATAATTCCCCATTATCGTCTGAGCGCCCACGCAGCTCTCCGGGCAGCTTGCTTGATCCCCGCTTCGACCACGAATCTTGCGGCGTAGGCTTCGTCGCCACGCTCACCAGCGTCCCGTCGCATGACATTCTGGAGAAAGCACTTACCGCCCTCGCACGTCTCGAGCACCGCGGCGCTGTAGCCGCCGACGGCAAATCCAGCGACGGCATTGGCATCACCACCGCCATCCCGCGCGACTTTCTGCTCGCCTCCACCGGCACCTCTCTCGACGCATCGCAGCCGCTCGCTGTCGGCGTAATGTTCTTTCCTTCCGGCGACGCCGAGTCGCATACAGAAATCGAGCAGGCGCTCGCCGCGCAAAGCCTCACCGTCCTCGCCTGGCGCGATGTCCCCACTCGCCCCGAGATCCTCGGCGAGATCGCTCTTTCCACGCTGCCGGTCATCCGCCACGTCCTTATTACCAGCGACGACCCGGACCAGCTCAGCCGCCGGCTCTATCTGGCCCGCAAGCAGTTTGAGCGCAGCGGCGCGGAAGGATACGTCTGTTCGCTTTCCTCTTCCAACATGGTCTACAAGGCCATGTGCGCCGGCCGCTTCCTCGCCGACTTCTACCCCGATCTCTCGAACCCCGCGTTCACCACGCCTTTCGCGCTCTTCCATCAGCGCTACGCCACCAACGTGGCGCCCTCCTGGGACCGCGCTCAGCCGCTGCGCATGCTCGCGCACAACGGCGAGATCAACACCGTCTGGGGAAACCGCGCGCGCATGGACGCTCGCGCCGCGACCTTCTCGCCCGAGTTCGAGCCCGTCTTCACCAAGAACGGCTCCGACTCCACCAGCCTCGACGAGACCGTGGAGCTGCTCGCCCGCAATGGCCGCACCGTCGCCGAAGCCGTCCGCATGCTCATCCAGCCCGCCGGAAATCTCGACCGCTCCGCCTTCTTCTCCTATGTAGGAGACTGCGCCGAGCCCTGGGATGGACCCGCTGCCGTGGCCTTCACCGATGGCGGTCTCGTCGGCGCGGTCCTCGATCGCAACGGCCTGCGCCCCTGCCGATACTTCCTCACCGAAGACAAGCTCGTCGTTCTCGGCTCTGAAGCCGGCCTCGTCGATCTCGACCCTGAAACCGTCATCCACAGCGGCCGACTCGGCCCCGGACAGATGATCGTTGCCGACCTCGACGATCACGTGCTGCTCGAAGACAAGGAAATCCAGGCCATCTTCGACGCCGCCGCACCCGATTACGAAAAGCTTCTCGAAGAAAGCACGCTCATCGATCACGTCCCCGGGCCGCTTCTCGAAGCCGCCGAGCTCCAGCGTCTGCAGCTCGCCTTCGGATACACCCGCGAAGACGTGAACATGATCCTCAAGCCCATGGCCGCCGAAGGCAAAGACGCTGTCTGGTCGATGGGCGACGACACGCCGCTTGCCCCGCTCGCGCGTTCGCCCCGGCCCGTCTACGCTTTCTTCCGGCAACGCTTCTCTCAGGTCACCAATCCGCCCACCGACTCCATTCGCGAAGCCCGCGTCGTGCAGTTGCACACTCGCCTCGGCCCGTGGCCCCACTTGCTCGACAAGCGCTCGCCGCTCCCCGGCCTCTCGCTGTCGTCGCCGTTTCTTTCGCTCGCCCAGATGCAGGATCTCCACGCCCGACGGCACGGCCTCGCCAGCAACCTGCCGCTCGCCGTGCTCGAATGCGTCTTCAACCCGGCCTGCAACCTGACCACGGCTCTCGACGACCTCTGCGCCAAGTCCATCGATCTCGTCCGCGGAGGAGCCGCCGTTCTGCTGCTCACTGACCGCATTCCCGCGAATGCAGACCAGAACATCCCCATCCCCATGGCCCTCGCCCTGGGAGCCGTCCATCACGCTCTCGTTCGCGCCGGCGTTCGCACCTTCGTCGGACTCGCCGTCGAGGCCGGCGACTGCCGCGACCTCCACCACGCTGCCGTTCTTCTCGGCATGGGCGCGGGAGCCGTCTGTCCCTGGCTCGCGCTCGAAACCGCCCGCAGCATCAACCCGGAGAAGGGAGAAGCCAATCTCCTGCACGCCTTCGATCTCGGTCTTGCCAAGATCATGTCCAAGATGGGCATCTCCGTCGTCGACAGCTATCGCGGCGCGCACCTTTTCGACTCACTCGGACTCAGCCAGGAAGTCGTCGACCGCTGCTTCTTCGGGACCCCCGCCCCACTCGGCGGCATCGGCTTCACCGAGCTCGAAGCGGGTATCCGCCAGGTCTGGGCAAACAGCCAGCATCCGCCTGCCGAGCCATCCGAAGACGGAACCCCCGCGCCCATCGTGACCATCACCAAAGACCTTCCCGACTACGGATGGGTCCGTTTCCGCAAGGCCGACAAGGCCGAGCCGCATTCCTGGCAGCCGCAGACCGTCAAGGCCCTGCAGACCGTCGTCGGCAGTGCCCGCGGCGTCGCCGCCGTAGCCGACCCTGCCGCAGCCTGGTCTGCTTTCACCACTCAGGCCGTCGAAAAAGAGCCCACCGTCCTCCGCGACCTGCTCGAAATCCGTCCCGCCGGCGCGCCTCTCGCCCTCGAACACGTCGAAGCCCCGGCGCACATGTACCGGCGCTTCATCGCCAGCGCCATGTCCCTCGGCTCGCTCAGCCCCGAGGCGCACCAGACCATCACCGCCGCCATGAACATGATCGGCGCGCGCTCCAACACCGGCGAAGGCGGCGAAGATCCCGCCGTTTATCAGCCCAACGTCAATCTCAACCTGTTGGGGAATCCCACGCCCTCGCACCTGCTCAATAACAAGGTCAAGCAGGTCGCATCGGGCCGCTTCGGCGTCACCACCGAATACCTCATGCACGCCGAGGAGATCGAGATCAAAATCGCGCAGGGCTCCAAGCCCGGCGAAGGCGGCCAGCTTCCCGGCCACAAGGTCACCGAGCTCATCGCGCGCCTGCGCCACGCCCAGCCCGGCGTGCAGCTCATCTCGCCGCCGCCGCACCACGACATCTACTCCATCGAAGACCTGGCGCAGCTCATCTACGACCTCAAGCGTGTCAACCCTCGCGCCGCCATCGGCGTCAAGCTCGTCTCCGAGTTCGGAGTCGGCACCGTAGCCGCCGGCGTCGCCAAGGCCTACGCCGACTACATCATCATCGCCGGCCACGCGGGAGGCACCGGCGCATCGCCGCTCTCCAGCATCAAGTACGCCGGCAATCCCTGGGAGCTCGGCCTTGCCGAAGCGCAACAGGTACTGTTACAAAATGGTCTGCGCGGCCGCGTCCGCCTGCGTTGCGACGGAGGCCTTCGCACCGCCCGCGACATCGTCATCGCCGCTCTGCTCGGAGCCGACGAGTACGCCTTCGGCACCGCGGTTCTCGTCGCTCTCGGCTGCGACATGGCTCGCCAGTGCCATCTCAACACTTGCCCCACCGGCATCGCCACGCAAAAGCCCGAGCTGCGCGCCAAGTTCCGCGGCCGCCCCGAGCACGTCGTCCGCTTCTTCGAGGAGCTCACCCGCGACCTGCAGGTCCTGCTCTCGCAGCTCGGCCTGCCCTCGCTCGAAGCCGCCATCGGCCGCACCGACCTGCTCGAACAGGTCCGCTTCGACGGTGCCCTGAACCTGGCACCCATGTTGGCAGCTCCGCCCAGCGGCCAGCTGCATTGGCAGGGCCGCCGCAACAATCGTCCCACCGTCCACGATCCCATCGACGACGCCTGGGTCGAACCGGCTCTCGCCGCATTCAAAGCCAGCGAGCCTTACATTCACGAAGCCCTCATCGCCAACGAAGACCGCACCTTCGGCGCGCGTCTCGCCGGCGAACTCGCCCTGCTCAACACCAACGGCGCCCCGCCTGCCGCGCATCCGCTGGTCTTCAAGATGACCGGCGTAGCCGGCCAGTCCTTCGGAGCCTTCGCCGTTCCCGGCATGCAGCTCATCCTTAAGGGAGTCGCCAACGACTTCGTCGCCAAGGGCCTATCCGGCGGCGAAATCATCCTCCGCGGACAAGGCCGCGCCGCCCTCCAGTCCGAGCTGCACGTCATCCTCGGCAACGTCGCCCTCTACGGAGCCACCAGCGGAGCCCTCTTCGCCGCCGGCCGCGCCGGCGAGCGCTTCGCCGTCCGCAACTCCGGAGCCCTGGCCATCGTCGAAGGCATCGGCGACCACGGCTGCGAATACATGACCGGAGGCCTCGCCGTCATCCTTGGCGCTACCGGCTGCAACTTCGGAGCTGGCATGACCGGCGGCCTCGCCTGGGTCTTCGACGAAGACGGCAGCTTCATGCGCGACGTCCTCTACCACGAAGACTTCCTCAAGGCCGAGCAATACGAAACCCTCGACGCCGAAGCCCGCGAAGCCATCCATGGACTCGTCCAGCTCCACGCCGACAAGACCTTCAGCACCCGCGCCTGGTGGCTCCTCTCCAAGTGGGACGAACTCGCCCCGCGCTTCGTCCGCCTCACCCCGAAACCCCAGGCGTGAGGTGTCGATTGTTGGAGGAGCCTTTCGACTAACGGATCGAGTCGTGTGATGGATGCGCCTAATTCTCGGTCGGTTCAATGCGGACGAACTCCGTCCAGACTGCGCCAGTATACGGTTCGTAGCGGATCGACTGAAGGACACGGTAGCTCTTTGATAGCCCTTTGAAGTTCACCGTGACAGAGGTCCCATCTGGAAATCTGCCGGTAGCAAACAGGTGGTCCAACAGGGCAAAACGGGCGAGCCCGCTTGTCTGACTACTTTGACGTGTAATGCAGTCAGCCGGCACAATGCCCTTCGATTCAATTAAAGTAACATTCTTAATGAGGAGCTCGGCATCGGTGCTACCCACGATTGGGTCAATCGCAACACTGAAGGCCGGTCCCATTCCGATGTTTCTCAAGTGAGGAGTCTTGATGCCAGGGCGCTGACCAGGAATGTCCTCTCCCGACTCAATCTCAAGGAGCACTATCGGCCTTATGCTCCCTTCGAGTTGCTCCTGAGAAGTTTGCCGCAATAGCTGTGTCTCGTTTGTGTACCTGACTAAGACTACGAAAGTGGCAACTGCGGCTGTAGCCGTAATGGCAGCGGCGATTGCGCTGAACCATATAATTATCATTTCCTGTTCCTTTCACGATGCCAATCTCCGTGTGGTTGAGTCCCTACGGAGCTCTGTGCCACTGATCGAACGGTATGCCCCGTCCAAAAATCCGACAATAGAAAACCCACACCATGTAGCTATATTCTGTTGATTCCCCCTGCTCGCGCGACTTGGAGAGATCAATGCGCAATACGATTGCTGCTCTTATATTGCCTCTGGCTTTCCTGACGACTGCGTCAGGACAATCCCGTGCTCCCGTCCACACTAAGCAACTAACTGTGGCTGATCTGGTGAGCCGCAGCCGTGCGGCAGTGGTGCAGGTTGTCTGTTCAGATTCGGTCGGGCAGGAAACTTCATTGGGCAGCGGCTTTATCGTCTCCGCAGATGGAAAGATTGTGACAAATTACCACGTAATCAAAGGAGCTCATTCTGCTGTTGCAATGTTGTCCAATGGCTCCTCTTTCAACGTGGAAGGAGTTTTGGCCTTCGACCCAGCTAGAGATTTGGCATTGCTTAAAGTTGAGGCCACGAATCTTCCCTTTCTAGACCTCTCGCCAGATTCAGACGTTCATGTGGGCGATCACGTTGTCGCGATTGGCAGCCCCCTCGGCTTGGAGGGGAGCGTGTCCGATGGAATCATCAGCGCCCTACGCCACGGGACACTAAAGGAGAAGTGGATTCAGACGACCGCACCGGTCTCACATGGAAGCAGCGGCGGCCCGCTACTGAACATGAATGGTGAAGTTGTTGGGGTGATTACCTGGGGTGTAAACCCCGAGGCCGGGCAAAGCCTCAATTTCGCGGTTCCATCTGACGCAGTACAGACCCTGATCTCATCTGGAGGGAAGCTGATTGCATTCGACTCGATGAAGGACGTACACGAGATAACAACGGACAAGAGTATCGGAGACAGCAATAGCATTGACCGTGATAAGGCGACGTCACTGGACAAGGATGGCCTGAATGCATTAGCAGCCAAACAATACGAAGAGGCAATTCATAGCTTCAAAGAAGCCATTCAACTTAATCCTGAGGATGCGATCGCGTGGCACGGTTTAGGAAACGCGCACCGAGCATTGGGCCAGTTTGATGAAAGTGCCTGAGAATTCGAAAAAGCGGTTAAATACGAACCAAAGAACAGGGACTTTTGGTATTCGTTAGGATTAGAATACATCGTCCTCAACAAACCACAGGATGCCCTTTCTGCATTGCAAGAAGTGGTCGGAATTGATCCTAACTATGCCTTGGGATGGTATTACTTAGGACAAACATATACTGACCCAGCCCAGATAATTCGGTGCTATAAAAAGGCAACTCTGCTTGACCCTGATTCTGCTGAGGCATGACTCGGGCTAGGCAGGGCATATCCGAGCAACGACGACAAAATTGCTGCGTTCAGGAAAGCCTTGGCGATCAAACCTGATTATGCAGACGCATGGTACTACTTGGCAGCCACCTACGATGCAGGGGGACAGTATGGTGATGCGATCACTTCGTGGAAGAGGCGATTGGATTTCAAGTTTGATAGTGACAATAGCTATGTAACGGAGCCCGGTACATGGGACAACATAGGTAAAGATTATGAGAAGCTTAACGATTTCAAGAACGCAGAGCAGGCATATCAAAGAGCGGTAACTCTCTTGGAAGCCCATCCCTACCAAGGCGATCAAGTTCTCGTCGAGTTTGGTGGCTGAACAGCTATACATGCTCTACGACAAGATGGGAAAGCATCGAGAGGCTCATTATTGGCGGAAAACGTGGCTCTATCTAGCCCAGCACCCCGACTGATGGCTCGCAGCCGGGCATCCATCCTCTCGGTCCCGATTCTGGCACACTTTTCGACAAACGGATGCAACGTCAGAGCGAGAAGACTTTCAGCGCCTTGCCCTAGACATCAGGCCTGGCTTTCAGATCCCCGCGTACCACGCGTAACCGCTCTCCGGCTCTGGCGAGCCCAGCCCCTTTCCGAAGCCTTTGAGATTATCCGTAGCCGTCAGACGCGTGATGTACTTCACGCTCTTGTAGCCGAGCTGCCTCGGCACGCGCATGCGCAGCGGCCCCCCGAACGACACGGGAAGATCGCCATCGTTCATGCCCCACGTGAGATAAGTCTGCGGATGCAGGGCGTCCGCCATGTCGATGCTGTCCCACCAGTCGGGGTCGATCGAGAAGTACACGATATACCGCGCCTGCGGCAGCACTCCGACCGCGTTCAGCACCTCAACCAGCGGCGTCCCGATCCACTCCGCCACATAGGACCAGCCCTCCTCGCACGCCACCTCGGTAATCTGGCTGCGGAAGGGAAGGCTCTTGAGGTCCGGCACTGAAAACGATGTGGGATGAGCAACCATTCCATCCACATCAAGCCGCCAGTCCAGAAATCCTTTCGCCTGATGCAGCTTGAACGCATCGTTGAAATGCGGCGTCTCATTCGCGAATGGCGTCTTTGAAATCATGCTGCGCGGGAACTCCCGCGCCAGCGAGTGCGTCGTCAGGAGCCGCTGCGCGGCGTAGGTCAGCGTTTCGCCGGGAGCGAAAATTCCCTTGCAATCCGGCGGGACCAGCCCATACCGCTTGCTCAGAACCGCAGCAGCAGCCAGCCCCGACACGCCGGCCGTGGCGGCAAGGCCGCCGGTGATCAGCTTGCGGCGCGAAATTTTGCCCATATGCGCTCCTACCTTACAACGGTGCTCTCTTCGATGCCGCTTTCCTGCGGTGCCGCCGTCCGTCCCGTGATCATCGCCCGCATGCGGCTCCAGAACCCGGCCAGCGCCACCATCGCCACGTGCACGACCACAAAGAGCACCAGCAGCACGGATACGAAGAAATGCAGCGTCCGCGCCGTCTGCCGCCCTCCCAGCAGGTCAACCGCCGCCGGAACAGCGGAATCGAAAGCCGGAGACAGCGCGAGCCCCGTCCAGATCACCAGCGGGAAAAGCACGAAGATCACAGACAGGTACGCAATCCGCTGAACAATATTGTACGAGTGCGCTTCCCCCGCATGCGCAGGCGCGCGCCGAAAATACCTCGCGAACACCGCCCACACCGCCCTCCACGACCTCTCTCCCCGCGCCGGAAATAAATTGTTCCGTAAATGTCCATTCCAAAGGCTCGCGATCACGTAGACCAGGCCGGTCAGCACCGCAACCCAGGCAGCCTGAAAATGGAGAGCCCGGCTCGGGCCGTTGTGGTCGGGCAGCACGTAGCCGTAGCCAGTCGGAACCATATCTCTCGAAGAGGGGATCGGTATCGTGAACAGCGGATGCGTGTTCACATTGCCGGTCTCACCCCAGTAGAACCGCGGGTGTGAGAACACGAGCAGGGTACCGCTGAGGAGCAGAGCGAAGAAGGAGAGGACCGTGATCCAGTGCGTCACGCGCACCATCGCAGAATGCCGGGGAGTTTCCGGTTTGCGGACTGATGTGGCGGTTGACGCAGCTGACACGTCGGGAGAATAGCACAATCCGGATGCCCTTACTTCTTTCTTTGACTCCGCTCTACCCGCGGCGGAGGAACTCGTTCCAGATCAATCTTCAGGTCCGGCAGATCTAACTTCGATTGTAACGACTGCCGCAGGACATCGGCCGAGAAAGGATCAAGCGGAGTCGTCGCCTGATAGCGTAGATGCACCGTTGGCCCATCCGGCGCGAATCCCAGTTCATAGCCGAGCAGCGTTGCATTCGCTGGCCATATCTCGCCGATCGACGTGTTGAGCCGGCCCACCACATCCGACTCGAGCTGAGTCATCGTCAACGGTCTCGGCGCGACCGGCTGGACAGGTGCCGCCGTAATGCGTCCCAACAGATCGGTCAATTCGCTTCTGCTGGCCACTTCCTGCACCTGGATATTCGCATTTTTTCCGGTATGTTTCTCGATCAGTTCGCGCGCGGCCTCAATCTTGCCGGAGTCGATGGCCCGCGTCGACAAGATCGATATGTCCACGCCCGCTGGACTGTACCGAACCTGCTGCGTCACGATTGATTGTTCGGCGGCCAGGGTCTTCAAAGCCTCCTGGACAGCGGTACGAGCTACCGCCTCACTTCTTACCTGCAGCAGCGCGGTGCGCAGCGGAACAAAGACCACCGCCAGCAGGATGATCAGCAGCAGAGCGCGCCAGCGCACCGTGCCCACGGTGCTGAACACTCCCCGCAGAGATGATCGTTGCAGCAGCCGGTAAAGTCTCTCTTTCTCTCCATGGCTCTGCAGTGATTCACCGAACATGCCCCTCAGCGCCGGCGCATCCATGCGCACGAGAAGGAAAACCGCGAACGCGCTGCTCACAATCGCCACCAGATTAGTCAGAAACAATAGGCTCGCGCCATACATGATCTCCAGGTTGAACGCGCTGCCCATCCCAAACCCGACCACGCACAGAGGAGGCATCAACGCCACCGCAATTGCGACCCCCGGCAGAGCCGTGATCCCGTCGCCGGTTCCACCCCGGCACACCACAACCGACCCCGCGATACCCGACAGGATCGCGATTCCCAGGTCGAGCAGGTTGGGATGAATCCGCGATAGTATCTCCTGTGTGACTGTGTGAAACGGAAGCCACCAGACCAGCAATCCCGCCAGCAAGATTGAGACCGCCACACTCAAAACCAGGTTCAGCACGGACCTTAACGACAGGTAGAAATCTCCCACCGCCAGCGCCAGCCCCATCGAAAGTATCGGTCCCATGAGGGGCGAGATCAGCATGGCGCCGATGATGACTGCTGGACTGTTCTGCACCAGTCCGAAGGTCGCGATCCCCGCCGAAAGAATTACTTCCAGCCAATAGCTCAGGCTGGAGATCTCGGCCGACTCATAAAGCCGCGAATAAACGAGTGCCTTGCTCTCGCTGTCGATCTTGAGGCCGCGCTCAATTTGTTCACGGAAGGCCAAGTGCCCGGACCCTGGATTGCTTCAAGTCTCGCACAGATGGGAAAATGAACGATGTCCAAACCAGACGTAAGTTAACTCCGCCGTCACTCATCCTTCGCAATCGCCACAATCGCAACCACCGCTGCCGCTGCCACCATCCCAACTAGAGCCGCGAGTCCAACCACACCCACCACGGCAGTCGCATTGCTTTCCGACGGCCGCGGTGCTGTCGCTGAACCCTCCGCTCCACTCCTCAAAGGCGCGCCCGGACCAGGCCCCGCAGGACGAGACTTCGACGCCTCCGCCGGAAAGACCGCCGCCATACCTATGTCTCCGCTGCCCGGAGTCGGTGTTGGTCCCGTTGCTATTGGAGTAGGCGTTGGCGTTGGTGTCGGATGCGGCGTCGGTGTAGGTGTCGGTGTGGGGGTCGGCGTTGAAATTGGCGTAGGTGTCGGTGTCGGTAATGTTACCGTTGCCGTCTGCCCGCAGTTCCAGCCTGTGCCGTCGTACTGCGACTGATAGACGGTCCCATCCGATCCCCGGAATCCCACCAGCGCCAGCGTCCCATTCGTCGTTGCCACCGGATCCGCAGCCGCTGTCGCATCGCACACCTGCTGCAGGTGCCAGCTTCCGCTCTCCAGCCAGATCTCGTGGATCAGCCGATCGACTCCGCGAAACACAATATGCTGCTTGTCCTGCAACACAAAACACGAAGGATGCCCCGTGGCAATCGGTGCCTGAGTCGTCGCCGTCAGATCGGTCGGTGAGTTGTCACTGCGATTGACCAGCCATAGATGCCCGCCCACTCCGCGAAAAACGATCCCGACCCCACCCGAAGTCTCATACGCACAGGGCGAATACGTCGCCGCAGGCAGTGCCGGAGCGAGATCCCTCGCCAGCGCACTCACATTGTCGTGTCTCCAGCCGCCGCTGCCGTCTGGCCACACATCGATAAGGTCGCCGTCCCCGTCAACCCGCCCCACAACGTGAGGAACGCCGCCAGTGACATACACCGCAGGCTGCCCCGTCGATGACCCCAGCTGTGCCGCGCGCAAAATCCCGCCCGACCCCGTCCAGTTCCCACCGAAGGTCATCAGGTGCCAGTCATCATCGTCGGCCCAATACGCGACATACCGTTTGTCCCCATCGAGCGCCGCGCGCGGATCATGAATCAGGTTCGCCTCTTCAATCTGGTTCGCGTCCCAGTTCGAGCTTCCGCTCGCCAGCACCGCTTCGATCAGATGCCCCTCCGACCGGAAATAAAGAAACAGCGATCCCCCCGACGTCATCAGCACCGGATCCTCACCGCCGCCCGCGAGGCTTCCCGAAGCGCCCAGATCGGTGTCCGTCCATCCACTCGGACGGGCAATCAAGTGGATGTGTCCGTCAATCTCGGAGTGGGCAATGTACGGATCGGTCCCATCCAGCGCAACCCCCGGGCGTCCAATGTCGGCCAGGCCGCGAAGGCTCCAGATCGTGCCGTTGTAAGCGTCGTAGTCAATCCCGTCGAACGTTGCCGTCCCCGGCTCGAGATAGGGGTCGACGCCCCATTGCTGGCTACCCGAGTCGCCTTTTCTTTTGTTCTCCGCGTACTGCCAGATCGCGTAGTCCGACCATCCATGCAATATCTCGCCAGTCGCCGTTGGATTCGGAGCCGCAAACTGCGGATGAGCCGTCATCAGCGGATACGCATTCATATCCGGCAAATTCGGAAAAGTTGTTGCGCTGAACTGCTCCCGCCAGATCACGCCGGTGTAAATAATCGGCACCCGCCCCAGCTGCTTCTCGACGCCGTTGAGCCACGCCATCACATCGTTGAACAGGTTCTGCCTGCCGGCCGCGCCGGAACTGTAGTGGTACTTCGCGTTGAGTGCCCCGCTCCCGTCTTCCAGATCAAGCGCCGGAGCCAGGTCACCGGGTGTCAGCCGCTGCACGTGAGTCACAAGCAGGGTCACCTGCGGGTCTACGCTCTGCGGAGCGAAGAAGTCGTAGCAACCTCGAATGAGCCCCGCCTGGCGAATCAGAGGATAGCGGTCGTCAAAGTGGGCATCCAGGCCCCCCTGCGCCACCTTGTGAATGCCGAAGATTTTTCCCACCCGCTTCAGCGCCTGGAAATCCGCCACCGTCACTGCTGCCGGCCCATTGCTCTGGTAGATATCGAATCCCAGCGGCAGACCGTTGACATTCACCGGCGGCGCCGGCGGAGGCGCTCCCGGCCTCGGCGGCGGGGCAATCATCAGTGTTTCCATTTGTCAGGCTCCTGGGGAGATGCGGCAGTTTCTCGGCGGCGTCTTTCGCATAGTTTCAACGGCTCTGTCGCCGAGCCACAGGATTCTACTGTCGCTACACCGGTATGTCACGAGCCAGAGCGAAATCGGCCGCAAAGCCTTTTGGACCGCGCTCACCCCGCCACGCCGCTCTCATAGCCCACGCAGGACGCTGCAGGAGTCTCTCGGCAGGATCAGGCAAGAAACAGGCAGTTCTGTGTATGGATGTAGACCCCTCCCTTGCGGTCTCATAAGATGGTGACCGGTCCATCAGGAGAAACCTATGTCTACAACTGCCCCTGCCCACGCGGCCCAGTCTGCCACCAGCTCTACGTCCGCCCGCTCCTACGCGGCCCAGTCCGCAACCTCGCCGCTCGCCCCTCACACCATTCAGCGGCGCACCCCCACTGCAACCGACGTCGCCATCGAAATCCTCTTCTGCGGAATCTGCCACTCCGACCTTCACCAGGTCCGCAACGAATGGGAAAGCGCGATGCCGACCGTTTACCCCGTCGTTCCCGGCCATGAGATCCTCGGCCGCGTCACCTCCACCGGCTCCTCCGTCTCAAAGTTCAAAAAAGGAGATATCGTCGCCGTCGGCTGCATGGTCGACTCCGATCGCGTCTGCCCGCAATGCAAGCGCGGACTCGAGCAGTACTGCGAGAAGATCCCCGTCCTCACCTACAACGGCCCCGACAAGCACCTGGGAGGCGTCACCTACGGTGGCTACTCCGAGAGCATCGTCGTCGACGAAGCCTTCGTCCTCAAGGTTCCCTCGAACCTCGATCACGCTGCCGCCGCGCCCCTGCTCTGCGCCGGAATCACCACCTTCTCGCCGCTGCATCACTGGAAAGTCGGGCCCGGCCAGAAAGTAGGAATCGTCGGCCTCGGCGGACTCGGCCACATGGCAGTCAAATTCGCCCACGCGCTCGGCGCTCACACCGTCCTCTTCACCACCTCGGCCAGCAAGGTCGAAGACGGCAAGCGTCTCGGCGCCGACGAAGTGGTCATCTCGAAAGACGCTGCCCAGATGCAGAAGCACGCCGGCAGTTTCAACTTCATCCTCGACTGCGTCTCCGCCGACCACGACATCAACGCCTACATCAACCTTCTCGCCGTCGACGGCAACATCGTTCTCGTCGGAGCGCCGGAGAAGCCGTTTCCCGTCTCAGCCTTCAGTCTGCTTTTCGGACGCCGCAGTCTCTCCGGCTCCATCATCGGCGGCATCAGGGAAACCCAGGAGATGCTCGACTTCTGCGGAAAGCACAACATCGTCTGCGATATCGAGACGATCGCCATCCAGCAGGTCAACGAAGCCTACGATCGTCTCCTCAAGAGCGACGTGAAATACCGCTTCGTAATCGACATGGCATCGCTCAAGAAGTAGTCCCTTGCTCTTCCTATTGGCCGCCGGCTGATGCTGGCGGCCGTTTCGCTATCGTCAGGTCCCGCCTGTGGGCTTTGACCTCGTTTGATCCGCACATCTCAGTGACCGCCACACTTGCATAAACCTCACCGGAGATCCTTTGATCCTTTTTTCTGACATGTGATCTCCATCACATACAAATCCGGGCGATAGGGAGTTAAGTATCGGCCACGCTGGGTGGGCCCGTGCTTATGTATGCCACGGAACACGCTGGGACCAGCTGAAGCATAAGCCGGACGAATCCGCGCGAAAGGAGGTAAGGGATGTCATCCTTGCCAGGAATCAAAAAGCGTGCGATGCGAACCGGAGGAATCCTGTTCGCAATGTTGGTTTCCATAACTGCGGTGACGGTGGCGCAGGAGACCCAGACACAGATCAAAAAGGTACCCGCTCCGGCGACCTCCCCTGCCTCTGGAGAAAAGATGTACGTTGCCTACTGTGCAGCTTGCCATGGTAGAGACGGAAAAGGAGACGGCCCTGCAGCCCCTGCGCTGAAAGGACCCATCCCCGATCTGACCACCTTGGCCCAGGCCAACGGAGGAAAGTTTCCGACAGCTCACGTCGCTGCTGTCCTTCGTTTTGGGACGGGGGGCTTAATCGCACACGGCAGCAAGGATATGCCAATCTGGGGGCCGCTTTTCTCAACGATGGGGAACCCAGACACCGAAACCCTGAGGATCAGCAACCTTACCCATTACCTTGAGACGTTGCAGGCTAAATGATGCTGACCGGCCCCACCCCTTTCGGTCCCGATCCTGGGTCGAAACGTGGGAGATCACGCGCCTGCGATCGTCTGCTAAAGAGCGACGTGAAATACCACTTCGTCATCGACATGGCCTCGCTCAAGAAGTAAGCAGTAAATTCGTCCTCGGCTCTTTTCACAAAGCGACCGGCTAAACGGCGCGTTCACTTTGAACACCGTGGGCGCGCTCCGTGCGTCATCCGCTATCGGATATTTATCGGGTATCGGTGCTGCAGCCAGAGCAGAACGACACCCACAAGAGGAATGACAAAGTCCATGTACAAAAACAGACCGGCGTTCCCCGGCGCATAGTTGTGGGCATTTCCCCGCCATCTCTTTTGCATCTCCGCCTCATTCGGAGACACCATCTCGAAGGTCGCCGTGCTCGTCGCGACCAATTGCACCGGACCGGAGGGTCTGACTGTTCGCCTGCTGAATTGTCTTTGGCCTCCTGCGACCCACTTACGTTAGGTCCGCGACCCTTCCTTTTCCTTCAGGCTTGACGGAACACCGGAAAGAATATCTCAGTACGAGATATCGATGTTACTGATGATGTTATGGATGATGTTATGAATTATGTTATTGGTGATGTTACTAAGATATTAATGAGATATTACTGATGATATAGAGCGTTGAATGAGTATAATGATGCTGTGCATGATACACGCACCTGACGAGACCGAATTCCGGGAAGCCTGCACCCGGATATCCTAACCTTCCGATCACCTTCCTCCCGCCTGCATCCGTTGTCCAATCCAATACTGACGCAACAGAGGAGATCCGTCATGTCTGAAAATGCTAAGAATTCTGCCGCCCAAAACACAATCGAAGACCCACCGGAGTACAACGCCGAAAATGCTAAGAATCCAAAGGAAGGTTCTGACTGGCTGGGAGGGCCGCAGAACGGAAACGAAACTCCCGGCAAATCGATCGACGGAGCCTACCAGCAAAATGGTCAGACCTAGCTGGGAGGGCCGCAGAACGGAAACGAAACCCCCAGCAAATCGACCGAAGGAGCCTACCAGCAAAATGGTCAGAGCTGGCTGGGAGGGCCACAGAACGGGGATGAAACCCCCGGCAACGGTGGCAATGGCGGTAACGGTGGCAATTCCAGCGGCAGCGGCAACGGCGGCAATGGGTAAGTAACCACCGACGAATCCGCTGCTTCCTATAGCTGCTTGAGCCGGGAGCGGCATCAAGACCATCACGGCTGGATGGTCCGCATCTGAAGTTTGGGATGTGGGTGCCCCATATCTGGCGGTTTTATCGCCAGATGTGGGCGTGTCCCCACCGCCATCTCCTTGGCATCTCCGCCTCATCCGGAGACACGATCTCGAAGGGTCGCCGCTCTGGCCGCGACAAAGTTGCCATAGATTGTCAGGCTGTAGGCCTGCTCTCGCAAATCACAGTGCCTTTCTTGGCCGACAATTTCCTCCCCCCAGCTAAAATAGAAATAGAGACAAGAACGGCCCGCCCGGTCACCCAGTCGGGCCGTTTCCTTTTGACCTGCTAAACCCTTTGAAGTCAATGAAGTGCCGATAAGTCATTCTTTTTCAATGACGCCGCCACATCTCCTTTGTTTTCTATTATGTGGAGGTAACTCATTTGGAATCTATGAGTAACAAGCGACCTAATCGTTAACTTACATGGAATGAAACGGTTACAGATTCAGGGGGGGTACCCCCATCCTGAGCCCTGTGCCCTGAGCCCTGTCCTGAGCCCTACTTCTTCACCAGGTCGCCGCTCGCATCCCTGATCTCGATCGGCCCCAGATCCAGCTTCTCGAGACCTTCCAGCAAAAATCCCATGCGGTCGCTCTCCAGCCACAGCGCCAGCGATCCCCGCTTCCAGGTCTTCAACCTTCACTCCGGGCCACGCCGTCACATCACACTGCGTCACCGATGCCAGCTGGTTACTGGGCATGGTCTCGAAATAGTTCGTGCGATCGAAATCCGTCGTGCCGTTGACGTCCGTCGCTCCCGCCCCTTCCACATAGCGAATATGTGCCTTCTCACCCACATGCTCGGATCCCTCAAACATCATGTGTTCGAAGAGATGTGCAAAGCCCGTGCGCCCTGCTTTCTCGTTCACCGGCCCCACGTGATACCAGAGATCGACGGCCACCAGCGGCAGCTTGTGATTCTCATAGGTCAACACTTCCAGCCCGTTTGCCAGTTTGTACTTCTCAAACTTCAACTGCGGAACCTTAAGCGGCTTGCTCGCAGGCAAATCCGCCGCGAATGCCGTAGCACAAACAATGGCAAGACCAAAGACGGCGGACGTCAGGTTCCGCGGTCTGCGAAGCAGGGGAATTCTCATCGAGTGGATCTCCTCACGAAAAACGAAGAACTGAGTGCGGAGTACAACAACACGCAAAATCATATACGTTCCTTCTGTATCCACCGTTCACATCACTTCACAGGCTTCGCCCCTTGCACGGTCTCGCCGCGTCCGATAGAGTTGAGCCGCCGTGCTGAATCTCAAGACTCTTAACGATATCCTCTTTGTCATCGCCGCATCGAATCGCGAACGAGCTATCCTCACCCAGGACGCAACCGGCGCCTGGCATCCGATCTCCGGAGCCCAGGTCTATCAGCGGGTCAGGGCCGTCGCCGACGCCTTCGCAGCCTGGGGAATCTCCAAAGGCGACCGCATCGCCATTCTCAGTGAGAACCGCTGGGAGTGGGCTGTCGCCGACTTCGCCGCACTAGCGCTGGGAGCTGTTGACGTCCCTATCTACCCAACACTCACCGCCGAGCAGACCGCTGTCCTGCTTGCCGACTCCGGCTCGCGCGTTGCGGTCGTCTCTACTCGTGCTCAATACGATAAGGTGGCTCAAACGCGCGCGCAGACCGGCATCGAGCACGTCGTCATCATGGATGAAGAGGGAACTGCCGACGCCGTGCTCTTCTCGTCCCTCATTCGCGACGCGGACGCGCGCAAAGGCTGCCCGCGACACCGACTTCGACCGCCGCGCTTACGACGTCCGTCCCGAAGATCTGGCTACGCTCATCTACACTTCTGGCACTACAGGCGAGCCCAAGGGCGTTATGCTCACCCACGGGAACATTGCCTCCAACATCAACTACTCCACGGCCGAGTTCGGCTTCGTAGACACCGACTCCTGCATCTCCTTCCTGCCTCTCTCGCACGTTACAGCGCGTCACCTTGATTACGCTCTTTACGCCCAGAATGTCACTGTTGCTTACTGTCCAGCTTTCGATAAGCTTCCCGCAGCCATGACCTCCGTCCGCCCGACCATCATGGTTGCTGTACCTCGGGTATATGAAAAAGTCCGCGAAGAGGTTGAGCGCCGCGCCGCGCTGTCTTCCGTAAAGAACCGCCTCTTCCACTGGGCCGTTTCCACGGGAAGCAAATACAAGGAAGATGTCGCGCAGGGCCTTAGGCCGGGCTCGATCGCCTGGAAGACGGCCAACGCGCTCGTCTACAAGAAAATCCGCGAAGGCTTCGGTGGGCACGTCCGATATTTCATCGCCGGTGGAGCGCCTCTGGGCCTCGACACTGCCCACTGGTATGCCAGCGTCGGCATCCGCATCCTCGAGGGCTATGGACTCACCGAGACTTCGCCGGTACTGGCCATCAACACGCCAGATCACAACCGCATGGGTTCTGTCGGCCGGCCGCTGCCAAATGTAACCTGCCGCATCGCCGACGACGGCGAGTTGCTCGTCGCCGGTCCCAACGTTTTCCCGGGCTACTGGAAGCAGCCCCCGTGCTCGCCCGAGAACTTCGACGAGCAGGGGTTCTTTCGTACTGGAGATATCGCTCACCTTGACGCCGACGGTTTTCTCTACGTTACCGACCGCAAGAAGGAGTTGCTCAAAACCTCTGGCGGCAAGCTCATCGCTCCGCAGCCGATCGAAAACAAGCTCAAGGCCCACTTCCTCGTCGCTCAGGCCGCACTCGTTGGCGACCGTCACAAGTTCGCTTCTGCTCTGATCTCTCCGAATTTCGTCATACTTGAGGAGTGGGCGAACCGGCAGGGAATCGCCGCTTCGACCCGACGCGAACTCGTCGCCAATCCGCGCGTCGTCGCCGAATACCAAACCGTTGTCGACCATGTCAACGAAACCCTCGCCAACTTTGAGACCATTAAGCGCTTCCATCTTGTTCCAGACGAGTGGTCACTCAATTCCGGCGAGCTCACGCCAAGCCTCAAGCTCAAGCGCCGTGTGATTATCGAGAAATATGCGCCGGACATCGCGGCTCTCTATGTCGATGAGGCCGTTGCGCACGGATAACGAAGGACGTGTGATTTAAAAAGAGCGACATCGCTTGGCAAATCGACCATTGCCTCAATATAGGTTGCCCGCAACCTGCTCCGCGATCTGCTCCACTGGAACTTCCGCCTCGTTCGGAGACTTCGCGAAGTATTCTCCTGTCCGAAGATTGTGAGTATCACATTGAAGTGAACGTCGCGAACCCGACTAATTACCATTTCAACGGTTTCCCCGTGGGAGCCCGGAAGCCTGCATTCAGCGGCCTCATTGCCGATTCCAACTAAATTTTTACGCTCGCCAGGACAACCGGTAAGACTGCCTTTGCCAACTTGAATTTGTAATGAATCACGAGAATCCTGGAGCCTTAGAAATTTGCAGGAGCCGTCATTGTTATTCGCCGTGCTGACACTCACCGAAACATCACCGCCTAATGCTCTTGCCGCGCTCCCGGCTGTAAGCCATGGACAAGTAGGTTGGGACGGGATGATTGAATTGCCCTGTTTAGCTGGTGGCGCGTTGTACTGTGCCAAGGTTGCTGCGGTGCTCGCAAAAAACAGTAACAACAGGGCTGAAGCTCGATTCGGCATGATCGCAGCTAAGTCTTTGCCTTTGAGGCGGTCTTTGCCGCCGTCAGAGGGCCCGACTTGAGGATCTTTCCGCCCTCTTGAACCACGTAGAGCTGATTCACCTCAAGGTTCTTGAACTGATCCACCTGACCACTCAACCAGCGAATTTCGACCATATCCACCTTTTTCGCTTGTTCCAGTCCAAAATGCATTCGCAGATCGTTTTGTGAGAAGTAGCTTCCACCGCTGCGCAACTCGTCTACTTGCACGAGCGCCTTGGGAGCGTTCGGTTCCGTAACGGCGGTCACGATAACCCGGCTGCCAATGCCGGAACGGTTGGACTTCACGCCAACGAGTTTGATTTTGATCCAGTTACGATTGAGCGTTGAGTCGCATCGTAGAAGTTGTGGCATGGCATTGATGCAATTAACGGCGACGTCGATATCTCCATCATTGTCGTAGTCGCCGAAGGCGCAGCCGCGAGCAGGCGCGTTCTCCAGAATTCCGGGTCCTCCCTGGTCTGTAACTTCCTCAAAACGCCCGTTGCGCAAGTTACGGTAAAGATACTTGTGTTCGGCGTATTTCAAGTCTGCCTTTGACCTGTCGACTTCCGGATACACATGCCCATTCGACATCAGAACGTCGAGCCAGCCATCATTATCCATATCAAAGAAACCAACGCCCCAGCCTAGAAGGCGCGTATTGACTCCCAGACCTCCTGGATAGGTTCGATCCTCGAACGTAGCGTCCCCGAGGTTGGTATACAGAGAATCCGTATCTCCGGCAAAGTTGGTTTTCACTACGTCGAGATTTCCGTCGTGGTTGTAGTCGCCGATGGAAACCCCCATGCCTGCCTGAGGCTTTGCCTCCGCGGAAAGCGCGGCGCCGGCCTCGATAGCAATGTCACGGAATGTGCCGTCTTTTTGATTCAAATATAGCGTTGCCGGAGCGGAATCGTTTGCAACGTAGATATCGGGCCAGCCGTCGTTATCCAGGTCCGATGCCGCAACGCTCAGGCCGTACGTGCCTACCGCGGTCCACATTCCCGATTTCTCGCTGACATCGCTGAACGTCCCATCGCCATTGTTGTGATACAGAATATTTCTGCCGCCGGGTAGTCCAGGAGGGCCGCAAGCAACAAGAATACCTTTATAAGTGCAAGGCCCATCTTCGGGCTTTGGCGCTGTTTTCAAGTCGAAGTCGACGTAGTTCGCCACAAACAGATCAAGATGCCCGTCGCGGTCATAATCGACGAACGTACAGCCTGTATTCCAGCGTATTTTCGGCCCAGGCTGGATGAGTCTCGCCTGTTCCGTCACGTCTGTAAACGTCCCGTTGCCATTGTTGCGGTATAGAGCGTTCTGGCCGTAGTAGGTGACGAAGAGATCGTCGTGGCCGTCGTTGTTGTAGTCGCCCACGCAACATGCCTGACCCCACCCGGTCTTATGCTCCAGCCCGGAACCTATCGTGACGTCGGTGAATGTGCCATCGCGATTATTCTTGAAAAGATGACAGTGCGGCTCTTGGCCCGATGGAAATCCTTCGAGTCGCCAGCCATTTACCAGGAAGAGATCCAGCCATCCGTCGTCGTCATAGTCGTAGAAGGCAAGGCCGCAGCCTGTTGTCTCGAGCAGATACTTGTTTGTGAATTCTCCGCCGTAAATCGTTTTGACATTGAGTCCGGATTCTTTCACGACGTCAACGAAGCTTACTCCTAAGGGCGTACCCTCAATAGGAGACTTTGGCCCGGGTGGCGGTGGCGCAGCTTTCGCATCGTAGGTCCGTTCCTGTGCCCCGATTTTCGGCGGTTGAGGTGCAGTTTGCGACTCCTGCTGCCAAGTTCCGGCGAGAGCAACGATGTCTGCAAATGGCAGTACCAGAGCGGTACGGCTAAGTGAGCGAACGAATGTACGACGATTCAACCAATCACCATCCTCAGGCTTACTGTAATCCAGCCCCAGCAGCAGCCGACGCATGCGTCAAGTCCGTGTGCATATGCCACGGCACACTCTCAATCGAAATCTCGGGATGCTTGCGTAGATAATCGAGGGAATATGTAGGCGCCGAGGGATCAACTCTCTTGATCGTGTAGAGAGCTGCCTCCCGCGCCGCCTGCTGTTTCAATCCCATCCGGCGATAGAGAATCGCAAGGTTGTAATGTGCCGCGAGATCATCCGGATCGATAGCCTGAAGGGCCTTGAATTGCTCCATTGCCTGTTGGCTGCGATGTTGCTGGTAGTAGGAGATACCAAGCTCGCGTCGGGCGTCCCGCGAGTAAGGATATTGGGCAACGACCTTTTGCAGATCGGCGACCTCGGCCTCCGAGTGTCTCTGCCGGCGTTCCACAAGAGCGAGGTAGTAAAGGGCGCGGGCGTCGTCAGGATGCAACGTGAGCGCCCTTTCCAACGGAGCTCGTGCTTCCGCATACTTCTCCCATTCGATATAAGTCAGGCCTATATTGATATAGCCGTCCTTGTAATCGGGACGCAGTCGGACAACTTGCTCAAACGCGCTCATCGCGTCTTCATACTGAAGTTGATCGAGGTAGCCGATGCCCAGGTTATTCCATCGCATCCAGTCTGGATTGTCGATTGCGAGCGGCGCGGTGACTGGGTTGTCGCCGAGGTTGAGCGTACGACTTCTTGAAGCGATTTCCACCACCGGATATGCGGGGTGATCCTCGCCGAATACGTCGTTTAGGTATCCCTGCCGGAGGTGCCGATAGTTGACCCTTGCCGTGATAGTAAGTGGGCCCTTCGCGTTGCCGGGAATATGGAATTGATAGCGGATCAAGGCCGAACGTCCGGCCTGAATGGTGTTGTCGTACGCTACGGAGTGGATCGTCCACACCTTGTGGTCATCTACAAAGTTCCCAGTCATGTCTACCGGGCGATTGGTGAAGCTGTGGGCGCGCTCATCCAGCTTGCCATCCGGCTTTAAAAATCCTGAATCGTAAATAACTGCGCCGGCCGTATCCTTCACCGTGAACTGAACCCATGCTTCGTAAAGATCGCGAACCTCTGGAATAAGCGAATGACCGATATTCTTGTTTTGGATGACGACATACGCGTCTACCGTCTCGTCTGCCTTTAGCGTAAACGGCGTCGAACCGAGGGGCGCAATCATGGTGTCGCTGCTGCTGGGTTTCAATCCAAAGATGTCGACATTAAGGTAATTCCCGCTCTTAAGAAATTGGATAGTCTTGTTAAGCTGCTCGACGAAGCCGTAGTAGAAAGGGACAGCCGTATTTCCAGCCAGCCACCTGTGTGAAGCCAATGTGCCGTTCTTGGCTCCGTAATCCGGCAAGCTTATCGCCTCACGTTTCATGTGACAGTTCTGGCAAGTGGTGAAGTCAGCCGAATAGAAAGTGAGAGGATTGCGCTGGGAAAACTTTGATCCCTGCCACTCGTCATACGCGGTGAAAGCGCGTATCCACTTATAGTCATTCAGCAGTGGCGGCAGGTTTGCTTTGTGACATGCGGAGCAGAACTCCGGCGAGTGATAGAAATCCTGCATCACTGCTTTGGAGTGGCGATCGAGGTTTGCAAGGATCTCCGCGTCCGGCACAATGCCAGGAATGCGGTTTCCTCTTTCATCGACCATCACTGCGGGCACTCCCATCACAAAGCTGCCGTTGCCCAATTTCGACTCAGCGCTTTGAATGGAGTGACAGGTCATGCACGTCACTCCGTCTCGGTCGAATGACCGGTCCAGCGACGAATCTTTGGTGAGCGCCCCAGAGAGAACGCCGATCGGATTGTGACAACTATCGCAATGGCGCGAAAACTCGATTCCCTTGGTCCGTATCAGGATATTGACGCTGGCGCGATAGAAGGGGGTGCGAAATGAATTGGAGTGCAACGCCTCGCGCCATTCGTGATATGCCTCCTGGTGGCAGTGGCCGCAATAGGCAGCATTCGGGAAATCGCTTGCCTGGAGGAAGTCACCGCCCACTGCAGCGGCATTGCCTGGCAGCGATATTTCGTCTTTTCCGAAGCGAAACGCATACGTCTCGCGAATCTTTTCGTCGTAGGCTTTCCGCGAATTCGTTTCGATCGCAGACGCATCCTCCGCACCGCGGATCGTCCTCACACAAAGGAGAGTTCCTCCTGACAAAATCAAGATCAACAGAACGATGCGTCGGCCCAAACGACTCATAAGCTGTGCGGTCGTAAAACCCGCTTATTCTTCTGAAACTATCCCAGGAATGGAGCCTGGAAAACCATAGTGTCCAGCCCAACGAATTATAGCGAAATCATGCAACATGTGAGTCAGGGTTTCTTATCGAGCGTTTGTGCCCTTTGCCGTTCCGACGCTGCCTCAACCGATTTTCCCTGCTGTTGTAGCGCGCTTGCGAGACCGAGGTGCGCCTCCGCGTAATCTGCGTCGTAGCTTAACGCATTACGAAATTCCACGATCGCATCGTCCAATTTACCCTGCTTGAGCAGAGAGTTTCCTGAGTGGCATGCAACTTCGGCCCGCTGGCGATTCATGTTTGCCCGCATGAGATCGGCGGCCTTCTTGCGTTCTGCTGTGGCTTCCGCCGTCTGATTCTGCTTTACCAGCACTGCTGCGAGAGTCAAGTGAGGATCGGGCTGCTCAGGCAATTGACGAATCGCCTGTTGAAGGGCCGAGACGGCTTCCGACAGCTTCCCAAGATGGTTGTAAACGCTGCCCAGCGTCGCCCATCCATCGCCATTCTCGGGGCGCAGTTTGAGTGAAGCATTCAGTTCCCGCGCCGCATCTTCATAGCGGCCGGCTTGAAGATACAGCAATCCCAGCGCATAGGGCGGTTCCGGTGCGGTTGGATCCAGCTTCTCCGCTGCCTCGAACTCCGGGATCGCACCCGCGGCGTCATCTTGCATCTTGAAGGCCAAGCCCAAGTTGTAATGGAGCTGCGCAGCGTCTGGAGACAACTTCAAGGCCTCCCGTAACTGGTTTACCGCATCGTCAAACTGGCTGAGTTGGATGTAAGCGACCGCGAGGTTCTGGTGGGCTGTGGGGTTCTCTGGCGTCAGGGACACGGCTTGCTGCAACACCGGAACAGCTTCCTTGGCCCGTTGCGCCTGGCAAAGCGCCATACCCAGGTTCGTCAAGATGCCTGCATCATCTGGCTCCGCCGTCGCTGCTCTTTGCAACAAAGAAATCGCTTCGTCGACTTCGTTCGTACGTTGCAATGCGAGGCCCAGTTGATATGCCGCTGTCGGATTATTTGGATCAACTTCCAATGCTCGCCGCAATACCGGGATCGACTGCGCGTCATTTCCGCTGGTTGCCAGAAATTGGCCAAATTCCAGCGCAATCACCGCGTTCTGAGGCCCCAGCTGATATGCCTTGGTGAATTCCTCGAGAGCTCCCGGCTGTTGCTCCGCCTGTAAGGTCAACGCCAGGTGTAGATGGGCCATCGCAAAATTCGGATCCGCATGCAGTGCGGCGTTAAAAGATTGCTGCGCATTCGACCAATCCTGGCGCTGTGCGTAAATTGATCCCAGTTCGTCATGCAACGCGGCATTTTGCGGGGATTCTGCTATCGCCTCTTTCATTTTGGCGGCAGCCGCTGCAAGCTGGTGTGTTGCGGCAAGCGACCGAGCATACGCGGCGAGCACGGTGGCCGATAGGGGATGTTTCTCGGTCCTGGCATCCGTCTCCAGTTTAATAAACCAGGGAAGGGCCTTGGCTGGCTGGCCGCTTTGTTCCAGGGCCAAAGCAAGATTTAACTGCGCGCTGCGGTCATTTGCTTTAATCGCAAGCGCCTTCTCAAGTTCTCGAATGCCTTCATTGGTGTGTCCGAGCCGAACGAGAACGGCACCCAGCGCGCTATGTCCCTCCTCGGCTGACGGCGCAAGCCGAACCACTTTAGCGAAGTCTTCCCGAGCGGCATTCAGATCGTTGTGGGAGAGCGCTGCCACTCCAGACCGGTAATCTGCATCCGCCTCTTTCAGGCTGGGTGAAGGCTCCTGTGAATAGTCCGGATGTTGAAAGCCAAGGAGAATGCCGATAATGAGGCCGGCAATGGCGCGCCTTTTCAGAAGACATCGAGACATGGGCATCCAACGTCCACATGTTACCTGATGGTCTTGGCTAAGATGGTAGCTGGAAAACTAGCAACCCTTCAGTCGAAAAGAGGATCCCGTCTTCTTCGCAACCAAAACCAACCGTGCGATCGCAGTTGGTTCGGACACGGATCAGATCGAGCAGGCACATCGCTTATACCTGCGCCGTCGGTTCGAGCGAATGGGATGACGAGGTAGCCGTGGAATATCTCATTGCAAATTTGAAACTTCGATCCGAAAAGGCCTTGCCTGGTTCGCAATTCAACTAAAGATCGCCAGTAACAAAGCAGTGATCTCAAGGCGGCGGCTTCGCGAGTCAGTGATTCACCCCGCATTTGAGTTGATTGAGCTGCTATCCATCCGGTACGGTTGCTTCGGAGCATTTGCTTGAACGTCTACCTGGTCGATGGAACATACGAGTTGTTCCGGCACTATTACGCGCTACCATCCGCGCGAGATTCCGAAGGACGGGAGGTTGCTGCTGTTCGCGGTGTCGTCGCGTCGATACTCCAGATGCTCAGGCAAGGAGCGACACACGTTGCAGTGGCGACAGACAAGGTTATCGAGTCGTTTCGCAATGAGCTATGGCCCGGGTACAAGACTGGTGAGGGTATCGAGCCCGATCTGCTGGCGCAATTTCCACTGCATGAGGATGTTCTTTCGAGAGCAGGAATTGTTGTCTGGCCAATGATCGAGTTTGAGGCGGACGACGCGCTCGCAGCGGCGGCGGCGAGGGCTGCCGAGGATCCGCGAGTCGAACAAGTGATCATCTGCACACCGGATAAAGATCTTGCCCAATGTGTTCGGGGTGTGCGCGTCGTCCAGCTGAATCGCCGAACGGGCGTTCAGTATGACGAAACCGGCGTCATCCAGAAATTTGGCGTTTCACCCTTGTCGATCCCTGATTACCTGGCGTTGGTCGGCGATTCCGCCGACGGCTACCCAGGCCTGGCCGGATGGGGTGCTAAATCGGCTGCCGCAGTCCTTGCGAAGTTTGAGCATCTCGAATCGATTCCGACCGACAGCCGCGACTGGGGTGTAAATGCGACAAATGCGGCCAGACTGGCATCTACGCTCGCCCTTGAGCGGGATCACGCGTTGCTCTTTCGGACGTTGGCCACTCTCCGGACCGACATTCCCCTCTTTGAAAATGTCGATGAACTGGAGTGGGCGGGGCCGACTCCAGCATTCACCGCTATCGCCGAATGGTTGGATTCGGCCGTCACCGATAACCGGAAACCATCCGGACGCCGCGGTCTAAGCGCATCGCTGACGGAATCTGGCCGACAGGGGTAATCGTGTTCTAGAGAGTCATTTCGTCCACTCTAGCACTCGTACCTCGAAGGGTTTCAGTGCGATTTGTTTCGATTCTCGGGTTGAGATTGTCTCTGGCGCTGCCTGAAAGAACACCCGGTGAGCGGAGTAACTAGCCGGCGAGGCAGGCGGCAGTTCGAGGGCGGCCTGCAGATTGAGCGCGAAGGTTTGTGCGTGCGCCGAAGGATTGCGCAGCGTGATCACCCATCCGTCCGGGCTCCAGGCCGCCCATCCATACACTTCCAGCTTGCCCGGGTCGCCTCCAATCCAATGCACATCCTTCAAGATCGAGGTGCGACTGCGCGACCATCGTGCGGCATTCGCAATCGTGTCCCACTCGGCAGGATTCAGCAGTGACGGGGTGATATAAAGCTCCTGCAACTGAGTTCCGCTGCCGAAATAGGAGTAGACCTCCTCCGCCAGGTTATTTCCCGGATCGTCATTCAGGTGTTCGGCCTGTTTGGCGAAGATAATTCCGTGCAGCATTAGTGAGTTCAGGGGAAACAGTGGCGCCTTCTGCACGATGTTGCGATAGACCTGCTCGTCGCGGTAGGTGATCCAGCGCTGACGCCACGTCCCCTCGCCGGCAAAGCTGCTGTCCTCGCCACCACGCCAGATCGAGTCGGCGTAGAAAACCCAGAACGGTGACGGATGGGTCCCGGTCGTCAGGTTGATAAAGATGCCGCTTTTCTCCTGCCGGATGCGCTCGATCAGGTGAATCGCAGCGTCGAAATCGCTGTCGAAGGCGCTTCCTGGAAAGACGCGATCAGCATTTCCTGTTCCGTCGAACTTGAACTGGTTCACGCCATAGCGATCCACCATCTCGAGACAGGTCTTCTCAAAGGCGTCGTAGTACTTCGGGCCGGAGAGGGCATACCCATCGCGCACAATCTCGAAGCCATGCGCTCTTCCGTATGCGATGCGCTCCTTCTTCTGCTCGGCGTAGCCTCCCCAGGGAGACAGCCACACGCCTATCCCGGCGTGGATCTTCCGGGCGGCGTCGGCCACCGGCGTGAATCCGTGAGGGAAGCCACTGTCGAAGGCCCAGAGGGAGTTGGGATTGTCCCACCCGTCGTCAAAGAGGAAGGAGTCGAGCTGGACGTGCCGCTTTTCGACCAGTTCGCTGCCGAAGGCGTTGATGCGGTCGATTGCGCCCGCTTCATCGTAGCGATTGCTCATACCCCAGATCGAACCACGAGTTGTAGTGCAGGAAGGGCTGGTAGGGGCGCGGTCTTTCTGCTTCGAGATAGGCGAGAAAGGCGCGCCGCATCTGTCCGGGCGGGGCGGCCCCGATCACCGAGGAATACGTCACGCTTTGTCCTGCGCGCAGGGGCAGTTGCCGGGTGATACCGGCGGTCGCATGGCTTCCCTCGACTCTGGCCCAGGAAAGCGGATGCTCGAACCCGAAGTACATCACGCCATCGACGATGGGAGAACCCTTGACAGTGCCCGCCACGTGGGCATCGGGATCGGTGAAGTCGAGCAAGCGGACTTCGGAGATGGGCAGGTCTTTGTCCGTCGCCTGTATCGTCAGCTGCTGTCGGACGTAGCCCGCGCCGTTCGCGTGAGAGCAGGCACCAGTGCAGGTTGGCTTGCGGAGTGGCGCTCGTCAACTCAGTGCAGACTCGCTTTCCGGCGGAAGAAGGCTCGTCTGCGAGCGGCTTTTCAACGCGAAGCCGGGATGCCGGGATGACCGTCCCGTCCTGCATGGTGAGGACGAAGGCTTCGGGCAGGATTGCGGACCTGCCGGAGGCCAGATCGTGCACAGTGACTGAGCCCAGCCGATTGCCGACTGTGCTCACGTCGGCTGTGACTTTCCCGGTGGTTATGGTGGCCGCACGCGCGGTCGTTTGCGCCAGCAGCGGGAAGACGCAGGCAAGCAACGCGGCACCGGTTGCTGCTTTCAGGCTTATCGGGTTCAAGACTCAGGCCCTTTCGCTCCATGCGCATCTTAATTTGCCGACCGCTGTGATGGGTACCCCCCTCCCCCCCGTTTCTATTGTGGTTTGTAACTCATTCATTCCACGTATCTTGCCAGCTATGGTTTGCAACCCATTCATTTCATTGGATAAGTCTGTAACCGTTTCTTTCGATGGAAGTTATGCGCCGTCCTCTTCCCTTAAAAGCAGTTGGGGCTGATTCCAGCCCTGGGTCTTCGATCATGCAGCTGGTTCCTTGGCAATCGCGGCTACCCAGACAGCCCACAGAAGTAAGCCTACTTCTATTTTATCGAGTGGAGAGAAATGATCGGCCAGGTTTCCTCGAGTCCTTTCCAGCCTGGAATGAATGAGTTACTGAAGCATCCGACTACTGTGAGCTTGACATTCAAAGCGCGCGTTCATGAGCAGGGATGGCAGGAATTTTCATTCCCGCATCAGGTTTCGGTGCCGAACACTTTCATACGGTCGGCACGGTGAAGTGGAAAATCGCTCCGCGTCCGGAATTGGCGGTCGCCCACAAGTGACCGCCGTGTGATTCGACGATGGAACGGCTGATCGCCAGTCCCATGCCGGAGCCTTGAGGTTTAGTCGTAAAGAAAGCATCGAAAATCTGGTCCGCGTCGCCAGCCGGCAGTCCCATACCCGTGTCGCTGACCGAGACGACCAGATTGGCCTCTTGATCCAATTGCGTCTTTATCGTGAGTACTCCGCCGGTCTCCTTCGTCGCCTCGATGCCGTTGAGCATCAGGTTCATCAAAACCTGCTGCAGTTGCACACGGTCTGCCCGGATTTTCGCAATTCCAGCGGCAAGATCCGTCTGCATAGAAATTGAGCATTTAGTGGCCTCACTGCGCAGCAGGACGAACATCTCGCGCACGAGTTCGTTCACATCGACAAACTCAGGCTCGGGTGGAGCACCTTTTTTGTAGAACGCCTGCAAGCGATCGATGATATCGGTTGCGCGGATTCCGTCCTTCTTGATTCTCGCCACCGACAGGCGGGCCCGTTCCAGATCCGGCAGCTCGGTTGAAAGCCATCGTAAGCAGGCATCGGCACTTGTGATGGCTGCAGCGATTGGCTGCTTTAGTTCGTGAGACAGAGAGGTGGCCAATTCTGCCAGCATGCTGATCCGGTTCACATGGGCGAGGTCTGCCTCCAGCTGACGCAATCGTTCGCGCTCTTCCTCGGCACGCTTTCGGTCGGTGATGTCGTTGCTGGTCTCGAGAATCGCGAGCGGCGTACCCTTACGGTCGCGCTCTAATGACCACCGGCTCACCACTACTACCTGGGTCCCGCCCTTCGTGGTACGTACAAGCTCCCCTTCCCAGCGGCCATCACTTAGCAACTCCGCCCTGATCTGCTCGAACGGCACTGGGAACACTGTCTCCAGCAATTCAAGGGTAATTTTGTCCTGGGCTTCTTCTGCGGTCCACTCGTACAACTTCTCCGCGCTTCGATTCCAGTACGTGATTCTGAAATCCATATCGCGCACGAAAATAGCATCATGGGTGAGATCGAGAAGACTAGCTTGTTCTCGTAGAATTTGTTCGGTCCGCTTGCGATCTTCGAAAACATCTGCGTGGATGAAGCCATTTCGGACTGCGTGGTACCGAGTCGGTGATTTAAATACCGCTTTCATTCCAACCCCTTCCGAGTGGCTCTGCAGCTCATTCGTCTCAAGCATTCTTGGTGTGGCTCCTTTTCTTCTGTTCTTTCTTCGGACGCATTCGTCGTTTCTCCTGTGCCCATTCACGGATGGTGAATGGGCGACTACGGCGAATCTGGTAGTTAAGTTGAATCTCGTGATTTGGTCGGGTCATCCCAAGTCTTAAGGGCCGAGCTCTGGGAAGTCCTTCAGAATGCTCTGAAAAAAGATGAAAAACTAGGAAGGCGGCCCCTGCAGAACTAACCACTTTTCCATGAGCAACTTGTACCGTTTCGGGGAGTTTGTGCTGGATCCAGGCAGGCGCACGCTGGCTCGCGCGGATTCACCCGTTTCTCTGACCCCTAAAGCTTTCGACGTCCTGCTCTTTCTAGCTCGCAATCCCAACCGTCCGGTTTCCAAGGGGGAATTGCTGCAAGCCGTGTGGGGCGACACCTTCGTGGAAGAAGGGAATCTGACGCAATACATATCCCATTTACGCAAGGCACTGGGTGACAACGCGGAAGACAATCGATTGATCGTGACCATTGCTCGAAAGGGCTACCAGTTCACGGGGAATGTAGTTGCGGATGCAGAAATAGAAGACATCTCAAAGCGAACCGCGGTTCAATTCCCCGCGACCGAGGGTTGGCAAACCGATACGCCACCTGTCCTTGAGCTTCCGGCGAAAGAGGCAGTTCCAAAAGCCCAAAAGCCCTGGCGGAGAGCTGCGGTCGTGGCCGCGTCTGCTGTCATTTTGGTGGTCGTCGCCTACATGTCCTGGCGGCACTTTCGGATCATCACCCCGCCAAAATCAGAAAAAATCATGCTCGCCGTACTGCCGTTTGAGAATCTCACCGGCGATCCCAATAAGGAATATCTCGCGGACGGTCTGACCGAGGAGACGATTTCGCAGTTAGGGCGGCTTAACCCGGAGCAGCTGGGTGTGATCGCGCGAACCTCCGTCATGGGATACAAGCACAAGGACGAACGCCTGGACCAGATTGGACGCGATCTTTCTGTGCAGTATGTGCTGGAAAACAGCCTCCGTGAAAGCGGAGATCACATACGCCTTACCGCTCAGCTTATTCAGGTAAAGGACCAGACTCACATGTGGGCACAGGATTACGACTATCCGGCGAAGGACATTTTTAACGTCGAAGACGATGTAGCCAAGGCTGTGGCGCACGAAGTCCGGCTGCGTTTGACTTCGCAACAACAAGCAGAGTTGGCGCGGCCACGCCCAGCTAATCCGGAAGCCTTCGATGCCTACTTGCAGGGGTACTACCACTTTGAGCGGAACACCAACAAAGATACGGATATGGCGGCAAAGTATTACGAACGGGCGGTCCAGCTTGATCCTTCCTATGCGTTGGCTTGGGTCGGGCTGTCTCGGGCACGCAACTGGCAGGTCAACACAGGCCTTATTCCCGCTGAAGAGGGTCGCCGGCTTGCGCGTGAAGCAGTTGAGCGGGCTTTAGCGCTGAACCCGAACCTGGCAGAGGCACATGTCCAAATGGGACGGATCAAGCAACAGGTCGACTTCGATTGGGTTGGAGCTGATGCTTCCTTCCAGCGGGCGCTTGCTCTCGAACCGGGAAATCCCGACAGCGTAGGATCGGCGGCTTCCTCGGCAGCCATGCTCGGCCGTTTTGACGAAGCTCTTCGATTGAGCCACCGAACCGTTGAATTGGATCCGCTCAATGCGAATAGTTGGGAGATCCTAGGAGAGATTGAGTATTTCATGGGGCACGTGGACAAAGCCGCAGCGGATATCAAGAAGGCCCTTGAACTGAGCCCCGATGTCTGGCCCGGCCCTATGCTGTTAAGCGAAATCTATGTGATGCAGGGGCGGCCGCAGGATGCTTTGGCGGAAATCGAGCTGGTAAGCTCTGATGTCGCGCGGGGACGTGCGTTTCTGTATCCGATTGCGTACTACGCGCTTGGCCGGAAAAAGGAGTCGGACGCCGCATTGAGTGAGTTAATTGCGAAATATCATGCAGGTGCCGCGTACCAGATCGCCGCGGTTTATGCGTTCCGGAACCAGTCCGACGAAGCGTTCGAGTGGCTGGACCGAGCTTATGCCCAACGTGACGACGGCTTGGCCGAAACGAAAGTGGACCCCCTACTGAAGAGCTTGCACAAGGACCCGCGATATCGCCGCGTTCTTGAAAAAAATCCATCTGCCGATTTCACCTGTGTAGCCCCGAAACGACCCCCGTGGAGATGCCTGGGCTACAACCCCGAGGGGCTACCGAGGAGGCGGAATACTCTTTCCGCAGCGGGTTACTCCCGATGGCCACAATTCGGAATTGGCGATTCGTTATCTCAACTTATGCATCGTCGCCATTTCACTCATCCGGCGAGTTGAAATCGAGGCGCAATCAGATTGTCCGATTCTGAACAAAGAAAACTGATCGCGGACATGAAGATCTTCGTTGCTCTTCGTAAGTCCTTTGTTGTCAGACGTAAGGTTGTGCTGGAACGGCGCGCGGCGTGCAGTCGTACTCCTGAACAGATTCGAATCACAACTGCGAGGGAACACATGCTGGCGGATTTTCGTGACGCGCTTCGGCAACTACGGAAGGCACCAGGATTTGCTGCGACGGCGGTCATCACGCTGGCGCTGGGTATCGGCGCGACGACGGCGATCTTTCACGCTGGTTCACCAGGTGATGTTGAAGTCGCTGCCGGTGACGAAGCCGGACGAGCTGTGGCGGATCGGCGACAAAGTTCGCTGCTGCAACTGGGGCGGGTACACCCAGGGCAGCGGACCGAGTGACGAGGGAGACTTTTCGCTGTTCTCGTGGGAAGCGTACAAGAACTTTCGCGCGCACACGCCGGAGTTCACGGATCTGGCGGCGCTGCAGGCCGGGAATGCGGCGCTCGGTGTCCGCCGAGAAGGGTCGCAGGCGCCGGTAGACACGCGCAACGGGGAGTATGTGTCGGGAAATTTCTTCAGGACGTTTGGTATCCAGCCGTGGCTCGGCCGCCTGATGACGGATGAGGACGACAAGGAGGGCGCGCCCCTGGTGGCGGTGATGAGCTACCACATCTGGCAGGCGAAATACGGTTCCGATCCTTCGGTGGTGGGCGCAACCTATCAGATCAATGGGCATCCGTTCACGGTGATCGGCGTGGCGCCGCCGGGATTCTTTGGAGCGAAGCTGGCCGGGTGGGGCATGCCGGACTTCTGGCTTCCGCTGACGGCGGAATTGACGATTGATGGGGCGACGGCGCGGCTGAAGAGACCGGACGGAAACTGGCTCGACCTGATCGGGAGAGTGCGGCCGGGAACGAATCCGAAGTCGCTCGAAGCGAAGCTGAGGGTGCAATTCCATGACTGGCTCGCGAGCCACGTTCCGGATATGCAGCCGAGTGAGAAGCCACTCTGGCAGCAGCAGACGCTGCACCTGACTCCCGGCGGCGCCGGAGTCGCAGTCATGCGAGATCAGTACCAGGATGGGCTGAAGCTGTTGCTGGTGGCATCAGCGTGCGTGCTCCTCGTGGCATGCGGGAACCTGGCGAACCTGATGCTGGCTCGCGGATTGAAGGATCGCGCGCAGACGTCGGTGCGCGTGGCGCTGGGGGCATCACGCGGCAGGCTGGTGCGCAAGGCGCTGGTGGAGTGCGTGACATTGTCAATCGTCGGGGGATTAATGGCCATCGGCGTGGCGTACGCCGGAACAAGGCTGATTCTGCATCTCGCCATTGAGGTCGGCGGCCCGAACAACTACGTGCCGATTGACGCGACGCCGTCCTGGCCTGTGCTGCTTTTCGCACTGGGCATATCGGTGCTGACGGGAGTGGTTTTCGGGATCGCGCCGGCGTGGATGACGTCGCACGCCGATCCGGTGGAAGCGCTGCGCGGGGCGAACCGTTCGGTGGGTGGGCAGCGGTCGTGGGCGCAGAAATCGCTGGTGATCGCGCAGGCAGCGATGTCGCTGGTGCTGCTCTCGGCGGCAGCGTTGCTGGGCCGGAGCCTGATGAACCTGAGACACCAGGATTTCGGATTCGAGACGCAGAACCGCTATATCGCGTGGATCAATCCGATCCTGAGCAATTACAAGCCGGAGCAGATGGAGCCGATGTTCAAGGAGATCGACGCCCGCCTGCGTCAGATTCCCGGGGTGAAGATGGTGGCTCCCGCGCTCTATGCGCCCATGACCGGGGACAGCTGGAATGACAGCATCCGCGTAGAGGGCAGACCGGAGCCGGGGGCCAAGGAAGACACGAGCGCGGGCTGGGCGCGAGTGATGCCGGGATTCTTCGAGGCCCTGGGCGCAAAGATGATGCTGGGCCGGCCGATCACCGAGGAGGACACCGACGCGACACGGAGAGTGGCGGTGGTCAACGAGGCGTTCGCGAAAAGATTCTTCAAGGGCCAGAACCCGATCGGGCAGCATTTCGGTCCAGACAAGATCAAGTACTCCTCGAAGTACGAAATCGTTGGGGTCGTCAAAGACATGCGGTATATGACCTATGACTATAAGGATCCGATCCGGCCGATGTTCTGGCTGCCTGAGTCGCAAACCACGCCGTACGACGATCCGGCATTCACGAGCGGCGAAATCTGGTCGCACTACCTGTACAACATCGTGATCTGGGCGCCGGGCAATCCTTCCAACATGGAAGAAAAGGTGCACAAGGTGCTGGCCAGCATCGATCCGAACTTCGTGCTGTATAGCGTCGATCGGTACGACGAGGTCGTAGATGCGGACTTCCAGCAGGAGAAGATGATCGCGACACTGACGACGCTGTTTGGCGTGCTGGGGCTGGTGCTGGCGGCGGTGGGACTCTACGGAGTGATGGCCTATTCGGTCGAACAGCGGACGAGCGAGATCGGCTTGCGGATGGCTCTGGGCGCGGACCGGGGCAGCGTCGTGAAAGATGGTGATGCGCGGCGCATTTCTCGCAGATCGGCATAGGACTGGCGCTGGGTGTTCCGGCGGCGATTGGAGCGGGCAAGCTGATGAGCGATCAGCTGTTCGGCGTTAAGCCCTGGGATCCGGTCATGCTGACGGCGGCGGTGCTGCTGCTCGGGCTGGCGGCATTGCTGGCGTCGGTGATTCCGGCGCGGCGGGCGGCGGGTGTGGAGCCGATCGTTGCTCTGCGGACTGAGTGATCCGGGCCGCCGTGGGCGGAGAGGCGCGGTAACGTTATGTTTACATTTCCACGCCCGAGTCACGGTATACTAAAAGTACGCTCGTACTTGAGTGGGTCTAACATCGCACGTAATGCTCCAAAGCACTGCTTGCCAGCTACACCTTCCTCGAAATCTTCAAGCGAATTTGTAACCCCCAAAAGGAACACCAATCATGGAACAGGGTATTGTCAAGTGGTTCAACGACGCCAAAGGCTTTGGTTTTATTACTCGCGATAGCAACAACGAAGACATTTTCGTTCACTTCTCGGCGATCAACGCCAACGGCTTCCGCAGCCTCCAGGAAGCGCAGCGCGTTCAGTTCAATGTCGTGCGCGGCCCCAAGGGCCTGCAGGCAGAGAACGTTCAGCCTGTCTAAATTTTCACTGAATTAACGGCAGATAAAGCAATCGGGAGACCTCGTGTCTCCCGATTTTGCTTTGTGCGGTTGTCTGTCGCCGGACAACCAGGTCCGATTCCGGACAGTTGATTCGGAGGGATTCCGGCAACTCATCCCTAACCGGAAGATCCCGGGGCATTTGCTACTTCGGGCGATGGCCCGCCACGTGCTTCTTTGATCGGCGGAGCTGCCAATGCACAACTTGTTTCAGGATCTTCGCTTCTCGATACGCCAACTGCGCAAGAGCCCAGGCTTTGCCCTGACCATCATCCTTACTCTGGCTCTTGGAATCGGCGCCACCACCGGGATATTCAGCCTGGTCAATGCGGTTCTTTTGCGTCCGCTGCCGTTTCCCGAGCCCGATCGGCTGATGTACCTGCAGCATGAGAGCCACAGGACGGGAGTCGTCGCTCCGCAGAGCCTCAGTTATCCGGACTTCTTCGATTGGCGCAGTCAGAATCACTCGTTCGCTGCGATGGCTTCGTATCGCGATGAAACGAACACGCTGACCTATGGGGGAAGCGCCCAGGTTCTACAGGGCGAGATCGTCTCCTCGGATTTCTTCCGCGTTCTCGGGATTCATCCGGCGCTGGGGCGTGATTTTCTTCCCGCCGAAGAAAAAGCCGGAAAGAACACGGCCATGCTCAGCTACCAGTTGTGGCAGACGGTCTTCAGCGGGCGTCCGGATATCGCAGGGCAGACCATCACGCTCGATGGCACAGCGTATACGGTCGCCGGAGTAATGCCGGCAGAGCTTCAGCTTTCCCTATCAGAATCCCGCGCCACAGATCTGGACGAGCCTGTCCGCGGATGCTTTTGATCCTGATGGAGACACGCCGGTAACTGCGCAACGCGGCGCACACATGCTCGACGTGATCGGGCGACTCAAGCCGGGCGTGACGCCTGAGCAGGCGCGCGCAGACCTGAGCCACATCGACCGTAATCTGGCCACGCAGTATACCGAGACGAATAAGTTTTACACCGGAGCGCAGGTCAGGCCCGAACTCGAAGCGCTCATCGGAGACTCCAAGCCTGCGTTGCGCATTCTCTTCGCGGCCGTCATCCTGTTGCTGCTCATTGCCTGCGCCAACGTCGCCGGCCTGTTGCTGGCCCGCGCTTCGCGCCGCCGTGCGGAGATCGCGCTTCGCTCAGCTCTCGGAGCCACCCGTGGAGAGATTGTCCGGCAGGTGCTGCTCGAGTCCGTCGTGTTGTCATTCTGCGGTGGCGCACTCGGCCTCGCGCTGTCGAACGCATTCCTGACCAGCATGGTGCGCTTTATGCCGCAGAATTTTCCGCGGCTGGATACATTCTCGGTTGACTCCACCGTTCTGGGTTTCACGATTCTGGCGTCGGTGGTCACCGGGCTGCTCTTCGGAGTTGTCCCTGCTTTGCGCATGTCAAAGCTTGATCCCGCGCTGGCGCTGCGGGACGGCACGCGCAGCGTTACCGCCGGACGCGGCCATCATCGCCTGCACAGCATACTTGTTATTTCGGAGACGGCTCTCGGGCTGGTGCTTCTTATTACTTCGGGATTGTTCATCCGCAGCTTCGTGCGGGTGATTTCCGTAGATCCCGGGTTCGACCGGCGCAATGTACTCACTGCCGATCTGAGTTTTCCTCCAGGTAAGGGATATGCCACCAAGGTCGCGCAGTTCTATGACCAGCTGCTACCGCAGGTTGCTGCTTTGCCTGGAGTGAAATCCGCTGCGGCGGGATGGCCTTTGCCGTTTTCGGGCTCGAACATCGGCGTCGGCTTTGACATTGAAGGCCGGCCAACGGCGGTTGGAGAAATGCCCGCAGCCGACGTCCGCATCGTCACTCCGAACTTCTTCAACACGCTTCGCATCCCGATTGTGCGCGGCCGCGACTTTGCCGCTACGGATTCGGATACATCCGCGCCGGTGGCGATTGTGAGTGAGAGCTTTGCGAAGAAGTTCTTTCCCGGCGAGGATCCTATCGGCAAGCACATCAAGCCGGGCCTGAGTGACGGAGTCCACAAGGAAGCGATGCACGAGATCGTCGCTGTAGTCGGCGATATCAAGCAACGCAGCCTGACCAAGGATGCGCGGCCGACCTTCTACCTGGCGCTGGCGCAGTGCGGCATCACGGCGCCCACGTTCGTCATCCGCTCCAACGGCGATCCGGTGGCGCTTTCTACGCCACTGCGCACGCTGATCGGTTCCATCAATCGTGACGCTCCGCTCTACCACCTCCATACGCTGGACGATCTGCTCTCGACCCACGAGACGCCTCGGCGTTTCACCACGCTGCTGCTGTCGTCTTTCGCAGTGATGGCGCTGCTGCTTTCGGCGGTCGGACTGTACGCTGTGCTGTCGTACATGGTCGCCCAGCGGACGAATGAGATGGGTCTGCGCATGGCGCTGGGGGCGCAACGCGGCGACGTGCTCAAGCTGATCCTCAAGCGAGGGCTGGTGCTGGCGGGAATTGGGCTGGTGATCGGCCTGGGTGCGTCGGCGGTGCTTACGCGCTTTATATCCAGCCAGATTTACGGCGTGCACGCCTTCGATCCGGTGACATATGTCGTGGTCACAGGGTTGCTGGTCGCCATATCATTGCTGGCCAGCGCCGCGCCTGCGTGGCGGGCGGCACGAGTCGATCCGATGAAGACGCTCCGCGAGCAGTGAGGAAGCAATGAATGCACCGCTGAGTTCTGAAGCCAATGTGAAGTACGCGGTCCCGTTCTTTTGCGTCACCGATATGGAGCGGTCCTTGCGCTACTACGTCGATGGCCTCGGGTTTACGCGGACGAATCAATGGATCGTCAACGGCGAGATCCGGTGGTGCTGGCTCAAGATTGGCGGGGCCGCTCTGATGTTGCAGACCTGCGGTAAGAAGGCCATGGACTCGATGCCGGCCGGCGGAAAACTCGGTCAGGGCGTGTCGATCTGGTTTCAGTGTGAGGACGCTATCGCCATTTATCACGATGTACGATCGCGAGGCATCGAGGCCTCGGAACCGCAGGTGGGCAACGGGCTGTGGGATACGGCGCTCTCCGACCCGGACGGCTATCGTCTTCACTTCGAAAGCCCAACGGACGTACCTGAAGAAACGAAACTGTCTGAGGTGCAGCCCTGAGTCCGTGGATCGCCGAATGGCGGGGCACCGCGTCCGAATTCTTGTCGTCGGCATACGTGGCTGCTATTGGGCCGAGGGCCCGTATCGCTGGACGCGTAGTCCTTATTTAACGCGGAATGACTTGACTGCGATGGCGTTCGGCTTTTCGCCGGCGGGGAGCATGGTGAAGAGCGATCCGATGACTACCGCCCCGTTCGCCGCGTAGGTCTGGGTGCGCACGACCGAGACGTCGCCTGAGCGTGCGTCGACGGCGAGCAATAGAAATCCATTGGTCGAAAACGCCAGCGCATCGGGACCTCCGCCTACATGGACGGTGTTGATGAGCCTTCCGTCGTCGATCGAATAGACCCCGATTGAGTCAGCATTGAAGTTGCTGATCCAGAGAAACGCATTGTCGGCGGTCACGATGCCGCATGAGGGATGGGCGCCAACGAGGTAAGCGCCGCCGACCTCGTTGGTTCCGGTGGCGATCTCGGAGATGGAGTCGCTGTCGAAATTGGAGACGAAGATTTCGCCGCCATCGGGCTTTAGAGCGAGGTGGACTGGGGTTTTGCCGACGTCGAGGAAGGTCAGCAATCTGTCAGCGTGCTCGCTGTCGTTCGGGCTGGAGGGACGAGCGAGACCGATTGCCATGACCTGGTGTCCTCCGGAGCAGGCGACGAAGGCCTTCGACGAATCCGGCAGGATCACCGCGTCGGTCGCCTGAGGGCAGCCTCCAAATACCGCGCGCACTTTGAACTTGTCCGGGTCGGCTATCGACACGCTGCCACTCGCCCGGTTGGTGACAACCAGGCTCTTGCCGTCGGGTGAGATCTTCGCCAGCCCGGGAGCCTCACCTACGCCGATCGCGCCGATCTCGCGGCGCTTGTCGAGATCGATGACCGACACGTTGTTCGAGTCGGCGTTGGCGACGTAGGCGCGGCGGCCGGTGCTATCGACATCGATGAAATACGGCTTGCGATGCACGGCGATGGTTGCCGCGACGCGATTCTTTTCGGTGTCGATGACGCTTACGGTGCCGCTGGTCGAGTTCACTGCGTACACTTCGTTGCGTTCGGGATTTGCCGTGATGCCGGTGGGCGCGGCACCGACCTGCAGCACCCGCTCCTGGCGCAGATTGACCAGATCAAGCACGGTTACCGTGTTGCTGCCGCCATTGGTGACGTAGGCGAATTCGCGATAGTCCGCAGGATATTCGGGAAAGCCCCTGCGGCGGCAGCTGGTGAGAGTCAGCGCGGCGACTGCGAGCGCAACGCAGACAACAAAAAGGCGGCGCAATTGCAGCCGCCTTCGGTGATTATTCATGGTCGAATTAGCGAGCGGCAGACGCAGCTCCGGCGCTCTCCGTCATCTTGATCCCGTGCGGAACGTTGCGGCGCAGCACCGCTGCAATCTGGCTGGCCTCGTCCATGAGTTGCACGAACTGATCGGGATAGATCGACTGCGCACCATCGGAGAGCGCCTTGTCAGGCTGGTGATGGACCTCGACGAGGATACCGTCGGCGCCGACTGCGACCGCGGCACGCGCCAGCGGCAGGACTTTGTTCCGCTTGCCGGTTCCGTGGCTGGGATCGACAAGGATGGGCAGGTGGCTGAGGCGCTGGACAGCGGGCACAATGCTGAGGTCGAGGGTGTTCCGGGTGTGGTCGGCAAAGGTGCGCACGCCGCGCTCGCATAGGATGACCTGGTAGTTGCCCTCGCTCATCACGTATTCGGCTGCCATCAGAAATTCTTCGAGTGTCGCCGACATGCCGCGCTTCAGCAGCACCGGTTTGCGTTTACGGCCTGCGGCGCGGAGCAGGGAATAGTTCTGCATGTTGCGCGCGCCAATCTGGATGACGTCGGCGTAGTGGTCGACGAGTTCCAGCGCCTCGTTGTCGATGGCCTCGGTTACGATACGCAAGCCAAAGCGATCGCGGATCTCCGCCATGATTTTCAAGGCGTCTTCACCCAGTCCTTGAAAGGCGTAGGGGGAAGTTCTTGGTTTATAAGCGCCTCCGCGGAAGAACTGGGCTCCCGCAGCCGCGACCTGCTCGGCTACGGTGAAGGCCTGCTCTCGCGTCTCGATAGAGCACGGCCCTGCGATCATTGCGAGATCGCGGCCGCCTATCGTGGCGTTGGTGCCCGGGAAGCGGATAACCGTGTCGTCTTCCTTCACGTCGCGACTGACCAGCTTGTAAGGCTTCGAAACGGGAATGACTTCCGCGACGCCGGACAATTCTTCGAGAGTGCCCGATTCGACCTGTCCCTGGTTGCCGGTAATTCCAATCGCCGTGCGCGTCGCGCCCGGCATGGGATGAGCGCGAAATCCCAACTGTTCAATGTGCGCGCAGACGTTCTGGACCTCTTCCTGAGTCGCCTGCGCCTTCATTACTACGAGCATGACCTGCCTGACCTTTCGCTACCGCTGTAAGTTCAAGTGTAGCGGTTGGTTGCGGGGCCCGGCAATTGAGGTGTCGTCATATTGTCATTTCCAGGCCCGCGCCTATTTCGAACCTTCCTGCTTCTTTAACTCGGCGAGAAAAGCCTGCTCGCGGTCGGCGACGTATGCCTTGTATCCGGCGGGATCGATGAACGGATTCGCGCCGCCGTCCTTGAGGCGCGCGTACTTGGCCTGCATGTCGTAATAGCCGCCGTGCGCGCCGAGGAAGACGTCGCAGGGCAGCGCCTTGAGCACGCGAAAGGTCTGCTCGTAATCCTGGGCGATCTGCGGGTAAGTCTTGTTGTTCACCAGCCTGTAGCCGGAATTCACATTCGGGCTGCCGACGATGACGACGTTGTAGCTTTTGCCATGATCGACGACCGTCAGCGTCCACGTTGTGCAGCCTTTGGTGTGGCCGGGGGTCTTGTGCGCCACCAGAACCACGCCTCCAAGCTGAACGGAGTCGCCATCATGCAGGACGCAGTCGACTTTGGTTGGAGGGTAGTGCGAATCCTTCGAGTTGCCGTACTGGAAGTCGGTTTTGCCGCCGCTCTCCACAACGGATACATCGCCATCCATCACCATGTATTTGGCGTGGGTCCACTGCTTGATGAGCGAGCTTCCCGCGCAGTGATCGTAATGGGCGTGGCTGATGAGCAGAATTTTGATGTCGCTGAATTTGAAGCCGAGCTGCTCGACGCTTTTTTTGATGAGTGCAGGCGAGCTGGTCAGGCTGCTGTTGATGAGGATGTGTCCCTGCGGGGTGGTGATCAGATATGAGGCCAGATCGCCGCTGCCAACGTAGTAGACGTTGGCGATCACGCGATGCGGCGGAAAGGGCTGAGTCCAGTCAGACGGGATCTGCGCGGAGACGCTGGTGGTCAGAGCGAAGAGGAATATGAGGACGCGAGAGAGCATGGGGAGGAGTATTGCACCGGAAATCGCATGGCATTCTGCATATCGTGTGGAAAAAGATTGCCGATGGAGATACCCATCCCAGGCTGGCGCTCTTAGCGGCCGCCGGCGGTTGTTGACAGGGACTGGGGCGGCTCGTCGGGTGCGTTCGGCTCGCTCTCGAATGCGCTTGCCGGCAGAGGATCGAGCAAGGCGCTGTGCGCGGTGTTAAGCAGGACAGCATTGCTCGTGTCCCCACTCAGCTCCCAGATCATTACGCCGCCGAGGTGCTCATTTGCCGCATAACTAACCTTGTAGCGGACCGACACGGCGTCTTCGTAGGTCCAGAAGGTCTGACCGTCGTAGAGCCAGGGAGCGTGCGAGTGCGGGTCGCGATAGATTGGCGAGTTCGCGGTCAGCGTGCGGATATAGTGATACGGCTGGTCTGCGTGAACGCCGCGCCCCGCCTGGAAGAGGCCGTTGTTCGTCGCCTCGACCTCCGTCCAGCTGTACCCGTAAAACGGCACGCCCATCAGCAGCTTCTCAGCGGGCACCCCAGCAGCTATATAGCTGGCGACGCTCCTCTCAATGCTGTTCGAGTGGTGTGGATCGGCGGGATCGGTGAAGAGCGGAGCGAGAAACCCGGTGGTGTGGCTCCAAGGCCCCGTGTAGTCATAATTCATCACGCCGATCTGATCCACCAGCGGCGCGAGTGCGGCAAAATCGGTGCCCGGCAGCATGTGCGGCGAATGTCCGACGGCTACCGACAGGCGCAGCCCGGGGCGAATGGTGCGCATCTGGCGGCGAAACTCCTCGAGCAGCGCGCGGTAATTCGCCGCGTCCTCTGCCTGCGGAGATTCCCAGTCGACGTCGAAGCCGTCGAAGATCCCCGGTTCATGAATGCCGGGGGCGAAGTTGCCGTGAATAAATGTGTTTACGCATGAGGCCACAAATGCCTTGCGGTTCTCCGGCTTCGCGTCCTCGGCGAAGCCTGCGGCAGCGCCCTCGAGCGAAATCAGAATCTTCAGGTGCGGGTAGCGCTTCTTCAGTTCCCTGAGCTGGTGAAAATAACCGTGAAAGGGTGAAGACGGATCGTCCGGCTCTCCGCTCACACTGTTGGCAGCGCTGTAGGTAGTGTTGAGATCGGCCTTGGGATCGGCGACCGAACACTTGCCGCCTGAGACAAAACCCTGTGCGTAGTTGATCTGATCGAGCAGCGCTGCGCTGCCGTTATCCACCAGTTGCTTTACGTAATAGGGCTGGTCGTAATACAGGCCCCATTGCGGGAAATATCCAACGAGCAGTGGATGCGACGGTTGCGCATGCTTGTGCCGACGCCAGGCGTGCGCATTGGGCGGGAACAAAAAGAGAAGAAGCGTCGCCAGCGCGGACACGACGACCCATCGCCTGCGGAGCAGATCAGAATGTTTTTCCATCCACTAAGAAAGACGTTCAGAGGGGACGATCCGTTGAAAAATTTTCGATGACAAGTCGGCCCGAGCGAATACGGCGCTTTCCATTGCGAGATTACTGCTTGTCTGCGACAGCGAGCAGCGTTTGAAAATGCGGTGCTTCGGCTTCCTTGTGCACAACCGATATTTCAATTCCGCGAAAACCGGCCTTTTCCATCGTTGACTCCAGTTCGACTTCGCTGAAGCCGAGCCACTCGTCGGCGTAGAGCTCGCGAGCTTCTTCAAAGCGATGCTTGGCGAGGTCGAGTATTGCAATCCGTCCGCCTGGTTTGAGAATTCGCCAGGCCTCGGCGACAGCGCGCTCCGGATGAAGAGCGTGATGCAAGCGACTGCGAGAAGAAGACGAGGTCGACGGAGGCCTCGTCGATCGGAACCTCTTCCATATCCCCGACGCGGTAGTCGAGATTCTTCACACCTTGCCGTTTCGCCTGCTGTCGGCCAACTTCAACCATGCGCGCCGAAGTGTCCACGGCAATCACCTGTTTTGCCCGCTGAGCGAGCAGCAGCGAAAATGCGCCTTCACCGGCGCCGAGATCGGCAATCACCATGGGAGGCATCAACTTGAGCAGCGCCTCGGCGACGCTCTTCCACGATTTGCCGGGGACGTAGCTGCGTCCGAAGCGGCCAGCAACGTCATCGAAGAAAGCCCGCATCTTGTCCTGCCGCTTGCGCAGCACGCGTTTTACCGCTGCCTGATCTGGTTTGGACTCCGGGAGCTCCTGCCGGGCCTGGTTGAGCAGTTCGGCGAGGACGCCCGCGCCGTTCTCGCGCTTGAGGCGATAAAGACTGTTCTTGCCGGTTCGGCGGTCCTCGACCAGTCCGGCCTGCTTGAGCTGCGAAAGGTGCGTCGAGATTGTGCTCTGGCCCATGGCCAGGATTTCCTGCAGCTCGGCGACCGACAGCTCCTCGCGCTCCAGCAGCAGCAAAACGCGGAGCCGGTTGGGATCGGCGACCACGCGCAGGATTTTCACAATTGACGACATTGGGTTCTGAGTTATTATATCAATGTATCTTGATTTAACGATATGAGGTGGTGAACACAATGGCAACCGCAACACTGGAACGCGCCGCTACCGACTACAAAGTCGCTGATATGTCGCTCGCCGACTGGGGCCGCAAAGAAATCTCAATCGCCGAGCATGAGATGCCCGGACTGATGTCCATCCGCCGCAAGTATGCTGCGCAAAAGCCGCTCGCAGGCGTGCGCGTCACCGGTTCGTTGCACATGACCATTCAGACGGCCGTGCTGATCGAGACGCTGGTTGATCTGGGCGCCGATGTCCGCTGGGCAAGCTGCAACATTTTCTCAACGCAGGATCACGCTGCCGCAGCTATCGCTGCAGCCGGCGTTCCGGTCTTTGCATGGAAGGGCGAGACGCTCGAAGAGTATTGGGAGTGCACCTACCAGGCGCTGAGCCACAAGGGCGGAAAGGGTCCGCAGCTGGTGGTTGACGACGGCGGCGACGTCACCCTCCTGATTCACAAAGGATACGAGCTCGAAGAGGGCGACAACTGGGTCAACACGCCTTCGTCGAATCATGAGGAGCAGGTCATCAAGGATCTGCTGAAGCGCGTTCTACGCGGAAGATCCGCAGCACTGGCACAACGTTGCCAAGGAGTGGCGCGGCGTTTCGGAAGAGACGACTACCGGCGTGCATCGCCTCTACAAGATGAAGGAGCAGGGCAAGCTGCTCGTGCCGGCGATCAACGTCAACGACTCGGTCACCAAGTCGAAGTTCGACAACCTGTACGGCTGCCGCGAGTCGCTCGCTGACGGCATCAAGCGCGCCACCGATGTGATGGTTGCCGGTAAAGTCGCTGTCATCTGCGGCTACGGGGATGTGGGCAAGGGCTCATCGCACTCGCTGCGCGGCATGGGAGCGCGCGTGATCGTGACGGAGATCGATCCGATCAACGCGCTGCAGGCGGCGATGGAGGGCTTCGAGGTCACTACCATTGAGGACACCCTCGGCCGGGGCGACATCTACGTTACCTGCACGGGCAACGTCGACATCATCACGCTCGAGCACATGAAGCGCATGAAGGACCAGGCCATCGTCTGCAACATCGGACACTTCGACAATGAGATCCAGATGGACCTGCTCAATGGCGAAGCCGGCGTCGAGAAGACCAACATCAAGCCGCAGGTCGACAAGTACACCTTCCCCGACGGGCATGCCATCTTCGTGCTCGCCGAAGGCCGCCTCGTCAATCTGGGCTGCGCCACCGGACACCCGAGCTTCGTGATGAGCAACAGCTTCGCCAACCAGACGCTGGCTCAGATCGACCTCTGGGCAAACAAGGACACCTACCAGATCGACGTCTACACGCTTCCCAAGAAGCTGGATGAGGAGGTCGCGCGTCTACATCTGGAGAAGATCGGCGTCAAGCTGACGACACTTTCTCCGAAGCAGGCTGAATACCTCGGGGTTTCGCAGGAAGGTCCTTACAAGCCGGAGCACTACCGCTACTAGGTTTCACGAAAGAAACAGGGGAAGGCTCTGCCGATGGGTAGGGCCTTCTTTTTTAGTGTGAACCGTTTCCCAATGTGGTTCACCCATCGATTTCGGACCGGCTTTTCCTCAGTTCTCCCACATTCTCCGCTGCCACCACCTTTCTTTGGGAAGACTAAAATTGAATCAGCACAATGGCTGAATTCACCCACCTGCACCTGCACACCGACTACTCCCTCCTCGATGGCGCCTGTGACGTAGAGAAGCTCGTGCAGCGCGTCTCCGGCATCGGCCAGAAGGCCGTCGCCATTACCGATCACGGCAATATCTACGGCGCGGTTCACTTCTTCGAGGCTGCAAAGGCGGGCGGCATCAAGCCGATCCTCGGGTGCGAGCTGTACATTTGCCAGAAGGAAGATCACCGGGCTGAGCCGCAGGGCGACGACTACAACCACCTGCTGGTGCTCGCCGAGAACGAAGAGGGCTATCGCAATCTCGTTCGCATCACGTCGGAGGCATCGCTCCACGGCTTCTATCGCAAGCCGCGCGTGAGCAAGAAATATCTGGCCGAGCACTCCGCGGGGCTGGTCGGCTTCTCCGGTTGCCTCGCTGGGGAGCTCTGCGAAAACCTGATGAAAGGGAATTACGAGGCAGCGCGGGCGACGGCGGGGCAGTACCAGGAAATCTTCGGACGGGGCAACTTCTTCCTAGAAATCCAGGATCAGGGGCTCGAGCTCGAGAAGAAAATCCACGCCGATCTTTTCCGACTGGAAAAGGATCTCGACATCCCGCTGGTTGCCACCAACGACAGCCACTATCTCTGCGAAGACGATTCGCATGCGCACGAAGTGCTGCTCTGCGTGCAGACGCTCGCCTCGATCAACGATCCCAAGCGCTTCAAGTTCGACTCCGATCAGTTCTATGTGAAGTCAGCCGCGGAGATGGAGAAGCTGTTCTCGCACGCGCCCGAAGTGGTGAGCCGCACGATGCAGTTTGCCGAGCGCTGCTCGCTCAAGCTGACGAAGGTCGATAATCCGTTTCCGGAGTTTGCTGTTCCCGAGGGGCACTCTATCGACAGCTACTTCGATCAGGTTTGCCGCGAGGGCTTCCGCAAGCGGCTCGACACTTCGATCCGCCACCTGCAGGATCGCGGGCTATTGCGCAATCCCATCGCGGACTACGAAGCACGCCTCGAGCGGGAGCTTTCCATCATCAAGCAAATGAAGTTTTCCGGATACTTTCTCATTGTCTGGGATTTCATCCGCTATGCACGCGAGCACGATATTCCGGTCGGGCCGGGACGCGGCTCGGCCGCGGGCTCGCTGGTGAGCTATGTCATGGAGATTACGGACATCGATCCGCTGCAGAATGCGCTGCTCTTTGAGCGCTTTCTCAATCCGGAGCGTGTGTCGATGCCTGATATCGACATTGACTTCGACATGAACCGGCGCGGCGAGGTCATCGACTACGTCACGCGTAAGTATGGACGCGAACAGGTCGCGCAGATCATCACCTTCAACACCATGGCGGCCAAGGCCGCAATCAAAGATGTGGGCCGCGCACTCGATATGCCGTACGGCGATGTCGACCGCATTGCCAAGCTGGTCCCCACGACGATCGGTGTCACCATCGAGCAGGCTCTCAAAGATTCGCCACCGTTGCAGGAGGCGTACGACGGCAATCCGCAGATCCGCGAGCTTATCGACACTGCGCGCAAGCTCGAAGGGCTGGTGCGCGGGGCTGGGGTCCACGCTGCCGGTGTCGTCATTGCACCGCGCCCGCTGACAGACCTTGTTCCGGTGAGTCGCAGCAAGAACGACGAAATCGTTACCGCGTATGACATGAAGGCCGTCGAAAAACTCGGCCTGCTCAAGATGGATTTCCTCGGGCTCACGACGCTCACGGTCATCCACGACTGTCTCACGCTGATTGAGCGCCACCGCGACGAGAAGCTCGACCTGAACACCATTGCGCTCGACGACCAGCGCACTTATGAGCAGGTCTTCCATCGCGCGCTGACCTCCGGTGTGTTCCAGTTTGAGTCAGGAGGCATGCGCGATGTGCTGCGCCGCTACAAGCCCACCACCGTCGAAGACCTCACCGCTCTGAACGCTCTCTATCGTCCCGGACCGATTCAGGGCGGCATGATCGACGACTTCATCGAGCGCAAGTGGGGCCGCCGCAAGGTCGAATACGAACTGCCGCCGCTCGAAACGATCCTGAAGGAGACGTTGGGCGTTATCGTCTATCAGGAACAGGTGATGCAGATCGCGAACGTCCTCGCCGGCTACTCGCTGGGCGAGGCCGATCTGCTACGCCGCGCGATGGGCAAGAAGAATCCCGAGGAGATGGCAAAGCAGCGCGATCGATTTGTCTCGGGCTCTATCGAGAAGGGCTTCCCGAAGGACAAAATCGTCCGCATCTTCGATCTGATGGAGCAGTTCGCGGGATACGGCTTCAACAAGTCGCACTCCGCCGCCTACGCGCTGCTCGCTTACCAGACGGCCTATCTCAAGACGCACTATCCGGTCGAATTCATGGCGGCGCTGCTGACGTCGGAAATTTCGAAGCCGGAAAACGTCGTGAAGTACATCAAGGAATGCCGCGAGATGAACATTCCTGTCGAGCCGCCGGACGTGCTCTTCTCCGACGCCGACTTTACTCCGCACGGCAACGCCATCCGCTTCGGTCTGACGGCCATCAAGAACGTAGGCCGCAACGCCATCGATTCCATTCTCGCCGCGCGGAAGGAACTGGCCGATCAGGGGCGCAGCTTCGCCTCCTACTGGGAGTTCTGCGAGAAGGTCGATCTGCGCCTGATGAACAAGCGCGTGCTCGAATCGCTTATCAAGGCTGGCGCCCTCGACTCATTCGGACGCCGCTCCCAGCTCATTGCCGCCGCCGACAAAGCGATCGAGCGCGCACAGAAGACACAGCGGGACGAAGCCGCCGGCCAGCACGGGCTTTTCGGCATCTTCGACGACCAACCCGCGGCGTCGAAAGCTGACGCGCTCCCCAGCGTCCCTGACTGGGATGAGAACCAGCGCCTGCAATCGGAAAAGGAAGTGCTGGGTTTCTTCGTCTCCGGCCACCCGCTCGACAAGTATTCGGAAAAGCTCCGCAATCTACCGGGTGTGGTCGACACAGCAACCGCGCTGGAGATGAAACCGGTGCCCTCCAACGGTCGCCGCGGGCAGGCTCCCGAAAACGAAATCGCCATTGCCGGTGTGATCGTCGGCCTCAAGGTGGCCAAATCCAAGCGCTCCGGCGAGTTGTATGCGCAGGCCGCGCTCGAAGACACTGTCGGCAAGATCGACCTCATCTGCTTCCCGAAGGACTACGAGCGCCTGGCACCCAGCTTGCGCATAGAAGTTCCGGTTCTGGTGCGGGGCCAGCTCCGCGCAGAAGAAGACGCTGCCCCTAAACTCGCCGTCTCTTCTGTGCAGGCTCTGGAAGACGTGAAGGTTCGACTGCCGCAGAACGTCCGTATCCGCGTACCGCTCGAGCGCGCCAGCGAAGCCACTCTTTTCGAATTGCAGAAGATCATTGCTGCAGCTCCGGGAACGGGCAAATTCATGCTCAACCTCGAACAGGCGGGTGAATACTGCGTGGTTCTCGAGCCTTCCGGTACGGCAATAGCCGCCGATCGCGCCTTCATCGACAAGGTGGACCTGCTGCTCGGACGCGGGATGGTGCAGGCGCTGGACTAAATGCAGAACACAGAGCTCAGGGCTCAGAGCACAGCAGGAAGTTCCGGGGTTCGTTTCTCAGGGGTCGATCCCCACTCGTGAAGTTTGCCCCACCTCGTGCATCCCCATACAATCAAACGAGCGACCGGACTCCTCCATGCTTCCGGCGGAGTCGCGGCTCATTTGTGTTATGACTGATCAAGCTCCAGGCGCTCCCCAATCGAACCCGGCAGCTACAGAAACAAAGCCGCTTGCATGGATCAAGACAGAGCTGGCCCGTCATCCGCAGCGGCCCGACCCGATGAGTTTTATTGAAAGCATCTTCACCGATTTCAGCGAGATTCACGGCGACCGAGCCTTTGGCGACGATCCGGCGATGCTGTGCGGCATGGCCCGCTTTGAAGGCGAAGAGGTTATGGTCATCGGCAATCTCAAGGGCCGGTCAACTAAGGAGAAGGTGTTGCGCAAGTTCGGGATGCCCGACCCCGAGGGTTATCGCAAAGCCCTGCGCGCCATGAAGCTGGCGGAAAAGTTTGGCCGGCCGGTCTTCACCTTTATTGACCTGATGGGAGCCAACCCCGGCATCGGAGCCGAAGAGCGCGGCCAGGCCGAAGCGATCGCCCGCAATCTGCGCGAGATGTCGCGCCTGCGCGTGCCCACCATCGCTACCGTCACTGGCGAAGGGGGATCCGGCGGAGCGCTCGCCCTCGCGGTCGCCGACCGCGTCCTCATCCTTGAAAAGGCCATCTACTCGGTTATCTCGCCTGAGGCCTGCGCATCGATTATGTGGCGCGACGCTTCGAAGCGCGCCCAGGCAGCAGCTGCTCTCAAGGCCACAGCCGCCGATATCCGCGAGCTTAAGTGCGTCGATGATATTGTGCCCGAGCCTGGTGAGGGAGCACACGAGAACCCCGAGGAAGCGGCGAAGCTGCTCGCAGAAAAGCTCCGCTGGCACCTCAACGAGCTCAAGACGCTTTCAATCGACGAGCTCATGACGCAGCGCTACGAAAAATTCCGCAATATCGCGCAGTTCTATACCACTGGATGACTCTGCACCACCTGTACCAAGTCGTCGCAATCACGGCGGGAGCGCGGCCATGACGTTCGCCGCGCGCTTCCGCGCATTCGCATGGTTCATCGTCGCGGTGGTCTATTTCATCATCGCGAAGTCGCTGGCCGAGCATGCCGCTCTCGGTCTTGCCTCCGGAGATTGGCTGGAGCTCGCCAATCGTACGATTCTGCTTTTTCTTCTGGTCGTCGGATACGCGGGCATGGGGTACGCTGGCCAGCACCAGCGCGAGCCCATCAAGGCGATGGGCCTTGTTCGCCGCCCCGGCTGGGGCAGAGAGTTTGCGCTCGGCTCTGCGCTTGGATGGGGCGGAATGGTCGCCTGTGTGCTGCCCATAGCCCTTATCGGCGGACTTGTTGTTACGCTCTACACGACCCAGCGCCAGTTCGGGCTGATCTTTCTCGATCTGGCTGTCCTGGCTGTCGCCGCGCTTGCCGAGGAAGTCGCGTTTCGGGGATATCCTTTCCAACGGCTCATCGACGCCACCAACCCGGTCATAGCGACGATCGCCGTATCACTTCTTTTCGGCTTCATCCATCTTGGAAATCCGGGAGCCACCTTCGCCAGCACCATCGTCACCGTATTCGCCGGATGGCTCCTGTCGATCGCCTATCTGCGCACTCGCGCTTTGTGGGTCGGGTGGGGATTCCACTTTACCTGGAACGCCACGATGGGAGTGTTGTTTGGACTTCCCATCAGCGGCATCACCAATTTTTCGCCGGTCGTTGCCTCCAACGCCGTAGGCCCGCTCTGGATCACCGGCGGCGACTACGGCCCGGAAGGCAGCCTGGTCTGCGCGATCGTGATCCTGGTCCTGATCTTCGTGCTGATCTCCGCTACGCGCGACCTGAACTACCGCTACGCGCAGCCGGTCATTGTGCCCGGAGGCATCCCCGTCGATATCGACGCCATCTCCCGCCGGCAGCACGAAGCGGCGATGGGTCCGCAGACACCCGCACCGCCGCAGATCGTTCAGATCAGCGGCGTGGAGACCCCAAACAGCAGGGAAGATGCGTTAGCTTCGCCAGCACCCCTTGAGGGAGAAGCAGTCCCCGCACCTAACGCATCCGCCGATACCCCTCCGCGAGAGAGCTAATTTTGCATTATTTTGGGTCTATGAAATAGCGAAAGGGCTTCCGTAAGATGCCAACCGTAACGGTTAACGGAGTAGACGCAGTAGGCAATCCGTGGACAAATCAGACAAGGATGATAGACAGGCTACCGACAGAATGCCCAATATGCGGCACCACAATTGTTGCCCAATTCTTCACGCCGGGGTTTGTCGCACGTGATTTGCTTGAACTCTTCGCACGCTGCGTTAGTGCAACTTGTTTCCGCTCGTTCATCTCTCTTTATCTTCTGGATAGGGGAAGATCACAGGGACAACGACAGGACTATTTCGTGTTTCAACGCTCGATTCCAGTCGAAGCGAAGTCTATTGCCGTCTCGGCTGACGTTGCGAAGATTTCTCCATCCTTCGTTCGAATTTTGGCGCAGTCCCGCTTAGCAGAAGAGCATGGACTTGATGAGATTGCTGGTCCTGGGTACCGGAAAGCCCTTGAATTTCTAATTAAGGACTATGCTATATCGCTTCAGACGGACGAACCCGCCAAAGACGAGATCAGGAAAATTCAACTTGGGAACGTCATTGCCAAATATCTAGATGGCGAGAAGCTACCCATCGTATCAAAGAGAGCGGCATGGCTGGGAAACGACGAGACTCACTATGAGCGTCGCTGGGTCGGCAAGGACCTCCATGACCTCAGGAATCTGATCTCCGCGGTTGAACACTTCATTGCCATGGAAGTTCTCGTGAAGGCGTTGCCTGTTGAAATGCCTGACCCTGCTAAACAGCCCTGAGAGGTCACGCGAACGTTCGTCAGATGTAAGCCTTGGGCGGGCGGCCACCGCTTCTTCCCGATTTTTCGTGAGCCAGCACAACCAAAGGTGCCTCATCCTGAGCGCGTTATTTGCGCGAAGGGTGGGACGCGAAAAGCCGATCTGTGGCGGATCCAACCTCCAGCCTCGCGCAGCAGCCCGCTTTGTCCGCCCCAAAGCTACCGCCTCGATTTGGGCACTCGTCCAAGGCGAGGATCGCGTTGCAGCAGCAGGTCGCACGCGTGAAGCGCCTCCATCTCGAAGTTCGAGCTGTCGCTCGGGATGAGGAGCCAGTGTCCGATCTTGTTGCGCAACAGCTCGATCGGGCGGATGGAAGGGAATTCGCGGCGGAACTCTGGATCTCCGGGGTCAGTGCTGTCCGATAAAACAAGCCAGACACCATTGTCCCTCGGAGATTTCTCGTGATCGCGCAGCATGAACACGATGCGGTTGCCCACGTACACGCCAAAACCGGAAAACATCCGACGAATTTCGGGCTTCAGCGGCAGTAGCGCTTCCAAAACAAACTCGTGCGGAGGGCGTTGTTGTGGCTTGGGTTTTGGCTCGGCGGGACGACTCGCGACACGGGGCACGGCACGGGGCATGACCAGACCATAACAGACTCGAAAATCCGAAGGTCTCGCTCAGGGCGAAACGGAGCGGTCATAAGAAAACCCAGGCCCGCAGACCGGACCTGGGATTCTGCAAACTATCTCAGAGTGATGCTGCGGGTGAGCATGCTGCCGACCACGCGCACATTCTCCACGCGCTTATCGATGACTTTCTGTTCGGAGCTTTTGTCTCCGTACTGCTTCATGCGAAGGTCAAAGACTTTATCGGGGAGACCATCCAGGGCAGCCATGTTCTTGTAGGTCAGCGAGTAGCCGAAGTCCCAGTCGTCGGGACCGGACCTGGTGAGGTTGAGCCACATGTCATAGCTCTGAATCAGCCCGGCGGACTTTTCCGATTCCCAGATGGGAACGATGTTTTTCTTCAGGTCATCCATGAACGCGTTGAAATGACCGGGCAGGATGCGGACCAGGACAACACGTGAGACCGGGCCTTCGTTGTAAGGGACTTGGGCTGTGGCTGTGGAAATGGCGAGTGAGAAGCAGAGGACTGCGCCGGCGAATAGAATCGCTTTCTTCATACGTACTTTCTCCTTGCAAGGCGGAATCCGCTCAGCCAGATCATTCCGTCGCGTTGTATTTTGGGGGCGCTGAAGTGTACGCCCGGCAAGGAGTGGTGGGATAGCTGCCATTTGGACTAATAACGGCGACTCTCACCACCGTGAGATGAGAGTCGCCGCCGATCTTACTTTGCCCAGGCGAGGCCGTCGGAGTATTTTCCGGCGTCGATCAGCGACTGCACCTTCCACTGCGACAGGTCGATGACTGCGACCTGATTGCTGTTGGGGCAGGAGACGTAAGCCACTTTGCCGTCCGGGCTGGGGAGTATCTCGTTCGGAGCGTGGGGGACGTCGATGGTGCGGACGACTTTCAGCGTTTTCAGGTCGACGACGGCGACCTGATTCGTCGGCTCCATGCAGACAAGGAGCCAGCGGCCGTCGAGAGTGGACGCGGTGCCGTAGGCGATGGCGGGCAGGGCGATCCAGGTGCGGATCTTGTTGGTGGCGGTGTCGATGACGGCGAGGCGCGGTTTCGTCTGGTCGGCGGTGAAGACCATGCTGTCGTCGCGGGAGATGGAGATGCGCTGCGTGGTTGGGGCGATGGGGATGACGGCGATCGTCTTGCGGGCCTTCATGTCGAGTACGGAGACGGTGCCGGGGCCGACGTTGGCGGTGTAGCCGCGGCGGCCGTCATGCGAGAGCACGAGCATGTGCGATTGTTCCTGCCCGGTGGGGACGGTGCCGACGATCTTGAGCGTATGCGGATCGATGATGGTTACGGTCTGGTCGAGCTCAGTGGTTACGTACAACAATCCGGTGTTGGTGTCATAGATGGCGCAGTGGGGACGGACTCCGTGGCCGAAGTCGACCGTGCCGATGATCTTGCGCGAGGGAATATCGATGACAACCATGGTGCTGCCGTCGGTGCCCGGCTTACCTACGCCGGCGTTTCCGTAGATGGGCACGTAGGCGGTGCGTCCGTTGGGCGAGGCCGCGACTTCGTGGCCGGTGATTGCATTTTCGGGAACGGCTGCGATCTGCTTTCCAGCAGTGGGATCGATGATGCTGAGATCATGGCTCTGCTGGTTGGCGACGAGCAGCGATGGGTGCGTGGCGGGTATCTGAGCGGCGGCGGAGGCGCAAAAGACGGTGAGCAGAAGGAGCGGCGATGCGGGCTTTTTCATGGCCAGCACAGTATAGACGGCAGATAGCGTGGTGAGAATGCCTGGGGCGGGGTGACTCCCGGGTATCTCGAATACAAGGGCTGGATCGCTCGGGCAGCTGGCGAATCCGGTTCATGCGCGCGGCAGCGTGAAGATGCTCCATATAGGGATGCAGAGCAACAGGAACGCAATGACGATGAGACCGATGCGGATTCCCTGCGACCGGAATCGCTGGCTGATCGCAGTCAGCAGCAGTATTGTCGCTAATATCACGGTCATTCGGACATACTTATCGGCCCATTCGCGGGCCTGTGTGCCTTGCTCGAAGATCTCTGAGGCCTGCTGATTCAGGCTGGCCGCCCGCTCTCCCGTGGTGTTGTGGTATTCCGACATTTTTATCGGGCCGGCGGGCGCATTCGGGTTGTGGATCGGGTCGGTCTTCTTCCACGCCTCAAACGCAGGGCGGAACTCGGGCAGCAAGCGTCGCTCAAACAGGTCGGCCAGTTTGGTGTCGCCGTGCGCCTCCGCCTTCAACCATTCCACCACGGTGGCCGCGTCATACATCTGCTCCTGGTTGCTCTGCACCTCCAGCCCCTGGGCCTGGACCCGGAGTTTGGTGGACTGCCCGTAGAGCAGGCTCTGATGGCCGTCCCAGAGTGCGGCCTGATAGCCGCTCCACGCGGTGGTGATCGCCACCAACGCCAACACGATCGCCTCGACAATCTCCAGAATTCCGTGCAGACGCGAGTGAGGCTGGTCGTGCGCTCCCCCATGGCCAAGATGGTGAGCAACCTCGACGCTCGTTTCTCCGATCTCTGGCATGCGCTCTCCTTTGTGGCTGTCCAGCTTACCACCGCAAAGAAGGGAATCACGACGGCGGCGCAGGCCCTTCATCCCTGCTGGCTTTATCGCATGGGCGGCGGAGGGGTGGCGGCATCGGGTACGGCAGGCGGGATCGGAATACGAGGGTGCGAATCAGGTAGATGAGTCCGACGAACAACAGCACCGGGATGAGCAGCAGGGCCATGGGGATCTGCACCAGATTCTGGCCGATCTGATTGCTGGAGTAGTGGCGCACGCTGCCGAGGACGGCTACGCAGTTTCCGCCGATGTGTGCATCGCGGCCGAGATTGATGTTGCCGAGGATGGTGACGGCATTCTGCTCAATCGGACCGTTGGAACGGATGCCTCCCAGAATGGCCACGGCGTTTTGATGAACCGCGCCATCGACATGGATCGAGCACATGATGCAAACGACGTTCTGCGCTTCTTCACCTTCGGCGACGTCGATGCTACTGAAGAATGAGACGCGGTCGTCGCTGGCATGCGCGCGGGGAACGGCAGCGGTGAGTAAGAACAGCGCTAGGACAGCTAGTAGGATGCGGCGCATCTGGATGGCTCCAAAGGGCGGACCAGCCCCGGCCTGTCGGCTCTCGACAAAGGATACGCGATCTCCCGGGATGGGGTTCCGTGACGGAGGCGATTTATTACGGGCGGACCTACTTGCCCACGGTGACGGGCTCGCCGGGAATGGGAACCTGCTCGACGATTTCGATGTTGAAGCCCTGAAGGGCGGGCACGTGGGTGGGGGTGTTGGAGAGCAGGCGGATCTTGCGGATGCCGAGGTCGGCGAGGATCTGGCCGCCGAGACCAACCTGGCGAAGGATGCGCTGGTGCTTGTCGTCCTCGGGAAGACGGATGTCGCGATGGAAGAGAATGCGGAGCGGCGCTTTTAGGTCGTTGGGATTGGGGGTGCGGTCGATGTCGAATCCGCGACTGGTGTTGTGAAGGTAGACGAGCGCCCCGCGTCCGGCTTCGGCGATGAGGCGCAGGGACTGCTGCACGATGTGGTGGCAGTCGCAGGTGGAGGCGGCGAAGATATCTCCCGCGAGGCAGTGGGAGTGGACGCGGACGAGGACGGGCTCGTCACCGAGAGGCTTTTCAGTGCCGACGTCGCCCTTGACCAGCGCGAGATGACTCTCGCCGCCGTTGACTTCGCTCTCGTAAGCGATGACGCGGAAGTCGCCGTAAGGCGTGGGCAGCATGCTTTCTGCAACGCGGAAGATGTAGCGCTCGTTCTGCAGGCGGTAACGGATGAGCTCGGCGACGGTGAGCATTTTAAGTCCGTGCTCGGCGCAGAATTTCTGCAGGTCGGGCACTCGGGCCATGGTGCCGTCGTCGTTCATGATTTCGCAGATGACTCCGGCGGGGATGAGGCCGGCGAGACGGGCGAGATCGACGGAGGCCTCGGTCTGTCCGGCGCGGACGAGTACGCCGCCGCGGCGGGCGCGGAGGGGGAAGACGTGTCCGGGGCGGGCGAGATCGTGGGCGGTGGAGCGGGCGTCGATGGCGACTTTGATGGTGTGGGCGCGGTCGGCGGCGGAGATGCCGGTGGTGACGCCTTCTCGGGCTTCGATGGTCTCAGTAAATGCGGTCCCGAAGCGTGAGGAGTTCTGCTGGGTCATGGGACCGAGGCGCAGGTAGTCGGCGCGCTCCTCGGTGAGAGTGAGGCAGATGAGGCCGCGTCCGTAACGGGCCATGAAGTTGATGGCCTCGGGAGTGACGAATTCGGCGGCGAGGGTGAGATCGCCCTCGTTTTCGCGGTCTTCGTCGTCGACGACTACGATCATGCGTCCGGCGCGGAACTCTTCGAGTGCTCCGGGGACGTCGGTGAATGCGGATGGAGCTGCCATGAAGATATTGTCAACCACCACTTAGATTTATGGCGAGCGGATAGGTTGCCGGATTTTTGATAAGCTGAAGACTAGACAAATGACTAGTCAGAAGGTGAAGGCGATGAACTGGCAATTACAGGATGCGAAGGCACGATTCAGCGAATTTCTGGACACCGCTTTGCGTGACGGGCCGCAGGTAGTGACGCGGCGTGGAGTTGAAGCGGCTGTGCTGGTCCCGATAGAGGAATGGCGCCGGTTGCAGGGAGCTGCTCGTCCAGGGCTAAAGGAGCTGCTACTCGGCGATGGACCCCGGTTTGAAGATCTGGCGCCGAAACGCGGACATTTGCGTCGCCGGCCAGTAGAGGGACTTTAGGCGCAAATGTTCCTGCTCGATACAAATGTTATTTCAGAACTCCGCAAACCGAAGCCACATGGCGGAGTCGTGGCATGGATAGAACGGGTGCCGGAACATCAGCTTTTTCTGTCGGCGTTGTCACTGGGCGAACTTCAAGCAGGCGTGGAGCTGACGCGAAGGCAGGATTCTCTAAAGGCGGTAGAGATTGAAGCGTGGATCGATCAGGTTGCGCAGAGCTATCAGATACTTCCGATGGATACTCACGCCTTCCGCGAGTGGGCCCGCTTAATGAATGGGCGTGCCGGCCAGCTTATGGAAGACGCCATGATTGCGGCCACTGCGCGTGTGCATGGACTGACGGTCGTAACCCGGAACGTCAGCGATTTCTCGGGTTTCAACGTAGAGCTGGTGAACCCGTTTTCGAGCCGCAAGTAATCGATCGCAGGGGATCCGGCCGGGGCGACGGTGCTGCCCCGTCGCGACACATCAGGCTTGATCCGCTCGATACGAAGTTGGTTCAAGAGCCCAAATAATTCTTTCCGGCAGTTTTAAGGCAGGCGTAAAATCGCGCCCGACATTCCCTTTACTTCCGCAAGGAGGCTGTTGTGCTTAAGAGTGTTGCGATTCTTCCTGCCCTTTTGCTGGTATGGGCGGTTCCATATCTGCTCAGGGGTGCGGCGCCTCAGGCTCCGGCGACCGCTTTCAAGGTGCCTCCTGAAATTGCCAGCCAGACCAACCCGGTGAAACCCACCCCGGAGGGCATGGCGCACGCCAAGAAGATGTATGGCTTCGACTGTGCGATGTGCCATGGCGCGAACGGCGACGGCAAGGGCGATATGGCGGTCGAGTCGAAGTTCGTGATGAAGGACTGGCAGGATCCGGCAGCGCTTAAGGACATGACGGATGGCGAGCTGTTCTACATCATTCAGAAGGGCAAGGGAGACAACATGCCTCCTGAGGGCGATCGCGAGAAACCGGATGGCATCTGGAACATGGTGACGCTGGTGCGGGGGTTTGCGAAGAAATAGGGCGTAGGGAACAGGGTGTAGGGGATAGGGTGTAGGCGGCCGATTATAAGTGGCCTGTTTGCCTGTCCGAATTTCGGACACCTGGCGTCGCACATGGCCCGGGGGATTCGGTGAAGTGCAAAGGAAAGGCTGCCATGGAGCAGCCTCTTAACCACAAATATCTTTGATTCCGGACCTAGTTCTGGATGGAGTGAGTCGAGGCCAGGGTATCGCTGTCACTGATGGCCGGATTCGCCGGCAGCGCGGTCGCGGGCTTTGCTCCCGGCAGGGTATCGGTCTTATGCGTGGGTCCGAGGCCAAGCATGATGATGGCGCGGGAATCGGGCGTGAGCTTGGTCTGCCAGCCGTGATCAGCCTGGTACTTCTGCATCGCAGCTTCGGTTTCGGAATCCCACTGGCCGCTGGGCGTGCCCGTCAAGTACTTCTCGCGGATCAGCGCGGTCTGGATTTCTGTCGCGCGATCGGGATCGATGCCGCGCTGGCCTGGCGGGGCGTGCGAGGCCTTTTTCTTGTGAGCCGATTTGGGGTGTCCAGCTGTGGGAGCACGATGAGTGCGGTTAGCGAAAGCTGGGGTAGCTGAGAGGACGGCAACCATCAGCAACGATTGCCAGGCTCGAGCTGAAATCATGCAAGAAACCTCAATTTAAATATATCGGCAGGAGCAGGCGAAACAATAACACCGACTGGCAATGGGAGCAGCCTAAAGGCGGCGTCGTAAGAATGCAATAGAAAAGTTACCGGCTCCCGTTACTTATCGGGGAGCCGGTATTCGTTTAGATTCCTATCGCAGGGTCCCTCCCACGTAGCTGCTACCGCGTTTCGGAGCCTGCGGATCGACGAGTTCGAAGACTACATCGTCACCGGACTTGAGACCGGCAACGATGGAGCGGAATTCCGAAACGTTGCGGACGGGATGCCGGTTAACCGAGACGATAATCATTCCCTGAGCGCTGGAGAGATTGATTTCATCGGCGAATGAACCGGGTTTGACAGACTGAACTACCACACCGTGAAGTCCGGCGGGGGCGTTCTGAGGCAGATCGGTCACGCCGAGGCCGAGCTTGGACTGCGAAGCATCGGGTGATTCGGGTGTCGTGTTCTCTTCCTGATCCTGCGCGCTGCCCGCGGCGGCGATCATCTTGGCTCGATCCCCGATAGTAACCGTGGCGTCCAGCTTCTGGCCGTTACGCATGTAACCGATTTTCACGGTCGAACCAGGTTTGCGGGCGGAGATGTCAGACACGAGGTCGTCGCCGTCCTTGACGGGTCGGCCGTCGACTGTGGTGATGATGTCTCCGGGCTTGAGGCCGGCCTTGTCGGCGGAAAAGCCGGGCTGCACGCTGCTGATGAGCACTCCGGACTTGAAGCCGTAGACGCGGCTGACGGCGCTGGGCAGGTTGCCCTGGAAGGTGATGCCGATACTGCCGCGGACAACCTTATGCTCGGGGCTGATGAGTTGGTTATAGACACCAATCACGGTGTTCGAGGGCATGGCAAAGCCGACGCCCGCATAGGTCCCGGACTGGGTGTAGATGGCGGTGTTGATGCCGATGACTTCTCCCGCCATGTCGAGCAATGGTCCGCCGGAGTTGCCGGGGTTAATGGCCGCATCGGTCTGGATGAAGTGCTGGAACTGGCCGCGCTGTCCGGGATCGATAGTGCGATTGCGGGCGGAGACGATGCCAGCGGTGACGGTCTGCGACAGGGTGAACGGGCTGCCGATGGCGATTACCCAGTCGCCGACTTCGGCGCCGTCGGAGTTACCCATCTTGACGGTGGGCAGCGGCTCGTTGGTTTCGATTTTGATGACGGCGAGATCGGTGTCCTTGTCGACGCCGATGACCTTGGCCGGACGTGCCTGGATGTTGCCGCCGTCAGGATCGGTTGACAGGCGGACGAAGATGCGGTCGGCCTTGTCGACGACGTGGTTGTTGGTCAGGATGTAGCCGCGGGGATCGACGATGAAGCCGGAGCCGAGCGATTCGCGCTCCTGGCCGCCTTCATCGGGCATCTGGCCCTGTCCGCCGAAGAAGCGGTTGAAGAAATCCTGGAAATTGCCCTGCCCGTCGTCCTGATCGTCGTCATCGTTGTTGTTGTTGTCGTCGTCGGGCGGCTGCTGCTGCTGGAACTGGCGCGAATGCGGGTTACGGCGGCCTTGCTGCCTTTCCTTGGGCAGAGTGATGGTATTGATATTGACGACGGCGGGTCCCACTTCCTTCGCGATGCGTGTGAAGTCAGTAGAGAGCGCACGGGGCTGCGGAATTTTGAGCGGAGTTGCGTCGGAGGTGTCAACTTTTGCCGATTCCTGTCCGCGCACTCCGTGGGTGACGAACGAACCTATGAGAATCCCGGCTGAAAGCGTGGCGAGAATGGTGAAGGTCGAGACGAGACGGCGCGTGCGGAGCCGTCCTAGAAGCGATTTCATGTCGGGTGTAACCTCGTGATCTCTGGTGAGCTAGTTCGAATACTGCCGCTGCGTGTTGCGGCCGAAGTCGTGGCCTTTTCCCATCATCCAGTATAAATCGGCCATCGCTGTCGCGCAGCCCTGGTGGTGACTCCAACTAATTTATTAGACGGGGTCGGCGGCGTAATGTTCACTCCTCCACACTGAGCGGAGCGGTCTCGTGGGCTGTAGGTTGGATGCGTTGAGGAAGCAGTTCGGTCAGACCGATTCCGCCGAGGATGAGCAGGGCGCCGATGGAAGAACGGATGCCGAGGCGTTCTCCGAGAAAGACGAACGAGGTAAGCCATGCGAAGACCGGCTCCAGGGTGAAAAGCAGCGCCGTGTGGGTGGGAGGAATGAACTGCTGCGCCCAGCTCTGAATGGTAAAAGCGGCGGCGGTCGCGAGCAGGGCAGCGATGAGCAGGGCGATGACGACGCGCGGTGTCCAGTGGACGAAAGGATGTTCGAAGATCGGCAGGCTAAGCCCCATAAAGAGAGCGGCGAAGGCTACCTGGAGGACGGCGAGCTGCGCGAAGCCGACGCGGGGAGCGAAATGGGCGATGGCCAGCATGTGGAATGAGAATGCGAGCGAGCAGCCCAGGCTGAGCAGGTCACCGCTGTTGATGGAGCTGAAATCGAATCCGGCATGGGCCGGCGTGGTGAGCAGCAGGATGCCGCTAAAGGCAGTCAGCGCTCCAAGATACGCGTTCCAGTGCGGAGCGTGCGTGCCCGCCGGGCGCAGCCACGGAACAACGAGCAGCAGGGGAACGATGACGACGACGAGTCCGGTGATAAAGGCGCATTTGGATGGGGTGGTCAGGCGCAGGCCCGCGGTCTGGAATTGATAGCCGGCGGCGAGGCAGAAACCGGTGACGGCACCGGAGATGAGCGTCGGCCGGTCGATCTGGCCGATGTGGCGGCGATAGAGCAGGGCGAGGGACAGGGTCGCCAGCAGCATGCGAAACAGATTGAAGAGAAGAGGTGAGATGTCGGCGAGCGCGCTCTTGACGAGGGCGAAGGTAGCTCCCCAGACGAAGACCACGGCGAGCAAAAGAAGATGGGCTTTGAGGGAGCGGGACATAAAGGCAGGGTACAGCGTGCAGAGGGTAGGGTGTAGCGACGCGTGCAGCGAAAGCCGCCATCGGCAGGACCGCGAGTCCAGCGATGCGCGCGTTCGGCGCAGGATCAAAAGCCTTATGTGACGGGCGGTCAGATTTTTACAAGCGGGCCACCCGGCGCTCAGGAGAGAATGGAATGGATGGCCCTGATACCGCCCGCAACGGAACCGCTTGAACCCGTTCCCACTGTTGAGGTTCACAAGCCCCGCGGACCGCTCCGGGCCGCCGTAGCCTTTGTCTTCGTCACCATTGCCCTCGACACGTTCGCAATGGGCATGATCGCGCCGGTACTGCCGCGCCTCATCACCCACTTCATGGGCGGAAACGAAGCCCAGTCGGCCAGAATATTCGGCATCTTCGTGACCGTCTGGGCGGTGATGCAGTTCTTCTTTTCGCCCATACTCGGGTCACTCTCCGACCGCTTCGGACGCCGCCCGGTCATCCTGCTCTCCAACTTGGGACTCGGGCTCGACTACCTCGTCATGGCTTTGGCCCCGACCCTCGGCTGGCTCTTTGTCGGACGCGTCATCTCCGGCGTGACCGCCGCCAGCATACCCACCGCCATGGCCTACATCGCCGACGTTACCCCGCAGGAAAAGCGCGCGGGAGCGTTCGGGATGGTAGGCGCAGCGTTCGGACTCGGATTCGTCCTCGGTCCGGCCCTCGGCGGCGTTCTCGGCAGCGTTAATCCGCGCCTGCCCTTCTGGGCCGCCGGAGCCATGAGCCTCATCAACGCCATGTACGGGCTCTTCGTTCTGCCTGAATCCCTCAAGCCGGGGTCCCGCAGCAGCCGCTTCTCCTGGAAGCGGGCGAATCCCGTCGGATCCCTCACGCTGCTGCGTCGTCACCGCGAGCTGCTCGGCCTGGGTGCGGTCCTGTTCCTCAGCTATCTCACGCAGCAGTCGCTCCAGAGCACCTGGGTGCTTTACCTCGACTACCGTTACGGCTGGAGCGATCGTGCCGTTGGTCTCTCACTGGCGCTCGTCGGCATCTGTTCGGCCACCGTGGGCGCCGGCCTCGTCAGGCCCATCGTCGCCCGCATCGGTGAGCGAAAGACTATCCTGGTCGGCCTGGCCATCGGCTGGATCGGCTTTGCCGTTTTCGGCCTCGCCCCAACCGGAAAAGTCTTCCTGATCGGCATTCCGATCATGGCCGCGTGGTCGCTCTGCGGACCCTCAGCTCAGGGCTTGATGACACGTCACGTCGCCCACAACGAACAGGGACAGCTTCAGGGATCGGTCCAGTGCATCCGCAGCCTCACCAACCTGATTGGACCGTTGATCTTCACCCTCGTCTACTACACAGCCCTGCGTCCCGGATCGCACCTGCATCTCCCCGGAGCACCATTCCTGCTGGCCTCGGCGATTTTGCTGTCAGCGTTGCCGCTCGCAATGGCGGTTACGCGGAGAGAAGAGGCGCAGCCGAGCCTCAGTTCTTCGTAACGCCCTCGTGCTCGTAGACGGTCTTGCCGCCGACCACGGTGCGCAGCACCTGCGTTTTCAGGATCTGCGGCGCGGGGATCGCGGTCAGGTCGCGGTCAAGGACCACGAAATCGGCGACGTATCCGGGGGTGAGCTTGCCTTTCCATGGTTCAGTGAATTCGGCGTAGGCGGAGCCCTGGGTGTAGGCGTAGAGAGCCTGCCAGATGGTGATCTTCTCCTCGGGGAAATATGTTTGCGTTCCGGCTTCGTTCATGCGGGTGACGGCGGCGTAGACTCCGCGGAACGGCGTGATCGGCTCAACGGGATAGTCGGTCCCGAATGCAAGCGGCACGCCCGCGTCGAGGAAGCTCTTCCACGCGTAGGAATATTTCGCGCGTTCGGGACCGAGGCGCTGTTCGGCCCACGCCATGTCCGTGAGGAGATGATTGGGCTGCATGGAGGCGATCACGCCGAGCTGTTTGTAGCGGGCGAAGTCGCCGGCGTCCACGACCTGAGAGTGCTCTATGCGATTGCGCGCCGGAGGCTTGTAACCGATACGGATGGCGCGACGCATATTGTTATGGATCGGTCCGGGGCCTTGCGGCGGTGGCGCGGGCAGTGTCGGCGGCGTTGACTGCTCGGCGGCTGCGAATGCGTCGAGGGCCATGCCGACGGCCCGGTCTCCGATGGCGTGGAAGCCCATCTGAAAGCCGGCGCGCGCTCGCTCGATGGCCATGGAGTCGAGCTGGTCCTGCTTATAGCGGGGTATGCCGGAGTTGCCGGGATCGTCAGCGTAAGGCGCGTTGAGGGCAGCGGTGCGCGAACCGAGGGAACCGTCCATGAAGCCCTTCAGCATCGTGGTGTGGAGCATGCGATCTGTGGCAGGGTGGTGGTCGCGCATCTGCTGCAGCTTGTCGATCGACGCGTTGAATGGAAGCCACTCACTGACGCGCGTGGGTAGCTTGCCTTCCTTCTCCAATTGCTCATAGACGAGAAAGTCCTCCCAGTCGGAGTTGTCCTGGACGGAGGTAAGGCCGTGAGACACGGCATCCTGGAGCGCGAGCAGATCGCCCTTGAGGCGCTGGTCAGGGGTGGGCGGTGGAATCTTCTTGTCGATGAGGGACTGAGCGGTTTCGCGGATGATGCCAGTGGCGTCTCCATTGGCGTCACGGTCAATCTTGCCGCCTTGGGGGTCAGGCGTGGTGCGCGTTATGCCGGCGGCGGAGAGCGCTGCGGAGTTGGCAATGGCGATGTGTCCATCAACGCGGACCAGGAAGGCGGGATGGCCGCCGCTGACGGAGTCGATGTCGGATTTTGTCGGCAATGTCTTCGAGGCCCAGAGGGTATGGTCCCATCCTCCGCCAGTGAGCCATGCGCTAGGTGCGGCGTTTTCGGCGGCTTTCTGGATGCGGCCTTGCATTTCGGCGAGCGACTGCGAGCCGGTGAGATCGACGGAGAGCTTGATGTGTCCGGCCGCGCCGAGATGCACGTGAGCATCGTTGAAGCCGGGCATTACGAAGGCTCCATGGAGATCGATGAGCCGGGTGGAGGAGCTCTTGAATTGAGCTTCGATCGAGGTTGTGTCTGCCACGGCGATGATGACGCCTCCGGCGATGGCCAGGGCCGTCGCGCGCTGCGGATGCGGTCCGGTGAGATCGACTCCAGTGAGGATGTTGCCGTTGTAGTAGATGGTGTCGGCTTTTGCAGGAGCTTGTGCGATCAGCGGCGTTGCGAAGAAGCAGGACAGCAGCAGGGCAGAAAGGGCGCGGGCGGTCACAGTCAGAAGGATATCAAGAGAGGGTGTAGGGCATAGGGTGTAGAGAGTACCTTGGGTGCGCACTTTCCCGCCCTCTCTCTGCGCCTTCGGTTGCGCCCAGGGTATGCCTCCGGCCAACCCTGATGGTCGGAACTCTCAAGAGCAGGTGGCCAGCGCCAGCAGCAGAAGCAGAATGCGGCGCAGGCCGAGTTCGCGTCCGCGGGCGTCGTACCATTCGGCGCGAGTGTGAATGCCTCCGCCTTCGCCGCCTGCTCCCAGGCTGACGGCAGGGACACCTCGGGATAGCGGAATATTGGCGTCGGTGGACGCGATGCGCGGCTCGGTGCGGATGTTGAGATGGCGGTCGACGGCGCGCAGCGTCTCGTAGAGCGGACCTTCATGCGGCAGGCGGCCGGCGGGGCGGGAGCCGATTTTATTAATGGTGAATGCGAGACCAGGCTTGCTGCGTTCGCCGTTCAGATATGGCTGGTTGGCGGCAATGACTGCATCTTCGATGGCGCGATGTAGCTCAACTTCGAGCAGAATGAGCTGCTCGGGGTCGGTGGAGCGAAAGTCGAAGCGTGCCGATGCGCTTTCGGGGATGGCGTTGATTGCGGTACCGCCCTCGATCATGCCGACGTTGAAGGTGGTGCGCGGCGCCGCGGTCAGCTCGATTTCACTCAGGCGGGCGATGGCGCGGCTGAGGGCGACGATGGGGTTGGGGCGTCCGGCGTCGGTCCATGAGTGGCCGCCGGGGCCGATTACGTTAACCAGGAAGCGCTCGCTCCCCAGCGCGTCGGTTATGGCGATCTCGTGCCCGGCGCCGTCGAGAACGATATGCGCTGCAATCGAGTCCCGGAATCCCGAGGCCTCGTAGATGTAGCGCATGCCCCGCAGGTCGCCCTCGCCTTCCTCGCCGACATTACCCGCGAAGACCACGTCGCATTCGTGATCGATCTCGGCGTGCGCGAGCGCAGCGGCCATGGCGAGCAGGCAGGCGACGCCGGCTCCGTTATCGCAGGCGCCGGGGGCTTCAAGGCGTGTGCCGCGAACCTTCGGCTCGATGGGCGTCTCGGCAGGGAAGACGGTGTCAATATGCGCGGAGATAAGCACGCAGCGGCGCGCTGGTTTCTCAGCTTTGCGGACGCCAATGACGTTGCCGATCTGGTCGAGGTAGACCTCGTCGAGGTTGAGCTCGCGGAAACGGGCACGGAGCCACTCCGCGCGTCCCTGCTCGCCAAAGGGCGGCGCCGGCACAGCGACGAGCTCCGCTTGCCATTTGAGAATCTGCTGCTCCTGGAGATGGAGCCACTTGAACGCCCGATGCACACGCCGGTCCGCCGCAAGCTGCGCGATGCGGGAGAAAGCCGATGTGGGCGCGGTCGAAGCCATAATTCATCAGCGTAGCAGGGACTGCGCAAATTCGGCCAAGGAGTCGAATCTGAGGCCTCAATACTCGACGCTGTCCAGGAACAAGCCCCGTGCGGGGGCGGTGGCTCCGGCGGCGGAACGCGAGCGCTGGTCGAGAATGCAAGGGATGTCTTCAGGCGCAATATGGCCGCGGCCGGCATCGATGAAGGTTCCGACTAGATTTCGGACCATGTGATGGAGAAATCCGTTGCCGCGGACGCGGTAGATGAGGAGCTCCCCTGCTTCCGCGGTGAACGATGACGAATAGATAGTGCGGATGTTACCGGCTTTTGCGTCGGGATCGAGCGGGTCGCCTGCTTCTGGAGCGGGCGTCCTCGTGGACAGATCTGGATCGGTCGCCGCGAACGAAGTGAAGTCGTGTTCGCCGATGACCAGCGCAGCAGCCTGCTGCATGCGATCGATATTGAGGGGCCAGTTGAGAGCGTAGACATAGCGCGCTGACCATGGAGGACAGAGTTCGGCCTGAAAGATGCGATACTCGTAGGTCTTGGCGCGGACGCTGTGCCGGGCGTGGAACTCGGGCGGAACATGTTCAGCGCTCAGTACGCGGATGGCCGCGGGAAGAGTGCGGTTGAGGGCGCGGTGAAGATTTTCCGGCGGGATGGGCGCATTCAGCTCGAACGATGCAATCTGGGCGCGGGCGTGAACGCCGGCATCGGTGCGGCCGCTGCCCTGGGGCAGAACGCGCTCTCCGGTGACGCGTTCAATGGCGGCGGCGAGCTCGCCTTGAATGGTGAGGTGGCAGGGTTGAACCTGCCAGCCGTGAAAATCGGTGCCGTCGTAGGCGAGAGCGAGCTTCCAGTTCATAATCTTGCCGGGAATGATTCACCTGGGCGCATTTTCTCAGAATTTGCAACATCATTTGGGTCTTTTAGCGGTGCTCGATCATCTGATTGCCTACGATATACTCAGGTTTTCTTCCGGATAGCGAGCCGGACCATGCTCTGCGCCCGCTGCCAGTTCCCCGGAACGAAAGCTGGCCGGGGAGCGATATCCAGATTAGGGAACGAAGCTACATCGGTTCGCGTATAGCAGTCAGCCGAAAGATCTGTGTCGACAGGGACGGAATGCTTTGCCTGTTGCGGCCAGTGAATCGGCGTGTAGACGACAGCATGGACACATAGCAGATCGGGCGCGGTGACTTTTTGCGCGGCTGGTCGTTTTGATTTATGGAGAGGGGCGAATGCATTTGTTTGGTGAACGCCAAGGGGCGCCAGGCGGAAAGTCTGTTCGTGGTTCGAGCCTGTTCTTGAAATTGAAATCGGCAGCGGCAATCAGTTGCCTGCTGGCGGGCACGGCGCCAGGATTTGCTCAGGCGGCGCAGACGACGCAACAACCGCAGAGTTCACAGCAGGCGCAGAACCCGGCGGGAGCACCGGGCACGCAGGCTCTCCCAGTCGAGCCCGCTCCGAACTTTACCCAGCCTCTCTATATGCGTCCGCAGCCGCGCGATTTCAGCAAGGCGCGCGGGTACTGGCCGAACCCCATCGCGCCATACAAACCGACAACTGCGCCACCCGCCAGCTTTCTGAACTCGCCGCGTCTGGACGACGTGATTAAGAACGGCAAGATGTATTTGAGCCTGAGCGATGCCATTCTGCTGGCGCTTGAAAACAACTATGACATTGCGATTCAACGCTTCAACCTGAATATTGCCGACACCGATATTCTGCGTACCCGGTCGGGGGCATTGTTTCTCGGTGTCAACAGCGGCCTGGTGACGGGCACGCTGGGCGGATCGGGCACGACGGTTGCCAGCGGCGGCGGTCCGGGCGGCACCAGTGTTGGAGCGGGCGGAGCCGGAGGCGGTATCGGCGGCCTCACCCTCAGCACGAACGGCGGCGGACCCTTGCCCGAGAACATGGATCCAGTCTTAGCCGGTAACATTCAACTTCAGCGCCAGGAAACGCCTGAGTCTAACTCTCTCTTTTATCCCTCGGGCAGGCTCAGCCAGAACACCAATATCTACAATTTCACCTACAACCAGGGATTCATCACTGGCACGAACCTTCAGGTCGGATTCAACAACTCCTATACCACCTCGAACTTTCTCTTCAATTCCTACAGCCCCCAGTATCTGACTTCATTCAACGCTCAACTTACCCAGCACATATTGCAGGGCTTTGGATGGGGCATCAACGGCCGCTTCATCGTGGAGGCAAAGAACAACCGTCGTATCGCGGACTCCGCCTTCCGCCTGCAGCTTCTCTACACCATCAATCAGGTGGAGCAGATCTACTGGGGCCTGGTCAGCGCTTATGAAGATCTGCTGGCCAAGCAGCGGTCCCTCGAGCAGTCCACACGATTGCTTGAGGACGACAAGAAGGCCCTCGAGATCGGCACCATGGCGCCCCTCGACGTCGTCAGCGCCCAGAGCCAGGTGGAAACCGACCGGCAGGGCGTGATCGCTTCGCAAAGCAACCTCGAATATCAACAATTGCTGATGAAACAGGCGATTGCGCGCAGCCTTGAAGACCCGACGCTTGCTAATGCGCCGGTGATTCCGACGGATCGCGTAAGCCTGATCGAAACGCCAGCTGAGCGCGAGTCAGCCGACAATCTTGTGCGCCAGGCCGACGCCAACAGCCCCTCCATCGAGCAGGCAGTCATGACCCTTAAGAACGACGAGATTACCCTCAAGGGCGAGAGGAACGGTCTGCTGCCCTCTGTCGATGTCTACGCGTTCTACGGGGCCTCGGGTCTCGGCGGCGTCCAAAGCCCCTATTGCGTCAATTTCGATAATGGGGCACCCTGCTCTCCCAACACCTATCCTACGGTGACGTATGGAAGCGCCTTCTCCAATCTGTTCAATAGCAGCGGCCCGAACAAGGGCGTGGGCTTCAACATCAGCGTCCCCATCCGCAACCGCCAGGCTCAGTCCGCACAGGCTCGGTCGGAACTGGAATACCGCCAGGCCCAGATGCGCCTCCAGCAGCTCTACGTTCAGACGCGCATGCAGGTCGTGAACGCGCAATACGCCCTCACCAACGATCGCGCCTCCGTGCAGTCTGCGCAGGCCACGCGCGATTATGATCGGCAGAGTCTGGATGCAGAGATAAAGAAACTGCACCTTGGTGCTTCGACGACAGCTCTTGTGCTGCAGCAGCAGCGCGCGTTGGCAGTCGCGGAGGGCAGCCTGATTTCGGCGACCGCCAAGTATGCCATCGACCGCGCATCGCTCTCGCAGATCCTTGCCAACACGCTTGACCTGTACGGCATTTCGATCGTTGACGCGGCCACAGGCCAGGTAAAGACGGCGCCCGTCATCCCTGGATTAGCGCCCGCGAAGCAAACGCCGGAGGTCACCGTTCCGGCACAACAACAGAAGCTACAGGAGCAGGAGCAGAGGCCTGCTCCTCAGCCTCAGCCGATGCCGGCGCAGCCACCCGTGGCGCCGGAAACAACACCTCCGCCGCCACAGCAGTAGCGCGGGCTCTTCTGTCAAAAGCCCCGGTTCGCGAGCCGGGGCTTTTGTTTGCGTAAAAAGGCCATGCGAGCGACGCCTGGAAAGGCAAATCCCGTCCATGCCGAAGCCTTAATTGTGAATTTGTGTGCATCGCGGCCGTCACGACGGCCAGTCCCTGATAAAATCTATTGAATCCACTCCACGGAGAAGTGATGCAGGCAATCCTTGCGCTCGAAGACGGGCGCATCTTCCGCGGTGAAGGCTACGGCGCCAAGGGCGAGTGCTACGGCGAAGTCGTTTTTAATACCTCTCTTACCGGCTACCAGGAAATCTTCACCGATCCATCGTATGCGGGGCAGATCGTTGTTCTGACGAATCCGCAAATCGGGAATTACGGTACCAACAACAGCGACAATGAAGCCAACAAGCCCTACATCGAAGGGCTGGTGGTGCGCGAGTTCTCGCCGATCTCTTCGAACTGGCGCTCACAGCAGGTTGCCGATGAGTATCTGGAACGTTTCCAGGTACCGGTGATCTCTGAGATCGACACACGCGCACTGGTGCGTCATCTGCGCACGCATGGCGTAATGCGCGGTGTGATTTCATCGATCGAGACCGATCCTGATGTGCTGGTGGAGAAGGCGAGGTCGATTCGCAAGATGGACGGAACCGACCTGGCGAAGGTGGTTTCCACCAAGGCGCGATACGAGTGGGAACAGGACGGTCCCGATCCGCTGATGCTGGAAGCCCAGCCAGAGGCTGAAGCACGGCCGCATCTGCACGTAGTCGCCTACGATTTCGGCATCAAGAAGAGCATTCTGCGCATGCTGTCGAAAGAAGGCGCGCGGGTGACGGTCGTTCCGGCGGAGACTTCTGCCGAAGATGTGCTGGCGCTCAATCCCGACGGGATCTTTCTGTCGAACGGGCCGGGCGATCCCGAGCCGGTGACGTATGCGCAGGAGAACATCCGCAAGCTGGCGGGGCGGGCGCCGATATTCGGGATTTGCCTTGGGCATCAGTTGATCGGGCTGGCGCTTGGCGGCAAGACGTACAAGCTGAAGTTCGGACACCATGGCGGGAATCATCCGGTGCAGCAGATGGATTCAGGCAAGGTGGAGATCACCTGCCACAACCACAATTTCGCTGTCGATCCCGACTCGCTGAAGACGAGCGACGTGGACCTGACGCACGTTGATCTGAACGACAACACGCTCGAAGGACTGCGGCACAGGACGATGCCGCTCTTCAGCGTGCAGTACCATCCCGAGGCCAGCCCCGGCCCGCACGACTCGAATTATCTCTTCCGGGATTTCCGGAAGATGATGGAAGAGTGGAAGGGCTAACAAGAGCACGGCTGAGGCCGTGCTTTTCTATGACAGAAGGGATCAGGAACAAGAGAACGAATGCCACGCAGAAATGACATCACCAAGGTTCTTGTGATCGGCTCGGGGCCGATCGTGATTGGCCAGTCGGCGGAGTTTGACTACTCCGGCACACAGGCGTGCAAGGCGCTCAGGGCTGAGGGCTACGAAGTGGTGCTGGTGAATTCGAACCCGGCCACGATCATGACCGATCCTGAGCTGGCCGATCGCACCTACATTGAGCCGCTGACCCCGCAATACGTCGAAGAGATCATCCGCATTGAAGCAGAGATGCTGCGCAACGAGGGGCGGGACGGGGGGCCCGCGCGGGCAAGTTCGCGCTGCTGCCGACGGTGGGCGGACAAACTGCTCTGAATCTTGCCGTCGATCTTTCCGACGCGGGCGTGCTCGACAAGTACGGCGTTGAGCTGATCGGCGCGAAGCTTGAGGCGATCAAGAAGGCTGAAGACCGCCTGCTCTTCAAAGACGCGATGACGCGCATCGGCCTCGATGTGCCGCGCTCGGCGCTGGTCAACAATCTGCGTGACGGCACGGACTTCGCGAACAAGATCGGATTTCCGGTGATCATCCGGCCGTCGTTCACCTTGGGCGGATCGGGCGGCGGCATAGCCTACAACCGCGAGGAGATGATGGAGATTCTCTCGCGGGGCCTCGATCTGTCTCCGGTGCACGAGTGCCTGATCGAAGAGTCGGTGCTCGGTTGGAAGGAATACGAGCTCGAGGTGATGCGTGACCTCGCCGACAACGTCATCATCATTTGTTCGATTGAGAATGTCGATCCGATGGGTGTTCACACCGGCGACTCGATCACCGTTGCACCGGCGCAGACGCTTACCGATCGTGAGTACCAGGCGATGCGGACGGCGGCAATTGCAGTGATTCGTGAGATCGGCGTTGAGACGGGCGGGTCGAATGTGCAGTTCGCGGTGCATCCCACCACGGGACGCATGACGGTGATCGAGATGAATCCCCGTGTTTCGCGCTCGTCGGCGCTCGCTTCGAAGGCGACGGGATTTCCGATTGCCAAGATTGCGGCGAAGCTGGCGGTGGGTTACACGCTGGATGAGATTCCGAACGACATCACCAAGATGACGCCGGCGTGCTTTGAGCCGAGCATCGATTACGTCGTCACCAAGATTCCAAAGTGGCAGTTCGAGAAGTTTCCCGGGGCGGACGAGACACTGAGCCCGCAGATGAAGTCGGTGGGCGAAGTGATGGCGATCGGGCGAACCTTCAAGGAATCGCTGATGAAGGCGCTGCGCTCGCTCGAAACGGGCAAGAAAGTCGGCGCGGAGGAGATTGAGCCGAAGCGGCTGACGCAGCGGCTGGTCACTCCGCAGCCGGAGCGGCTGAACTATATCCGGTTTGCTTTCCGGCAGGGGCTTACGGTGCGCGAGGTTGCGCGCATGACCTCGATCGATCCCTGGTTCCTGTATCACATCAAGGAAGTGACCGACACCATCGCGAAGGTCGGCGAGCAGAGTATCGACGATCTGTCACCGGAATTGTTACGAAAAGCCAAGCGGATGGGTGTCTCGGACGAGCGCATCGCCGAGGTGTGGGGTATGCCGACCCATGAGGGCGTTGCCAGCGTGCGTGAGGTGCGCATCAAGCACGGTATCAAGCCGGTGTTCAAGCTGGTCGATACCTGCGCGGCCGAGTTCGAGAGCATGACGCCGTATCTCTACTCGACTTACGACGAAGAGGACGAGGCGGCGCCGACCGACAAGCGAAAGGTCATCATTCTGGGCAGCGGACCGAACCGCATCGGGCAGGGAATCGAGTTCGATTATTGCTGCTGTCATGCGGCGTTTGCGCTCAAAGAAGACGGATACGAGACGATCATGGTGAACTGCAACCCGGAAACCGTCTCGACCGACTACGACACCAGTGACCGGCTTTATTTTGAGCCGCTCACGCTTGAAGATGTGCTCGCAGTGTATGAGCATGAGGCTTCCAGCGGGGCAGAGATCGGCATGATCGTGCAGTTTGGCGGCCAGACGCCTCTGAATCTTGCGCTGCGGCTGAAGGCCGCGGGCGTGCCGATTATCGGCACATCGCCGGAATCGATCGATCTTGCAGAGGATCGCAAGCGCTTCGGCAAGCTGCTTGAGGATCTCGATATCCCGCAGCCGCCAGGCGTGATGGCGGCCAGCGTCGACGAAGCTCTGGCGGGCGCGGAGCGAATCGGATACCCGGTGCTGGTGCGGCCTTCGTACGTACTTGGCGGGCGCGCGATGGTGATCGCCTACGATAGTGCGGCGGTCTCACGCTACATGAAGGAAGCGGTCGAGTATTCGCACGACCGTCCGATCCTCATTGATCACTTTCTCGAGGATGCGATCGAAGTCGACGTTGACGCTCTTTGCGATCGCAAGGATGTGCTGATCGCCGGCATCATGCAGCATATTGAGGAAGCGGGCATTCACTCGGGCGACTCATCGTGCGTGCTGCCCGCGGTCGATATCGCTCCGGCCACACTCGACACGATTCGCAGCTACACGCGCAAGCTGGCGCTGGCTTTGAACGTCGTGGGCCTGGTGAACCTGCAGTTCGCAATTCAGCGCAAACCCGGACAACCGGATAAGGTGTACGTCATTGAAGTGAACCCGCGCGCATCGCGAACGGTGCCGTATGTTTCAAAGGCAACCGGGATTCCGCTGGCGAAGATCGCGTCACGCCTCATGACGGGCCGCACGCTGCGCGAGCTTCTGCCGGAGCAAGTGGCTTCGGGGCGGGATCTGGAAACGGGCACTTACTACTATGTGAAGTCGCCGGTCTTTCCGTGGAACAAGTTTCAGGGCGTGGATACGGTGCTGGGGCCGGAGATGAAGTCGACGGGCGAGGTGATGGGCGTTGCCGACAATTTCGGCGAGGCGTTTGCCAAGGCGCAGCTTTCCGCAGGGCAGAGCCTGCCGCTCAGGGGCACCGTCTTCTTCAGTGTGAACGATCGCGACAAGGCGCAGCTTGTGGAACTGGCGCGGCAATATGTCGAACTTGGATTTCATATTGTCGCGACGGAAGGGACGGCCACTGTACTGGAGCGCGCCGGGCTGGTGGTCGAGCGGGTCTACAAGGTGAAGGAGGGCCGCCCCAACGTTGTGGATCTGATCAAGGGCGAGCGAATTCAGCTTATCGTGAACACGCCGCACGGCCAGGATACGTTCTTCGATGAAAAGGCGATTCGGCGGGCTGCGGTGACACAGCGAATCCCCACGATTACCACGATTGCCGCGGCTCGCGCAGCGGCTGAGGGAATCGGGGCGCTGCAACATCACGAGACGAACGTATATCCGCTGCAGCACCTGCATGCAGAGCGGGCTGCTCTTAAGTAATCATAACGATTACAAAACGTAGGGAATCAGCGCAGCGCACCTGTTGCCGATAATTGACGTATTGCTCTCCGAACTGCTGGAGCATGAATTTCTCTTCGATCTGTGACTTGATCCACAGGCCGAGGCCGAAGATGAACACTCCCACAAAGCAGCGTGCGAGGCCAAAGACGATGGCGGTTCCCAGCATGCCCATCAGCAGGCCGCTGTAGATGGGGTGGCGCACGAACGCATAGGGGCCGCGCAAGATGAGCTCGTGGTTCTGCTTGATGGTGACTGCGCTGCTCCAGTTTCGGCCGAGAATTGCGCGTGCCCAGAAACAGAAGAGAATGCCCGAGATAGTCAAAGCGGCGCCGAATAAGACCCAGAACTGCGTCCTGGGGATGAGCCGTGCGGACAGCCAGCCATGGGTGAAGAAATTCCAGAAATCAAAGATGAAGATGACGCCGATCAGCACGAGGACGGACTGCAGAAGGCGTGATCCGGCGGTCTGACGCTGCACAGAGCGTTTGGAGGCGAATGCCGCGAGCAGCCAGACGACCCAGAAGATTCCCCAGGCGGCGCTGATCCACTGAACGACGAAAGCAACCATCTTTCGTTCTCCTCAAGTGCTGTGGAATACGAGCGCGGCGTGGAGGAAGTTCATCCTTTTTCGGCGGGCGGCTCCGCGGAGAGCAGGATGCGCAGATCGCGCAGGTTGTTGCCGGTGGGTCCGGTTACGACGGTGTCGCCGAGAGCGGTGAAGAGCGGGCAGGTGTCAAAGTTCTTCAATGTGGCTTCGGGGTCGAAGTGGAAGTTCTGGACGCGAGCGATGGTGGTGGGGTCGGCGATGGCGCCCGCTGCAGGACTGTTACCGTCGATGCCGTCCGAACCGGCGCTGAGGATGGCGAGCGGCGCGTCAGGGTATTGCGCCAGGTCAAATGCGGAGAAGAGCGCGAACTGCTGGTTGCGGCCGCCGCATCCGGAGGGGCCATCGATCTTTACGGTCACTTCGCCGCTTGAAAGCAGGCATAGGCGCGGGTGCTCGCGCCGCAGTTCGTGGAAGCGGGCCAGCAGGTACTTGGCGGCATCCCTGTAGTCCCAGTCATCGCAACTGTTGTCGATGACGACTTTGTAACCGAGCGATTGAGCGTGATCGCGGGCGGCGTTTACAAAGTCGTGGTTTGAGAGAAGTGTGTCGAATTGAGAGTGCGCGAAGGCTTCTTTCTTCGCGGGATTCGGCGCCGGCGGGTTGGCCATGAGCTTCTCGAAATATTCGCGGACGCTTTGGGGAAATTTTCCCAACAGCTGAAAGCGCTCGAGGATGACGAAGCAATCCTGCGGTGTCGACAGGTCGGGAAGGGTAGGCGAGGACGCAACCGCGCCCAGGTCCTTGAGCGGCACATCGGCCAGCAACAGAGAAAGCTTTTCGGCTTCGGGGGCGGCGATCGCGAGCCTTCCGCCTTTCACGGCGGAGAAGTATTTGCGCACGGTGTTGATTTCGGTGATGGTTGCGCCGGAGGCAACGAGAGTTTCGTGAAAGGCAATCGTGTCATCGAGAGAGATTTCAGGGTCGAGCGGCAGTTCAAGCATGGCCGAACCGCCTCCGCTGATGAGGAAGAAGACGAAGGTGTTCTTGCGGGCGCGCTTGAGCAGCTTGAGGGTTTCGCGCGCCGCTTCGAGCGAATCTTCGTTAGGCAGCGGATGGCCGCCTTCGAAATAGCGTATGCGCCAGGTGCGCTTGCGGAAAATCTGGGGCGCGGAGCAGACGCCGCGGAAGGATATTTTCGGGGGGAGGCGCTCGATCAAGGCGTTGAGCATCGTCAGAGCGGCCTTGCCGAAGGAGATGATCAGGATTCGTTTGTAACTATCGAGCGGAATTTCAGTCGACTTCAGACGCGGGGAAGGCTGCAAATGCAGCGTCTTGCCTTCGAAACGCAGATGCCGGTCGAATGCCTGGGGAATGTCGCAGGCTTTGAGCGCATGATCGAAGATGGCAGAAGCATCGGCGTGAAGCGTGTCGAGTGAGGTCATCAAAGAGCCGGAGAGAGAAATTGGGCGGCGCACCAGTCACGAATGGCTTGTTGCACGTGATCCAGTTTACCTGCGAAGAAATGGTCGGCTCCTTCAATCCACACAATCTTTTTCGGCGAGGCAGCGGCGGCCACTGCCGTTTCGACCTTGGCTCGAGGACCGTACTGGTCGCGTGTTCCGCTGATGAAGAGCTTCGGCTTGCCGCAGGCGGCGAGAAAGTCGTAGCGGTAATCGCGGCCTTCAGCGTGAACCGGTAGTCCCAAAGCGACGATGCCTTTAACGCGGGTGTCTCCGCAGCAGACGCTCATGCCGACATAAGACCCGAAGGAGAAGCCCGCGAAGAGGATAGGCAGGTGATAATTCGTTGTCGAGCCAGTCGAGGGCGGCGCGAACGTCGTCCTGCTCGCCGCGTCCGTGGTCGTGCTCGCCTTCGCTCAGTCCGGTGCCGCGGAAGTTGAAGCGGAGCACAGGCAGGCCGAAGCTCTGGAAGGCCTTCATGGCATGGTAGACAACCTTGTTGTGCATGGTTCCCCCGCCCAGCGGATGGGGGTGGCAAACCAGCACGGCGTATCGTGCGTCGGGCGCGCCGGTGTTGAGCAGGGCTTCGAGGCGGCCTTCTGGTCCGCGCAGGTCTTCGATGGTTTTAACGGAGTTTGGGGTGGCGGGGGGTGCGTTCATCTCTCTCAGTATTGTAAGGAAGAAGGCGAAACTTCCCAGCTCCTGGCATGCGTCTCGACGCTTGCCGTCAGGTATGCTGAAGGTTCAATGAGCGCCAACGCCGCCAATCCCGTGCACTCCGCCCTTTCTGCCCTGGACGCCATTCAACTGACACGCCGCCTCATCGACATTGAGTCCATTACCTACAACGAGTGCGCGGTTGGGCAGTTCCTGGCGGAGTTTCTGGCCTCCCGTGGCTTTGCCGCCGAAAAGATGGTGGTTCAGCAGGACCGTGAAAGCCGCTGCGAGGGTGAGCGTTTCAACGTCTATGCGCAGAGGCCCGGCTCCGCGCCGGAGGTGGTGTTCTCGACTCACATGGACACGGTGCCTCCGTTTATTGCTTCGAGCGAGGATAGCGAATTTATTTATGGCAGGGGCGCGTGTGACGCGAAGGGGATCATCGCAGCCCAGATTGCGGCGGCGGAGCAGCTGCGCGAGGAAGGCATCGACGCGGGGCTGCTGTTTGTAGTGGGCGAAGAGCGGGACTCGGCGGGCGCGAAGATTGCGAACCAGAGTCCTCGGGGAAGCCGCTTTCTGATCAACGGCGAGCCAACCGACAACCGGGTGGCGCTGGCATCGAAGGGCACGCTGCGGGCAGAGATCCGCGCGACGGGGAAGATGGCGCATTCGGCGTATCCGGAGCTGGGTGAGAGTGCGATACACAAGTTGATTGAGGCTCTGGCGCGGGTGCTGGCGATCGATCTACCGGCGGATGCGGAGATTGGTCCAAGCACATTGAATGTCGGCCTGATTGAGGGTGGCCGCGCGCCGAATGTCATCGCCGATCATGCCGTCGCGCAGGTGATGATCCGGTTGGTAGGTCCTTCGGCGGAGACTCGAAAAGCGCTTGAGGCGGCGGTCGCGGGACTGGCGACGGTCGAGTACACACTGGAGATTCCCTTCATGCGGTTCCGGCACCTGGAAGGCCTGCCGTCGATGGTGGCGGCGTTTACAACGGATGTTCCGTGGCTGGGTGCGTGGGGCGAGCCGGTGCTGCTGGGGCCAGGGTCGATTCACGTAGCGCACACTCCGCACGAGAAGCTGGCGAAGCGCGAATTGCTTGAGTCGATCGATCTGTACGTTGAGGTGGCGCGGCGGCTGGTGAGCGGCAAAGCATGAGTCTGCGTGGACGCATCCGCGCGGCGCTGCTGGCTTCACTCCTGGGCTGGATCGCCGGCATGGCAGTGGCAGCGCCTTTCCAGATCGTGGAGGCGGTGCGCAATGCCGGCGGAGGCAGCCGGCTGCTGGCATATGACCTTGGGGTCGTGCTGGCAATGTGGTCGGCGCTCACATCTGCGATGGCGCTCTACTGGTGTGGTTTCTTTCTGCTTCCGATAGTGTGGCTCGTCTCAGCGGCGTGGATTCTGCGCCATCGAAAGCTGTGGATCACGGTCGCTCCAGTGTTTGGAGTAGTTCTCATGGCGGTGCGCCTGCATCTATGGACGGCGTTCGATCATGACGGCATCAGCGTGATTAATTTCTTCATGTGGGCGGTATTTGCGGCGACGTTCTTTGTGGCGACCGCCGCCTTGTATGCAAACTTTCTCCGTGGCGGCGCCCTCTGAAATTCAGCCGTGATCTCCAGGCATTAGACTTTAGTTGATGTCTGATCATAAGAATTCCCTCGACCGCGCCGCATCGTCGTATCTGCGCTCTGCGCTGCATCAACCTGTTTACTGGAACGAATGGGGCGCGGAAGCCTTTGAACTTGCGGCGAAAGAAGACAAGCCGATTCTGCTCGACATTGGAGCGGTGTGGTGCCACTGGTGCCACGTGATGGACCGCGAAAGCTACGAGGATCCGTCGCTGGCGAAAGTGATCAATGAGCACTTTGTCGCTGTGAAGGTAGATCGCGATGAGCGGCCGGATGTGGATAGCCGTTATCAGGCGGCGGTGCAGGCGATCAGCGGGCAGGGCGGATGGCCGCTGACTGCGGTGCTCACTCCCGACGGCAAGCCATTCTTTGGCGGTACGTATTTTCCTCGCGATGATCGCTATGGGCGGCCCGGCTTTGAACGTGTGCTGCTGACGATGGCCGATGTGTGGAAGAACAAGCGGACAGAGGTGCTGGAGTCGGCCTCGAGCGTGATTGCCGCGATTGAGCACGGAGAGAACTTTGCGGGGCGGGCGGGGTCGCTGTCGCTGGGAATCGTCGACAAGCTCGTCGAGAGCGCGCTGAAGCAGTTCGATCCGCGGCATGGCGGCTTTGGGAGCCAGCCGAAGTTTCCGCATCCGGCGGCAATCGATCTGCTTATCGATGTGGCGGGGCGGACGGGGAATGAGGCGACACGCGAGGCTGCTTTCGTCACGCTGGAGAAAATGGCGCGCGGCGGCGTGTACGACCAGCTGGCAGGCGGGTTCCATCGCTACTCCGTCGATGAACGCTGGGTGGTACCGCACTTCGAGAAGATGCTCTACGACAATGCCGGACTGCTGGCGAACTACGTCCATGCCTTTCAGTCGTTCGTCGATGCGGACGCGGCGCGTGTCGCGCGGGACATCATCCGCTGGCTGGATGAGGTGATGACGGACCGCGAGCGCGGCGGCTTCTACGCCTCGCAGGACGCAGATCTCTCGCTCGATGATGACGGCGACTACTTTACCTGGACGCGCGACGAGGCGGCGGCAGTGCTGACTCCGTCGGAGCTCGCGATCGCGGGTGTGTTCTACGACATCGGCGAGCTGGGCGACATGCACCACAATCCGGCGAAGAATGTTCTGCATCGCGATCTGACGCTGGAAGAGGCTGCCAAGCGGGCTGGAATGTCGAAGGAAGATGCCGAGCGAGAATTGTTCTCGGCAAAACACAAGCTACTTGCTGCGAGGGCGCTGCGGCCTACTCCGTATATCGACAAGACAATCTATACCTCGTGGAATGCGCTGGCCATCTCGGCTTATCTCGAGGCTGGGCGCGTGCTGGATATGGCGGGGCCGCGGCAGTTCGCGCTGAAAACGCTGGATCGCATCCTGAATGAAGGCTGGGAGCAGGATCGCGGTCTGGCGCATGTGATCGCGTATTCGGAGAATGCTGCAGAGAAGCGCTATGTGGCGGGCGTGCTTGACGACTACGCATTCCTGGTGAACGCGCTGATCGACGCCTGGTACGCGACAGGGAATCGGAGGTACTACGACTCGGCAATCGAGATTGGCGAGAGCATGATTGCACGCTTCTATGACTCCACGGGAAGCGCCTTCTTCGATACGGAGATTACCAGTGACGCTCCCCTGGGAGCGCTGTCGGCGCGGAGAAAGCCGCTGCAGGATACGCCGACGCCGGCGGGGAATCCTGCTGCCGCGGCTGCACTGCTCAGGCTTGAGGCGCTGAGCGGACGCGCGGATTTTCGCGAAAAAGCAGAAGACACGCTGGAGAATTTCGCCGGTATCGTGGAGCACTTCGGCTTGTATGCCGGGACATACGGTCTTGCATTGGAACTGCTGTTGCTGCCGGCGGTACAGGTAGTCGTGATTGGGGAGGGAATCGAAGCGAAGAAGCTGGCGGCAATTGCTACCGCGCGCTATGCGGTGAACAAGCAGGTGATCGTCCTCCGCCCTGAGCAGGTGACGGCTGAGAATCTGCCTCCCGTGCTGGCGGAGACGTTGCCGCATCTGCCTGACCTGGGTTCGAGCGCCGCATTCGCCGTGGTGTGCAGAGGAACAAGCTGCCAGCCGCCTACACGGTCGGCGGACAAGCTGCTGGAGGGAACTGAACACGGCGGTATAGAGGCGGAGTTGAACGCGACGTTGTAAAGGAGTCTGCAGAGATCAGGCTTGGCAAAAAAGAGCCCTGGTTCTCGTAGCCAGGGCTCATGGTTGCGGATCTTGCGATTGTTCTTGTTCTCATAAGCTGTTGCGTGAAGAAATCTCAGACGAGTTTCGACAGCCCATCGCCCGCAAGGTGAAGACCGGCGTGCGCACGCACGTTTGGCGTCGCCAAGCCAGTCAACCTATTGCGTTTTGGCCAAAACAGGATGAAACAAAGGTGGCTGCAAGGGGCAGCCCATGTCAGCAATATCAGCAGGTATTTAGCAGATTAGACGCGCTGGCGGGACAAAAGTCGCGGGGACTTGTCCGGCTGTGGCAAGGTGCCCAATCCGCTCATGAGAGATGAGGCTGAGTTCGCGTTGCAATGCTTCCGGTACCGCCGAGCATTACTATGCAAGACAAAAGCCCCGCATCGCTGCGGGGCTTTCTTGTTGCGCCGTGAGGCGCGTGTCGTCTGGACGCCGAGTCTCTAGTACATGTCGCCCATGCCGCCGCCGTGGCCACCCGGAGCGGGCGCCGACTTGGGCTCGGGAATCTCCGAGACCATGGCTTCGGTGGTGAGCATCAGGCCGGCGATGGACGCGGCGTTCTGGAGCGCGGTGCGGGTGACCTTGGTGGGGTCGATAACGCCGGCCTTCACCAGATCCTCGTACGCGCCAGTCGCGGCGTTGTAGCCGAAGTTGGCATTCTTGTTCTCGTGGATCTTGCCCACGACCACAGCGCCCTCTTCGCCGGCATTGCCGACGATCTGGCGCAAAGGCTCCTCGAGAGCGCGGCGGATGATCTGTGCACCGACCTTCTCGTCGCCTTCCAGAGTCTTGATCAGCGCGTCCACGTCGGGAGTGCAGCGAACCAGGGCCACACCGCCGCCCGGAACGATGCCTTCCTCAACTGCGGCGCGGGTTGCGTGCATGGCATCCTCGACGCGAGCCTTCTTCTCCTTCATCTCGGTCTCGGTTGCCGCACCCACCTTGATGACCGCGACGCCGCCGACCAGCTTGGCAAGCCGCTCCTGCAGCTTCTCGCGGTCGTAGTCGGAGGTGGTCTTCTCGATCTGGCTGCGGATCTCCTTGACGCGGCCCTCGATGGCCTTGGATTCGCCGCGGCCCTCGACGATGGTCGTGTTGTCCTTGTCGATGGTGACGCGCTTCGCACGGCCCAGGTCTTCGATCTTGACGTTCTCGAGCTTGATGCCGAGGTCCTCAGTGATGGCCTTGCCGCCGGTCAGCTTGGCGATGTCTTCGAGCATTGCCTTGCGGCGGTCGCCGAAGCCAGGGGCCTTGACGGCAGCCACGTTCAGAGTGCCGCGCAGCTTGTTGACCACCAGGGTCGCGAGCGCTTCGCCGTCCACGTCCTCAGCGATGATGACGAGAGGCTTGCCGCTGCGGGCAACCTGCTCCAACAGAGGAAGCAGATCCTTCATCGAGCTGATCTTCTTCTCGTGGATCAAGATGTAGGGCTCTTCGAGCGATACTTCCATGCGGTCCGGATCGGTGACGAAGTAGGGGCTCAGATAGCCGCGGTCAAACTGCATGCCCTCGACAACCTCAAGCTGAGTCTCCAGAGTCTTCGACTCTTCGACGGTGATCACGCCGTCCTTGCCGACCTTCTTCATGGCCTCGGCAATGATGGTGCCGATGGTCGAGTCGCTGTTGGCGGAGATGGTGCCCACCTGGGCGATCATGTCGCCGGTCACAGGCTTCGAAAAGCTCGAGAGAGCGCCGCCGGTCACAACGCCGTTCTCATCGCGCCTGCCGACGATCGCTTCAACTGCCCGGTCGATGCCGCGCTTCAGCGCCATCGGGTTCGCGCCAGCGGCGACCGTCTTTACGCCCTCGCGGTAGATGGCCTGGGCCAGAACCGTCGCGGTGGTGGTGCCGTCACCGGCAACGTCGGAGGTCTTCGAGGCCACTTCGCGCACCATCTGCGCGCCCATGTTCTCGAGGGCATCCTTGAGCTCGATTTCCTTGGCCACGGTCACGCCGTCCTTGGTGATCGTGGGCGATCCAAACTTCTTCTCAATGACCACATTGCGGCCCTTGGGACCGAGGGTCACCTTCACTGCTTCGGCGAGAGTGTTCACGCCGCGCAGAATTGCCTGGCGGGAATCTTCTCCATGCAGAATTTGCTTTGCCATTTGCGATTTCTCCTGAAACTGATCAAAAAGTTATGCGCCGAAGGCGCGTGTGCCTGAACGGTTAGTTCACTTGGACTTCAGGATTCCGAGGACTTCCTCTTCGCGCATGATGAGGAACTCTTCGCCGTCGATCTTGATCTCGGTGCCGGAGTATTTTCCGAACAGCACGCGGTCGCCAGCCTTCACGTCGAGAGGAAACACCTTACCCTCGTCGTTCGACTTGCCCTTGCCAACGGAAATTACTTCGCCTTCCTGCGGCTTTTCCTTGGCGCTATCGGGAATGATGATGCCGCCACGGATGGTCTCACCCTCATCGACTCGCCGGAGCAGGATGCGATCGTGCAGCGGAGTAAAGGTGGTCGCTACGGTTGCAGTTGCCATTGCGTTGCTTCTCCTTCGCGCGGGTATATCCCGCGGGTTTTGGTACAAAGTTCCATAGACTTGGAAGTCCGACGGCGCGTAATGACCGCGGAACAGGCCCTAGCTGGCCGGTTAGCACTTACGCCTTACGACTGCTAAAGTACCGGCCCAGACGTAGGATTGTCAAGGGAGAGAATGCGGGAAAAGATGAAAAGTGAGTGAACTTCACTCACTTTTATCTGAAGTCGAAGCACTCAGCCTTCAGCGAGCCGATCGGCCACGGAAAACGTAGCCGTCGGCAGCAATGTAGCCCGGGCCGGTACCCATCAGAACGACGGCCAGGGCAAAGCAGGCGAGCGGGAATTCGTAGCCGCCCGGACCGGTAAGTCCATGATGAAGATGGACTTTGATGATGGCGACGGCCATGTCGATGGCCACTCCAAGGGCAGCCAGATGGACGAGCAGGCCGAGGATGAGGAGCGCCCCTCCGAAAAACTCGGTGAAGGCGGCGACGTAGCCCAACCAGTAGGGAAGTCCCAGGTGTGCGACGAGACTGCGTAAACTGGTAGAGCGCACCGCGCGGAAATATCTTCTGGGAGCCATGGACGACCATGATGATTCCCAGCACGAGGCGGGCAACGAGGGCCGACAGCGGCCTGATCCTCTCAAACGAGCTGAACATTTATCGATTCTCCCTTGGTCCGTGTATTCGACCCTTGTATCGAAAGCGCAGTCTTATGGCAAAACTTCATCGAGGAAGCGGCGCAGCGTTGGCTCGAATGCGCCCTGTCCCAACTCAAAATACTCTTTTGGAAGTGCCGCGGCTTTGTACAGTTCACTGGTGCGCGATTTCGCCCCGTTGCGATCGAGAAAGAACTTGGGGACGCCCAGGGCTTGGAGACTCCCGGTCGGGTCGAAGCGCTCGGTGATGAGAAAACCGGGAACAATGCGGGCGCGTGCGTCGGCCCTGATGAGTCGCCGCGCCGGCTCGGTAGGACCGTCGAGGATCAATCCTGCGGGCGTGTGCTTTGCGGCGAGATCGGCAGCGATGCTCGCGCCGATTCCTGATCCGTAAATGACGATGGACTTCGGGGCGATGTGGCGAGTGTCGGTGAGGTAGCTCCAGGCGGCGTCGGCATCCTCGCGCATGCGCTTCTCGCGGGGCCTGGGTCCGGCGCTGCGGCCGTATCCGCGGTAGTCGAAGGCGAAGACGTTGATGCCGAGAGAGTGGAGGGTGGCGAGGTCATCGACGGCGCCGGAGAGAGAGCCGTCTCCACTGTGCAGGTACAGGATAGTGCTGGCGCTCCATCGAGCGTCTGTCTCGGCGGGAATCCACCAGCCGTCGAGGCGCGGCGAGCCGGTCTCGGTGTAGTCGAAGCGGATGTCGTCGAATTTGAGGCCCTGCGAGGCAGGGGTCCTGGTGACGGCTGCCGAAGGATGCAGTACAAGCTGCCACTGTCCCTGGTAGACGAGCAGACAGAGCGCTGCGTAGGCGCAGACGACTGCTGCGGACAGCGCGCCCAGGAGTGCCCAGGCGAGCCACCGTCCGCTGATGACGGGAGGCGGGGAGGTCTGCGACGGACGCTGCGGGATGCGCGCCGCAGCTTTTTGCCGCGGTGGTTGCTGCTTCTTAGCCAAAAGCGAGCTCGTCGGCGGATTCAAGAGGGGTGCCGCAGATGCGGCAGATGACGGCGGAGCAGTCTCCGCAGACGAGCGGATCATTGACGACGCGGGCGCAGTTGGGGCACCAGAGGCTGCCAGCATCCTGCTGCTTCTGACTGGCTGGGGTGTCTTCGGGCATTTCTGTTTTGAGGTTAGCAGGGCCGGGCTGAAGAGGCGACCGGAGCCTTTAGTAGTGCCCAAGATCTGCAAGCCAGTTGTTGGCAAACTTTGCTATGAGCAATTATTCTCAGAGTGGAGTGAAGCGATGCCGACGCGCAACGTGAGCCTGACTGAGGATTTGGAGCGGTTTGTCTCGATCAAAGTGAAAAGCGGCCGCTACGAGAATGCCAGCGAGGTGGTCCGGGCCGGGCTGCGCGCGCTTGAACGCGAAGAGTTGGAGTACGAGGCGAAGCTTGATGCGCTGAGAACGGCGATCAAAGTCGGCGATGCAAGCGGCATTGCCGAGGGCGACGTCTTCGCTCGTGTCCGCAAGAAACTGAACCTTGCCCCCAGAGAGAAGTAGAAGTTGGCATCTGTTCGGTTTACCCCTTCGGCCGAAGAGGACTTTTTTCAAATTGGAGCTTACACGCTTCGCACATGGGGCGAAGAACAGGCAGACCGCTATCTGAGCGCACTGGAAGATTGCTGTCGCCGGCTTGCCGCGAATCCATTGCTTGGCCGTCTTTGCGAAGAGATTTCTCCGGATTTGCGTCGGATGGAGCAGGGCAGCCACGTCATCTTCTATCGCCAAAGGAGTGGCGGCATCCTGATATCCCGCGTCCTGCACAGGAGCATGCTCCCGGAGCGGCATACCATGGACGACGAACTGCCGTCCGAATAAAAGCGAATCGTGCTAATCCAGCCTCGCCAGCACGTCGTCGCCTTCGATTTTGTGCTCGTAGACGGGCACGCGGGCGCGGGGCTCATGTTCGGCAATGCCCGTCTTTACGTCGAAGGCCCAGGCGTGCCAGGGGCAGACGATCTTGCCATTCTCGATGATGCCCTCGCCGAGCGGGCCTCCGTTATGGGGACAGATGTTGTTCATCACGCTGATGTCGCCGCCGACGCGCGCGATGCACAGCTGGTAGTCTCCGCAGAACACCTCGCGCGCCTCTCCCTCGGCGGGCAGGTCGGCCTTGCTCATGATGCGCACAAAATCCGGCATCGGATCCTTTCGCTCGGCGCCTCAGTAGTCCACGATCTTTGCGAACGACTGCGGGTCGAGGCTGGCTCCGCCGACGAGGGCGCCGTCGATCTCCGGCTGATTTGCGAGCGCTGACGCGTTGTCGGGCTTAACACTTCCGCCGTACAGGATGCGGATACTGTCGGCTGCCTTGCGGCCGAGCAGGCGGGCGATCTGGCTGCGGATGTGGAAGTGAGCGAGGCCGGCCATCTCCGGTGTTGCGGTGCGCCCCGTCCCGATCGCCCACACGGGCTCGTAGGCAACGATGAAGCTTTCCGCATCTTCGGGTACGACGGCCTTCAAGGCTATCTGGCACTGGCGGAGAAGAACCTCTTCGGTCTTGTCGGCTTCGCGTTCTTCCAGAGTCTCTCCGATGCAGATGATGGGCGTCAGTTTGTTTTTGACGGCGGAGAGGATTTTCTGGTTGACCATCTCATCGGTTTCGCCGAAGTACTGGCGGCGCTCCGAGTGGCCGATGATGACGTGGGTGGCGCCGACTGCCTTGATCATCAGCGGCGAGGTTTCGCCGGTGTAGGCGCCTTCCTCGGCCCAATGCATGTTCTGCCCGCCGACCGCGATGCCTGAGTCCTTCACAGCGGCTACAACTGCCCCCAACGAAATCGCGGAAGGGCAGAGAACGATCTCGACACGGGTCTGCTCGGCGACGAGAGGCAGGAACTTCTTCACAAACTCCTCGGCCTGTGCGGGAGTCTTGTACATTTTCCAGTTTGCTGCGATCAGTGGCTTGCGGGGCATGATGCGTCTTCGGTCCTGTCTCAGGTATTTGTGCGTGTGAGGGTTACTTGTCCGTCAGGGCTTCGACGCCCGGCAGGTTCTTGCCTTCCAGAAATTCAAGCGATGCGCCGCCGCCGGTGGAGATATGCGTGATCTTGTCCGCGACTCCAGCCTTCTTGACTGCCGCAACGGAATCGCCGCCGCCGACGATTGACACGGCATCCTGATTGGCTGCGACGGCCTTGGCGATTTTGGTTGTCCCCACGGCGAACGCCGGCATCTCGAAGACACCCATCGGGCCGTTCCACACGATGGTGGAGGCGTCCGCGATTTCCTTTGAGAAGAGCGCTATCGTCTTCGGGCCGATGTCGAGGCCCATCCAGTCAGCGGGGAAGGAACCATCGCCCTCGAAGATCTGCGTCTTGGCGTCAGGCGCGAACTTGTCACCGAGGACGTGATCGACAGGCAACAGGAAGCGCACACCTTTGGCTTCGGCCTTGGCGAGGGCTTCTTTGGCGACGTCGATCTTGTCGGCTTCGAGGAGCGACTTGCCCACGTCCTGGCCCCTGGCCTTGAGGAAGGTGTAGGCCATGCCTCCGCCGATGAGGATGGCGTCGACCTTGGAGAGAAGATTGTCGATGACCTCGATCTTGTCGGAGACTTTGGCGCCGCCGAGGATGGCCACGAAGGGCTTTGCCGGCTCGTCGAGCGCCTTGCTCATCCAGGTCAGCTCCTTTTCCATGAGCAGGCCGGCGGCGGACTTCTTCACAAAGTGAGTGATGCCCTCGGTGGAGGCGTGGGCCCGGTGCGCGCTGCCGAAGGCGTCGTCGACGTAGATGTCGCAGAGGGAAGCGAGCTGGGCGGCGAACTTGGGGTCGTTGGCTTCTTCTTCGGCGTGGAAGCGCAGGTTCTCGAGCAGCAGGACCTGGCCGGATTCGAGCTGGCGGGAGAGCTCGGTGGCCAGCTCACCTACGCAGTCGGGCGAAAACGCCACGTTCACCTGTTCGCCGAGGTGGTGATCGAGCAGCATGCGCAGGCGGTCAACGATGGGGCGCATGCTGTATTTCGGATTCGGCTTGCCCTTGGGCCGTCCCAGATGGGAGGCAAGGATGAGCTTTGCCTTGTGGCGCAGCGCGTATTCGAGAGTCGGCAGTGTTTCGCGGATGCGGGTGTCGTCAGTGATCTCGCGTCCGTCATCGCTCAGTGGCACGTTGAAGTCGACGCGCATGAAGACATGCTTATGCGCAAGGTCGAGATCGCGAATCGTCAATTTCTTCATGATTTCTGCTGGCTTTCCTGGTGCTCTCTACTTTTGGTGCTCTCTACTGTCGGCGATGGCTGCGTCGGCTTCTATTTCTATGCGCCATGCTGGATTGAGTAGCTTGGCGACCACGACCATGGTCGCCGCCGGGCGAATCGATGCGAAATACTCGCCGTGTACACGGCCGACTGCTTCCCAGTCTTCTACATGTGTCAGGTACATCCGGGTCCGGACGATGTCTTCCATCCGGGCCCCGGCTTTTTCAAGGGCCGTGCGAATAATCTCCAGTGTATGACGAGTCTGGGTCGCTGCGTCAGCGTCGTCGGCGCCTACCGGGCCGGTGCCCGAGACATGGACGATGTTCCCCACGCGCACCGCACGTGAGAATCCGATGACGGGCTCAAAGGGCGACGTTCCCGAGATGTTTTGACGCATTGCCGGGGGATGCTCCGCGCATCAAGGTTGGAGAGAGGTGAGCGGACCTGACCCATTGGCCGAGACCAGATCCGCGTGTAATCGAGTTTTTACAGGCCCTTTTCAGCGAGGAAGAGCACCAGATCGCGTACGCGATTCGAGTAGCCCCACTCGTTGTCGTACCAGCTGATGACCTTGACCGAGTTGCCCACGACCTTCGTCAGCGGCGAGTCGACGATCGAGGAGCGCGCATCGCCCTTGAAGTCGCTCGAAACCAGCTCGGTCAGTTTCGTAGCCGAGGATGCCCTTCAGCTCACCGTCGGCGGCTTTCTTGAGCGCGGCGTTGACGGAGTCGACGGTAGCCGGCTTCTCGGAGATGAAGGTGAGGTCGACGACGGAGACGTTTGGCGTTGGGACGCGGATGGCGAAGCCGTCGAGCTTGCCGGCCATCTCGGGGATGACCAGCTTGAGGGCCTTGGCGGCGCCGGTGGAGCTGGGGATCATGTTGATCGCGGCAGCGCGGGCGCGGCGCAGGTCCTTGTGTGGGAAATCGAGGATGACCTGATCGTTGGTGTAGCTGTGAATCGTGGTCATGATGCCGGAGACGATTCCGAACTCCTCGTGCAGCACCTTGACGACCGGCGCGAGGCAGTTGGTGGTGCAGGAAGCGTTGGAAATGATGTTGTGCTTGGCCGGATCGTACTTCGATTCGTTGACGCCGAGGACGACGGTGATGTCCTCGTTGGTTGCGGGTGCGGAAATGATGACTTTCTTTACCGAGCTCTGCTGCAGGTGCGCCTTGGCCTTGGTCGCGTCGGTGAAGATGCCCGTGGATTCAACGATGATTTGTGCTCCAGTCGAATTCCAGTCAAGCTTGGCAGGGTCTCTTTCTGCAAAAACCTTGATCGATTTGCCGTCCACGGTGATGGAGTCGGCGGTGGAAGAGATTTCATTCTTCAGATTGCCGAGAATCGAGTCGTACTTAAGCAGATGCGCGAGCGTCGCGGGGCTCGTGAGATCGTTGACCGCGACGATATCGATGTCTGGATTGCCCAGCGCGGCGCGGAAAACGTTGCGTCCAATTCGGCCGAAGCCGTTGATTCCAACCTTTACTGCCATAGTGAAAACTTTCTCCTTCGTGAGCTCGTTGAATCTTAAGAGTGGAGTCTCGCCGTTCATCGGGGGACCAGCCGCGAGCGTGGCAAAAGGTCGCAAACCCCCATTTACCGATGCTAGCACCGTAGTCAATACCACGGCATAAGAATTTTCTATAACGAAGACCCAATCTGCGCGACTAGCGCACTCGGCCCCGTGCCTTACGTTACTCGGAATGATCGTATTGCAGGGCTGCGCGTTGCGGCGCGGCGATGTCTGTGTTACATCCTGAGTTATGCGCGAATGGATGCGCGAAAAAATGAGACGACGCCCCAAGCGTGGACCGAACGATTCGGAGTCCACAGGAAAGATCGGCCAGGAAATACCTGCTAACCAGCCCGCTCCACTGCGGCCTTCATATGGAGCGGCAGCGGCGGAGCCTTCTGCGCTACAAGCAGACAGCACGGTGACGGAACCACCGAGAGTCGAGACAAGCGAGCCCATTACGGGCCCGGCCGAGGAACTCCCGCCGGAGATTGCCGAAGCTGTTGGCACTCCCGAGGGCCCCGGCAAACTGGAAGTGGAGACGCAACCGGAGTTGCAGTCGACTCCGCCACCCGAGCCGCAAGCTGCCGGCCAGCCGCATGGGCCGAAGGGCTTTGTGGTGCTGACGATCGGCCTCCCGGGATCAGGCAAGACCACGTGGTTCAAGCGGCGCGGCGTAACGCCGCTCTCGTCGGACATGCTGCGCAGTATTTTGTTTGACGACATCACCGAGCAGCGTTACCAGGGACTGGTGTTTTCCACGCTGCGCTCGCTGCTGCGTGCGCGGCTGATTGCCAAGATGCCGTGGAACTATGTGGACGCGACGAACCTGTCTCCGCATGAGCGGCGGCAGTGGATCAAGATGGCCAAGAGCTTCGGCTACGATGTGCAGGCCGTCTTCTTCGACGTGCCCCTTGAAATTTGCCTGGAGCGCAACCGGCGGCGCGAGCGCACGGTGAACGACGAGGTAATGCACAAGATGGCTGAGCGTCTTCGTCCGCCGAACTTCAAGGAAGGCTTTTCGAAGATCACCGTCGTACGCGTGAAGAGTCCCGGCACGCCGGAAGCTCCGGCCGGGGGCGAATAATGCAACTGGAACAGTGACAGATGGCCGGGCGAGTGCCCGGCTTTCTTCTTTTGAGCGCAGAGAGATGCCCGCAGCCATCGAATTCCGCGATGTCACCTTCAAAACGCCGCAGGGCCGTCTGCTGCTCGATCGCATTTCTTTCGCGATCGAAGAAGGAACTACGACGGCAATCCTGGGCCGCAGCGGATCAGGAAAGACCACTCTTTTGCGCACGGTGAACCGCATGGTTGAGCCCACCAGCGGAGATGTTCTGGTCAACGGCAGGAACGTGCGCGAGTTCAACCTCATCGAGTTGCGCCGCAGCGTCGGCTATGTCATCCAGGAGACGGGCCTGTTTCCTCATATAACCGTGCAGCGCAATGTCACGGTAGTTCCAGAGATTTCCGGGACGCCCCGGCCGGATTGCCGCGACCGCGGGCACGAGCTGCTTTCGAGCGTCGGCCTCGATCCCGCCAGCTTTGCTCATCGCTATCCACATCAGCTTTCCGGCGGCCAGAGGCAGCGTGTCGGACTGGCACGCGCACTGGCGGCCGAGCCGCCGATTCTGCTGATGGATGAGCCCTTCGGCGCCCTCGACCCGCTAACGCGCGCAGAAATGCAGGACATGCTGCGCGGTCTGCTGGGTCGCTTCAACAAGACAGCCCTGCTGATTACTCATAACCTCGACGAGGCGCTGTATCTCGCCTCGCGCATTGTGCTGATTGCTCACGGCAAGCTCGTTGCCAGTATCGCGGCGGCGGACTTTCTGGCGTCGCAGAATCCTGAAGTCGAGGAATATGTGCGCGCTTTCCGGCGGGGCGAGCGCGAGCTGGAAAACGAGGAGGGGACCGCGCCCCCGGGAAATGGACAATGAGCGGGTTCCTCGCGCAGTATGGTGGCCAGATTCTTGAGCTGACGCTCGAGCACCTGTGGCTTACGGGAGCCGCGATGCTTTTCGCTACTGCCATCAGCGTTCCTGCAGGAATCTGGCTGACGCGCTCGCCGCGATGGGCGCCGCCGGTAATGACAGCCGCCAACATACTGCAGACAATCCCATCCCTCGCCCTGTTTGGACTGCTTCTGCCCTTGCCGTGGCTGGGCGAACGCGCGGCGCGCATTGCCATAGTCGCGCTGACCGCGTATGCGCTGCTGCCCATCCTGCGCAATACCTATGCGGGGATTCGCGGCATCGATCCCGCCGTGCTGGAGGTGGCGCACGCGCTCGGCCTGACCGGGAGGCAGCGGCTTATCCGGGTCGAGTTGCCGCTGGCTGCGTCGTTTATTCTTGCCGGACTGCGTACGGCGACGGTGACCTGCGTGGGCATCGCAACGATTGCGGCCGCGGTGGGTGCGGGTGGGCTAGGAGAATTAATATTCCGCGGCGTGGCATCCGTCGATAACCGGCTGGTGCTTGCCGGGGCGATCCCGGCGGCTCTGCTGGCGCTGATCGCCGATGGACTGCTCGGGTTGCTGGAGCGGCGATTCCGGGTGCCGGCGAAATGAGCAGCCGGATGATTGCCACCGCTGCGGTTACGATTTGTCTCCTGCTGACCTCCTGCGCTCCGCCGCGGCCCAATGCGCCGGTTATCGGCACCAAAAATTTCACGGAGCAGGTGGTGCTTGGTGAGTTGCTGGCGCAGGAGATTGAGGCGAAGTCGCATCTGAAGGTGGAGCGGCGCTTTTATCTCGCCGGCAGTTACATTTGCCAGCAGGCCTTGGTTTCAGGGCGCATCGATGCTTACGTGGAATACACGGGGACGGCGCTGACGGCGATTCTGAAGCAGCCGCTGGACCGGGACCAGCAGCGAGTGCTCGATACCGTGCGGCGGCTGTATGCACAGAGGTACAACGTGACAGTTGCGCCGCCGCTGGGATTTGAAAACACCTTCGCAATGATCATTCGCGGAGAGGATGCGCGCCGCTACAACCTGCGCACGCTCAGCCAGGCCGCGCAATATACGCCGCAATGGAAGCTCGGAGTCGGCTATGAATTCGAGCAGCGGCCGGATGGGCTGCCGGGGCTGAGCAAGGTTTACGGGCTGAAGTTTGATGGGCCTCCGCGAACGATGGACCTGGGGCTGCTGTATCGCGCAATCAATGCGCACCAGGTGGACATGATCGCGGGCAATTCGACGGACGGGCCGATCCAGGCCTTCGGCCTTACGGTGCTCGAAGATGACAAACATTACTTTCCGCCCTACCAGGCGGTGCCGCTGGTGCGCGATGACGCTTTGCGGCGCTGGCCGCAGATCAAAACGGCGCTGGATGTGCTTGCGGGCAAAGTCACCGCCGACGACATGCGCTCGATGAATGAGGCTGTGGATGGGCAGCATCGCGATCCGGCGGCGGTCGTGCGAGAATTTCGTGAGAAGAAGGGACTTTGAATGACAACGCAGACGCAACCTCCCTCCCCGTCTATGGCGCAACAGCCTGAACCATGGCTGCGCGGCACGTATCCCGAGCTTCCCGCCGTACTGCGGGCTGTTCTGCATGCCTTCGAGCTTTCCCGCGAAGATGTGGTGCGATGGACCGACGGGCTTGCCGAGGCTGAGCTTCATGCCTCGCCTTTCGGCCTGTCGCCGATCGCCTTTCATATGCGCCATATTGCGCGCAGCCTGGATCGCCTGCTCACCTATGCGGAGGGCAACCAGCTCAGCTCCGAGCAGATTACGGCGATGAAAACAGAACTTGATCCCGGCATCTCGCGTGAGGAACTGCTGGCTGAATTTCACGAGGGATTGGAGCGCTCTGCGGCCCGCGTCCGCGCTTTCGCGTCTGCTGATCTGGAGCAGCCGCGCGGAGTCGGCAAGAAGCAGCTTCCAACCAGCGTGGGAGGGCTGCTTGTACATCTCGCTGATCACACGCAGCGGCACACCGGGCAAATCGTGACCACGGCGAAGGTGCTGAAGGCGGAGGGTATCCCAAGCGGTTCGGTCGCCGTGCACGGGCTGAGCTAGGGGCCGTTAACGGATCGCCTGTTAACAGATTCCAATCCCGCCGGAGAGGCTGATTTACCTGGACGAAAGCGGCGTGACCACTTCGATGACACGACGCTATGGCCGCTGTGTTGGAGGTCGGCGCATTCACGAAGCGACGCCCGGCGGCCATTGGAAAATTCTGACCATTCTCAGCGCCATGAGCACCCGCGGCTTGATCGCGACGATGACCATCGAGGAGCCCACAGACGCAGACATTTTTCTCGCCTACGTCCAGCAGGTACTCTGTCCGGCGCTGCGCTCCGGAGATGTCGTGGTGATGGACAATCTCTCCTCGCACAAAGCCGAGGGCGTGCGCACCCGGATCGAACACCATGGAGCCGAGCTGATCTACTTACCGTCCTATTCGCCCGATCTGAACCCCATCGAAAAGGCCTGGGCCAAACTCAAACAATTGCTTCGCTCCACCAAGGCACGCACCCGCGAAGTCCTCGATCAAGCCATCACAGACCTCCTCCCGCACATCACCGCTCAAGATGCTCAGGCTTGGTTCAGGCTCCGCTTTGGCACATTACAATAACTATGATATTGTTTAGAGGCACCGGACGATCAGGATGGTCTGGTCGTCAAGCTGCTTGCCGAAAGCCTGCGCGGCGCCGAGAATCTTCTGAGCCAACTCGGCAAGAGGCACGCGGGTGTTGGCGGCAATTACGTCCTTCACGCGCTCGACGCCGAATTCCTCTTCATTTTTGTTGCTCACTTCGAGAATGCCATCGGTGGCGACCACCAGCAGATCGCCGGGAGCTGTCTGCATGCTCTGGCCGTCGAACGCCGTCACCGGCAGCAATCCGAGCGGAAACTGCTCCTCCTCGAGATGGGAAAGACTCATGTGGCCCGCATGCCAATGCAGTATGGGCGGACTGGCCGCCAGCGCATAGTAGACGCTGCCGTCGCCACCGAGCCGAAAGCCGGTGAAGGTCGCGTACATGTGCGGCTCTTTCACTTCGGGCAGAACGCTGTTGAGGCGATCGAGCAGAACAGGCAGAGTTCGCGCGGGCGCAAGCTCAACTGCTTCGAGCAGCGCGGTGCGCGCCGCGGTCTTCAGCATTCCCATGAGGATTCCCGCCTGCAAACCGTGCCCGGCGATGTCGGCGAGGTAGGCAATGGAGTCTCCATTTGTAAGTTCGAGAGCGTCGACCAGGTCGCCGCCGACTTTCTCGCTGGGCTTGGAGATGCCGTAGATCTCGAAACGTGCGGTGCGCAGCGAGACCGGGGGCACGAGCGTCTTCTGGATTCCGTGTGCCAGTTCGAGTTCGTTACGCAACTTGAACGATTCTTTACCCTCGCCGCGAATGAAAAGGATGAAGAAAACATACGAAAGTACGATCGAAACCATCATCCCAATCGCAGATATGCGGATTCCTAGCGCGGCGGTTGCGGGCGCGGCCGGAAAGTGAATCGAAAGCACCCTGGCAAACCACGCGAGGAAAAACGGACTGAGAATCTGAATCGGAATGAGGACTAAGAGCCAGACGAAGGGCTTGCGAGAGAGGATCAGTATCCACAAGCAGGCGATGAGCCCACTGAAGACAACGTTCGAGATCAGAATCGAGTAGGGGTAGAGCCCTCCGGCTATGATGTCGTCGAAGTAGCCGAAGGTAGAGAAGAGCACGAAAACAGCAATGATCAGTGGACGCAGTCGGGCCAGCGGGATAGATCGGAAATGCTTCCATCCCTCCGGCGATCGTTTATACCACGGAACCTGGTAGGCCGTACTCATGCTAACGAGGGTACAAGGCCTCGCAGGGCGTGGCCAGAATATCTCCGGCCAGCCTGTGCAGGACGGACTTTACAGGAATAGCGGAGCGAGCACGAGTGTTACCGTGGCGAGCAGCTTGATGAGCACATGGAGCGACGGGCCGGCCGTGTCCTTGAAGGGATCGCCGACCGTATCGCCGACAACCGCGGCCTTGTGCGCTTCGGAGCGCTTGCCGCCGTGTGCGCCGGTTTCGATGAGCTTCTTGGCGTTGTCCCACGCGCCGCCGCCGTTGTTCATGAGCATGGCGAGAAGGATGCCGCTGATAGTTCCGACCATCAGGAGCGCGGCTACGGCTTCTGCGCCGCTAAGGTTGACAGGGACTCCGTTAATCATTGGCCAGTTGTGCAGTGCTCCGGGATAAAACTCGCCGCCGAAGTGACGGAAGATGAGACCGACGCACAGCGGCATCGCCACCGCGAGCACGCCGGGCAGGACCATTTCCTTCAGGGCGGCGCCGGTGACGATACGGACGCAGCGGCCGTAGTCGGGCTGCGAGGTTCCCTGCATGATTCCGGGATTGTTGCGGAACTGCTCATGCACGTCCTGGATGACGGTCTGCGCAGCGCGCCCTACGGCCCTGATGGCCATCGACGAGAAGAGATAGGTAAGCATCGCGCCTAAGAAGTGCGCCTACGAAGACGGGCACAGAGGCGAGATTCACGTTTGAGAAGGTCCAGCCTTCGGGCAGAACCCCACCGGATGCGATGACGCGCTGGTGAACAATGTCGTGAACCGTCGCCAGGTAGGCGGAAAAGAGCAGGAAGGCGGCGAGCGAAGCGGATCCGATCGCATAGCCCTTGGTGAGTGCTTTGGTGGTGTTGCCGGCTGCGTCGAGCTTGTCAGTCTTAACGCGGACGCTGTGTGGCTGGTCGCTCATTTCGATGATGCCGCCGGCGTTGTCGGTGATGGGCCCGAAGGTGTCCATGGCCAGGATGTACGCCGCCGACGAGAGCATGCCCATGGTGGCGATCGCGGTGCCGTAAATACCCTTGGCATAGCTGCTAATTGTCGTTACGTCGGCCAGACCGCGCGTGCCGAAGTAGTAGCTCAGCAGCAGCGCGGCGCTGATTACGATGACCGGAAGTGCCGGTGTCTCCATGCCGACCGCCAGGCCCTGGATGATGTTTGTCGCCGGCCCGGTCGTCGATGCCTGAGCGATGCTCTGCACCGGCTTGAAGCGGGTCTCGGTGTAGTACTCGGTGATGCGGACGAAGAGGAAGGATGTAACGATGCCGCAGATTCCGCTGCCCAACAGCCACCATCGGGCGCCGAGCATGAAGTAGATGGCCACGGCGAATCCGACCAGAGCCAGCAGCGATGTGACGTAGTAGCCCTTGTTGAGCGCGTGCATGGGGTCTTCGTCCTCGCGGCTGTGCACGACGCTCACGCCCACGATACTGGCGATCAGGTTAATGGCCTGCACGATGAGCGGGAAGAGAATCCCTCTGAGTCCGAATACCGGATAGAGCGCCGCGCCGAGGATCATGGCGCCAACGTTTTCGGCGGCGGTCGATTCGAAGATGTCAGCGCCGCGGCCCGCGCAGTCGCCTACGTTGTCGCCAACGAGATCGGCAATGACAGCCGGGTTGCGGGGATCGTCTTCGGGAATGCCGGCTTCGACTTTGCCGACCAGGTCAGCGCCTACGTCTGCAGCCTTGGTATAGATGCCGCCGCCAAGCTGCGCGAAGAGCGCTACCAGCGAAGCCCCGAATCCAAAGCCGACAAGCTGGTAGGGAACCTGCTGCGGATTGCTGAGTCCGCCGAAGAGCAGAAAGAGCATGCCCACGCCAATCAGCGAGAGGGCGACGACGACCAGGCCAGTCACGGCTCCGCCGTGCAGAGCGATCTTGAGCGCCTGACCCATGCTGGTGCGGGCAGCGGCAGCGGTGCGGATGTTCGCGCGAATGGAGACCCACATGCCGGTCTGACCGGAAAGAGCCGAACAGGCTGCTCCGATGAGGAAGCTGACGACGACCTTGTTGGCGGAGGGAGCGGTGAAGGGGGAAAGGCGATATCCAATGAAGAGAACTATGGCGAGCGCCACCGCGATGATGGCGATGGTGCCATACTGGCGCTTCATGAAGGCTTCGGCGCCTTCCCGGATGGCGTTGGAAATCCGCTGCATCTCCGGCGTGCCGGCATCGGAGCCGAGGACGCCGCGCGCGAAGAGCAGGGCCGCTACCAGGCCGATGACTCCGGTTCCAAGTGCGAGCCAGAGATAAAGGTGATCGTTGGCGGCCATCGCGCCATTTTCTGCCTGCCAGGCTGCTGCCGCTACGGGAACAAAAAACGCCATTCAAAATCCTCCAGGAGATTACTGCAGAATTCCCGCGCCGGTGTCCCATGGCCATCGGTGCGGAACAGTCCCAGGTTCTTCTCTACAAAACGTTAAGCAACAGCAGATGACTCGCAGTTGCAGTGGCCCATAACCGTCCAGCTGTGCTGAGCGAGCGAACTTGCACAAAACGCGACATTAAAGCACGTTGCGAAAACGGTGGTCAATGCGGTTCTGGGTCGGAAGATACAAGATCGCTAACATCAATTTTCCGCATCCCGCGGTTTTCGCAACCCGTGGGATGCTGGTTGGGAAAGCTGAGTCTACGGCATCGTGAGCATATGCGGCAACTGGGGAAAAATCTATGCGATGACCGTCGTCCGGGTCCTGCGCAGGCTCGATCCGATCCAGATGCCGAGCGGATAGAGAATGAGCAGACCGATGCCGTACCAGCGCGGCACCACACCCCACAACGCCACCTGGACCACGATACCGAGTACTTCACCCAGCACGATCAGCCACAGAGTCGCCTTTCGGCGGTGTTCCTCGGCGATCAGTGCGCACAAGTATCCGCCCACAATCGAGTAGACAAAGTCCGTGCCCAGGCTGACAGCGAAGTAATACAACGGCGGGTCCTTCGGATTCCATCCCGGGACCAGCCGCGCGAACAGCATGTCGGTAATCCTGATCAGAACTGCGATACCCAGAAATCCACCTACTACAGCGATAACCGTGCGCACGATCTCTTCTCCTGTATTTCGGGACTTCAATGTAGCCCAGGAAGCTTGCGAATGTCTCTAAATTTAAGTCCATCGTGTAACGAGCGTTGGTGGCTGTTGCCTCAACAAGCCGGACATGTACAATCTGGAGTCCATTCCGCATCGAACAGATGGATACAATGAACCAAGAGGGTAGTTGATGGCCCGCAGCACGGTCTCCAGTTCAGAACGCAACTCAGAACGCAACAAGGCAAAATCGTCGTCGGGTCACGCTACCGGCGTGCTTCAGGAAGCTGCTCCGGAATCGGCCCGGGGACTGGCTCCCGAACGCCTGATTGAGATTTACCGCCTCATGTATCTTTCGCGGCGAACCGATGACCGCGAGATCGTGCTTAAGAACCAGCAGAAGATCTTCTTCCAGATTTCCGGCGCCGGGCATGAGGCCCTGCTGGTCGCTGCCGGGCTGGTGCTCAAGCCGGGATACGACTGGTTCTTTCCCTACTATCGCGACCGGGCGTTATGTCTGGCGCTGGGAGTCACGGTTGAGGATCTGCTGCTGCAGGGGATCGGCGCGGCCGCAGATCCAGCCAGCGGTGGGCGGCAGATGCCTTCGCACTGGAGCAGCCCGGCGCACCATATCGTTTCTCCGTCGTCGGCGACGGCGACGCAGTGCCTGCATGCTGTCGGCTGCGCGGAGGCCGGCCGTTACTTCGCCCGCCATCCCGAGGCCGCGGAAAATCATGAGGGCGACTACCGCGAGTGGCGCAATGTCGAGTTCCAGGGCGACGAGGTTGTCTATGTATCGATCGGAGAGGGCTCGACTTCGCAGGGCGAATTCTGGGAGGCGCTGAACACGGCGTCCAACGAAAAGCTGCCCGTCATCTTCGTGGTTGAAGACAACGGCTATGCCATCTCGGTTCCTGTCGAAGTGAATACGCCCGGCGGGAATATCTCGCGTTTGGTGCACAATTTTCCGAATTTCTTCTTCGCCGAGATCGACGGCACCGATCCTCTGGCGTCCTGGCAGGCTTTCGAGGATGCCGCCGCGCATTGCCGCGCCGGCAAGGGCCCCGCGTTTATTCACGGGCATGTCATCCGGCCCTACTCGCATTCTCACTCGGACAACGACCGGCTCTATCAGGCCGGAGAAGGAGCGCAACGAAGATGCGTTGCGCGATCCGCTGTCCAAGTTCCAGATGTATCTGCTGCGGGAGGGCATTCTCGACGCCGAAAGCATCACGCGGATCGAGAAGCAGGTTGACGAAGAGGTCCGGCAGGCTGCCGAGCGGGCGCTGCGCTCGCCGCTGCCGTCGACGGATGAAGCGGCGATCCTGAAGCACGTCTATTCGGAGCACTACGATCCTACCGATTCCGCTCTCGAGACCGCTCCGGCACGCACCGCGGATACCCACGAGCGCACGATGGCCGACCTGATCAACGCTTGCCTGCGGGACGAGATGCGGCGCGATCCGAGCATCGTCATCTTTGGCGAAGATGTCGCTGACTGCAGCCGCGAGGAGTATCTCGAGCAGGGGCTGGTCAAAGGCAAGGGCGGCGTCTTCAAGCTGACCCATGGCCTGCAGATCGAGTTCGGCGCCGACCGCGTCTTCAACTCGCCGCTGGCCGAGGCGAACATCGTCGGGCGCGCCGTCGGCATGGCGCTGCGCGGACTCAAGCCGGTGGTTGAGATTCAGTTCTTCGACTACATCTGGCCGGCGATGCATCAGCTTCGCAACGAGCTGCCGCTGCTCCGCTGGCGATCGAACGGGACCTGGGCTTGCCCTGCAGTCGTTCGCGTAGCGATCGGCGGCTATCTCACCGGAGGCTCGGTCTACCACTCGCAGAACGGAGAGAGCCTCTTCACGCACACGCCCGGCATGCGCGTCGTCTATCCCTCGAATGCGCTCGATGCGAATGGGCTGCTGCGCACGGCAATCCGCTGCGACGATCCGGTAATGTTCCTCGAACATAAACGCCTGTACCGCGAGACCTACGGGCGCGTGCCATATCCCGGCCCGAACTACATGATTCCGTTCGGCAAGGCAGCGAAGGTTCGCGAAGGCTCGGACTTGACGCTCATCACCTACGGCGCGCTGGTGCCACGGGCGCTGCAGGCGGCGCAGAAGGCGCAGCGCGAGCACGGCATTCAGACGGAGATTCTCGACCTGCGCACGCTCAGCCCTTATGACTGGGAGGCGATCGCCGAGTCGGTGCGCAAGACGAACCGCGTGATCATTGCGCACGAGGACATGCTGAGCTGGGGATATGGCGCCGAGATCGCCGCCCGCATCGCCGATGAGCTGTTTGAAGACCTCGACGCCCCGGTCAAGCGGATCGCGTCGATGGATACCTTCGTGGCCTATGCGCCCATCGTCGAAGACGTGATCCTGCCCCAGCCGGACGATATCTATCGCGGGATTGTGGAGTTGAAGAAGTTCTGATGGCCGGAAGCGTCTTGGCTTTTCGGCGCTCACTCCATGATGTTCGGCCCTGCTGCTTTCTTGATGGTCACCACCCACACCCGTGCGTCGCCCTCGGAGGTCAGAGTCTCGCCGAGGTCTTTCCGGACGTTGGCGAACATCAGGGCGAAACGGCTGAACTGCTCGTTATTCAGGTCGACGCTGCGTCCCTGGGGGCTGGTCGCCGCCCACATGTCCATGGTGCGGCGATCGTTGGGCAGCAGTTTGTCTGGCGGAGCGGGCCCGTCGGTACGGTTAATGCCGGTGAGGTATCCCGAGCGCATATCGGCGAACGTTGGCTCGCAGACTCTGGAGGTAGTTGGGCTCAAGCTGCGCCATGAACTCGTCGTGGTTGCTGCACCAGTCGAACGGGCCGACGGTTTTTGACGTGGTCGCATCGGACCAGACCACTGCCTGCAGCTTGAAGCAGGAGGGCATGATGCTGCGGCCATGGGCGCTGGGGTCGGTCTCATAGGGATCTGTCCAGCCCATCGGCGCGTAGAGCACGGTGATCGCGACGTGCGGAAATTGCTCGGAAACAGGCTTGTTCGGATCGAGTTGCGGAAGGACGTTGCGCAATCCGACCTTGTCGATCACTGACCTGCCGGTAGCTTCGTCTTTCACGCTCTCGCCGATGGATCCGAAAAAGCCTTTCTTCTTTGCGGGCTGAGTCGCAGCCGGTTGCACTGTCGGCGCCGGTGGTGCCGCGGTCTGGGCTGCAGGAGCAGGGGCTGGCGCGGAGGTTGCCGCGGGAGCTGCAGCGGGTGTTGCGTCCATCATGGCCTTGATCAGGTTGTCACTCGCCTTGGCCTTCTTGAGGGCGACCATATCGTCGGCGCTCAGATCGAATGTCTGTCCGCTCTTGTGAATCTTGGCCAGGATAATGTCTTCGGAGATGCCGGCATTGAGCATCGATACCACGCCAGCCACGGTCAGCCCCGACTGTGCTCCGCCTCCCGTTGCGCTGGCGCGGCGGCGCTGCCGGAAGGTGTGCCCGCCTGATAGGCCTTGAGCGCGTCCTCGGCGTTGGCGACCAGATGAGCGTCGGCACCGGGATAGGCGATGACATTTGCGCCGGAGATGATCAATACGACCTGGGTGCCCATCGCTACCTGGGCGGGCTGGGTCCCATAAAGAACGATAGTGAATTGCTGGCCGTTGTAGGTGTAGGGGACGCTTTTGACGTAGCCTTGCTTGCTGCGCCCGATCTGGGCGAATGCTGCGGAGCCAGACAAACCGGCGAGGACAAGGCAGAGAAGCAGAGTTAGCGGCGCCGTCAGCGCACGTCGATCAAGTTTCACGTCGCTTCACCAGAAATGGGATTTTGACTGCTGATCGGGGGAGGGAATTGCGGGCCCGTTTGACTGGCTCTGAAAGCCACGCCGATTATATCCCGCCCTGATTCGCCGGGCGGCAGGAATCGCCGGACTCGAACATCGTTGACATCCTCGGTCACCCACGGCTTACAATGTTGCGCCGGCCCGCTCCCCCCGCTCCCGCCTGCCTGGGAATTTGCAGAGCAGTTCGACTTATGACCGCGAGTCACGAACGCTTGACTTCCCGTGGCTCGACGTTCCTGGAGGCGTGCCTTGATCGGTAACTTGTCGTCGCGAGTTACAACTACCCGCCGCAGATTTCTAGCCATGGCTGCCACGGCTGCCGCGGCGTACCCCTTCCGTGCGGTGGTTGCTCAGCCGGCGGCGAAATACCTGCGCCGGAACCTTGCTGCGCCGGGCTTCCCGGCACAGGTTTTAACCAGCTACGCGAAGGCGATCAGTGCCATGCTGAAGCTGCCGCCGTCCGATCCTCGCAACTGGTATCGCAACGCCTTCGTCCATACCCTCGACTGCCCGCACGGCAACTGGTGGTTTCCAGTGTGGCACCGCGGCTACCTGGGTTGGTTTGAGCGAACCTGCCGCGAACTCTCCGGAGACCCGAACTTTGCGCTGCCCTTCTGGGACTGGACAGCGCTCCCGCGTGTGCCGAAGCAGCTCTTTCAGGGGGTCCTCAATCCGGCGGACCCGGCCTATCTCAGCAGCTACCAGGCTTTTTATGCGCAATTGTCGAATCCGATGAGTGCGCTGTGGCAGTCTTTCTCCACAGCCCAGGTCAAAGAGCAGACCCTGCGCGGCTACGGATCGATGAACGACCTGTGGAAGCAGGTGCAGGGCGATCCGATGTTTGTCCCGCCGCCGGGAGTCCGGGCTTTGACTTCGGCCCATCCCGGCTTCGACAAGCCGACAAAGAAGGCTGTCGCGTTATCGACCATCACGAAGGCGCTCGCGCCGAAGGACTTTATTGCTTTTGGCAGCGACAAGGCGCCGTTTCACTCGCAGGCGGCAGGTTTTGGGATTCTCGAAGGCCAGCCGCACAACAATGTGCACAACTGCGTTGGCGGACTGATGGAAGACATGCTCTCTCCGGTCGATCCGCTGTTCTTTCTGCATCACGCCAACATCGACCGGCTGTGGGACGTGTGGACGCGCAAACAGCAGAAGCTGAATTTGCCGACGCTGCCTGCCGGACCAGACCTGCAGGCGTGGACCAGCGAACCTTTCCTTTTCTTTCACGACGAGAAGGGGAATCCGCTGTCGCAGGCGACGGCCGGCGATTACGCGGCGATCGGCAATTTCGATTATGCATACGAGAAAGGTTCGGGCGAGAGCGCTGTTGCGAATGCGGTACCACAGCCGAATGCCGCTCCCGCGCAGAACTTCGCCGGAGGTCTGACGAGCCACGCGCTTGCGCTGGGAATGCCTGCGCAGAGCCAGGTCTCGGTGCCCCAAACGGTGCTGGCGGCGCAGCAGTCGAACCTCGTTGCAAAAGTGACCATTCAGGAGCCTCCCAGCGCGCACGGCTTTTCATTCAACGTCTTCGTCAACCCACCGCAGGATACCTCCGGCCTCAACGAAGACAGTCCCAGCTATGCGGCGACGCTGCAGTTCTTCGGCGTGCACCATCACGACGAGCCGGTCAGCTTCACCGTTCCCCGATCGGATACATTGAAGGCCCTCGCCGCCAGGAATATGCTCAAGGCAAACGAGCCGCTTCGGATCGTGGTGATTCCGGAGAGCAAGCCGACGCTCGAGCCGCAGGTCGCCCAGGCGAATTTCAAGAGCAGTCTGGCAGCTGTCTCGGTCGGCACGTTCTAGTTGTGTCTTTATGCGGAAGTTCCTCAGGCCGGTAAGGGCGCGCTCGTGGCTCTTCATTCTGGCTCTTGCCGCTGTGTGGCCGGGGTCGGCATTTGCCGCTGCGAAACAACGGGTCTACGATTTGCCGCTTCCGCGAGCAGTGAGATCCGGCGAAACGCTGGTAGCGCGCGTCAGCGTCGGCCCCCTCAAGGCACATTTGCGCATCATCGTGCGCGTCCGTAATGGCGAGATCGCCGGGACTATATCGCCATTCGGCGCTCAGGAGCGTCAGGGCGTCGTCGTCTACACCATTCCGCTGCCGACCGGCGCCGTGAAAGACGGCGAAGTCCGCCTGCTGCTGGAAGTCGTGGAGAAAGACGTTCCAACCCGCGCACCTACGAGCGAGGAAGTTCGAAACATTGCGCTCGCCTATGTCGCGGTTACAGATTCCAGCGGCAAGGGTTCATCGGTGACGCGCTGAGGCTTCGGCGCGGTCTGGTCGGCGTGCCTCATTTTGAATCGGCGGCTAGTGCCTTTATCATCACTGCGGAGCTTTTTCCTAGGAGCGCACAGCAATGCGAGTTGGTCTGTTGACGGGTGGCGGAGACTGCCCGGGTCTGAACGCCGTGATTCACGCGGTAGTAAAAAAGGGAATCAACCACTATGGAGACGAGTTTGTCGGCTTTCTCGAGGGCTGGCGCGGAGTGCTGGATAACAACACCATTCCGCTCACGCTCGAGAAGGTGGACGGCATCCTTACGATGGGCGGCACCATCCTGCGCACATCGCGCACGAACGTGCGCAAGATCGAGGGCGGCATCGAGAAGTGCGTCGCCAATCTAAAGGCCAACAAGATCGACGCGCTCATCGCCATCGGCGGCGACGACACGCAGTCGGTGACAAACGCGCTCATTCAGGCGGGAGTGCCGGGCGTGGGCGTTCCCAAAGACCATCGACAACGACCTGAACGGAACCGACATCTGCTTCGGCTTCGACACGGCGGTGAGCATTGCGACTGAAGCAGTCGACCGCTTGCACACCACTGCCGAATCTCACAATCGCGTGATCGTTTGCGAGGTGATGGGCCGCGACGCGGGCTGGATTGCACTTACAGCAGGCGTCGCCGGGAACGCGCACGTGGTTCTGGTTCCGGAGAAGCCGATTGACCTCGACCATGTCTGCGCGCTGCTCAAATACAACCACGATCACGGCAAGAAGTACGGCATCGTCGTCGTTGCCGAGGGCGCCAAGCTGCCGTCCGGCGGACAGGCAACGGTCGGCACCAAGGTTGATTCCTTTGGGCACGCACGGCTGAGCGGGATTGGGCAGGCGCTGGCAGAAGAGATCGAAAAGCGCACCGGATATGAGACGCGCTCCGTCAACCTTGGACACACCCAGCGCGGCGGAACGCCTTCCGCCTTTGACCGCATGCTGGCCACGAGGTACGGCCTGGGGGCGATCGATCTGGTCCACCAGGGACAGTTCGGCCGATTGGTGGTTCTGCATGGCACGAAGATCGAGAGCATTCCTATCGCGGAAGCCATCTCGAAGAATCGCACCCTCGATGACAGCTTCCTCGAAATCCTCAGCGCGATGGAACCGAAGCTGTAGGGCTGCGTGGATGAGGCATCCGGGCAACTCGTGCGGGGTTGCCCGGTCGTTTCACAGCCGTCAATGCGACGAAGGGGATTAAGCTTACTGTCGATTTGTGATGTGCAGGTCTGCCTCTTCATCTCTCGGATCAATTGCACTGCACATGATCGAAACGAGCAAAAGAAAAATAAGAGTAGGCACAAAGGCTGGTTGCCTCCCACCGAACGCTAGGAGAAGGCAGCAGATCGTCACACTCCACATCGCGACCGTGCCGATTCTGCTCCATCGAAACATGATCAGGAAGGCTGGAAGCATCAAAAGGGCAATATAGATAAATGCGGCGGTGCAAAAGCCCCTGAAGCCCGGGAAAATATCAACTCCGAACGCAGAACCCATTACGGTGAAGAACGTGTTAATCAGGCAAATGACTACCCCGGCAACTAACATAAGAACATTGCCCGCTGAATAGCGCGTATGGGTCATTGGCGGTTACCCTATTGTCGCTGAATCCCTCCCTCCCCACGCCGCATGGTGTTTCAACGGAGCCATCCCCAAGAATCAAAGGGGCTAACACACAACCACTTGGGGTGAAGATCGATGGCCCCGCAACTGCTGCCCACTCGCTTGTGCCGGCTTTCGTTGCAGTGCGGTGAAATTCACGGCAAAAAGGGGTGAATCCCCGGAGCCGGACATAAAATCCTTGAACAAGAGGGTGAAAACACGGTATAAGCAGGTCGCTAGCCAGTTTTCACGAGTCCCCAAAAATCAACAAGATAACCAAGGGAGCCGCCCATGAAATCCGCTACCGTACGCACAAGTGAGATTCGGGAAGTGATGGACATCCGGCAGGCCTCAGACTACCTCGGCATCAGCCCGGACACGCTGTATAAGTATGCCTCTGAGGCGTTCATCCCTGCGTTCAAGCTGGGTAACCGTTGGCGCTTCAAGAAGTCTCGCCTCGACGAGTGGATGGATCGCCAGTCGGGAGTCTCGGCGGAGCCGGAGCCCGCTCCAAAGACCGTACGCTCCAGCCAGAAAAAGCCGGTGCGTGGCACGAGGGCTGCTGCCGGCCGGCGCGTTGGCGTGTCCCGAGTGTCCTGAAACGCGTTGCGGATACCGGTTGGTGCTCGCCAATCGGCGCGATGACTTTCGGTGCGCCCGCAATTACTCTTAAATGGATGAGGCGTATGCATTGAACGCAAGCCCTGAGATCACGAGCACGCTCGTTTTGAAAAGCGACCCCACCTTGCTGCCGGCGTTTTCCTTCCGCAACCGCGTCGTCCGCGTATTGTGGAGTGTCTGCTATGCACTGCTCTATCGCATTTCGCCGCGGCCGCTTCATGCGTGGAGAGTCTTCCTGCTCCGCGCCTTTGGAGCAAAACTGGGTGCGGCGTGCCACTTCTATCCCAAAGGAAAGATCTGGGCGCCGTGGAACCTTGTCTGCGAAGACCGCGTAACGCTCGCCGACGACGCCGAGCTCTACAACCCCTCGCCGATGTATCTCGGGTCGCATGCCATCGTTTCCCAGGGAGCATACGTGTGTGGCGCCACCCACCTCTACAATGAGGCGTCGTTCCGGTTGGTTTCGTTTCCTATGCGTCTGGGAGCCTATTCGTGGATTTGCGCCCGGGCAGCGGTGAATCCGGGGGTGAATGTGGGCGATGGTGCAATCCTCGCGCTTGGCTCGGTTGCGACAAAGGATCTGGAGCCCTTCGGAATCTATGCCGGCATCCCCGCCCGCAAGGTCAAGGAACGGGCCCGCGGGGCTGTGCCGGCCGAACACGGCGGAGTTGATGCTCCCAACGTTTGATCCCGCACACTCCACGATGACGACACGATAGGATAGCTTTGCGATGAATGAAGCATCTCGTCTGCGCGCGTTGCGCGGCAAAATGGCTGAGCAGGGAATCGAAAGCCTCATCGTCACCCATCTTCCCGATGTGCGCTACCTCTGCGGGTTCACAGGATCGAACGCTGCTCTGATCGTCACCGCAAAGAAAGCAGTCCTGTTCACCGACGGACGCTACACCGCGCAGGCCCGGCAGGAGACGCAGGGAGCCCGCGTGGTCATCGCGAAGAAGTCGGCGCTGAAGGAAGCCTGCACGCTGCTTGAGTCGCTCGTGGGAAAGAAGGCGCATGCGGCGTATGATCCCGGCTACACGACTATCTCCGAACTGGCCGTGATGCGCTCGGCGATCAGCGGCGCGAGGCGGCGCGGATTCTTCTCTCCGCTGGAGAAGCCCATCGTCGCGGAGCTCCGCATGATCAAGGACGCGGATGAGTTGAAGCGCATGGCCGATGCCGCCGCGCTTGGTAACCGCGTCTTCCACGCGATCCTTTCGCACATACAAAGCGGCGTTCCCGAGACTGAGATTGCTGCCAGCCTTGAGTTCTTTGCCCGTAGCATGGGCGTCGAGGGCATGTCGTTCGAAACCATCGTCGCTTCAGGGCCGCGTTCGGCACTGCCGCATGGCCGGGCATCAAGCCACAAGACGCCTCGCAATGGCTTCGTTACATTGGACTTCGGTGTTATCCTCAAAGGTTATTGTTCCGATATGACCCGTACTGTGTGCCTTGGCAACGCGGGCGCTGCGGAACGTTCCGCCTATGACGCCGTTCTCGAAGCACAGGATGCGGCAGTAGCGGCCGTCAAGCCAGGCGTGACCTGCGGCGAGGTGGACGAAGCCGCCCGCAGCACGTTGCGCAGAGCAGGGCTGGCAAAGTACTTTACGCATTCAACCGGCCATGGAGTAGGCCTGGAGATACACGAGAGCCCGCGCGTTGGCGCGGGACAGACGCTGGAGTTAAAGCCGGGCATGGTGATTACCATCGAGCCCGGAATTTATATGCCTGGCAAATTCGGGATTCGCATCGAAGATATGGTTGCGGTTACGGAACGTGGCGGCAAAGTGCTCACACCGGTAACGAAAGCGCTGATCGAGCTGTGAAAGTCCAGGCAGACGGATTGGGCGAACGAGAGCACAAACGATGAATTCGGAAGACATGAAGGAACTGAAGGAACTCATCGAGTTCCTCAAAGAGAACAAGATCGGCGAGTTCGATCTCGAACGCGGCGACCTGAAGGTGCGCATCAAGTTCGCGCAGGAAGGCGGATCGGCGGATCTGGCCAGCATCGCTCGATTGCTGTCAGCGCAGAGCCACGCTGCCGCTCCCGCGCCGGTGGTATTGCCTGAGGTCTATGCAGCATCTGCTCCGGCAGCGGGTGCGCCTGCTCCTGCGGCTCCAGCCCAGCCCGATGAAGACGCCTCGCTGCATATCGTCAAATCGCCAATCGTCGGCACATTTTATGAATCGCCTTCGCCGGGCGCGCCTGCCTTCGTGAAGATCGGCGACCAGGTAGAGAACGGGCAGATTCTCTGCATCATCGAAGCCATGAAGCTGATGAACGAGATCGAGGCCGATGCAGCCGGAGAGATCGTCAAGCGCTTCGTCCAGAGCGGCCAGCCCGTCGAGTACGGCCAGGCGCTCTTTGCCCTGCGGCCACGTTAGGTTTGATCCATATATGTTTCGAAAAGTCCTGATCGCCAATCGTGGCGAAATCGCGCTGCGTGTCATCTGCGCCTGCAAAGAACTCGGCATCCGCACCGTCGCCGTTTACAGCGAGGCCGATCGCCACTCGCTGCATGTCCGCTTCGCCGACGAGGCTATCTGCATCGGTCCTCCGCGCTCGGCGGAAAGTTACCTGAACGTTCCGGCTGTAATCAGCGCTGCTGAAATCGCCGACGTGGATGCAATTCATCCCGGCTACGGGCTGCTCAGCGAGAACGCAAATTTTGCCGAGGTCTGCCGCGCGTCCAATATCAAGTTCATCGGACCGCCTCCTGAAGTCACGCGGCTGATGGGCGAAAAGGAAAAGGCGCGCCAGGCGATGAAGCGCGCCAAGGTGCCCATCCTGCCTGGCTCCGACGGCGTCATCCAGTCCGAAGGCGATGCGCTCGAGTGGGCGAAGTCTGTCGGCTACCCGGTGATCCTGAAAGCGTCGGCAGGCGGCGGTGGCCGGGGTATGCGCGTTGTTCGCTCAGCCGCAGGAATTGCCCGCGCTGTATCAGGCTGCGCAAACCGAGGCCGCGAACGCCTTCGGCAACGGCGATCTCTACATGGAGAAGTTCATCGAGCGGCCGCGCCACATCGAGTTCCAGGTGCTGGCCGACCAGCACGGCAACGTGATGTCGATCGGCGAGCGCGAGTGCTCGATTCAGCGCCGGCATCAAAAGCTGATCGAGGAAGCGCCGTCACTGCAGGTCACGCAGAAGCTGCGCGACGATATCGCGAAGACCCTGAAGCGCTCGCTCGAAAACGTCGGGTATCAGAACGCCGGTACCGTCGAGTTCCTCATGGACGAGGACGGCAAGCTCTACTTCATCGAGATGAACACGCGCATCCAGGTTGAGCATCCAGTCACGGAGATGGTCACCGGCATCGACCTCGTTAAGGCGCAACTGCGCATTGCCTGCGGCGAAAAGCTTTCCAGCATTCTCACTGAGCCGATCCATATCCGTGGCCACGCCATCGAATGCCGTGTAAATGCCGAGCATCCGGAGAAGTTCACCCCGTCGGCGGGCAAAATCACCGCCTTCAACGTGCCCGGAGGCAACGGAGTCCGCGTCGATACCGCCCAGTACGCCGAGGGAGTCGTTCCGCCCTATTACGATTCGCTCATCGCCAAGCTCATCGTGCACGGCAAAGACCGCGAGGAGGCGATGGAGCGCATGAAGCGGGCCCTGGACATGTTCATTGTCCAGGGAATCCACACGACGATCCCGCTGCACCGCCGCATCTTCGACGATGAAGAATTCCGCGCCGGAAAGTTCGATACGAAGTTCATGGAGCGCTTCTTCGAGCGGCAGAAGGCCGGAGAGTAGCGGGGCCATTCGCCCGCTCATCATTCAACCGCGGCGAGAGCCAGTTTAGATATGACCGGCTTCCGGCAGCGACCTGTAGCACGAGGAACTCGGGAACCTCATACGAGTGCAACTCGCGCAGGGCGGCTTCGAGCGCAGGCAGCTTTTCCGCAGCCGTCTTGATGATCAGAAGGACCTCTGCGCTCTCCTCGATTGCGCCCTGCCAGCGGTAGACAGAAGTCACGCCCGGTACACGGTTGACGCAGGCAGCCAGGCGGCGTTCCACCAGCTCGTGTGAAATTCGGGCGGCTTCCTCCGGCGAACCGGCGGTCGAGAGCACGATGCTTGCCCGCGAGTTAGAATTTTCGCTCATCTGCTCCGGTTCCAGGCTGAAGGATGAAGCTGCTAAGTGAGCATCCTACTCGCGGCGTGGCGGAAATCAAATTTGAGCGCCTTCTCCATTGACTCAGTTTTGGGGTGCGGCCGGGGCAGATGAGTGCTGGAGTAGATTCCCCGGCGCAAGTTTTTTGCACCCAGGGCCACCACATCCGATGGATTCGCGCCGATCATTAATCTCTGGGACAGCGGAAACCGCGAACCCTCGGAGTCAACAGTGTTGTGAGCACCAGCGAGCCAAAAATCAAGCTGAAGGCGCGCGCGGCGGAGTTTCTCTACCGCGTGCGGCGGCGCATCGCCACGGCGCTCGCCGTGGTACTGGCGCTCATTTTCGGCTACCACGTGATCGTGGGACATAACGGCTTGAACGCTTATGAGCAGAAGCGTGCAGAGGATCGCGAGCTTCACCAGCAGATTGACTCCCTGCAGCAGGAAAATGACCGGCTCAAAGAGCACGTGGAGCACCTCAAGAGCGATCCTGACGCGATCGAGCGCGAGGCGCGCGAGCGCCTGCACTACGCCCGCCCCGGCGAGGTGATCTATAGCTTGAACGCTCCGCAGAGCGCGACCCAGCCTCAGCCTCCAGTCGCGGCCGCCGCAGGCAGCAAGTAAGCGTCGAACCCGGCCAAAATCTCTTCCACCTATTTCAATTTCTTCGTGATACGTTACTTTCGCCGGAGGCGGTCGAATGAAACGTTTGTTGTATTTGTGCCTGGTAATTGCGCTTATTGCGTCGGGGCTGCGCGCGCAGTCGGGAAGCTCGTCCGGAGATGGTCCCACCGACCCGAAGGCGCAGAAGACCTACGCGGAGGCTATGGACTGGCTGAAGGGCCATGATCGACAGGCAGCGCTTGGCGCTTTCAGGAAAGCCGATAAGCAGGACGGTGGCCACTGCGTGGCGTGCCAGAAGCAAATGATCAAGATCGGCGAGGAAACCGGCGACTTCAAAGCGGCCGACGAGGCATCACAGGAGTTGATTGCCGAGGCTAAGGATCCAAAAGGCGCAGCTGTTGCCCATGAGGAGCGGGCCACAGTGCTGATGCGCGAGGGCGTCGGCAAAGAACAAGGATGAAATTTATGCGGAGGCCGACAAGGAGTTCAAGGCTGCTCTGGCGGCGTATCCGAACTTTCCGGAAGCAGTTTTTGGCGACGGCTTACTCTCGCGCATCTGAAGCAGGACGATGCGGCGAAGGCCCGCTTTGAAGACTTCGTTGCGATGACCACCGACAACAGCGCGATGCGGCAGCGCGCGCAGCGCTATGCCGAGAGGCCCGAATTGGCACGAGCGCGGATGGCCCCTGCATTTGCGGTGAGAACCGAGGATGGTCAGCGCATATCGCTGGACGATATGCAGGGCAAAGTGGTGCTCATCGATTTCTGGGCAACGTGGTGCGGCCCATGCAGGGAGGCGCTGCCCCACGTACGGCAGATCGCGCAGAAATTCCAGGGCCAGCCGCTCGTGGTGTTGAGCGTGAGTCTGGACAGCGATGAAGCGAAGTGGAAGGACTTTGTCGCGAAGAACGGTATGACTTGGCTGCAGTATCGCGATGGGGGATTCGAGGGACCGCTGTCGCGCCTGTTCGGAGTGAATGCGATTCCCCACACCTTCACCATTGATGCGGACGGAGTGCTTCAGGACGAGCACGTCGGCGACGCTTCGATCGAGGGCAAGCTGAAGAAGCTGTGCGCGCGGGCGCGCGAACTTGAGGAAGTTCAGAGGACAACTGCGAAGCTGGGACAATAGCGCCCCCTTTGGGAAAGCTCTTTCATCCTGCTCCATAACCCCGACCTATCCACGACCTATACTCTTCAATGAGGTGCACGGCCGGTGATGTCGGCAATACGATTCGTGTGGAATGCGACGCGCGGCAACCGGCTGCGTCCCTGGCGAAGCGAATATCTCAAGTGGCGGATCGAGACGTACTCCGGTATGAAGGCCGACGAGATCAAGCCGGGCGATATGGCCCGCTTTGTCTGGCGCGAGAAGTTGCATCTGCTGCGCTTTCTGAAGTGGACGGGGCAAATCGAAAAGCACATAACGACGAACAGGGAACAGTGATGAATACACGGCGGAAGTTCCTGAAGAGCGCGGCGATGACCGCTGCGATGAGTCCTTTTATCGGCGCACTTCGGCCGGCACGGGCGAGCATACGCGAGCAAACGGGTCCTGGTGATGTGAGCGGCGCGCAGTCGCTGCGCGCGCACGCCAAGGCGCACGGGCTGCTGGTTGGCTGCGCTGTAGTTCCCGAGAGGCTCAACAAAGAACCGCAATATGCCGGCGTGGTCGCGGCACAGGCGAACATTCTTGTCGCAGAAAACGCGATGAAGTGGAAGGCGCTTCGCCCGGCTCCGGACAAGTTCGATTTCAGCGGTGCGGACGCAATCCTGGCCTTCGCATCGGCGCATGGGCAGAAGGTGCGCGGTCACAATCTCTGCTGGCATGAGGCGCTGCCCGACTGGTTCGCGGGCACCGTCACCAAAGAGAACGCCCGCCAGATCCTTACCGACCACATCAAGACCGTGGCTGGGCGCTATGCCGGGAAGCTGCACTCCTGGGACGTGGTTAACGAGGCCATCGACACGAAGAGCGACCGACCTGACGGCCTGCGCAAATCGCCATGGTTCGACCTGATCGGGCCCGACTACATCGATATAGCGTTTCGAAGCGCGCGCCAGGCCGATTCAACCGCGCTGCTCACCTACAACGATTACGGCATCGAGACCGACACGCCGGATCAAACCAAGAAGCGCGCCCTGGTGCTCGAGCTGGTCCGCGGAATGAAAAAGCGCGGCGTACCTATTGATGCAGTCGGCGTGCAGAGCCACCTCGGAGCAACCGATCCCGCGCCCGGCGGCGGCCTGCGCGATTTCGTGCGAGAGCTGCGAGGCATGGGGCTGCAGGTCTTTATCACCGAGCTCGACGTTAACGAGAAGAAGCTCGAAGGCTCGGAAAGCGAACGCGATGCGGCAGTCGCGCGCATCTACAAGGATTACGTAACCATGATGGTTGCCGAACCGAACGTGACCGCCGTCCTGACCTGGGGAATCACCGACCGATACACATGGCTCAACGGACCGAAATTTTCGCGTCCCGACGGCAAACCGCAGCGATGCCTGCCCTTCGATGCGGATTACCAGCCTGCTCCGGCTTTTTTCGCGCTGCGTTCAGCGCTGGACAGCAGACCCTCAAACCTGCATCCATAACAGTGCGAGGCAGCCTTGGCAGCGAACGCCGTATCTGATGTGATGAGAGCTGCGGAGCTTTCCCCTTGCTGAGCCTTTTCCGAACGACGATCTACGCGCTGTTCATCACTGCGGCGCTATCCGCGCTGTGCACGGCCCAGGAGCCTTTTCCCGGAGAGCCTCCTCCGCAACAACAGCCGCCCTCCAGCCAGCAAGCAGCGCCCGCGCCGAACCTGCCCCCTCCGGTGAGCGACGAGGAGCTCGGAGCACCGACCATTCGGGTAAACACCAGCGTGGTCCTGGTTCCAACACTGGTGGAGAAGTCTTCGGGCGCTGTGTTGTACGGGCTTCAGCCAAAGGACTTTACGCTGCTCGATAACGGAGTGAAGCAGGACGTCCACGTTGATGAGGATCTGGATTCATCGCCGGTGTCGCTCGTAATCTGCGTGGAGCGGGGCCGCGACGCGGCGCTCGAGTTCGACAAGTTCGCTCATCTGGGCCCACTGCTTGAGTTGTTCACAGGGCAGGACCGCGGCGAAGTGGCGCTCGTGGTCTTCGATTCAAAGCCGATCTTTCTTGAGGGATTCGAGAAAGACACCAGCTACATCCGGAGTGACCTGCAAAATCTGCCGCCAGGAGATGGTGGCGCGGCGATCCTCGACGCCGCCGGCTTCTCGATCGGCCTGCTCGAGAAGCGGCCTGCGGATCACCGGCGCGTGCTGCTGCTGATCAGCGAAACGCGCGACCACGGCAGCCATCTTGTTACCATCCCTCAGCTTGTAGAGCGCATCGGCATAAGCAACACTTTGGTGCTGAGCCTGACGTTTTCGCCGTCAACGGCGGAACTGATCGACTGGGGCAGAGGCAACACCAACGGCGGCACGGAGTTGAATCTGATGGCACCGCTGGTCATGGCCATCAACGCCATGCGCAAGAACACGCCGAAAGCCCTGGCCTCGATGAGCGGCGGCGAATACGGGACGTTCACGCGCGAGAAAGGCTTCGAGGATCGTGTGGCAGAGGTCGCCAATCACGCGCGCAATCGCTATATGCTCAGCTTTCGCCCTACGGACCTGACGCCAGGGCTGCATACGATCAAGGTTTCGCTCGCCGAAAACTACGGTGCGCACGTGGTGACGCGGGCAAGCTACTGGGCGGTGAACGATGCGGCCGCTGATCCCGTAAATGCTCCGGCGAAAGCTCCGGGTCCAGGCGCCGCGCAGCCTCACCCATAGAGACCGCATCTATTTGCCATAATGTTTCCTGAAGAATTGGAGATTTCTGAATGAGCGAGAGAGTGCATCTGACCGCGAACGACGGCCACGAATTCGAAGCGTACGTTGCCAAACCGGAAGGCGAACCTATCGCCGGGCTGGTCGTGGTCCAGGAGATCTTCGGCATCAACCCGCATATCCGTTCTGTGGCGGACGGCTACGCGAAGGATGGATTTCTTGCCGTGGCTCCGGCGCTCTTTGATCGCTACGAGCGCGGTGTTGAGCTCGGCTATGAGGGCGAGGACATGCAGAAGGCGAGATCGCTTCGCAAGCAGGCTGGACATCGACGCCGCCTTGCGCGACACGGCCGCTGCTCTTGACTATGTGCGCAGCCAGACAGGCAAGAAGTCCGGCGTCATCGGCTACTGTTTCGGTGGAACGGTCGCGTGGCTGGCCGCGACGCGGCTGAAGGTTGATGCCGCGGTCGGATATTACGGCGGACGGATCGCCATGTTTGCCGCCGAGCAACCGAAGGCGCCGGTCATGCTGCATTTCGGCAAAAAAGACCAGCACATCCCCAAAGAAGAAGTGGACACGGTCGCGAAGGCGCACCCCGAAGTGGAGATTTACTGGTACGACGCCGGCCACGGATTCAACTGTGACATGCGCGCCAGTTATGATGCGCCGTCCGCGAAGCTGGCCCGGGAGCGGTCGCTGGCTTTTTTGAAGAAGCACCTTACCTAGGCGGCAGGCGCGCGGACCTATCCGACCAACACATTCAATCTTCTGCACAATTTGCGCCTAAGATTTTGGCGTCGTTTCGACCTTTAAGTGCATCTATTTTCTATCGCTCGCCCGACTTACGGCGTACTCTGCCTGCACGTCGCAACTAAGTGAAAGGAAGAAGAGCGCGAATGGCGACAGCTGCCGCAACGGCGCAGCCGAAGTTCGTTGCAATGGAAAACTGGCGGCCCAGGGCAAATCCCTGGGTAGTCGCGGCGACCGTAGCGCTGGCGGCGTTCATGGAGGTGCTGGACACCTCGATCGCCAACGTCGCGCTGCCGCACATTGCCGGCAGCCTGGGCGCAAGCCAGGACGAGAGCACGTGGGTGCTCACCGCGTATCTTGTGTCGAATGCCGTCGTGCTGCCGATGGGCGGATGGGTGGCGAGCATCATCGGGCGGAAGAGGTTCTTCATGAGCTGCATCGTGATCTTCACGATCAGCTCTTTTCTTTGCGGCAGTGCGCCATCGCTGCCGCTGCTGCTGCTCTTCCGCGTAATCCAGGGCGCGGGCGGCGGAGGTTTACAGCCAATGGCCCAGGCCATCATGGCCGATTCCTTCGAACCGGCCAAGCGCGGGCTGGCGTTTGCGCTTTATGGCATCGTTGCGGTGCTCGCGCCATCGATCGGACCGACGCTGGGCGGATGGATTACCGACAACTACAGCTGGAACTGGATTTTCTACATCAACATTCCGGTGGGCATTCTGACGCTGATATTGACCAACAGGCTGGTTGAGGATCCCCCATGGAACGTGCCCGACCGGAAGAATTTCTTCAAGCTGGATTACATCGGAGTAAGCCTGCTGGTGATTTCGATGGGCGCGCTGCAGATCATGCTCGACAAGGGCGAGGAGAATGACTGGTTCGGCTCGCACTTTATTGTCACCTGCGCGGTTACATTTGTGGTCTCGTTCATCGCGCTGATCATATGGGAATGGTTTGCGAAAGCGCCGCTGATGGACCTGAAGCTGTTCAAGAACCGGAATTTTGCGGTGTGCTGTTTCCTGATGCTGCTGACCGGTGGTTTTCTGAACGCGACGACCGTGCTGCTGCCGCAGTATCTGCAGAGCTCACTCGGCTATACCGCGACCTGGGCGGGACTCGCGCTCTCCGGCGGCAGCCTGGTACTGCTGATTGTGGTGCCGATTACAGGACAACTCGTCACGCATTTTCCTGCGCGCAACATCATAGCCTTCGGCTTCTGCTGCTTCGCCGTCTCGTACTTCATTACGGCAAATAGATTGAATCTGGGACTAAGCTTCGGTGAATCTTCCTGGCTGCGCATCCTGCAGGTGTTCGCGATTCCTGTGGTGTTTATCTCTGTTACCACGGCGGCATATTTTGGAATGCCGCGCGAGAAGAACAACCAGGTGGCGGGCCTGATCAATTTCGTTCGCAACATCGGCGGCAGCATTCTGATCTCGCTGACCAACGCTGCGGTGGTGGAGCGGTCGCAGTTCCACCAGAACCAGCTTCTGAAGTACCTGACGCCCACCAACGCCAATCTGCAGCAGCAAATCCAGTCGCTAAGCCACTACTTCGACCGCACCGGGGGTCCTGGCAACTCGGGCAACTTTGCACAGGGAAGGATCTATAACCAGCTCATTCAGCAGGCCTCGGTCCTGGCCTACGTCGACGTCTTCTACATCATGTGCGGAGCTGCGATCCTGATGGTTCCTCTGTCATTCCTGCTGGCTAGGAACAAGCCGGGAGGCGGTGGCGGTAGCAGTGAAATCGCAGCGCATTAGGATAGAAACGCTCGCAGCAGGCAAGCGATGAAAGCCCGGGGCTCCTGCATCCAATTCACTTAGCCAATTCACTTGTGGATCAATGAGCGAAGGTTCCTCCGAAAAATTTTCCGAAGAAGAGAAGCGCGGACCCGCGGTGCGCGACTTCTCGCACGCGTGGCGGGCGCTGCGACATCGCAATTTCCGGCTGTTCTTCGGGGGCCAGAGCATCTCGCTCATCGGCACGTGGATGACGCGCATCGCCACAGCCTGGCTGGTCTATCGGCTGACGAAGTCGGCGCTCCTCTTAGGCACGGTCAGCTTCGCCGGGCAGATCCCGACCTTCCTGCTGGCACCATTCGCCGGCGTGCTGGTCGACCGGCTCAACCGGCGCTACGTGCTCATCTGCACGCAGACTCTGGCCATGCTGCAGTCTCTCGCGCTGGCGTGGCTCACCTTGACTCACCGCATCAACATCCATGACGTGCTGGCGCTGAGCGCCTTTCAGGGTGTGATCAACGCCTTCGACATGCCTGGCCGCCAGGCCTTTATGGTGCAGATGATCGAAGACCGCGCCGACCTCTCTAACGCAATCGCCATCAACTCGTCGATGGTGAACCTGGCACGCCTCATCGGCCCGTCGCTTGCCGGACTGGTAATAGCCGCGAGCAACGAGGGCTGGTGCTTTTTCATCGACGGCATCAGCTACATCGCCGTAATCATCTCGCTGCTGCTGATGCGCGTGCATGTCGCGGAGGTGAAAAGGGCTGCGGCGTCCATGTTCGAGCAGATGCACGAAGGTTGGCAGTACGTCTCAACCTTTGTGCCAATCCGCAACATTCTCCTTCTCTTTGCGCTGGTCAGCTTGATGGGCATGCCGTATATGGTGCTCATGCCGCTCTTCGCCGCGCAGGTGCTGCATGGTGGTCCGCACACGTTGGGCTTCCTGATGGGCGCGGCAGGAGTCGGTGCGCTCATCTCGGCGCTGTCGCTGGTTGTGCGCAAATCGGTGCGCGGACTGATCAAGATGATCCCCATCGCTGCTGCGGTCTTTGGAGCGGGGCTCATCCTCTTCGGGCTGTCGCACGTAGTGTGGATTTCACTCGTACTGATGACGGCCGTCGGCTTCGGTATGATGCAGGGATTGACGGCGAGTAACACCATCATCCAGACGCTCGTCCCCGAGGACAAGCGTGGTCGCGTGATGAGTTACTACACTGCGGCGTTCGTCGGCATGGCTCCGTTCGGTAGCCTGCTGGCCGGCTCACTCGCGCACTGGATCGGCGCTCCGCGAACCGTAATGCTCACCGGGACCTGCTGCATCCTCGGAGCGGCATGGTTCTGGTCGCGGCGGCGGGAGATTCGTGAAGTGGTGCGTCCCATCTACATCGAGATGGGCATCGTCAAAGCGCCGCCGGAGCTGGTCGAGGAGCAGGCCGGGAACTGAAGCCATTAGGGATTAGCCATTAGTCTGGCTTACAGAAATGGCCACTCAAATCCAGCGTATGCAAAAATAAAGCGATACCTCATGTCCAATCCTGACGTCTCCGAAGCAACTTCCACCCCTGAAGAAATTTCCTCCAGCGAATCCGGCCAGAACGAGTCTTTCGACGCGCTCTTTACCGAATACGAACGCACCCACGCGCGCCACCCGGAAGGCGGCGGAAAGCAGATTGAAGGCACCGTCGTTGCTGTGTCACCGGAGCAGGTCTTCGTCGATATCGGCTTCAAGATCGAAGGCGTGCTGCCCGTAGTCGAGACCGAGCCTCAAAAGCCGGGAGACCGCGTACTGGTCTCCATCAAAGGCCGCAACGAAGAAGGCTATTATTCACTTTCGCGCTTCAAAGTCGCGCAGCCCAAAGACTGGACGTCGCTCGAGCAGGCGTTCAACGATAAGTCCACCATCCCCGGCCGTGTCACCGGCGTCGTCAAGGGCGGCCTCAACGTCGATATCGGTGTACGCGCCTTCATGCCCGCCTCGCGGAGCGGGGCGCGCGATGCCGCCGAGATGGAGAAGCTTGTCGACCAGGAGATCGTCTGCCGCATCATCAAGCTCGACGTGGCCGATGAAGATGTCGTCGTTGATCGCCGCGCGGTGATGGAGGAAGAGGCGCGCTCGACCAAGGAGCGCCGCTATTCCGAAGTGAAGGAAGGCGATGTGGTGACAGGAACCGTCCGCTCGCTGGCCGACTACGGAGCCTTCATTGATCTCGGCGGCGTCGACGGTCTGCTGCACGTCGGAGAAATCTCCTGGAGCCGTATCAATAATCCCGCCGATGTTCTTGAAGTAGGCCAGCAGGTCGAGGCTAAAGTTCTCAAGATCGATCTCGACAAACAGCGCATCTCGCTCGGCATGAAGCAGCTTCAGCCGCATCCCTGGGACGCCGTGCCGGGTAAGTATTCGCTGGGCCAGCGCGTGACCGGGGTAGTCACCCGGACCACCGACTTCGGGGCCTTTGTCGAGCTGGAGCCGGGCATAGAGGGTCTGATTCATATCTCGGAGATGGCCTGGGGCAAAAAGGTCCGCAAAGCCACCGACGTTGTGAAGCCTGGAGAGACCGTCGAGGCCGTCATCCTCGGCATTGCCGCTCCGGAGCGCCGCATCTCGCTTGGCCTGAAGCAGGCTTTTGGAGACCCGTGGGCCGAAGCCGCCCGCAACCTGCTGCCCGGCACGCAGGTCGAGGGCCCTATCGTCAGCTTCACCAAGTTTGGAGCCTTCCTCAAGATCGCTGAAGGCGTCGAAGGCATGATCCACATCAGCGAGATCACCGCCGAGCGTCGCCTTAACCATCCGTCGGACGCGCTCAGGCTCGGAGAGCAGGTCAAGGCGCAGGTGCTTTCGATCGACGCCGAGAAGCGGCAACTGCGGCTCAGCATCAAGAAGCTCGTGCCCACCGGCCTCGACGAATTCCTTGCCGAGCACAGGGAAGGTGATGTGGTCACTGGTCGCCTTCTCGACGAGTCGGGAGAGCAGGCGCGCGTCGAACTCGGTGAGGGAATCGTCGCCCACTGCCGCATCCCAGCCCCGGCCGCAGAAAAGAGCGCTGTATCCGCCAAAGCCGACCTGTCTTCACTGACCTCGATGCTTCAGGCGCGCTGGAAGGGAGGGGCTGCATCTGGTTCTTCTGCAGCCAACCAGAAGACCGAGCCGCCAAAAGCCGGGCAGATTCGCAGCTTCCGCATCACAAAGCTCGACGTCGGTGCGAAGAAAGTCGAGATGGAACTGGCCTAGCCTTCTTCGGCCACAACTCCGGAAGGACGCACCTTGGCGTCGCGCCGTGCGGCCTTCCACCCCGTTATCCAATTCATCACTCTCTCGACGAAAACCATCTTCTGGAGTGAAATGGGAGCATATCTCCCCCTGATTTCATTCCCGAGAGGGTTGCCTTGGTGCCATGTCGTTTTAGGGCTCTTAGTGTTTTCATTCTTAGCTGCGCCTTTGCCGCCTTAGCAGTCGCACAGACAGCCAAGCCTCCAACGCAGCCTGCACCCACGTATGTTCCGCCCGCGCCCTACGTCAATGCGCCTCTGCCTGAGATCCCCAGCATGCCCGGCAACGGCGACGGCGCTTACCGGACCGGGAATTACCGGGATCTCTTCGCTGAAATAGGACACACGCAGGCGGAGAGCCGCGCAAAGGTCGACAGGGCATTTCAGCAGCTCTTCCACGGCGACGGTCAGGAGGAGCGCATCTACTTTGAGACCGGCGAAAACGCCAACGGGCCCCTGGCCTACATCACCGACTGGGCGAACAACGATGTGCGCACCGAGGGCATGAGCTACGGCATGATGATCGCCGTCCAGCTCGACAAGAAGCGCGAGTTCGACGCCATCTGGAACTGGGCCAACACCTACATGCTGATGACCGATCCGAAGAACCCTTCCGTCGGGTATTTTGCCTGGTCGATGAATACCGATGGCACGCCGCGCTCTACCGGGGCAGCTCCCGATGGCGAAGAGTATTTCGTCATGGCGCTCTATTTTGCCGCGCACCGCTGGGGAAACGGCAAGGGCATCTATAACTATCAGGCGGAGGCGGACAAAATTCTGCGCGGCATGCGGCATCATCCGGTGCTGACGGGGACCGGCCCGTTCCGCATCCATCCCGATGATCCGCCGTTCATTCCGCCGGACCACCCCTGGCCCAGTCCCAATAACAGGGCTCGCGAGCGCGAAGCGCTCGCGCAGGGGAAGGCTATCGACGAAGTCTCCAATCATCCGCCAGGCCCCCGCCCAGAAACAATCGGACCGATGGTCGACGAGAGCCACTTTATGATCCGTTTCGTCCCCAACGTCGAAGACGGGTTCACCGACGCCTCGTATCACCTGCCGGCATTTTATGAGCTGTGGGCCCGCTGGGGACCGGCGGAGGATCGCGCCTTCTGGGCGAAAGCCGCCGACGTGAGCCGCGAAATGTTCTACAAGGTGACGGGGCCCGGCACCGGCCTCACGCCCGACCACAATAACTTCGACATGACGCAGATCGTCGGGAGGGACGGCACCCCCACGCCCTTTGGCTATGATTCCTGGAGAAGCGTGAGCAACTGGTCGGTCGACTATTCCTGGTGGAAGAAGGATCCCCGGGAAATCGTCCTGAGCGACCGCATCCAGACCTTTCTCAGCGGCCAGGGAATCAGTACCTTCGCCGACCGCTACACGCTCGGCGGCAAGCCGCTTTCCACGCGGCACTCGGTCGGAATGGTGGCGACGACCGCCGTGGGCAGCCTGGCCGCTACTCCGGGCGCCGCCTCCAAGGCATTCCTCGAAGAGCTATGGCATACGCCCGTTCCGTCCGGGGAACAGCGCTACTACGACGGCATGTTGTACCTGATGAGCATGATGCACTGTAGCGGAAACTTCCGGATTATCATGCCGAATGGTGCGCACTAAGGAGCGGCGGCTAAAAAGCAGCCCTGAACGTCTACAAAGACGGCGTTCCTTTCCCGGAACCCGCTGGAAATTAGGTGGTTTAGGCCTGCTTTTCATTGCCGCTCAACCCCCTCCATGTTATTCTTGATGCAGACACTTAGGAAGTGTAGAGAACACAAGAAACAGGAGTAACGCACACACCGTGCTGGCACCTTCGAAAAAATCCGACATTATCACGCGTTTTCGCACGCATGACTCCGACACCGGCAGTCCTGAAGTGCAGATCGCAATCCTCAGCGAGCGCATTGGCGAGCTGACCGAGCACTTCAAGACCCACGCGAAGGATCATGGTTCGCGCCGCGGTCTGCTGATGCTGGTAAGCAAGCGCCGCCGCCTGCTCGACTACCTCAAGACCAACGACTCCGACCGGTATCGCGAAGTCATCGGCAAGCTCGGCATACGCAAGTAGCCGCAACGATTCCATTGTTCTTTAAGCTGACGCGACGGAAATCGATAACAGGATGGAATGCGCGGGCTCGGCAACGGGCCCAGGTGTATTCTCCGGCAGCCAGGTGCGCCCCAGCCGGGCCGCTCTGCTGGGCCGGGTCATGGACGAGGAGAGTCTCGCTCTGATGCGTACGCTCTCTGCGGCTCAAACTTTGCTGCATTTGAGCGGTGCGGCCGCCGTCCTGTCCCCAACCGGTTCCGACCGTCCTTCCCACCACGACCCTTCCCACCCGCGATTTGCGACTCGGGTTTCCGGCCGGCCTTTTCCGCTCCGGCTTTCCGCCTTGATGAATCGCCGCGCTGTGCGGCGTTTGGGAACCATGGCGCAATCGCCCATCCAGAAATGAGGATTCTATGAAGCACGAAGTTACAGTTGAGCTTGCCGGTGGCAAGCGGCTGAGTTTTGAAACTGGCCGTATGGCCAAGCAGGCCTCTGGCGCGGCACTCGTCACCCAGGGCGAATCGGTAGTGCTGGCGACCGCAGTTGCCTCTCCCGACCCCAAAGAAGGCATCGATTTCTTCCCCCTTACCGTGGACTATCGCGAGTACGCCTACGCAGGCGGCCGCATCCCCGGCGGATTCATCAAGCGCGAAGGTCGTCCGAGCGAGCGCGAGATTCTTACCTCCCGCCAGATCGACCGTCCGGTGCGTCCCCTTTTCCCCGAAGGCTTCCGCAATGAGACCCAGGTCATCGTCCTGGTCTTCTCCGCCGACAGGGAAAACGACCCAGACGTGATCGGCATCAACGCGGCCAGCGCGGCGCTGGCTCTGTCGGACATCCCGTTCAACGGGCCAGTCGGCGCAGTTCGCGTGGGCCAGGTAAACGGCGAGTTCATGGTCAACCCGACCTACACCGAGCGGCGCGACAGCGCGATCAACATCACCGTGGTCGCGACCAAGCACGGCATCGTGATGGTCGAAAGCGGATCGAGCGAGGTCTCTGAGGAGACGGTGATCGGTGCGATCGAGTTCGGTCACGAAGAGATCAAGAAGATCATCGCCGGCATCGAGAAACTCGTCGAACTTGCGGGCAAGCCGAAGCGCGAAGTCACGGCGCCGGAATTCGACACCGTCTACTACTCCGCCCTGCGCGCGAAGATTGGCGACCGCCTTGCCGATGCGCTTGACACCAAGAAGCATCCCAAGACCGACAGTTACGCACTCGTGAAGCAGATAAAGACCGAGCTTGCGGCCGAATTCGCCGACAGCGAGAATGTCGCGGACGAGAAGAAGAAGCTCGCGAAATACTACGAGGCTCTGCGCGAGAACATCTTCCGTGAGCAGGTCACCAAGGAGCGCATCCGTCCCGATCGCCGCGCCTTCGACCAGATTCGCCCCATCACCATCGAAGTTGGCGTTCTGCCCCGCACGCACGGGTCGGCGCTCTTCACCCGCGGCGAGACGCAGGCGCTGGTAACGGCGACCCTGGGCACCAGCGACGACTCGCAGCGCCTGGAGACCTTCGAAGGCGAGCAGAAGAAGCGCTTCATGCTGCACTACAACTTCCCGCCGTTCTCGGTCGGCGAAGTGGGCCGCATGACCGGCGTAGGCCGCCGCGAAGTCGGCCACGGAGCGCTTGCCGAGCGCGCCGTCAGCGCCGTGCTTCCCAGCGAAGAGGATTCGCCCTATTCGCTGCGTGTTGTCTCCGACATCCTCGAATCGAACGGTTCTTCCTCCATGGCCTCGGTCTGCGGAGCCAGCCTCGCTCTCATGGACGCAGGCATTCCGCTGAAGTCCGCGGTCGCCGGCATCGCGATGGGCCTGGTCAAGGAGGGCGAAGAGTACGCCATCCTTACCGACATCGCCGGCGCGGAAGACCACTACGGCGATATGGACTTCAAGGTCGCCGGAACCCGCAAGGGCATCACCGCCCTGCAGATGGACATCAAGATCAGCGGCATCACCGGCCAGATCATGCGCGAAGCGCTCGAACAGGCTCGCCGCGGACGGCTCTTCCTGCTCGACACGATGGATGCGGCTCTGAACGGACCGCGCGACATCAAGTCGAAGTACGCGCCGCAGATCCGCACCCTGCAGATTCCCACCGACAAGATTCGCGACCTCATCGGGCCGGGCGGCAAGACCATTCGCGGCATCATCGAGGCTACGCAGGTCAAGATCGACGTCGATGACACGGGCCGCGTGAACGTGGCATCGAGCGACGAAGAAGGCCTCAAGAAGGCGCTCGCCATGATCAACGACCTGACTGCTGTTCCGGAGATCGGCAAGACCTACCTCGGCAAGGTCGTTCGCCTGGCGGAGTTCGGGGCCTTCGTCGAGATTTTCCCTGGCACCGACGGTCTGCTGCACGTGAGCGAGATCGCCGAGCATCGCGTGAAGGACGTCAAGGACGAGCTTCGCGAAGGCGATCAGGTCCTGGTCAAAGTTCTGGGCGTTGAAGGCAACCGCATCAAGCTGTCGCGCAAGGCTCTTCTCCGCGAGCAGCGCCAGAAGATGGGGCTTCCCGAGCCTGGTGCCCCGGGCGCTCCGGCAGGCGATATATCTGCCTCCGGCGAGTCCGCTCCAGTCGAAGAGCGTCCACGGCGTCAGCCGCGGCCTGAACCGGTCGAGCGGCAGCCATCGTCGAATGCCAGCACCATCACCATCGAGGGCGGCGATGACTTTGACGATAACGGCGGCGAAGAAGGCGAAGAGCTGAACTTCAATCGCGCTGATGGTGTGCCGGTTCCCGTAGGCGGTGGCGGTGGTGGTGAGCGCCGTCATGGACAGGGCGGCGCTGCCGGAGGCGGACAACGCCGTCGGCGTCGCGGACGTGGACGTGGACCGGGCACTGGTGGTGGCGGCGGCAACCGCGGACCGCAGTAAGTCACAGCAGGTAGATCGAAATGGGCTGCGCAAATGCGCGGCCCGTTTTGTTTGTCCGTATCATCAAGCCAATGAAGTCGCGGACAGCATGGGCATTTGCCGCCGTGGGCGTCCTCTGGGGCAGCGCCTGGATTCCCGCCTCGGTCATTCTGCGCGAAATGCCTGGTCTCCGTGCCGGAGCCGTGCGCTTCGCCATCGCAGCTATATTCGTCGCTTCGCTCGCGCTCATCGCATGGCTTCGAAATCGCGTCGCAGCCCAGCGTAGGCCGGCCCTCCCACTCAAAGTCTCGCTTGTTCTCGGGTTGACCGCACTAGCTTTGCCCTATGCCTTGACGGCATACGCTGCCGGTCAGGTCTCGTCGGGAGCGGTTGCCGTCTTGTTTGCGCTCATGCCGCTTGCAGCGCTCCTGCTGAGCAGGGAAGCCATGAGCGCAGCGATTCCCGCTCTTGTAATCGGCTTTGGCGGCGTCGCATTTCTCGTCGCACAGGGATTGTCGTTCTCCGCGACGCAATGGAAAGGCGTCGCGCTAATCGTATGCGCCGTGGTGCTCGGCGCTTTCTCCTTGAACTACGCTAAGACACGTCTGCTCCGCTTCGATCTGCTGGCTTCGGTTTCGATCCAGTTCGCCTGTGCCGCTGTCTTTCTTGGCTTGCTCAGTGCATTCATCGAGCGCGGGAAACAAGCCGTCTGGAACCAGGATGCCCTTCTTTCGCTTCTTGTTCTCGCGGTGTTCAGCGGACTCTCTCTGCCGCTGATGTACTGGCTGCTGTTCGAACTCGAGTCGTGGCAGGTCGCCAGCCTGCAGTGGAGCGCAACGCTCATCGCTGTCGCCGAGGCTGCATGGTTCCTGAGGGCCACGCCTTCGATGTATATGTGGGCCGGAGCTGCGCTCATCGTCGGAGCCACCCTCTGGCTCCTGCGCGGGACCGGGCTCCGCGACTCCGAAGCCGTAACTCTTCAGATAACAAACCATCTCCGCGAGAGCCCGGACGCATCCGAATCTGAAGTAGGATCAAAGTAAGCTTGTGACTGTTCAGCAATCCTCGAAAGGCACACTGCAATGAGCGCGTCCATGTACATCGTCGTTGAAGGTGACGATCCCGGCTACGACATCTTCGTCAACGGACACGCCCTGGCGCGCAACGAAGATGCGCTGGAAAAGCTTGCTATGCGCCTAGGCGTAAAACCGCTCCTCGAATTCTTCTCCGCCGATCAAAATTCCATGGCGCTGCTGCTCGAAGAGGGCGCCGGCGATCCCGAGTGGGCAAAGACATTACCGCCTCCGCAATGGTTTTCGCCTGAACAGGGGCTGAACACCATCGTGACGCTTCTCGACTACCTGAAGGACGCGCCCACCACGCTGGGAACGGAAACCTCGCAGGTAGTTACGGAACTGGAAGAGTATGAGCGAGTCCTGCGCAAGACCGCGACGCGGCACCTGCGCTGGCAACTCGCCGTGAGCTGGAAATAGGCGGGACGCTTATTTCCACGCGCCCAGCTCTCTGCGCATCAAAACCATTTCGCCCAGATGATAGCTATTGTGCTGGGACACGAGAAGCACCTCGCGCAGCAGCGTCTGCCCATCGCCCCAGGGAATCTTCGCATAGAGATTCGCCTTCGGGTCGCGAACCATGCCTTCGAATGCTGCGAGATCGGCCTTCAGCGCCTTGACTGACGCCTCCCATTCGCCGGCCTGCGGAGTCTCCTTCGCCGGCCAGTAGTCATCCGGCCACTTCGGAGCGACATATTTCGGATCGGTCGAGAAGAGCAGCAGATCGTTCACGGTCATGCGCATGTGTTCGAGAAGCTGCCATGGCGTGTAAGGCACATTCTTCGATTTGGTCCCGGTTAACTTGGCGGGAAAATCATCGACCACGGTGGCGAGATCCACGTGAGCGCTGCCGCCGCGCAACATCTCCAGCAGGTGGTCGCGCAAGGCTTTATCTTCTGTGGGCATTTATCTCTCCTAAGCATTGAGATGCTCGAGAAGGAGACAACGGACCCGCAAAACTCAGTGTGCTTCGACTGCAGCAAGCTCGCGCTTGTCAGCGAATACGTTGCCCATGCGGCGAATTTGCGCACCCACTCCACGCAGCTTCTCTTCAATGTGCTCGTAGCCGCGATCCATGTGATAGACGCGGTCGAGTATCGACTCGCCATCTGCAACCAGCGCGGCCAGCACCAGCGACGCCGAAGCGCGCAGGTCGGAACACATGACCGCCGTGGCGGAGAGAGGAGCCTTGCCGCGAATGGTGGCGGAGCGCCCATCGACTTTGATATTCGCGCCCATGCGAACCAGCTCCTGCACATGCATGAAGCGGTTCTCGAAGATGTTTTCAGTGACAACCGATGTGCCATCGGCCTGTGTGGCCAGCGCCATGTACTGCGCCTGCATGTCGGTCGGAAAGCCGGGATACTCTTCGGTGGAAACATCAGCCGCCTTGAGATCGCCTTCGCTGCGCACCCGGATCGAGTCCTTTCCGATCATATCGATGCGCGCGCCAGCTTCTTCAAGCTTTCCGATCACCGCACTCAGGTGCGCCGGATTGCAGTTGGCCACGACGAGATCGCCTCCCGTGATCGCTCCCGCAACCAGAAACGTTCCTGCCTCGATGCGATCGGGGTTGATGCGGTGCCGCGCGCCGTGCAGCTTCTCGACGCCCTGCACGCGAATCACCGACGTGCCCGCGCCCTCGATCTTCGCGCCCATCGCAGTGAGCAACGCAGCCAGATCGGTGACCTCCGGTTCGCGAGCGCAGTTCTCGAGAACCGTTTCCCCCTCGGCTAGAACAGCGGCCATCAAAATGTCTTCGGTTCCGGTGACGGTGATCTTATCGAAGTTGATGTGCGCGCCCTTCAACCGCTCGGCGCGGGCTTCGATATAGCCATGTTCGTAGGAGATCGTCGCGCCCATCGTCTCCAGGCCTTTTATGTGCAGATCGATGGGACGCCCTCCGATGGCGCAGCCGCCCGGCATCGCCACACGCGCCAGACCGGTCCGCGCGACCAGCGGCCCAAGCACCAGGGAAGATGCGCGCATCGTCTTGACAATCTCGTACTTCGCCACAGGATCCGACAACACCCGGCAGCTGATGGTCGTGCGGTGTTGCGCGCGCCCATAGCCGAGCTCTACTTCCGCACCCATCGAGACCAGCAGCTTGCGCTCCGTCTCGATATCGCGCACCTGCGGGATATTCTCGAGGACGACCTCGTCCTCGGTGAGAATGGCTGCAGCCATGCACGGGAGCGCCGAGTTCTTTGCTCCGCTGACGCGAATAGTGCCGAGAAGGGGATTGCCGCCGCGAATAACGTATTTGTCCATGAAGTGCTGAGCTTTCCTTCAGCCGGACTGTTGATGCCTCCGGCTCAAGTGACTAGTGTAAACGCGGAGACGCTGCGGAAAAATCAGGCCCAGTCACTACTTTGAGACCCGCTCAGAGTTCGCCTCGAGCCACTGCGCCAGGCCATCCTCGGAAAGCGTGCCTGCCGCGAGGTCGTAGAAGGCGAAATAGCGGTCTTCCTGCGGGGCTGTCACACGCAGATCCGTTGACGAGCAAAAAAGTAGAATGCAACTACGAGGCGCGGTCCGTTTATTGCCGTCAACGAATGGGTGATTTCTGCGCGATGCCGAAACCATAGGCGGCAGCCAGCCTTGCAAGCGAAGGGTGATTCTGCGGAATAGGCGAGTAGTTCAGCGGCCGTGCGAGTGCCGATTCGAGCAGTCCTTCATCACGAATGCCTTCGCCGCCCCCGTGCGCTGCAAGCTGCAGCGCATGGATTGTGAGGGTCTTCGTGCTTGTCGATCCATAAATCTCCGCCAAGCTATTCGGCCAGCTTTCTCAGCACGTCGCGATTTTCGCCGCATGATGTCCTGCGCAGCCTCCATGACGCGCACGAATCGTCTCGTCGTACGGCGTGAGCTGCACACCATCCGGCGTCTCGGTGACGTAAAGCGTGTCGCCCTTCTGAATGTTCAGCCGCGCCAGCATCTCCTTGGGCAGCACAATGCCGACAGAATTCCCGACAGTGGTGACTTTCACAGTCGTAGCCATAAGAGCTCCTCCGATCAAAGTTATAACGTAGATTATAACTAAGCGTGACAGATCAGAAACGAAAAACCCGCCGGTCTGAGCGGCGGGTTCTTGAGATCGATCTGAAAACTCTCGTCTTTACAAATCCATCGTCGTGTCTTCGATGGCCAATCGGACATTCCCGTCCGAGCGCGCCAACCGACGGACGGCCTCAGGTTTGTCGACTCCGGCTTTGAGCATCACCAGGGCGACAGGGACGCTTCGTCCCGCTGACTTGATAACGTCGACAGCCTTATCGCGCGTGATGTGGCAGGCACGCATCAGGATGCCGATGCCGCGCTCGACCAGCTTCGAATTCTGCATGTGCACGTTGACCATCAGGTTTTCGTACACATAGCCGAGCCGGGTCATGGCGCCGGTGGTGATCATGTTGGTGATCATCTTCTGCGCTGTAGCGGCCTTCATGCGGGTTGAGCCGGAGATAACCTCGGGGCCCACATCCGCAACCATGGCGATATCCGCCGCTCCGGCCAGAGGCGTGTTGTAGTTGCAGGTGATGCAGGCGGTCTTCGCGCCGCGAGCGCGGGCATAGGCGATAGCCGCAACGACGTAGGGAGTCCGTCCACTCGCCGAAAGGCCGATGATCATGTCCTTGCGTGTCGGCCGCCGGCGGGCGATGTCCCGCTGGCCGAGTTCTTCGGAATCCTCGTTGACCTCAACCGGAGACGCCAGCGCCTTGGGGCCGCCGGCCATGATGTACTGCACTGTCTGCGGCGAGGTTGAAAAATAGGGAGGACATTCACAGGCATCGAGAGACGCGATGCGCCCGCTCGATCCGGCTCCGATATAGATGAGCCGTCCGCCTTCGCGCAGGCTTCGGGCCACGGAGTCAATCACTTGTGCAATTTCCGGGAGGGCTTTTTTGACTGCGGCTGCTACTTTTGCGTCTTCGTGGTTGATGATTCGGGCGATCTCCAGAGCCGATTTCGTATCAAACCCCTGCGATGCATCGTTGGGGCTTTCTGTCATCAGTTCGTGGAGATTAGAGATGTGATTGGTTGGCTTGTGATTTTGACTTTTGATCTCAGCCTGCGGGTGCGTCATTGTGGCCATAAGTGTTGGGTTTCCCGAACGTGTGCTTCCTCATTATAGCGCCAAGTTGCGCGGCTGGCTCTCGAATTCTGACGCACACTTTCGTGTCAGGAGTTGATTCCTTCGGCAACAGCATCGTGAAATGCCGGCCGCACCTCCTGAATGGCTTTATTGGAGCGGTCAGGCCAGGTGCGATTGGTCAGAAGAACCGCCGCGAGCTTGCGTTCAGGATCGATCCACAACGAGGTCCCCGCGTAGCCGAGATGTCCAATCGAACTCCGCGAAAAATGTTTGCCCGCTGATGACGGTTCGTTCGGTGTGTCCCATCCCAGCGCCCGGCTCGTCCCGGCAGGTTCGGTCTGGCGAGTCGCGAAGAGGCGCACTGTCTCCGGCTGAAACAGGTGCCTCCCCTGCGCGGTTCGGCCTTCCGCGAGAATGCAGCCCGCGAAGCGAAGCACGTCGAGCGTGTTGGAGAACAGGCCGGCGTGACCGGCGACTCCACCGAGCGCGTAGCAGTTCTCGTCCTGCACTTCGCCTTGAATCACCCGGCCACGATAGAGCCTGTCATGTTCAGTAGGCGGAATACCCGGCCGCCAATCTGCCGGCGGGCAATAGCGCGCCGTTTCAAGACCCAGCGGAGCGACGATTTCGCGTGCGAAATATCGCCCCGCCAGATCGCCTGAAAGCACTTCCAGCGCCTTCCCCAACAGTATGAATCCGATGTCCGAGTACTCCGCGCGAGTTCCGGGCTCGGCCTCGAGCGGGATGTGCAAAGCGGCGCGCAGCATCCCTTCCGGCGTGTGGTGCTGCTCAAACAGCCGCCCATAGCCGGGCAAGCCCGACGAGTGCGCAAGCAGCATACGCAGAGTCACCCGCTCCTTGTGCGAGCCATGCTCCATGCCGACGACGAAACCGGGAAGAATATCTCCCAGCCGTGCCTCAAGGTCCAGAACTCCGCGCAATTCCTCCTGCGCGCGATTCTTGTGCCCGCGTCCCTTGTCGTAGAGAAGCATTGCCATCGATGTCGTCGCCATTACCTTGGTCAGGCTGGCCAGATCGAAGACGGTTCCGGGCGTCACCTCCGGAGAGTCGGCGTCAAAAGTGAATCGCCCCACAGCATCCAGGGCCACAACCTCGCCGTCGAGAAGAACGCCCCACGCCGCGCCGGGGAAAGACCCGTTCCGCCACCGCACGTTCCAGTACCTCTCGTGCCGCGCGAAAGCGCTTGCGGCCGTCTGACGCAGTCCCGGGGATGGAAACCGGCGGCGGAGGCATAGGAGTTTGCTTATAGTAGCTGAAATGACCGGCATGCCCAAACGTCTTATCGCCTCGCTATCCGCGGTTATGCTTCTGTTGCCCCTTTGCGCCGCCGACGGCATGCAGCGCAGGATGACAGCGGCCCTCGAGAACAAACTCCGCCCTATCATCGCTGCCCACCACGGCAAGGTCGCCCTTTACGCCGAGGATCTCACCAGCGGCAAGACGGTCTCGCTGAACGCGGATACGCCGGTACAAACCGCGTCCGTCATCAAGCTGACCGTGCTCTACGAAGCTCTTCAGCAGATCCGGGAAGGCAAAGCCCATTTCGAAGACAAGATCACTCTGACCCATGACGATCAGGTCTCCGGCTCGGGGATTCTGCCGTTGTTCGACACGCCGCAGCCGCTCACGTTCAAGGACGTGCTCACCCTGATGATCGTCCTGAGCGACAACACGGCGACGAACCTTGCCATCGACCACCTCGGCCTCAAGAACATCGATGACCGCATCGTCTCGCTCGGCCTCAAAAACACATGGCTCTATAAAAAGGTCTACAAGCCTCCCGTGGGCCCGATGCCCGCCGACCAGAAGATCTTCGGGCTGGGCAAAACCACGGCCCGTGAAATGGCTAGCGTCATGAAGCGTTTCGTCACCTGCGACCTGAATCCGCCCGGCAGTACCGTCGCGCCCACGCCATCCGATCACGCTCTTTGCGACGCCGCGATGCACATGCTGAAGAACCAGTTCTACCGCAACAGCATTCCGCGCTATCTCGAGACGCAGGACACGACCGAAGGCGAATCAAATATTGCTAATAAAACCGGCGCTCTCGATGCCGTTCGTAACGATGTGGGCGTGGTCTTCACTAAAAAAGGACCGATCATCATCTCTGAGTTCACCTGGGACAACAAAGACCAGAGCTGGACTCCGGACAACGAAGGTGAAGTGGTCATGGCTAAGCTGGCGCAAGAAATTGTTGACGAGTGGGCGCCCCGCTAACTCGCTCCGGCAGCCCTCCGTCTATAAATTTGGGTGCCAAAGGGGCCGGGTGGGTAGACAATAGCGGAAAGCGGAGCGACATCATGAAGACGACACCACTCATCATGGCCTGGGCCCTTTCACTTGCTTCGATTGCCGTTGCCCAGACCGCGCTCCCGCCCCCACGACCGCACCCGACTCCACACCCGCGGCGGAGACTGCTCCCGCCACTGCGCCCGCCTCAGCGCCCCCTACCCAGACCACCCCGGTTGTCGCGCCGGCTCCTGCAACTTCATCCGCCACAACTTCGGCAACCCCATCCTCTGCCGCCGCTCCCGCTAAGACAGTCGAAGTCCCCGCCGGAACCAAGGTACTGCTTACGCTGCGGAGCGGCGTGAACACCCGGACCGCGCAACCCGGTGACGGAGTCTATCTCTCCTCGACCTTCCCGGTGGTTACAGGCGGCCATGTCGTCATACCTTCCGGCGTCTACGTCCAGGGAGTCATCGACCGCGTCGTCCGTCCCGGCCGCGTGAAGGGTCGCGCGCAGGTGACTATGCACTTCACCACTCTGATCTTTCCCAACGGCTCGGTGGTCAGCATTCCCGGCGCGGTCGACAGCCTGCCGGGCTCCAACGGGCCCACGGTGAAGAAGGATAGCGAAGGCACCATCGAGCAGCCGGGCAGCAAAGGCAAGGACGTTGGCACCATCGCCACCACCGCAGCAACCGGAGCAGGCCTGGGCGGTATCATCGGGGCGGCCTCCGATCATCCCGGCGCCGGCGTCGGCTACGGAGCGGCTGCCGGTGCACTCGGCGGCATCCTCTACACGCTGTTTACCCGCGGGAACGACGTCGTCCTCCCCGAGGGCGACACCATCGAGATGATCTTTCAGCGCCCGCTCATGCTGCAGGAGTCAAATCTCACCGGCCCCGAGGTTGCAGGATATGTCCCCACCGGCCAGCAGCAGCAGCCGATGGCAAAACCGGGAAGAAATCAGCGCATTCTTTGTCCGCCGGGATCGCTGGGATGCCAGTAAAATAGAGAGAGAAGTGAATCAGCGCGAAGAATGAACGAATTTACGCCACCAGCATCCACGCCACCAGTAAACGTTAAACCGGCTGCCCCACAGTCTCATCTGCGCTTGTGGGTGCGCGACGTGCTCATCTCCGTCGCGGCGTCGTTCATGATCATCACCTTTCTCTATCAGCCGGTCCGCGTTGAAGGCACGTCCATGCTGCCGCAGCTGCGCGATCAGGACCGGCTCTTCATCAACAAGTTTGTCTACCGGTTCGAAAAGATCTCTCGTGGAGACATCGTTGTCTTCCACTATCCCCGCGACCCCGAAAAGAGCTACATCAAGCGCGTGATCGCGCTGCCTGGGGATTCGCTCCGCATCGAGAACGGCCGGGTCTACGTGAACGGCGAGCGCGTCGACGAGGACTACGTCCCCAACGCCTACCGCGACAGCCGCTCCATGCCCGAGATCGTCATTCCGCAAGGCGAATACTTCGTCATGGGCGATCACCGCTCCATCTCCAGCGACAGCCGTGACTTTGGCCCGGTCGACCGGAACCTGATCTACGGGAAAGCCGCCTTCGTCTACTGGCCGACCGACGACCTGGGCGTGGTTCACTAGGGACTGGTCTGGCGGATTCGGCTTCCCTCGGCCCCGGCCCCTCCCCCCTCCCCTGCAGTTCGTAACTCATACATATTGCTGAGGATACTGCAGTGCTCGGCGCTACTTCATTGATTCCAGGAGATTTACAGGTAAGTAATTGACTTCATTCGGGTTAGCCTGCGGTCACTGATTCTGTTGGCCTTACCGGCGTCTCATTGATTCCATTGGAGTTACAGCTCAGCGACTATTTGGGTCGCGGCATCGGAGCAACACCCAGCCTATTACTATTTTATCGAGCCTGTCTTAATTGCCGGCCATGTTTGTTGTGGCGATCCAGATTTAGAATGAGCCAGATACGGGCAGGATTTGAAGCCAGAGCTTGACAGGCTGATTGAGGCCTTCGGGAAACGGCTGTACGGAACATCCGGAGTCATTTTGCTTGTCAAAGCGTGCCGCCAGGACTACGCTTCTGCTCATTCGCGAGCATTTGTGCCCCGGCGAAGCAATCGACCTGTGATGTCAGGCACCTGGCAGGAGCGCCCGCAAGATCCCGCAAAATCCGGACTGGCGATGCCATGCCTCTGCTGGCGAATGCTCGACTGGGCCCCTACGAGATCAGGTCCACGCTCGGCGCCGGAGGCATGGGCGAGGTGTACCGCGCCCGCGATACGCGGCTGAACCGGGACGTCGCGATCAAGGTTCTCCGCGAAGACGATGCGGCCAGCGTGGAGAGCCGCAGCCGCTTCGAGCGTGAAGCACGCGCCATTGCCGCGCTCAACCATCCCAATATCGTCGCCGTTTATGACTTCGGCGTTGAGGCTGGCCAGCAATACATCGTCAGCGAACTTGTCGAGGGAGAGTCGCTGCGCGCCCTGCTCACGGGCAAGCCGGTTCCCATCCGTAAACTGCTGGATATTGCCACACAGGTAGCGGACGGCCTGGCCGCCGCGCACGCCGCCGGAGTGGTCCACCGCGACCTGAAGCCGGAAAACATCATGCTTGCCAAGGACGGCAGGGTCAAGATTCTGGACTTCGGCCTGGCGCGGCAGGCTAAAGTGGTTCGGCCGGCCAGCGATGACTGTGCAAACCCCGACCGGACGGCAACCTTTGCCTCCGCCGGTGATGACGCGGAAAACCTCACTGTGGCTGGCATGGTTCTCGGGACCGCCAGCTACATGAGCCCGGAGCAGGCCCTTGGCAAGCAGATCGATTTCCGCTCGGACCAGTTTTCCTTTGGGCTGATCCTCCATGAGCTGGCTTCAGGAAAGCGGGCTTTTGCCAAGGAAAGCAAAGTCGAGACGATGGCGGCCATCGTGCGTGACGAACCCCCGCCAATGGACGAAAAAGTGCCGCCTCCGCTGCGCTGGATCGTTGACCGCTGCCTGGCCAAAGAGCCGGAACAACGGTACGAATCGACTCGTGATTTGTTTCGCGAGCTACGCAACATCCGCGACCATTTCTCTGAAGCACATACGAGTGCCGTATTCGCTCCGATCGCGTCCCCGAAAAAGCCAAGAAGCCGCTGGAAGACGCCCCTGGCTGTTGGTCTGCTGCTCGGAGTGATTGCTGCGCTCCTGATTCTCGTGGGGGCGCTCTACATGGTGCATCGCAAAGGCGAAGCGGGAGCGGCGGCGGAACCCGCCGATCAGGACGTTCGTGTCTCGCCTCTGACGGCACTCCCCGGATACGTGGGGTGGCCGGCTCTTTCTCCCGACGGAAAGCAAGTTGTATTCGCATGGGATGGGGGACGAAGCACCGCCAAGAGCATGTTTGACCTTTACATCAAAGTCATCGGCGCAGAAAGGATCCAGCAGCTTACGCATCAGCCGAGTGAAAGATCATTCCCGCCTGGTCTCCGGACGGCAGCACCATTGCTTTTATTCGATCGAATGGATCGGAGAGAGGCATCTTTACGATGTCGGTGCTCGGCGGTCCTGAGCGAAAACTCGACGTCTTCGACGAATTCACTGCCGCTAGTTCGCTCAGCTGGTCGGCGGATGGGCGGCAGCTCGCGTACCAAGCGGAAAATGATCTGCGGCTCCTGACAGTCGAGACTGGTGAGATCCGTACCATCGAAAGACCCCAGGAATGCAAATGGGCATACACACCTGTCTTCTCGCCGGATGGGAAATGGATTGCCCTCTTATGCCGAACGACCAGCGGAACTGTCGATCTCTATCGCATCTCCCCGAAGGGTGAATGGGCTGAGAACCTGCATACGTTTCTTGATGAACCACTCGGCATCGCGTGGTCGGGCGATGGCCAGCGTATTATCCTCGCTGACAATGGCGGCCTTCTCGAGATCGGCGCGAACGGAGGTCAGCCGCGCCGATTGCCTTTTGCCCAAATCGCTGTAGCTCTATACGATCAAATCGCTTCCCGCGGTAACCGGCTCGTCTATGTCCAGGTGCAAAATAACGTGAACATCTGGCGTATTGACTTGAAGTCGGAATCCGTCCGAAGCCTGCTTGCTCCTACTTCCCGTCAGCAGAAAGCGCCCGCTATCTCGCCGGATGGCAAGCGAATCGCCTTTGAATCCGACCGGTCCGGATCGAGAGAAGTCTGGGTGGCAAACCTCGATGGCAGCGACGCCGTGCAATTGAGCGATTTTCATGTTCAGACGGGCACTCCGCGCTGGTCGCCCGACGGCCGGAAAATCGTCTTCGATTCTCGTGCCTCGGGCGAAGCCGGGCTCTATCTCGTCGATCCATCAACAGCACTTCCCAGGCGCATCTTCACGAATGGCATTTCCGCCGTCATACCAACCTGGTCGGCGGACGGGAAATGGATCTACTTTACAACGGTGGCGTCGCCACAGTTCGAACACGATCCTATCTACAAGGTTGCTCCGGAAGGTGGAACCCCAGAATTAGTGACCAGCACCCACGGTTATAACGTGCAGGAGTCCAGGGATGGACGAGTGCTTTATTTCTTTGCCGGGGAGTCGAATGCTCCCATTCGGGTTTTGGACAGGGCCACAGGGCAGGAACGGCCTCTTAAGGGAATGCCCAATATCGGCGACACAACAGATTGGGTGGTGGGATCCAAGGGAATTTTCTACATAGATCGCACTTCCACTCCCGTCGCCGTCGCATTTTATGAATTCTCTTCAGCGCGTGTTACACGACGGTTCCCCATTGAGAAGCAGTTCGAACATTGGGGAGGGTTGGCGCTTTCCCCCGACGAGACATGGATAGCATATTCAGAATCGGACACACGGGGCAGCGACCTGATGCTGGCGGACGGCGTCCAATGAATCCTTCTTCACCGGCGTCGTCCCTTCAGCCTGGCGCCTGAAGGGAGGAGTTTCGTCTACTGCACTGCCGAGAACCGGAAGGACCTTTGGATGCTGACCGGCTATCGGCAGCCGGGCTGGTGGGGGCGGATCTCGGATGCGTTGAATCTGAAATAGATGAGACCGGGAGAACCTCTCCGCTCCAAATCGCACGAGAATCGTGTACACTATCTTCGTGAAGAACATTACCCTCAGCGCCGATGAGCACGTGATTGAGCAGGCCCGGAACAAGGCCCGAGCCCAGAACACTACCCTGAATGCGGCATTTCGGGAATGGTTGTTGCAGTTCGCCGCGCACCCCGGAGATGGCAACGAGTATGACGCGCTCATGAAGCGCTTGCGGTACGTCAAAGCAGGGCGCCATTTTTCCCGAGATGAGCTGAATGAGCGGTAGGGCTTTCCTCGACACCAACGTGTTTATCTATTCGTTCGATGAGGGCGCACCCTTGAAGGCGCAGCGGGCGAAAAAGCTGATCCGTGAAGCCGTGACTGCGCGTAACGGCGTAGTCAGTTACCAGGTTGTGCAGGAGTTCTTCAATTTCGCCTTTCGGCGCATCACACCGCCGATGACCGCACCCGATGCGGAGCAGTATCTCAACGAGGTTTTTCGCCCATTGCTTGCCATCCATTCGTCTCCATCGCTCTATACCGAAGCGCTTCATCTGCACAGCCGGTATAAACTCGCGTGGTACGACTCTCTGGTGGTGGCAGCAGCAACGGAAGCTCGCTGCGAAATCCTCTACAGCGAAGATCTGCAGAACGGACAGAAATTCGGCTCGTTGCAGGTGAGGAATCCGTTTGTGTGATTGCGCTGCCCTGAGTTTCTATCTCTCCGCCACGCGATCCAGCAGATCGAAAAATTCCGGAAACGAAATCGCCGCCGACTCTGCGCCGCGAATTACTGTGTGTCCACGCGCCCGGAGCGCCGCTACCGAGAAGGCCATTGCGATGCGGTGATCGCCGCCTGAATCGATCTCCGCTGCGTGCAGTGTTTGCCCTCCCGGAACGTCGAGTCCGTCGTCGAACTCTTCCACCTCCGCGCCCATCGCGCGCAGATTGCTCGCCACCAGCGCGATGCGGTCAGACTCCTTTACCCGCAACTCCTTCGCGTCGCGAATGCGGATGCCGTGCTTCGTATACGGCCCAATCGCCGCGAGCACCGGCAGCTCATCGATCAGCTGCGCCGCCAGCGCGCCCGAGATAGTTGTCCCGCCCATGCCATCAGCCGGTGCATTCACCTGCACCGTTCCCACCAGCTCGCCGTGCTTCTCTTCAAGATTCACCACGCCGATATGCGCGCCCAGCGCGGTAAGAACGTCGAGCAGCGTAGCGCGCGTGGGATTCAACCCGAGCCCGTCGAAGATCAGGTTCGACTCCGGGAAGAGCGCCGCCGCGCACAGAAAGAACGCCGCAGATGACATATCGCCGGGAACCGCTGCATCGATGCCTTGCAACTGCTGCCCGCCCGCAATCGAAACCGAATCGAGCGTCCGCTCGACATTCGCGCCGAACGCGCGCAGGGCAAGCTCGCTGTGATCCCGCGTCCGCACCGCTTCGCGCACCGTCGTTGTTCCCGAGGCCTGCAGCCCCGCAAACAGCACCGCGCTCTTCACCTGCGCGCTGGGCACCGGAGTGGTGTAGTCGATGCTGTGCAGCTTGCTGCCGCGAATCGTCATCGGCGCATGGCCATCGGTGAGGTGGATATCCGCGCCCATCTGCGAAAGCGGCTTGCGCACCCGCTCCATGGGCCGCCGGCTCAGCGACGCATCGCCGACCAGCGTGTAAGCAAATCGCTGCGGCGCAAGCAGCCCGGCCAGCATGCGCATGGTTGAGCCGGAATTTCCGCAGTCGAGCGGCGCTTCGCTGTGATGGAAGTGACCATCCGTGCCCGTAATCTCAATCGCGCCGTCTGCCGCGCGTTTTACGTCTGCGCCCATGGCCGCGACGCAGGCCAGGCTGCTCGCACAGTCCGCGCCGGACGAAAAATTCGTCAGCCGGGTTATTCCATGCGCCAGTCCGCCCAGCAAAGCGTAGCGGTGCGAGATGCTTTTGTCGCCGGGCAGGCGCAGGCTGCCGGCAATATTGCGCGCCGGCTCGATAATGCGTTCGGTTGCGACTTCGGTCAAGACAGACTCCGAGAGGGTAGTGCTTCTATCCTAAAGCGTTTTGGGAAATGGTCTAGTCGGAGCCGTTGCTATCAAGCCGACGCGACCAGCAGGGAGCGGCCGGCCCTGCACAATCTAGCAAGGCCACTGATTTCCTAAAAGCCTTAAAGCACCTTCAGCACCACGACAGTCTCGTCGTCGAAGCGCTCGCGCTCACCTTGAAACTTCGCGACCTCGGACAAAATCGCATCGGCGATCTTCGAGGCGGATTTCTGGGCATTCTTCTTCACCACTAACTTCAGTCGATCGTCGCCAAACATGTCGCCGTTCATGTTCTGCGCGTCCGTGATGCCGTCGCTGAAGAAAATCAGCGAGTCGCCCGGCTGGGTCGACAGGCTGAACTCCTCGTACTTCACGTTGGGAAACATCCCCAGGGGAAAGCCCTCGGCATGCACCGTATCCACCTCGCCATTACGGCAGAAAAGCGGCTGCGTGGCGCCGGCGTTGGCGATCTGCAGTGTGCGGTTCTCGTCGTTCCAAAGCGAATAGAGCATGACTACGTACTGCGAGTCGACCTTCCGCTCCTGCAGAGAATCATTCAGCGACTCGAGCAGTTCCGATGGCGACAGCAGCCGGCTTGCCGCGGATCGCATGATGCCGCTCACCAGCGCGGCGTAGAGAGCCGCTGCGGTAGCCTTTCCGCTCACATCGCCCAGCACCACGGCGCTGCGGTTCGCGTCATACCGCACGAAGTCATAGATGTCGCCGCCGATGGTGCGCGCCGGAATGAAGCGCGTCGAAAACTCCGCATGCTTGTGCTGCGGCTTCACCGGAGGCAGCAGGCGCAGCTGCACCTCGCGCGCCATGGCCAGATCCCGCTCCAGCCGCTGCTCCTGGTGCGCCACGCGCTGGTAGAGCTGCGCGTTTTCGATCGAAATAGCGATCTGCGCTGACAGCGTCGTCATCGCGCGCTCGTGGTCTTCGTTGAAGTAGTTGGTGCGCGTGTGCTCCACATCGAGCACTCCGATGACCTTGCCCTTGTAGATCAGCGGAACCGCCATCTCCGAGCGCGCTTCGGGATTGACCATGTGGTAGCGCGGATCTTTGCGCACGTCGGGCACGTGCACCAGCCGGCGCTCGTCCATGGCCACGCCCACCAGGCCGCGATGCAGGGGGATATTCTCGCCGGGGTAGAAGCGCTGGCCGAAGCGGACAGCGTATCTGTTCTCCAGCACCTGCTCGTTTTCATTCAGCAGCCAGACCGAGAACATCTGGAAGTCGATGATTCTCCGCAGCAGTTGGCCCACCCGCTCCAGAAGAGCGTCAACATCCAGAATCGACGTGAGCTCGCGGCTGATCTCGTTCAGCACCTCGAGCGTCTGCGCCTGCCGGGCGACGCGCGTATACAGCCGCGCATTTTCGATCGCCTGCCCGATGCGCGATGCGGTGAGCTGAGCAGCCGCATGTGCTCGGGAGAGAAGTAATTCGTCTGCTCCGACTGGATATCGATCACGCCGATCACGCGATTCTTCACGATCAGCGGAACAGCCAGCTCCGAACGCACACCCGGATTGACATTGATGTAGTTCTCCGCCTTGGTGACGTCGTTGACCAGAATCGCGTGACGCTCCTGCGCTACCTGGCCCACGATACCCTGACCCATCTTGATGCGCATGCGCTCGGCCTCGGGACTATGGCCGATCTGGAAGCGCATTCTCAGGTCGCGAGTGCGGTCGTTGACCAGCAGGATGGCAAAAATGCGGTAATCGATCACCACCCTGACCAGGTCCGCAGTTCGCTTCAGCAGCGTCTGCAGATCGAGCGTGGTGTTCAGCGCATCGGCCAGCCGGATCAGGAACTCTGTCGACAGCGGCTCGATGCGGATCTGGGTTTCTGCAGGCGCAGCGGTGCTGGGGCGATAATCGCCTTCAAAGCCCTCGTGGGCCGCACTGCTTTGCGTCTTTTCTTCGCTCACAACTCTCCCGGCTACTCTCCCGGCTTCTGGTTCTGCCGCGCTTGCGTTTTCTATCGATTCCGGCACAGGGCGGGCAGGGAAGTGCGCGGACGAGCCATGATAGCGCGTCCGGTGCACCCTGCGAGTACCCGAGGTCGATCGGAATGCGTCAGGATCAGACGGCGTCCAGCGCCTGAACGATGGCCACGCTGGCGCTTGCTCCGATGCGGTTTGCTCCCGCCTCCAGCATGGCTCTCGCGTCCTCCAGAGTGCGGATCCCTCCGGAAGCCTTCACGCCGCAGCGGCCACCGGCAACGCCGCGCAGCAGCGCCACATCCGCAGCCGTCGCGCCGCCGGTCGAGAAACCGGTGCTGGTCTTGAGGAAATCCGCCCCGGCCAGGCAGGCAAGCTCTGACGCGCGCAGCTTTTCTTCGAGACTTAGCAGCGATGTCTCAAGTATTACTTTCAGGATCGCTCCCGCCTCGTGCACAACCTCGGCCACGCCGCGAATGTCGTTCTGCACCAGCCCATTCTCGCCTGACTTCAGCAGGCCGATGTTCAACACCATGTCCAGCTCGCGTGCGCCCAGGCGCACCAGCGCCGCAGCCTCCTCGCGCTTGGTCGAGGTAGAGATTGGCGCCCAACGGGAAGCCCACAACCACGCCCACGGGCACACCGGTGCCCGCCAGCGCCGCGTATGCCGTCGGCACCCATGCCGGATTCACCATGGCGCAGGCAAAGCGATGTTCGGCCGCCTCGGCGCAAAGCTTCGGATACCTGCTCGCGGGTCGCCTCCGGCTTCAGCAGAGTGTGGTCGATGGCGGCGGCCAGCGCCCGGCGGCTGGACAGGGCCTGCCTGGCAAAGGCGGCGGCGTCGAAAGTGCTTCGTTTTCGTCAATTTCTTCAAGTGCGGTGAGGGTCATCAGCTGGAACTCCTTTCGCCGAGGCTAGGCCTAGTGCAGCTCGGGATAGTCGGGCGGCATCAGCCGGATGTCCGGCACGTTGCGGAAGCGCTCAGCATAGTCCATGCCGTACCCAATTACAAAGTGGTTGGGGATTTTGAAACCGACGTAGTCGGCATCGATTTTCTCCAGGCGCCGCGAGGGCTTGTCGAGCAATGCGGCAATACGCAGCGATGCCGGCTTGTGCTGCTCGAAGAGGCTGCGCAGGAAGCACAGCGTCAGCCCGGTATCGAGAATGTCTTCGACAATGATGATGTTCTTGCCTTCGATCGGCTGATCGAGGTCCTTGATCAGCTTGACGGCGCCGCTGGTGCGCTGGCCCTTGCCGTAGCTGGAGACGGCGACAAAGTCGAAGGTGCAGTCGATGGTGATACTGCGCGCGAGGTCGGCCAGGAAGATGGCCGCGCCCTTCAGCACTCCGACCAGAACCACGCTCTTGCCGGCGTAGTCCTGGTCGATCTGGCGGCCAATCTCGGCGGTGCGTTCGGCGATCTGCTTCTCGCTGAACAGAACGGGAAAATCCTTATGGATGCTTGGCGTGATTCACAGGCTCTAGAATATCTCCAAAACCCTCTGTGGAAGCTATACTTGAAGCAGTCGCTTCCGCATGTATCCGTTCATTCATATTGGTCACTTCTTCCGTCGGCACCTTTGGCATTATGCTCTGGCTGGCGGCGGTCTGCGCCTGATGGGTTCTCCATCGGAATTTCCGCCGCTGGCGGATAGACGCCGACGCCATCGGAATCGTTGCAGTCTCCACCGTGGCCGGCGTCATCGGAGCGAAACTCTGGCATGTGCTCGAAGACCCGCAGGCGCTGATGCAACATCCCCTGGCGTCGCTCTTCGACCGCGCCGGATTTGCCTGGTTCGGCGGGCTCGTCGCCGGCATTCTCGCGCTCGTCTGGCAGGGGCGCGGCTACGGCATCGGGCGGCTGGCCATGCTGGATCTCTCGACCGCCGCCGCCGCGATCGGTTACGGCGTCGGCCGGCTCGGCTGCTTCACCTCCGGCGACGGCGACTACGGCATTCCGACCAAACTGCCCTGGGGAATGGGCTTTCCCAACGGCCTGGTACCGACCCCGCCCGAGTCGCGTGCATCCCACGCCCATCTACGAGCTGATCGTCGCGCTGCTGATCGCGTGGATCCTCTGGCGCCGCGGCTCGCCCGAGCGGCCCCGTCCCATCGGCCAGCTCACCGGCGAATACCTCGTGCTCAGCGGCATCGCGCGCTTTCTCGTGGAGTTCATCCGCATCAACCCGAAGATTTACTGGGGAATGAGCAACGCGCAGGTAGCCAGCATCGGCTCGATTGTCGCAGGAATCGCGTTGATCGCCTGGGCGCGGCGTCGGGCTACGTTTCAGGTTTTGGGCACGCCCGCACCGGCTTCGGCTGATTCGCGTTAGAGCCGCGACTACAGCGTCTTCAAATACGCCTTCGCCTGCTCCAGCTCCGGAAACAGCCGCTCCTCAGCCTGAAACTCGCGTGAGTGCACGCAGCGGCGTCCGTTCTTCGCCCTCACCGGATGCTTGAGATGCAGCATCTCGTGATACATCAGATATTCGATCGCAAACCGCGGCGTATTCCTGCGGTCGAAGACCCGGCTCACCATGATGGTGTTGTGGGCGGCGTCGTAGTGGCCCAGCAGCCGCTTCGCCGTGTGTCCGCTCCAGGTGAGCTGCGGACGCCCCATCAATCCGTGGAAGAAGCGCGTGTTCAGCGCCTCGAAAACCTCGTCGAGATCGTAGTGATCGCCTTTGGCCGTCGAGATGCGTTTACGCCCGCGCGTCTGCCGGATGCGCTCGCTCTGCCGCACCACCGCCTCGCTTGAAGTGAACCGCCGGTAGCGGAGCGATTCCGCCGCCTCGACCGGCTTCCGATAGAGCTTGGCAATCAGGATGTGCGCGATCGCCCGCAGCACCGGCTCCGGCGCGCCTTCGAGCAGGTCGGACAGATGTACCTTGATCCGTCCTTCGCGCAGGCGGATCGTCGTGTTCAGGCTGGTGAAATGGTAGAACCGGACTTCAAAAGGAGGCATCGGAGCGCGCGGCCGAAGCTCGCGATACTCCTCCTCAAACCATCGAACAATTTCAGGATTCACTAACACAGGGTACAGGGCACAGGGAACAGGTTGAGGAATCACCGCAGCGAAGCGATAGTGCTTGCGCCAGATTCAAGCGCTGGTTTATTGCTTCTTCTGGCCCTGAGCCCTGAGCCCTGAGCCCTGAGCCCTGAGCCTCAGCTCGGCCCGGTCCCGTTCTTGCCCGCTTCGTCTTTGTGCTCGGCGAAGTATTTCGTCTGGCTGTCCAGCAGCTCTTTTGCCTGGTCGCTCGTGCTCTGCGCGGCTTCGAGCGCCGTCTTGCGGGAAAAATCATACGCCGGATCGGGCGCTGCCTGTTTCAGAATCTCGGGCCACTTCGCGCTGGCCGGCACCAGGTCCTTCAGCGCCTTGCGAATGTCGGCATGGGCCGCGTCGAAGGTATCGAGATTGTCCTGCAACTCATCCGACAGCCGGGTGAACTCCTCGAAGCGCGCACGCAGCTGAGCCTTGCGATCCTCAGCCTTGGGATTGGTGCCCAGATCTTTGATCGCTGAGATCCGCTGCTCAATAAATTTCTGGTACAGCTTGATGCGCGGCACCGGCTGATCGCGCAGCTCGGCGATCTGGTCCGATTCCGACTGGCTCAGCGGATCTCTGTTCTGCTGTCCCGCATTCGCTCCGGCGTCGCCCCCGCAGCGGCTCCCGGAGCTGCAACCACCGGCGGCCCCGCCGCGCCGGAAGCGGCAGAAACAGGCCGCGACGAAACGGCGAGGCATGCGAGCGCGAGCACGACATAACCGGTGGATAAAGTGCGTTGCATTTTGGCCCAACTCCCTAGCTTGCGGCTAGTAAGATGCTACATCCACCCTAAGGGATGGACGGGACCAGCACCGAATTGAAAGCCGTCGAGACCCATCCCTGTCCGCCAGCGAACAGCCCATGCCATCCCCGGACAGCGTTTCCTTCGCCCGAATCCTGCCATCGCCACTATCTCTTTTGTTTCTCATCAGATGA
>CAVRXY010000004.1:0-110206 GCA_963725225.1 uncultured Acidobacteriaceae bacterium
ACCAGCCTGAAGTTTCGGGACCTCTAAAAACCCAGCGGCTCGCGGATTCTACCGGCCTTCTTTGGCGCCGAAGTAAAAGAGGGCTCCGCCACCGATGATGGCGACAACTCCGAGGAGCGGCGGGAGCGGGACGGAGTGATGTTCGGTCTTTTCGACCTGGAGCGGACCGAGGTCGACGGCTTTCTTTTGGGTGGTGTAAGTGAATCCTCCATAAAGGAGGGCGGCGACGCCGACAATAATCAGAATTATCCCTGTGATCTTCATCTTTCCTCGCGTTCATTGAAAAAGATGCGGATCGCGCCGAATGGTTGTAGATGGGCGGGGCGAGGGGCTCACGCGGGTGATGGCCCCTCGCTGAGCGAGGGAGAGGATCCGCTGAGGATGCGGATGCTGAGCGTCGAGGCCGCTCGTGGGTTTTGCCCTCGCGAACTTCTACGGTGGTACCGTCTGCATAGGGTTAGTGATGGGAAGCGCGACAGCGTTTCATCAAACAGTGGAATTTTCTTCGGGAGGGCTCAGGCGGCGGATTTGGCGTTCCTGGCTTCTTACGTCAGATGGTTCGAAATCACGCTGGCGAAAGAGTGAAAGACATGAGCAAGACGTGGTTGCTATCGGCTTGTGCGGCGATTCTGGTTCTAGGATGCGCGACCGATACGAAGCCGACGAACGCGAAGCTTGAGAAGGCCCTGAATACATACTTCGAAGGCCACAATGAGTGCCTTTTCCCGATGGTCATGCGATTTCCGTATGAGGTAAGCCCGGGTAGCGATGCCAAGGCGGAGGAGAAGCGCCTGGACGCGATGACAGGTGCAGGCCTGCTGACAAGACAGGCGGAGATGGCGATCAAGGTGGACCGATACACGCTAACTCCGCTGGGGCAGCGCGTAGGTGGACGCTTCTGTTACGGACATCGCCAGGTGACGAGCGTGGATGCATTCACGCCGCCGGTGAAGCAGGGCGGCTTTTTGCAGACTATGGTGAATTATCACTCCACGATGGTCGATGTGCCGGTGTGGGTGAAGACAGACGATATGAAGGCGGCCTTTCCGGAAATGGCGGAGGCCATCTCGGGCCCGCAACCCGGGCAGATCATGATGGAGAATGCCGGGGCGGGATGGCAGGTGCCGCAGTAGGGCAGGGCTCAGGGCTCAGAACCCAGGTCCCAGAATCGGGACCTGGGGCACCCGGCCGGGGATCAGGGATCAGAAAATCTGCATCTAAATTGATCATTCCGGCGCGATTGCTGCCCTGGTGCGGACAGGGCTAGGATGAATGCACCATTGGAACTCGCTGCACGACTGCGGGATTTCATCCTAACTGCGTCGCCTGGGAGGTTACTGTGGCGAAGATTTTTGACCTGGATCGGTTTACGAAGCGGAAGAGAGGGCAAAGACCCTCCGGGAATGCTCCCGGGCCCCTGGATGCTGAGCGGCTTGGCGTTGGCAAGGTATTGCCGATCAATATGGCGAAAGGACGAGGAGGCTCGTGGCCGGCGTCGAGTTCGGACACTTCTCTCCACGTCGGAGCGGCCTTTTTGCTGGTGATCGGCATCTTGTGTGGACTTTTTCTGAGCGGAAGCGACAAGAAGCCGGCGCATCCCAAGGCTGATATACAGATCTCGCCGAACACGACACCTCAGCAGCCGATGCCGGCGCGATCCCTGGCCAAGCCGTCGCCAATTGTTCCGGCGGATGGGACGCGACCAGAAAGCTCGGTCATGGCCAGAGACGCTGCGCCCAAGACCGCTCCGACGCGGCCGGCGGCGCGTTTTCTGCCTACCCGATTTGAAGCGACCCACAAAAAGGTGTTCGGCGGCTGCACCGGTCAGCTCGAGCTGACGGCGGCGCGGCTGCATTTCAGCTGTCCCGATCAACCCGATCTGAACTTTCCCGTAGACGTAATCGCGAAGGTTCACAAGGACGGTGTCGTTCTCAAATCGGGCGAGAAGTATCACTTCGTCATTGCCAACCACACGAAAGATCAGGCGGAAGCGATCTTTGAGTCGTGGCTGAGCAGGGTGCAGCAAGGCGAGCCGACGGGACGGACGGTGTTCTGAAGGGTTGAGCCCACGTCCCAAGGGCGAGACGTGGGGCACCCGGATTTGTATCCGATTAAGTTGCCTTACTGCGGCACCCCACCCGGGGGCACGTGATCCTCGAGGTAGCGGGCGATCAGGCTGTAGACGTGGAACGAGGTTCCCGGGCCCTCTGAGATCGAATGCGTGCGGTTGGGATAATCCATGAAGTCAAAGGGCTTTCCCAACTCGACGAGCCGGTTGATGAGCAGCTCCGTTCCCTGAAAATGGACGTTGTCGTCTCCTGAGCCGTGGATGACGAGCAGATGTCCGGTCAGGTTCTGGGCGAAGTTGATGGGCGACCCGTCGTGGTAGCCCTTCACATTGTCCTGCGGCAGGCCCATATAGCGTTCCTGGTAAATGGTGTCGTAGTGGCTCTCGTCGGCGACGGGCGCGACGGCGATGCCGGCCTTGAAGAGACCGGGCGAGCGGAACATGAGGTTGAGGGTGTTCGATCCGCCGCCGCTCCAACCCCAGATGGCCATGCGCGAGGTGTCGATGTAGCTGCGCTCCCTGGCGAGATTGCGAATGGCGTCGGCCTGCTGCGCGGCGGAGAGAACGCCGACGCTGCCGTAGACCACCTTGCGCCATTCCCTGCCCTTGGGCGCGGGCGTTCCCTGATTGTCAAAGCTGACGACGATGTATCCCTCGCGAGCGATGAGCGCGTGATAGAGACGGCCGTTGCCTCCCCATGAATCGCGCACCAGAGTGGCGGCAGGCTCGCCGTACACATTAACGAGGACGGGATATTTCTTCGATGGATCGAAGTTAGGCGGCCGCATCATGTAACCGTCGAGAGTGACGCCGCCGGAGACGGGGACTTTGAAGAATTCGGTGGGCAGCGAGAGGAGATCCTTGACCCTGGCGATGAGCTGGTCGTTGGTCTGGAGGGCGCGGACGGTTTTGTGATCGGGCAGATGGACGAGCTCAGTGACTGGCGGATGGGTGAAGCTGGAATGGATGTGGAAGGCCCACTGGCCATCTGGCGAGAGGTCGTAGAAGTGGGTGCCGGTCAGATTGGAAGGCGTAACGCGCTCGGGCGTTCCCGTGCCGTCGAGGCGCGAACGATAGAGGAAGGCCTGCGTAGCGTTGTCGGGCGAGGCTTCGAAGTAGAACCAGCCGTTCTTGTCGTCGACGGCGACTTCGCGCATGACGTCGGCGGCAAAGTTGGTGATGAGCAGCGGCTTCCCGGTCGCGCGCGGGACGACATAGGCGTGACGCCAGCCGTCGCGCTCGCTGAGCCAGACGAGGGACTTGCTGTTGTCGACCCAGTCGAAGGTGTCGACGACATCAACCCATGCTTTGTCGGTGTCTTCAAAGAAAGGCTGCGCTTCTCCGGTCTTTGCATCGGCGATGTAGACGCTGTTGGTGTTCTGCAGGCGGTTCAGGTACTGCAAGATGACGTCGTTCGAGCCGGGAATCCAGTCGAGGCGCGCGATGTAGTGCTGGCGCGGGTCGCCGGGAAGCTTGATCCAGGTGACGGGGCCTCCATGCGCGGAGACAACGCCGGCGCGCACGGCGGAATTGGTGGTGCCCGGCTGGGGATAGAGATACCTGGTTGTGACCGGGTATTCCTGCGCGGTGTCGTTGATCAGCGTGTAGTCGCCGACTCCGGTGGTGTCGAATTGCCAGAAGGCGATGGACTGGCTGTCGGGACTCCAGCGGAAACCGTCGCGGATTTTCAGCTCTTCCTCATTGACCCAGTCGGAGGTTCCGTTGATAAGGGTCGTTGATCCGTCGGTGGTGAGGGCGCGTACGGCGAAGGTGGATAGATCCTGCACATAGATGTTGTTGGCGCGGACGAAGGCGACGCTGTGCGAGTCGGGCGAGAACTTGGCGAACATGAGAGTAGACTCAGGCACGTCACCGCCGAGTTTGGTCAGCTTGCCGGAAGCGAGGTCGAGCACCCAGTAGTCGCCGCGCGTGTTCAGACGCCAGACTTTTTTCGAGTTGGTGTAGATCAGAAGAAGGTGGTTGTCGGGCGACCAGGCGTAGTCCTCGATACGGAGGGGCTTAGCACCGGCGGCGGGAATCAATTTTGTTGCGGAGACCAGGACGGTGCGCTTGCCTGAGGCAGTGTCGTACTGGACGATGTCCTGGCTTCCCTTAGGGCCGTCGGCGGATGGCTCGACCGTAGTGTATTCGGATCCGCCGTGCAACCAGCGCGCGGGTCCGAAGAAGGCTCCGGCGAACTCATGCTTGTTGAACATGGAGTCGAGCGTTGCAGTGAACTGCGGGGATTGCGCGGGAGCGGCAGCAGCAGTGAAAAGCGAAAAGAAGATGAGAGGCAGGATTGCGGTCAGGCGAGATGTTTTCACTAGTGTGTGCTGATCCTTTCTTATTGCGTTAGGCTGCCGGTTCGGCCTCATCGACCGCCGCTGAGCACCGAGCCGATGATGCCGCCGACAATGCCTCCCTCGGTTCTTTCCTGCGCGGGGGACGGCAAGTAAGGCACGAGCGCGTGGGCAAGACGCGATATGGGCAGCGTCTGCAGCCAGACTTTACCGGGGCCGGTGAGTTGGGCGAGGAAGATGCCGTCTCCGCCGAAGATCATGTTGCGGATGCCGGGGACGGTGGTGATCTGGAAGGAGACAGTGCCTTCGAAGGCTCCCACATGGCCGGGATGGACGCGGATGATTTCGCCGGGGCGAAGCTCCTTGAGGACGACTTCGCCGGAGAGCTCGATCCACGCGATGCCGCCGCCGCCGACTCGCTGGAGGATGAAGCCGTCGCCGCCGAAGATACCGGCGCCGAGCGATTGCTGGAAGCCGACACCGAGCGTGATCTGCGGCGTGGCGCAGAGGAAGCCGTGGCGATGGATCATGAGCTCGTGGCCAGCACTGATCTCAACCGGAAGGATGTGGCCGGGAACGCGGGTGGCGAAGGCGACTTCTCCAGGGCCTCCATAGGGCCGGTACTCGGTCATGAAGAGACTGCCGCCGCCGGCGACGCGGCGGATGGCACCAAAGAATCCTCCGCCACCACCCATCTGGGTGTGGGTGGTCATCTGGACATTGCCGGACATCCAGGAGAGCTCACCGGCTTCGGAGATGATGGCGTCGTTGGGTTCGAGGATGAATTCAAGGACCGGCATGGTGGTGCCGACGATGCGACTTTGCATGGGAGTGCTCCTGGGTGGCGTAAATCTGGCGGGGGCTTACGAAGGAATTCTATCGCGCGCCAACGCACGTCGTAGGATCCAGAGGTCGAACACCAGAGTTATGTGGCTGCCAGAGATGAGGCGCTGCGCAGCCAGGATTCCATCTGCTCGTGGCCGACGACTCCCGCCTGCTGGGTGACCAGCTTGCCGCCGGCGAAGACGATGAAGTTGGGGATGCCGCGGATGTTGTAGCGGGCGGAAAGCTCGGGGTGCTTCTCGGTGTCGACTTTGAGGACGATGGCACGGCCGGCCATTTCTGCGGCGGTGCGGGCAACGGCGGGCGCGGCCATGTGGCAGGGTCCGCACCAGTCCGCCCAGAAATCAACGAGGACGGGAACGCGGGCGTTCTGGATGATGTCGTCAAAGAGGGCGGTGTCGGCGTGGATTGGCTCGTCGATGGGGGGGAGATCGGACCTGCACGATCCGCAGCGGCCAGTATCGGCGAGGTGCGACGAGGGGATGCGGTTTTTGGTGCCGCAGTTCTTGCAGGCTCGGATGAGAGGCATTGAAAATTCCCTGACGGCTAGATTGTAAGCCTTCCGGGGGCGCGACAACGGAGTAGATACTCAACTTTGATCAGGCGTAGGTGCGGACCCACTCGACGATGCTGCGCACGGCTACGCCGGTGGGGCCCTTGGCAGACCAGGGCTTCTCGGCGTCCTGCCAGGCCATGCCGGCGATATCGAGGTGCAGCCAGGGAGTGTCGCCGACGAATTCCTTGAGGAACATGGCGGCGTTGGTGGCTCCTCCGTAGCGGGTGAGGCCGGTGTTCTGGATGTCGGCGATGGAGGAGCGGATCTGGTCGCGGTATTCGTCCTCGACGGGGAGACGCCAGAATTTTTCGCCGGAGATTTCGAGCGCTCTAGCGAAGTGCTGGTAGGCTTCGTCGTCGTTGGCGAAAACGCCGGCGTTGATCTGGCCGAGGGCGATGGCGACGGCTCCGGTGAGGGTGGCGGCGTCGATGAGGCGGGTGGCGCCGAGTTCGCGGGCGTAGTGCAGGCCGTCGGCGAGCACCATGCGGCCTTCAGCGTCGGTGTTGATGACCTCGATGGACTTGCCGGACATGGCGAAGGTGATGTCTCCGGGTTTGACGGCTTTGCCTGAGGGCATGTTTTCGGCGGCGCAGACGACGGCGATAACCTTGATAGCTGGCTTCAGCCGGGCGATGGCGCGCATAGCTCCGATCATGGCGGCTCCGCCGGCCATGTCGTACTTCATCTTCTCCATGTTGTCGGCGGGCTTGATGGAGATGCCCCCTGTGTCGAAGGTAATTCCCTTTCCAACGAGCCCCATGACGGGCGTGTCGGGGCTGGTCGATTCTGGCTCGTATTGAATGACGATGAGGGCAGGAGGCTCGTCGGAGCCCTGGGCGACGCTGAGAAAGGCTCCCATCTTGAGATCGCGGAGCTTGTCGGTACTGTGAACTTCGCACTTCAATCCGGTTTCAGCGGCCATCTCGGCGGCGCGCTGCCCGAGGATGGTGGGAGTCATGCGGTTGCCGGGCTCGTTAATCAGGGTGCGGGCGAAGTTCTGGGACTCGGCGATGATGACGCCTTCGCGATGACCCGCTTCGGCAGGGGATTTGTCGACGCCCGGAGGAACGAGGACGGAGACCGCTTTGATGCTGCGGTCCTTACGGTCGGTGCGATAGGTGTCTGAGTCGAAGTCGGCGAGGATAGCACCTTCGGCGATGGCGCGCGTGGACTGGGTAGGGTCGAAACTGCCTTCGGGGACGAGAATAGCCAATGATCGGATCCCGCGCGGCTTGCCGAAGCGGACGGCGGTTCCAGCGGCCCTGCGGATGGCGTGCGGGTCGGCCTTAGCCGCCTTGCCCAGGCCGACGATGAGGAGGCGGGTGGCGGCGAGGCCCTCGGGGGCATGCAGAAGCAGAGTCTCGTTGGCTTCGGCCTTGAATTCTCCGGTGGTGAGGACGAAGTTCGCGGCTTTTCTGACGGCCTCGTCGGAAGTCAGGAGGGTGACTTCAGGCTTCGCATCCTTATCTTTACTTGTCGAGTTGTCGGCGGCGAAGACGGTGAGGAGTTCGGAAGGAGCGGAAGCAGCGGGGGTGAAGAGGAGTTCAGTTTTCATGTGTGTCATTTACCTTTTGGCGATCATTAGCCTACACGGGAAGGGGAAAAGCAGGGTCGTAGAGGAACGGATTAACAACTAACACGCCATTCAGATCCTGTCCCGACTGCAAATCCTCGGTGAGAAGGTAACGGCATGAAGCGGCCTTGGCGCCTGCCACGATCAGTGAGTCCCAGAAAGAAAGCTGGTAACGGTCCTGAAGCTTCCACGCCTGCTCGAGCACGCCGGAATCAACAGGCACAGGCCGCCAAGCAAGAAGATCCCTCACTTCCGCACGCGCCTGATCCCGCATGGCCGGCCATTTTTGTGCCACATTTGCGTAGAACTCCTGCAAGACCTGATAACTGATTCGGCCCCGGCGGCTCTTCCACAGTTCAGCACGCCAGCTCTGGGCCACATGCTGTTTTTGCATGTCGGCTTTGTCCATCGCATAGAGAAGGACGTTTGTATCAACGAAGACGGGCGCGGTCATGGACCTCTTCACGTGTCAGGTGAGGCCCGTCTGACTTTAAGAAGGGCTTCCGTGCCAATGCCCGACGCATCGCAGATTCGTAAGCGTCCTCTTGCACCATGCGCTCGCGAAGTATTCCTCCGAGCAGGCGGGAGACACTGAGTTCCCTGCGCGCGGCCTCAATACGAGCCCAGCGAGCTACCTCTTCTTCTACGGTCACCGTAATGTTCCGCAAACGGGACTTCATGTCACGATTATAGTGTTACACGAATCTCGTGTCGAATTGGTTCACGCCTGAAAGAGCCCTACGTCGCGTACTTCCCTTTGCTGTGGGCGATGGCGGCGCGGGCTTCGCGGTCGGCTTCGCGGCGGCGTTCGGTTTCACGCTTGTCCCAGTCCTGCTTGCCTTTGGCGACGGCCAGTTCGCACTTGACCCGGCCATTCCGAAAATAGAGTCGCGTGGGTATGAGCGTATGACCCTTGAGCTGCGTCTGTCCGATTAGTTTGCGGATTTCCTCGTGGTGCAGAAGGAGTTTTCGCGTCCGGAGCGAATCGTGGTTGCTGATATTGCCGTGGGAATATGGCCCAATATGGGCATTCAGCAGGAAGGCCTCGCCATCTTTAATGATTCCGTAGGCGTCCTTCAGGTTAGCCTTACCTTCGCGGATGGATTTCACTTCAGTGCCACGCAGGGCGACACCGCATTCGAAGCGGTCGAGGAGGAAGTAATTGTGACTGGCGGCGCGGTTGACGGCGGCATCGCGCTCTCCGGCGGCGAGCGGATCGCGGGGCTTCTTTTTGGCGGGAGCCTGAGCGACAGAATGTGTGGATTGCCGGGGCATGGATGGGAGTCTGAATTTCCATGCTAGCACGCAGGGTGAAGGCTTCCGCGCGGCCAAATGGCGCGGGGCGCGATGCTATACTCGACCAGCGCTCGGCGATGAGAAAACAGAGGTTAGATTTCGCGCCCTTATGGTGGACGCGAGTCGCCAGAGACTGCAACGCAACATCGGAAGCAAGCTGCTGGAGTTTGATGAATCATCGTATTTTCAGGTGGGGGACGCTTGCCGTTCTGGCCGTGTCCATGGGCCTCGGACTGGGTGTTTTCTCCTCCCGCGTACACGCCGAATCGGAAGACAAGCTGGCCAAGGAGTCAGCCTCGAAGCTGTATAAGCAGGGGCAGGCAGCCGAAACCGCGGGGAACATTGACCTGGCTTTTCAGCTCTATGCCAGAGCGTTCCAGAAAAGCCCCAAGGACCTGCGGTACAAGACCAGCTATGAGCGGACGCGGTTCTCAGCGGCCAGCATTCATGTCAAGCAGGGAGAGAAGCTGCGGGACCAGGGCGACGCTTCCGGAGCGCTGACCGAATTTATGCGGGCGCTGGAGATCGACCCCAGCGATGAGCTGGCGCAGCAGGAAATCAAGGCCATGCGCGACAAGGCCGCCGCCCAGACCAATCAGGAAACCTCGGTGACCCCGGAGGAAAGCCAGCTGAGCGGGATCGGTTCTCCAATCGAGCTGAAACCGCTCTCAAACGAGCCTCTGACTCTGCACTCGGTCGAAGACAGCAAGGTCATCTATCAGACGGTAGGAAGACTGGCGGGCGTTAACGTCCTCTTTGATCCGGACTACACGTCAAAGCGCATTCAGGTGGACCTGACCAATGTCGACCTGTACGACGCACTGCGAATTATCGGGACCATTTCCGGGACCTTCTGGCGGCCCATCACGGCGAATACGATCTTTGTGGCGCAGAACACGCGCGCCAAGCGCACCGAGCTCGAAGAAGAGGCGGTCCAGACCTTTTATCTGACAAACGTGGCGCAGCAGAACGACTTTACCGATCTGCAGACGGCGCTGCGCAACATGTTCCAGACGGCAAAGATCTATGGCGTAGCCAGCCAGAACGCGATCATCATGCGCGGTACCCCGGATGAATTGCTACTGGCGCAGAAGCTCATCTCCGATCTGGACAAGGCCAAGCCGGAGGTTGTGGTCGACGTCGCGGTTCTCGAAGTGAGCCGCAACTACGAACGCACCATCGGCGTTCAGTTGCCGCAGACAGCTACGGTCAACTTTCAGGCGTCAAACTACAACAACACAAACACTTCTTCATCGTCGTCTTCGTCTTCTACTACAACTGGTACAAGCACTACGAGCAACACCAGCAATGGATTGACGCTGAACAGCCTGGCGCATCTGAATGGGACGAACTTCGCGGTCACCATCGGCCAGGCCACGGCGAACCTATTGCTGACCGACAGCTCGACGCGAATCCTGCAAAATCCGCGTATCCGCGCCTCAGACGGTCAGGAAGCGACGCTGAAGATCGGTGAGAAGCTGCCCGTGGCCACCGGCTCGTACCAGACGGGAGCGGCGACGGCGATCGTCAGTTCGCTTGTCAATACGCAGTTCCAGTACCTCGACATCGGCGTGAACATCACGGTGAAGCCGACGGTTCACTACGACCGCGATGTGACCCTGAAACTCAAGATTGAGGTCTCATCGCAGAATGGCTTTTCGAATCTGGGCGGCATCAACGAACCAATCATCACCCAGCGCACCGTTGACCAGACGATTCGCCTGAAGGAAGGTGAGGCGAATATTCTGGGCGGAATTCTGCAGCGGCAGGTTTCGAATTCACTGAGCGGAACGCCAGGGTTGGCGTCGGTGCCGATCCTGAAGTACATCTTCAGCAGCAATGACAAGACCACGCAGGACGACGAGATCGTATTCCTGCTGATTCCGCATGTGGTGCGGGCGGAGATGCTCAACCCACTGAACCTGCGCGAGCTTGACACCGGCACAGGCAACACGATCGAGCTGCGGCACATCAGCCAGGACACCGCTCGCCCGACGACTCCGAAGCCCGGAACCTTCACCGTACCTCCGCCTGTAGGCACCCAGGGGGCAGTCCCAGCGGCACCACCAAGCGCGGCAGCGGCGGCGGCGACCGCGGTGAACAACATGCAGCAGGAAGCAAACGGCCAGGTGAAGCTGCAACTGGCTCCGGAGATCAGCCAGCAGAAGGTGGGCTCGACCTTCCAGGTCGCGGTGAATCTCTCCGGTGGGACGGACATCTTCTCGGTGCCAATGCAGGTGCAGTACGACGAGACGAAGCTGAGCCTGATCAACGTAGACCTGGGAGACACACCGGGTAAAGGCGTGAACTTCCTCGGGCAGGATGGACAGGCGGTGGCCCTGGTGCATCGCGATGACGGCAGTGGCAACGTGGCGATCTCGGCTTCACGTCCGCCGGGAACACATGGCGTGACTGGAAACGGAACGGTGTGCGTGTTGACCTTCCAGGCGAAGTCACCGGGCGACGCAGCAGTGGTGATTACCCGGCCAATGGCGCGCAACAGCAGTCAGCAATCGCTACCGGCGACCGGATCGCGGGCGATTGTCCAAGTAAAGCCCTGAAGACAGCAGGCGCAGCAGTGGATGTGAATATGCGGCGGAATCTGAGATCGCCGGGCTTGGAATCCGAGGCAAGGGGACGCGAGGCGGGCCTGACCCTCGTGGAACTGATTGTAACGGTGGCGATTCTCGCCCTGGTGGCGGGGGCAGCGGTGCCGATCGCGCGGTTCCAGGTAAAGCGCGAGAAGGAGCGCGAGCTGCGTTATGACCTGTGGCAGATGCGCGACGCGATCGACCACTATAAGGACGCTGCCGATAAGAACGCATTTATCACCAAGGTTGATTCGCAGGGTTACCCTCCGGACCTGCAGACGCTGGTTGACGGCGTGGATGTCCAGGGAAAGAAGGTCAGGTTCCTGAGGCGCATTCCGGTAGATCCGATGACCGGCAAAGCGGAATGGGGGATGCGGTCGATGCAGGACGACCCGACGAGCGATTCCTTTGGCGGGCAGAGCGTCTTTGACGTGTACTCGAAGTCGGATGGCACGGCGCTCGATGGAACGAAGTACAAGGACTGGTAGCAGTGCAACAGCTGAAGCACAACTCGACACGCGAGAGTGGCTTTACCCTGGTGGAGCTGATGGTCGTGATGCTGATCATCGGCGTGCTTGCGGCCATCGCTATTCCCAGCTACGTGGCTTCAGTGAAGAACGCCAAGGAAGCGGTTCTGAAGGAAGATCTGCACGTGATGCGCAATGCCATCGACTCTTACACGATGGATAAGGAGAAGGCACCCCAGTCAATGGACGACCTGGTGCAGTCGGGCTATCTCCGCGAGATTCCCAAGGACCCGATGACGCATTCGAGCGAGACATGGGTGACGACGACTGATGACACGCTCGAGAGCATCGACCAGACGGAGCCGGGCATCAACGACGTGCACAGCGGGTCGCAGGAAGTGGGCACGGACGGACAGGCGTACTCGACCTGGTAAGGCGTCCATGGGCACGATGCTCTAGAGTGAGGGCATGAGTTCGGGTCAGCTTCCGTCCCAGGAATTCCCTGACATTACGGATGTCTACGAGCGGTTCGCCGCGCTGACGGCGGTGTCGCCGGAGCTGGGCGGTTCCCTGCTGTCTTTACGCGGGGCTTGACTGGAGCGGGGTCGCGCTGGCGATTGCTGCGAATATTGCCGGAGCAGCTTCGCTCGGGCTCGAGGCTGATCTAGCGCGGGCTAAGGGAGCAATTCGCAGCGGGGCATGCGATTTCCTGGTGAACACACTCGATGAAGCGTTGCGGATTCTGAAGAACGAGATTCGAAGGAGCAGGCCTGTGTCGGTGGTGCTGGTGGGGGTGCCCCGGGGGGCGGTGGCGGAGATGGTGGAGCGCGGGGTGCAGCCGGAGATCGTGTCGGGGGACGCCCCCGGGATGGAGACGCTGGAGGCGCGGGGAGCGCGGAGGCTGGGGTGGGCGCCGGGTGAAGGGGTGGCGGTTACGTGGAGGGTGGCGCGGGAGCCGCTGCGGTGGCTGCCGGTGGTGGATCGGCTGGCGGCACAGGCTCTGGATACGGCTGGGGCGGCAACCTCGCGGCAGCGGTGGCTGGAGGCTGCGCCTCGGTATCTGGGGCGGGCGCTGGCGGGTCAGCGGCATGTGCGGATGAGCGAGGCGGAGGCTGGGACGTTCATGGCGGCGGTGCGGCGCGAGGTGGAGAGCGGCGGGATTCCGGTCGCAGTCACGGTGACTCGGGACGGCAGCGAGACGGTGATCACGCCTTAGGCGGGATTGGCGGCGGTCTGGATGGCGGACCAGAGTTCCTTGAGGCCGGCGCCGGTTTTGGCGGAGCAGAGGAGCAGGTTATCGGTCTCGAGGCCTTTGGTCAGGGCGGAGTGGGCTTTGGCGCGGCCGTTTCCGGAGAGCTTGTCGGCCTTGGTGGCGATCACCAGGAAGTCGCGTTGGATGGTCTTGAGGAAGTGGATGAGCTGGGCGTCGGAGGGTTGCGGCGGGATGTTGCTGTCGACCAGGCAGAGGCAGAGGGCGAGCGTGGGGCGCTCGGCGAGGTAAGGCTCGATGAACTTGGGCCATTCGGCGGAGATGGATTTCGAGATTTTGGCGTAGCCGTACCCGGGCAGGTCGGCGAAGTATAGCTGGGGCTGCTGGCGCTGCGGGGTGTCGGCGATGGAGAAGAAGTTGATGGCTCGGGTGCGTCCGGGGGTGGAGGAGACCTTGGCCTGGTTTGAGCCGAGGAGCGCGTTCAGGAGGCTCGACTTACCGACGTTGGAACGGCCGAGGAAGGCGATCTCGGGGACCGATGGCTCCGGGAACTGAGCGGGCGAGTGGGCCGATATGAGGAATTTGGGGAAGACGCGCACCTGAATATGGTACCCCCACCCCCTCCCCCCTGAATCTGAGACTCATTGATTCTAAAAGGACAACCTGAAAGCGATTCATTCTAAAGGATTAAGCCGAAATCGATTCATTCTAAACGATTTATTGCTGTCGGCCGCTTCGTCATCTCCGATAGATCGCAGAAAACAATGGACTTGTCCGTAATTCATTGAAAACCAAGACTCTGGGCGACGATGACTGAAAGCAATGGGCTTATTGACTCGTCATTGATTGCATGGGAGTTGCGACGTCTCCGACAAAGGAGAAAGCCCGGCTGCGATGAGCCGGGCCTTCTCCCCTCTATTCCCTATCTCTATTATTGCTGATTCCGAAAAGTCGTCGGCCAATTAATTTGGGCGACCCCGCGGCTTTGAGTGATTGGCTAGGCTTCGCGGGAGCGCTTTGACCAGAGCCAAAGGCCGTTGGTCACATCGGCTGGCAGGCGATGCCCGAGCTGGCGAGCGAGCATGACAATCTGTCCGCGGTGATGGCCTTCGTGGGCGATGAAATAGCCCAGAACGTGGCCAACGTCGAGAGGGAGGTTGCGCCAGACGTAAGACTTCGAATCGGGAATCGTGCCTCCGTGGTCGCAGCCGAGCTTGAGTAGGCTCAGGATGCCCTCGCCACTTTGCTGCAGCGCCGGGATGAGGTCTTTCGGCGTCACATTGTGCCGGTCGACGCTTGGCGGCACGGCGATGCCATGCTCTTTGCCGAGGGTCTTGATCCACATACAGCGGGCGTTGTGAATGTGACCGGCAATCATCCGGATGGTGCGGCGCGGCGCTCCGGGCACAGTGGCCTCCCAGAGTTCCGCGGGTAAATGCTCGACGAGGAAAATGGTAACCCGGTTGTTGGTCTTCCACGCATTGAGGATCGCGTCTCGCAGGTCTGGTGGAGAAGGCATACCGCACCTCTTAGACGGTCCAGCTCACACTCAAGGTCAGAGTTTACCCAAAGAAGGGCAGGTTAGAAGGGCAGATTCAGGAGCAGGCCGATGAGGAAGCTCGCGGCGACAAGCACGTCGGCGACCCGGTCCTTCAGGGGGTGATGACGAAGGCAATCATGCTGAGGAAAATCGCCCACTTGACGGTTTCCTTGCGGAACGCGTGCCCCCACAAGGGATGCGGTTGACTCCGGGGAGTCGGCTCGGGCGGCTGGGGTCAGGCCTTTTTATCCCTCTATTTCTATTGCAGCTGGTTCAGGGAAATTGTCGGCGACTTCAAAGGCAGCGATCAGCGGTCAGATTCATTCACCGCGAAGACGCAAAGAGTTCAACGGCGGCTTTTCACAAGGGTCACAAACAGCATAGAGGCCGTTCGCGCAAAGCGCAGCAGACTTTCTACCGTTCACTCGTCAGAACCTGATCCAGGCGGATGCACACATTGCACTCAGGATGACAATCGGAAAAATAGACTGGGCGCACACCGGTCCAGAGAGGTTCCGGACCGGCGTGCGATTGCAATGAGTTGAAGTCCTGCTCAAGCGTGCATGCGCTCCAGGATTCTGGTTTCAACCATGTGCCCGATGAGGCGGCGAGTGCGCTCAACAAAGGCCAGCTTTTCTCCCAGACAGCTTTCGAGCAGAACGCCCACTCCGAAGTGTCCGCTAAGGTCGGCTGCCGCAACGAGGACCACATATTCGCCGATGCGAAGGTGAGTGAGATGAACGAGTTTTGCCAGAATGAAGAGGTGTCTGACTTCGGGAGATTGTATCTCGCCTAGTTCTCTCCGGAAGTCCTCCAAAAAGGTCTCCTCAATGCGGCCTGAGAGCTGCATGGGCTTTTCATTGATGAGTTTGAAACATTGATCCAGCTTTTCGAGGGTCCTCTGCGAAATGAATGCCCGTGATTCCAGAGCTTCTTTGACCTGCGGATCCTGCGCCAATTGGCCAAGTTCCTCGTAGATTTTGTTGCCTCTTTCCGTGCTCCGCCGCACGTCGCTAAGCAGCATCAGGAAAACTTCCTTTGGATCTTTTGCTGGCATGGTTTTACTCCTTAAGAGTTCGCAGTAAGTGTTTTGACCGGAGAGATGCTCGTCCGATCAGAGGAATGAAACTGTCACTTGCGAAATGGTCACCGTTAGAAAGCGAAGAGTCCGGGTCAGCGAGTTGGCAATTCAGATCAAAGCGGAAACTCTGGCGGGGCTTCGTTCAGCAGAACACTCTGCCGGAGCCCAGCTGTCTCCGCGGCTCATCCCGAACAATTCGATTTTTGAGGACAGTGACCCCTGTTAAGGGTTTCAGTAGGAGTTGCGTCGGGTTAGGGATTGCTCTGCGCTTGCATGGCAATCACCTATGAAAGAAACGACGCAGCCAAGATTCGTAACATCGCAATGTTCTCCAACGTGCGCAGAACATTGTGACTGTGATCGTACGCCGCCCCACCTCTAATGTGGCAACTGTCACTTCTGCCAGTCTTCACGTGAAATGACGTGGGAGTTGAGTAAGACTGGGAGGCATATCGACTGTTTAGAGTTATCAGTTATCAGTCCCCAGGGCAAACATTCGAAATTATCGACTACATAATCTTTCAGCGGTTGAAGAAGGGGGCATTGAGGAGCAGGCCGATGAGGAAGCTCGAGGCAATCAGCAAGTCGGCGACCCGGTCCTTCAGGGTGATGACGAAGGCAATCATGCTGAGGAAAATCGCCCACTTGACGGCTTCCTTGCGGAAGGCTCTTCCCCATCCGATCACCGGCGGCGGATGGGACTGATCCTGTTCGCGGCGGATCAGACGAAAGATGCGGAGCGATTCACCGGCGATGAGGATGACGAATCCGGGGAGCGGCAGGAGCGAGCCGAGACCGACTGCGTACAGGAGTTCACCCAGATAGCAGGGGCGAATCTGTGAGGCGATCCGCGTCACCGGAATGGTGCGGGCCCAGGTTGAGAGGGCGGCTCCGGCGGCGATGAGGATGGTCGCGAGGATGAAGAGCGTCCGCTCCCACAGACGGGGCGCGGAGGTGTCGCGGACGAAGCGCCATACGATGTCATTGGGATCGATGAGGTAGGTGAGGAAGGCGGCGAGTACGACGAGCTGGTGAGTCAGCGTCTGGTGGCGATATTCGAAGCCGGTGGCCTTCATGAAACCGTTATTTCCGTATTGCCGCTAATACAGACATTAGCGCGCAGCAGGTGTATCGCGAGAGCGTTTCTTCGCCATAGACTCCCGATATTCTGCTTGGGAGATTTGGCCTCGCTTAAGCATCTCCAGCTCTAGCTTTTCTCTTTGACGCTCCAAACGTGAGCCAAATAAAGGCCGAACGAATCGAGAGACGATTCTCATCCAGCCAAAGCGTTGCTGGTGGTAGTTGCGCTGGAGGCGCACCTTCCAAACATCAGCGACATCCTCCTTTTCGCGGTACTCCGGGCGAACGGCGCGATGTATATGATGGCCGATTTCATGGAACAGGACGTCGGATAACTTGCTTTCGCGAATAAAGTGAAATCTGAGCCACCATCCCAGTTCCCAACCCCGCAGGGTGTTGTCTACGAAAATTTCAATCCATGCAAGGTTGCCGCGGGAGGCAGGGTGATACAGCCCACTAGCCGCAGCCAAACCCATCCTGCGCTTTCTCGATTTCACGCTGCTATTGCGACGTTTACCCGAAAGGCCGCTTGCGTTGGAAAGCACGACCGCGTCCAATCCAGCCAGATAGTTCTTGGGCACCGAATCGAGCATGCGGCGAACAAGTGGCGCTGGATCAAACGGAGGTTCGTAACCAGAAAAGGAAACGATCACCTGCGGCGATCTAGGTTGATTCCCGGATGATGCTTCTCCGCTTGAGTTCACGTGCCCACAGGATAATGTATGGTGTCGTCGGCTATCCGGAAAGTTTCGACAGGACGATGGCATTGGAGGCGATGCGGGTATTTCGTGCTAATCCCACTCAAGGCAAACAGGGCTGGCTGGAACGGGCACCGGGCTATCGTTTCGCCAACGGATGGTGGTCGAAGCTGATGACGCGAGTGACCAGCCATTTGCCGTCTTTTTGATGCCAGAGGGTGATGAACTTGGCTTCTCCTATATTGCCGGGGTCTCCGGGGTGGTGGAAGGTGTGCACACCGATTTCGACGGCTCCGTAATCGGCGATGGGATAGACCTCGAGGGTTCCGGGAACAAGTTCGCGGGTTACTTTGCCGCAGATGTTGTTCTTTATCGCGTCCAGGAAGACCTGACGGCCAACGGCCAGGCCGGTTTTGTCGTGATAGAACTCGAGATCCTCGGAAACGAGCGAGCCGAGTGTCGCCAGGTCGCAGTGATTGTAGGCGTCGAAGAGCTGCGTATCGAGCGACTGGATGGTTGTGAAGAGCGGGTCGGGCGCGGCTGTGGTCTGTTCTGTCGCGACAGCGGTCTGGGCGTGAGTTCTGGCGGAAGACACTGCAAACAGGACGGCGACGGCCAGCGTAAGGAAGAGCATCTTTTTCATGTGTCGAAAACTCCGGAGGGATGCTGTTCAGGTTTCTTACGCAGGCACGGGAGGCGTTGTTCCGGAATTGTGATGGGCGGGCCCTAGAGCTGGTCAGCCTGCCCTACTTCATTTGAGAAAAATCGGTTGGATGCATATAGACTTCATCGACCTGATATTGTCCCTTTACTTTTTCAATCAAAGGCTCGGCAGCCTTTCGATAGGGCAGAAACGCCGGATCGGCGTGAAGAGCTTTCCAGTCGGCTTCTGCTTCCGCCTGGGAGGGTTGGGCGACAAGGTAGACGAATGTGTTTTTCCAGGCTGGATCGTCGTAGGGCACCCAATAGCCGATCACGTTGAGATTATGTTCGGCCTGTAACCTGGAAACGCCGCGAAAGACGGATTCAAGGTCTGGCACCTTATCCTGCTCGGTGTGATAGATCATCAACTCAAAGACGCGATTACTCTCGGCTCTCACCTCTTTCCCGTGCATGACACAGGCAGTAAGAAATGCTCCCGCAGTGAAGGAAAGCAATGCGACGGCGCCGACAATCAGGGCTCTCCGGGAATTGAGAGCACCCGCGACGACGTTATGAGTGTTATTCATGGGTTCTTCTCCCATGAATAGTTGTCTACTCATTGGTTGGTTTTGGCCTGTTTTCAGGAGGCCAGGACGAAGTTGGGGAAGTCTTCGAACACCCAGTTGTTCTTGAGGGTGTGATAGATGACTCCCAGGAACTTGCGCGCCAGGGCGATGTTGGCCTTGCCTCCACCGCGGCGGCGCTGGATACGCTGATAGAACTGCTGCAAGAACGAGCTGTAGCGTTTGGCGATCAGAGCACACTGCACTAATGCGGTGCGGGCAAGCTTGTTGCCCTGCTTGGTAATGCGTCCTGAGCGTTCGCTTTCGTTGGAGTTCTGCACTCTTGGCACCAGGCCGAGATACGCGGCCAACTTACCCGGATCGGAGAAGTCCCGGATGTCGCCGATCACGCTCAACAGCACCGCAGCACTGACCGGGCCGATGCCCTTGATGCTCATCAGGTTTTCGTGACCGGCGAGTTTAGGTCCTTCTTCTTCGATCAGTTCCTCCAGTTCGGCAATGCTCTGGTTCAGGCTGCGGATCTGGCCGGCCAGCACGCGGGCTTCGGCCAGCATCAGCGGCGACAACGGCAAGGCCAGAACCCGTTCCAGCGCCTTATTGCTGGACAGCGATTCGCGCTTCAGGTTGATTCCCTCGGCGGAAAGCAGGTTATTGATCTTAGCCTTCAGGGCAGAGCGCTGTTTAACCAGCAGGTCGCGTGTCTGCGCCAGATGTCCCATATTTCTTTGGTTGCGCTCTTTCATCCGCACCTCCGGCAACAAATCTTTTGCGAGATACAGCGCCAACAACTCGGCATCGTTCTTGTCCGTCTTCTTCACCGACTGGCTGATCACCTTGAACTGAGCCGGGTTGACCACCACCACCCGCGCTGCATACTTCTCCACCGCGTCGTAAAACAGTCGCGTGTTGCCCGTTGCTTCCACGGCCAGTTCATCCTCTTTCCGCAACTGCGCGGCAAATAGCTTCAGTTCCCGTAACTGCCACTGCCGCAAATACGTCCGTCCGTTCTCCAGCCGCGTGCACACGGTGAACTGCGTCCGGTGCAGGTCTACTCCCAGGTATCGCTTCATCTCGTCTCTCCTCGCGCTGTGGAGTAGACGTGCTCTGCGGCGATCACCACTCTCCCATCCAAGGTCCTTGCGGCCTTACGGTGACGCTTCGGTTGCAGGTCTGACTAATCTCCTTTACGAGGTCCAACGGCCTCACTAAACCGATCCAGCCCGCAACCTGCCTGCTCCACAACTCCTGCTGTGGAGCCTATCGCCTCAGAAGCTCCATGGACTATTCATGCCATCTCCTTCTTTGCTTAATCGCGAAAATTCGTTGACTGATTGAGCCCTGGTCGCTTGTACCAGCGGAGTACCCGGAGGGCACGGAGCGTGTTCCACCGGCTCGGCTCACCCACGGATTCGCCGACATCAACAGAAAGCGCCTCGTCGTATGCGCGATCGAGGAGCCAGCGACCGTCAGGCTTCCACCCTATCGCGCCAACGACGGGCGCGTCGGGGGCCCCGGACCACCGCTTGCTCTCGATGTAATCAACAGCATCGCTCATACGCGGGTCGGGCGGGACATCGGCGGTTCTGAAGTAGTCGAGTGCGCGCAGAACGTCGTAGTGGTAGCGGGGCGGGAATGCGATCTCCAGAAACTGCGGATTCGCGACCTCGCCGGTCGAGAGCCGCCGGAGTAGAGAGCGCTTGAGCAGGTACTCCTCTCCTCGCCGCCGGGCTGCCGTTATTTCGGGCCCAGGCCCGGTCGCACGCTCGTATTCGAGCAGGTCCTCAAGTACGCAGATGGTGGTGTGAAACGACGAGCGCATGCTTTTCGGCGCTTCGCAGTTCCAACCACCGTCGTCGAGCTGCTCGCCGATGAGACGCAACGCGAGGCTCTCCGTGGGGTGGCCGAAGTAAGCGCCAAGCGCGAGCACTCCACCGTTGATGCACGGTTCTTCTTCGCCCGCGAAGAAGTTATTGCCGCCGAATTCGGGCGAGCGCAAATCCCAGCAGCGGGGGTGATTGCTCCAACGAAGATTCGCCTCTAGCTGGGCCACCGCCGACTCCACGGCACGCTCGGCGGGGTCGACGCCGGTCGCGCGCAGGAGGAGCAAGGTGAAGAGGGTTGACAACCACGCAGGTGCGTCAGGCCGACGCCACGAGCCATCGGATTTCTGGCAGGCGAGAATCCTGGCGCCGAGCCCTTCGTGCGGGACGCGTGCGCGTTCCGCGGAGATTGCTGCTGGGGAAGCATCCGATAGATCGCGCACCGCCTGCCATGCGATGGCGGGGTCGGAGTCGAGCAGCCAGGCCAAGATATCGAAGTCAGGAGTATCCACGCCGCCATGGTACCGCTGCTGGATTAATACCTTTCAGCTTTCGGTCGTGACCGAACCCGAAAGTGCGCGCGAGCGGATCGCGCTTAAGCGATGCACTTGCACTCCACATATACTGGCGTGCGGGTGGAGGAGGTGCGCTTTGCAGACCAAAGAGCTCATCGCGTTGACGGTCTTTGCGGGCGGGGTGCGGGGCTGGTCAACTGCGGACAATCCGGTGTATCCGGAATCGCAGACGAAGTTCTTTCTGAAGGTAGTGGATGCCGAGGTCGAGTTTGTCAGCGATGAAAAGGGACAGGTGAACGCCGTGATTCTGCACCAGGGCGGCCGGGATCATAAGGGAGTTCGGAAGTAATTCGGGGAAATGACAGTCGGGCTGGCGCCTGCGTCCCTTTCCTGGCGCATAGTGCGCGTTAAGTATCAGAAACTGTCAGGGGGCACCCATTTCCAGATCGGCCCCTAGAAACTGTGCCCGGTGCAGGTTTTGAAGTGCCGCGGAGGTGCCGGGCCATCATCGGATACTCGCCTGAGGAGTCGGTCATGATCTTAAGCCAAGACATTCCGCTGGACGCAAAGACATTCATCCAGCATTGCACCTCAGATGTGCTTGAACGGCGGTATGCGGCGAGTTCGGATGGCTATCTCGAATATCTGATCGCGGAGACAGAAAAGCGGAACAAGCCGCTGCTGGAGTACGTTCGCGTGGTAGACAGAGAGAGCGGCCAGCCGCGCTTCTCTGCCGATGCGGACCACATCATTCCGAAAAGCGTCTGGGGCATCCTGATGTTCGGGTTTCTTGAGCCTGGGAGGTGCGGGACCTCCTTCAATGTCCTGAGCAATCTGTTCTGGCGAGACCGGCAATGGAACCGCAAGGAAGATGACGCGGCCATTCACATGATCAAAAACCAGGCGCGGGCGGTTCGACTGGGGTCGCCGGACGGATTGAAATGGCGCAAGAAGTGGATCGAGATCTTCCTGAGAACAAAGCATGATGAAGGTGTGCTCTGCACGGCCGAGCCGGTCGATCCCTTCAAGCTCGACGAGCTTACCGCGACAGGAAAACATTCGAACTGGTTGAACCGGGCGTAATGCCAATCTACCAATCCACCGCTGGACAAAGTGCTGGGCTAGACTCGCTATCGGGGGTGTGCGGTGGTGCGCGGCCGGTGGCTGAGGCGGAGGATGAGCTGGTCGATGGTCGTGGCGGCTTCCTTGATGTCGTGGGGACAGGGGCCGGGGACGAATACAACGCAGAATGCGAACGACTGCTATGTGCGCGAGGTGAAGACGCTGCCCGGGAGTCACGCGTACGCGGCCGATTTTCTTGAAGTGATTGCCACCGATCCCAGTTTGAGGGCGAGCAACCGGGCAAAATATGGCAACAGAGATCGCAACGTGGTGTGGGGTCTCAGCGCGGATTTGAGCAAGGAGGTTCCGGCTGGGGAACGGGCGCTGTATATCTCCAAGTCAACAGACGGCGGCGAGACGTGGACCGTGGTGGCGCGGCTGGGGCCAGAATATTTTGACGCGGGGATCGATGAGGGACTGCGGAACGGGTTGAGTGTGGCTCCCGGCGGCGGGGAGTTCGTGGTGACGACGCAGAAGGGTGCGTTTCAGGTGATTCCGCGGGGCTCGGATGCGGTCGTGAAGTACATCACGGGGCCACGGGTTCCGCATGACAGGCCGTGGGTGAGCATCACGAAGAAGGAGGGCGATCCGGTAAGGGCGGCGGCGGCGAAAATGACGGCGGACGGCAGACGGCTGATCGTGGCGTACGGATATTTCGACATGGATCCTAAGCTGTTCAGTTATCACCGAGGGCGCGGAGGCGAGTGGCTGGAGGATGGGCGGCTGCCGCAGATTCCTACAGATCTGCAGATTTTTTCGATGGAGTGGGACAAGCCGGAGAGGGTGCGTCCGGGGGCGCTGTATGTGGGGACGGGCGACCAGATATATCGGCTGGACCTGCGGACGATGAAGTGGACCGAAGTGAAGGGAGTGGAGCCGGATTCGGCGATCCACGCGATCAACACGGTGGGCGGGCTGCATATTGCGGCGTGCTGGGGAATCTATGAGCCGACGAGCGCGGACCTGGTGTGGAAGGTGACGGATGAGGTGTTCATTTACCACAGAGATCAGGATGAAACGGGGTCGAATATCCGGGCGTATGGGATTGAGGTGGATCCCGCGATGCCGAGCCGGCAGGTGGTGACAGCGTTGACAGGCGTGTACATCACAGCGGATGGCGGGCAGAACTGGAGGCGCATGATTGGGCTTCCGGAGGGGGAGTATCGGACGGCGCACTTCAATGCGGACGGGTCGGTGATTATTTCGGGGCTGCCGGGGACGTTTCTGGCGAATCCGTTTGCGAGTGCGTGCGGGCCGAGGTTACGGAGGCGGGAGGAATAGTGAACAGAACGGTGCGCGTCGCGAGCGCGGGTCATGCGGTTTTTGCGGCGACGATGATCAGCATCGGAATCCTGGGCCTGATCAAAGGCGATTACGCCGTGGTATGGCAGCCGGTTCCCAAGAGTGTGCCCGCACTGGTTTATGTCTGTGCCTTTATCTCCCTGGCATCTGGCATAGGCCTGTTTTGGAAACACTCAGCAGCCCTCGCTGCGCGCGTGCTGCTCGCCTGTCTCCTGCTTTGGTTGCTGCTATTGAGGGTGCCCGGCATCTTCCTCTCCCCCACGGTAGACATTTGGTGGGCCGCATGTAAGACCGCGGTGATGGCGGCGGGCGCGTGGGTACTGTATGCCTGGTTCGCCACTGACTGGGACAGGGAGCGCTTTGGTTTCGCCACCGGAGATAAGGGTCTGCGCGTCGCCAGAGTGCTCTATGGCCTGGCCTTGGTTCCCTTCGGCGTGGCCCATTTCGTTTATCTGCAAAATACCGTCTCGCTGGTGCCTGGCTGGCTGCCAGGGCATGTGTTCTGGGCGTATTTCACGGGCGGGGCCTTCATTGTGGCGGGCGTGGCGGTGCTCATCGGTGTGTATGCACGGCTGGCAGCCGCGCTCTCGGCGTTCGAGATCGGCATGTTCACCCTGCTGGTGTGGGTACCGATTATGATCGCGCCGGGGTCCCGCAGTACCTTCCAATGGAGCGAGACCATCGTATCTGTGTCGCTGACGGCGGGTGCCTGGGTGGTGGCGGATTCCTACCGAGGAGTGCCGTGGCTCGCCGTGAACAAACGGTAATCGACCGGAGGTTAAAGACCAGCTCTCCCTAATCAACCCAGGCTGGGAGCATGAAGAGGAAGACTCTCGCTTCCGGTTGAGGAGCGGAAAATCGCAATCCGACACCCCGCAGCAATCTCACAGCAAGGGATCTGGCTGGGAAAGGCTATCAGTTCTCTCTCGCGGCGGCTTCCAGCGCGGGCAGGTCCATCTTGATCATCCCCATCATGGCTTGCATGGCTTTGGGATGACTGATCAACTCGCCGATATTGCGTGGCACAATCTGCCAGCAAAGGCCGAACCGGTCTGTAAGCCAGCCGCAGGCCATGGGCTTGCCGCCTTCGATCAACTTGTCCCAGTAGCTGTCGATCTCTTGCTGGGAGTCGCAGCGGACGAAGAATGAGAAGGCGGGGTTCAGCTGATGCGCGGGACCGCCGTTGAGAAAGACCATTTCCTGGCCCTCAAGCTCGATCGTGATCGTGGCAATCTTGCCCACGGGCCAGGGGCCGACGCCTTTGGAACGCACCTCACCGAACTTGCGCGCGTGCGGAAAGACGCTCAGATAAAACTCGGCGGCTTCTTCGGCGTTGTCATTGAACCAGAGGAATGGCGCAACTTTGTTCATGACTGGCATGGTACCAGCCAGGAGGTCACTTCATCCGTCCCCGGCGGAGCGGCGAGTAGGAGATTGCGGGGCTGCTGACGACGATGAATGCGGCGTTCGATCGCCTGGCCATGCATGGCCCGAGGCGAGGTTACTCATCAGGGGCGCGGCGCCACTTTCGTTTTCTGGCCTGTCGCGCTGTTTCCCCCGATCACGATTCTGTCGGGCGTCATCAAATCGACGTCGGGTACCTTGCTCTTGACTTCTACCTCCTGAAGCTTCTCTTGCGTACCCCCGCGATTGGCAAGAAACTCCAACAGATACTGATTTGCGAGGTGCTCATTTATGTCGGCCAGGAACGGAGCTAATGAGAGCAACGGCCCGGGACCCAAAAAGTAGGCCTCGCCGCCGGTTTCATAGGCGACATGCGCCAGTTGGACCTGTCCCTCATTCAGTTTGGAGAAGTTCGTTTCAGCGTAGTCGGCGCTCGGGTGATAGATTGCGTACACCGTGACCTGGGCCCGCTCCGCGGCTTGAACCGCCGCTTCGGTGGATTTAGTTTCCGGCGACTGAGAATCAACCTGAGCGGGGTCGAGTCCCGTGGAAATCATCAGCACAGCGCGGCGCGATGAACCTTGTTTCCAGCCTTTGATCAAATCTGCAAGCGCGTCGTAAGGATTCGAGGGTTTACTGCCGCCAGGAGGACTGAGTGCTTTGATGGCCTGCGTGCGATTCTGAGTCGGATGCAAGGCCACTTGCAATTGTCCGTCCTGGATGTAGGCGACCCCCACAGAAGTCGTTGATGGTTGAGCGGTGATAAACTTGCGTAGTTCATCGAACTTGGAACCGACCTCGCAGCTCGAGCAATTGTCGACCAGAATGAATAGTTCAAGACCTGCGCGATCACCGCGAAGTGGCGTTAAACCTGTGATCGTTAGAGGTTGGTGATTCTGCGTGACCACCAGATCATTCGCGGTGAGCAGGGGTGGCTCGTTGCCATAGTGGTGGCCCATGGTCACTACGATTTGGGTGGGAACCGTACCTTGGCCCCATGCGGCTAGTGAGCAAGCAAACATTAAGTACAACGTGTATTCACCGACCTTGCGCATATTCGCTCTCCTGAGGACGCCGTACTGGCAGCTTTCGCGCAGAATGTCTCGCACTGCACACCCATCGTTGCCGTTCGATCTCATCAATCGTTTTTTAGCTCATACAGATGCGTATGGCAGTGATGCGCATCACTGGTTTTGCCGCTGACAGGTATTGCTCGGGTAATCGGAAAAAGAGGACCCTCTCTGAATCGCGGCTAAGCTGGAAGCATGAAGAAGAAGGCACTCGTTTCCTGGAGCAGCGGTAAAGACAGCGCGTGGACTCTGCACATGCTGCGGCAGAGCGGCGGGTATGAGATTGCCGGGCTGCTGACGACGATGAATGCGGCGTTCGATCGCGTGGCCATGCATGGCACGCGGAGAGAGCTGGTCGAGGCGCAGGCGGAGGCGGCGGGGCTGCCGCTGATTACGGTTCCGCTGCCGTGGCCGTGCTCGAATGAGCACTATGAAGCGGCGATGCGCGAGGCGTGTGCGCGGGCGGTGGCGGATGGCGTCGAGGTGATGGCCTTCGGGGATCTGTTCCTCGAGGATGTGCGCAAGTACAGAGAAGACAAGCTGGCGGGATCGGGGCTGACGCCGGTGTTTCCGTTGTGGGGAAGGCCGACGCGGGAGCTGGTGCGAGAGATGCTGGCGACGGGCGTGAAGGCGCGGATCGTGTGCGTCGACCCGAAGAAGCTGCCGAAGGAGTTTGCGGGGCGGGATCTGGATGAGGCGGTGCTCAACGCCATGCCGGAGGATGTTGATCCGTGCGCGGAACGGGGCGAGTTTCATACTGTGGCTTATTCCGGGCCTATGTTCAGGCGGGAGATTGCTGTCGAGAGCGGCGAGGTGGTCGAGCGGGATGGGTTTGTGTTTGCGGATGTGAGAAAGGCAGGGGGTAGGGTGTAGGGGGTAGGGAATAGGGACTAGGGATAGCCAATAGCCAATAGCCATTAGCCATTAGCCATTAGCCATTAGCCATTAGTTGGACGACCGAGATTCCCGAGGCAGCGGCGCCTGAACGGGAAAAGCAGGTCCTTCGACTTCGGTCGCCCGCGGCGACCTTCGCTCAGGATGACAATGTTTAGATAGACGACAAGGTTTGGAAATCGCGGCACCGATCTTAAAGATCAGCAGTGACGGAGGGGTGGGTCAAGCTGGTACACTTTCCTCATCTTGGTTGAGCTTCTTCCATCGATTCTTTCGGCCGATTTTGCGCATCTGGCGGATGAGGTTCAGGCTGCCGAGGCGGGCGGCGGCACCGTTATCCATTTCGATGTGATGGATGGGCATTTTGTGCCTAATCTGACGATTGGGACTCCGGTGCTGGCGTCGCTGCGCAAGGTGACTTCCCTGCCGATCGATTGCCACATGATGATCGAGAATCCCAACGACTTTATCGAGGCTTTCGCGGACGCCGGCGCCGACTGGATGAGCGTTCACTATGAGGCCTGCCGGCATCTGCATCGCACGCTGGAGCATATAACGCAACATGGGATGCAGCCGGCGGTGGTGATCAATCCGGCGACCGAGGTGGACCTGCTGATTCCGATCCTGGGCATGGTGCACCATGTGCTGGTGATGAGCGTGAATCCGGGATTTGGCGGGCAGAGCTTTATTCCCTACTCACTGAAGAAGATCCGGCGGTTGAAGGAGCTTCGGCAGGAGCTGGGGCATAGCTATAGGATTGAAGTGGACGGCGGCGTTGCTCACGACACGATTGCGCAGGTCGTCGAAGCTGGAGCGGATCTATTGGTGGCGGGCAGCGCGGTCTTCGCCGATGGGCGGGCGGAGCAGAATGCGCGGGAGCTGCTGCAGATGGCGCAAATGGCGGCAGCGGAGTGAGTTCAGAACGGGCGGCGAACGGTCAGCGGCCGCAAGCATAGAAACGGTTGAGGTGTTATGAATCGCGTTATTACTCAGATTGCAGTGATCGGCTTGTGCGTGGCACTGGTGCCGTCGGCGCATGCGATCGGCAAGAAGAAGAAGAAGCAGGGCGATCTCGGCCAGAATCCGCTGGCAAATGTGAACTCCAAGCAGCCGGACAAGGAGCTGTTCGACAAGGCCATGCTGGCCATGAAGAAGGGCAAGTACGATGTGGCCCGGCTGGACCTGCAGACGCTGCTGAATACCTATCCCGAGACCGAGTACGCGATGCGCGCCAAGCTGGCGATCGGCGACACCTGGTACAAGGAAGGCGGATCGGCGGCGCTGACCCAGGCCGAGGGCGAGTACAAGGACTTCATCACCTTCTTCCCGAATACTCCGGAAGCTGCGGAAGCGCAGATGAAGGTGGGGGATATTTACTTCCAGCAGATGGAGAAGCCGGACCGGGATCCGCAGAATGCGGTGCACGCGGAGCAGGAATACCGCACGATGATCCAGGATTTTCCGGATTCGCCGCTGATTCCGCGGGCCAAGCAGCGGCTGCGCGACGTGCAGGAAGTGCTGGCGCAGCGGCAGTACGAGATTGGATCCTTCTACGCGCTTCGCATGAACTGGCCGGCCAGCATTGCCCGGCTGCAGACGGTGACCGACTCGTATCCGCTGTTCAGCCGCAGCGATTTGACGCTGATCACGCTGGGTGATGCTTACGCGAATCAGGCGCAGCTCGCCAGCCGGCTGAATATTCCGCCGGCGGCAAAGGCGCAACTGGTGAGGGTCTTGAACGATCGCGCGGCAGCGGCGTGGGCGCGGGTGGTCACGCGGTATCCGATGGCTCCGCATGTGGAAGATGCGAAGGACCGGCTGATCGCGCTGGGACGCCCGGTACCGGAACCGACGGCTCAGGAACTGGCGGAGAGCGAAGCCGAGGAAGGCAGCCGCGTGAATGTGAAGATCAAGGATCGCGCCATGCTGCTGGTAAAGCACGGCCCATCGACGGTGGAGGCAGCGCGCGTGGGTGAGCCGACACTGACGGATCCCCCGCCCACGCTGGCGCCCCAGGTGAGCAAGGATACGGCGGCGATCTTCACAGGCGGCGATGAAGGGTACACCTCTGCCCGGCGTCGCGCCGAACGGCACGGATACGACGGCGGCAGCGATCAGCAACGGTACGGCTCCTCCGCGGACAGATCAGCCGGCAACTCCTCTGAAGTTTGAGACAGTGCCGGATTCCTCCGGCTCGCCAGGCAGCACGGTGACGGTGGAAGTCCTGAATGACGGCAGCAAGGCGTCGAATGCGGATACCGGCAACACGAATGCCGGCGGAGGCGCAGGGGACGCGAATGGCGCGGGGAATTCGGCTGCGCCCACCTCCAATTCGGCTGCGCCGGCTTCTCCGATGACGGGGACGAGTGCGGATGTCAACCGCGCGGTTCGGGTGCCTGAAACTCCGGTGGTCAACGCGGTCGCGCCGACCAACAATCAGCCGCTGCCGCCGATCGATAAACCGGCCGAGGCTCCTAACCAGATCAACGACGTGAAGAGCGGTGGGGCACAGGTGGCCACGGGTACGACGGCCAACAGCAAGAACAAGAAGGCACCTTACAACTCGAATGACGAGTCTTCGAGCAAGCACAAGAAGAAGAAGGGCCTGGCGAAGATCAATCCGTTCTAGGACGGATCCAGTGGGAATGCGATGAGGGCCGCCTGCGGGCGGCCCTTGTGCTTGCCGGGTGGAAGGGATTTGCCTGCTTTACCGTGCTATCGTAAAGGGTTGTCTTTTCACCAGAAATGCCGCAAGAACTCCAGAAAGCTTATGACCCGACTGCGATTGAAGATCGCTGGGCCGCCTATTGGGTAAGCGAACGCCTGTTCGATGTGCCTTCGCCTGAGAACGCCCCTGAAAACGTCACCGATGCGCCCGTCTTCACCATGTTGCTGCCTCCGCCCAATGTGACGGGCAACCTGCACATGGGGCACATGTTCGAGCACACGGAATCGGACATCCTGGTCCGCTGGCACCGCATGCTGGGCCACCGGACGCTGTGGGTTCCGGGGACGGACCACGCCGGCATTGCGACCCAGCTGATGGTGTCAAAGCAGCTGGAGAGCGAGGGGACGAGCCGGCTGAAGATCGGCCGCGAGGCCTTTGAGAAGCGCGTATGGGAGTGGAAGCAGCACTACGGCGGGGCGATCCTGGAGCAGATGAAGCGGCTGGGGACGAGCGTCGACTGGTCGCGCGAATACTTCACGATGGACGACAAGCTGTCGCGCGCGGTGCGCGAGGCCTTCGTGCGGCTGTACGAGCAGGGACTGATCTATCGCGGCGTGTACATCGTGAACTGGTGCCCGGACTGCCAGACGGCGATCAGCGACCTTGAAGTCGTGCATGAAGAGCAGCAGGGCAAGCTGTGGGAGATTCGCTATCCCGTGTTGAGTGAGGCTCACCCGGACCAGGTCGAGCCGGGGCTGTTTGTCACGGTGGCCACGACGCGTCCGGAGACGATGCTGGGCGATACGGCGGTCGCGGTGAATCCCGATGACGAGCGCTACAAGCACCTGCATGGCAGGCGGCTTACGGCTGCCGCTGGTGGGGCGCGAGATTCCGGTAGTCACCGATAGCTGGGTGAGCGCGGAGTTCGGCACGGGCGCGGTGAAGGTGACGCCGGCGCACGATCCGAATGATTTTGCGATTGGGCAGCGGCACGGGTTGCCGGCGATCTCGGTGATGGACGAGACGGCGCATATGAATGCCGAGGCTGGCGTGTATGCGGGGCTGGATCGCTACGAGGCACGCAAGCGCGTGCTGGCCGATCTCGAGGCGCAGGGACTGCTGGGCGCGGTGAAGGACCACGTTAATTCTGTGGGCAAGTGCGATCGCAGCAAGACGATCGTGGAGCCGCGGCTCTCGACGCAGTGGTTTGTGAAGATTCAGCCGCTGGCGGACAAGGCGATCGCGGCGGTCGAGCAGGGGTACATCAAGTTCACGCCCGAGCAGTATGCGAAGACGTATTTCGGCTGGATGCGCAACATCTACGACTGGTGCATCTCGCGCCAGTTGTGGTGGGGGCATCGCATTCCGGCGTGGCACTGCGCGACGTGCAGGCAGATCACGGTGGCGCGGGAGACTCCGGTGAAGTGCGCGCATTGCGGGAGCGCGGAAATTACTCAGGAGACGGACGTGCTCGACACGTGGTTTTCGTCGGGACTGCTTCCCTGCACCGTTTTCGGCTGGCCGGAGCATACGCGCGACCTGGATGTTTTCTATCCCACGCAGCAGTTGGTGACCGGGTTCGACATTCTGTTCTTCTGGGTGGCGCGCATGATCATGTTCGGGTGCCACTTCATGCTCGATGTGCCGATGGCGGATGGGTCGGAGCGGACGCTCAAGGATGCGGTGCCGTTTCGTGATGTTTATATTCACGGGCTGATTCGCGATGCCGATCGGCAGAAGATGTCGAAGACCAAGGGCAACGTGATCGATCCGATCGAAGTGGTCGGAGAAATTCGGAACCGATGCGGTGCGGTTCACGCTGGCGGCGATGGCTTCGCCGGGTACTGACATTGCGCTGAGCGAAGACCGCATCGATGGCTATCGCGCCTTTGCGAACAAGATCTGGAACGCGGCGCGATTCATCTTCATGAACATCGATCGCGCGAAGCAGGCGGGGATTGAGGTGGACGCTTCGAACGCTGGGCACGATGCCGGCCTGGCCGAGGATGCGCCGATCGAAGCGCGCTGGATCGTGTCGCGATTGAATGGCGTGGCCGCGGAGGTGAATACCGCGCTGGCGGAATACCGCTTCGACGAGGCGGCGAATGCGGTGTACCGCTTCTTCTGGGGCGACTTCTGCGACTGGTATCTGGAGATCGTGAAGTTGCGGCTGGAGTTCGCTACGCCCACTCAAGCCAAAACCGGGCTTGAATGGGGCACCCCGCAGGCTGCGCTTACAACGCTGTTGCAGGTATTCGAGTCGTCGCTGCGGCTGCTCTCGCCCTTCATGCCGTTCATTACCGAAGATCTGTGGCATGCGCTGTATGACGGAAAAGCTCCGGCGAAGTCGATTGCGCTGACGCGGTATCCGCAGGCGGATGCGAGGGCGATTGATGCCGCCGTGGAGGCTGGGATGGCGGACCTGCAGGAGCTGATCGTTACGCTTCGCGGGCTGCGAAAGGATCTTGATGTGCCGGAGCGCGAAGAGATTGCGGCGGAGATTTTCGGGGCGGAGAGAATCCAATCTCTTGCGGCGACGAACCGGGACATCATCAGCAAGACGGCGCGGGTGTCATCGGTAAAGTTCCCTGCGGCGTGGGCGCTTCCTTCCACGCATTCGAGGACAACGGTGAGCTTTACAGTTGGCTTCCCGTATGAGAAGAAGATCGATGTTGCCGCCGAGCGTGAGCGGCTGCGCAAGAAGCTGGAGCAGTACGAGAAGGTGCTGATCAACGCGGAACGGCAGCTCGAGAATGAGGCTTTTCTAGCCAAGGCGCCGGAAAAGGTGATAGCAGGATTGAGGAAGCAGGCGTCGGAGTCTGCCACGCTGCGCCAGGAGACGCTGGACGCGATCGAACGACTCGAGCAGCTGGTTTAGGACCGGAGAAAGTATGGAGTGGAGGAGCCGAAAAATCGAATCCATCCTGGAGCAGGCGCTGCTCGAGGACAAGGCCACGAGCGACGTGACGACAGCGATCACGATTGATCCTGCCCTGCTCGCTTCGGCCACAGTCATCGCCAAGCAGGACTGCGTGATCTCCGGGCTGGGCTGCATTCCGCGATTCCTGGAGATTTTTGCGCGGCTGGATAAACGTAACAACGGCCGTTACGAAGTTATCAGCCATCCGGAGATGTTCGATGGCGTGCGGGTGAAGAAGGGTCAGGCGATTGCTGTGATTCGCCACAATGCGCGCGTGATCCTGGCGTGCGAGCGCGTCATTCTGAACCTGATGCAGCGGATGAGCGGTATCGCGACGCTGACACGGCAGTACGTGGATGCGATCTCGGGAACAAACACGAAAGTGCTCGATACGCGCAAGACGATTCCCGGACTGCGGGTGCTGGACAAGTACGCGGTGCGCTGCGGCGGCGGCGAGAATCACCGGCTGGACCTTTCCGATGGGATTCTGATCAAGAACAATCACATTTCGCTGGGCGGCGGCATCGAGAAGGTGCTGAAGAAGGCGCACGAATTGCGCGCCGCGGGGCAGACGATCGACATTGAAGTCCGCAGCTTCGACGAGCTGAGGCTGGCGCTCGACAATGGCGCCGAGTCGCTGCTGCTCGATAACATGAGCCCTTCTGATGTGAAAAAGGCCGTGAAGATGGTGCGCGAACGCGGGGGCAATATTCCGGTCGAGGCGTCGGGCGGCATTCTGCTCGACAATATCCGCAAGTATGCGCTGACGGGCGTCGATTACATTTCAGTCGGGGCCCTGACGCACTCCGCTCCAGCGGTTGACCTGAGCATGCGCATTACGGCGGAGATTTATTAGTGAAGAGCACAGGGCTCAGGGCACAGGGCTCAGGGACTCATCGCCAAGACGCAAAGGAATTTACCACAGAGAACACAGAGGGGTTCGATCCGGGCGCGCTGGAGGCGGCGCTGGCCGGCACACGGTTTGCCGGGAAGCTGCGCTTCTTCGAGAGCATTCACTCAACGAGCACGCACGCCATGGCAGAAGGGGATGCGGGCGCACCGGACGGCATGGCATACGTGGCCGACGAGCAGACGGCGGGGCGAGGGCGAGGGGCGCACGGATGGGAATCGCCGCCGGGGTCGGGGCTCTATGTAAGCGTGCTGCTTCGTCCAAGGCTGGTTCCGGCGGATGCGCTTTGGCTCTCGCTGGCGGCGGGCCTGGCGGTGCGCGATGCGGTTCAGCAGGTGACATCACTCGAGGCTGATCTGCGCTGGCCGAACGATCTGCTCTTTGGACGACGCAAGTTCTGCGGCATTCTCAGCGAACTGAACGCCGAGGTGACGCGCATTCGCCACATGGTGATCGGCATCGGCATCAATGTGCATCAGCAGCAGTTTCCGGTGGAGCTGCGGGAGCTGGCGACGTCGCTTTATATCGAAACCGGACGCGACTGGCCGCGGCAGGAACTGCTGGTGGCTTTGCTACAATCGCTGGACCGCGAGGTGAATGCACTGACCGCGCCGGGAGAACTGGAACGGGCAACGGCGAGCATTCTTGCGCGGCTCGAGCTTGCGTCGTCGTGGGTTCGCGGCAAACAGGTGTACGTGGAAGGGCTTGACGGCCACGAAGGTGTGACGGAAGGCCTGGATTCACGAGGTTTTCTGCAGATTCGCACGCCTGAGGGCGTGAAGACTGTGTACTCCGGCGGTGTTCGCGAACGGAAAGCAAATTCGACCCGGTGATGGCATGCTGCTCGCGCTGAACGTCAACAACACGAATACGGTCATTGCGCTTTTTCCTCTCGAGGATGGGGTGCCGGGCGAGCTGCGCATCACCTGGCGCATCAGTACGCGGCACGCGCAGACAGCCGATGAATACGGCATCCTGATTCGCAACCTGCTTCAGGGCGAGGGCGTGGCGAGCAGTGAGATCACCGGCATCATTATCGCGTCGGTGGTGCCGCCGATGGACTGGATTCTGCGCACCTTCTGCGAACGTTACTTCAAGCAGAAGCCGGTGTTTATCGAACCCGGTGTGAAGACTGGCTTGCCGATTCTTACCGATAATCCGAGCGAGGTGGGCGCGGACCGGGTGGCGAACTGCGTGGGAGCGTTCGAGCGATACGGCGGCCCCTGCATCGTGGTGGACTTCGGGACCGCGACGAATTTCGATGTCGTTTCGCGCAAGGGTGAGTTTCTGGGCGGCGCGATTTCTCCGGGGCTGAACATTTCAGCCGAGGCGCTGTTTGCGCGCGCGGCGCGGCTGCCGCGGGTGGAGATCAAGCGGCCGCCAAAGGTGATCGGGACCAATACGGTCGATAACTTGCAGATCGGGCTGTTCTACGGGCACATCGGGCTGGTGGACAGTATTCTCGAGCGAATGATTGCCGAGTTGGGACCGGACACGACCTGCGTGGCGACGGGCGGCCTGGCGCATCTGATTGCGGATGAGTCGAAGTACATCAAGCACGTAAACGACACGCTTACGCTGGAAGGGCTGCGCCTTATCTACGCGCGCAACGTGGCCGCGAAATACGGGGCAGCGAAGCACGGGGGCGGGAAGGCTCGTCATCATGCGGGCGATGGCGCACGGGCGAAGGCCTGAAGCAGAACTTGAACAATTACTTTAACTACTTCACCGAAATTGAAGAGCATTTCCAACGGCGGAGGGGATCGCTGCTGCTGTTGTCGACTCTCGACTGGGCGCTGATTGAGACGTGGCGGGAGGCGGGCGTTCCCCTGGAGGCGGTGCTGCGCGGGATTGACGGCGCTTTTGACAAGTACGATGCGCGGAAGGGCCGCGCACGGGTGCGGCGCATCAACGGGCTGGCCTATTGCGCCCAGGAAGTAATGACCGCGGTCGAGGACATGAAGGAAGCCTCGGTCGGATCGGAGCCGGCGGCGCGCGCAAATGCTTCCGCGGGATTCGAGCCGGAGCGGATTGCGGCGCACCTCGAAAGCTGCGCGCAGCAGATCGATGCGGCGGGCCTTACCGGCCTGGTCGGGGAGATAGCGCATCCGATTGCGGGGAGCCTGCGAGCGGTTGCAGAAGAGGTGAAGGCGGCGGGCGCTCCGAATCTGGAAGAGCTGGAACGGCGGCTGACGGTGATGGAGGAGAAACTCTTCAGCGCGATGATGGCCGGTACGCCGGAGGCCGAACTGGTTGCGATGCGCGAGGAAAGCTCCCGCGCCCTGGCGGCGTATCGGTCGCGGATGCAGAGGGCGCAGATTCGGCAGGTGGAGCAGCAGTTTCTCCACAAGCGGCTGCTGGAGAAGTATGGGCTGCCGCGGCTGAGCCTCTTCTACATGAGCCAGTGATGAAGCTGCGGATCGAAAAAGCTATTTACGGCGGTGCGGGGCTGGCGCGCGCTGATGGGAAGGCCATCTTCGTTCCGTTCACGCTGCCCGGCGAGGTGGTTGAGGCGCACGTCGGCGAAGACCGTGGCAGCTATGCGAATGCCGAACTGGATGCGGTACTGGAGGCTTCGCCGGAACGGGTGGCGGCGCCTTGCGCTTACTTTGGCGAATGCGGCGGATGCCACTATCAGCATGCAGGCTACGCGGCGCAGGTGGAGATGAAGGTGCAGATCCTGCGCGAATCGCTGGAGCGGGCGCATCTGGCTTATATTCCCGCGATCTTCGGAGTGACCGGCGAGACGCTTGGATACCGCAACCGTATTCGCCTGCATGTGGATCGGGCGTCGTCGCTGCTTTGCTACAAGAGACGCGGATCGCATGCGAATCTGGCCGTGAGGGAGTGCCCGATTGCTGCTCCAGTGTTGCAGGAAGGGCTGGCGGCGGTGCAGGAGCGAGCCAGGGATTGGCGGCTGGGTGAGTGCTTCGATGAGGTAGAGCTCTTTACCGACGCCGATCAGAGCGCAGTGCTGATTACGCTGTGGAGCGGGCGCGGCAAGAGCGCGGCAAGCACCGATCTTGAGCGTCTGTGGCCGCAGTTGGTCGGGGCGATTCCGAAAGTCAAGGGCGCGGCCGTGCTTTCGTCCGCGCGCGGAAAGGCGCAGGGAGCGATGCTTGCGCAGGCAGGTGAACAGGCGCTTATGTACAAGGCCGGCGGTGAGGAGTATCGGGTCAGCCTGGGGTCGTTCTTTCAGGTGAACCGGTTCCTGATCGATCCGCTGGTCGAGCTGGTGGTTATGGATCGAACAGGTGAGGTGGCCTGGGATCTTTATGCGGGCGTAGGCCTGTTTGCGCGGGCGCTGGCGGGGCGATTCAAGAGAGTTGTGGCGGTGGAAGCGGCTGCGAGTTCGGTGCGTGATCTGCGGGAGAACCTGCGAAGCGGCGCGCATCGCGTGGCGGCGGAAAGCACGCTTGAGTTTCTGCGGAGGGCGCGGTTGGACGGGCAGCGCAAGCCGGATTTTGTGGTGGTGGATCCTCCGCGGGCAGGGTTGGGCAAGGAGATCACGGCGCTGCTGGCGGAGATTCGTCCCGCGCACATTACTTACGTTTCGTGCGATCCGGCAACTTTGTCGCGCGATCTGAAATCGCTGCTAGACTCGGGCTACCAACTCACCAAACTGCACATGGTGGACCTGTTTCCGCAGACCTTCCACCTGGAAAGCGTCGCGATGCTGTCGCTGTAGGGCGTTTTTCCGCGCCGGGCGGTGATGGAATGCGATGGCTACGGCGACCTTTCCGGATAGATCACCGTCTAATGCAGCCGCGCCTGATGCGCCTGCAACGCGACGAGCAAACTCTTTTCGCTTTCTGGCTGCGCCAGCGCTCTTCGGGGCGTGCGGATTCTCGGCCGGGATTCTCTGCGCGCACTACTTCTGGATGACGCCCGGAATTCTCCTGGTTGCGCTGCTGATGTTGTTTGCGGTGACGGCAATTGCCCTGAGAATTGCGCCTCGACTGGCATGGCCCGCGACGGGGCTGCTGCTTGTGTTGCTAGGTGCACTGTGCGCGGAGATCGCGCCCGCGGTCAATCAGCAGAAACAACTCGCGCTGCTGGCGGACGGTGGCGCTCGCACCGTGGAAGGTGAGGTTATGCGAGCCGGGCCGGTGCGGACGGTAATGTCTACCACTCCGTTCTCGACAAAGACCCATGAAGAGGGGAGCCAGCAGATGGATCTGCGGCTGAACTCTCCGGCGGATTCGACTGTGCGGGTTACGATTTATGCGCCGGCCGAAGAGGCTTTCCCGCAGATCCGCTGCGGAGACGCGGTGCGAGCTACGCTCACCATGCACGGGGAAGAGAGGTTTCTCGATCCGGGTGCGTGGGATGCGGGGGCGTATCTGCTGCGGCAGGGGATCGGGGCGCTGGGGAGCGCGAAGGCGGAGAAGATGGCGGTGGTCGCGACCGCGAAAACGCAGACCTTCGCCTGCCGGCTGCATTCGCTTCAGGTGGCGGCGGGTTCGAGTCTGATCGACTTCGCGGAGCGGGAGGCCGGGTATCGCCTGCCTGCATTTCTACGCCTGGATCACGACGACGCAGCCATGCTGACGGCGATGCTGACTGGCGACCGCAGCTACCTGCAGCGCGGCGTGCGCGTGGGCTTTGAGCGTACAGGATCGTTTCACCTGCTGGTGGTCTCGGGGCTGCACCTTGCGATTTTTTCGGGGCTGATCTTCTGGCTGACGCGGCGGCTGGGACTTTCGCGGGTATGGGCATCGCTCGTCACGATTGTCTGCTCGCTGGGATATGCAGTGTTCACGGGCTTCGGGAATCCTGTGCAGCGGGCATTCTGGATGGTGACTCTCTATCTGATCGGGCGCCTGCTGTGGCGGGAGCGTGTGGCGCTCAACGTGATCGGAGTTGCCGCGCTGGTGATGCTGGCTGCGGATCCTTCGTCGCTGTTCGATTCCGGATTGCAGATGACGCTTCTGTCGGTGCTGGCGGTTGCCGGCATCGCGGTGCCGGTCGCGGAGAAGACGTTCGGACCATATCTGAGGGCGATGCGCAATCTGCGGGTGCTGAGGATCGATCCTTCCCTGCCGCCGCAGGTTGCGCAGTTTCGCGTGAGTCTCCGAATGGCGGCGCAGTATCTGCGTCCGTTGACGGGACGCTTTGCCGCGTGGACGGTGATGCCGTTTGCGGTCCGGTCGGCGCTGCGGGTGGCGGAGTTGCTGGTGGTTTCGTTCGCCATAGAGTTGTTGATGATGTTGCCGATGGCGGCCTATTTTCACCGGGTCACGCTGTTGGCGCTCCCGGTGAATCTGCTGATTGTGCCGTTCCTGGGGGCGCTGCTACCGTTGGCGCTCGTCACATTCGCGGCAGTGATGGCTTTCCCTGCGATTGCGTTTGTGCCTGCGGCGTGCACCGCAGTTGTTCTGCATACGGTCATCTGGATCGTGACTACATTTGCCGGCATGCGCGCTGGAGACCTGCGCATTCCCGCACCGGGCGCGGGGACGGTCGTGATGTGGATTCTTCTTGCGATCGGGGCAGTCTGCGCGCTGCGGATGCGGCGCTTCGGGCTAACGCTGGCGGCGGCCGCGCTTGTGACGGGGGCAGCAATTGTGGTGTTGCCTCATCGGGTTTCGCGCCATGGTGGACAGCTTGAGGTGACGGCAATTGATGTGGGGCAGGGCGATTCCCTGCTGGTGGTGACGCCCGATGGCAGGACGCTGCTTATCGATGCCGGAGGACTGGTGGGAGCCTCGCCGGAGTCGAATTTCGACGTGGGCGAGGATGTCGTCTCGCCGGTGCTGTGGTCGCGGGGGATTCGCCGGCTGGATGCCGTAGCCATCACGCACGCTCACGCGGATCATATTGGCGGCATGCGGGCGATCCTCGAGAACTTTCGTCCGCGCGAGCTTTGGGTGGGGAGGAATCCGGATGTTCCGCAGTATGACGCGGTGCTCGATGAGGCTGGGCGGATCGGGGCGCGGATCGTGACGCACACTGCCGGCGACGCATTTGCGTTTGGCGATGTGGCGGTGCGGGTGCTGGCGCCGGATCGTGATTATCGGCCGGGCAGCTGCTCCGGCCAATAATGACTCGCTGGTGATGCGGGTGAGCTATGGCGGGACCTCGGCGTTACTTGAGGGAGATGCGGAAGCGCCGAGCGAGGCGCGCATGGTCGCGGAAGGCGGGCTCAAGTCGGATCTGCTGAAGGTGGGGCACCATGGCAGCAGGACGTCGACCACACCGGCTTTTCTGGTGGCGGTTGCGCCATCGTATTCAGTGATTTCGGTGGGCAGGCGCAATTTCTACGGTCATCCACGGCATGAAGTGCTGGAGGAGCTGCAGGGAGCGCACGTGGCGACGTATCGCACGGACATGCTGGGGCTGACCAGCTTTTATCTTGATGGGCAGCATGTATATGCAGAGCCCTGGGCGACAATTTCGCATTAGGGGTTGGCGGTTGTCACTGGATTGATACCGGCTTTGCACAGGCCGGGGCATCTTTTTCCGCGCACCCGCGTCTAGTCGTTATACGATGCCTCGCATGGGAGGAAATTGAGTACATGGGCTCACACGAACCGGCAAGCTCCGCTGATCTGCCCCATCCATCCTTCGACCCCGTATCTGAAGCCAAACAGAGTCCCGAAGAGCTGAAAGAAGAGCAGCGCAAACTGCGGCGCCTGCAGATGATGATGGACATGGTGATGTCGGTCATCGGGCAGGACGCGACGCTCACGATCGACGAAGCTGCCGAGATGGTTGCCGACAGCCGTCGCGCCGCGCTCGCCATGTTTCCGGACAAAGAGCTGGCCTACGACCTCATCTACAAGCCGCGCCTGCAGCGGCTGATGCGCGAGCGGTATCGAATCCAGTAGTTGCCACCCCACGAACGAGGACCTGTTCGTGGGGACCCCGGAACGCCCTATTTCGACTCGACGGAAGTGAGACGGAAGGTGATGGTGCCCCAGAAGAAGCGGGCGCGCATCTGCACAGGCATGTGCTTGTCGTCGTCGGTGTACCAGATCCAGATATTGCCGCGGTTCTTGACGACGCCGGCATCGGCGGTGGGCTCCACGCGCAGGGTCTGAAATTTTCCGGCGGGGGTTTGGACCTCTTCGCGCCCTTCCACCTTCATGGTGACGGGGATGGTCTTCATGGCGTCGCCGAGAGGCATCTGGAAGCTCTGGCCGACGGTCATGGGCTGCGACGCCGCGTAAAAGATTGCGGAGAGCGAATCGGTGACGCAGGAGGGGATGGCAGACTCCTGGTGCTTGCTGATTCCGGAGACGAGATTTTTCTCGGTGTAGATTGTCTTGCTCTCGGCGTAGTTGAATTTGAGGTCGCCGTTCACCTGGCGGCGGCCTTCGATGATCTGCTTCGAGAAGCCTTCGGAGCAGCCGGTGGTGCGATGGAAGGACGACTGAAAGCGGTCACTGACGCGGAAGAGCAGATTGACTGCCCCGACGGTGTCCGCGGTGACGGTGACGCGCTGCATATCGCCGTCGGCTTCGAGGTGAAAAGCTACGATTCCTGCCGGAAACACCCGCCAGTCGACTGCATAGTTGAGGGTTTGTTTTGCCGGGAAGGTGAAGCCCGCGCGGGGCGCGCGCAGCGGAGCAATGGACGGAGGCGCCTGCGCGCCCAGGGTCGCCGCAAACAACAAGCAGCTAGAAATGAAGAGCAAGCGTTGACGCCAAATCAAATCCAATACTCACAGTGCGCGAAGCTGCCGCGCTCAACCCCAGAAATAAATTCGCAGCGCAAGCGCGGCATAGATGGCCACCGCACCTATCAGTGCATTGTACTCGCGGTGTTTTCGATACAGGCCGGACGAAAATGAGCCGCGTTCGCTTTCGGAACTGCTCGCCGGAATGAGTCTGCGGGAGCAATCGTGGGACGCGGGCAGCGTAGTCGTCGAATTCGTTGAACTTCGATCGCAGAAAGGCCTCTTCCGAGCGGATGACGGGCACGTAAATGACGGCGAAGAGCACGGCCAGGGCAAGCGCGATCCAGATACTGCGCGAGGCCAGCGCAAAGCCGAAGGCGATGAGCATGGAACCGAGATAGAGCGGGTTGCGGGTGAAGGCGTAGGGTCCGGTCATGGTGAGCTCGGTATTCTTTTTGACGTATCCGGAGGCGTAGGCGCGCAGCCAGATGCCGGGAATTACAAGAACGAGACTCAACGCCATAAAGGCGGGCGTGGGGCGGGCCAGCCAGAGGTAAAGCGCGGCGAAGGCGAAGCCCAGGGGCACGCGGATGCGCCGTGCGATTCTGCTCCAGGTGAGGGCCATCTACTTTCGGACCTCCAGCAGCTGCATTGCGGCGTCGAGCACGGCCTCGGGCGTGATGGTCAGCAGGCCGGCTTCGGGCGCTTCGTGGCGCGCGTGGTCGCGGCGGCTTTCCGGATGGCGCAGCACGCGGAAGTCGCCGCCGAAGGGTCCGTTGCGGGCAGGATCGGTGGGGCCGAAGATGCCGACGACCGGCTTGCCGAGCGCGCTGGCAAGGTGCAGAGGTCCGGTGTCTCCGGCGATGACGAGTGAGGCGCGACGGGTGATGGCGATCAGGTCTGTAAGCGTGGCCTTCAGTGTGGTCGCGGCGCCAGCGCTCAGGGCGATAAGCTCGTCGGCAATCGATTCTTCGCCGGGCCCGCTGTTCACGACGACGGTGTATCCCGCGTGGTGAAGCTGACGGGCCACCTCTGCATAGCGTTCGACGGGCCAGCGCTTGGCGCCCCATCCTGCTCCGGGACTGATGAGGACAAAGGGTTGCGCGATTGCGGCAGCCTTGCTGTCGGCCGGCGGCGAGACAGGCAGCCACGGCAGCATGACCGGCAGGGTGTCTCCCGCGACTGCGTCGGATACTTCAATGGCCTGTTCGATGACGTGAACTCCCTGCGTCTTCGACTCGCTCGCTGAAGAGCCAGCGCGCCGCGGGCTCGCGAGGCTTGTCTTCGCCGATGATGCGGGAAGCGCGCGCCCAGCGGGCGATCACGGCGGAGCGTACGGCGCCCTGCAGGTCGACGCAAACATCGTAACGGGTCTCGCGCAGTTCGCGCCGCACACGGCGGATGTCGCGCAGGGTTGCGGGGCTGAGCGGCGAACGTGCCCACCCCTTGGCGGGGACGATGTGAATGGCGTCAATGATGGGCATCTGCGGGCTGCGCCGGTCGCATGTCTCAGTGCAGAGAAGGTCGCGCCACTGCGGCTCGACGGCCCAGCCGATGAACCACTCGGGATGTGCCTGGCGCAAGGCTGTAGCGGCCGGCAAGGCATGGAGAATATCTCCCATCGCACCGAGTCGCACGATGAGTACACGCAACTTCTTTTCTGCTGGAGACAATTCTTTATTTTCTCACAATGAGACTGAGCAACTGCGCAGTGAGGGCTGGTTCATCTTCGAACACAACTTCGAGCCGTGCGACGTCAAGCGGAGCAAGGCGCATCCGCTGCTCCGGAGTGAGGCGCACCCAATCCTTTTCGGTGGTGATGAATACTTCGGAGCAGTGCTGGTCACGAAGATCGAGGAGTTGGTCGAGGTCGGCGTCGGAGTACATGTGGTGATCACGGAATGCCGATGTTGCAGCGATGTCGACGCTGTGACTGCGCAATGCGGAGAAGAACTCATCCGGGCGGGCGATGGCGCAAAAGGCGACGGCTCGCTTCAGTTGCGGAATTGCGAGGCGGCGATGCTGAATCCATACGGGCGCGGTGGGGATGCGGCGTCGCAGCTCTGTTTCGAGGTGCCGGTCTTCTTCGCGAAGGATGAGGATCGATGCGCGGTTTAGGGCGGCGAGTGGCTCGCGGAGCCGTCCGGCGGGTAGCAGGCGCTCGTTGAAGTCGCTACTGTGAAGGACGACGATGTCCACGTTGCGCGCAAGGCGGCGGTGTTGGAAGCCGTCGTCGAGAAGATGGATGCCGGGCAGGTGAATGCCTTGGGCGGTATGGTCGTGCTCGGCAATGAGTCCGGCTGCGTAGCGATCGGACCCTACATAGACAGAAACGTTGGCATAGACGGGGACGTTGGCATCGCGGGCAATCAGGATCGGCTCGTCTCCGTAGCGCGAGGCGGAGCCTTCCGGGTCGACTCGCTCGACACTTTGAGTGCTGCGGCCGTATCCGCGGGAAAGCACGTCGACGTGGTGGCCCTGTTCGGTGAGCAGCTGCGCGAGGCGGATGACTACAGGGGTCTTCCCTGCTCCGCCGACGGAGAGATTGCCTATGCTGACGACGGGCCAGGAGAGGCGTTTTGGCTTGATCCAGCCGGAATCGTAGGCGAGGTTCTTCGCCGTCAGAGCGGCGGCGTAGATCGGCACGAGGGGCGCGAGCAGCGCCTGTGCGCGGCTCACAAGCGCACTCCGGTGCCCAGACCGACAATTTCGAGCAGCGCGTCTGCTGCGGCTTCGGTGGCTCCGGCCTCGCTTTCGAAGACCTCGCGGGCCCGGGCTCCCATTTCGCGGGCTGCGTTTTCGTTGTCCAGGAGCCGATGGAATGCGGACGGTATCTCTTTAATTTGGACGACGGTGATGGCATCGTCAGCCAGCAGCTTTTCGACGATGGCGCGGAAGTTTTCGTAGTGCGGTCCCATTACGACGGGGACGCCGAACTGGGCGGGCTCGAGGGGATTATGGCCTCCAGGTACGAAGAGGCCGCCGCCGACAAAGGCCAGGTCGGCGAGGGAGTAGACGGAGGCAAGTTCACCGATGGAATCGAGGAGGAAGACGGTGCCTGGGGGAATCGGAGCAGGAGAATCCATCCAACGGGAGCGCAGGAGATAGGGAGTCCCGCGCTGCGAGAGCAATGTTTCGACGGCGCGAAATCGCTCGGGATGGCGCGGCGCAAGAATGGTAATGACATCGGGCGGCAGTGCGTTGAGAAGAAGCTCTTCTTCTCCGGCGAGAGTCGAGCCACAGACGATGATTTTTGTGTCGGCGGGTAAATTCCTGCGCAGCGCCTCGGTCACGGCTGCGGGTTTCGCGACGCGGACGCCGAACTTGAGATTTCCGCCGACGCGCACGTTGCTCGCACCGATGGTCCTCAGGCGCTGGGCATCGAGTTCGCTCTGTGCGAGCACGAGGCAGAAGCTGTTGAGCAGATGTTTCCACAGAAAGCGGAGGCGCAGATAGCGCGGCCATGAGCGGTCGGAGATACGTGCGTTCACTACTGCGACGGGGATCTTTGCGCGGCGGCATTCGACCAGCATGCGCGGCCAGAACTCTGTTTCGAGGAGTACGACCATGCGCGGCTGCAGCGCCCGCAGCCAGGCGCGGACGGCGAAGGCAAAGTCGAGCGGGAAATAGAAGACGCGATCGCGACCGAAACGCTCGCGTGCGATCTTTTGTCCGGTGCGCGTTGTTGTGGAAACCACTACGCGCCATCCGGGAAGGCGCGACGCCAGTTCGTCGATGAGACGGCTGGCTGCCAGAACCTCGCCCACGGAGACGGCGTGTACCCAGATCGCCGGCCTGTCATCGGCGAGCATGCGCTCAGGCACTCGACCCAGGCGCTCGGCCAATCCCTCGCGATACTTGCCGCTGGTCGCCATGCGGAAGAGCCACCAGGGCGCGCCGATGAGCAGGACGAGAAACAATACGAGGCTGTAGAGGGCGAGCATCAGCTTACGAATCTAACTTTACTCAGGTCTTATTCGAAGATGATAATCGTGCCAAAGATGCGTCCGCGTTCTCTCGCTTTTCTCGCTCTTGCTCTCATGTTCACGGCAGCAGCGCTTCCGGCTTCCGACCACACTTTACCGCCCGCAAAGGATGCTTCAAGTTACCCCGCATTCGATGCGCATGCGGAGGAGCATGTAGTGATCGCGGCGGAGCCCTTCGACACAAAAGAAAAGATGGGCATCTTTCGCGTCGACTACCTGAAGAACGGCTTCATGCCGATCCGGATCATCGTGACTAACAACAGCGACAAGCCGATTTCGCTGGTCGATGCGCGGATTCATTTCATCACCGCCGCGGGTGACAGGATTCCTGCGGCCGAGCCGGAAGACGTAGAGCGGCGTATGACGCATGTGAGCAATACGGGCAGGAAGATTCCCATGCCGGCACCGCTGCCTCCGATGGGCGGGAAGCCGAAGACGCCGGACTCGAAGATCGAGCAGGATTTTTCGGAGTTCGAGTACTCGGCTATTGCAGTTGAGCCGCACACCACGCGTGCGGGGTTCCTCTTTTATGACATGGAGGGATTGGGCGGCAATCCCCTGCGCGGTGCGAAGCTGCGGCTCAGAGAGCTGCGCGATGCGAGCGGCAAGGAGATGTTCTCCTTCGATATTCCGTTCGATAAGTATCTGGACGCAGGGCACTAGATCGCGTTCAGACACCCTTTTTTTGCGGCTCCCAGACGTACTTGTGAATCTGCAGGCTCAGGCGGGCGTTCAGGCCGTCGGCCAGCATCCATTCCACGAGTTCACGCGGATCGAGCAGGCAGTTGGCGGTGCTGCGCTCTGGCGATGGCGTCTTTGAGAATGCGGGCGAGAGCAGGATCTGCATGCCGCGCGATTCGAGAGCGTTGGCGCGGATGAAGTCGCGGGAGAATTCGTAGTCGTCGCGATTGGTGATGACGAATTTCAGCTCGTCACGGTCGGTCAGTGAGGCAAGGTTCGTCATGCGGAAACGGGCTGACTCGCCGGAGCCGGGGCATTTGACGTCGACGATTTTGTGCACGGCCGAGGGGACATTGTCGACGGGACGCTCGCCGCTGGTCTCGATCATCAGCTCGTATCCCTGCGCAAGCAGACGCTCCATCAACGGAACCAGCTCACGCTCCTGCAGCAGCGGTTCGCCGCCGGTGAACTCGACGAGTTTGACGGGGGCGAGCTTTTCGATCTCGGCGACAACCTCGTCTTCGCTTAGCTTATAGCCGCCGGTGAAGGTGTATTCGGAGTCGCACCAGGAGCAGCGCAGGTTGCATCCGGCAAGGCGCACGAAGATGCAGGGACGTCCGGCGAAGCTCGACTCACCCTGTACGGATTTGTAGATTTCGATCAGGTACACTGCGCGGTCACTCGTAGTAGGTGGCCGTGGTGGTGTCGGTCTCGTAGATGGTGCAGTCCTTTACGCGGACGCGGCCGCCGGTCATCTCGCTGAGCTGCCTGTTGGTCTCGTCGAAGAAGTAGCGAGCGAGATTTTCGGCCGACGGATTGATCTCAGTGAAAGGCTCGAGTTCGTTGAGCATCTGATGGTCGATGCGGTCGATGACCGGACGCATGACGTGCTTCAGGTCCTTGAAGTCGAGCAACAGCCCGGCCGCGTCGAGCTTTTCTCCACGCAACGTGATGCGCACCTTGTAGTTGTGGCCGTGCGGGTTCTCGCACTTGCCTTTGTAATCGCGCAGATAATGACCGGAGGAAAATCCGCGCTCCACGGTTACTTCATACATGTTCTGGGTGAGTCTCCCGGGCAAAAAGGCCCTTTCACCATTGTAGCTTTTTATGGCGGGATCAGTGGCCGGGACGGCGCTTGGCGCGCTCACGCAGGCGGCGCTCTTCGGCGCGGCGGTCAACCTGCTCAAACATGGCGGTCATCACCCCGAAGAGCGCGACGATGAGGCCTGCGAGGGTGAGAAAGAGCGCGGTCGTCTTCCAGAGCGATCCATTGCCGGGAAGGCCAGGCTGGAGAGTCGGGCTGAGCAGTGTCATGCCGCAGGAGACGAGCGCGAAGAGCAGGAGGGTTGCGGCAAGAATGTAGAGATTACGGGCCAAGCAATTATGCTAACGGATTCCCATGAGGCCTCGCACGGACTCCACGAGCTTCTGCGGAGAATAGCCGACGCCGTCCTTGAAAACGATCTCCACCTTTTCGACGTCGTGGATGTCTTTGGATGGGTTGCCATCCACAACGACGATGTCGGCAGCTTTGCCGGTGGCGATGGTTCCGAAGTGGTCCTGCTCGCCGAGCCAGACTGCTCCATTTTCGGTGGCGATGTGGATTGCTTCTTCGGGTGTGAATCCCGCTTCAACAAGAAGTTCGAGATTGCGCTGGTCGCCGAAGCCGGGCAGGACGCCTCCATAGCCGGTGGGATCGCAGCCAGCCATCAGCAGGCCTCCCTGCTTGACGAAGTCGCGCTCAAACTGCAGTTCCTGCTTGAAGAGCGTGGGCCAGAGCGACGGCTCGGTTGAGCCGCCGATTTCCGATCTTACCGTAACGTAGTCTCCCCAGGCCTGCGGCAGCAATGACTCGCGCACACGCATGGCTTCGCTCATAGGTGGGCGGTTGGGAACGAAGCTCTCGAAGATGGCCAGCGTCGAGGTAACGGCGACGTGATGTGCGACGAGGTCCTTGATGGTTGACTGAATCTCCGGGCCTTCGACGTCCAGTTTGGCGAGGGCGACCTGCGGCGGCCGCTGTCCGGGGCAGACTCCGGGCTTCTTCTCGGGATAAAACTCGGTGTCGACGGCAAGGCCGTGCTCAAGATTGTCGATGCCGAGCGACGCGGCTTCTTTGAATCCCACGGCGCACAGGTGGCCGGTGACTTTGAGGCCTTTGGCGTGCGCGGCGTCGATCGCGGCCTTCAGCTCTTCGGGCGTGATGTGCATATACGCCTTGAAGGACGTCGCACCCTCCGCTGCCCAGTAGTTCACGGTGCGCGCGGCATCGTCGGGTCCGGTGAGGGTGTGCAACTGCGGCCCGAGAGACGGTGAGCCCTCAAGATACGGTCCGGTGATGAAGAGCCGTGGACCCGGGATCTTGCCCGCGTCGATGTCCTGCTTCACTGAAAGGTCGGTATACGGCGAGACGCTCCCGGCAGTGCGCGCGGATGTGACTCCGCCAGCAAGATAGAGGCGCGGAGCGCTGTCGGCCATCTCTCCATAGAGGGGGAGCAGGCCGGGGCGGTGTTCGGGGAGCGGATAGAAGAGATGCTCGTGCATGCCGACGAGGCCGGGGAAGACGGTCTTGCCGGTCATGTCGAGAACCTTGGGCGTTCCGAACGTGAGCTGGTCTTTGGGTTGAAGACCGGAGTAGACGATCTTGCCGTTCGCGATTTCGATCCACTGATCGTTTTTTGCCGGCGCGCCGGTTCCGTCGATGACGCGCACGTGTTCCATGACGATCACCGGGGCATCTTCGACGATGAATGGCTGGAGTGGGTGGGAGTCCTGGGCGGCGCAGACGGCGCTCGCAGCGGAGCACAGGATAATGCCGGCAAACATGCAGCGAAACGTGCGCATCTTTATGATCCTCTTTGCGATTCCTGGCCAACAATGTGGGAGCGGGTTCACTCTCAGGCAAATACTAACGCCGATCAAGTTGCCGCGATGGGATGCACTTAGGTGATGTCCCCTAAGTCCGCTGAAAAAATGTTTCGACGGCAGTGATGTCCTGGGTGATGCGGTAGGGCGGCAGGCTCTCGATGAAGATGCGTCCGTAGCGCTGGCGCTGGATGCGCGGGTCGAGCAGCATGAGCACGCCGCGGTCGTCGAGCGAGCGGATGAGGCGGCCGAAGCCCTGCTTGAGGGTGATGACCGCAGAAGGCACCTGGTATTCGAAGAAAGGATTGCCGCCGTTCTCTTCAACGGCGCGCATGCGGGCCTGGACGACAGGGTCGGTCGGGACGGCGAAGGGCAGGCGGTCGACGATGACGCAGCTCAGTGCTTCGCCCTGGACGTCGACGCCCTGCCAGAAGCTGGATGTGCCGAAGAGCACGGCGTTCGGAGTCTCGCGGAATTCTTCAAGCAGCGCCTTGCGCGGGGCGGTTCCCTGCAGGAGCAGCGGGTAGCCTACTTCGACGAGCAGGCGCTCGTAGAGGTCGCGCATCTGCTGGTAGCTGGTGAAGAGGCAGAAGGCGCGGCCCTCGGTGATGTCGAGCATGCGGCGGATGCGGCGCGCGGCTTCTTCCTGAAAATTGCTGTCGCGCGGGTCGGGCATGTCGGGCGGAAGATAGAGCAGCGCCTGCTCGCCGTAACGGAAGTGCGAGGGCACGACGAGCTCGCGGGCGTCGCGCATGCCGAGGCGCTTGCGGATGTGGGAGAAGCCTCCCTGCACGGTGAGCGTGGCCGAGGTGAGCACGACGCTGGGGAAATTCTCGAAGAGCAGCTCGCTGAGCAGTTCGGAGACATCGATGGGCGTCGCCTGCAGATAGGTCACTGGTCCGGAGCCTTGTCCGCGGCCGCCGCGGCGCTCGAGCCAGAAGACGGTGTTGCGGTCGTCGGCTTCGAGGAGGAACCGCAACTGCTCGCGGATGTCGGCGGTGCGCTTGCGGAGAGGCGCGGACTCTTCGACTCCGCGCAGGCGCTCGAGCTCGAGCTCGAGGCGATGCAGCGCGTCGGTGAGGGCGAGATAGAGATCGCCGCTGGCTTCGAGGAAGTCTTCGCGGTCAAGGAAGGGCATGCGGCCGTCGCTGGGCTGGCCGCGGTCTCCATTGCGGCCGGATTCGGACCGGCGGGGGGTGGGCAGCGCGGCGAAGAACAGGCGTGCCCGCTCGCGCGCGGTCTGCGCGGCTCCGATGATGCTGGAGCTCAGAGACTGTTTGGCGCGGAGCATGGTTTCGAGGTCGCGGGCGAGCTCTTCGAAGCGGATATTGCTGAGGCTGATGCCGAAGTAACTGGAGGCGACGTCTTCGAGCTCATGCGCTTCGTCGAAGATGACGATGCCGGCTTCGGGAAGGATTCCGGCATCAGGCGCCGAGCGGGCCTGCAGCTTGACGGCGAGGTCGGCGAAGAAGAGATGGTGATTGACGATGATGACGTCGCTCTCGGCGGCGCGGCGGCGCATCTCGGTGATGAAGCAGCGCTCGTAGTCGGGGCAGCTCTGGCCGAGGCAGGCGTCACTGCGCGCGTCGAGCTTTGGACCAGAGCTGGCTGGTCTCAGGCAGGTCGTCGAGCTCGACGCGGTCGCCGGTCTCGGTGGTCTTCTCCCATTCGGCAATCTGCTGATACTGCGAGATTTCTTCGAGTCCGTTGAGGATGGGCTGGCTGCGCAGCGCGTAGAGCTTGTGGCGGCAGAGGTAGTTGGCGCGGCCCTTCATATAGCAGACGCGCAGCGGGCCGAGCAGCGATTCGAGGAAGGGGATGTCCTTGAAGAACAGCTGCTCCTGGAGGTTTTTGGTGCCGGTCGAGATGATGACGCGGCGGCCGGAGCGCAGGGCGGGCAGCAGATAGGCGAGGGTCTTGCCGGTGCCGGTTCCGGCTTCGACGATCAGGTGGCGGTTTTCGCTCAGGGCGCGCTCGACCGCCTGCGCCATTTCGAGCTGTCCGCGGCGGAACTCGTAGGGCAGCTGCGAGCGCGACAGCACGCCGCCCGGCGCGAAAAAGTCGTAGAGCGAGGGCAGTGCGGGCACGGTTTGGGTGGTGGAGGACAAGGACGAATCGTCTGGTGAATATTCTCTAGAATATCCGTTAGCGGTAACGTCAGGCATGAATTATGGCATCAAATAAAGCACTGAAAAAGATGCACCCGGAACGGTAAGGCATTGAAAGTGCTGGATTGAACGCTGAGGCCCGCAAAGACTGGCAGGACTCGGCGGAAGTGAACCCGGACGGGCTTTGATACCGCGCTGGAGACCGAAGCAGAGTCAGTGAAAGAACGATAGGCCCTTCATCGGGTAATGCTTGCGATTGCGGGTCCAGAGGGCGGCCTGGCTCTGTAGGGCGGTCGCTGCGATCAGTGCGTCACCCAGGCCGATGCCGTGGCTCTTGCGATATAGCCGGAGATAGTCGCCGGCCTGGCGGCCGGTCTCGTTATCGACGTGAACGCAGACCAGCGCGTCGAAAAGCGATTCAAAAGCTTATGCTCGCCGGGCAGCGCGCCGGCCCATAGTTCCGCGGCCGTTACTGGAGAATACAGGATAGCTGTCTCCGAGGCGCTCAACTCCAGCCAGCGCAAGGAGATGTCCTTGTCTCTTCCGCGGCAGACTTCGATGAGAATGTCGGAGTCGACGAGCACCGTCACTGCTTCTCGAGCCTTTCGAGGCGGTCATCACGGCGAAGGTCCCGCACGTATTGCGTGGAGTCGGCCAAATCGGGGCGGTCTTTCGACGATGCCGACAACGGCCTTCATGACGCGGCTGCGCTCTTCGAGTCCGCCGAGGTACCTCTCGCGGGCAGCCTGTCGCACAAGATCAGAGACCGTGGTCTATTTCTCGGCGGGCGCGCAGATGCAGCACGCTCCAGAGGTCGTCATCGAGATAGAGTTGAGTTCGACCTCATGATGTATACTGTACATCGTCGCCAGCCTAGAGAACAAGGCATCGAAGTTTTGAATCCCTCGAACGAAAATAGCCGCGCGAAGACCGAAAGACCCGCGAACTTGCCGCCGACGCAGCCCGTCTTTCGCCATCGTCGGCCGGCCCAACGTGGGCAAGTCGACGCTATTCAATCGGCTGACAGAATCGCGCCGTTCGATCGTGGGAGACGAGCCCGGGATCACGCGTGACCGCATCTACGGCGAGGTTGAATGGGCGGGGCGCACGGCGCGCATCGTCGATACCGGCGGCATCGTTCCCGACGATGAAGCGCTGATTCCAGCGGAGATTTTTCGCCAGGCGAGGACGGCGCTCGACGAGGCAGACGCTATCGTCATGGTGGTCGACGGGCGGACGGAGCTGGCATCGCCGGACATTGACCTGGCACGTCTGTTGCTGCGCTCGGGTAAGCCGCTCTTCCTCGCGGTGAACAAGATCGACGTCGAGGCGCTGGATGCGTCGGCGGAAAATTTTCGCCAGTTGGGAATCAAGAACCTGGTGGCGATTTCGGCTGAGCACGGACACAACATCGGCGAACTGCTGGACGAAGTGTGGGCGGTGCTGCCGTTTCGGGATGAAGCGCCCCAGGAAGCGGTCGAGGAGGCGGAGGCTGCTGAGGAGTCTGAAGATGAGACGGGCGAGAAGCTGCATCGCACGCACGGCGAATACCAGCAGCACGAGACGCGCATCGCCATCATCGGGCGGCCGAATGTCGGCAAATCGACACTGTTGAATGCGCTTACCGGCACGTCGCGGGCGATTGTCTCGCCGATCGCGGGAACGACGCGCGACGCTGTGGACGAGGTGATTGATTATCACGGGCAGACACTGCGCATCATCGATACGGCGGGCATTCGCCGCAAGGGCAAGACCGAGCTGATGGCGGAGAAGCTGTCGGTGGTGATGGCGCGGCGCCATCTTGAGGCGGCCGATGTTTCGCTGCTGATGATCGACGCGACGGAGGGCGTGACGGCGTCGGACGCGACGATTGGCGGCTATGCGCATGAGAGCGGCCGGTCGGTGGTGATTGTCATCAACAAGTGGGACCTGGTGACGACAGCCCGCGCCGACGGGAAGCCTCCGGCGGATCGGGCGATTTTCGAAGAACAGGTGCGGCGGGCGCTCAAGTATCTCGACTACGCGCCGGTTGTCTTCATCTCGGCGGCGACGGCGCAGAAGGACGGACGCAGCTTGAGCCGGCTGCTCGATACTGCGATTCGTGTCGCACAGGAGCGGCGCAAGCGTGTTACGACCGGGCAGATGAACCGCTTTCTCGAACGCGTCGATTTCCAGAAGGCCGGCGTGCCGATGTCGAAGCGGGTGCGGATTCTCTACATGACGCAGGCTGCGGTGGCTCCGCCGACCTTTGTGCTGTTCACGGATCGCGATGTGAAGCTGCACTTCTCCTTCGAGCGCTTTCTCGGGAACCAGATCCGCGAGGCCTTCGGATTTGAAGGCTCGCCGATCTGGTTCAAGGTGAGGGCGAGGAAGAAGAATTGAAGCTGCCCAATGGCGAGTCTGCAATAGTCGACATCGGAAAGCTGAAGGACTATTGCCTCAATCTGAACCATCCTCGCGGGCGACATAAGGCTCGAGTCTTCGCATCGGCCTTATCTCTGACCAGCGCTCACGCCGAGGAACTTCGTGGCGCGTTGCTCCTTGCGGCCGGCGAAGGCGATGCAACAAGTGGACCTTCCAATGAATACGGGGCTCGTTACATAATTGACTTTGAAGTGAAGCGGGCGACAAAATGGGCGACGGTGCGGAGTATTTGGATAATCCTCACCCACGAGAGCCAGCCGCGTTTTGTAACCTGTTACGTTCTCCCGGATGAGGTAGGTAATGTCGAAGATTGAACCGTTGGCCGTCGTGGCCATTTTGAATGACTTGCCTGAGTATGGGTTAGTGCGCGGACAGGTTGGAACCGTCGTTGAGAAACTCGCTCCTTCCGTAGTCGAAGTTGAGTTCAGCGATGACAACGGCGTGACCTACGCTCTCGCCTCCCTGCCGGCAGACCAGCTAATGCGACTGCATCACAAGCCTCTGCAAGAGGTAGCCTGAAGTCCTTACTCCGTCCGCAGGGCTTGCATCGGCTCAATGCTGGCCGCGCGCTGTGCGGGGATCACCGAGGCTATCAGGGCTGCGACCGCGAGGATCACGGTGGTGATGAGCAGAATCACCGGGTCGTAGGCCTTCACCCCAAACAACTGGCTGGCCATGAACCTGCCAACCAGCAGGGTGAAGACCACGCCGATAGCCAGCCCGACGGCCACAAGCATGAACGCGCCCTTCAATACCAGGCGCAGGACGTTCATGCGATCGGCGCCGAGTGCCATGCGCAGGCCGATCTCGCCGGTTCGCCGCGCTACGGCATACGCTGTCACCCCATAGAGGCCGATCGAAGCCAGCACCAGGGCCAGGAATCCAAAGAGCGACGTCAGGTCGGCGACCATCGATTGCTGGTTGAAGTTCTGTTGTACCTGCTGGGCGAAAGGCTGGAAGTCGATGACCGTCAGGTTCGGGTTGACCTGGGCGAGCGCTCCGCGCACCTGAGATTCCATTCCAGGAATCATCCTGTTGGTCTGCAGCTCGATCGCGTTCAGGTGCATGTGCGAGAAGGTATCGCCGAGCCTGATGTCCGGATCGTCGATGCGAAGCCACTGCGCGGCGGGCAGGAAATACATGGGGCGAATCTTGCTTGTCGGCTGCCAGTAGTTCGTGTTCTCGGTAACACCTACGATCTCATAGGAGCCGGCATACTTCTGATCGTCGGTTCCGAAGTGTTGACCGATCGGGTTCTGATTCTTGTAGAACTTCTTCACAAATTCCTGATTTACCACGGCCACGTTGCGCGTGGTGGCGGTGTCCTGCTCGGTAATTGGCCGGCCGGCGATGATGCGGGTGCCAATAGTGTCAAAATATCCGGCGCTCGCACGGACCCACGACGCACCCTGCTCGTTGCTGCCGGGCGGCGGTGGCTGCCTGCCCTCAAAGTAAACTCCCGTTCCCCAGTTGTCGCCCTCCATGGGACTGTAGGTCGAAATAGCCACCGACTTTACGCCGGGAATGGCTGCCAGGGTATCGTGCAACTGGCGATCCAGAGCTTCTATCTGCTCCACCTTATAGCCGGCCATTTGCGGGTCGAAATGCAGGATGTACCGATTCTTCGTATCGAAGCCGAAGTCCTGATGATGCAGGTTGCGCAGGCTCTGCGTGAGCAAGGCGGCTGCGGAGAGCAGCATGAGCGAGAACGCTGCCTGAAGCACGACGAGGGCTTTCTGTGTCCAGAGGCCGCTGTGCTTCGTGGTGCGGTTCGCGTCGCGCAACGCATCGATCGGATCGGCATGTGCGGTAACCCAGGCAGGCGCCACGCCAAACAACATTCCCGTGAGCAAGGAAACCGCAAAGGCAAACCCAAGAACGGTGAGCGACGGCGTCGGATCGATGGGAACATAGCTCTTGCCCGCCGCGAGGTGCACAATCATCCGCGCTCCCCCGTAGGCAACGATCAGGCTGGCGATGCCGCCGAGCACCGCCAGAACCACGCTCTCGGTCAGCGCCTGCCCGACAAGCCTCGATCTCGGAGCGCCCAGCGCGGCCTGCACCGAGATTTTCTGTCGCTGATTGGTGGCGCGCACCAGCATCAGGTTGGCCAGGTTTGCGCAGGCAATGAGCAGAACGAATCCTGAGATCCACATGAGCAGATGCAGAGCGTCCTTGAATTCCTCCTGCATGCGCTGCACGCCCGCGCCACCGGGAGCGAGATGGAGCGTCTGCTTGGGAATCAGCCCTGAGTCGCGGGCGTCGAGTTTGCTCAGCGGGCTTGCCAGGAACTGGCGCAGCTCCACCTGCAACTGCGATTCGACCTGTTTCTTATCGGCGCCAGGCCGAAGCCGGCCGAAAAGGTTCAGCCAGCTGAGCTCCGGCGAGTCCAGAACGCTATTGGTTCCGAGCACCAGCGGCTCTTTGTTCAGCGGTATCCAGAACGAAGCCGGATCGCTTTCGAGCCTCTCGCCAAAGAATCCGGGCGGAGTAATACCGACAATCGTGAAGGGCTGGCCATTGATCAGAAAGTTTGCGCCGACGATCGACTGATCCTGCCCGAACTTCTGCTGCCAGGTGCGATAGCTCATCACCGCCACCGGGGCCGCGCCCTTCGCGTCATCCGACTGCTTCAACAGCCGTCCGGCATACGCGTTCACACCGAGAGTGTCGAAGGCATTCCCGGAGACAAAGTTGCCGATCAGCGACTCCGCCGGATGATTGCTGCCCTCCCTCCGCACGCCAATCTGGTTGTGCCCGGCCTCAAAGGCTGCCAGTTGGGCAAAACCTGGCGTGTTGTCTCGGAATTGCTTGTACTGCTCATAGGAAAAGAGCGACCAGTCGTCCTGCAGGCCGCCATTGATGCAGCAATTCTCGTTGTTGCCGACGCGGATGAGGCTGCTCGGATCGGCTACGGGCAAGGACTTGAGGAGGATCGCGTAGACCAGGGTGAAGATGGCCGTTGTCGCGCCGATGCCCAGGGCAAGCGTCAGAATCGCGGTCGCCGTGAATCCGGGAGATTTGGCAAACTGCCGCAGTGCGTAGCGAATATCGTCGAAGATCATGCGTCGCGCATCCTCAAAATCAAACTACACGGAATGAAGCCCTCGCCGTGCGGAATCGGGCCGCATGCGTAGCCCCCAGCGCAGCCCGACAAGTTCCGATACGCAATCCCGAGGTCGCGTGGTTCCGTTGCATTCGATGATAGGGGATGGCTTGCGGTGCCGGGAATGTCAGCTTGAAGGAGTTTCGGAGACGGAGAGATGCTCGGGGTGTGGTTCGTGGGCGGCCTGCGCCTGGCGGTAGACCCGCGAGATGGCGCGCATGAGTTGCTTTTTCGATTGCTCGCCCGTCTCTTCGAAGATGGCTTCCCCGGTGCGACGGGCCTGAGGGCGGTAGTACCAGCGGGTGAAGAGGCAGAGGTGATCCACCGTCTGCTGGGATCGCGAGGCGGATCGCACCCGGAGAGAATTGAGCGCGTCTTCGAGACGGGATTCGAGTTCGTCTCTTGCGGCCAGCTTGACGACGGGAGTGGCTTCCAGAGGCACGGCGGCGACTGCGGCTGGATGCGCGAAGAGTGACGACGATCCCGATTGCTCGTTCGGATGGCGCATGCCGGCGACAGAGTATAGGGCCGGGCCGGCGAGCGATCCGCGATTGAGGAGGAAGAGCGCCACTTGCCCTTCTTCGGCGGACGGCTGCACGATCACGCCGTTCAAATCTTTGAGGGCGTGAACGGCCGGTGAGACTGTGGCGGCGACGGTCTCGACTTTGGAGAGGCGGGCGTGAATTTCGGCTGCTTTTTCGAAGTCGAGCTCTTCGGAAGCCTGCGCACGCTGGCGCGTCAGTTCGGCGATGAGGCTCTGGCCGCGGGTAGCCAGAAATGCGTGGACTGCAGCGGCTTCCTGGGCATAGCGCTCGTCGGTGCAGCCCTTGAAGCAGGGCGCGAGGCACTTCTTCATTTCCGAGTAGACGCATCCGGGGAAAGTCGGATCGGGATTGAGATCTTCGTAACAGCGGCGCAGGTCGAAGAGGTTGAGCATGCCTTCGAGGAAGGTTTCTGCGGCCACCCGGGATGGAAATGGGCCGAAGAGATCGGCGGCTGCGGATTTTGTAATTTTGTTAGTTACATAAACGCGGGGATACGCATTGTCCATCGTCATGCGCAGGAAGGACGGCGGCTTGAGGTGCAGGCGCTTGCGGGCGCGCTCGCCGAATGCCGCGAGCGAAGCCTCGTAGAGCAGGAGCCAGGACTCGAAGTCGGAGCCCGGTCAGCGAGTACTCGATGCGGGCGACGCTCTGCGTGAGCCGCAGACGCTTGGACTGGACGGCCTGCTGGTTGGGCCGCACGTCGAGCAGGCGTCGCAGGCGGTTGCGCAGGTTGGGGGTGCGGCTTATGTAGGGTTCGGCGCGCTCGTCGGCTGCGAAGAGGGCGAAGACTCCGGCGCGTGCCGGAATCTCAGCCCACGGAGGGTTGCCCGGATCAAACGCGACGGCGGAAGAGAGTATTCGTGACGAGAGCACGCGGGTTCACCACTCAGCAGATTACTCTCCTGCGATTGTCATGCCATCGATGCGGAGAGTTGGAGATGCGACCGAGCCGCGGAAGACGAGGTCGCTGCCGATGGCGGTGATGTTCTGAAACATCTGCTGGAGATTGCCGGCAATGGTGATCTCCTGCACCGCGTAGGTGAGCTCGCCGTTCTCGATCCACAGGCCCGATGCGCCGCGTGAGTAATCGCCGGTGACCATGTTCACGCCCTGGCCCATCAGCTCCGTGACGTAGAGGCCGGATTGGACGCCGCGAAGAATCTCCTCTGGCGTCTCGCTGCCCGCGACCAGAAAGAGATTGCCTGCGCCGGTGCCGGGATTTCCAGCGAGGCCGCGGGAGGCGTTGCCGGTGCTCTTCATGCCCAGCTTGCGGGCGGTGTAGGTGTTGAGCAGGTAGTTGGTGAGCACTCCGCGCTCGACGACTACGGTGCGCCGCGATGGCAGTCCTTCGCCGTCAAAGGGTGAAGTGCCGAAGCCACCGACGATGGTGTGGTCGTCGATGACGGTGACCGATGAGGCGGCGATTTTTTCGCCCAGCCTGCCGGTCAGGAACGATGCTCCGCGATAAATCGCGTCGCCACTGGATGCCTCGAAGATGGCTCCGATGAGCGAGCGTGCGATCTCGGGCGCGAAGATGATGGGCGCCTGCTGGGTCTTTACGCGGCGCGCGTCCAGACGGCGCAGGGTGCGACGGGCGGCCTCGGCTCCGACCGACTCGGGCGTCTCGAGCTTTTTGAGCGAGCGCGCGTAGGTGTACCAGTAGTCGCGCTGCATCTCGCCGCTTTTGCCGAGAGCGATGGGGGTCGCCGAGATAGAGCAGGACGAGGCGCGGTATTCGCCGGAGAATCCTCGCGAGTTGGCGAAGGCCTTGCGACCTGTAGTTGCGTCGAAGTTACCGCCGTCGCTGTTGGTGATGCGGGTGTCGGCGGCCAGAGCCGCGGCTTCGGCGCGGCGAGCCAGATCGATGCGGTCGGCGGTTTCGAGCGAGTAGACGTCCTCGTGGTAGAGTTCGAGGTCGCCTTCCAGCTTTCCGAATTCGGTGGTGTCGGCCAGGCCGGCGAAGGGATCTTCGGAAGTGACGCGGGCCAGGGCAAGCGCACCGTTGACGAGGTGTTCTACGCCTTCGGGCGTAAAGTCGCTGGATGACGTGCTGGCGACGCGATGGCCGTTGGGCGTGGCGATGAGCACGCGCAGGCCCATGCCGCGCGAGCCGGATTCCTTGAGGGTCTCGACCTCGCCCATGCGGACGGTGGTCGAGAATTCGTCGCCTTCGCGGATGGTCACTTCGGCGTCGGACGCGCCCGCCTTCACAGCTTTCGTAACAATATCGGTAGCAAGTTGCTGAAGGTCGTTTGCTGCAAGCTGGGATAGCGCTACTCACCGACACTTTCCTCTTCCGGTTCGATTGGCTTCGGCGACGGCCGCTTTACTCCATCGAAGCAGTCGCCGAGCGAGCAGCCGTGATTCTTCGCTTTGTGTTCTGCACGATTGGGCATCGCGCCGTCCTCGGATCTCCTGTACAAGCCGATCGCGCCTTTGCACTCGGGACATCGCAGACGAGGCTCAGCAAGCTTGAGAGCTTCACTGGCCGGAATGGTCTTCCACGCATAACGGCGAGATCCATCCGCCAGGGAAACAAATTGCTTTACATCGACAATTAACAAGGGAACCTTCTTTCTCGGACTTATCGTCCTGTGCCGCCTACCGTCATGCGGTCAAGTTTTACGGTAGGCATGCCTACGCCGACAGGCACGCTCTGGCCATCTTTGCCGCAGGTCCCTACGCCTTCGTCGAGTTCGAGATCGTTGCCGACCATGGAGACATACTTGAGCGCCTCGGGACCGTTGCCGATCAGCGTGGCGTCGCGGACCGGGGCGGTGATCTTGCCGTCTTCGATCAGATAGGCCTCGCTGGCCGAGAAGACGAACTTGCCGCTGGTGATGTCGACCGATCCTCCGCCGAAGTTGACGGCATAGAGGCCGCGCTTGACGCTGCGCAGAATGTCTTCGGGAGAGTCGTCGCCGGCGAGCATGTAGGTGTTTGTCATGCGCGGCATGGGGATCTGCTGGTAGCTCTCACGGCGTCCGTTGCCGGTGTAGGGCATGTTCATGAGGCGCGCGGAAAGCTTGTCGCTGAGGTAGCCCTTGAGGATGCCGTTTTCGATCAGCACCGTTTCCTGCGTGGCCGAGCCTTCGTCGTCGACGTTGAGAGAGCCTCGGCGGCCGGGCATGGTGCCGTTGTCGACGACTGTGACCTTCGAGCTGGCGACCGGGCGGCCGATCAGGCCTGCGAAAGCTGACGTCTTGCGGCGGTTGAAGTCGGCCTCGAGGCCGTGTCCAACTGCCTCGTGGAGCAGAACGCCGGGCCATCCGGGACCGAGGACGACTTCCATCTCGCCGGCGGGAGCGGCGACTGCTCCGAGTTGAAGGATCGCCTGCCGGGCGGCCTCACGCGCGAAGTGCTCGGGGGTCTTCTCTGTCTGGAAGAAGTCGATCTCGACTCGTCCGCCGCCGCCGGAGGTTCCACGCGCGGTGCGGTCGGCGTCCTTCGCAAGGACGAAGACATTCAGACGCGCCAGCGGCTGTGTGTCACTGGCGAAGGTGCCGTCGGAGGCCGCGATGAGAATCCGGCGCAGTTCGTCGGAGTAGCTGGCGCGCACTTGCGTGATCCGCGAATCGTAGGCCCGAGCGGCACGGTCGGCGCGCATCACCAGATCGAGCTTGGCCGAGAGGTCGCTGTCGAGATCGACTGCCGGAGCCGGATACAGGCTTGGGGCCTTGGTCTCCGTAAAGCCTTGTACAGGCTGCTTAGCCGGACCGCTGGCGATGAGGGCCGCGGTGCGCGCGGCGCGCAACAGGCGGTCGGTGGAAAGATCGTCGGTGTAGGCATAGCCGGTACGCTCGCCGCTCACCACGCGAACTCCGCATCCGGCGCTCACTCCCTGGCTGGCCGACTTGACCAGCGATTCGTCGACGCCGATCGAGGTTGAGGCAATCGATTCGAAGTAGAGGTCGGCGTAGTCGCCTCCGGCGGAAAGTGCTTCGCCCAGGCAGCGCTCGAGCAGCCGCTCGGTGATTCCGAATTTGTCGAAGAAATATTTCTTGTGCTGCGTTCCGGCCGCGGCCGGTGATGGCGGGGTTGTCATGGTGTCCTAATTGATTGGATGACTTAGAGCTGATTTTAGGCTCAATGAGCACTGCTGGTAAATGCCGGGCTGCCATTTACTCGCCGTGTTCCGCCTCATATTTTCAACCGATTTCCAGCATGTCCGTTGCTACTATCTGCCCATGAAGAAGCTCCTCATGCTCTCTCTCGTACTGGTGTTTTCGGCTTCAGCGTTTGCCCAGCCGCATCACCATCACCACCATTCCCATCACTATCACCATCATGCGTAAGCCCGCCGGGGGCGCCCGACGACGGTCTGGCGCTCCCGCGCACATCGCTACTTGAGCGTGCTATTTTCTATGGCATGTCGACCCAACCCGTTTCCGATCCGCGCTACCCGATCGGAGACTTCGTTCGCCCTGCCGTTATCGATGCCGAATACCTCGACGGCGCGATTGCTACCCTCGCTGCTCTGCCTGAGAATCTCCGCGCAGCTGTTTACGGCCTGACCGACTTTCAGATTGACACACCGTATCGCGAAGGCGGCTGGACGGTGCGCCAGCTTGTGCACCATGTCGCGGACAGCCACATCAACGCCTACGTGCGGACGCGGCTTGCGCTCACCGAAGACTGGCCAACCATCAAGCCCTACGAAGAGAAACTGTGGGCGGAGCTGGCGGACGCGCGCACGCTGCCCGTCGAAGTGTCGCTCGAACTGCTCGAGCCGCTGCACCGCCGCTGGGTTGCGCTGCTCGAGTCGCTTACCGCCGAGCAGTGGAAGCGCGGATACAACCATCCGGAGAGCGGCAGGCAGGACCTTGCGCAGGTGATCAGCATGTATGCCTGGCACTCCCGCCATCACGCGGCGCACATCACGGCATTACGAAAGAGTAAGGGCTGGTAGCAATTCGCTTGCTGCCGGGGTTTTGGGCCACGCATGATCGTGGCAATGCCTCCCGTCGCGACTGAAATTCCTGCTGCGGAACTGGCCCGCGCGCTCGAGAGCTTTTTCGCGGAGCACCCCCAGGCGGCCGTGCTTGAAGACGGCCGCGTGATCTTCGACATGCGCACGGCGCATTATTCCATCTCCGCAGAACAAGGGCGCTGCCTGCTGCATCTGTGGTCTGAAGAACGCAACCTCGTGCGGACGATTTGCGGCCTGCAGGCGCGCAAGGATGCTCTGCGGCTGGAGACGCGGCGCTTCGGCCACAGCCGGGCTCAGCTGCTGGAGCTGGTTTCCAGTTGCGACCGGCGCACGCCCTCGTCGCGTGAGACGACACGTACGAGATATCTCCATGTGCTGGACCGCGCCCTGTTGCGTGCCTTTCCGGAGTGGACGGCCGACGGCCTTCGCACTGCCGCCGATCTGGAACACAGCTTCGGGCCTGCATACGCGCGCGGCATTCTGACCCGCGGGACCTCGGCGTGGAGCGTGATTGCCGTCAACCGCGAAGAGACACAGTCGACGGTCGACGGAATTCTCACGCTTGGCATTTTGTGGCTCGCCTACTGCCGCGAGCACGGCAACGGGCGGCGGCTCTTCGAGGGACTGAAGATCATCGTGCCTCCACGGACGGGGCGCACGACGTGCGCGCGCTTGCCCTGGCTGAATAACGCCGTGGCGAAGTGGGAGGTGTACGAATTCGACGAGCAGGCGGAACAGATCACGCCGGTCGATATCAGCGGCGGCGGCAACCTGCACGCCCAGCTTGTCCACGCGTTCAATCCCGAAAGGACACTGGAGCGCTTCCGGCCGGCGATCGACCGCGTGACGGAGCTGATGCGTCCGGGACTGCGTGCGGCGACGGAGATTCGCCCGCGCGGTCCGGCGGACATCGGCTTCGTCCTGCATGGACTGGAGTTTGCCCGCATCCGGCACGGACTGGCGCCGGGCTCGTTTACGCGGCAGGACGAGATCAGCTTCGGCGCGGGTGCGAATGAGACCCCGCTTACGGCGGAGACCGAGGAGCTTTTCCGGGAACTGACGCAGCGGCTCTTCGAGAACCGCCACGCGAGTGGGTCGATGCACAATCCATTGTTTCGTTTGCAGCCGGAACGGTGGCTTGAGTGTGCGCTTCGCCGGGATATCGACGAGATAGAGCCGGCGCTGCGCGGAGATGTTGTGTACTCACAGGTGCCGGCGTTCGCGGCGGGGGACCGGGCCATGCTCGACCTGCTGACGGTCACGCAGTCAGGACGTCTGGCCGTGCTTGAGCTGAAGGCCGACGACAGCCTTCATCTGCCTCTGCAGGCGCTCGATTACTGGTCGCGCGTGCGACAGCTACAGGGCGAGCACGCCTTTCAGAAGCACGGCTATTTCCCGGGCATCAAGCTGTCGGACGCGCCACCGCTGCTGTACCTGGTCGCGCCCGCGCTGCGCATACACCCATCGACCGATGCCGTTTTGCGGCACCTGTCGTCCGAGGTGCAATGGGAGCTGATCGGCCTGAACGAGGACTGGCGGAAGCGCAGAAAGGTGATTCTGCGCAAAAGGGGCGGCACGGGACCTGCCACTTGAAGTTTTTGCGGCGAAGCCGCGTGTGCCTGGACGGCCAGTCCTATTCGACGTGGTAGTTCGGGGCTTCGCGGGTGATGATCACGTCGTGGACGTGGCTCTCGCGCAGGCCGGCGTTGGAGATGCGCACGAAGCGGGATTTGGTCTGCAGCTCTTCGATGGAGGCGCAGCCAAGATAGCCCATGCCGGAGCGCAGTCCGCCGACCAGCTGATAAACCATCGCTTCGAGCGGCCCGCGATGCGGCACGCGGCCTTCGATGCCTTCGGGAACGAACTTCGCCAGGCGGTTCTGACTGCTCTGCTCACGTTGAACCACTCCTTCGCCCCGACCCGGCTCGTCGCGGAAATCCTGCGAGCCCTGGAAGTAGCGCTCGCCCGAACCCTGAGACATGGCGCTGAGCGATCCCATGCCGCGGTATGCCTTGAAGGACCGACCCTGGTAGAGGATGGTTTCGCCGGGGCTCTCGTCGACGCCGGCGAAGAGCGAGCCGATCATCACTACGCTCGCACCTGCGGCGATGGCCTTGGCGACGTCGCCGGAATACTTGATGCCTCCGTCGGCAATAATCGGAACGCCGAATTCCCTGCCCGCGCGAAAAGCCTCGCTGATGGCGGTGATCTGCGGCATGCCGGCGCCGGTGACCATGCGCGTAGTGCAGATCGAACCCGGCCCGATGCCCACCTTAACCGCGTCGGCGCCGGCTTCGATGAGGGCTTTCGCGCCTTCGTAGGTGGCAATGTTGCCGGCGAGCAGGTCGACGTCGGGGAACTGCTTCTTGACCTGGCGGACTGCATCGAGCACCCGTGAGGAGTGTCCATGGGCGGAGTCGATCGCCAGAACATCGGCACGATAGCGCACAAGCTCGGCCGCCCGCTCCAGGAAATCACCGGTGGCGCCGATTGCGCCGCCGACGCGCAGGCGTCCCTTCTCGTCCTTCGAGGCGTTGGGATACTTGAGCTTCTTCTGGATGTCTTTGACGGTGATGAGGCCCTTCAGCTCGTAGTCGCCGTTGACCACCAGCAGCTTCTCGACGCGATACTTGTGCAGGATCAGCTCGGCCTCTTCGAGCGTGGTGCCGACGGGCACGGTGATGAGGTTTTCCTTGGTCATCACGTCGCTGATGGGGATGTCGGTGCGCGTTTCGAAGCGGAGGTCGCGGTTGGTGAGGATGCCGACGAGCTTCTTGTCCTTGGTCACCGGTACGCCGGAAATCTTGTAGCGGCGCATCACGTCGAGGGCGTCAGAGATGGGCCGGTCCGGAGAGATGGTCACGGGATCGACGATCATGCCGCTCTCCGACCGCTTTACCTTGTCGACTTCGCTGGCCTGCTGATCGGGCGTGAGGTTGCGGTGGATGATGCCCAGGCCTCCCTGCTGTGCCATGGCGATGGCCAGGCGCGACTCGGTCACCGTGTCCATGGCCGCACTGAGCAGAGGCGTGTTCAGCAGAATTCTTTTTGTGAGCCGGGTCTGAGTGCTGACAAGCGCCGGAACTACTTCACTGTAGGCAGGGACCAGTAATACGTCATCAAAGGTCAAGGCTTCGGACAGAGGATGTTCAATCATGATTTAAATAGCAAGAGATGCACGAGCGCCGCCAAAAGACTCAAGTAAGACTGGCTCGGTAGCTTCCCGGTATTGTAGTGCAATTCGCGTTCGAGCTTTGTTAGCGGCAGGCGAAAATGGTCTGCCGATCGGCTGGAACGCGCTTGTTTCGCCACCAGCCTAAGAATTCGCGGAAAGCGCCGACTGCTCCGGTGAGAACTGCTTCACGATAGCCTCAAGCTGCCGCAAGTGATTGATGTCATGGCCGCCCATGGTTTCAACGATGGTGCGGAAGGTCATCGAGCCGCGCTCCGGGTGGGTAACAGGCGTATCGAGCGCTTCCGGCGGCTGCGAGCGGATGAGAGCGAGGTTCCAGTTGCGTGCGGTGTGAAAGGTAGAGAGGGCGTCGCGGGTGTCGTAGCAGTCATATTGCGCCGCCCACTTGCTCTGATCGAAAGGCTGCACCACGTGATTGGGTTCACTCAGGGTCTGGCGTAGACGGAAGCCGAAGACCAGTTCGCAGTCGGCCAGGTGGCATACGATTTCGCGCGCGCTCCACTTGTTCGGCGCAGCGGCCTGGTCGACGCGTTCTGCGCCCAGTTCCTCAAGAATGGTTTCGATCTTTCGTGCGGTTATGGGGAGGACCTTCAGCGGCTCCTGGGCCGCGAGATAGTCAGCATAGGGGTTCTCTCTGCTCATGGCGGGCCTCACTGTTTTGGCAAGTATCCCACAGAAGTAGCTGCGCTACGGGAAACTATCTTTTGATAGGGTCCGTTCGTCACAATCCTGCCTGAATCCATGGAACATTCGCTCCGCCCGGAACGTCCTATTTACTAGGCAGTAAATAGCGGTCGGGCCGGCGGCGAGCCGGCATAGCGAGCCGATCCTCTGTCGTACGCAAATTTCTTTAAGGAGCCTCCTTAAAATGAAGCGATTTGCTGTTATGTCACTTTCCGTTGCCTCAACATTCCTTGTGTTTTCTGCGGGCGCGTTCGCGCTGAGCCCATCGGCCCAACTGGAGGCCGGCAACGCCCGGCTGACGCGCGACCTGAACACGGCGCATGCCATGAGAGGGCAGATGGTCACTGCCAGGCTGACTCAGACGATTGAAACTCCCGAGGGACTGAAACTGCCCAGCGGGACTGAATTGATGGGCCACGTCGACCAGGTGCAAGCCTCGCATGACAAGAGCGCGGCCACGCTTTCGCTGACATTCGACAAGGCCCAGTTGAAGGATGGAAAGGACATTCCAATCAAGGCGACACTGGTGCAGGTTGCTCCCTCCGGAGCCCCGGACAATCTGGAGACAAGGGTCGCGGGCAATGACAGCTTCGACCAGCAACCCGGCTTGCTTTCCGGAGTGACCCTGCGTAGCTCAGTGCAAGGAAATACCTCGGGAACGCTCACCAGCCGGGATAAGAATATCCACCTGCTGGCGGGCACGCAGATGCAGATCGCCATCGCGCCCGCATCGGCAAGCTGGAATAACCAAACGGGTTCGTAGCGAATAGACAAGCCTCGTCCGGGCTCGCGTATCTAAGGGCCTATGCAGATGCCGCATGGGCCTGCGATCTTTGTTCCACCGGAGGTGTGCGCGGTGGAGCAACGTCTGAGCATCATCACGCTGGGCGTGGCGGATCTGGAGCGTAGCAAGAGCTTCTACGAGCGGCTCGGCTGGCGGCGAGGCATGACGAAGAGCGAGGGCATTGCCTTTTTCCAGGCAGGCGGAATAGCCCTGGCGCTTTTTCCGCGAGAAGAACTTGCAAAAGACGCAAACATTGCTGATGACGGCCAGGGATTTCGCGGATTTTCGCTGGCGTTTAACACGCGCCGGCGCGAAGAGGTCGATGCGGTGATCGCGGAAGCCGAGGCCGCGGGGGCAAAGGTTCTGAAGCCAGCAGCAAGAGGCATTCTGGGGCGGCTATTCGGGATACTTTGCCGATCCCGATGGCTTTGTGTGGGAGGTCGCCTGGAATCCATTCTTCGAGATAGCGGAGGATGGAGGGATTCGAATTCCCGCGTAGGCAAGGCCTGGACATCATCTCCAACCAGTTATCAGCTCCAGCGGAAGTGAAATCCGTACGCATAAAGCAATGCCAGGGCACCGACCACACTGGCCAGTAGAAGGCTGTGCTTCAGCGTGAAGCGAAAGAGCTTTGACTGGTCGGCGACCGACAAGCCTGTTGCGGCCGCGGCGACGGCGATTGTCTGCAGGCTGATCATCTTGCCCATAACGCCGCCAGCGGAGTTGGTCGCGGCCATCAGAACCGGGTCGAGGCCGAGGCGGTTCGCGGTGACGACCTGCAGGCTGCCGAAGAGCGCGTTCGCGGAGGTATCCGAACCGGTCAGAAAGACGCCCAGCCAGCCGAGAAAAGAGCTGAAGAACGGGAAGAGCGCGCCGGTGGCGGAGAAGGTGAGTCCGAGAGTCGCGGTTGCTCCGCAGTAGTTCATCAGGAAGGCAATCGCCAGCACGGAGGCGACGGTTGCGGTTGGCAGCAGCAGCGTGCGCACGACGGAAGCCAGGACCCGGATGAATTGACGCGGGCTCATCCTCAGACAAATAGCCGAGAGAAATGTCGCCGTCATGCACGAGGTGCCGGCTGCGGCAAACCAGTTGAGGCGAAAAATCGCGGGATAAGGAGTGGGGTGGGCGACAATCGGCGGCATGCGCCGCACCACGTTATGGAGAAACGGCCATGGGATGGAGATGCTTCCGGAATTGAGAAAGGCCTGCACCGGCCGATAACCCCACAGACAGAACGCAGACGACCAGAAGTCCGTAGGGCAGCCACGCATAGGCTGCCTGGAGGGCGGTGTGTTCAGGAACCGCGGTTGCTGCGCTCTTGTCCGGAACGTATTCACTCCCCGCATGGATTGCCGGGTGCCAGAGACGCAGCACGGCGACCAGGGCCAGCATGGCTGTCATTGAGGCGAGGATGTCGGTGAGCTGCGGACCGATGAAGTGCGACACCGAGAATTGCACCGCTGCGAAGGCGATGCCCGCAACCGCGGAGGGAAACAAAATCCCGTTCAGGCCGCTGAAACCCCACATGGACACGATCAGGTAGGCAGGAAGGATCAGTGACACGGGAGCGACGAGGCTTCCTACCGCGGCGCTCAGCTTGTTCAGAGGCAGGCCGGTGGTTCCGGCCAGAGTGACCAGCGGAATGGCGATGGATCCGAAAGCGACGGGCGAGGTGTTGGCCAGCAGGCAGAGGGCAGACGCGTTAAAGGCCGTGAAGCCCAGTCCCGTGAGCATGGTAGCGGCAACGGCGACCGGAGTGCCAAAGCCCGCCGCGCCTTCGAGGAAGGCTCCAAATGCGAAGGCGATCAGGAGGGCCTGCAGACGGCGGTCGGGCGTCAATCGGCTGACGGAATGCTTGATGATCTCGAACTTGCCGGTCACCTCGGTCACGCGAAAGAGCGCAATCGCCCAGAAGACGATCCAGGAGATGGGGAATAGCCCGAAGGCGGCTCCGTGGCAGGCCGCGCTCACGGCGGTCAGTGTGGGCATGTGGTACGCCCAGATGGCAAGGACGAACGTAACGGCGAGGCCGGAAAGCCCGGCAAGCCAGGCCGGCTTGCGCAGGACGCCGAGCAGGATCAGCAGGGTGAAGATGGGAGTTGCAGCAAGGAACGCAGAGAAGGCCAGCCCTTTGCCGAAGAGGAGATAGGTCTGCGACCAAGTCATGCCTGAGGTTGTCCGGCGGAGTAGATGTGGTGAATCGCTGGTGGGCCAATGCTATGGTGGGTTCGGTGTAGTGTCAATCGCTGGATTTCCGGACGAATTCGGGGAACCGGGCCGGCAAAATTGGGCTGTTTGAACTCCTGCCCGGATAGGCGTATTCTGTAAGAGCAGACGAGTTTGTCCGCGCCTGGACTGTGAACTTCCGGCAGGCTCGGAGAGATGAGTGGGCTTTCGGCCCACTTTTTATTTGCGCTGAAATTCAGACCCGTCCGCAAACCGGCCATGGCCTTGAGTCTCGACCAAATCCGCAGTACTGCGCAGCGCGTCGCCTCCTCGCACGGCCTCGACGTGGTCGATGTGGAGTACGTGGGCGCGGCCAAGGACCGAACGTTGCGCATCTTCATCGAGAAGAACGCCGAAGAGCGCGCTCGGCTCGCAGCTCAGGGCAAGGAAGCTGCTACGGAGCAAGAAGGTGGCGTAAATTCCAACATGGCGCAAATCTCCGGCATTACGCACGACGACTGCCAGGCCTTCAGCCGGGACTTCGGGACGGTTCTGGATGTCGAGGAACTGGTTCCGGGCGACAACTATACCCTTGAGGTTTCCTCGCCGGGGCTGGACCGCAAACTGCACGGAGTGGACGATTACCGGCGGTTTGCCGGCAGCCTGGTGAAGCTGCGAACGATCGAGCCGGTTGCGGGCAACCGTCACTGGCAGGGCAGGCTCACACAAGTGAGCGATCATAAAATCACTATCGATTTGAGCGCCCTCAAGCAGAAGGGCAAGAGCAAGAAGGTAACTCAGGAAACAACGGACATCGAACTCTCGAACATCGAGAAGGCCAACCTGGTTCCTGAAATCTGAAAAATCATTGCACGTCAGAACCCGGCCGCGCCTGACCGCGCCGCCGGAAAGCAACTGAGAGAGAACTATGGCAAGTGCGCTTTACCAGAGCATTGAAGCATTAAGCCGTGACAAGGGCATCGATCCCGGCATCGTGGTTTCCGCCGTCGAGGACGCGATCGCCCTCGCCACGCGCAAGTATTACAAGACGCAGGAGAACATGCGCGCCGAGCTGGACAAGGACAGCGGCGAGATTCGGGCCTACGTCTACAAGACGGTGGTTGAGACCCCGGAGCAGATCGAAGATCCGGTGAACCAGATCGGCCTCGACGAAGCGCGCGAGCTTGCGCCCGAAGTCGAAGTAGGCGGCGAGATCCGCTATTACAAGCCGACCGATGTTCTCGGCCGCATCGCCGCGCAGATGGCCAAGCAGGTCATCTTCCAGAAGGTGCGCGAGGCCGAGCGCGACACGGTCTTCAACGAATACAACCACCGCGCGAACGAAGTGCTGAACGCAACGGTTAAGCGCATCGAGCCGCAGGACGTGATCTTCGACCTGGGCAAGGCCGAGGCGCGCATGCCGCGCCGCGAGCAGTCGCGTCTGGAGCAGTTCGCCGTGGGCGAGCGCGTGCGCGTGGTGCTGCTGCGCGTCGATCGCGCGGCCAAGGGGCCGCAGGTCATCGTCTCGCGCGCCGCGCCGGAGCTGGTGCAGAACCTCTTCCAGAGCGAAGTGCCGGAGATTTACGACAGCACCGTGCAGATTCGCGCCATCGCGCGCGAGGCCGGCGAGCGCACCAAGATCGCCGTCATGTCGCGCGATAAGGATGTCGATCCGGTGGGCGCCTGCGTGGGCATGAAGGGCATGCGCGTGCAGTCGATTATCCGCGAGCTGCGCGGCGAGAAGATCGACATCATCGAGTTCAGCGAAGAGATCACGACCTTCGCCGAGAAGGCGCTGCAGCCGGCGAAGGTGAGCCGGGTGAGCATCACCGATCTGGGCGAGAAGCAGCTGGAGGTCATCGTCGACGACACACAGCTTTCGCTGGCCATCGGCAAGAAGGGCCAGAATGTGCGCCTGGCGGCGAAGCTGCTGGGCTGGAAGATCGACATCAAGAGCGAGGAAGAGAAGCGCCAGGAAGTCGAGCAGCAGATGGGTGGCATGGGCGGTGGCCCGACGACGGCCATCGAACAGGTCAGCGAACTGGGCGAATCGATCATCCAGAAGCTGGTCGCTGCCGGCATCACAACTGTAGAAGCGCTCGCCGATATGACTCCCGAGCAGCTGGAAGAGATTCCGGGGATTGGAGAGAAGACGTTGGAGAAGATCAGCGTTGCTGTGCGCCACTACTTTGGCCAGTACGAGCCTGGTGAAGAGCGTCCCGCCGCAGTAGAGGCAGCGTCTTCTGCAGACGATGCTGAGGCCGCTGCAGCGAAGGCTGCCTCCGACGCCAGCCTGGCTGAGGAGGAAGAGGCTCTCCGGCTGGATCTGAACCAGGATGACGAGGAGCCCGCGGCGGAAGACGGCACCGGCATTATCGATGACGATGTTGCCGAGGAGCAGCTGGCGGAGATCACCGAAACGGGCGATGACCTGGACACCGAGGGCGCCAAAGCGGTTGCTCCGGGAAGCCACGATACCAGCGAGAAGCTCCGCGAAACGGTAGTTGATGAAGATGTCGCCGAGCCCGGGGAATTTCGCGAAGAAGACGATCAAAAGGGCGATCAAAAGAACGGGGGCGGCGCATAATGCGCCGTCCGCAAATACTTCGACCCCAGATGGATAGCGCAAATTGCACCATTTCGGGCCATAATAGAAACAGCGTCACAATCCACTGCCAAGAGGTAGTTATGTATAGCTAAGGCGTGGGAGCAGGTATAAAAGGGGCGGATGAGTAAAGTTCGAATCAACGATTTAGCACGTGAACTGGAAGTGAAGAGCAGGGCTATTCTGGACGTTCTCGATCATGTAGGCGTCACCGAGAAAAAGACGCATTCCAGTTCGCTAGAGCTCGACGAAGCGGAGCGTGTGCGCGCCCACTTCCAGCGCAGCAGATCCGGTGCGGCCGGTGGTGGCCGCGTCGAGTCGGCACCCAAGCCAAAGATTGACTGGTCGCGGGTTTCGAAGCCGGGCGACGTCCTCAAGGCGATCCAGCAGAAGAAGGAAGAAGCGGCAGCTCCACCGCCGCGGCCCGTCATAGCTGCCCCTGTCGCCGTAGCCCCGCCTGCCGTGGCGCCTGTTACTGCCAGGCCGGCTGTTCCTGTCGCGGCAGCACCGGCTCCCGCAGCCGAGCGGCCCGTATCGACTCCGCCTCCGGCTCCCGTTGCCGCAGCCCCGGCTCCTCGCAGGATTGTCCCGCAGCCGCGTCAGGCAGCGCCGATTGTGGCTCCGCCGCCGACGCCGGCCATAGCCGCCAAGCCACCAGCCGGCCCTGTGGTCGCCAAGCCTCCGGTTGTCGCCGCTGGCGCTCCCGTTGCCGCGCCACCCTGCAGTACCGCGCGAAGTGGTTGCGGCTGCCCCGCCTACGGCTCATGTCAGTCGCGAAGCCTCCAGTGGCCGCCGCGGCGCCTCACCCGGTTGCGCCTGCTCCCCCGGTTGCGGCTGCTCCTCCAGTAGCTGCGGCTTCTCCGGCAGCACCAGTCGAACCATCTTCCGCGCCCCCGGTGGCAGCGGCTCCCGCAGAGCCCGCTCCGGCTCCCCGCAGGGTCATCATGCCGCAGACTGGGCCGCGCCCGGTTTACAGCGCGCCCGCAGTCAAGCCCGCTCCTCCTGCTCCGGCGCCATCGTCGGGACCGGGTGGCATCCAGCGTGGACGCCCCATCTTCGACCGTCGTCCAGCCGGAGGACCAGGACAGCGTCCCGGCATGGGTGGACCCGGAGGTCCGGGAGGACCCGGCGCACGTCGCCCCATGCATCCGACGCGTAGCGCTCCTGGCGGAGCACCCCCGGGAGCGCGCCCCGGCTTTGGACAGCGCCCCGGCATGGGTGCCCGACCCGGCTTCGGACAGCGTCCCGGTCCGGGTGGAGCGCCAGGGCTGGTGCCGCCTCCGGGCGAAGCACCGCGTCCGCAGCGTCCCGGCCCCAATGCGCGCCGTGGCCGCCAGCAATACCAGAAGACCAAGGAAGGCCCGATGAAGGGCTTCGCTCCGCCATCGCGTTTCGGCGGAGCACAGGTTCCCTCCGAGCCGCTGCCCATCACGCGCACCATCACCGTGACCGAGGGCATCAGCGTGAAGGATCTCGCTGAAAAGCTCGGCGTGCGCGGCAAGGACCTGATCGCCACACTCCTCATGCGTGGCGTCTTCGTCACCGTCAACCAGTCGCTCGACGGCGAGCTGGTCAAGGATGTCGCGCGTCAGTTCGGCGCCGACACCTCGGTGATCACCTTCGAAGACCAGATGGCGAACGAGGCCATCGAGAACATGCTCTCGCAGGAGAATCCGGACGAGCTGGAAGTTCCGCGTCCGCCGGTGGTCACGGTCATGGGCCACGTCGATCACGGCAAGACCTCGCTGCTCGACGCGATCCGCGAGACCGACGTCGCGGGCGGCGAAGCTGGAGGGATCACCCAGCATATCGGCGCCTATAAAGTGCGCATCGCCAAGGCGGATTCGCCGGCTTTTGGCCGCGAGATCGTCTTCCTGGATACGCCGGGTCACGAAGCGTTTACCCGCATGCGTGCCCGCGGAGCCAAGGTCACCGATATCGTCGTTGTCGTTGTTGCCGCCGATGACGGCGTGATGCCGCAGACGCTCGAAGCTATCGATCACGCGAAGGCGGCAAATGTGCCGATCATCGTGGCGGTAAACAAGATCGACAAGCCCGACGCGCAGCCGGATCGCGTGAAGCAGCAGCTGGGCGATCGCGGTCTGGTTCCCGAAGCCTGGGGCGGCATCGACGGTCTTCGTCGATGTTTCGGCGAAGAAGAAGCAGAACCTCGACCTGCTGCTGGAAATGATCTGCCTGGTCGCCGATCTCGGAGACCTCAAGGCTACTCCGGGACGTTCCGCCGTCGGCACGGTCATTGAAGCCAAGCTGGATCGAGGACGCGGTGCAGTGGCCTCCGTGCTCGTGCAGAACGGCACGCTGCGCAACCAGGACAGCTTCATCGTCGGCAACACCTTCGGCAAGATCCGCGCCATGTTCGACGACCGCGGACGCGCCATCGAGGAAGCCGGGCCGTCGACGCCGGTTGAAATCCTCGGCCTCGAAAGCATTCCCGATGCGGGCGATACGTTCCTGGTCGTGGCCGATCGCGACAAGGCCAAGGGCATCGCGCAGTACCGCAAGATGAAGGAGCGCGAAGCGCAGCTCGCCAAGAGTTCGCGCGTATCGCTCGAAGGCCTCGCCGAGCAGATCAAGCAGGCCGGCGTCAAAGACCTGCCGCTCATCCTCAAGGGCGACGTGCAGGGCTCGGTGCAGGTGCTGGCGGATTCGCTCCAGAAGATGTCCACCGAAAAGGTGCGCATCAAGGTCATCCACTCCGGAGCGGGCGCAATCACCGAGAGCGACGTGCTGCTGGCGTCGGCATCGAACGCCATCATCATCGGCTTCAATGTCCGGCCGGAGCGCAAGACTGCCGAACTCGCCGAGCAGGAAGGGGTCGAGATTCGCCTGCACTCGATCATCTACGAGCTGCAGGACGAGATTCGCAAGGCCATGCTGGGACTGCTCGAGCCGGTCTTCAAGGAGAGCTATCTCGGCCGCGCGGAAGTGCTCAATGTCTTCAGGATTCCGAAGGTGGGCACGATCGCCGGCTGCCGCGTAACCGATGGCGTGCTGCGGCGCGACTCCGAAGTGCGGCTCTCGCGCAACGGCGAGCAAGTCTACAAAGGCAAGCTCACCTCGCTCAAGCGCTTCAAGGACGATGCCCGCGAAGTCACCAGCGGCATGGAGTGCGGCGTCGGTCTGTCGAACTTCAACGACGTCCAGGTCGGCGACAGCATAGAAGCCTTCGTCACCGAGCGGGTCGCGGCGGAGCTTACCGCGAGCTAGAACTGGCCGTCCCGATCATCTACCAGGAGCGTGCGATTAATTCGCACGCTCTTTCTTTGCATGACATTTCTCACTTGCGTTAGCCCGGCGAGTCGCTGACGATGGCTCGCATGAGCAACCCCGTGGCTGAAGCGGTGACTGTGCCGAAGGACGATCTGCCCACCATCGTCGCCATAAGCGTCATCGCGCTGATGCTCTCGACTATGCTGCATGAAGGCCTGGGCCATGGCGCAGTCGCGTTGCTTACGGGGGCCACAGCCGGAACGCTTTCGACTGTAGCCTGGTCCAGCACCTTTGACTCGCGGCTGGTGGCCGCCGGCGGCACCATCGTCAACCTGATTGCGGGATTCGTCTGCTGGCTGGCGCTGCGTGCCGCTCGCAACGCTTCTGCGCAGACGCGCTTCTTTCTGCTGATTGCCTGCGCCTTCAACCTCTTCTCCGGCACTGGATATTTTTTCTTCTCCGGCGTGACCAACTTCGGCGACTGGCAGCAGGTGATTGCCGGCATGCGTCCTTACTGGCTGTGGCGCACGATGCTCATCGTTGTCGGCGTGGCTGCCTACTATGGCGCAATGCGGATCGTCGGCGGGAGCCTGGTCCGCTATCTCGGCGTTTCTCCCAGCGAACACCCCCGCTTCCGCAGGCTCACGTGGACCCCTTATTTTGCCGCCATTGCCATCGAAGTCATCGCCGGTCTGCGGAATCCGCTTGGTTTGCCGCTGGTCTTCGAATCGGCTCTTCCCGCGACCGCCGGAGCCCAGTGCGCGCTGCTCTTTCTCGTGTACTACGTCCCGCGATCCGCTGTGCCCGGCCCGAACTCCCAACCCATCACGCGCAGCTATTCATGGATTATCATTTCTGCTGCGCTTGCCGTTGTTTTTGTAGTCGTTCTCGGACGTGGGATTAAGCTGCATCGCTGAGATCGCGAAACACGCGCTGAAACATTTCCTGCAGCGATTTCACTATCCTGCGTTCGCCGCAATCGGCGAATGGAATAGCGAGGAAGGAGAGAGAAAATGGCGGAACAAAAGATTCAGGGTCACGTTTTGCCAAAGGAATACACCGCGTGCTGTGTCAAAGAAGGAAAGAGCGAATGTTGCAAAGACGACCCGCGGGAAGACGGCACAGTATTGGACTGCTTGGACACAGACAACAAATGTAAAGATGAGGAGTGCAGGTGCCTCGTTTTCAAGGTGCGTATCGACGAACACAAAAGGGATAAGGAGGGCGCACCATGGGTGTATGCCGGCGAACCCCCATTCGACCCGGCCGGCCATGCGGATAGTAATCCACGCGAATGGCGGTTTCACTGCATCTGCGTCAAGAAAAAATAACGCGGAACCGCTGCACCGTCTGGCCTTTCTCAGTTCCAGCAGGTTCAAATTACGATGGGAGCCATGCCCGTCGCCTGCATGACCATCGAGCTGCGCATCGAGCATGCGCACTCGCTCAAAGACCGCCGACAGGTGGTTCGCAGCCTGAAAGAAAAGCTCGGCCACGGTTTCAATATCTCGATCGCAGAGATGGATGAGGCGATTACCTGGCAGTCGGCCACGCTGGGAATCGCCGCTATCTCCAACTCACGAGACTACCTATCCGGGCTAATGCGCCAGCTCGAAGCCGCCGTCAACCGAATCGCTAACGACCTGGGCGCGCAGGCCGTCGATATCTGGTGGGAATATCTGGACACATAATAGGCACTGATCCGGCTACTTTCTGATATCCTCAAACGTTTAACCAAAGGAAGAAAGATGCCGGAGCCAAGGGCACGCCAATATCACAGGGACAGGGTCGCCGAAACCCTTCGGGAAGAGATCGGCGCGATGATCGAGGGAGAGCTATCCGATCCCCGCATCAGCTTTGCTTATGTCACACAAGTGGTTCTGCAATCCGGGCGGGAAGTCCGGCCTTATCTATGTCGCCGTGGATGGCGGCCCCGAAGAAGAAAAGAACACCATCGAGGGTCTGATGGCCGCGCGGGGCTACATCCGCCACGAACTGCACGAACGCATGGGCACGCGCCGCGTTCCCGATCTCACGTTTCACATCGACCGCTCCGACAAGATGAAGGCGCGCATCGATGAACTGCTTGGCCGCAAGCGCAACCGGCAGAAGGGAACTCCGACTGGCAGCCAGGGGAATGAGTAGACCCCGGTCGACAGCTATGCAGCAACTCGACGACATCCACGCCGTTCTCCACGCCATCGAGCGGGGTGAGCGCTTTCTTGTTTCCGCGCATGCCCGGCCCGATGGCGACGCGGTCGGCTCCATGCTTGCCTGCGGCATGATCCTCGATCAGCTCGGCAAGCGGGTGGACATGGTCTCATTCGACCCCGTTCCTCTCATCTACCATGGACTTCCCTGTGCCGACGCTATTCGCCAGGTCGCGCGAGTCGAGGGCGACTACGATGCCGTCATCCTGCTCGAGTGCGACAGCATCGATCGCTCGCGACTCATGGGGTTGGAAGACCGCTTCGTCATCAATATCGACCACCATGCCAGCGGCCGCGCCTTCGGTAACGTGAACTGGATCGATACCGGGTCCTGTGCGGTCGCCGAAATGGTCTACGACCTGGCAACGCTGGCCGGAGTGGAGATCACGCCGGAGATGGCCACCTGCCTTTACACCGCGGTGCTGACCGATACGGGATCGTTCTGCTACGCGGGTACCGACGCCCACACATTCGAGCTGGCCGGGGACCTGGTGCGCTGCGGCGCCGATCCGACGGTGATCGCGCAGCACACCTACTTTTCCAATCCGACGTCAAAGATGCTGCTGTTGGGCGCCGCTCTCTCGAACCTGAAGCGCGATGGGCGCCTCGCCTGGATGTGGGTCACGCATGAAGACATGCTGCGCACGCGGGCTGCCGAGGAAGACTGCGAAGGCCTGGTCAACTACGCGATCGGCATCGCCGGGGTCGAGGTCGCTGTATTCCTGCGCGAGCTCCCCACGCGGCGTGTCCGTCTGTCGCTTCGCAGCAAGGGAGAATTCAACGTTGCGCGCATCGCCGAGCGCTTCGGCGGCGGCGGACACCTGCACGCCAGCGGCTGCACGATCGACGGCCCCCTTTCGGCGGCGGCAGGCAACATTCTCGATCACCTGCGCGAATGCCTGCAGGGTCCGGTGCATGAGTTTGCCTGACGCCTGCTTTTTGATGTTCAAAAACGAGACATGCCGGCCCTGCCCAGGGGCGCTAAATCGGCATCCGATCTGTTAGCCTTTACCCGGAACTCCCTGATAAACTGTGGATATACCTCCCAGATTGAAAGTGTTGTCCTACAGCCCTGCGAGTCTGCTCGCCCGCTTCCCTGTTCTGGAAACGGTGCTCGAAGCGTCGACCCTGTTTATCCTGACGGCGTTTTTTCTTTTCTACGGCCTGGTTCCCATCTTCGGAGGACCGGGCATCGGCCTGGTAGGCGCCGACGAACCCCGCTACGCGCAGGTGGCGCGCGAAATGCTGGCCCGCCACGACTACATCACGCCGATTCTCTGGGGAAAGCCGTGGCTGGAAAAGCCGGCTCTTTATTACTGGCGCGCCATGTTCTCCTTCCGGGAGTTCGGAGTTCATGACTGGTCGGCGCGCCTGCCCTCGGCCAGCTTCGCGTTCATCCTGGTCACGCTCATTTACCTGCATATCCGCCGCTTCCGCCGCGGAGGCCAGCTTGACGCCGCCCTGATCACAGCGTCCTGCGCCGGCATCATCGCCTTTGCGCGCGGAGCCTCGACCGACATGCAACTCGCCGCGCCATTTTGCATCGGCATGCTCGGCTGGTATGCCTGGTACGAGACCGACAGCAAGTTCTGGCTCTTTGACCTCTACTTCTTCGTCGGAGCGGCGACGCTGGCCAAGGGGCCGGTCGCGCCATTTCTGGCCATCGTGATCATCGTGACCTTTGCCGCACTGCGCCGGGAGTGGTCCATCCTTCGCCGCACCATCTGGTGGCCCGGGGTCGCGCTCTATCTGGCGATGGTGCTGCCCTGGTTCATCGCGGTGCAGAAGCGCAACCCGAACTTCCTCCGCGTCTTCTTCCTCCAGCACAACCTTGAGCGCTTCGCCACCAACCGCTTCCAGCACGAACAGGCCTTCTGGTTCTACCTCCCGATTGTTCTTCTGGCGCTTACGCCCTGGGCGGTGCTGGCGATCGCCGCCTTCGCCGATGCTATTCGCCAGTCGGTTGCGGAATGGCGGGCGCGCCGGGCGAAATACCACTACATGGGGAACTTCCGGGCAGGCGATGCCTTCCCGGAGTTTCTGGTCCTGTGGGCGCTGGTCCCGATCATCTTCTTCTCCTTCTCCGATTCGAAGCTTCCCGGTTACATCCTCCCCTCCATACCTCCGCTCACCATCCTCACCGGCGATTACCTTAACCGCATGCGTGAGCGCGGACTGAAGCCCTGGCTGCTCATCACTCATGCCCTGCTTACCGGGGTGCTAACTGCCTTCGTCGTGCTGCTGCCGCTGCACTTGCAGCGTCCCGAGGCTATTCCACCGGTAAACGCCATCATCGCCGGGGGAATGACGGGATTTGCCGCTGCGGTCTTCATCCTGATTACCGTCTACCGCTTCGGCCTGAAGCGACTGCGTATCGCCACCATGACCCCCATGGTCATCATGCTGCTGTTCCTTTTCGGCATCGGGCCGTTCTTCGCGATTCATGCCCTGGCCAACACCAAGCGCAATATCACCCTCATCGACCTGACCTACTCGGCCCGCCCCCTCGCGCAAATCCTCGCGAAGATCACACCGCCTGACGGCACGGTTGCTGTGTTCCGGGTGCGCCGCGACCTCGAATACGGACTGTCCTTCTACCGCGATCAGAAGGTGGTCAACTACGAGACCGATGGGGTTCCGCCTCAACAACACATCCTGGTGGTACGTGAGTCCTATATAGATCAGTTACGTCCATTACTTACAGGTAGGACATACGAGCCCCTTTTCACGTATCCTGCTCAAAACCTGGTCGTGTACTCGGTCGCTGCGCGCCAGTAGTCTGAAAAAACAAAACTGAATAGGGAATGGCAAGAGCCCACGTCCGCCAAGTAGTCCAGTTGTCACGCGGCAGCTGCGTTGCAGGCGTGTATTCTTACCCTTCCGGGAACGAGCATGACACCCGCGCTCCAACTCGAAATTCTCGATCTACGGCACTTCTCGGGAGCCAGCCTGCGCCCCCTGCTGGAGGCCGAGTCGCGCCTGTGGAGCGAGCGCCTGGAGTGGGACTACCGCGCCTCCGCCGATCTGCTGCTGCAATATCTTGATTCGCGGGTACTGCCCGGCTACGTGGCGATCGAGAATGGCCGTGTCGCCGGCTACCTCTTCTGCGTCTACGAGGAGCACAAGGCGGTGATCGGCGACGTATTCGCGGTCGCTCCTCAGAGCTCGGACGCAACCGCCACCGACATCGAGCTGCGGCTGCTGGAGAGCCTGATCGAGTTGCTCAAGCACTCTCCGGGAGTGGATCGCATCGAGTCGCAGCTTCTATTGCATTCGCATGGGGTGCATTCGAGTGTTTTCCGGGCCGCGGGCTTCGAGATTTACCGCCGCCTCTTCATGCGGCTCAACATCGTTGAGCCGCTGCCTGCGTCGTCGGCTCCGGCATTGCCTGCCGGCCTTCAAATGCGTCAGTGGCATGAAGACGACTTTAATGCGGCGGCACATCTGATCTCCGCCGCCTACCAGGGCCATCTGGACAGCCACATCAACGACCAGTACCGCACCGTCGCCGGGTCGCTGCGCTTTCTGCACAACATCGTCCGCTTTCCCGGCTGCGGATTGTTCGATGCACAGGCCTCCCGCGTGCTGGTGCGCTCGGGCAGCCACGAGATGGTGGCCATGCTGCTCTGCTCGCGCGTACGTGAGGACGTCGCCCACATCACCCAGCTGTGCGTGGCGAAGGACAGCCGCGGTCAGCACCTGGGCCGCATCCTGATCGACGACAGCGCCGCGCATCTGAAGGCGCGGGGCTTTCGAGCGATCACCCTTACCGTGACTGAGTCAAACGAAGGCGCGGTCGCCCTCTACCGGCACGCCGGCTTTGAGGTGACGCACACCTTCGATGCGATGTTATGGGAGAAGCAGGATAGCGGTATAGGGAACAGGGTGTAGCGTGATAGCAAAAACGCCCTACCTGCGGATCAGCCACATCACCCAGCTCGCCACGATCACTACCCCGACAAACATCGACCAGCAGTAGAGTCCGTAGCGAACCATGGCTTTGGGCGTGGAGCGCTGCGTGATTCCGAAGACGACGGAAGCAAACGTGGCGAACAGCAGGACGGCAAAGAAATGAGATGGTGCAAACATTAAGCTTTCCTGCCAATCCGCAGGTTGTGCGCGTCAACGGCGGCAATGAAATTCAGCAGGCCCGCCACCACAATGAACTTCGTTCCGTAGTCGGCGGTTGCGATCTCAACCGCGCCATGGCCAAGGTCGAGGATTCGCCCGAGCGCATAGAAGAGGCCGTTGCCCAGATCGCCGACGAATCCAAGCATGTCGAGCACGTCTCCCGTGTTAGGCGCGTACAGCTTGCCCTGCATCGCAATGCCCAGCCAGAACATCGAAGCAATCGAGACGAAAAGCAGGAGGCCGCGCACCCAGCGCCCGGTCAATACATGACCCGCGCCCGGAACCAGCCAGCCGAGGATTAACGCCGAATAGAGAAAGCCCTGCGATGTGGTCTGCGTCTTCGCGGGCACCTGAACCTTGGAAGCCATTTCTCTTTTGACTATAGCAGCTTAAGACCCGGAAATCAGGGGGATAGAGTTCAGGTGTGGGACGATAGGGATAAACGCGGAGGCTTTCGTGATGGAACAGAATCTTGAACAGACTATGTCACTTCTCAGCCATACTCCAGCCGCGCTCAATGCCCTTTTGCGCGATCTGCCGGACGCCTGGACATCCCGAAACGAAGGTGAAAATACGTGGAGCGTATTCGACGTCATCGGACATCTGATCGACTGCGAACACACGAACTGGATTCCGCGCATCGAGTGGATACTCGAGAACGGCGAGTCGCAACCGTTTCGACGCTTTGATCGTGCCGGTCACGAACGCGAGACCGCAGGCAAGACACTTCCACAGTTACTGGACGAATTCGCTCGACTGAGGCTGCAAAATCTCAGCCTGCTGGAGTCACTGAATCTGCAACCCGAGGACTTCGAGCGACGCGGCATGCATCCCACTCTCGGTTCAGTAACTTTGGGAAACCTGGTGGCCACCTGGGCTGCTCACGATCTGACGCACCTGCACCAGATCTCCAGAATTATGGCGTACCAGTATCGTGAGGCCGTAGGCCCGTGGAGCAGATTCCTCGGGGTGATGCATTGCACCGGGCACAGCGAAAAGGCCTAGCTATATCCTGACCAGTTCCTGCTGCACCCGACCGGAAGCTGTCGCACGCTCGGGAGTCGTGATCATGTTCAGCTCGCTGCGAATGCCGAACTGCTTGAGGTAGACGCCGGGCTCGACCGAGAAGCAGGTGTGGGGCAGAATCAGCCGCTCGTCGTGCGTCTCCAGGTTGTCGAGGTTCGCGCCGTTGCCGTGCAGGGTATTGCTGATGTTGTGTCCGGTGCGGTGGGTAAAGTATTTGCCATATCCCGCGTCGTTGATCACCGCCCGCGCCGCATCGTCGGCCTGCCAGCCAGCGATCGGCTCCTTGCGATAAAAGGCATCTTTCACCGCCTTCACCGCGGCATCGCGCGCGTTCCTCACTACGTCGAAGACTTCCTTCTCCTTCTCAGAAGGCTCGCGGCCCACGACGCCCGTCCAGGTGATGTCGTAATAGCAGGTGCCGGGCCGGTCCTTGCGCCCCCAGATGTCAATGAGCACGAAGTCGCCATCGTGGATCTTCTTGGCGCCTGCCTCGGTCGGCTCGTAGTGCGAGTCCGCGCTGTTCGCGTTCACTGAGACATTCGGGCCGTTCTCCCAAACCAGCTCAGCACGGCGCATGGCCTCCTGCAGCCATTGCACAATGTCGTACTCGGTGACTTTGCCGGGCGAACCGCTGGCTGGACGAACGCGGCGCCCGATCTCACGAAAACCCTCGGCAAGGATTTCGTCAATCGCCTTCTGGGCCTCGTAGTGGCTGGCAATCTGCGCTTCGCTCAGCACGGCTTCGAAGCGGCTTACCAGGTCGGCCGAGCTGACGATGGTCTTGCCCATCTCCTGCAGGACCTCCATCGTACCGGCATCGAGCATCGAGACGTACATGATCGCGTTGCGAGGCGAATACTGCATGGCGATCTTCTGATAGGGAGCCAGCATCGCATCGAGCCCTATTTCCAACTCCTGCCACGACGAGTAGACGCCCTTCGAACCGGGAAGCGAGTCCAGCCGGCCCGATTCGATGCGGTGCACCAGTTTGCGCGGCTCCCCCGCGGCCGGGACAGCGTAGTACCAGCGCCGGGTTACGTGAGCGGTCGCGGGCAGCCCGAGAATGCTATAAGCGATGGGATCGCGATGGTGATGGTCGTAGAAAAGCCAGGCATCCAACCCCTGCTCGCGGAGAGCGTCCTGAATCGCCTCGATCTGCATACGTAGCTCCTCTGGAAACCACCAAGTCTACCCGATGCGTGTTGGGCCCATGCAATACTGCAACGGTAAATCGCTTTCTTCCTGCCGGTTGCCGTTATAGACTCAATCTCCCGCTCGCTCCGGCGGACAGAAACAGGCAAAGAGGGCTCTTCATGAGGATGAGTACGGCGTTCATCGCTTTTCTTATTGGCCTGGTTGGAATTTCGACCATGATCGGGTCGCACCGCCTGCAACATATCCGCGCGGTAGACGCAGTACAGCTGATTGCTTCAGGAATGTGCTTCGGAGTTGCCATCGTCATCGCGGCGCGGAAAGCAGGGAGCCGCAAGTCCGGCGGCTAGCCTTACTTTTTCCCGTGCCCTGTTTCCGCCGTCGCCTCATCGAGCATCGTGTACAGCTTGTTGTAGTCGGTCACCTCGACATAAGGAGCGGCCCCGCCGGTCCTGTCTGTCACGATCCACACCGTCGGTGTCTGATGCACGCCCAGGCGCTCCCCGAGCGCGTAGTCGGCCTTCACTTCATCGGCCAGCTTTCCCTGCGGGTCCATTACAAACGGCAACTGTATACCGTGCTGCTGGGCGAACTTTTCCGTGAACGCGCGCAGATCGTCCTTGGTTTCGATGTTTACCTGGTCGGCGAAGATCGCGTCGCGGTATTCGTTGCCAAGGCCCTTCCGCTGGGTATCGAACCAGCGCCCGTTCACCGCCGCCTGGAAGCTCCAGACGTGCATCTGCAACGGGAAATCGTGCCTAACCCAGGGAACATGGTACTTGGCGGCGGCGTCCTTGATGGTGGGATTCTGCCGCGCGCACATCGGACACTCCAGGTCGGCGAACTCGATCAGCGCCACGTGTGTGCCAGGAGGCGGCTTCAGGTACGACATATCATGCTGGGCCAGGCTCACCTGGCTGCCCAGCGCAAAAACAAGACCACTGAGAGAAAGCAGAGCGTTACGTAGCATAGTGAATAATCCAATTTTATCGCTTTGCAAGGGCGATCTGCGAATCGATCCGTCTATAGTACCGTTGGCCATCCAATAGAATTGACTCAATAGAATCGACGTAGCCCGGCCGTCGCCGTGAGCCGGAAAAGCCTGTCCAAGCGAAAGGGATAAAGATCACCTTCATGCGATTTCTGATTGCCTTCTGCGCCCTTGCGGGCATGGTGGTTGCCACGCTGGCGCTTCGCGTGCACTACTCCAATGACGTTCAGCCCTGCGACATCAATGCCCACTGGGACTGCGGCATCGTCAATCACAGCCGCTATGCCGAAATTCATCACATTCCGGTCGCCGCGCTCGGAATCGCCGGATACCTGGTCATCGGCGTGCTCGCCCTGATGTCGCGACGCGGTCTCATGTTCGCCGCTGTACTGGTCGGCCTGGCCTTCTCGCTTTATCTCACCAACATCGAAGCGCACAAACTTGAGGTTTATTGCCTGTACTGCGTCATTTCACAGGGAATCATCGCCCTCATCACTCTTCTTTCGCTCCTCTGGCTTTTTACAGGCCGCAAGACGGCCAGAGCATAACCCGGCTTGAGCACGCCAGCGAACCTTGAGGCCTCAACCGCTCGCAAGCGTATTCCGGGCGGGTTTCGCTGGTACACGTTTCTCGCCGCCTTTCTGGTTCTGCCAAATCTTCCACTGCTGCTCGCCGCGCGTCCCGCTCAGCCTGCTGCTGCGCGGCTATATCAATCTCGATTACCTGCTGATCGGCATCCTGTCGTTCTTCGTTCCGCGCGTCCTTACTTTTTGCCTGCTCTTCGCGGCGATTCTGCTCGACTTCATGCACGCCGCCTGTGTCACGTATCTCTTCTCGCCCAGCGAATTCCTTCAGGTTCTCCGCTACGGTGGGTTGTTGTCGACCGCGCGCATCGGCCTGATCGCGGCGGCGCTTGTCTTCACGCTGCTCATCTGCCTGGCAACGGTGGCCTTCACCTCGCGACGTGCGCCGAGGCGTCAACGGCGGATGGCAATTGTAACCATGCTGATTCTGATTGTGGCGCTCTCCCTGGCCGACCTTCGCAGCGGGCGGCAAATCCTGCTCGCACATGACGACACGGCGCCAACGCGACTGGCACGTACGCCTGCGCTTGGGCTGCTTTACAGTCAGATCATTTATGAGCGATACGAGCGTGGCCTGCGGCTGGGCGGGCAGCGGCCGATGCCCTCGGCTACAGCGCTCGCGCTGAACCGTCTGCAGGATTACAAGGCGCAGAAGCTGCAGCCCAACCTTGTTCTTGTGCTCGTCGAATCCTGGGGATTGGCACATGATCCTGTACTTCGGCATGCAATCGTCGAGCCCTACTCCGACCCCCGCCTGACCGCCAGGTACAGCGTCCTGTGGGGAACAATGCCGTTCGAGGGAGCGACGACCTCCGGCGAGGGGCGCGAGTTATGCCAGAGTCACCTCGGCACCTACGCCACGCAAGGCACTACGGCGCAACTCGAGCGTTGCGTTCCCATGCGGCTCCGCCGTATGGGATACCACACGCTGGCGGTGCACGGCTTTGACGGCGAGATGTACGACCGCAAGGAGTGGTATCCGAAGATGGGCTTCGACGACACATGGTTCCGCGACCAGCTGGAAGCGGCCGGTCTGCCCGATTGCGCCGGGCCTTTTCCGGGAAGCTGCGACGCAGCGGTCGCGACGTGGATTGCCGGCCGGCTGCTCCAGCCGAGCGACACACCGCTCTTCATCCACTGGGTAACGCTGAGCTCGCATCTGCCCATCTGGCAGTCGGTCGAGGCGGCGTCGGCACCCTACTGCGGCGTGAGCGCAGGTACGCGCAATGACATAGCGATCTGTTCCTGGGCCCACCTCATCGCAACAGCTAACCAATCGGTCCGCGACATCGCCCTCGGGCAACTGGCTCGCCCCACCATCTTCGTCATCGTGGGAGACCACGCGCCCCCCTTCGACAAGGATCCGGAGCGAGCGCAATTCTCTTCCAGCGAAGTTCCCTACGTGATTCTCTTGCCGAAGATGGCAGGAAGCCGCTGACTCGCTTGAACGAATGCGCAATCCGCGTCGAAGATGGAACCATGCGGCTCCCCTGGTGCGCGGCTTATCTGTTTTTATTCTGTGTGTTGCGCGCCTTTGGACAGGTGTACAGCGGCGAGCTTCGCCTGAGGGTCACCGATCCTGCCGGCCGGGGCTTGAAGACCTCCGTGCAGCTGGTGAGTCAGGGCAACCAGTACAGCAACACTTTCAGTACCAACGACGCGGGCTCTGCGGATCTTATTCGGCTGCCTTACGGCGTCTACCTGATGAAAATCTCATCCAGGGGCTTCGCGCCCATCGAGAAGGTCATCGATATCGACTCAGCGATCCCGGTCGAGGCCAATATCAAGCTCGAAGTGGCGGGCGTCACCACGGTCGTAAAGGTCAGTGATGCCGACACACTCATCGATCCCGACCAGCCGTCTTCAATCATGCAGATCGGCACAAAACAGATCGAGGAACGTGTCGGCTCCCTGCCTGGCCGCTCCGTTCAGGATCTGGTCAACACCCAGCCCGGATGGCTCTACGAGGGCAATGCCGTCCTGCACCCGCGCGGCTCCGAATACCAGACGCAGTTCGTCGTCGATGGTATCCCGCTCACCGACAATCGCTCACCCAGCTTCGGTCCAGAGATCGAGGCCGACGACGTCGACTCGATGAGCATCTACACCGCTGGCTTTCCCGCCGAGTATGGACGCAAGATGGGCGGCGTCGTCGAGGTCAGCACCAGCCGGGAGACCGATCCTGGCCTGCACGGCAAGGTCGTGCTTTCAGGCGGATACTATGACACCGCCAATGGCTACGGCCAGGTCCAGGAGAAATGGGGCAAAAACCTCGTCGGTGCGAGTGCGGCCGGCGCCATGACCAGCCACTACCTCAATCCCGTCGTTCCGGAAAACTTCACCAACAACGGCACTACCGGCGATTTCTCCACCCGCTACGAGCGCGACTTCACCGAGAGCGACCGCTTATGGATGAGCGTCCGCCACGAGTTCTCCCGCTTTCAAATTCCCAACGAGCTTGTGCAGCAGGACGCCGGCCAGCGCCAGTACGGCGACAACTTCGAAACCCTGGGCAGCATCGGCTATCAGCACATCTTCTCGCCGGACGTCCTGGCTCGAATTTCACCGGCATGGTCCGCAACAACGCCAACAACCTCTACTCCAACGAAGACTCCACGCCGATCATTGCCTTTCAGCACAACTACTTTAACGAGGGATACTTCAAGGGCACCGTCTCGATCCACCACAACAACCAGGAGTGGAAGGCCGGAGTCGAATCGGACAACACCTTCCTCAACGAGGATTTCAACTACCAGATCACCGATCCGGACTACTTCGATCCCGACACGCCTCCCACCGGCTCGTTCGTCGACAGCCGCCCCGACCTCGAGCAATCGGCGTTCGTCGAAGACCTCATTCATCTGAACAAATGGACCGTCAGCGCCGGGCTGCGCTGGGACCACTACCAGTTACTCCTCAACCAAAACGCCTTCAGCCCGCGCCTCTCCATCAGCCGCTACTTCCCTTCTGCGAACATGGTCGTGCATGGCTCTTACGACCGCATCTTCCAGACGCCATCGTTCGAGAACATCCTGATCTCGAGCTCGAATGCAATCACCGCGCTCAGCGACCAGTTCCTCAAGCTTCCCGTTCAGCCTTCTCGCGGCAATTACTACGAAGGAGGCCTTTCCAAAGGCTTCGCCAGCAACCTTCGCCTCGATATCAACGTCTACCGCCGCGACGTGCGCAACTATGCCGATGACGATCAGCTGCTCAACACCGGCGTCAGCTACCCCATCGCCTTCGACAAGGCGGTGATCTATGGAGCGGAGAGTAAACTCGACCTGGTGCACTGGGGCAAGCTCTCCGGCTACGTCAGCTACTCCTACATGGTCGGCAACGTGTGGTTCCCGGTCACCGGAGGCCTCTTTCTCGGCGACGACGCCAGCGACGCCGTAACCCAGCTCAGCGGGCATTTTCCCGACTCTCAGGATCAGCGCAACACGCTGCGCACGCGCTTCTTCTATCAGTTCCTGCCGCGCTTCTGGATGGCCGGCGGAGTCCAGTACGGCTCCGGCCTGCCCTTCGAATTTGACGGCGACTACGAACAGGCCCTCGCGGAGTACGGCCCCGCCGTGGTGAGCCACATCAACTTCGACCGCGGCCGCGTCGACCCCAACCTCTCCATCAGCGCGACTGCCGGCTTTGACGTATACAAGAGCGACCGGCTCAACATGCGCTTCCAGGCCGATGGAGACAACCTCAACGACCGCCTCAACGTTATCGACTTCGGCGGGCTCTTCTCCGGCAACGCTATCGGCCCCGCGCGCAGCTTCAATCTGCGACTTACTTCGATTTTCTAGGCAACCCGCGCACGCCGGCCCTTAAAGACAAAAACTGTGCAACGCCCTTGCGCGAGCATGGCATCCCTCTAAGAAGAGGACGGAGCTGCGAGTGGAAAGGGGTAGCGATGGATCCCAGAACTGAAATAGCGATTGTGGTTGTAATCGCGATTATTGCCGTGTTGATGATCGCCTGGCTGGTCGTAAGGAAGCAGCGAACAGCGAAATTACGGCACCGCTTTGGCCCGGAATATGACCGCGCTGTGCATGACCTCGGTCCGGCACGTGCCGACACAGTGTTGCTCGAGCGGGAGAAGCGCGTCGAGAAGTTTTCCCTCCGTGCGCTTCGCATCCGATGAGCGCGAGCGCTTCATCACGGATTGGCGGCTGGTGCAGTCGCGGTTCGTCGACGACCCCCAGGGAGCAGTGAGCGAGGCCGATCTGCTCGTCGACAAGGTGATGCAGGCGCGCGGATATCCGATGAGCTGATTTCGAGCAGCGCGCTGCCGACATCTCCGTCGGCCATCCTCACGTGGTGGCGAACTATCGAGCTGCCCACCAGATCGCTCTGCGGCACCGGCAGGGACAGGCTAGCACCGAAGACCTGCGCCAGGCGATGATCTACTACCGTTCACTGTTCGACGACCTGCTGGAACCCACGACGGCAGCACCAGTAACTCACAAACGAGAGGTGGCGTAATGACTGAGCTCAATAGACAGGAACAGCTGACCACAGCGGATCTCGCCGGAAGACGAGGCAACTTTGCCGATAACCCTGATCGGCAAGCAGAAGCCACGCGAATACGCTGAATACGGTGAAGAATATGTGGCGGCGAACCCCGCTCGACCGAAGGTAGTCCAGTTCGACACGGTCAACCCGGATTCGCGTAAACGACTGCGACTTCCGAACCAGGCGGCTCCCGCGACTGGGAAACATCGCGGAACAACCGACTGATGCTTCGGCGGTTAATGATTCGACGCCGCCTGATACGCCTCCGCCACGCTGTTCTCCGATTCCGATGTTGGCGACCTGCGGTCGCGGTGGAGCGATGTGCAGGCGGGATTCGTCGATGAGCCGCGCCGCTCTGTCGAGCAGGCCGATCAGCTGGTAGCGACCGTGATGCAGCGTATCGCGGAAGGCTTTGCCAACGAACGCGCTTCACTCGAAAGGCAGTGGGACAGCGGCGATAACGTCTCCACCGAGGACCTGCGCGTTGCCTTGCAGCGCTATCGCGCTTTCTTTGGCAGGTTACTTAACGCTGCTTAGTATTCCGCGGCGATCAAAGATGAGCTAGTCGGGACTGCCTCTGGCAGTCCCTTTTTTTGGCCAAAATCGCGCTCCCAGTGGCGGGCGCATGGGTAGACAACTTTGCTTCGTTCGCCGTCATTGTCTCTTACCTTGCAAGATTGTTGGATCGTCGAGCGTCGTATTGCGTCCTCCTGCGGTATTCTTTATGCACAATAAAAAAGCCGCCCGTGGAGGGCGGCAAAGCCGACTTACAGGAAGTTGTTGTCGAATCAACTTACCTTTAACATACGATGCGCGTGATTGCTGTTCACGATGCCTGGCGGCATGAATTAGGTGGCATTTCAGACCGTGCCGGCCGATCAGCAATGTTCCAAAACAATCTTCTGCATGCGGTTAAATGGCTGACTGGGCGATCTGCAGATATCGCTCGCACCTGGCTCGGTTTGACCGCTTTTGCGCTGCCAGGTAGATCAGATTGTTCATAACTTCAGGCCCGGTGTCCAACACACGGCTCAGTTCTCTCATCTTGGTTTCGTTCCCGTCCGCTGATGGTCGCTCCTATACGCCACATGGCGCCAAATTGCCATGCCTCCAAAGTTTGAGGCAAAGGAATTGATGGTGTTCATTTTGCGAGCGTATAACGAAAACGATGGCTAAAAAAGAAGTACCCCGCGATGCGAAGGAATTCGCTCACCGCTGCAACGCGGATGGAAGCTTCGATTCGATCTGTCTCTTCTGTTTCCACACGGTTGGCACGACCGCGACCGAGCCGGAGCTTGGATCCTACGAAGCCAGGCACGAGTGTAACCTCAGCTCTCCCGCGCCGAACGGTTACAACCGGCCCTAGTCCCATCGATTGGGATAACGGGACCTGCTGAGTTCGCTATCGCGTGTACTGACTTCAGTTGGCCGAGTATTTTCTCCAAACGGTTAAAATAGAAATAGAAGCTCAGAAAAGGCCCGATCACCGTCGGGCCTTTCCCATTGGCTAAGTCGTTTATTTTCTACTAGGTGACCATAAGGGCTTTATTTATGAAACGGTTACAGTCACCTATTCGTTAACTCCTTTGGAATCTGTGAGTCCCGGAAAGCAGGGGGAGGGGGGTACCCGTCTCCATCTCCCATTTCAGGAATAGAATGCCCTGAGGAGATTGGGGAGGAAGAAGCGATGGCGTCCAATGCACTGAAGTACCAGAGCTTTGCCGAAATCCCGGTGGAGAAGCTGAACCCGCTACTTGACCGGCAGTTTGTCTATGGAGACCAAGGCATGCTCGCGCGGCTGATCCTGCGCAAGGGCTGCGTAGTGCCCGAGCACAGCCACGCCAACGAGCAGATCACCTACGTGCTCGAGGGCGCACTCCAGTTCACCCTCGGAGACGGGAGGGTCATCGTGGTACGTGCCGGCGAAGTGCTGGTCATTCCGCCGCACCTCTCGCACCGGGCGGACGCCCTCGAAGACACCATCGACCTCGACGTCTTTACGCCGCCGCGCGCCGACTGGATCGACGGAACCGACGCGTACCTGCGCAAGTAGCCTTACCGGCCCAGCGAACCTTACCGGCCCGTAGACCCGAAGCCCTTGCCACCCCGCTCGGACGAGGACAGTTCGTCGACAACCGTAACAGGCAGCGTTGTGCGGGCCTCGAATGGCGACATCTGGGCGACCTTGTCCCCCTTTCGGATGTGGACGCAGGCATCCGTGGATTCCAGCGTCACGTCCGCGATGGCCCCTTCCGCGTCCCTGAGGAGGCGTACCGAGTAAGAAGGCTGGTTGAGGTTGATCAGGCAGACGAGGATCTCGCCTCGATAGCCGGCATCGATGCGGCCTCCGGCATAGGTAACGCCGCGGGCAGCCATCGACGACCGGTCACCCAGAACGAATCCCCAGCCCGGCGGACCTTCCACGGCAATTCCAGTCCGCACCTTGACGGGGACACCTGGTGGCAGAACTACGTCCTCAATGGAATACAGATCGTAACCAAGGTCGCTGCCCGCATGGGCGACCGTAGGGGGGCGGGCGTCCGCGTGGAGCAGCTTAACCCTGATCATCTATTTCTTGGCATTGGCAGCGGCTTTCTGCTTAGCCCAGCGGCGCTTCTGCGCCGCCGCAATACGCTGGCGCGCTTCGGGGCTAAGTATGCGCTTGCGGGGAGCCTTGGTTGCTGCGCCGCCCGAAACCAGATAATGACCAGTCGCACTCTTCAATAGCTTACGCACCTGCTCGAGCCGATTGATCTCATCCTCGATGGCGGCAATGATTTGCTCGCGATTCATTTTTTCTTCTTACCCTTCTATCTATCTATTTTTGATTCATTGTGGAAACAGGAACGGGGAACAGTGAATATCTTATCAATTCATTCATATTGGCCGCGTGGCGGGAACGAGCTAGGCCGTATCAAACAAAGGTACCGTCAACATGCGGTTACCGGGTTGGTAACCCTGTCTCTAGGTTTGCTCATTCATGGAGAATTCGCAAGGATTTCGTAAGCCATTAAGAATTATTCAAACGATCCGGCGCATGATGGGGCCATGTTCACCCCTTATGACCATTTGAAACCCCGCAAGGTAGCTTTTGCCGGGGCGGGGTCGTACGAGATAGACACAGCGGGTCGGCCTCATGCGCAGCGGGCGATAGTTCCACCTCCTGCCCTTCAGCCCTGGATTTCGATCGACGTCGGAAAGTATCAGATTCGACTGGCGCAATCTCTAGCTGAGCGTGAAGCTGCCTGCCGGCTGAGGTTCAGGGTGTTCAATATCGAACTAGGCGAGGGGCTTATCTCTTCCTATTCGACGGGGATGGATCAAGACCAGTTTGATCTGTTCTGCGATCACCTGATCGTCGAGGACCGCTCACGCTGCGAGATCGTGGGCACCTACCGCATGCAATCGGGCATCACGGCTGCGCGCCACCTCGGATACTACAGCGCGCAGGAGTTTGACTTTCTTCCCTATGAGCCGATCCGGGACGAGGTGCTTGAATTAGGCCGCGCATCCATCGATCGCGAGCATCGCTCCAGCGAAGTACTGACACTGCTATGGCGAGGGATTGCACAGTACTCGAAGTTTTACGGTCTACGGTATTTGATTGGCTGCTCATCGCTGACCTCACAAGATCCACAGGCCGGCTGGCAGATGTATTCACAGCTGTCGGACTTTCTTGTCAGTCCCGAATTCCGCACTGCACCTCTCGCCCGGTACGAGCTACCTCCTGCTGCGGAGAGTTCGAGGCCCGAGGTGAAGATTCCGAAGCTGATCAAGACCTATATCGCAGTAGGAGCCAAGATCTGCGGAGCTCCCGCCTGGGATCGCGAGTTCGGCACCATTGACTTTCTCACCCTGCTGGACCTTGCGCGTCTTACACCGGCTGCTCGGAATCGCTTCCTGCTCGATTCGAATTCGAAGCAATCGCCCTCTGAGCTGTAGTCTGAAGATGAGCTCGATCGGCGGCACTAAGGCGTGATCGGTGCTTCCGTAGCTTGCCGCAGATGAGAGTGTCCTCACTCTCTAAGGCCACAAGGGCGACGATACGCGGCGGTCTGCTGGCTATCAGCCTGCTTGAAGTCTTGTCGCGCTTCGCGATCCTGCGCGTGAAACTCGGCGCAGCACTCACCCTGCGCGATCGAGCGGAGTGGTTGCACCGGGCTTGCGCGATCATCCTGCGACGATTGTCAATGGATGTCTCTGCTTCGGGGCGGATTCCGCAAGACGGCTTGCTGGTCTCAAATCATCTTAGTCATCTTGACATCCTGCTCTACGCAGCCGTAATGCCATGCGTCTTCGTCTCGAAGTCGGAGGTACTGAAATGGCCGATGTTCGGCATCCTGGCTCGCTGTGGGGGGACGATTTTCGTGGAGCGCAGGCGCGTGCATGCTGTTCATGATCCCGCGCGCGAAATCGCAGACGCCCTGCGAAGTGGTGTTCCGGTCATGCTTTTCCCTGAGGGCACAAGCACTGACGGTAGTGCGGTACTACCTTTTCGCAGCGCGTTCTTCGAGCCTGCCGTCGCAACAGGAGCGGTAATTTGTCCGGCTGCCATTGCGTATTCCGTGAGCGACGGAGTCGAAGCTGATCTGTGCTACTACGGCGACATAACCTTCTTCCCTCACCTGCTGACGGTTCTGGCGCGCAGACGTGTTCGGGGAACGATCGTTTTCGGGAATGAAGTCCACGTCAACAATCGCAAGACTGCTGCCAGCGCGGCATGGAAGGAAGTCGTTGCTCTCCGCGAACGGATGGCCGGAGCTCCGATCGCGGAGAGCGAGTTCGCATAGGCTTAAGTGCTCATCGCCTCCTCCATCATCTGTGGTCAGGCTTGCAACGACGTTGAAGTAGGAATGAACAGCTTGAAGAATTTCACTTCCCTGCCGCTGCAGTGGCTTGCGCCGATGGGTCGCCGGGCTCGGCGTACACGCGGACATAGTCGACCAGCATTTCCTGAGGAAAGATGCTGGTTAGGTCAGGAGAGCCCGGCCAATATCCGCCGACGGCAAGATTCAGAATGAAGAAGAACTTTCCTGCGTCGAAGGGCCATACTGCGCCGCGAGGAAGGCCTGACGGGGTATAGGTCGCGTACACATTCTTTGGGTCGTCTACGTAGTACTTGACTTGCTTCGGCGACCAAAGAATTCCAAAGGTGTGAAAACCGTCGCTGAACTTAGCGTTGTTCGGCAATTTGTATTCCGTGCCGATCGTCGTCCCGGTGAATCCGGTGCCGTGGATCGAGCCGAAGTTGGTAGACGTATTTGTGCCGACGGTTTCCATGATGTCCATCTCACCGCAGGCTGGCCAGTCCACGCTCTTGATGTTGCTGCCGAGCATCCAGAAGGCCGGCCAGAATCCCTTCCCCTCCGGCATTTTGATTCTGGCCTCAAGTCGACCATAGGCGAAGCTCTGCAAACCCAGGGTCTTGATGCGGGCTGAAGTGTAGCTTCCTGGGCGGGGTTGACGGGCGATGATATGCAAATAGCCGTCGTTGCCGACGTAGACGTTGGGCGCCTTGGGATCGCACGGCGCAGCGTTCTGAGCCATAGCTGCAGTAGACTTCGAGCTCGTTATTACCCCAGCCGCCGCCGCCAACGTCGTAGGTCCAGTTTGCGGGATCAGGGGCGCTCTGAGGAGCGGAAGCGGTGAATTCATCGCTCCAGACGAGGGTTTCACGGTTGCTGCTGGCCGGCCTGATGCCGGAATCGCTTCCGGCGAAGGTAATTCCGCTGCCGCAGGCGACAATCGACACGTAGATGAATACACAACACGACCACCGCAACCGTTTCGTCATCAATTGACTCCGTTTTGTCTCTATCGTTTCCTCTGGCGCAATGTCAATCAACACTTCGTTGCATTCAACGACGATTGAAGACAATGGCCAAAGAGCTGCCTGCGTGTTAGATATGAATTCAATGCGAACCGCGATTGAAAAATTGCATTTGAGCGAGATATCTCCGCATGTCATCCAGTCGGAGATTCGGTCGATGACTGTCGAGTGCGACCGGGTGGGGGGCGTGAACCTGGCGCAGGGGGTCTGCGACACGGAGGTGCCACCCCCGGTGGTGCAACGGGCCATCGAGGCGATCCATGAAGGGTACAACATCTATACCCGGCTGGATGGTGTGGCTCCGCTGCGAGAGGCGATTGCCCGGAAGCTGGAGCGGGACAACCATCTCACGGTGGATCCCAACTCGGAGGTGCTGGTGACGTCGGGCGCGACGGGCGGATTCTATGCCGCGGCGCTGGCGCTGCTCGATCCGGGCGACGAGGTCATCCTGTTCGAGCCGTTCTACGGCTATCACCTGAATACGCTGCTGGCGCTGCGGATCAAGCCGGTTGCGGTTGCCCTGCAAGAAGGCGACTGGGCGCTCGATCTCGATCGGCTGCGGGCGGCGATTACTCCCAAGACGCGGGCGCTGGTGATCAATACGCCGTCGAATCCCGCGGGCAAGATCTTCTCGCGGGCCGAGCTGGAGGCGGTCGCGGCGGTTGCCGAGGAGCACGATCTTTTCATCTTCACGGACGAGATCTACGAATACTTCGTTTTTGATGGGAAGGAGCATGTGAGTCCCGCGACCCTGCCGGGGATGGCGGAGCGGACGATCTCCATCTCCGGGCTGTCGAAGACGTTCAGTATCACCGGGTGGCGCATCGGCTACCTTACCGCGGACAAGCGGTGGCTGGGGCCGATCGGGTACTTCCATGACCTGACCTACGTCTGCGCGCCGTCGCCGTTCCAGTACGGGGCGGCCGCGGGGCTGATGGGGCTGCCGGTCGAGTTCTACGCCGACATGGCGGTCGAGTATCAGGCCAAGCGCGACATGATGTGTGCGGCGCTGACCGATGCCGGTCTGACGCCGTCGGTTCCGGCGGGAGCATACTACGTGCTGGCCGATGCCTCGTCGCTTCCCGGCGCGACGGCCAAGGAGAAGGCGCGGACGCTGCTGCGCGAGCGGGGAGTTGCGGCGGTTGCGGGGACGGCGTTCTTCACCGGCGGACGGGGCGAGAATCTGTTGCGGTTCTGCTTTGCCAAGCGGGATGAGGACCTCAAACGGGCGTGTGATCTGTTGAGGGGAACGGTCAGGGTCTGACCCCCTCCCTCCTCTCCCCTGCTTTTGTTACCGATTCATTCTATTGGAGTTAAGTGCATGCTGGCTCTAAAGTTTTGATTCTAAGATATTTACATCTAAAGATTAGAAAACAAAAGGCTTAGAACGCAAGCGGGAGCGCTCAGTTTTTCCCATTCTGGTAAGCTCGCTGCCAAAAACGAAGGCCCGGGTGCGATGGCAACCGGGCCTTTTCTCATCTCTATTTCTATTTTAGCGGATTGGACGAAATTGTCCGCCAGGAAAGAGGATGTAGGGGATAGGGTGTAGGGCGGAGCGGTAACCCCGACGTTGTCGACCTCCAGCTCAACGCGGAGAGCGCTAATATTAGAGACCGGATGGTCTTTAACAAATGAACAAGGGGGAAGCGACAAGGCGGCGCATTATCGCGGAGGCTGCTCCCCTGTTCAACCAGCGCGGGTATGAGGGCTGCTCGATCCAGGACATCATGGATGCGACCGGGCTGGAGAAGGGCGGGATCTACCGGCACTTCGGGAGCAAGGAAGAACTGGCGGCGGAGGCATTCGACTTCGCGTGGGCCACGACCCGCGAGAACCGGCTCCGGCATCTGGATTCGATTCCAAACCATGTGGACCGGCTGAAGCAGCACATTGTGAACTTTGTGACTCGAACCCGGTTTCCGGGCGGGTGTCCGCTGCTGAATACGGCGGTGGATTCGGCGAATGGAAATCCGGTGTTGAGGGAGCGGGTGCGCGAGGCGCTTCACGGCTGGCAGAGGATGCTCGGCGAGATTGTCGAAGACGGGAAGCGGGCGGGGACGATTCGGGAGGATGTGGACGCGTGCAAGCTGGCGAACCTGATTATCGGCAGCGTAGAGGGAGCGATGCTGATCGGACGGATCGAACGGATGGATCAGCCGCTCAGGGATGCCCTGGAGCACTTGAATGAGCATCTGGAGACGAGGATAAGAAGCAGGGGCTGACGAGACGCATATCAACAAAAGAGCGTTTTGGTTACTAATTGGCCTTTCGGCGCATAGGTTTTTTCAATGAGTGCCAAGCCCTGTTCTCGGCAGTTGAATTTTACTCTGGGTTTGACGAAGAGCCCAAAAGGCGCATGATGTTGGCCGGCGGTCTGCCCGCGCGCAACTCCGCAGCCATGAACTGCATGTATGGGTCAATGTGGTGGAAGAAGTGTTTGTAGCCGGCGCAGAGATAGTTCAGACCGGGTTCACCGTCGGGTGTTCTGAGGAATCGATGCTTCGGGCATTCCCCGTTGCATGCAAAACGGACTTCGCATTGGCGGCACATGCGCGGCAGTGAGTTCAGCTTGTCGAGGCCGAACTTCTTCTGCTGTTGAGAGATCGACCATCTGCTCCAGATCGGTCTCCATGACATTTCCGAGCTTGTTTTCCGGGTAGACGAAGTGATCGCAGGAGTAGAGATCTCCGGTATGCTCCATTGCGAGCGCCGAGCCGCATGTCTTGCGAAATACGCACAAACTCGCTTCCATCCCGAGCCAGCTCTCGAGGGCGACATCGAATTGCTGAACAAAGTAGCGGCCCGACGTCTTTCTTCACCCATTCGTCGAAGATCTGGGCGAGGAACCTGCCGTATGCAAGCGGCTCCACCGACCACTCCGTCACTTCGGCGGGGCGATCAAGGAGGGTTGAATCAGCACGAGGCCATCGGGCCCGGGCTCGGCGGCTTTCCTTTCCACAACCGGGATGAACTGCATGAATCCGCTCCCGATCTCTTTCAGAAATCGGTACACCTCAAGCGGATATTGCGAATTATGCCGGTTCACAACGGTGAGCGTGTTGAATTCGACTTTGTGTTCCTTCAGCTTCTCGAGTCCGCGCATCACGCGGTCGAACGTGGGCGCGTTGCCTTTGTCGACCCGGTAGTAATCGTGCAGCTCCCGCGGACCATCGATGGAAACGCCAACCAGGAACTTGTGCTCGGCCAGGAACTCTCCCCACTCATCATCGATGAGCGTGGCATTGGTTTGCAGCGCATTGTGGATTGATTTGCCGCCAGCGTATTTCTGCTGCAGCGCGACCACGGCGCGGAAGAAATCGACGCCCAACAGCGTCGGCTCTCCGCCCTGCCAGGCAAAGTGAACCTCATCGATCGGCTGTGCCGCGATGTATTGCTGGATGTAGCGCTCCAGCACCTCGGGAGGCATCGCCCAATGCCTGGTGTTGGGATAGAGGTTTTCCTTTTCCAGGTAGAAGCAGTATTTGCAATCGAGATTGCAAATGGGCCCGATGGGCTTGGTCATGATGTGGAAGCCGGCAGCCGGCATGAGCGACCTCGCTGGACTTCGATGATACGCGGCACGACATGGTCTGTGCGGAGACTTGTCGCTTGACAGCTGCGCTGCTCGAGGGAATATAAGGTTGAGGTTCCCGACTGTCCATCGCAAGAGTCTCAAAAGGACAGCATCATCGACATCGGGCAAGGTTCTGACAGAAAGGATCATGGAAACGCGCAGAACAGTATTGAAGTACCTGACGGGCGCGATGGGCGCGTCGGCCTGTGGGCTCGATGCGCTGGAGTCGTTCGCGCAGCAGTTGAACGGCGAGAGCAAGAAGCCGAACATCGTCTGCATCGTCGGCGAGGGGCTGCGCTGGGATGAGCTGTCCTCGACAGGCAACAAGCTGATTCAGACGCCGAACCTGGATCGCATCGGGCGCGAGGGCTGCACATTCCGGAATGCATTCGTGGTCAACGCGCTGTGCCTGCCGTCGCGCGCAACCATGTTGACGGGCATGTATTCGCATACCACCGGGGCCGTCTCCAATGTGGAGGGCAAGATACCGGCCCGGTTCCCGCTGGTGTCGGACCTGCTGCAGAAGGCCGGATATGAGACTGCGTTCCTCGGCAAGTCGCACATCGAGGGCGCGCTGATGGAGCACTACTGGGACTACTACTTCGGATTTGTTGGGCAGGCCGACTACTACCGGCCGAAGATCACCGAAGGAGTCCGCGGGAAGTACGAGGCCGGCGAAGCTGTATGAAGGCGAGTATGTGGATACGCTGCTCACGCGCAAGGCCGTTGAGTGGCTCAAGCAGGAGCGAACCAAGCCGTTCTGCATGTTCCTGTGGTTCTATGCGCCGCATGCGCCGTTTTACCGGCCGAAGGACATGGTCAACGACTTCAATGGAGTGCCCATACCCAAGCCGACAACGTTTGACGAGGATCTGAAGGGCTATCCCGGAAAGCCGCGCGCCGTCGCCGATGCCGACGACAAAATTGGATACTCGGAGGTTTTCAGCGACGATCCGCGATCTCTCGAAGAACTGGTGAAAGACCATTACGCCGGCGTTCGAGGATAACGATCGGAATATGGGCGCGGTGTGGCAGGAGCTTGAGCGGCAAAATATCGTCAACGACACCGCGGTTCTGCTCAGTTCCGACCACGGGTTCTTCCTCGGCGAGCATCATCTCTACGACAAGCGGCTGATGTATGAGCCGTCGATCCGGGTTCCGATGATGGTCCGCTATCCGGGCAGGGTGAAGGCTGGGACGAAGTCGGATGAGATGGTCTTGAACCTTGACATTGCGCCAACCCTTCTTGAGATCGCCGGGTTGCCGGTGCCCGGCGAAATGCAGGGCAAGAGCATGCTGCCGCTGGCGGAAGGCAAGGCGAACGTCCCGTGGCGGAAAGACTGGCTTTACGAGTACTACGAGTATCCGGGATTCGAGAATGTGCGACCCTGTCGCGGCGTGAGGACGGACCGGTACAAGCTGATCCACTTCTTCATCGAGCCGCAGGAGTTCGAACTTTACGATCTTCAGGCTGATCCGGACGAGATGAACAACCTCTACGGGAAGCCGGGATATGAGGAACTCACGGCGCATCTCAAGGAGCGGCTGGCCGCGCTTCGCGCCGAAACGCACGACACCTATCAATACAAGCCGACCGGCATGCCGCTGCACTGGGATCTTGGAACGCAGTCCGAATCCGGCCTGGTAAAGCGCTCGCAATAGTCAAGCGTTTCCGCATCATTTGGCTGCGCGCGCGCATGGTCGGCGAACGAGAAGTTGTTCGAGTGGAGTCTGCCTTTTTCTCGATTTATGCATAATCGCCAAGGCGCGTGTTTCCAGGGGTCGAAATTCTGGAAAGGTCCCTGTTAGCAACAGCTGACAGTTTGCGCGCTGCGGAAAATCGCTGCGGCGCTGGCCGCGGTTTTCTTTGCGCGTGCCAGCGCTTTGTCGATTTCGTCCGTGGCAAACCGAACTGTCTTCAGGGGGCGACGACCTTTCGCCGTCGCTGTTCGCTTGCCTTCATGATTTCGCTCATGTCCGCTGCCGGCCGAATCTCCCAAATGGTGCCAAACCTCAGCGTCGGATGCTGGCCGATGAGCTGTACAGCATGATTCATGTCCCGCGCCTCAAGCACGCCAAGGCCGCCGAGCTGTTCCTTGGTTTCCGCATAGGGACCGTCAGTAGTTGCGACTTTCCCGTTCTTCCAATACAGGGTCAACGCGGTTTCAGGAGGCTGCAGAGCCTCTCCGCGGTCAGCGTGTCCGTTGGCGCGCAAATAGTCGTCGTACTCAAAGCATTCGTCGAACATTGCGTTTCGCTCGTCCTCGGTCATGGCCGCGTGTTTTGCAGGCTCGTAGTATCCCAAACAGATGTATTTCATGGTCGTCTCCTCCTTCATCTCTTCTGGGCCAGCGGTGCGGCGGTCGCAGATTTTTCTGTCACTGTTTGAAGTAACGAAGCGCGACAGATCCTGATTTAAAAATCTTTGTCTCAACAAGCTTTAATTGCAATTTCTCCGGCAGGTTGACACCTTCCAACAACCGTCTTCCCGCTCCCGCGAAGACTGGCTTAACGACGAAACGATATTCATCAACGAGGCCAAGCTCTATCAGTTGTGTAGGAATATCCACACCACCGACTAAAATATCTTTGCCTTGTTCCTGTTTCAATTTAAGGATTTCGTCGCGAAGATTCGTACGAACAATTCTCGTATTTTTATCTTCAACTCCGTCCAACGATCGTGAAAAAACAATTTTGTTGAGGGACTCAAATGCCCGGGCAAATTCGATGTCTGCTTTTGTCTCAGACGGGTTTTTGAGGACGTCAGGCCAATAGGGAACCATCAACTGATAGGTTTTACGCCCAAAGACCTGCAGGTCAACCTCTCGCATGAGGTGCAAAATATACTCAAGCGTTTCTTCATCGGGATTGAATTTGGTGTGGTCGACGCAGCCATCCAGGGTGATGTTGATTGCGAAGATTAGCTTTCTCATTTGATTGTCCTGCCTCCTTGTGCGCTCGGTCGTTCATCCTCTCGACCGTTCATCCTATAGTCGTGGCAGACAGAGAAAATCGACAGCAGAGGCGGGCTTTTTTATTTCAATTTACAACCCATCTCATAAATGCACTCAAGCCGGCTTGCACGTGATTCGTGGATAACTTCCGTATTGCCGGTTTTCGACCAAAGGCCTTGTATATTGATTTTCGACTGATAGGCCTAAAAATGGCCCATTTTCGACCAAAAAGACGGACTTTCGACCATGATGGCTGCCAACGCTCCCCATCCGACTAACAACGATCGTGTCGGAACCTTTCAGGAGAAGACCGTGCCCGCCGAGGCAAGGCTTACCGGCTGGGCATGGCTCGTTCATCGCTTCGGCGTTCAGGCGCCGGTCCGCTGCTCGAGTGTTATCTCCGATCAGCACGTCAAGGCGAGTTCCCGGGAGGAGGGCGAGTGGACGATCTACGACAAGCGGTACTGGCCGGGCGACGGCTTCGGCGATCACCTCGGCTTCGCGCTGCGTCATGAAAATCTCGATCTGCTTGTCCTCAAGCGGCTCTACGATGCCGTGCCTCAGGACAGCATCACCGCCTATGTTCGCAGTGCCCCAACAGGAGCACACAATCGGCGCGCCTGGTTTCTCTATGAATTCCTGACCGGCCGGATGCTGGATATTGAGGATGCGGCCCAGGCCGGATTCACCGATCTGCTGGACAACCGCGTGTACTTCACGGGAGCGCCTGTTCCCTCCCGCCGCCATAAGGTGCGCGACAATCTGCTCGGCAATAAAGATTTCTGTCCGATCATTCGCCGGACGAAAACGCTGACTGATTTCGGCTCGCGCGCGCTCGGCGAGAAGGCGAACGAGATCATCGGCCATACCGGCGCGAATGTCGTTGCGCGCGCGGCGAGCTTCCTTCTGCTGGCGGACAGCCGTGCGAGCTTCGAGATCGAAGGCGAGAAGCCGCCGCGCAACCGCCTTGAGCGGTGGGGGCGGGCGGTGGTGCAGGCGGGCAAGAACAAGCTGACGTTAGATGAGATCCTGCGGCTGCACGCCGTCCTGATCGAAGACACCCGCTTCACGCAAGCCGGCCTGCGGCCGGACGGCGTTTTCCTCGGCGAGCGCGATCCTGAAGGGGATCCGCTGCCGGAATTCATCGGCGCGCGCCCGCAGGACCTGCAGGCCCTGATGCGGGGACTGATCGCCGCGAACGAGCGGATGCGCGAGGGAGACCTCGACACGGTGCTGCAGGCGACGGCGACCGCTTTCGGATTTGTCTACATCCACCCCTTCCAGGACGGCAACGGGCGTCTGCATCGCTGCCTAATCCATCACGTCCTGGCGGAGCGAAAATTCACGCCGCCGGGGATGGTGTTCCCTGTCTCGCCGGTCATGCTCGACCGGATCGAGACATACCGCGACACGCTGCGCGCGCATTCGGGGCCGCTGATGGACTACATTGATTGGCGGCCGACACCGGCACACAACGTCGATGTCCAGAACGACACCGCCGACCTGTACCGTTATTTCGATTGCACGGAAGCGGCGGAATTTCTCCATGGCTGCGTCGCGAAGGCGATCGACAACGACCTGCCGCGGGAGATCGATTTCCTGCGCCGCAACGACGAAGCGATGCGCCGCGTCATGAACACGGTCGAGATGCCGGACAGGATCGCGGAAAACCTGATCAGGTATATCCGCCTCAACGAAAACAAACTCGGCCGCAAGCGCCTTGAAGCCGAATTCGCGAAGCTGACGGATGACGAGGTGACCGCGATCGAGGCGATTGTGCGGGAAGCGTTTGATGGCTTCACCGAAGCCTGACGACGCGCGCCTGCGCAGTGTGCGGGCTGTACGTCCACACCGTTGGGGACGGTGGACGGGCTTCGACGCTTCGGAAACACGGAACGGGTCTCGAACATTCAAGATGAACGGCTCGTGCCTTTGACGCGCTTCTAATTGCGGGCTGGATGTCACCCAAGATGCTGGAGCGGTATTGACACACCAGAGATCAAGCAAAGCGCGAAGCCGTCGGAAAGCTTGCCAGACGCCGTCCCAACGGTCAGGGTCCCCACAAAATCCCCCACAGGCTCGACCGACAACGGAGCCGAAAGCTCCTAAGTAATTGAATCTAATGGTGGGCGAGGCGGGAATCGAACCCACAACCCCCGGCTTAGAAGGCCGGTGCTCTATCCAATTGAGCTACTCGCCCGTAGGGAACGGAGAGAAATCCAAACTTATTGTAGCGGTAACCGCGACGCGGAGGACAGCCTCCCATGAGGCATAGGCCGTGGTCGCGTCTGCTCCGCAACCGGCAGCGTAGAGGGTGAGACCGTAACCGGAAGATGAATCGGTGCTCGCCGGGCGAATTACGAGATCGACCCGGCCATTTGGGCGCGAGATCATTCTCAGCCTGTCGGTCAAGCCCCTCACCCAGTGCTCGTGGAACTCGAAAGAAGCCAGTCGGGCGGGGTCGCGCTGGAGCATGTCAATGTAGGAGGCGAATCCTTCGCGGGCCTGCTCGGCTTGCGCAGCAAATTCGTCGGGGTCAATTTCATCCCCGGCTAGCGCCCAGGCATCGCACTTGGCTGTGAGCACGGGCGAATGCTCTGAGTTCAGGGCGAGGACAGATTCTCTCAGGGCAGGATGCGCGGCAGCTTCTGGGAGAGCCAGCACTGTCGACGGATCTTGACGGAGATCCACGAAGCCTTCCCAGGGAACGTCGATGGAAGGCAGATCGGGTCCTACCTCAGCGGCCCAGTCGGCTTCCATTAGTGTGTGCGCGGAGGTATTGGAGAAGGGTGGTTTCCGCCCAGCGTCCGTCGTCGTTTTTCGCCGGCGCGAGGAAGGCGCAATGACCTCCGCGCTCGGTTTCGACATAGGTGACATTGGGATTTTCGATGAGCGCAGAGCGGGTGGAAGGAAGCAAGCGGATGAAGGGATCGTCGAGCGAGTGCAGGATGAGAGTGGACACGCGGAAGCGGCCTGCGTGTTGCGAACTGGCGACACTGTAGTAGTAGTCGTCGGCACCGGAGAATCCGCCATAACGGGCGACGATGTGCTCGTCAAACAACCGCATGCTGCGAATTTTTTCGAGGTCGTCGGCCGAATAGATGGCAGGAAACAGAGCGGCCTTGCGGCGGATGCGCGCCAGCATCGAACGCAGAAAGTGCCATTCGTAGATGCGGTTCTGTGCTTCGTGCAAAGCGGCGGAAGAGACGGCGAGATCCATCAGCGGAGAGATGCCCACCACAGCTTTGAGCTGCGGCGGAGGCTGGCCCGCGACCTCGCCGGCGTATTTGAGAACAAGATTTGCGCCCATCGAATAGCCGATCACGGCGATCGATTCCACCTGTTCGATCTCGATGATCCGGGCGACGACTGCGGCGACGTCTTCGGAGCGGCCAGAGTGATATATGGTTGGCGAGAGCTCATCTGTCCCGCCGCAGGTCCGCATATTCATACGTACAACGTTGAATCCCGCCGCCAGAGCGCGCGCGGTGTTTCCCAGCACATATTGCGAACTCGACGAGCCTTCGAGACCGTGCACGATGACCACGGTGAGGCGCCCGCGCCGGACTTCCTGCGGCTGCCAGTGGCAGTGACAGAGCACCGAGCTTGGGCCGTATCCGGCTACGGGACCCTCCACTTCAACAACGAGAGGCTCAGGCTGAGGGAGGGATAGCTTGCGAGGAAGGAAATTTCCGGCAAGAGTCTGGATGTGTCCATTGCGGAGAAAACGGCGCGGCGTGAACGTATTGAGCCATGCGGTTGTCGCGTCTTCGAGCGCGTATTGGGTTTCAGGTCTCATGCCTCGCGCAGTCTCTTGAGGACGCTTGCGGCCTGGATAGCGCCGGTCGGCTGCTCCTCGTGTTTGAAGTAGGCAAAGACATCACCGTGCTTGGCGCGCAGCTTCAGCTTATCGGTAATCGCTTGGAGGTCGACAGCGCTATAGTCGGTCCTGCGCAGGCGATAACAGGTGAAGGGTGCAGTAACCTCGTCGGGGGTGCTCAGCTCGTCGCTTTCAGCAACACAAAGGGCTGCGGAGTGATCGCGCAAAAGCGCATACGTCGGCTCGTCAAACCAGGACGGATGGCGGAACTCGAAGCTGATGGAAAGTCCCATCGACCGTGCCTCGTCGAGAAAGGCAGACAGACGATCCGTATCGGCCTTCATGTTTGGAGGAAGCTGAAAAAGAAGCGCACCCAGGCGACGGGCTTCGTGAACCGGCGCAATCGCGTGAGCGAACCGCTCCAGAGCTTCACCGCAGTTCTTCAGGCGGAGGATATGGGTGATGCGCTGCGGCGCCTTGAAGGAAAATCGAAAGTCGCTTCCGGTTGATGCGAGCCACGAACTCACCGTGGTTGCCGAGGGCAAGCTGCGAAAGGTGTAGTTCACTTCGACAGAGTTCAGGTGGGTGGCGTAGTATTCGAGGAGTTTTTTGGCCGGAACGGAGGGCGGATAAAAATCAGGTTTCCAGCTGGTGTAAGCCCAGCCGGAGCAGCCTACGAAGATGTCGCCGCTCGTCATTGCGCTCGTCTTGATACCCGGAGACTTAATCCATTAGCGAACGACGTATCGTTACTTCAGTGGGGGCTCCATTGGGGCGGCTAGTGGGGATCGAACCCACGACATCCTGAGCCACAGTCAGGCGTTCTGCCGCTGAACTATAGCCGCCATACGCTTTGTAATTGTAGCATTTGCCAGCATTCCAGCGCACCTATGCAGGACTGCGCGAAGAAGTGCATCCTAAGACTAATTGCGTGTATGGCACAGTCATTGAGACCCGAAGTTCTGCCGCCGGAGCAAGAGTCATTTCGCTCCCGGTCCAAGGTCGCAACCACCTGGTTTGCTGACGAAAACCTTGATCTGCTTTCACATGTTCTCGATGACTGGTTTCGTCTGCCAGGAACGTCGATACGGTTCGGGCTGGACGGAATTATCGGCCTGATACCGGGGCTCGGCGACATTCTCGCCGGCTTGGCCTCATGCATTATCGTCATCGCGGCATGGTTTCGCGGCGTTCCCTATGTTGGATTGATTCGAATGGTGGTGAACATCGCTATCGATGTGCTGGTGGGCTCGATTCCGTTCATAGGCGATGCCTTTGACATTGCCTGGAAGGCTAATCGCCGCAACTATGCGCTCATGACCCGGCATCTGAAGCAGCCGCGCAAGCACACGTGGAAGGACTACACCTTCCTGCTCTGCATCGCCATGGCGCTGTTCGCGATCTTCGCTGTACCAGTAGTTCTGATCGTGCTGGTAACGCAGTGGTTCATACGACGCTCTTGAGACGACGAATGGGGTCAGTGTACGGAAGGTCTACGATACAATTTCAACAGTCGGGGCGTAGCGCAGTCTGGTAGCGCATCTGCTTTGGGAGCAGAGGGTCGGGGGTTCGAATCCCTCCGCCCCGACCAATAAGCAATTTATTTTCAATATGTTGCAAGAGGTGATACCGAGGGTGATACCGTTCTGCGGCATGTAAGCGAATATAAAGCGCGAATCTAGTGAGTCTTCTCGAGACGCTTGGAGGGGAGCCATATTGTCCTGTAGCTTTATTGTCGATAAGGCGGGGTCGAGTTGAACTGTTTCCCTAAGACTATAGATATGAATCAAATTAATTTGATTGAGGTCGCTCGGGACGCCTCTAAATGCCAGATGCGGTCTTCAGGCATAGCTGAGAAGACGCCAAGTTGTGGGCTGAACGCAAGTTTCCCTCCACCCCAGTACAAGCTAACAATTGCAAAGCCAACTGAATTGTTCCCGAAATAAAGATTGCAGATCGGCTGATCTCGGGGCACACAATTGCCCTATAACTCTCGAAATTTCTGTCAGTTCTGTCAGTATGGTTCAACAACCGTTTTCTGGTGATTTGCCACGCGAAAGATTCGAAGCTTTCAGGTTCGGGTCATCGATCAGGTGATCGGTTTCGGCCTACTTAACCACTCCAAACTCAGCAGCCCTGCGTTTTGCAAAGTTCGCCTGATCGGAGAGCGTCACTCACTCAAGAGAGTTACCGATAACAGGAGGGCAGTCAAGACGAACTTGAGCGGCCGCTGACAAATGGTTCAAGAATAGCCGTGACCGACCGGTTGAGCGGTGTTTCTATGCCAACTGTCTTCCCTAGCCGGACGACTCCACCGCTCAACCACGGCAGCTCCAGACGATTTCCCTGTTCCAGATCGTGATGCATGGAAGAGGTCATGGAAGCGGGAAGTGTGTCGCAAAAAGCGAGTCGATCCTGCGCATAATCCTCGTGAAGCGTTATGCCCTTCGCTCTGCCGACTTCATGGTCGCCATGATGAAGCGTCCCCACCTAGCAAAGAAAGCATCGCTGGAATGTCACGATGCTCTTGCGATTCTGGGAAGTCAACCGTTGAGGCTGCCATGCGATCTAAGAGTCGCTGGGTCCGGTCAGCGATTTTGCTTGCTCTGCAGGTGAAGCAGGCATAATTGCGGCAAGAGTAGAAGTGCATGTTCGCTGATTGCTTCCGCGCACCCAGCGGCCAAGGGCAGCGGCGGCGCCGTCAGAATTTCACCTACCTTCTCGGCAGCCCAGCGGCGGATGCGCTCTCACGCCGGAGATCACGGCCCACCATGGCAATCTCGAAAAATTCTGCCTGGAGCATCGAGATTCCGATTTCTATGTCTAGAGCGCTCAATCGTGTGATCTTCGGTGCTTCACAACGTAGCGCGAGCGCCGCGCAACTGCTCGCGTATGGTGATTGCGTCAAAAGATGAGTGCGGGGCGAGCGTGCTCCGCTGCTAGCCGGAAGCGGTGCCACGTTGCCAATGGGATCCAAACGAAGAATTCGCGGAGATCCATGAGCGCATGACAACGTTCCTCGAGCCGCGCGGGCTATGAAGAGTATCTGGATCCTGTGGAACGGGTTCCCTTGCGTCTCTTGGGAATTCTTCCCGCCGAGAAGATGAAGGTGCAATTGATCGAGAATGGCCTATCGCTAATACCCAGGCAAACCTATTCGACGCTCAGTGACTTGAATCCTCTCTATCCGACGAAGCGGAAAATGTAGTGATGGGAAAGAAATTCGGCCAGGACCAGAATCAAAGTGACTGTAGCGAGGGTGATTTGCACTCTCTCCCCCCACAAGCGCCGCCGCGAAATCGGTTTTTGCCTCCACTGAGCAGAGGGCCGCTTTCGGAGAGATCGAATTCTCCAGATCATGTACAGGTTGACGCACGATCCGAAGACCGCAAGAAGCATCATGGGAATGCGAATGGCGTCCTGGTGAAGTCCAGTTGCGGGTCCTTTGGCTCCCACGGCGACTGCAGCGAGAGCTCCCAGTCCAATGGCGAGCCGCACGCCGCTAAGCGCCATGACGAGGGTGCAGGCGCTTTGCAAAACAATGAAAAAAAGGCTGGTGAGACTGACAGCCCAACGGCGGACTCCCTGGTCACTAGAAAACTCATGTGTCTCAGATCGCTGCGAGGCGATCACTGCTCGCTCTGTGGCCACGCGCATTTGACGCTCAGGTTTCGACAAGGATACAGAAAAACTTACGACATCCGAGCGAAGGCAGCACTTGTAACCATCACTCCATTCCGCTGGTCTCAGCTCCAGATTAGTGGTCCGGTTCCGTTCCGAAAAACAGCGGGGCGATCGGACTTCGAGTAGCAAGCATGTTGGCCTTCTTACTGATAACAGCTCACTTGAGCGTCCCCGCTAACCAACGACCAGCGACTCAGTGTCGATGCTCCCGTCAGCGTGACCTGTCGCAGCAGTGAATACTGCAGACTCGAATCAGTGACGGGCTTCCATCGAGCCCCAATCGAGGCGAGACACGAAGTTCGGTTCGCACAACCAACGAAGGAGAGATTACGTGAACAAATTCGGAATACTAGCAACTTTGCATGCCCGTCCCGGCAAAGAGGTCGATGTGGAACAGTTCTTGTTGTCAGCCGGCCCATTGGTAGAGGCGGAAATGGGAACCACAGCGTGGTTCGCATTCAAAGTCGCGCCAGCCACCTTCGGCATATTTGACACCTTCAAAGATGAGGATGGCAGAAGCGCCCATGTAAACGGGGAGGTCGCAAAGGCGCTCTTCGCTCACGCTGAAGAACTGTTTGTCGCTCACCCCGACATTGTCCACCAAACATTGGTGGCAATGAATCTCTGTTGTGGATCTTGCGTAGCGACTTCTCAATTCGACAACCCACGCTGTCTCCTGAGCAGCAGAGTCGAGCACATGCCTGGTTGTAACCTTCAGGCACAATGGTTCGTCACAGTTCGAGCGATAGTCGACCGGCCATTGTGCGTAAGGACTAACGAGGCATCTAGTGCTCGAGTCTCTTCGTGGGATCGGCTCTTCGGCTCATCTTGATTCCAATCTCACGAGGAGATAGTGCAGTGTATAACATCTCGAATCTCGCAAAACTCAAACATCTCGATGAAAATGCCTCCGATGCAATGAAGGCATTCTGGTCTTTCGACAAAGCAGCATTTGCGCCGGGCGCAATTGATGTACTGAACAAGCAATTGATGGCGGTAGCAGTCGCGCTGACTACCCAGTGCCCATACTGTATCGAACTACATACGCAGTCGGCACGCAAAGAAGGGGCGACAGACGAGATGCTTGCAGAAGCAGCGGTCATCGCTGCGGCAATGCGTGCAGGCGGTGCGATCACACATGCGACTCATCTCTTCAAAGAGTAGATCTCGTTGGGGACGCTGATCGCGCCTCTCTAGGATGCGGGCGTCGCAAAGAAGCCCTGGGTTGCCCCGCTTCCAGTTGGGGTTTCAGATATTCCCATAACTCAGGACAGCCGCTCTCAATCTCAGGACCTACCCGTTCGACCACCCGCTCGTAGCTCACTCCGTTTTCCCTCCAGCTTCCACCTCTGCGCTTGAGGTTCAAGAGGACGGGCATGCTGCGATCGATAGCCCTGGCAAAGCGAGCTTCATCCGTTTCTCCCGCGTCGAACTCTTTCCATAGTCCCAACAGGAAGTCACCTGTTTTCTTGGGCGCCAAGCCACAGATGCGCTCCAAAGCCTTGAGTTCCGCGGCCTTCCTTTCTTCCCAACCGTCTTGTGCAAATACAAACTTGTCGCCTGCGTCAATCTCGCCAAGATCATGTACGAGCAGCATCGCCACCACGCGGTTAACATCGACCTTCAGCTCTAGTGTGCGAGCCATCCCATCAGCG
>CAVRXY010000005.1:0-361125 GCA_963725225.1 uncultured Acidobacteriaceae bacterium
GTGAAAAAAGCGCAGCCCTGGAGACAAAAACGTGACGATCGCAGCGGCTTCATGCTTTTCGGGGGGAAGGCGGCCGCTGCCCGCGGCTCATCATGGTTTTCGAGAAAGCGCGCCATCTTATTCTGGTAATCGAGGCCGGCAAGAAAGTGCTCGCGGACCGGCCTGGGCATCTCCGGCGTGCAGGCGGTCGTATAGTCGCTTGTGGTAGGTGTAATTGAAGCCCTGCTGCTGCAGCGTCCATTCGAGATCCCAATAGACCTCGGCGACGAAGCAGAACTGAGGTACACGTTCGCGCACGCGCTGTGTAGGCTTCGGCAGAAACGGCTGCAGACGGATCCCCAGGTTCGTTCAAAGATGTCCGGCAGGACCAGCATTGCCATGTCGTAGCGCACGCCGTCGCACTGCCCGGCGATCTTCACCAGCTGGGCCGATCATTGCTTCCTGCGTGGCGGGGTTGGCGTAGTTTAGTTGCAGCGTATCCGGCCAGCCGGCGAAATACGGATCGCGGCCATAGGCGAGGACAAGGTCGCCGCCTTTTGGTGCACCCATGTGTAGTTCTTCGGTGCCTGCTCCACATCGAGTTCCGTGCCCGCGACGTAATACTCCGGATGCTCCTCCACCCAAGGGTGGTCCGGCGCCGTGTGGTTGGGAACGAAATCAAGAAGCAATCGCAGGCCGCGCTGACGAAGGCGTTCGCGCAGACGGGCGAGTGCGGCATCGCCTCCCAGCTGGCGATGCACGGTGTAGCCGGTGATCGCGAAACCGGAACCAGCGATGTCATCTTCACACAGGTCGGGCAAAGTCTCCTGGAATTCCTTCCGCCACTCGGGATTGCTGCGGGAAAGCTTTTGTCCAGCGGCACCCGTTTGCCAGACGCTGAGGAACCAAATCCAGTCGAAACCCATTTCGGCGAAGCGATCGAGTTCAGCGTCAGGAATGTCGTCCAGCGTTGCGGTTCGGCCCAGGGTCTTCGATAGCTCGGTGAGCCATACCCGCGTGTTGATCTGGTAGAGAGAGGGGTACAGCGGTAATGGACGGAGTGCCTTCTCCCGTTCCACGACTGGATCGCTTATTTCATCCGATTGCTTCTGTAGGGACCTTGGCGAGATGCGTTTCACCCGTGACCAGCTTGATTCCTCGTGGCATGATACTTTTCCTTTCTCGCGAGCGATGGTTGTTTCGAAACCCACAACTCAATAACAGAACCATCCTCGGTGTGCGACTGATGATTTTGGCCGCACGCACGAGGCTATACAGCCGTTCGATGTCGATGTTCGCCGTGTTCCACGGCAGTCCAGCACAGTAGATCATCAACTGTGTAGACGCAAGCTCTGTCAAAAGTTACAGTAGCGCTCTCCTTCTTGTCAGGAATCGCTTAACTGTGAGGTGTTCAATTAGCGGCCGGTAGAGTAACGATTTCCGGGTCGTGCCAGTGGTGTGTGACCAAGACGAATCTGACTGTCAACGCTCAGGCATCCGTCGCGACCTTAGCGCTGAGGGCCGCACGCGATACACTGCCTGCACGACGCGGAGGCCCGCGAGATGAGAAATGCATTTTTTGCTGAGTGTGATTTTGTGATCCATCAATTGCGAATTGTCCTGGCAGTCGTGCTGGTGTGTCTTGCGTCAGCGTCCGGCCTGGCACAAGGGGCTCCAGCTGCCGGGAATAATCCCAAAATCGGCCTGGTGCTCGAGGGCGGTGGGGCGCTCGGCCTGGCGCACATCGGCGTCATCGAGTGGCTGGAGGAGCACCGAATCCCGGTGACCTACATTGCCGGGACGAGCATGGGTGGACTCGTTGGCGGCGTTTACGCAACCGGCCGCAGCCCGGCGGAGGTGCGTGAGCTGGTCTCTTCCATCGATTGGAATGCCGTTCTTCGCGGCGAGATCCCCTTCCAGAATCTGGACTTTCGCCGCAAGCAGGATTCCGTTGTTTACCCCGGCAATATCGAGTTCGGATTGAAAAATGGTGTCAAGTTTCCTGAAGGCTTCAATTCGGGGCAGGAGGTCCAGTTCATTCTCGACCGCGTTGCGCTTCCATATTCCACCATCCAAAACTTCAACCAACTGCCGATACCGTTCGCTTGCGTTGCCACGGACCTGGTCTCCGGAAAGAAATTTGTTTTCCGCAGCGGGAGCTTCGCGACAGCGATGCGTTCAACAATGTCCCTGCCGGGCTTCTTTTCGCCGGTCCGCGTTGACGGCCATATCTTTGCCGACGGCGGACTGCTCGACAACCTGCCTGTCGATGTGGCGAAGGAGATGGGCGCAGATATTACTGTAGCCGTCTATCTTGAAACCCAGCCGATGTCGTCGAAGGAATCACTTTCCTCCTTCGGCGTTCTGGGAAAGTCCATCTCGGTGATGATCGCCGCTAATGAAGTGCACAGTATGGAGATGGCGGACGTGCTGATCACCGTTCCGCTGGCCAAGTTCAACACCATGGACTACAGCCAGGCGGACGCCCTGATCAAAGCCGGCTACAACGCGGCGCAAAGCAAGGCGGCAGTTCTGTCCCGGTTTTCAGTGGACGAAGCCACCTGGAAACAATATCTGGCTGACCGCGCCGCTCGCCGCCGGCAGACGCCAAAGCCGGAATTTGTGGAGGTAGCTGGAACAGATCCTCATAGTGCCAAGGCCATCCAGAAAGATTTTCAGCCTACGGTTAATGAATCGGTGAATGTCGAGGAAATCCAGAAGATGATCCTCGACATACAAGGCGACGGACGCTATGCCAGCCTGAATTACACCATGGTCGACAAAGATGGTCAGCCAGGCCTGCTCATCACCGCAAATGAAAAGAGCTATATCCCGCCTATCGTTCGCCCCCAGATTACCCTTGATGGCTCGCAGTACAACAACGTCCTCTTCAGCATCGGAGGAAGAATCACCTTTCTCAACGTCGGTAGCTACGATTCCGAATTGCGGAATGACGTCGTCTTCGGCTCCGAATATGGTCTTCACACCGAGTACTACCATCCGGTTCGCGTTGGCAGCAATTGGTTCGTTGCTCCCCAGGTCATCCTCGACAGCAACTCGTTCAATGCCTACACGAGCAGTGGCAGCCTGGCGTCGGTTTACCGAGTGAAACAGGCGGGCGGCGGGGTGGATTTTGGCTATCAGCTCGGCCGAAGCCAGGAGTTTCGTATCGGTTATCAAACCGAATATCTGAACTATTCACTCCAAGTGGGGGAAAATACCGAGCCTACGGTTTCCGGGCGGGAGGGCTTCGCCAAATTTCAGTACACCCTGCTCCACGTGAACGATCCCGTGATTCCGACGACCGGCCAGGAAGGTGCTTTCAGAACTCAATGGTTTGAGGCCTATCCGAGCCCAACCAAGGCCTACACCATACCCGATTTCCCCTTGAGTCAGGGCGGCATCTCCCAGTTCGTTCCGTTAAGCAAGCGCAACACGCTTGTCTTCTCCGGGGGCGGTGGCACTGTGTATGGCACCAATAATGCGAATATCGGACTTCCAGTGTTCTCGATCGGCGGCCCGCATCTCTTCGCCGCCTACGGCACCAATGAGATCCTGACCAACGAATACGGCTACGGGCAGCTGGGATATTTGTGGAAATGGGCGCAACTGCCGCCTTTTCTGGGAGGGAATGTGTACATCCTAGGGCGCTTAGAGGGTGGATTCTATGAGCGAGTCGATACTCCGCTCGGCCAACCGGCGGAATACCGCAATCCCGGCGACGTGGCCGGCGGCATCATCGTGAACACCATCTTCGGCCCGGTCCTGATCGGGGGAGCAGTCGGCGATGCCGGACATCATCGCTTCTTCTTCAGCCTGGGCAGGGTGTTTTAGGGAATAACGAAATAGAGGCGCCCTTCCCGGCTGCCTCCGAATATTTACGGTGGAGGGGGGATTCCTTTCCCCGCGCCAGCAGCTCCGCGGAAATAATTTGTGTCCGGACGGCGCTGTCGGGCTTACTACAGAGAATCGGGCATGGCCATCCCTCGATTGAGGCAACGATGGACTCGGCCTGCTGAAGTAGACTGCCAGAGAGAAGCCGGAATTCTTTAGAGTTTTCGGGCAGGGCTGCGCTCACCCATCCTAAGGAAGCGGCGGCTGGTCATAGAGAAATCAGCACAGAAATCAGGGAAAGCTGGCATGAGAGGGAGAGACAAAAGGTCAGGCTATCTGCCGTCACTCGACGGCTGGCGGGCGATCGCGATTCTCTCTGTGATTTGCTATCACGACCGGGTGCATCAGCTCTGGATCTTCAGCACCAGCCTGATCCATCAGTATGGCGATCTGGGCGTAGACCTGTTCTTCGCGATCAGCGGCGTGCTGATCTGTTCGAGACTTCTCGAAGAAGAGCGGGTGACGGGCGGGATCTCGCTGAAGGGCTTCTATATTCGGCGGTTCTTCCGCATTTGTCCTCCGGCGTGGCTGTATCTGATTGCGTATGTGCTGCTGTCGCTGTTTCATCTACTTCCCGTCGATGTGGGTGGGGTACTGGCGTCCTTCCTGATGGTGCGGAACTTCTGGGTGGGGGTTGCCGGAGATACGCCGCGGACCTGGTACACGATCCATTTCTGGTCGCTTTCGGTAGAGGAGCACTTTTACCTGCTTCTGCCCAGCCTGCTGATTTTTGTGAAGCGGCGAAGGGCGGTTCTGCTGGGGGCGCTGTCGGTTGCCGTCATGCTCTGGGTGACGCTGGTTACGCATTTCACAGCTCTGCAGAAGACAGGAATCGTGCTCCGGACGGACATGCGCATCCACGCGTTGCTGATCCCGGCGATGTTTGCCGTTCTGCTGACCAGGCAAAAGGTGCGGGCTTTCGTGACGAGATGGCTGCATCCGTGGGTGGGCGTGTTGTTGTTTGTGGCGGTTTTCACGCTGCTGACGCGGACACATGTTCATCTGCTTTCGCTGGCGACGATGTTCGTGATTCCGGTAGGGTTTCCGCTTCTGGTGATCAGCACGATGCTGCATCCGAAGTCGATCGCATGCCGGGTTCTGGAGTGGTGGCCATTGCGGTTTGTCGGCCACATTTCTTACAGCCTTTATCTATGGCAGCAGATGTTCTTCGCGGGCGGGCGTGCTCCGGCTGCGTGGCCGCTTTCGGTGCTGCAGATCTTCCCGCTGAACTACCTGGCAGCGTTTGCCTGTGCAACGGCGAGCTACTACCTGATTGAAAAGCCGCTGATCCGGGTTGGACACCGGGTGGCTCATCCGGCGACACCGGGACGCGAAGACCTGAACGAGACCCCCGCGCCGGCTCCGGTTCCAACGAGAGCGGTCGCGGATAGCGCCTTAGCTGTCTCGCGGGCCGAGATCCAAAGCTAGAAGCGATCCAGTCCTGCCCTGCGCGCGTGGGCGGCGATGGCGGCGTTGATGTCGAGCGCTAAGGCTAGAGCCGCCAGCCCCTCCTGAGCGGAAACGCTCGGTACAACGCGGGTGCGGACGCACTCCAAAAATGATTCGATCTCGAGCAAGAGCGGTTCGCCCGGCTGGACGGGCGGTTTGCGCATGGCGAGACCTGGCGGCAGGCCAGGAAAGGCAGGCGTCGGCGACGAGTTGGGATCGACGTCGATGACCAGGAGATCCTGACGGGCATAATCGATGGAAATGTACTGATGCGGCTGGAAGAAGCGGAGCTTGCGGACCCGCTCCGTGCTGACGCGACTGGCGGTGAAGTTGGCGACGCATCCGGATTCGAACTCGATGCGGACGTTGGCGATATCCACCTTTGGGGAAAGAATGGGCAGGCCGACAGCATGCAGGTCACGAACTGGGGATTGGGCAAAGCTCAGGACAATATCGAGGTCGTGAATCATCAGGTCGAGGACCACGTCGACGTCGAGAGCCCGCGGAGTGAAGACGCTCAGGCGGTGGGCTTCGAAGAACATGGGGCGATTCAGCCAGGGCTGAATGGCGGTGACGGCAGGGTTGAAGCGTTCAAGATGCCCGACCGCGAGAATGCGGTTGTGCGTCTGCGCGAGGGCGAGCAGATCGGCGGCCTGGACTATGTCGGCGGCGATGGGTTTCTCGATGAGCAGATCGACGCCGGCAATGAGCAGCGGCGCGGCGACGGCATGATGCGCGGAGGTGGGGACGCAAATGGATGCCGCGTCAAGCTGGATATCGCCACGCGATCGGGCTTCGAGACAGGCGCCGACGGAGGCGTAGATGGGAACGCCCCACTCTTCAGCGAGCGCGGCGATGCGCGAGGGCTCCGGCTCAACGATCGCGGCCAGCCTGACAGGCCGACCGCGCTGCTGGAGATCGCGATAGACACGGAGATGGTTGCGGCCGAAGGCTCCTGCGCCTGCAACGGCGACGTTTACCAGGGAATCAGTCACCGGCGGCGCCGCTAACGCGCGTTCTCTTTGCCGGAGACGGTTTTGAGGCAGCGGGCGTAGAGCTCAAGCAGATGGTTGACCTGGTCGTCGGCCTTAGCTGCGCTGGAAGGGACGAAGCCAGTGGAGCCAGCTGCGGGACGGCCCACCGCGGCGGTGGTGGCGACAAACTTGAAGAGATCGAGGGCGATGTCCTCGTCACGGCGTGGTCCAAGGGCGGAGTTTACTGCCGGGTCCATGAAGATCCTCCGAAGGCGATGCTATCAAAATTCACGTGGCGGTGTTCCGGCGCCCTAGAGCTCGGAGATGCAGATACAGATGCGTCCGACGATGAGACTGGATGGGGACTGGGTGGGCCCGAGGCTGAGGAGATCGACGGGGTGATCGAGGGCCTGGGGCCGCAGAATCAGCCGGTCGGAGTCAAAGCTGACATAGCGAAAAACGAGCGAGTTGGCGACATTCACGGCGAAGAGGCTGGGCCGCGATGGCTGATGGGATACGAGCGAATTGTAGTGGCGGTCGATCACAACGATGGAGTGAGGGGCCAAGACCGGAACCATGGGGCGGGCCTGAGCCGCGTTGACGCGCACGGCTAGAAAGCGCTGCCAGTCACGGCGGATGATCGCGCGGCGCGGACGAAGATGCTCGAGAATGCCGGCGGGCAGCCGAAGCATTTCGACGGAGGAAGACATGGAAATACCGGGAGAATTCATTGCAATCGCCTGGGAGACGAGCGGAACTGAATCGACGGTGTCTTCAAGAGGGGCGTTCGAGGCTTCGACGGTGCGCGAGTGCCGCGCCGGAAGGAGGTCTTCCACGCTGAGCATCTGCGCCGCCAAAATGCGATCGATGGCGGCGAGGCTGAGTTTGCGCTTGCGATGAATAAAGTTGGAAATGTGCGACGACTGCAGCCCGGTTTGCCTGGCGAGAACAGTTCCCGTGAGAAGTCCTCGATCGATTCGGCGAGCGATCTCCAAACGCAGACGCTCATGGATCTGGGCGACATTCATCTGTGGATTTTTGTCTCTTAGCTAAATACCCCTATAGGTGCATTTGCTCACAGAAAAGCTGTTTGGGCGTACTTCAGGTGATTTCAGGGGGTAACTATAGGGTTGCACGGGTAATTACCGAGGGGCGCGGCGCGCGGGCGTTGACGCTGAAATAAGCCTCCTGTAGAGTCGGGAACACTTTTGCCCCTAAAACGAGTTTTTGCCCTCGCGCAGATCGAGAAGGGTGTATTGCTGCCCTCTTTGCTGTGAGGGGGCTTCCGTGAATCTTCATCGACGCGATGAGGATCACGGGACCGGTTTGGGACATGCAACGACAGAAACGCCAGTTGATAGTACTTATCCCCCAATGATCTGCGCGCCCATTCATGATTCACTCCCATCCGGAAAGCCTTCAGCCGCACAGCTACGCCACGAGAGCGATGCGAGCGGCCAAAGCTCGCCCATATCCCGCGGACAACAAGAAACCAGTCGCGAATAACTGCGGGGTCTTACTTTGCCTTGGAGAATTGATGATGTACTTGCGCGTACAACTGAAAGTTTGCGAAGGGTGCGGAGGGTTGTGGTTCCGCACTCAGGGCAGGACAGATATCTACTGCTTCACGTGTGAAGGCAAGTTTCGCAGCCTTCCGAAAGCGACGAAGCGGCGCAGAGGACGGCCCTGCAAAAACACGATGCAAACTGTAACCGCAGCTGGAGGTGCGGAATGAGTGCCGCGCTGACCCTTCCGTATGTCTGGGCGACAGTAAACGAGCCTGTGGTGGAAAGGGATCGCCATCTGCGTCCGCTGGGAGGCCTGGCCTTCTATCGGAGACGAACGGAGATTCTGCTGCGCAGATATATGAGCGTGTCGATGGACATGGGGAGAGTTCCGTCGGTGATGGGTAATCTCGAGTTCCGGGGGCGCAGATCGAGTTACCGGATAAGGAATTTCGAGGATGCGGTCATTTTTGTCATCGATGTAGAGCGATGCCTGAAACGGCTGGATGGATTCTCACAGGAACTGATTGCGCGGATAGCGTTACAGGAGTACACGCAGGCCGAAACCGCTGTGCTGATGAAGCAGGGAGTTCGGACGGTAACTCGGAGGTATGCGGAGATACTCGATCGTCTGACGAGCATTTTTCTGGAAAGAAAGCTGCTCATTCCAGACCTGCTGGAGCGCTGTCAAGAGGATGATTGATGCTATGAACGCATAACTATAAAGAACACTTAGAGTTACACGAGAAACATAGTTGGCGTAGAATTTCCATCTAACTTGATATCCTGAAGATAACAGTAAAGAAATCTTAAGAGAGACGCATTCTGACCGCGTCTCTCTTTTTATTTTGCGCGCTGCATGGCAAGAGAGCCAGAGAGGTATCGGTCGCGCTGAGTATTGCAAGCGAAACGTCTCGATTGCGGTTAGTGAATAGGCCAGTTAGATCGGACAGGTGTCTCCCGCGTTAGGGAGTTATGACGACCGCCATGCTGCGAGGAAGCAGCTCAAAAGCCAGAGATGCAGATGAAGGAAGCGTGGATGACAGAGAGTTTGTGCGCAAAGCGGTGCCAATTTCTGATGGGTGTTGCGGGTATTGTGATTGTGTTGGCGTGTTTTCCGGTCCCGGTGAGAGCGCAGGTTGCAACAACGACCGTTCAGGGAACCGTCTATCGAGCTGACGGAGGCGCGGCAACTGGAACGGTCCTGGTGAGCTGGCCGGCATTCTCGACCGCGGCAGCCCAGGCGATCGCAGCCGGAACAAAGACGGCAACGATCGGCGCGGACGGTTTTCTGAGCGTGAACCTGGCTCCGAACCAGGGAGCGTATCCAGCCGGCAGCTACTACACAGTGGTTTACCACCTGAATGACGGGACGGTCAGCAAGGAATACTGGACGGTGCCGGCGACAACTACGGCAGCCATCTCCGCGGTTCGAGCCCAGCTTGCGCCAGCCACGGTTGCAGTCCAACCCGTTGGTAAGTCGTATGTCGACACATCGATCGCCGCGATTACGGGCAACTACCTTCCGCTGACCGGAGGCACGATGAGCGGCGCGTTGATTCTGCCGAGCGATCCGACGGGCAGCAGCCAGGCTGCCACCAAGCACTATGCTGACGCGCTGGCTTCAACAGAATTACCCCTTGTGGGAGGAACGTTGAGCGGAACGCTTAACGCTCCAAATGGGGTAAGCAAACTTCCACGGATCGATGTGCGTCATCCGGATTTCGGAGCGGGTTGCCCGAATGCCGCTGACCCAATGGGTCAGCAGGATTCAACCTGCGCGATACAGGCAGCGATTGCATGGTCTCTGGCCAATCCCCAAGGGCACACTTATCCCACCCTTTACCTCGCCGCCGGTACTTACTTGATCAGTTCCGCCCTTTATGTTCCTTGCCAGATGCATTTCATCGGCGACGGGCCGGAGGCAAGCATTCTGGAGCAGGCAAATAACTCGGCAAATGCAGTCACGATCTATCCGGTGTCCGGGGCGGTGCAGCCGAATATGTGGACCTGCAATGGATCTCTCGAGAACATGACGATCCATGCATTGGGCGGACATCTCCATACCGCAACGTTGATAGAGCTTCAAAATGCGGCCGGATACACCATCTCTCGAGTGCGGGGCAGCAATAGCGGAGGACGCGGCCTGGCTCTGGTGGGGTCGACGGAACGGTTGAAGGCAGTCGACACGGAATGGGATACGATCCGATGGCCGATTGTGGCTACCGGGAATGAACTCAAGTTTCTCGACACGCAGATAGCCGCGCCGGGTTCGGATGCGAACGGGTACTGTATGAGTCCGAATAACTGCGTGAACGGCGTTTTTCCCGGGAATGCATGGACAGGGGCTACGCAGAGTGTGGTGTCGGCGTCGGGCAACGGTAGCACAGCTACGTATGTGATCTCAGGAAGTCCGACGATTGCTGCGGGAGGCTATTTCACGGTTTCAGGCCTGAGCGGGATTACGGCGCTCAACGGCACCTATCAGGCCTCCGCCGTTGCTGCGAATACTCCTACAACCGGGCAATACACGATAACTTCCAATGGAACAGGAAGCGGTTCAGCGGGAGTAAGCGGAGCGACTGTCGGCACACAGCAGGTGCTGGTATCAGCCTCTGCGAACGGCACGGCGGCGACGTTTGTCTTACAAGGTGGGAGTGACGCGGCGGCAAGCAACGGGATTTCGCCGATCGTCGCAGGACACTGGTTTACGATCGCCGGTATTGCCGATCTGACTGCCTTGAATGGGGTTTGGAAGGTGGCCAGTGTGAGTAACGGCTCGCCGTCGAATGGTCAGTACACAATCACTGCAAACATTGCGGCAAGTGGCACGGCAACGATTACGAATGCCACCTTTAAGCCGACGATCCTGCCTGAGAACCACAGCGCCTTCTATATGGAAGGCGCCGCGATCAGCGTTCTGGGCGGGTCGATAAAGCCGCTATGGTACAGCGGATGTTTTCAGGGGACGGCGTTGTTCTCCGGGCTTATAGAGGGGTTTTACTGCGAGGGTTATCCGACCAACGGGCAGCCCCATGTCAATGCAAATATCACCGAGATCGGGCTGCCGTTCTCGACCACACTGACGGGTCCGATCTTTAGCAATGCTGCACCGGTGGTGAGCACTAGTTGGGCGCCCGCCTACGTCAACAATCCGAATGATCTACCTGGTGCGGGCGCAGGCATGGAGGTGCGCATTCTGCCCCCCGACTGGCTGATGGGAAGCACCGCTCCTTCTTCATATGTTCCTGGGGTTCAGCGGGGACAGTACGAGATTGCGTTTGCTTACTTTGCCGGAGATGGACAGGTGCACTTCACTACGCGCAACTATGGCGGGACTGTAGGGCAGGCAAACGTCGCGTGGCCGGCAGGGTCGATTATCGCGGAGATACCGCAGAGCAGTTATGGCGCACTCACCGTGAAGGCAAGCCATCTGAGCGCAATCGACGCGGCGCAGAGTAATAGCGGCTGGGCGGTTTATTGTAATGACGCCAACTATCTCATTTGCGCCAATACCATAGCGGGGCCGATTCCAAATGGTTATACGACTTTCACAAATGGTCAGGTCGGCGGGGGCGGAGGCAGCGCATCGCTCAACTTCGAGGACGACGAATGGTGGGGTGTTGGCGGAGCCGCCAATGAACTCACAGGGCAGCTGTTCATTAAAGCGCTGGGAAGCAGCAGAATAACGGTCACGAATGCCGGCTCACCGACCGTAGCCGGAGAAACGTCCGAGGTGCTCAACGGAACGTTTCTCGCCAACAGCTCCCCCACCGTGATGGCGGTTCAATACAGCGATGGGTCAACTGCCTGGGTGAACTATTCCAATCCGCAGCAGGGAACGTTTGCGAACAGCACGAATGGACCGTTCTATGAATCAATGGTCGATAGTCTGGCCGATCCGGTGCTGGGCGCGAACCCAAATAGCGGCTTTGCACTCGGGCATCAGTTCGCCGGCTCGAGCTGCAGTTATGACACTCCGCCCGCGGGGCAGACGCACGCTACGTATCGCTTCTGCATGAAGGGCGGCCCGACCAATTCCGGCGCGAACGCAGGCTGGGAGTATGACATCTGGAACGGGTCGTCGTGGGTGAATGCGTTGGGCATCAGCGGACAGAATAATGCGACGGCGAATCTACGGGTAACGGGTGCCACCGCGGTGCAGGGAGGGCTGACCGCATCGTCGATCAACGGCGAGATGACCGTCGATGGAGTGACGTATGCCAGCCTGGGCGCTGCCTGGAATGCGGCTTATGCGCTAGCCACTTCGACAGGAAAAGACCAAACCGTACGGTTGGGGCCTGGCACCTTTGCCGTAACGGCTACGCTGAGCGAACCGACGAACGGCGCCTGCGTCAACTTGCTCGGATCGGGCGGAGCGACTGTCAATGCAGGAAGCGCGGCCGCGACGACTCTGAACATAAGCACCAACCTTGGCGGCGATGTATTTTATCTTGGCAACGCCGCCCAGGCGCAAGGCTGCACCTTCAGGGATTTTGTAATCCTGGCAGGCACGAATGCGACGCATGGATTTGAGTTGCAGTGGTTTCGCGGATTATTAATCGATAACGTCACGGTGAACGACACCACGGCGGAAGGCATTCTGCTGGGCGAAGAATCGACGACGAATGGCCACCAGGCAAACTTCCTGTTGCGCAATGTGACGGTGAGCTACAACGCATCGCTCTTTACCCCGGCAAGCAGGCCGGCGTACGGGGTTCATCTGCAGAAGACGGCCATCGACAGCCATCTGGACGACATTGTGGTGAGAAATGCGTTGACCGCCGGGGTCTATAACGAAGGCACGGGAAACACCGGATACCTGATTCACGGCTTCGGTTATCCGTATGCGTGCACAACGGCTCCTTGCGTGAACAACGCAGCGACGAGCACCGCTGCGAACGCTTCATATGCGACAAGCTATGTGATCTATGACCTTGGGGGCGGAGGAAGCATGTGGACCGACACCTATGCCGATAGTCCTGCGGTTGCCGGGTTCTATGTGGGCGCAAATGGGGTGGCGATCCATGGAGGACATATTCAGTGGCCTAACCTGACGAGCTTTCCGGTTGCGAACCTGGCATATGTAGCGTCTGGAGTTACAAATAACATGCTCATCGCCGACGTTGATTGCCTGGGGATGAATTCGGGCGTGAACTGGATTACTTATGCAGGCCCTGCGGGGAATCCTCCATCGTTCACGACCGTCCATCATCTGACCGGGTGCGGCAACTATAGCCAGGCGCTTGAGCCGGCGCAGGTGACAGGCTTCTCAAGCGGCGGCGCTAACGTCAATGACCCTTCCGGCGCTGTACCGCGGGTGTGGTCTACGCCGATTGCAGCTGCATCGAGCTATCCTGCGTATTCAGCACAGCTCTACACCGGATACCAGGGCGATATTTTCCAGGGGCATTTTTCGGGAGTGACCCCGTTCTTCAACATCACCTATCAGGGGACGATCCGGTCGAGCGGCGGTATCGCGCTGAGCACGGTGATTAATACGTCATCGGCGCTGACACTGACGAATGCGAACAAGAATGTGATCGCCAACGCGTCGAGCGGGGCGCAGACGCTGACCTTGCCCAGCTGCTATACACCGTTCGCGGATAACGCGTCGCCCACCGGCTTGGAGCTGACGATTATCAAATCGGACACCACTGCCAACTCGGTAACGCTGCAAACGGTGAGTTCGCAGACGATTAACTACGCAGGCACAGTGGCGCAGACGCTGGTGATTTCTGCGGCGGGAAAGCGGACGCTGGTGTGCGGGCCGGATTACAACTGGTACGCCTACTAAGCGGGAGAGGCGCCTAATGCCCGCAGGAGACGGCGAGCTTGAGCAACTGAAGCGCCTGGGATCGATGCTGGACAACCCGTGCGAGACGCTAGATGGGAAGCCAGCGGGAATCGAATTGGCGAAGCGATGGCTGCGCGTGCGGGACCGATCGGGAATGAGTGTTCCGCTGGTTCCGAACCGCGTTCAACTGGGATACGAAGGGAGACGAGGCCGTCGAAACATTGTGTTGAAGGCCAGGCAGATGGGAATCAGCACATGGGTTTCGGGCAGGCTTTTTCTCAAAACCATCACGCAGCCGGGAACGCTGACGGTGCAGGTAGCGCATACCCAGGAGGCGGCGGAATCCATCTTTCGCATGGTTCACCGGTTCATGGAACACCTGCCGCGGAATATCCGGAGGGGCGCGCTGAGGGTTTCGCGGTCGAATGCGCGGCAAATCGTATTTCCACTACTCGACAGCGAGTACCGGGTGGAGACGGCGGCTGATCCAAATGCGGGGCGGGGGCTTACGATCACGAACCTTCACTGCTCGGAGGTAGCACGCTGGGGAGGTGAAGCGGCGGAGACGCTGCAGGGGCTGCGCGCCGCGATGCCTGCATCGGGTGAGTTAGTTCTGGAGTCGACGCCGATGGGGGCGGGAGGGTGCTTCTGGCAGGAGTGGCAGGAAGCAGATTCGACGGGGCTGGTGCGGCACTTTTTCCCGTGGTGGTGGGAGCCTTCCTACAGCGGCATGGCGGTCTGTGAGACGACGTTGACGGATGTGGAGCGCAGGCTTATGCGTGAGCACGGGCTGAGTCATGCGCAGATCGGCTACCGGCGGGATATCGAGGCGAACTTTCGTGGGCTGGCCAAACAGGAGTACGCCGAAGATGCGAATGAGTGCTTTCTGAGCAGCGGAGATTGCGTCTTCGATCGCGATGCTGTCGACGGGCGGGAGAGAGAATTGCGTGATCCGATATGCACGCGCCTGGGCGGACAGTTGAAGATATGGTTTCCGCCGGTCGCTGGACGCAAGTACCTGGTTGCCGTGGATCCGGCGGGAGGGGGAACTGAAGGCGACGACTCGGCGGTACAGGTTGTCGAGATCGAGACATGCCTGCAGTGCGCTGAGCTAACGAGCAAGATGGGTGGATACGAACTCGCCGCAGAAGTGGCGAAACTTGCCGGCGAATACAAGGGCGCGCTCGTCGTAGTCGAGCGGAACAATCATGGGTCCGGGATTTTGGCGTACTTAACGGGAGTCTGCCGCTATCCGCGCGTTTATGCGCAGGGTGGCCAGGACGGATGGTTGACTTCGCAGCTCTCGCGACCGCAAATGATCGGTGGTCTAGGCGCAGCGCTGGTGGAGACGCCACGGATATTTTCGAGCGATCGCCTGCTCAAGGAGTGCAGGACTTTTGTGCGCCACCGCAGCGGAAAGATGGCGGCGCAGCACGGGGAACACGATGATTGCGTGATGGCAATGGCCATGGCGATCGCAGTGAGAAATGAGCTGCAAGTGCGGGGTTGATAGAATCCGGTAGATTGCCGGAGGCAACTTTGGCGGTATTGGCGGTGCAGCAAATCCGGAGAATGCGGGGCGGGGCGCAGGGGCATCTGATGCTGGGCGCAGACGGCAATGCGTATGTGGTGAAGTTCCAAAACAATCCGCAGCATATCCGCGTGCTGGTGAACGAGTTGATGGCGACCAAACTGGCGGCTGCGATTGGGTTGAGTGCGCCGGCATGCGATGTGGTTGATGTGACGGACTGGCTGGTCGAGAACACTTCGGAACTCGACCTGGAACTGGGGCCGCGGCGGGAACGTTGTCGCGCCGGACTGTGCTTCGGGTCGAGACTGGTGGGCGGGTTGATGCCGGGGCATCTTTTCGACTATTTGCCGGAGGAGCAGCTGGTTGAGGTGAAAAACCTGGAGGAGTTTGCGGGGATTCTGGCCTTTGACAAGTGGACGTGCAACGTGAATGGTCGTCAGGCGGTGTATGCGAAGAAGTCGAGGGAAAAACGCTACACGGCGACGTTCATCGATTACGGATATTGTTTCAACGCCGGCGAGTGGATTTTCAGAGATGCTCCGCTGCGCGGCGTCTTTGCGCGCAACGCTGTGTACTGGGGCGTGACGGGATGGCCAAGCTTTGAACCGTGGTTGAGCCGCATCGAGGAGCTCGAGCCGCAGACGATCTGGGAGATTGCGGAGATGGTTCCACCGGAGTGGTACGGCGGTGATGTGTCGGCCCTGGAAGCGCTGGTGGAAGAGCTGGTGAAACGGCGGGGCAGAGTGCGGGAGTTGATTGATGGGTTTCGGGAATCTTCGCGGGCCCCATTTCCGAATTGGGGGAAGAAGGCGGAAAAAGGTGGCAGGGAGCAGTTTCCCGAACCTCCGTGGGTCGATGATATAAGGCGAAGATACGTGATGTAGGCGCTGCGCGAGGAGACGGGCGTTGGTGCGCTGTTGTGAGATGTGACGCAGTGAGGAGGGAATTCGGATCGAGGTGAACGAACGGCTGCCATGTGAATTCTTCCTGGTTCGGTATGTGCCGGACCGAGCACGGGAGGAGTCTGTGAATATCGGCGTCCTATTGCGCGAGGCGGGCCGGCCTGAGAGCGCGATCGTGCGTTTCACGAAAGACTGGTCGCGTGTGCGCTGTATGGATCCGGACGCTGATATCGCAACGCTAGAGGCCCTGGAGTCAGAGGTGAGACGGCGGCTGCTCGAAAACGATCAGCCGATACTGAAGACGTTGCATGATTCGTTCTCGCATCTGTTACAAATTGCACCGTCTAAAGGCAGTCTCGCGGAGTCGATGCCAGCGGAAATAGACCTGCTGATGCAGCTGTATGTGGAACCGAGGAAGCGTCAGGCAGCGGAGCGGCGTGGCGGCCGCGCGGCAATTCATGCGCGCATGCGGACGGAGTTTGAGCGGGCAGGCGTCTGGGATTTGCTGCGAAAGCGGATTGCAGCGGCGACTTATACGCGGCCTGGCGATTCGTTGCGGATTGACTGCGGGTACAGGCCGAACGGCACTTTGCGGATGTTTCATGCGGTATCGCTTGAGAGCGATTCCGAGCTGGCCAAAGTGCTGGCGTTCAGCGCTCCTGCATTGCTTGCCGGGGTGAAGAGGGTCGAGAATGCCGAGCTCGAGTTGACGGCGATTGTCGAGCCCGTAAAGGACAGGCAGGACGACGAGCGCCTGGAACAATATGAGTTTGCAGTCGAGACGATGGAGATGCAAAAGATTCGAGTACTGACGACGACGGATCTGGCACGGGTCGCTGAGACAGCGCGGCGGGAGCTACGGGTTTAGTTCAGTTTTTTGGAAATTGTTGAGGCATGGCACACGCCATGCCTTTTTTGTTGGCCGGGATGAGCGGGAAGGAGTGAGAGGCGAGTGAGCGTGAAGGATTCAATCCGAAATGCATGGAAGCGGCTGGGAGGTGTCGAGGCGCGGTCAGGAGGCGACACTGCAGTTCAACGCAAGACCGTGGCTTTGCCGTCGATTCTAAGTCCCTACGCGTCGGCGCAGCGTGCTCTTCCCAAGCCGACTCCGGCGAATTTGCGAAAGTTTGCCGAGACGCCGGTGGTAAGGCGGGCGATCAACCTGATCAAAGACCGCGTGGCGAGCCTCGACTGGCAGGTACGGCTGAAGCGCGACTACACGCTGGAAAAGGTGGAATACGCGGCGGAAAAGATGGCGATACTTCGACGCAGTCTTGAGGCGCCGAACGACTCGGATTCGTTTCGCACCCTGATCGAACAGGCACTGGAGGATGCGCTGGTGGGCGGCTTTGGCGCCATTGAGATGGAGCTGACCGGCGATGCGCAGAAGCCCTTCGAACTGTGGGCGGTGGACGGCGCAACGATACGCATCAATCCCAAGTGGGATGGCACGCCGGATTCGGCGCGGTATGCGCAGGCGACGGGATTCGCCGGTGGTGAGGGGCTGATTCCTCTAAATGACGATGAGCTGATTTATCTGAGGATGAATCCGCGCACGCACACGCCGTTCGGTCTTGGACCGCTGGAGGTGGCGTTTGAGACGGTGAATACGTTTTTGAGCGCGCACCGTTTCGCCGGCAAGCTGGCCAGCAATTCAGTGGTGCAGTATGCGTTGTGGTTGAACGAGACCACGCCCGCGCAGCAGGAACGGCTGATTCGCTGGTGGCAGGACGAGATCGAAGGCACCGGCCGGGTTCCGATCCTGAGCACCGAGCAGAAGCCTGAGGTGCTGCGCTTCGCGCAGGGGACGGATGCGGACCTGCGGTTGAACTGGCAGGAATTTCTCATCCGCATGGTCGCGAACGCATTCGGCCTGCCTCCGGTGCTGCTCGGGCAGACGCAGGACGTGAACCGCTCGACGGCGAACGAGCTGATGGACGAGGCCTTCCACAGCGCGATTACGCCATTGGCGAGGCTGCTGGCCGAGCATCTCACGCGCGACCTGTTTGCGAAGAGGCTGGGCTGGACCGAGTTTGAGTTCGTATTCAACGAACTCGATTCGCGAGACGAGATGTCGGAGATTCAGATCCAGACGGCGCTGTTGGCCGCGGGGGTGCTGACAGTGAATGAGGTGCGCGCGATGCGCGGGCTTGCTCCGCTACCCGGAGGATCGACGCCGCACCCAAATCCGCAGGGAGAAGAGGAGGTCGTTAATTCGGCATTAGTGCAGCAGGATGAATAGAAAACGAGATGCACAGGGAGCGGGAATGAGACTGGAAGCACTGGCAGTCGCTCTACCTGATGTTGCCGGTCATCCGAACCGGGTTCCGTTTGAGGGCGTGCTGACGCTGGTGGATGAGCCCAGCAACCGTCCTCCTTCGGGAGCGCGCGGTCATCGCGTGATCCTTACGCGGGCAGCGGCCATCGCGGCGTTGCCTTCGCTGCTGGGTATGGCGGTGGACTACACGCCGGGATGGGATGGCCACGATGCCCGCAGGAAATGCGGGATCATCACGGAGGCGGATGTGGAAGGCAACCGCCTGCAGGTGAGCGGCTATTTGTTTGGGAAGGATTTTCCCGAGGTCGAAGAACAGATGCGGCGCAGCAATGCAGCCGCGATGGGCATGTCGTACGAAATCGCGGATGCACACGTAGCCGACATGAATGCGAATGTCTGGTCGTTGACACGGGCAACCTTCACCGGAGCGGCGATTCTGCTTCGCGAGAAGGCAGCCTATCGCGCGACTTCTTTTCGGCTTGCGGCGAAACGGTGCCGGACCACCGGCCTGACCGCAAAAGCAGATCCGGACCGAAAGTGGACGGAACGGCCAAGACATCCGCATGGAAGTAACAACGGGCAGTTGGAAAAGGGAAAGGAAGGAAGATGCAGATAGAGGCAAATCAGGTGGAAGGCGCGATGAGCGAGGGTATCGAGAAGCTGAGCGCTGCGGTAAGCCTTCTGGAGAGAGCGATTGCATCTCTTGAGCAGCGTGATGCGGCCATGACCGGCGATGTGCAGCGGATTGTTGCCGCCGTAGAGCAGGGCGCGGAGATATCGCAGCGTGAGCTCGAACTTGAGCGGAAGCTGGCCGCTGCCGAGCAGCAGATTGCGGAGCTGAACGCGCAGGGAACGAAACCGGCCGCAGCACGCAAGACGCTGCCTGCTTCGACCACGCACCTGCTGGCCAAGGGCGGAATTACCTCGCTCGAATCGATCGAAGCCGGCGCTCTTGATGCGGCGCTCACGGGGCTGAGCCTGGAGCAGCGCATCGCTGTGAAGGCGCAACTCATGAGGGCTGGAGCTCTGGCTTAGGTCCCAGCAGACGTTGTATGCGATGAACCCGCCGTGGCGGGCTTTTCTTTTTGGTGCAGCAATTCGCGCCCTGAGGGCAGAAGGACAAAGATGAAGGCAAATTTTTACGACATTCATTCGGCTGCGGATTACATCGGGCCTGGCGCTATTGAAGTTCCGTTGTATCAGACGGAGATCACGGATATCGTTCGCCGTCGTGGTGCGTTCGGCCAGCGGATCAAGCAGGTCCCTGCGACCGGGCATCCGTCACGCTTCTTCGAGGAGACGGCTATTCCGACGCCCGGTACGGCGGGTTTTGTCGATCCGCGCAATATCGTCGCGCCGGTGGTCAGCCCGACTCGTGTGGAGCGCAGTGTTCCGCTGAAAGCGGTAGTGGCGCAGCTGAACTACAACCTCTTTGACGTGGAACTGGGGACGCAGCAGAAGCAGTTTGCTTATCTGCAGGCGAAGGATCTCGTCGACACCATTGAGGGCGTGATGCACACGCACGACGTTGCTCTGTGGAACGGCAATGATACTTCGCTGAGCACGCCGACCACCGCCCAGTATTATGGCGTGGCTGCGCAGATCGCTGCGGGTGGCAACACCACGACGATCGGTACCACGGCGAGCATCGTTGACGGGTTCAAGTCAACCGTCGCGCAGATGGTGGCTAATTCGAGCTTTGCTGTTCGTCCGACGGCAATTTACGCGAACCCGGTGCTGCTCGACCTGATCGACCGCGAGATGAAGACCGATTACAACGTGGTTCTCGAGACGGTTGAGATCACGGCGGGCTTCAAGGTGAAGGCACTCTCGACACAAGCGGGCAACCTTCCTCTGATTCCCGACTGGACGCTCAGCTACACGGGCACGCCGGGTTCGGGTTCGGCGGTTCTGCCGGCATACATCGTGAGCGAAGACATGATCGAGTATCACTGGCTGAGCGACTCGAATCCTCGCGTGTTCCAACTCGGGGTGCCGGGCTCTTTGGCGTCGCAATACGTTGTGGTCAAGTTCGGCGCTCCTGTAGTCAAGGGAGCGAATTACGCACACTACCAGGTGCTGGTCGATCGCTAGAGTGCGGTCGCTTCACTGAATCGAGTGGAGCATTCGATGCGATATTGCGGGGCCGGTCTCAACCAAGGCCGGCCCTGTTCTTTTTTAGAGATGCTGGGACGGTGCGGGAGAATCTGATGGGATATTTGCAACCAACGCAGTATGAGAGCTACGGGCTGTCCTCGGACGTTACGGACGATTGGATCACGGTTGCCTCGGCGCTGATCAATGCACACTGCCGGCGTGTGAGCCTGAATCCAACGCAATATACCGAGCGGCTGCGTCTTCAGGAAGGATCACAGACTGTGCGTCTGAGCCACCTTCCCCTGACGTCTATCGCGCCTGCCACTTCGCCGCTGGTGAGCATGGAGGCGCGTTACGCCAAGCCCCGCCGCGGGCAGATTGTTTATCCATTGCAGGAAGAAGTGTTGTGGGCGTTTTCACTACCCGGGTCGTGGACGACGGTGGAGCCTACAACCGTTGACTTCGTTTCCGAAACGGGCGAATTGATCTTTCCGCTAAACATTATGGGCCTGCCTTACAACGAAGTGGAGGTGGTATACACAGCTGGTCTTGCGACGATGCCGGACGCGGTACTGAGCGCGTGCGCCCTGATTGTTAAGAATGCCCAGGCGACACCGGGGCTGAACGTGAAGTCGAGCAAGCTGGACACGATGCAGATTCAGTACTTCTCGAACACGCTGATAGACGGCACGGTGCAGGCACTGCTGGCTCCGTGGGTCGCGAACAGGCTGGGATAGACAATGAGCTGGGATACGAGCACTCAGAATTTCGATGACCACGCGTTGCGGCTGGCGAATGCCTTGTTGCGCGCCAACGGAGGGACTACAGCGTCCCTTCAGATGCCGCCAGCGACAGGCGACACGACGGACGCCGGGCAGCTTGGCCTGAACGCGCCGAACTTTCAATCACTGCCGCTTTCTCCGGCGGTCTTTCGCCGCCTGCGGGCAACGATGTTTGAGGGCCAGCCGGCGAAGTATGAGCTGTTGATCTCAGGCGTGGCTGTTCAGGCGACGGTGAGCGAACTGCAGTTGAGCTCGGCCGACGCGCTGTTTTCAATGGCGGCCGGCGTTGCGGTGGGAGGAGAGCTGTTTCTCATCGAGGCGGTTTCCGCCTCAGAGTCTCTAGGCGCCGTTTATATGTATCGGCTACTGTTACGTGAATCAACAACCGAGTGGCAGATGCAGCAAGCGCAGCCGTGAGCTGAGCGGAGAGAAGCCATGCAAAACGCAAAAGATACTTTTTACATTACGCTGCGAAACCGGCTGACTACGGTGAATCCCAACCGGACGATGTCTCTGCGAGCTGTGACGCGACCGGGGATTCTGGTCGAGGAGGCGGAAGCTCCGATGGCGGAGCTGCCGCTCGACGTATTTGTATTGCGCTGGACCAAGCTGGCCGCCGACACGCAGTTGCCGTCGATTCTCACGCAGATGACTTGTGAGATTCATTACGCTACCGCGGGCACACAGGGCAACGCGGGGCTGGATCGCGGTCGCGCGCTTGAGGAGATGGACGACGAGGTGCTGCAGCTGCTTTGCCCCGCATCCGCCGTAAAGATGAATTTCACGCAAACACCGGCTGCGCAGATGGGCACGTCGATTTTCTGGTCACAAGCGACTTTTGCACCGGCAACTACCGTACGGGAACGCATGGGGAGAGTGGCAACCGTTAACGTGTTCGCGTTCCAGGAGCAGGGAGAGCAATGAGCACCGCGCCTTTGACCATTCTGAATGCGATGCCTCCGATTACGAGCAGGGTGCGGGCCTACTTCGCCCCCGTAAACCGGGTGAACCGCACGGCGTCAGTGTTTGATCCCTCCATCAATGGGCAGTTTTCTCTGTCGTGCGCCGCCTTCGCCATGGATTGACCTCGGATGGATTGAGGATTTCAGCCGCAAATCGCTGAGCAAGATCGGCGGGATCTCGACGGGATCGCCGGGAGTGACGCAGTTTCAGGTGAAGGAGACAGTGGATGCCAGCGTCTCTTTCCGATTCAAGACCTGGAGCAAGCTGTCGATGGCGTTGTCAGCGGGGTCGCAGCATATGAACCTGCTCGCTCCAGCGGCGAGTGCTACGCCGAACGGGTCCGGTGCGAACGGAGTCGCAGCGGTAAGCCTGGCGGCCTCCGGGTCAACGGCGACGTTTGTCGCGCTCAATGCCGGCGCGCGTGCGGCCTTCACAGCTGGATGCATGGTTGCAGTGGACGTGGACTATACGGGGCAGACAGGTTATGTCGGCACTGGTGTAAGCGGTGCGTATGTGCAAAGTGCTGCTGCCGTAAACAGCGATCCGGATTACATTCGCCGGGTGACGTTCAACGTGGCGCGGGTTTCGCAGGTCACTTCAAGTGGTTTGCAGCTTGCACAGCCGCTGATTGCCGGCATTCCAGCGAGCACCATGCGAGTGCAGCCGGTGCTTGGATTTGTGGATCGAGAAGGGGGCAACTTTTTTCAGGAGTGGTCGGCCCTCTTCCTGATGTCTGGCGAGCAGGGGGAGCGCATCTTCTTCTACTATCCCCGGCTGCAGGCCATGAGCGGAGCCGCAGAGGCTGCTACTCCCCTCATTGCGCCGATGGAGCGCGTCGCGCTCAGTGCCGCATTTCGTGCGTTGCCGGTGACCGACGCCAACGATGGCCAGCAGGTGGTGTGCTTCCGCAGCTTTCTGCCCAGCCCCATGACCCTGATCTAGAACTCGAGGAGAAACTTTGAAGCTGACCATCGATAATCTCGACGGCAATGGAGCTGTGGACTATTCACAGGCGATCGTCTCGACGGAAAAGTTCCTCATCGAGCGGCGACTCAATGAGCCCTCCCTGTGCAGCTTTGCCGTTGCGCCGTCAAGCGTGAATCTGGCGACCCCTGTGCGGCATGGCCGCGTGATCGTTAGCGATGACAGCGGCGTGGTGTTGTTCACGGGCTATGTTGGGACGGAACCCGCGCTATCGTTGGCCGGAGCGACCGATGCCGGCGCCGCTTTGCAGGTGCATGTCTCGGCGGTGAGCGACGAACTGCTGCTGGACCAGCAGCAGCTGCCGTTATCGCAGCCGGGCGTGTCGGCGTCGGCAAATCAGCTTCTCCAGGGACTGAATGCCCGCCTGGGCGTGAACGGAATCTCCTTTGCGCTGGGCGAGAGCAACGGCACGGTAGGCGAGTTTATTCCCGACGCGGCCGAGACCTGGTCGAAGAACGCAGGCGCGCTGGCTTCCATGGCGCGCAGCGCCTATCGAGTCGTGAATGGCGCGGTGACCATGATGCCGATTGGCAGCGTGGTCCACACACTGAGCGAGGCCGACGGGACCCTGCTGGTCGCCAATCTGCAGGCCTCGATGGTGAAGGTGCTCGCCAACGATATCACCGTTTGTGGGCCGAACGAGCCGGCCGCCTATGTAACGGAGTTCTTTCAAGGCGACGGCACGACGACCTTATTCGATCTCACGCGAGGAGCCGTATTTCCCTCCGGCGTCGAAGACAAAGCCATTGACCGATCTGTTTCAGGAGCCCACGATAAACACGCAGATCTGGCAGCTGAACGATTCGGGATCGCATCTGTCGCTGACTGCGAGCGGGCTCACTTGCAGTGGCGGCGACGGAATCGACGGCGACACGACTCTCTCGACGGTCAACCAGCTGGAGATTGGCGGCTCGCTCGTCTTTGAAGCGGGCGGGGTTCAGTTTGGATCGTCAACGCAGGGAGTGATCAACGGGCTCTACTATGGCGTGATCAATACGGCGAACTGCCTCGCCGGGTTTCAGATTACTCAGTCGGGCGGGGCGACGGTGATTTCACCACTGGTGAACGGCGTGGTTTCGGGCAGTTCATTCTCCCCTGTTGCCGGGCACTTGTATACCCTTCGACTGCGCATCTCGTGCAATGAAATGCAGCGTGTGCTGCAGTCCTACAACTCCATCGACGATACGGGGAGTCATACTTACGGCGGCGTGTATCTGAGCGCCGGTGGCAATGTTGTGCTCGAGGTTCAGGACACGACTGGCGGCGTGGCCTCATCGCCCGTAATTTTGTATTCCGGATCAGTCGCGAATGCGCCCGCAGCGATGACCGTGGCGCTGATCAACAGCGCAAGCCTGCAGTGCAGCATCGCGAGCTTTGAGATTTCGCAGCAGGGGCCGGTCTGGGTGGTGAGCACGCCGCCGGGAGGCGGCGCCGTTGTGCGGCGCATGGGCACGACCGCGCAGGGGGCGGACTGCAAGATCGAACGCACTGGCAGGCTTCATTTTTATTCAACGACAATACCGGCGGCGGGAGAGCTCATTGCGATCTCGTACCGGACGTCGCATCGCGCTGTGGCCCGCCTGGCAAACGCACAGAGCATCGCGCAGGAGAGCATGAACGGCCAGCTGCCGGGAACGGCAGCCTGGATGGGCACAGTCACCAGCCCTGCGGCACGCAGCTCCATGGATTGCGAGAATGCCGCGGCAGCGCTGCTCGACCTCGCGACGAGCCGGGCCGCTGCCTGGAAGGGCAAATATACCGCGTGGAACATGCAGGAGCAGGCCGACGTGTGGCCGGGCGATGTGCTTGCTGTAGCGGCGACCTCAACCGGATTGAATGCGAATCTTGTTGTTCGCACCGTAGAGATCGAGCTCTCGTGTACTGCGCCCGATCTGGCGAAGTATGTGGTGGGCTTTGCCAACGACTGGCCAGACGCGCTGGCAATCAAGACCTCGACGACAGTTCCCGCAGATGTATGGCTGCCGCAGCAACCGGAAGCCACGCCCCCGCTGGCAAATCTCGCGAACCTGTCGGTGACCGGTGTGAGCGGCAGCGCGATCCAGGTGAGCGCGAACGCGACGCCCCCGGTAGACGGAGGCTTTGAAGTGCGCCGGCGAGACTGGGCGTTCGGTCCGGGAACGAATTCCGATCTGGTGTTGCGCAGTCCGGTGGCGAATTTCACAATTCCACGCGAGGCGGCGATCGAGCAGTATTACATCCGCATGTATGACGGCTCGACGCCTCCCAACTATTCGAGATTTTCGAGCGCAGTCTTTGTCAACGTCGCACTGTAGCGTCGCGGCGATCACAGGTGGACGACGGGGAAAATGTATGACGGACTTTGAAGCGCAGGTCCTGGCGGATCTTTCTGTGCTGAAGAACCAAATGAGCACGCTGCTGGGAGATGGCAACTCGGGGCGCATCGCCGCGATTGAGGGACGGGTGGGCCAGCACGAACAAAGCCTGCAGCGGGCTAAGGGATTCGCAGTGGCGACGGGCGGCTTATTCACGTTGATTCAACTGACGATCGAGCTGTTGCGGCGCAAATGAGCTTCCCAGGGTGAATGTGACATGGAGTTGTCATTGTTCTGTCAGGCTTTTGGATAAAGCAATGGTCCGGGCGACAGAAACTCTCTCTATCAGTTAAAAAAGATACAAGGGAGTCGAGGCAGCCCATGTCAAAGCCTATCGCCATTTATTACGAGCAGCAGCACTGGTTCAAGCCGCTTTTCGCCGAACTTGACCGGCGCGGCACGCCCTATGTGAAGATCGACGCGACATCCCACGCTTACGCGATCGAGGAGCACCCGGAGACCCGCTTCTCGCTTGTCGTTAACCGCATGAGCCCGTCGGCATGGAACCGCGAGCATGGCGATTGCATCTTCTACACTCTCGGTTTCCTCGATCATCTGGAGCGGCGCAGCGTTCGCGTGATCAACGGCTCGCGTGCGTTTCGCACGGAACTTTCGAAGGCAGCGCAGCTTTCCCTGCTCGACTCGCTGGATCTGCCTTATCCGAAGGCCCGGGTCATCCATCGTGCGTCGCAAGCGGTCGCCGCCGCGCAGGGCCTGCGGTGGCCTGTTGTAGTCAAGCCCAATATCGGCGGTTCGGGCGCAGGCGTGAAGCGTTTTGACACTCCAGAAGCGCTTGCGGCAGCGGCCGATGCCAGCGAGCTGGCCTTCGGCCTCGATTCGACGGCACTGGTGCAGGAGTTTATCCCCGCGCGCGATTCGCACATCGTGCGTGTTGAGGTTCTCAACGGGAAGTATCTTTATGCGATTAAGGTTCACATCACCGGCGAAACGTTCGACCTTTGCCCGGCGGATATCTGCAGGACGACCTCCGGCGTTGATCTGAACCGCGCGGCATGCCCGGTGGACGCGCCGAAGACGGGCATAAGCGTCGAAGGATACGAGCCGCCCTCGGATGTGATTGAGGACGTCGAGCGGGTTATGAGCCACGCGGGCATCGAACTGGGTGGTATCGAATACATCACGGACGATCGCGACGGCCAACGACTTTATTACGACATCAATGCGCTTTCGAATTTTGTGGCTGACGGCGTCAATGTCGTTGGCTTCGACCCGTTTGTGAAACTGGTCGACTGGCTCGAAGGCGAAGCGGCGCTGATTGAGGCTCGCAGCCAGCAGTCGATGCTGGCGGGAGTGCGGTGATGCGCTTCGGCTTCTGGCTTCCCGTCTTTGGTGGCTGGCTGCGCAACGTTGAAGACGAGCATATGGAGCCGACCTGGGACTATGTGCGGCATCTCACCCAGCGCGCCGAGGATCTGGGTTATTCCCTTACCCTGATCGCAGAGCTGAACCTGAATGACATCAAGGGCGTCGAGGCCCCATCTCTCGATGCATGGTCAACGGCAGCCGCGCTCGCCGCCGTCACGCGCAAACTGGAGCTGATGGTGGCGGTCCGACCCACCTTCCACAATCCTGCTCTGCTCGCGAAGCAAGCTGCGAACATCGACCATATCTCCAGGGGCAGGCTCACGCTGAATGTCGTATCAAGCTGGTGGGCGGACGAGGCGACCAAGTACGGAATTCCCTTCGATAAGCATGACGACCGCTACGGGCGAACCTCGGAGTGGCTTGATGTGGTGGATGGCTGCTGGTCGCAGCAGGGCTTCAGCTATTCCGGCACTTATTACCAGGTTCGGGAGAATGTGCTTTCACCGAAGCCCGTGAGCCGTCCTCGCCCAACGATCTATGCCGGGGGAGAATCAGAAACCGCCAAGAATCTGATCGCGCAAAAATGCGACGCCTATCTGATGCATGGCGATGACCCTGCTACTGTGAGTCGAAAGATCGCCGATATGCGTCAGCGCCGAGAGGAACTGGGTTTACCGCCACTCACATACGGTATTGCAGGCTACTCGATTGTGCGCGATTCTGAAGCGGAAGCAAAAAAGGAACTGGAGCGCATTACCAACGTGCGGCAGTCGGCGCGGGGGTATGCGAACTATCAGCAGTGGATTACCGGGTCGCAACTGGAGCAGAAAGTTTCTCTGGAAGATTACTCCGTTTCGAATCGCGGCCTGCGCAGCGGCCTCGTTGGGACGCCGGAGCAGGTGAGCGCGCGTCTGGCAGAATTCTCGGCCGTTGGCGTGGATCTGGTTCTGTTGCAATCTAGTCCGCAGTTGCAGGAGATGGAACGGTTCTCCGCGCAGGTGATCGAGCCGGCGCTGGCGCGAACGAATTAGCTCCGACGATATACGATCCGGCCTTCGCTGATCGTGATCGCTACCTGGCCTCGCAATGTCCAGCCGTCGAAGGGCGTATTCTTCGACTTCGATTTCGATTCCGAGGCCTTGAAGGTCCATTCTTTTCCGCCATCGAAGATCACGGCGTCGGCCATCGATCCGACAGCCAGAGTTCCTCGTCCCTTGAGACCAAGCACATTCGCAGGCTGCGAAGCGAGCAGTGCGATGACTCGACTAAGCGGCAGCTTGTGGCCCACGTGGAGGAAGGCGATCGAGAGGCCGAGCGCGGATTCGAGACCAGTGATGCCATTGGGGGCACGCTCGAACTCCTGCTCTTTCTCATGCGCGGCGTGCGGGGCGTGATCGGTCGCGATGCAGTCGACCGAGCCGTCGATGATACCCTCGATCATCGCTATCCGATCCTGTTCCGACCGTAATGGCGGGTTCATCTTCGCGTCTGTGTTGTAACTGTCGACTGCTTCTTCGTTCAGCACGAAATGATGGGGAGCGACCTCGCAGGTTACGCGCAGACCATTGCGCCGGGCGCGACGCACGGCATCCAACGCCGCCTTGGTCGACAGGTGCGCGACGTGCAGATGAGCGCGGCTGTCCTTGACCTCAGCCAGCAGGCGAATATCGCGCTCCACCAGTCCTGATTCCGCTTCGGTAGGCATTCCGCGCAGGCCAAGCCGGAAGGCGAGGACACCGGCATTCATGGAGCAGCCGCCGGTCAGGCGCGTGTCCTCGGCGTGCTGGATGACGGGAAGATTGGCGCGCGCCGCTGCGGTCAGAGCCGCTCGCATGATGCCATCGCCCAGTATGGGCTTGCCATCATCCGTCACAGCGACCGCGCCTGCCGCTTTCAGAGACCCGTACTCGGTCAGCGCTTCACCCATCGATCCGCGTGTCGCAGCTCCGATTGGAAAGACCCGGATAGCCGCCCCGCGTTCCGGCGCCTGCATCCATCGCGTCGTCTCCGGCGAGTCGTTCACGGGGACAGTATTCGGCATGGCACAGACAGTGGTGAATCCGCCGGCTGCGGCGGCTGCGGTTCCCGTGGCAATCGTCTCCTTGTAACCCTGGCCCGGCTCACGCAGATGAACGTGGATATCGACGAGCCCTGGCGCAACTACCAAGGCCCTTGCCGTCGATGATTTCCGCGCCGTTTGCCTTGATTTTGCCCGGCGCTTCGACTGCTGCGACTTTACCATCGGCAAGGAGCACATCGCGGGGCGCATCGATGCCGGCGGCGGGATCGACCAGGTGCCCACCACGGATCAGGATCTGATTCATCGGGATCTGATTCACCGGGCACCTCTCTTTTCTGCTTTTACGCGAGGCTTCGAGTCTCCGCTCAACGCGCGCAGGATGAGCGCCATGCGAATCGCAACACCGTTTCTTACCTGATCGGCGATGGCGGACTGCGGGCCGTCGGCAACCTCGCTGGTGATCTCCAATCCACGGATCATCGGTCCTGGATGCATGATCAGCGCGTTGGGAGCGTGGGCGTTGATTCGATCGGCATTCGCCTGATATCGCGCCTTGTATTCGTCGAGGTCCAAAGAGAGGCCGGCGAGACGTTCGGCCTGGATGCGCAGCATCATGACAATCTGAGACTGATCGAGCGCACGGTCGAAATCGCGCTCGATGAGAACGCCGGGGGCGAGTTGGGCGGCAAAGTCGGGCAGCAGCGGAGCAGGCCCGCACAGGATGACCCGCGCGCCGAGCCGTGGCAGCAGCAGCACATTCGATCGTGCGACACGGCTGTGAAAGATATCTCCGCAGATGGTTACGGTGACGGCCTTCAGTGTGGTCTCGCTTACCTTAGCGCCTGCCTTCACATGCGAAAGGATGGTGCGCAGATCAAGCAGGGCCTGGGACGGATGCTCGTGCATCCCGTCGCCCGCGTTGAGAATGGGCAGTCCCGTGGCTTCAGCCAGCAGGTATGGCGCGCCGGAGTAGGGGCTTCGCAGAATGATGCACTCGGCACCGAGAGCCTTCAGCGTGATGCCGGTGTCCTTGAGAGACTCCCCCTTTTCAATACTTGAAGACTGCGCGCTGACCAGCGAGGTGTCGGCGCCAAGCGCCTTCGCGGCCAGCTCGAAAGATGTCCGCGTGCGGGTGCTCGATTCATAGAACAGAAGCGAAATGCGCCGCTTGAAGAGCCTTCGGTCGCGGCGAAGCGCGTCTTCTTTCTCGAGCAGATCGGCCAGGGAGAGGATCGATTGGACATCCTCCAGGGAGAGCTCGGCGGTGGAGAGTACCGACCGCGGATGTATCAATGGTCGTGAAATAGGAGAGCGGTATCCCCGAGGAATAGCGGCGGCCTTGAATTCCGATATTGGAGATTTGCGTCGTTGAGCTTTTGGTGGCATTCCCAGGCAAACTTTGTCTTGGTTCTTCTCTAAATCCGCTTCAGTCGACCTGCTCGACTAACAAAACCTGTTCGTCGTTGTCGACTTCGCGCAGCTTTACTTCAATGATTTCGCGACTCGTTGTCTGAACCTTACGCCCGACGAAGCGGGCTTCAATCGGCAGCTCACGATGTCCGCGGTCGATAAGCACCAGCAATTGCACCCGGCGCGGGCGCCCATGGCTAAAGAGCGCATCGAGCGCGGCCCGGATGGTGCGTCCGGTGTAAAGGACGTCGTCGACCAGGATGATATTGCGATCGGTGACATCAAAGCCCAGCGAGCCCGGACTCACAACCGGGCGCACGTCATGTGTTGAGAGATCATCGCGATAAAAACTGATGTCGAGCACGCCGGTATCGATAGGCTGCTTCTCGATCGTGCCGATCAGCGCCGCGAGTCGCTGCGCGATAGGAACGCCCCGGCGCTTGATACCGACCAAGCCCAGTTGATCGGCTCCATTGTTCTTTTCCACGACTTCGTGGGCCAGGCGGACAAGCGTGCGCTCGATCTCAGAGGCCGACATGATCCGGCCCTTCTCGCGCAATTTCGGCGGGGTCTTCTCAGATGACATTACTCTAGCTCTTGCCGGATGATACGAGGACCGGAGCGGTGGGGCAAGTCTTGGCGGCAACTATTGTGAACTGCGCTGCGGGCGCTTGCCAAAAGAAGCTATCCGCGCTCCGATTGCGCCTCCCGCCGCTGCAAAAAGAACCATGCAGAGTGCGAATGTTGCGGCGGTGCCCAGCACAATTGCCGCGGCGCCATCAGGCGAGAGCCAGAAGTGGACCAGATACGCAGCCGCAGCAGCGGTTTGCGGATTCGAGTAGTTAGCCTGTCCGGCCGCAGCCGCGATTTGTTGCGCGAGCAAACGTATCTGTGCCTCGGGCTCATTGCTGTGCAGGGCGTACCGCTCAATCACCGACCGCGCGCTGAAAATCGCCATGGAGATGAACGACGCCAGGATGCCGAGAAGTCCTCCGATGCGCCAGCCCATGCGGCCGGACGGTGGCACACCGACGCGACGGCGGTACAGGGACACGGCAGCGATGCCTCCGCCGACCACCCACAGGAGGCTGAAGTCATAGATGGTGGAAAGCAGTCCGATGGGTATCGAAACGAGAGCCGCAATGATCAGTGCACTGACAATCGCGGCCTTCCATGACACAAGGTCGAGGCGGCCCGAACCGGGGTGTTGTGAAGGCACTGGAGGTGCAGCGGTCTCGTCTGCCGGTTCATAGCGAAGCTGGGGCGCTCCGCAGTGCGGGCAGAACAATTCGTCAGGAGAATTGAGCGCCGTCCCGCACCGATGGCAGACAAGGTCCATAACTTGACCCTATCTCACCAGCACCGGGAGCGCAATGAGAGCGCAGGCGGGGTTCAAAGGTGCTCGGATGAAGCCGACTTTCGAGATGAGCTCTGCCGGCTCAGTTACTCTCCGACTCTTTCCTGTCTATGCTTTCGGGCAGCTGCAACTCCACGAGTGAAAACCGGGTGCCTGTGCCGGTATTCTTCTTTACAGCGAAGATGTGCTGGTGGTGCCTCGAGCCCGCTCTCAATGAAATGCCGCTGTCGTCCGAGACGTGCACATGCGAGCTGCCCTTATCGTCCGAGCAGGTCAGGCCCTCCCTGGTGGCAGCAGGCGTGCCTACAGGCTGGTCGCCATCACAGCGGATCACGTCGCCATAGCGGCCCAGCGCCTTCTCGTAGAAAGCGACGACCTTGTCCTGCGGATCACTGGCGTCGTACGTAACGACCTTTACGCGCAACTGCCATTCACCGAAGCCGAGGTGCACGTCGGCCGATTTGTCACCGTCGTTGTCGGGAGCGATATGGGCTCCGGGATATGCCGGCAAGCCGACATCGGCAGCCGAAGTTTGATCGGCGCGGACGTGGAGACCGCCGAGAGGCGTGTCAATTTTCACGTTCTTGTCCTGACCGTCTTTGTTCTTGTCCACCTGAATGCGGCATCCTGCCACCAAGGTTAAAGATAGAGCCGTTGCCGCCGCCAGCGCCTTCATCATCACTACTGCTCCCGCGAAGAGAATACGCAAGAGAATACGCGAATGTGACTGGATCTGTTCCATTCTCTGTTCCGGCGGGCACGCGCTGGCCTATACTTTTGGGGACGGATCGCCGAGCAGTTCGGCCTAACCGGGTACAAATGACCAAACACGCGTCGCGGCCACGCAACGAACAGAGTTCGCCCATTCCGGACAAGCTGTACTTTCGTATCGGAGAGGTGGCGAAGCTGTGCGGCGTGGAAGCCTATGTTCTGCGCTTCTGGGAGACGGAATTTCCGCAGCTCCGGCCGAATAAGAGCGGCACCGGCCAGCGGCTGTATCGCAAGCGTGACGTTGAACTTGCCCTGAGGATCAAGCGCCTCCTTTACTCCGAAGGCTACACCATCGCTGGAGCGCGCCAGGTATTTACCGCGGAAGTTCGCGAGCCGCAAAAGAAGTCACAGCCCGAATTGCCGCTCAAGCGCGGCGTGGAGGTTGGCCAGATTGAGGTGCGCCTCAAGAAACTGCGCACCGAAGTCCGTGAAATTCTGGGTATTCTTTCCGCTCCCGCCAAGCGCCAGGGTACGCAGGGCGGTGCCACAAAGGAAAAGCAGGCACCGGGACCAGGTCTCTTTGAGAGCTGACAGCCTGCGCTAACGGCCGGCGTGAGAGTGGAATCCGTCTTCGAGAGCGCCGATCGGCTCGATTGCTCCAGAGGTCATGAAGCGCTCCATCGCCTTCATCGCGCACCCCTGACCGCACAGGTGATACATCTCGCGCTTGCGGCTTTCGGCCTGGTTCCAGGGCAGGAGCGTAAAGCGCATTGCCGGCTGGCCTTCGTCATAGCAGGGAACATCCCCGAGCAGGACCATCCACCAGTGGTTCGCCTCGCCCTTCTTTTTTCCGCAGATATCGCAGTTAAATGAGACATCCCATGCCATGAAGCAACCCCCGCAGCCATTCACCGAATCAATTTGTTGATTGTCGGTGGTATTCGCGGCATACTTGACAATACAGTAGCGCAGTTCGCTCCACGCAGCGCATGAATTTCTGACGTGGTATCGGGTCGCAAGTCTCCACGAAAACGTTCAAACTTTGGGAAGAGGGTGGCCGTGATGGTATGCCCAACCTGCTATTCCTCGCATCTCCGCCTCTCGAAGTTTCGATCGGAAGATCTGGGACTGCTGTTCACCTTCAAATATCCTCTCCGCTGCAAGTCTTGCGGCGAAAGATCCTATGGCAACCTATTTAAAGCTATGGGTTTACCGCGCGCCCACTCTCATCAGGCAGCGGCGAAGGACGAGTCCGAGGAGAAGGTCAATTCTCACTAAAGATCAGGTCCGTTTCGGCTATGTCCCGCTGACTCGCCAGCTCGTTTGAGGGGATGGCTACCGGGCCGCCGCTGCTGGCAGAATATCCTCTACATCCACCCATTGCGTGGGATAGTCGCCGGTGTAGCAGGCGACGCAGAATTGATTGCCCTCGCCTCCGTCGCATGCCCGTTGCAGTCCTTCGAGCGACAGGTAGGCGAGCGAATCTGCCTCAATGAACCGGCGGATTTCTTCGATGGAGTTGTTGGCGGCGATCAGTTCGGACTTTCTCGGCGTGTCCACTCCGTAGTAGCAGGGCGAGATAGTCGGCGGGCAGCTGATGCGCAGGTGCACCTCTTTCGCACCGGCGGCGCGAACCATGCGCACGATCTTGCGGCTCGTGGTTCCGCGAATGATGGAATCGTCGATCAGGATAATGCGGCGGCCTTCGAGCAGATTGCGCACCGGGTTGAGCTTGAGCTTCACGCCGAAGTCACGGACGCGCTGCTCGGGCTCGATGAATGTCCGGCCGACATAGTGATTGCGGATCAGGCCGAACCTGAAGGGAATACCGCTCTCCGCTGCGTAACCGATGGCTGCCGTCACACCGGAGTCGGGAACTGGGACGACCAGATCAGCGGGCACTCCAGACTCGCGAGCGAGCTGGCGGCCCATCTCCTCGCGGCTCTCCTGAACCCAGCGGTTGAAGATTTTGCTGTCGGGGCGCGCAAAGTAGACGTGCTCAAAGATACAACTCGACTGGGGGATGCCGGTTGAATATCGCCGGCTGGTCACGCCGTCGCTGGTGACCATGACCAGCTCTCCGGGCTCGACATCGCGCTCAAATTTGGCGCGCAGCAGGTCGAAGGCGCAGGTCTCGGAGGCGAAGACGATAGTGTCCGGGCCGTCCGGATTTTCGATGCGCCCCATTGACAGCGGACGGAAGCCTCGCGGATCCCGGGCGGCGAAGACCCGGTCGCGGGTCATCATTACGATGGAAAAGGCGCCGTCAACCTGGCTGAGCGAGTCTGCGATGGCGTCGACCAAGGTGCCGGCGCGCGAGTGCGCAATGAGCTGGACGATGATCTCGGAGTCGCTGGTGGTCTGAAAGAAGGCTCCGTCGCGTTCGAGGCGCGCGCGCAGATTGCCGAGATTGACCAGGTTACCGTTGTGGGCGATGGCGATGAGACCCTTGGTCGATTCGACCCTGATGGGCTGCGCATTGAGCAGCGCCGAATCACCCGTCGTCGAATAGCGCGTATGCCCGATGGCCATGTCGCCCTTGAGCTTGTCGAGAACATCGTCGCTGAAGATTTCGGACACCAGCCCCATGCCCTTGATGTTCGACAGGCTGGTGCCGTTGGCGACGGCAATTCCGGCGGATTCCTGCCCGCGGTGCTGAAGTGCGTAGAGACCGAGATAAACCTGGCGGGCTGCATCGGGATGTCCGTGGACAGCGACGACTCCGCATTCTTCGCGGAGCTTGGGGTCTTCTTCAATGCTGCGCGCACGGCGGAACGCGGCTTCGCTGCCAATGATCTGCGCAGGCAGGCCCTCGATGCCTTCCATGAGCAGATACCGGCTCATGCGAAGACCTCGTTAGCAGTGTGGTCGTGAAGGGCAGATTCGAGGGAGGACGACCACGCCTCCTTGAGATCGGCGACTGTGGTCTCAATCAGACGGTTGCCGTTGAGGCGGATTTCGAATTTATCATGTGTTGTCTTGCCGATCGGTAGAGCTAACATTCGGTCGTATTTTGCAACGGTATGTTGCAGCGCGTCCAGATTGGCTCCAGAAGCGGAGACGATCACATGTGTTGACGGTTCCCGGAAAACTCCGTGGCGGAATTGGACGCCTAAGGATTCCTGCAGGTCGACCTCAACGCCGACACTCTCGGAAATCGCGCTTTCAGCGAGAGCCACGGCGAGTCCACCGTCCGAGATGTCGTTGGCCGATTGCAGAAGCCGTTTATCGGCAAGCTCGGCAAGACAGCGATGGAAAGCGGCTTCGTCGTCGAGGTCAAGCGCAGGCGGCTCACCCCAGAAGCTTCCGAGCACGGTGCTCGCGAATTCTGACGATCCGAAGATCCTTAAGGTCTCTTCGTCTATGACCAGCGGGGGCTTTGGTCCGACCAGGAAAACTGCGTCGCCTTCCCGCTGAAAGCCCGCAGGCACAGCCTTCGTTACATCATCCAGAATCCCAACTATCCCGATCACCGGAGTCGGATAAATCCCTTCGCCCTTCGTCTCGTTATATAAGGAGACGTTGCCGCCCGTAATCGGTGTTCCCAGAGTCGTACATGCTTCGGCGATGCCGTCTATAGCTGCGGAAAACTGGGCCATGATCTCCGGCTTCTCCGGATTGCCGAAGTTGAGGCAGTTGGTCGCTGCTACGGGTGTCGCTCCGGTGCAGGCGACCTTACGGGCAGCTTCGGCTACAGCGAGCTTTGCTCCCTGCTTCGGATCGAGGTAGCACCAGCGGCTGTTCCCATCGAGCGCCATCGCAAGTCCGCGATTGGTTCCCTTGATCCGCATCACGCCGGCTTCTCCGCCCGGACCTTCGACAGTATTCGTCTGCACCATCGAATCGTACTGTTCGTAGACCCAGCGCTTGCTGCAGATGTTCGATGAAGCGAGCAGCTTCTTCAGATCAGCCGTATAGTCGCGCGGTTTCTTCAGCTCCTCAAGCACCTCGGCGGGCGGGTCAAGTGGCACGGGCGCTTTCCAGGTGCCTACGGGGCGGCAGTATCGGGGCGCGTCGTCGGTGAGCGACTGATTGGGGATGTCGGCTTCGAGTTCACCGCGATGGAGGACGCGCAGGCGAGGCTCGGCGACCACAGTGCCTACGATGCTGGCGTCGAGTCCCCATTTGGTGAATACATCGAAGACCTCCTGCTCGCGGCCTTTCTCGGCAACGAGAAGCATGCGCTCCTGCGATTCCGAGAGCATCATATCGTAGGCGGTCATACCGGTTTCACGCTGCGGGACGTGGTCGAGGTTCAACTCGAGACCCACTCCCCCGCGTGCGCCCATCTCGCAGCCGGATGAGGTGAGGCCGGCGGCGCCCATGTCCTGAATGCCGACGATAGCTCCGGTCTTCATGGCTTCGAGGCAGGCTTCGAGAAGCAGCTTTTCCATGAAGGGATCGCCGACCTGAACATTGGGCCGCTTCTGCTCGGAGCCTTCCTTGAATTCCTCGCTGGCCATGGTCGCGCCGTGGATGCCGTCGCGGCCTGTTTTGGCTCCGACATAAATGACGGGGTTGCCGACGCCGCTCGCCTTGGCATAAAAAATCTCGTCACGGCGCACCAGCCCCAGCGCAAAGGCATTCACCAGCGGATTGCCTGAGTAGCAGGGTTCGAAACGGGTTTCGCCGCCGAGGTTGGGCACTCCGAAGCAGTTGCCGTAGGCGGCGATGCCGTGAACGACGCCCTCCAGGATCGAGTGATTCTTCCTGACCAGAGCGTCTTCGGCCGTTCCGGCCTCGATTGGCCCGATGCGCAGCGAATCCATGACGGCCAGCGGCCGCGCGCCCATGGTGAAAATGTCGCGAAGGATGCCGCCGACTCCGGTTGCCGCTCCCTGAAAAGGTTCGATGTAGGAGGGATGGTTGTGCGACTCGATCTTGAAGGCGCACGCCCAGCCGTCGCCGACGTCAATGATGCCGGCATTTTCGCCCGGACCCTGCACGACCCGATCACTCTTCGTGGGCAGCCGCTTCAAATGGACGCGCGAAGATTTATAGGAGCAGTGCTCGCTCCACATCACGCTGTAAATGCCCAGTTCAGTCAGGCTTGGAGTGCGGCCGAGCGCAGCCAGGATGCGGGAGTACTCCTCGGCAGTGATACTGTGCTGAGCCAGAAGCTCGGAGGTAACGGTGGCCGGTTGAGGGGCCACGGCAGATTCTGGATTCATGGCGTTGAAACTTTATTGTCGCACGGTTGGAGGGCCAGAGTGGCCGGTACGAACCCGATTCACACCGCGCCCGTTGCCGCCATTTTCCGGTCAAGCATCTCACGCAGCGCTTGTATATGGGCCGGTGTTGTCCGGCAGCATCCTCCGGCGGCGTGGGCGCCTGCGAGATACCAGGTCCCGGCCTGCTCGGCGAATTCCGCGACGCTTGACCTTCCATGCCAGCGGCGATTGGCCGCGTCCCAGACCTCGCCAGAGTTGGGATAGACAAAGATCGGCTTGGTCGTGGTCCCCTTTGCTTCGGCAATTAGGGAGGCAATCAGATCCGGTGACGTGCAGTTGATGCCCACCGCCACGACTTGAGGAACCTCTTCAAGCACCGCGACGCACTCGGCCAAACGCTCGCCGTGAGCGACATGGGCTCCATCTTTGCAGGTGAACGAAAGCCATGCTGAGATTTCGGGAAATCCCGCCAAGAGCGGCGGCGATTGCTTGCGCCTCCTCGAGCGAGGGCACAGTCTCCAGCGCCACCAGATCGGCATTCGTGTCAGCGACCACTGCCAGCCGCTCCGTATGAAACGCCACGAGGTCGTCAAATCGAATGGAATAGCGACCGTGGAACTCCGCACCGTTGTGCAGCGCTGCGCCGTAAGGCCCGAGCGAGGCAGCGATTAGAACCGGGCGGCCGGATTCGCGACGGTATTCTTCACGGGTAGCCTCGGCAATCGCGACCGACTGACGAAGCGCGTTGGCCGCCTCAGCCGCAGGACGGCCGAACTCGGCGTATCCCATGGCCGACACCTGGTAGCTGACGGTGGAGATGCAATCTGCGCCGGCGCGAAGGTAATCGAGATGAACCTGAGCGATCTTCTCCGGGGCAGTGTCCAGCACATGTGCCGACCAGAGCGGTCCGGAGATATCGCAGCCGCGGCGTTCAAGTTCAGTGGCCATGCCTCCGTCGAGAACGCGAAGCGCGCGAAGATCGGGTTTAGAGCTGTTCGCCATGAGCTCCCAACGATCAGATGAAGCAGGTTTTCTGGTATATTCAGGATAGCTCGCAGTACGTGCGGGAGCGACCAGGACCCGCTCAGCGAGCTTCCATCCAACAGCGATCGGGGAGTGGCTCAGCCTGGTAGAGCACCTGGTTCGGGACCAGGGGGTCGGAGGTTCGAATCCTCTCTCCCCGACCATTTGAAATCATCTACTTAGCTGGACTGCTGGGACTGATTTGCTTCGGGGCACCCAAAAAAGGGCACCCATTCAGCCTTGCTGTTTTCCGTTGCTTCCGGGTTCGCAGTCGGTTTCGCTGCCGGTGCGGCAAACACCGCCGCAACAGCCCTGGAAACCGCACTCACCCGTTCGTCCCACCAGCTGTGGGAGTATCCGTCGAGGGTCATGCTGGCTTGCGAATGACCCATGTTGTCACGAGCGACTTCTGCACGCGCTCCAGCCCGCCGCATCAGGCTGGCATGCATCGTACGAAAGCTCCGGAAGTCGATCGTCCTGGGCAGGCCAGTTTGAAGGCTGCAGGCTTGACGTGCCGCTGCAGCAGGTTATGAGTGTCGAGGGGTTTGCCGGCTTTATTCGCGAAGACCAGATCTTCTGGGCCGCGAAACTTTGAACGCTCCCAGGTTTGCCGAAGCGCCGAGGCAATCGCTCCGGCGGTATCGAAGGGAATATCGCGTTCGCCGGCATCGGTCTTCACGTCGTCAAACTCTCCGTCGTACACACGCTCAACGATCGAAATGCGATCAGAGGAGATGCGCTTCCAACGAAGAGCCAGAACCTCGCCGACTCGCATGGACCCGAAGACGATCAGAGTCACGATCGACCTGGTCGGCTCTGGAAGGGTTTCCAGCATGGCCCGGATCTGAGGCAGTTCGAGGAGAACAGGAGGCTTGCGGGCCTTCTTGCGCGGCAACTTGATCCCAATTGCCGGGTTCCGATCGAGCATGCTCCATGTGACTGCCTGATTGAGGGTGGCGCGAAGGGCTCCGTGCATTGACTTGATTGTTTTCGACGCAAGGCGTGGATGGTATGAATTGAACCATTCCTGCAATGCGACCGTCGTCAATTTACGAAGTTTCATGCTCCCCCACTTCGGGACGATATAAGAGTCGAAAAACTCGTTGTAGCTCTTGCGAGTCGAGTTCTTCAGATACTTCCAGGTCAGCTCCCTGCACTTCGCAAGGAGGGTTGAAAGGGTTTCATCCTGACTGGGAAAAGTCGCCGGATCATTGTTCCGCTTATTGACGCGCACCATGAACTCATCGGCAAGACGCTGTGCCTCGAAACGGGAGGGCGCAGACTTCTTGCTCCAGATTCTGGAGCGCTTCTTCCGCGGATGCGAGCTGTAATCGCAGTAAACAATTTTCCACTTCGACCCGAGATCCATGATCCCGGGCCGTTGATAGCGTTCACGCACCACGAGCTTCTTTCCGCGGCGCTTCAACCGTGCTACTGGAGTATCAGCTCCGCTGCTCACTGGCAAGCCCCATCGTTGAGGAAAGCCAGGAGGATCGAGGGCTTGAAGCGGACGTAATAACCCAAGCGCATCAGGCCGGGAATCTGGTCGGCATGCTCATGCCTACCGGACTAACGAACATCAAGGGCGGAACCTCAACCACAAGATCGTCGTCCAAATGCAGCGGGAGTCGAATCATGGACTCCCCATCTGACAACCAGAAAAGAAAGGTGAGAAACATGTCCCGCCAACGAGCGTTTCGCCAGCCCTTGGCGAACGACCGCCGCATCCGGTGCACACGCTTTCCCGGCAAAGCGGTCATTCCATCCTCAGAGAATAGAAGATGCGTGCGCAGGCGAAAGTAGGGCTGAGACCCTCCGCGATACTGCGAAGTAATCCCGAAGTGCCATTGCACCCTCCGTTTCTCGGACACTCCTCGCAGTACACGGCTGCCTTTCAGATCGCCCCAGCGAAACGGCAGTCGAGTGTCCGGCAGTTCCTCACCAAACCACCAGGCAAGCTGGCCACTTGCCATCTCGAACGACATTAGTCCTCGTGACTTCAGGAGCATTTCCATCCCTTGGTTCGCCAGCCGAGCGAACATCTTTCGCAGTTCCGCGGTCGAAACACCGAGTTCCGGCCAGCCGACACCGAGGGCGAGGCTGAGTGAACTTCTGCTCGCCCCCTGAATCCCGTGCTCCTCGCAGGTCAGAAATCCGTCCCCGTAGGGCACACGCGGCAATGAGAGGGTTACCCCATGATTCCGCAACTCGGCGTTCCTGTAGTAGAAGATTTTCTCTGGCAGCTTCCTAACTCGGAGCCAGTTCGAGATCAAATTCTCTGGCCGCTGTTCTAGTTTCCTGCCGTGCATCGCCTGCAGCGAGCTCCAGACCTCGGTTGAAGCCTCGTTCGACAGCGGGACCTTGTACTCATCCTGCAAAGCCGACATGAGTTCATGTAGGCCAGTAGACCAGCCACGACTGAAATCGATGTATTGGGCGTGAGCTATAAGGAAAGGGGCATCGAAAGTCCCCAGACGAAGCGGAATGATGAACCTCGGATCGCCAATCTTTCGCGCGACCTCCGACGCAATCTGGATTTCGTTCCGAACGCCTTGCTCTTCGACCGATACCTGGTTCGCTACGAGGAGGACCTTGCAGGCTCGGTTTCTCAAGCCGTCTTCCAGCTTGCGCTGCCAGTCATCGCCACCCTTTAGACGCAACACGTCGGCCCAAACCTCATAGCCCGCTGCCGCGAGTTTGGCACCGAGCCAGATCGTATACGCGTTGTCCTCTGGAGTTCCATGGCTGATGAAGAGGGCCTGTCGTTCGCTCATTAGGCAGTTCCAAGTTTGCATCTAGAGAATAGCAGCGAACAATTGGCAAAACCCAGTAGGTGGAGTTCGTCCAAGCGGGTCCCCTACGGGCGGAGTCCAAGTCTAACGTCGTCGCTAGGAAGACGCGTTATGAATACGTCCAATGAGCAGAACAACTTGCCCCTTCACCAAGGCCCCCTTGACGCACGTACTTAACTGCATGAGAAGGCTTGTCAGCACCAACTTAGATTGAGCCTTGATTTCGGGTAAACACACCGGTGAACGTTGGCCCGCTTGTCGGAGTAATCCGAACATCATCGACGCGGTGACTATCCCGGGTTAAGTACATCGAAACGCAATCCGCTCGAACGTTCGCCGCTTCCTGTTTCTCGACAACGTGCCGTCCAGACCACACTGCGCCCATTCAGCCATCGCATGTAACGACAGACGCGATTGACTTGAGTTCCTTCGCGAGGCACCTCTTCATCAAAGAGCCAAAGCGCATTGCCGTTGCTGTCCACTGCCAACAGGCGCCCCTGCGGTTCAACAAGGCTGGGCACGCCTCCTTTGTCGACCTCCATGGGAACCAGCCGCAGGTGCAGCGATTGCTGGCCTGGCAACTGTTCCGGTGCGAGTGGAATCCAGTAGTCCGGCACGACCGTCTCCACCAGATAAGAAGGCATCGCCGGGTTTCCCGGAGGTATTGTTCGGCTCCCCTGCCACGATGCCCGCCTGTTCACAACGCGTTCGAGTCCATCCTGCACGAGCCCTTCCACGGCCCACGCCAGGTCGGCGACCTCGTCTCGTAAAAATAAGACGGCTTCGACTGCATTACTTTCAGTGACAGATCCCGAGGTTGGCGGCAGGAAGAGCGCGTTCTGGGCTGGATGGGTTGCGCCGGCGGCCGTTGTGTCGAGCGAGAAGAGATTCCACTGGGGTTCGTCGACACCCGCCCGGCTCAGTAACAAGTTGCGGCCGAATACGTCGCTTACGACGACGGAATCAAGAATCGTGAGCGTACCTGCGGGCAGCTTGATGGGCAGAACGAACCAATCGTTGCCGTAAACCGTGCCGAACTCTACCAGTAGCAGACGCCCGATATCGCTGGCCGCAGCACCAATCGACCCTAAATCGCAGTCCGCGTCTTCCATCGCCCAGAAGCGCGGCAGAGGCATCCCACCGTATCGTATCGGCGCAGGAACAGATTTCAGATTGATGGCTGTCGAGTTCGCCGACGGACCAGCCGTAGCCGTGGTGTCAATGTCGAAGTCGAACCAATCCAGGCCATCGCCCAGATAGGCGTCGGCCACGAGAACTGTCCCATTCGCCGCGGGACTCGATACAGCTAAGCCGTATTCAAGGCGGTTTTCCTGCCATGTAACCGCCGTTCCCGTGTTTGGGGCAGCCTCCATTTCCTCCGTATACCAGGCGAGCCACGTTGTCGCTACCGTTTGCGCAGTCGCGCTGTCGTCTGCATCGATCGCAACCGGGGAGGGCTGGCCAGAAGACAGCTTCTCCGCAGTTGCCTGCAGGGCTGCTCCGTCGGCCGTTCGTCGCGCTACTGCCAGCAACACAAGGTCAGCGGCGAAGGCAGGATCGGTCAGCGTGGTTGCATCGAAGGCATGCGCTGCAACGAACGCGTCCGAATAATGGCCCATCCCGGACACAATCAGCAGGCGGCGGAAATGTGCGCCCCCCTCGATTCGCTCACGGAGACTCAATGTTTGTTCGTCCTCAGGTTCCGCCAGCGCATCCAGCGGCACGGTTGCGCCGTCGAAGGGTTTCCATTCTGTTTGTTGTGCGCCCCGCCACGCATTTACGGGTGCGGAATTTCCTGCCACCTGCACGACCGCCGGAGTTCCGGCGTCTCTGCCGTTGAATTCGCCCACCTGCCACTGTCTGCCGAGCAGCCACAGCGGATCGTGCACCTTTGCGGCGAGACCTTCATCAATACCAGTCGTTCTCGGTGAAGGTTCCAGTCTCCAGCTCATTACTTCACCCCCGCTTCGGAAAGCATGGTGTCCACGTTGCTGCTGGTATGCAACGCCGGCAAAACACGGCCCAGCCGGAATAGATCCCCAAGATCAACCATGCGCACTTTTGCGAGCTCCAGCGTTTCTGTGACAACGTCCAGCAAAATGTCCAGTGACCATCCCGCGGTCTGGTCGGGTGCAATTGCCAGCAGAATCGACTGTGGAGGATATGCGTCCGGAGTTTCAACCGTGAAAGAAACCCCGGTGACTTCCGCAGCCTCGTAACCGGAGTTGGCGGTCGTTACACTGGTCAGTCCGGGCAGCTGTTCGGTCCAGTTATCAAATAGGATTCCGCAGAACTCGGCATTCACATCGATCGCAGCCGGAGTCAGCGCAACGGTGCATAATCGCGCTTTTGGAGCAGTCGCGGCCTGATCGAATGGCAGGCCCACCCATTGTTCTCCTGGATTCTCGGGCAGATGTGCGACGGTCGTCCTCGGAAGGGCTCCGAGCAACGCTTCGTTCGCGAGCAGCAGATCATGCGCTGCCTGGCAATTTGGCCGTACTCGAGCAAGCCGCCGCAACCATACCATCACGGCTGTCTCATCACTGCCAGTCGGCGCATTGCCCGATCCGAACGACTGCGCGTATGCCGAGTCGGGAGGAAGCTGGTAGGCCGCCGTAAGCGGAACGACCCTGCCCACGATGCTTTCCACATAATCCATGATGGCGCGAAACCACTGCTCTAAGTCCGATACCGGTGCATCAGCTGCTGGTGGCACTGGCGGAGTCGTAGCGCTCAGGGGCGTGACGATTGCCAGCACCGCACTTCCGTGAGCAGCAAACAATGTAGCCGCAGCCGTCAGGTCCGATTCGATTGGTGGCGGATAAGCGGATGAGAACCCGTTGTCCGCCACGATCACCAGCGCCGCGCGGACCTCTTCCACAGCTGTCTGCAGCGCTCCAGAATCCGATCCGGTCGCAGCTGTGCTCAGAGTTTGCATCGCCGCGGACAACTGACTCACTGCATTTGAAAGGGATGTCCGGAGCGAACTCACGCGGTCTTGTAACTCGGCCACGTCCAGTCCGGTAGCAGAAGATTCGGACGGACCAATCACATGCTGCGGGCCAAGCGGTGTTGATTTCGCCAGTAGCGTGCGCTGTCGCGCGCATAAGTCGGAGAGTTCGCCAAAACCGAGCGTACCGTCCCCTGCTGGTGTGCTCACTACGGTAATCTGAGCTCCTGGCGGTAGGCCTGTAGCAATCGAATCTGCGATCCGCGACTCAAGAAGCGATGGGCTGCCCGAGCTTTCGGAGACAATGTCGAGCGCGCACAGCTGCAGCGAATCCAACCCGACGATCACATCGGTTACTGTTCCACTCGCTGTCACATTGCAATGAACTTTCCATGAAGTTGCGTCTCCGAGCATGGTTTGCACCCACGCTTCCACGTGCGGTTCCGTAACGGCTCTCGGACGGTCGCTGCTCCACCCCGCTGCACTGCTTCTCCAGGCTGATGGCAACAAAGCGCCTAGCTGCCAGACCAGGGCACGGCCGGCGCGCGGAGTACGCACTACATCGAAGCGATCCGGCACTGGTTCGCCGCGTCCGATCGTGTCGGCCGCCAATCCAGCTCGCAGCGGATTTCCACCGACAAGATGATGCACGCTCTCGGCCAGCAGCAAGTCTCCCAATGCGTCAACAGAGTTTACGAGATCATCTAGCATGCCACCGATCTGCGGCGTCGCTGCGTACTCGGCACGCACTGCGGCTTGTTGACGATAGAGGTCGAGACCGTCCACCACATTCCGCTCCGCGATCGTTTGCCGCGCCGCGGCTCCGTTTGCATCGTTATCCGCGCTGGTTGGCAGCGGAAGAGGATGCTCCTGGCGCAACTTCGCGATCAGTACGTCAAGTCCAGCTTCGTGGAGTTCCCTTTCGAACCGGTAGCCGAGCAGAGCGCCGAGTGTCTGGCCGTTTCTGATCCCCTCGGCCAGCCAGTCGGCTATCCGAACCCGGCTCGAAACGAGGTTAACGGCGAGCGAATCAGGATGCGCGTGCGACTCATATCCTGCGCGCAGCACGGCCGCCGTTGCGGCGTGATGCAACGACGGTGCGTGGATGTATTTCTGCTTGCCGCCGGTAAACACGGTGTCGAATCCTGCGGGCGGATTCGGGGCCGCCGCCAGGTCTGTTCGCGGCGAAAGGTTTTCAACCCACCCATAGGCGCCGACTACCGCCCCTGTGGGTTTGGCGGTTCGCAATTGGTCAAGGCGGCGCGCCGCAAGCGACGTTACCCAAGCATCGTAGCGGTGCGAGAAGACGTCGAAGACCTCGCGCAAAACGGGATCATACTGGCTGGGGTCGACCGTGCATGACAGCTCGTACTGAGCGAGAAGAGCATTCGCCTTTGGCAGTAAGGTCTGGACGCTCTGCTGGAACGTCGGATCATCCTTTTTCTCCGAAAAAGCAAGCGCGCCAAAAATGATGCCCACCACAATCTGATCAGAAGAGCTTGCGAGTGGATCCGTCAACGAGTCCTTGATCATGCTAGTGAACAGATCCGGCGGAGGGGCGCCGGGAAATGTGTTGCTGCCAAATAGCAGCTGGTATTTGTTGGCCCAGTCCTGCCACACCATGATGGTGTTGAGCACATTGATGCTGTCGCTGAGCAAATCCCTCAGGAGCAGCAGAAGCTTCAAATCGCCTGCTGGATCCGAGACGAAAGGAACCGGGGAAGGGATCGCAGTCGCTCCTGGCGCCGAGAGAAACAGCTCGCTGGACATCGGCAGGCCTGGAATCGGCGCGGTTGGAAACGGCTGATCTGCGATCTCCTGCGAAATCGGATCGCCATCCTGCCGAATCATCAGGCTCTCGGATACAGGTTCGCGGCTGAGTATGTTCACGATTGTGGTGTCGGGCTGCGGATCTCCGTCGGTCACCGCGGGAACATTCATCACCGCTGCGAGCCAGTATTGGCGAAAGACGCGCAGCCACTGAATGAGCTGATTTGTCGGATCATCCGCCGCCGTCACCCAGTCTGCAAGAGATGAAGCCGGCAGCACACCGTAGGGTTGATTTGCGACGCGCAGCACCGGCAGGGTTCCCCGGCTGCGTACCCAACCTTTTGAGTGATCTGCCAACGCCGCCGCTCCAACAGGATCGTTATGCGGTACCCATCCGCCCTGCGACGGGGAATCGCCGACGGGAATGTCCCACTGGTTGTAGAGCATCGACAGCGTACGACCGCCGAACACATTCCATAGCTGCGATTGCAGGATTGCGACCGGCGTCTCCTGATCATCGAGTCCGTTGGGAGCGGCGCTGAGCGCCTCGGAGCCATCGATTCCCAGAGCCGTGGCCATGCGCGCCGCGTTCTGATTGCTGGCTGGGCTGTAAGCCGCCCTCGCCGTGGCAACATCCGCGGGCGCGGGAGGCTGTGGAGCTGACTGCCACGCTGAGCGTACCGAATCCGTATTGTTTGTGGGCGAACCGGGCGGCAGAAAACCGAGTCCGTTGGTGTACTGATGAGCAATGAGAGCAGTTTCAAGACGAGCCGTCGCGTCTGCAGGTGACAGCCGCACGCTCACGCCCAGCACGAAGAGTTGATCGATATTGAAGTTCGGACCGGGGAGCGGAATCCTGACCGCCATACCCGCGGCGATCGCTGCATCGAGATCCACCAGCCACCGGCTCGCGGCATCGAAGGGCAGGTCGGAGGAATCAGCACCTGTACCCGGCGGGCCGAAGCTGACGTTCAGTGGATCAGGAATTGCAGTCCCGTCCACGTTGAACAATTCATTGCCGCCTTGAGAGCCAATGAAGCTCCAGTGATCGGGCAGCAGAGTCGCTTGCGCAGCGCGTGTGAACGTCGACGGGCGGGTGGGGACTGTGGGCAATGGTGGAGCGGGCTGAGCCTGTCCAAGCGGTGTCTCATCCGCTGGCCTGGGGACGGATGGTGTCAGAACGTCGACGGCCCATGCCGCGCGCGACGGTTTCAGCTTCTGCAGCACAGCGTTCCAGGCGTTGTTCAGTCGATCAGCATTCGAACCCGCGCCCCAGACGGCCTGCCAGTACGCTGTGCCGGCCGCCAGTTCCGCGGCCGTCAATTCTGGTTCGTGAGAGTCCACGTGAATGTCATCAGGATAGACGCGCACGGCGAGATCGGTGCCACCGCTCGCGTCTGGCAGATATGCAGTTTCGATTCGCACCGGCAGCAGCACGAGCGGCAGACCGGCATCGGTCCCGTGCATGGGGTCCGCCTGGACCGCCGCGGTGTAGGCCGCTTGCGCGGCATCCACTTCACCCTGGATTCGTCGAACAACAGCAGCCTGAGTCAGGACCTGAGTGCGCAATATTTGAAGTGTCAGGGTTGGCTCATGAAGTGGCGGATGTGGCAACTCTCCACCCTCGGCGTTCTGTAACTCTTCCTCAAAAAGCTGCAGCTTCTGCTGGGCCTGAATGAGCGCCGCCTTGTCACCCTCAAGCTGCGCGCGCAATGCGATGATGTCAGCCATTTCAATCCTCTAAGGCAGCAGTTGGTCCGCGTGATAGCCGACTCGATAGGGGCGTGCGAACGCGATGCGGCCCATGTCCGCGGCATTGTTGTTCCACCGTGCTGATCCAGGGGCTGTTTCCTGTGCAGGAGGCGCCGCCACGTCAGTTCCCGCAATCGCGAATCCGCGCTCTTGGGGAACCTGGGCCCAGGGAAAATCCGCCCAGAACTGCGGAGACCCGGGTCGACTCCTCGAATCTGAAACGCGGTCCGGTGACCGGTTCGGAGAAAACAAAGAACCAGCCTGGCGAGTTAGTCGCCGGATTACTGCGAACCTGGTCTACCGTCAGCGGATAAGCATAGGCGATCGTCTCCGAATCCAGTGGCAACACAAACTCGGGCGCTGTCCAAGGCACAGAGGTATCCAGGGCGAACGTTATTCCGTCCAGTTTTCCCGGCGCCGCATACACCATTGTTCTCGGATATCTCCGCAGTACTTCTCCGCGCACGAGCAACACGAGAATATTGGCCCAGTCGATACCCTGACCTGCGGAGTTATCGCCGAGATTGTTGGTAAGCGGCCAGTTCGAAATAGGCGGTATGTCCGGGAGAGCCGTCAGGGCGTGGCCAGAAGTAACGGAACGGAGTGCCGCGTCTGTCTGTCGGATAACCGCGCCACAAGAGCTCGCGATTCATCTCCTGATTTGCGCCTGCGAGAAAAGCCTCCACAAATGCCGAGTTTGTTTCGAGCAACGTGACCTTATCGTCTGGAAAATTACCGAGTCCGGGCAGGAGATATTCCTGGTGCCCTTGTTTGAGCGCCAGGGCAAGCGGAGCAGTGAACTGAGGTCCCGCCATGACGGGTGTCAAAGTTGCTGCTTCCGCCAAGCCAATCGGGCACCTGCATCCGGTCCGCCAACCGTTTGAGAATGCCGTTTGAGGGCAGAAGCGCCGCTGTAACCACGGAAGCCAGGGATAGAGCGCTACTCGGTGCGGGGGGCGGCCCCGCAGCGAGCAATACCGGTTGCCCGCTGGAAAATCCAAAGCCCCCGCCCTGGGAACCCCGGTTTTCAATCCCTGCCGAATCGTTGTCAGATTTGTCGGCAAACTGATGCCTTGTTCAACCGTGGCAATCCCTCTCCACGCCTGCGAAACCATGATGCCTGTCGCGTCCTGCTTTAGCTGCGTTGGAGCCGTTGCCAATTCGGAGATTCCATCGAGTATCACCGGAGGTGAGGCGGCGCGTACGGTGCCTGCGATTCCCTGTTCGACCACCGTTGCGAAAGTTCCGGCAAAGGCGCGCTGCCCGACAGGCCCGAGCGGTCGCGCAAATTTTGTGAAGGCGACCGTACCCGCGCCCGCAGGCATTGGCGTAGCTGCGGCGGCAGCCTGTAGCGTTGTGGCTTCCGCGACCAGCACGCGCGTTCGTGCGGGGGCCGCCACAGAGAACAATTCCGATGGGCTCAGCGTCTGCAGATGCCGCAGCATGCAGGCGGTCCGCAATCTCCGACGCCATTTCCGCCAGGGCTCGCAGTCGGTTCGCCTCACGCACGGCGCCCAGTTGCTCCCATGCCTGCGCCATGAAAAATTCCTGGCGTTCCTGCACATACTTCGTGCCGAATGCGGCGGCGATGCGGCGGCGCGGGTCCAGGTTTAGTTGACGCAGCCAGTTATCGGCCGTAGGGACCTCCGTGGCTCCCACATGTGTGCCCGCGTAGATCGGTGGTGCGATTGCGGACAATGTTGGATCGCCACTCGCGCTCGCAGGCTGTACCTGTGCGGGAAAATTCAGCAGGCGCGTCAGACGGTCTTCGAAGGTGGCTTGCACTCCGGCAAAGTTGCCGGGCCGCGTCGACGCCAATCCCGATTGCGCCGTCCAGCTCGATCGTTACTCCGTCGCCCAATTGCGGCGGGCTCTCCCACGGCGAGGACATATCGATGGTTCGCGTGCCGAACCCCACGATCTGATCCGGCCTTATTCCCGATAGCCGCTGCACCAGCGATTTGAAGTCTCCGTCATCACCCGTCGAGAAGGTCCACGAATAATAGACCGGCAGGACTACGTCCGCGCCTGCTCCCGCTGTCCATGCCATGGCAATCGACGGCCCGGGATCAAGGGGCAATCCTAGACCAGCCTGAACGCCTAACAACGTGCTCGGTACGACACATGCCAGGTAGGAGGTGTCCGCCTGCAGCCGCCGTGGACAGATCAGCCGCGAGATTGCCGAGCCGCCCGAGGATGGGACCAGCGCCTGCGCTGCAGTTGCAGGATCGTCGACCGTGATCTGCGCATGAGCCCACGCCCACGAGTCGCTCAGGTCGGGCAACTGGGAATCATTTACTGTGATCCTCGGCAGCGGCGTTCCCGATTCCAGCGAGACGGTGGAGGCGTCCACCACGACCAGCACCAGCCACGGGCGCAGTCGATTCTGGTTCGCGCTCGCCGGAGTAAAGAGCCACGGCAGGTCCGGCCGCGCAAGCTCCACCAGTGCGAGGTAGTTATCTTCGACGCCGGTCGCTCCATTCGCCGGATCGGTGCGCACAACCGCGGCGCGATGCACGCCCTTTATGGCTCCGGGGCCAATTAAAGGCAGATTCGGACCCGCCGTAGGAGCCTGCGCCACGCCATCCCGCGCCAGGGTTACGCTGGGTTGAAACGTCGCGGGTCCTGGGTATGGTCCCGTCAAAGGATCGGGTTCGGTAATGCCGGATGCGACGCCACGTCGAACCCATGAGCAGAAAAGCCGGGTAGTCATGCGCTCACCTCCCAACGCTCGACAACCTGCACGGTCGCCGCCGGACCGACGGCGCCAAACTGCGCAGTGGCTGCCTGTAGCGTTGCCGTATATCCGGCCGCAGCTGTGTTCAGCGGTTGCGCTTGCATCGTGGCTGTACTCGCCACAGCCACCGGTTGCTGGGGCTCCACGACGACAAATTGTGAGCCTGCTAGGTTCCAGAGATCGGGAAGCGCATGTATGTCGCCTATCGTGAGGAACGTCTCTGCGCTGAGCAGCACAAACAGATCCGACATAATATTGAATTCTGTGGAGGGGATCAATACGACTTCGAAAGACGTATCCACCGGCAGCAACGAATCGGACGTAACATTGGGATCAGTTAGCCGGGCACCGGAATTGAATAGTTCAAAGGCCGGTCGCGACAGCTTCTGGTCATCCGACAGGTTGAGAAACTGTGCCGCCGGAAATTCGTCCTGCGTCGGGTTATTGAGAGATGCGTTGTTCGCGGTCGTGAATTCAGCCGCCGCAATCGACCACGTTTGGTCCGGAATAGGTTGGTTCTGGTAACGTTCAATCTCGATTCCGAAAGGCACGGCACGTTGGCGTACCGTCACGCCTCCCAGCGGGTGAATGAAATGCTGTTCGTCTGCGCTATGCGTATCGGTTGAAAGAGTGACCATCGCATTGTCGCCGGTAGGGGGCGTCCCTACCCACGCGGCTGGATTGGCAAACGCCGCGGCAAGCACAGTTCCAAGATCGGCAGGCGGAGGCAATGCCGGGGGCGCCGATCCCCATGTGACGTCGAAATCAAGGGAAGCACTGAACAGGAACAGATCCACCGAGCCAGTCCCGTGCACGTGCCAGGGAGCCGGCCCGGACACCGCTAACTGGAAGGAGACGCCCATCAGTGTCTCGCCCAATACCTGCACAGCCACGCCCGCCGAGCAGTTCACCATGAATGCGAAGACCGGGTCCCATTGAAAAAGAGCGTCAAAATCGAACCAGCCGTCAACGCCGCATCCAGCTATCTCATCGCAAAGCTCGAGATGCGCGCCAAACTGCACGGTGTTCGAGGTCAGCGCAACATAGGCTTCTGAACGCAGTCCCGGAAAGCCCGGCGGGGTGATATCAATCTGCACTCGCTGCAGCTTTGGCACGCCTGCGGGCGGTACGTAGCGCGGATGGAAGCCCCCCACGGAGAGCACGAACGCCGCATCGTCGCCGGTCCTCAGCAGAAACAGGAGGTCTCCATGCAGTGGGAAACCTACTATATAGGAGCCGCTGAGGCTCGCCACAACAGTCACGCTGAACGCGGGCGAGAACTCGAAGACCCCGACCACAGTTGCCTCGAGCAGCACCAAGGGAGCCGACGGATCGGGCAAAGCGAGCTGCACTCGGCCGATGATTACGAGCTGCACGGGACTCGGGAGATCGATGACCACCGCAATCGACAGGGAGAGAATCCTGCCACCCCAGGAGATCTGCAGCATGGGGCCCACCACAATATGCCCATCTGCCGCGGGGAAAATACGGCCCAGAGTCGCGACAATTGCAGGTCCATGGGACGCCGGATCGACAGGGAAAAGTATCTGGTTTATGGAGCCGTCGATCACCGCTGCCTCAAGCGACGGCGAGTCGAGGCGCCGGTTCACGGCAACGACTCCGCCGACTCCGGTTAACGCAAAACCGAACCCGAGCTCGATTCCAGGGAAAGGAAATCCAACCGAAATGATGGCCACGAACGAGAGCGACTGGCCGCTCACCGGAAGTTGCAGAAGGCCGAATGCCTGGATGGTCACCTCGATCAGATCCAGGTCGAGCACTCCGCCATAGCCGCCCGGGCCGGTGATCTCGAGAAAGCCGCCGCCGGAGAGGACAGGTAGCGTTAGATCGACCCCGATTCCCGTCGGGACCAGCGGTTGTACCGCCTGCGGATCGATCCCCAGCGCACCCGCTCCCACAGCGACAGGGAACTTCACGCCCAGTCCCGATACCGTGAATGAAATCGGCAGCCCCGGCAGGCCACCAGTCAACGCGACTCCAAAGCTGAAGTCGATACCGCTCCCCAGCGCCTCTAATGCAACCGTGACCGACTGGATGTCGATTCCCGGTAGGTCAAGATTTGTCGGCAGAGTAGCTTTGACGCCGCCGCTCTGGAACTGGAGACCATCCGCTGGGTTGGCGCTGAGGTCCAGGTTGAGAGGCAACGAAAGCGCGTTGCCCACCAGGGCAGAAAGAACCGCGGGCGCGAGCGACAGTGTCGCATTCTGCACCGAGAGCTGATAGTCGACAGTCGGGGCACCGCTGCCGTCCATCGTGCGTCTCGACAATCACGCTCATCGTTGGCAGGACGATGTTGGGACCAGTCGCCGGCCCAAACGTGGTCGGCGACCCCGACCGCTGCAGCGCCCACTTCACATCGATGGCGCCACCCGGATCGAGCACCTGTGGCGGACCACCCCGCGGCAGTTGGAGACGCGCTCCACCACCCACGTTCCCCGACATAAGGAGGGCCCAGTTATCGAGCAGACTCAGAGTCTCCGGTCCGAATGCGCCACCGCCCACCGCAGCGATTTCAAATGCCAGACCCTGTGCCCCGGCTCCTGTGAGTGCTGCCACGGCGGTGACGGCCGGTCGCGGGTGTGATCACAACAATCGCAAGCCCCCGCGGCGCTCCGCCTCCCGGATCAAATCCGTGGAGCGAAACGGGTACGTTGCCTGTATTGATGTCAGGCAGGACACTCTTCAGAGCATTCAGCAGAACGGATGCAGCGGGATCGGCGCTACTGATCTGGCCTGGATTAATCGCCTGCAGTAGACGTCCGTCGAGAGGAGTGCCCTCGAAACCAGGCTCAGGCGTCAGGCCGGCGAGCGCGCCAGACGCATCCTGACGCAATTGCTTCAGCACATCCCAAAGGGCATTGGCGACCGTCTGAAAGAGCTGTTGACCTGACGTGCTCATTCATCTCCAATCCCCTGCGCGAGTACAGGAGTGGCGTGACCGGCTCAAGTTCAGTTCATTCGGCTGCTCTACTGCCTTTCAGCAATAGTGCGTGCAGCAGGCTTGCGTTTCATGCGCAAGCACGGCAACCGCTCTAACTCTTCTGATAATTTCGAGAGCCCTTCTGATCGGTATTCGCGCGGAAAAAGCATTCGCCAGCGCACCCGCAAGCGTTGAGCATGAGAAGGACGTCATGCTCCGGAATCGTCAGCACATTTTCGAAACGCGGGCAGGCGAACCCACACAGAGTACCGCATCCTGACTGATTTATGTCAATGAGTTTCTATCTCGGATTTGTTTGTCGCGCTGGCCTTTTTCTAAATCGCTATCTCTGAGGTGTCCGCATTGTTCTCCTCCGTATGGCTATACGGCGCCGACGCCGTTGCCCTCGAGCCAACCGGAAGTTGAACCGAAGTTTGTCTGTCCGGGTCGGTTGACGCGTAATCGCCCATGCTCTCATTCAACAGTTCTAATAGACCTTGATCGTTGGCAGTTCGCCGACAACCTGAGTTAAGTCAAGTGGCCGAATAACGTCAGGACTCTATGTATGGTCCGTCGCCTGATTGCAAGCAAAATCTAGAGATGGCAGAAGCGGTCTGCGAGAATGTATTCGGCTTCTGGTGAAGCGATGGATCTGCTTCGAGCCATGATGGAATCCACGCCCGCCCTTTCCTAATTATCGGAGCGGTCTCAACTGCAGACCGTAGAGTCCTTAAGGTTCAAGGTGGGCCGGATGGACCTGTTCGGCCATCAGCGAATTTGCATGCAAACCTGGTGAGAACCCGTAGCCGCCGTCGTAAGGGAAAGTGGGAATCGCAACGCGATTTCCATCTTTTCCTTACGTACAAGCTGCCGCGGAATAAATCTCGCCTTTGGTCAGCACGGCCCAGGCGATGCGTGCGAGTTTGTTAGCCATGGCAACGACGGCTACGTTGCGTGGTGATCTGGCCTCGAGGCGATCAAGCCAACTGCCAAATTTGTGATTTTCGCGTTTCACGCGTGCGACCACGGCTCGACTTCCGTGGATGAAAAGCCTTCGCAAATAGGGATCGCCACGTTTGCTAATGCCCAGAAGTCTTGATTTGCCCCCTGTTGAATGCTGGCGTGGAACCAGACCGAGCCACGCTGCCAGATCACGGCTTTTGTGGAAGGCGGCACCGTTTCCGACGGCAGCTGTAAGCGCAGTCGCAGTGAGGGGTCCAATGCCGGGGATGGTGAGTAGACGCTGGCAGTTGTCTTCTTTCTTTGTCGCTTGAGCGAACTCCAGGTCTACTTCCTTGATCTGTTCCTCCAGCTTTTCCCACTCAGCTCTAAGCTCGATCAGGAGAGCGCGCATGCGCGACGACAGCAGGTTGTCAGCGTCTTCAAGAATGGAAGGAATCTTTCGCTTGAGATGAGCCGGCCCCACGGCGACAGTAATACCGTGTTCCAGCAGAAACCCACGGATCTGATTGATGACCGCGGTTCTTCGGCCAATCCAGCTATCCCGCACGCGGTGCAGGGCCTGAAGATCCAACTGTGCTTCGTTCTTGATAGGAACAAAGCGCATGGTAGGCCGCTGCACAGCTTCAGCAATCGCTTCAGCATCGACGTAGTCGTTCTTGTTCGATTTGACGAAGGGCCGAACGTACGCGGCAGGCATGAGCTTCACGTCGTGCCCCTGTACCCTGAGAACACGTGCCAGAAAGTGTGCTCCGGAACAAGCCTCCATGCCGATCAAACAGGCCGGCATGTTCACCGTATGCGTGATGAGCTGTTTCCTCGTGAGGCGCTTCTTGATGACAATATGGCCTTCCTTGCTCAGGCCGATGAGATGAAAGACTGTCTTGCCGATGTCGATACCGCAAACGTGTGCCGTCATGAGATGACCCTCCTTTGCCTGCCTATAGCCCTCCACAAAATACTCTCGGAAGGCGACGGACCATCCCATTATCGGAGCTGCTCCGCAAGAAAAGCTGTGCGTAGCGGATGGAGCTAGAGCGGAGCAGGTCGGATAGAGTCCTGACGTTATACAGAAACTTGGATCAATCCGGAGGTTTGACGACCCTGAGGGATCAGGCCACTAGTCGCGAGTCTCCTTTTTTCGGAGCCCGCGAAATGCGGCAAGACGAGCGCTTCCTTTTTGCCGCACTTATGGGAGCAATCTCCAGGCGCCCGAGTTCATAAGGAGATTGCATTCAGTCACATTGCTAGCAGCAATCGCCCGAAGCAAAATTAACTATTCTGATAGAGCCCACGGCGACGCCACGATAGCCCCGCAGTCATGTGACGCATGTCACAGTTTATTGTTCACCGGACTGTTCTCATCGAAGGTGGCGATGCGGATCCGGCCGATTACCGCCTTGTGCTCCGAGGCCAACCGCGTTCCTATGATCGCTGGAATGACTCGTTGACGGTTATGCTCTCTTCTTTTCAGCAGTCTTACCGGGTGTGGTATGAAAGAAACCCGACGTTGCGGAGTTGGCCCGTGTCCCCGCCATTCTGAGCGGGCGTGCCACTTATATTGCTCGTTTTTGGCACTCTTTTTTGTCTTCCTCGTTGCAATTCGGCCACCTGCCCTCCAGGCTGAGCCGGCCCAACCGAAGAACGTACTGGTTTTGTATAGCTTCTCGAAGCGCGAGGCCTTTGACTCCCTGAAGCCCCTTGAATCGACCATTAGGTCCCATGTTTCGGCACCTGTAAATTTTTACGTCGAGTATCTGGAATCGCAGCGATTTGGAAGTGGCGACTACGAGCAAGTCTTGAGTAAGACTCTGCGTGATGCGTATGCCACGGTGAAACCTGATCTCCTTGTCGTCGCTGCTTATCCGGCCCTTCGATTTGCGATCCAGTTTCGGGACCGGATGTTTCCGGGTGTTCCAATCGTGTTTATTTCGGTTGCTCCGAGCCGAATTCAGGGATACAAACTCTGGCCACGCGTAACCGGAGTCACCATTCCGGTAGATGTTCGCGGCACGTTGGACCTGGCACTTCGCCTCAACCCGGACACGAGAAATGTTGCTGTGGTCGCCGGGAACTCAGAATTCGAGCGTTACTGGCTGGACGTCACTCATCAGGAGCTTCAGCTTCGTGCGGATCAGTTGAAGGTGATCGATCTAGTGGGACTTCCAACGGACCGGCTCTTGCCGCAGGTATTAAAGCTTCCTCCGCACACGGTTGTTTTCTTTCAACTCATCCCGCAAGACGCGGCTCAGCTGGTCGTCGGCACGTATGACGTGCTAGAAACCATCGCGCAGCGGTTTCCCACCTATTGCATACACAATTACTGTTTTGATCACGGAGCGATTGGAGGATCCTATCCCGATTCCGATGAGCAGGGGATGAAGGGGGGTACTCGCAGCCCGTGTCCTCCTGGGCGAAAACCCTGAAGACATCGCAGTGATAAACGGTACACGCGCCCGAGCGGAAGTCGATTGGCGCGAGCTTCGCCGCTGGAACACTCCCGAATCCGCACTGCCCCCCAGCACCTTCGTTATGTATCGGCAGCCATCGGTCTGGGAACGAAATGAGAAGTACGTCCTTGCCGGAGTCATGGTCATCATCCTTCAGGCGCTGCTGATCGTCGCATTGCTGTGGCAACGTGGCCGAAAGAGGTCTGCGACGGAGGCCCTCGAACAAGTGGGTGGCCGCTTAATTCATGCGCATGAGGAAGAACGCGCCCGCATCGCCAGGGATCTTCATGACGACTTCAGCCAGCGCCTGGCAGTTCAGAGCATTGAACTTACCCAACTAGGAAAGGATCTTGGACACTCGGAGGCTGAAGTACGCGCCCAAGTAATGAAGATTCTGCGGGAGACAATGGAGATGTCCGAGGACATGCGCTCACTCTCTCACCAACTGCACTCCAGCAGGCTGGAGCTTTGTAGGTCTGGTGCCAGCTCTTAGCGGCCTTTGCGAAGAGATCACCAAGAAGTACAAGGTCGACGTCCAATTCACGGAGCGTCGTTCCTCTCTCAATCTCAAGAAAGATGTAGAGTTGTGCCTTTTCCGCGTCGCTCAAGAAGCGCTCGGGAACGTCGTCAAGCACAGTCAGGCAAAGGCCGCACATGTTGAATTTGAAACCACCGCGACAGGCGTCCGTCTTTCCATTTCGGACGCGGGTAACGGTTTTGCCTCTGATAAGAACGTGGGCGAAGGAATTGGACTGATCAGTATGCGCGAGAGGCTCCGGCTCGTCGGCGGCAGGTTGTCAGTACGTTCGAGACTGATGCGAGGAACAGTAGTTCTCGCGGAGGTGCCAGTGCGCGCCTCCGCAAACGAAGAGAATGCAGTAGATAGGGCAGGGGGAGGATTGGGTGATGAGTCGACCACGTGTACTACTGGCGGATGACCACAGGATGTTGACCGATGCACTGAAAAACATACTGGAGCCCCGTTGCGAAGTTGTGGGCACTGTGAGCGATGGACGGGCACTTCTGGATGCAGCCGAGAAATTGAGGCCCGACATCGTTGTGCTGGACATTACCATGCCCCAGTTGAACGGGTTCGACGCCGGTCGGCAACTCAAAGCCAGGATGCCAAAAACGAAGCTTATCTTCATGACCATGCATGAAGACCCGTACCTTGTTGGGGAAGCGTTCCGATCTGGAGGGTCCGCGTTTCTTCTGAAAGAGGCTGCTGCGTCGGAGTTGACCGATGCACTCGACCAGGTGTTGAAGGGTGGTTCCTACGTAAGGCCCAGCGCAGCGGAAGGCCTGGCCAATATCTCCCTGTGCGATCCGAAGAACCGGGAACATGTCCCAGAGCCGACTCCTCGGCAACGTGAGGTCATTCAACTACTGGCAGAAGGACACACCATGAAAAAAGCGGCCGACGCGTTGAATATCACTATCCGAACCGTCGCGGGACACAAATACGCTGTTATGGACCTCCTGCAACTGAAGACCAACGCCGAACTGTACCAATATGCCGTCAAGCACGGGATCATCTCCATCTAGCCAACTTCTGCAAATTTTCCTGCCATACCGTCAGTTCTACCTATAGACACTGCCTTCGCGCACACGCACTGTGAGTGGGAAGGTCTGTAGTCCGGCGGATAAATTTGTGTTGCCAGGCCAGATGTTACTGAGGGACGACATGCTTCGAAACTCTGTGCCAGCGCCGGAAACTGACCAACAGATCAGTGATGAGCCCTTAGTGACGCGAAGGCGAGTACTCGTCGCAGACGATCAGGCTCGCATGCAAAGTGCGGTGGCCGCATTGTTGAAAAGGTCATTTGATGTCGTCGGCAGGGTTTCAGATGGGCAAGCTGCTCTGGAGGCAACTCTGGAGCTCAAGCCGGATCTGGCCGTCTTGGACATCTCCATGCCCGGTATGAATGGCATAGAAGTCGCCAAGGAGCTGCGAAAGCGCAGCAGTCGGGCCAGGATCGTCTTCCTTACGGTTCATGAAGACTCTCAAATTGTGGCCAGCTGCCTCGCCGCGGGAGGGTTAGGTTACGTCGTGAAAGCGCTGATGGGCAGTGACTTGATTCCTGCGATGAATGAAGCGCTTGCCGGTCGCGTATTCGTCTCCCGTTTCTCCTCCGAACAAGGAATGCCTGAGTGATTTCAGAGGTGCAGACTCCTGAAGACGCGACTGAATCCGCAAAACAGGTAGTTTTGACGGTTACACTCCGGAAACAACGCGCGCAGAATTCGGTTGTTGAGGAAGGATTCTGTAGAGATGCAGAACTGTGACAACTGACAGTTCCAAACCGCTCATCGTCAGGTACTCCTCATTGCACGGTTTTAACCTGGCTTACCGCCATGGGATAGCCAACCACTGCGCTGAGCAGCGGGTGTTGTTCGTGGAGGAATGGGTTCATAGCACCCCTTCCCCGAATCTGAGGTCCGGTTGCACGGAGATGCGCAATGGGTTTCGGATTCACCGAGTTTTGATTGACGGGCAAATGCGGCTTTTTAGCCGCGATCCGGGGCCAGCAACGATTTAAGGGGTATGACATGCAAGAGACAAAGATTACAAAAACGATATTTCTCGTGACGGTGTTACTGGCGGCAATCCTGTTGCTCGATGGCACGGCAGTTGCCCAGAGCCATTCTCTTGCGGGCGTAACCCCGCGGGCGGCGGTACATGCGCAGGCAGCCGGCGTGAAGCAACCTAACATTCTTGTCATCATGGGTGATGACATCGGCATGTGGAACATCGGCGCCTATCACCGGGGAATGATGGCGGGCAGGACTCCCAACCTCGACAAGCTGGCGAAAGAGGGCATGTTGTTCACCGACTATTACGCTGAGGCGAGTTGCACGGCAGGCCGGGCTAACTTCATTACCGGCGAACTGCCCATCCGCACGGGCATGACCACGGTTGGACAGGCTGGAGCCAAAATCGGGATTCCCGCCCAGGCGGTGACCATAGCCACGATTCTGAAGTCGATGGGCTATGCCACCGGCCAGTTCAGCAAAAACCATCTCGGCGACAGGAATGAGTTCCTGCCGTGCGTGCATGGCTTCGATGAATTTTTCGGCTATCTGTATCACCTCGATGCGATGGAGGACCCGGCGCATCCCAACTATCCGCAGAATCTGCTGAATACCGTCGGCCCGCGCAACATGGTTCACTGCTGGGCTACTGATACGGATGACACGACTGAGATGCCCCGCTGGGGCCCGATAGGCAAGCAAAAAATAGAGGATGCCGGCACCCTCTATCCCAAGCGGATGGAGACGGTGGACGACGAGATTCGCGACATGTCCCTCAATTTCATCGACAAGGCCAAGAAAGACGGCAAGCCGTTCTTCGTCTGGCTCAACCCGACCCGCATGCACATCGTCACACACCTCTCTCCGAAGTATGAAGCGATGCGAAACGCAGAGAATGGATGGTCGGAAGAAGAAGCCGGCATGGCGCAGTTAGACGACGACATCGGTCTGGTGATGCAGAAGCTGAAGGACATTGGCGAGGACGAGAACACGATTGTTCTTTTTACCACTGACAACGGCACCGAAGTTTTCACCTGGCCTGATGGCGGTCAGACGCCATTCGCGCAATCCAAGGGAACGGTTCTCGAGGGCGGTTTCCGCGTGCCCGCGATTCTTCGTTGGCCCGGTCACGTGCCGGCGGACTCGGTGCAGAACGGCATCTTCTCCGGTCTGGACTGGTTACCCACCTTTGTCGACGCGGCTGGCAATCCGAACATCACTGAAGAGTTGCTCAAGGGCAAAACCATCGGTGACCGGACCTACAAAAACCATCTGGACGGTTACGACCAGATGGCCGCCATTACCGCCAAAGGCCCGTCCGCGCGCCATGAAATCTTCTACCTGGGCGAAAGCACAATTGGCGCGGTGCGCATTGACGACTACAAGTTCCGCTTCATCGACCAACCTCAGGGCTGGCTGGGTGAAAAAACTCATCCTGACGTGCCTTACATTACCAACCTGCGTCTCGATCCATTCGAGCGGACAGGCTGGCCCAACAACGGGACGAAAGATGGAGCCCAGCAATACTTCGATTGGTTCAAGTACGAATTCTGGCGTTTCGTATTCGTTCAGCAGCTAATGGCCAAGGAAATCCAAACCTTCCTCGATTACCCGCCAATGCAGCGGGGCGCGAGTTTCAACCTCGACGCACTCAAGGCGGAGATGTCTAAACGGATGGCCGAGGCGGAAGCAGCAACCAAAGGCCCCAGCGACTAACCCGAACCACGTTCACGTTGGATGTCTCGCAAGGGCCGCCTGCTCTGAAGCTTCGCGTTCGCGCCGAAGACCACAGCGGCTGAGGAAAGCGTGCCAGTACTGAGTACGGGGGCGAGGAGGTCAGTACGCCTCTTCTTGCCATTCTGATGATTTCCTCGCGTCAGGTGACGAAGACAACTCATTAGAACCGGATGCTGAAGGGTGGCACCAAACAGGTAGTTTTGACGGTTACATTCCAGAGACAACAGGTGCAGAATGCGGTCGTTGATGAAGAATTTGCTGTCAGGAGGGATGCAGCTTATCGCAACCTCTCGTTGCCAGAGACGAAACTGACCTAAGTTATACGGAGGAAACAATGCAAGTAGGAGCAAGTATTCGAAAGCTCACGTTGGGAGCGTTTGCCGTGTCGAGTTTCCTGGCCGGCTTCGGCGTGGCTTCTGCACCCGCACAAAACCTACCCAAGCCCAACATCGTGGTCATCATGGGTGACGATATCGGCTGGATGCAGCCGAGCATCTACCACCGAGGCCTGATGGTCGGGAGAACGCCGAACATCGACCGCATTGGGAAAGAAGGCGGAATCTTCATGGACTATCTCGCCATGCAGAGTTGCACCTCCGGGCGCAATGCCTTCTTCACCGGCATGTATCCCTTGCGCACGGGCATGATCCCGCCGCAGCTACCCGGCAGCCCTTCCTATCTGCGGCCCGGCACGCCGGCGATGGCGGTGTTCCTGCGTGATCTCGACTATACCACCGGAGAATTCGGCAAGAACCATCTCGGCGATCACACCGCGTCGCTTCCCACCGCGCATGGCTTCCAGGAATTCTGGGGCTATCTATACCACCTGGATGCGATGGAGCGGGTGAGCTTCAACGACATCAACAGCAGCCCGACCGTGCAGGGCGTCGCGCCGCCATGCAAGAACACACCGGTACCCGGGCTCGCGGAGGTCTCCGGCGCAGTGGACCCGCTAACCACAACTTGCCTGACGCCTCCGCGCCCCGTCATCTGGTGTCACTCCTTGGACGGCACAGAGAAGAACCAGACCTGCCAGGACGAGGGCCCGTTGACGCTGGACCGCTCCAAAACAGTGGATGAGGAAATCTCCGGCAAAGTCATCGACTTCCTCGACCGCAACGACCCCAAGAAAACGGGGAAGCCCTTCTTCGTCTGGTATAACCCGGCGCGCATGCACGTCACAACCGTTCTGTCGCAGAAATACCTCGACATGATGGGCGTAAAGGGCGGCATGGACTGGGGTATCAACGAGGCCGGCATGAAACAGATGGACGACAACATCGGCTACGTCCTCAAGAAGCTGGAGGACTGGGTCAACTCGATAACACGATCATCGTCTTCACCACGGATAACGGCGCCGAGACGGTTTCCTATCCGGATGGTGGCATCACCCCCTTCAAAGGTCAGAAAGGCGAGGCTTGGGAAGGCGGATATCGTGCTCCAATTGTCGTTCGCTGGCCGGGTCACATCAAGCCGGGGACGGTCTTCACAGAGATGTTTGCCGCGCTCGACTGGGTACCCACGTTGGTGGACATCGCCGGCGGCCCGAAGGGCGACGATCTGAACAAGCAGATCCAGGCCGGTAAGTACCCTGCATCGTCAAAACGATGCTCGACGGCTTCGACCAGCGCGCCTATCTAGTGTCCTGAGTCAGAGATTCGTTTAGAAAGCCTCTGGATTTTGCCAAGGATGAGATCGGCGTCAGCGGTCCACACAAAAGGTTTCGGTGCGCGATTGCGTTCTCGAAGATAGTTCAGCATGGCCTTCTCCAGCTGAGGGACTGCGGTATGGCTGCCGCGGCGAACACAGCGCTCGGTGATCTCGGCAAAGAGTCGCTCGACCAGGTTCAGCCAGCTTCCGCTGGTGGGAGTGAAGTGCACATGATAGCGGGGATGGCGTGCGAACCAGTTCCGCACTTTGTCGACTTTGTGCGTGCCGTAGTTGTCCATCACGAGATGCACCTCGATGTCGGCGGGGACGGCGGCATCGATCCGGGCCAGAAACTTCAGGAACTCCTGATGCCGATGGCGACGATGGCAGTTGCCGAGCGCCTCGCCGGTGGCCACATTCAGCGCGGCGAACAGCGAAGTGACGCCATGCCGTTCGTAGTCATGGGACTGGCGGGCCGGCACGCCTGGCGCCAGGGGCAGAATCGGCTGCGTGCGGTTCAGAGCCTGTACTTGGCTCTTTTCATCCACGCACAGCACCATCGCGTGCTCCGGTGGATTCATATACAGCCCGACGATGTCCCTGACCTTCTCGACAAACTGCGGGTCTTTGGAGAATTTGAAGTTCTCCACCCGGTGCGGCTGGAGTCCAAAGGCGCGCCAGATGCGCACAATCGCAGTCTGCGACAGCCCAGTCTTCTGCGCCATCAGCCGCGTGCTCCAGTGCGTGCAGTTGGTGGGCATCGATTCCAGCGTCTGCGTGATCACCGCCTCGACCTCGGCATCGCTGATCGAGCGCGGAGCGCCCGGCCGCGGCTCATCGAGCAGCCCTTCCAGCCTGTTGACTCGAAAACGCTCGCGCCATTTGCATACAGTGGCTCCGGTGATATTCAGCTTCCTGGCCACAGCGCTGTTGCTCAGGCCGTCATCACAGCCCAGCACTATGCGGGCGCGCATGGCTGTGGCCTGCGAAGACTTCGGCCGACGCGCCAGCAGCGTCAATTTTTCCTTTTCCGCGGCGCTTACGTCGAGCGGTTTGGTGGGACGGCCCAGTGCCATATCCAACTATGCCGCACCTAACTGTATTCTTCAATCTATTTCTGATTCGGGACACTAGATGTTCGCACGGTATGCTTAGAAAGCACCGCGGCTGCGGATCCCGAGACCCCCGCCTTCATGGCCGATTCGGGGAGCCTGGGCCAAGTACCTCACCAGCGTATGCTCGGGCTCGTTGACCCTTGATGCGGCGGGGCTGTTGAAGGACTACAAGGCGACCTCGCACTGGTCAGTGCGCCTTGTTTTGGCTTGGGTTCGGCGCTATCCCAACCGACGCTCGCGTCGTGCGCGACAGCAATCGCATCACGGTCGCGGGAGTGACCGCCGGGCTCCTCTTCGGCCTCGCATTGGTCGCGGGAGCTACGCGACCGAACCTATGCCGAATGCTGTCAGTTCATGAGCGAGTACGACCCCTACCCGCCGTTCAACACCGGCTCGATGAAGACGGCTCCCGCTGAAGTGAAAGCCCCCATGGTCCAGCTCCTCGCCGACTTCACGAAGAAGGCCGAGGAGTTGGCGGCCGCGACGAGCGGCTAAAATTTAGTTCGATCCAGTTCGGGCGGCGGCTTGGCGGGTTATCGGATTTCGACGCTTCGGTGGGTCGTGCGGGACGGCCCAAGCGGCTTCGGAATGACGCAACGAGCGCCACCTCCGAGTAGCTGACTACACGTCCGTGTGACTTGCTGCCATTAATCGCTTGAGTAATTGCGATCATGCGATCTAGGTCGTCTCTCTTCCAGTACAAGTGTGTGAAACCCCTGGATTGGAGAAAGCGTCACCTTTTCATAGTGTTCCTAGAATTCAATCCTCCCCTGGAATGCAATCATGCGCGGTGAACTGTCACCGCCGAGTCCGACACCAAGCAGGCCGGTGGGAGGGGAGATCGTGCTTTGGAGCGTTCCGAACCTGGCTGGGATCGAACCGCCTGGCACGCCGGCCTGCACCTCACTGGGGAGCGCGAAGTTCGGATGGTTGAAGGCATTGAACATCTGCGCGTCCAATCGGAATGTGACGCCTTCTCGAATCGGAAACGTCTTGCTGATATAGATGTCCGAGCCTGTGTAGTGTGGCCCCCGGACAGAGTTGCGTCCTGAGTTACCGAACTGGCAGTTGGTCGGCGAGTCTCCTCCAGTGCACGCTCCGGTTGCGGGATCGACTACAGAGACGAACGCATTGGGATTGAGCCATTGTTTCGTGCCCGCCACGGTCACGCCCGTGACCGCATTTTTGCTATATACGGGTACGCCAGGCACCCGGTTGGCGTAAGCAGGCGCGTTGAACTGGACAGTGCTCGCTCCATTTGCCTGAAAGATGCCATTGCCGTTGGCGATGTAAGGCTGGCTTAGCACGCTGAAAGGCAAGCCGGAATGTAGGAAGGCAGTCTCAGAGAATGACCACCCTCCGAAGATCTGCCGCAGAAGAGCATGGTTGGAGTGGAACGGCACTTGGTAAAGCCCAAAGGCGGATACATTGTGCCGCACGTCATAATCACAACTGGCATACTGCCGTCTCAGTTCTCCAGGCAGAGGAGACATGAGACCCTGTGTCGAGAAGGCAAGTAAACCACCATTCGATACCTCATCGAGGCAATGGCTGAGCGTATAGTTGCCGCGCAGAGTCAGTCCGCCCCACTGCTGGGTATAGACGGTCTGCAAACCGGCATAATTGCTGTTGGCATCGGTGCGGAACTCGTTCACATTACCGAAGCGCTGGTCGAGCGGTTGCTGATAGGGAAAGGGCGTGAAGCATCCATTGCAGACGGTTTGATAACCGTTGAACTGTACCTGGAAGGGTTCGTGCAGTCCACGGGTGCCGACGAAGTCGGCGCGGAGATTGCCGCGTGCCCCGATCTGCTGCTCGATGCCAAGGTTGTACTGATAGTAGTACGGGGTCTTGAGCGTCCCGCTCGGGAAGGTGTTGAGACTCACCGCTAACGGACAGGTTGGAGCGCCGGGCTGGATTCCCAGGCAAGGAGCCCCACCCGACCGAAAGCTGGTCTGGAAGGAGTTGTTGGCCCTGACGGTGGCGTCGACGGCACTACCGGGAACACCGGGCGCGATGCCGATGCCGCCGACTTGTCCGCCGATGCCACCGACAAAAGTAGGATCGTTAGGCGCGTTCATAGCGGCAAGGTCGGCAATCTGCATGGGGATGATGTCATTGAAGACTCCAAACCCGCTATGCAGCGCGGTATGCGAGAGAAGCTGGTAAGCGAAGGAAACCCTCGGCTGGTAAACGAACAGAGGTATTGCTGAAAACAGGTCGTGGACATTGCTGAGAACGACCTGATCGAGTGGCTGGTTGGTTTCATGCGAGGTATCGAGAAAGGATCCCGCCGTTCGCGAGAAGAGATCTCTGGCACTGGTGACATTGGTGTTCCAGGTTATGCGCATGCCATAGGTGAGAGTGGCTCGCGGCGAAGCTTTGTAGGTGTCCATCGCATAGTATTCGAGGTTTCCGGCCGAGACCCTCTCTTTCAGGGAAACCGGAAAACTCTGGCTGGCTGTATACGCCGCTCCGTAGGTGAACTGCGCAAGATCGTTATAGGTCACAGTCGGCACGGTGCCTTCGCCAAGGTCATAGTTGCTGACGTCGAGACGGCGGGTGTTGATGCCGAACTTCCAGGTGTGCTTCCCGTGAGTCCAGGTCAGGTTGTCATTGACCTGCCACTGGGTCACCTTGCGGCCCTGCGGATAGGTATTGTTGTTGCCTCCGATGGTCGTAAAGGGCACGCTGTCGCTGCCGGATGAGAGCACGATGGGAAAGGATTGCTGCACCTGCGAATAGTCATTCGGCTGAAAAATGCTGGAGTACCAGCTGGCTCCGGGATTGAACTGGTTCACCAGGGCCGGGCTGAATACGTGGGTGTAGCCGACGACGAGAGTGCGCTGCGGCTGAGGCGAATACGAGTTGAAGATGGGGTTGATGGGATCGGTATAGGCTGCCTGAAGTCCGGTGTCCTGCTGGAAGCGGTACCAGACACTGTCCTTTGCATTGATGGTGTGGTCTACCTTCACCACGATGAGATTCTCGCTGTCGCTGTTGTTGAGCGATGCCTGGCGCTGGCTGGCGCAGCCGTCACCGTTGGTCCCGAGGGGGCATCCAACGATGGGCACCGGTGATCCTCCCGGCGCCGGCAACAGCGAGAACATCTTCTGATAGAACGGAATCTCTGCTGGCTGCGCCGGAAGAGAAGTGCCCGTGACAGGATCGGTTCCACCAACGACCAGTTGTCTCAGGACATACTGCTGATAGGCGGGGGTTGGCAGAGTGATCTGAGAGACGATCGGCAACGCGATGCGGATGCCTTCATAATGTCCGAAGAAGAAAAGCTTGTCCCTGCGAATCGGCCCACCGACACTGAGGCCGAACTCATTTACGGTGGACCGGGGCTTTTTTGCGATGTTGTCTGCCGTGTCGTTGGCGTGAAGGAAGTAGTCCTCAGCATTGAACAGCGACCCGTTCCATATCTCGTAGACATCCCCATGAAATGCGTTCGTGCCGGACTTTGTGAAGTAATTGACCTGGGCCACGGCATAGCGACCCTGATCGACGGAGAAAGAGTTCGTGTTCACCGTCGCTTCCTGAACCGCGTCCAAGCCGATGACAAGATTGGTTGAGAGCCCTATGTTCAATCCGAGCCAGGGATCGTTCGTATCGTAGCCGTCGAGAATGTACCCGTTCGATGTTGCGGGCAAGCCATTGAATTCGACATTGCCATACCCACCCGCAGCCTTGGCATCATTCGATGAGCCAGCCGTATTCATTAGCGCACCCTGTGCAAACTGGGCCAGATAGGTCAGGTCCTGACCGGGGTTCGGGAGGCTCTTGATCGTTTTCGCTTCGATCGTGGTAGTGGTATTGGGATTGTCGAGACTGAGCAGGCCCTGCTGAGCTGTCACTTCGACGGTCTGACTATTTGATTGAACCCGAAGCGAGAAGTTGAGTGCGATAGTTCGACCGACACCCACAGCGGTAGGTTCCGATTTCGAAGGAGCGAAGCCCGTGGCCTCGACGACAACCTGATATGTGCCTGGATTGATCTGAGAAAAGAGAAAATGGCCGTCGGCGTCGGTTTCGCCGGTGCGGGTCGCCTTCGTGTTCACGTCCGTCGCGGCGACCGCTGCATTGGGCACGGCGGCCCCACTCGGGTCCGTCACGACGCCGGAGAGGGCGCTACTGGTCCCGCTCTGCGCCTGGAGCCAGCATGAATTGACTATGCTTAATACCAACAAGAGAACGAAGTTGTTTTTCCATGCTCGAAGTGTGCGCATATGGGTCTCCGGCTGTCTTGTGCTGTTTCGCTGGAGGGAGATTCGTGAAGGCTACCCAGTGCGAGACAATTTAGGTATACCTAACTCAATTAGGTTCGCCTAAAATAGAAGGCATGTCAAATCGGAGAAATGGGACGGCATGACAACACGCAGAGTCAACTTGAACACAGAATCGGTGGACAACTATCTGAAGGCCATCTTTACTCTGGGTGGACCGGGGGAGGAGCGCGTGACAAGCACCGCGTTGGCGGAGCGGCTTGGGGTCGCTCCAGCATCGATCACGAACATGCTGCAAAAACTGGCGGCGTCTCCCTCGCCCCTTGTTGAATACGAACGGCGTCGCGGTGTTCGACTGTCAGCCGCTGGTAGACGGCGGGCGCTGGAAGTGGTGCGCCATCATCGGCTGCTGGAGGCATTTCTGTACGAGATATTGGACTATCCGATCGAAGAGGTCCATGACGAAGCCGAAAGACTGGAGCATTTCATCTCTGAACGCTTCGAGGAGCGTATTGCCGCAAAGCTGCGCCACCCAAATTTCGATCCACATGGACATTGCATTCCCGCCTTGGACGGGCGAATGGCGAAGCAGGTTTCCACGCCGTTGACGGACGTCGAAGGGAACGGGCATTTCGTCGTGGATAGCGTGGCGGATCAGGATGCAGCATTGCTAAGGCGGCTCAAGGCACACGGCATCGTTCCCGGCGAGCGCCTGCAGGTGATGCGCTCGTCCCAGGAGGAATTTGTTCTGCGCACGGCCAACGCCAAAACCCTCCGCCTCCCGCGCCCTCTCGCGGCCGCAGTCCGAATCCGTTCCACAGAATGATGGGAAACGATAAACACCGCTTGTTCGTTTCACCAGACTCCGATTTACAAGACGTCGCTCGGTGCGAACAGCCCGAGTTACCGATGGAGTCGTTCAGATGGATCTATCGCTTTGGTATTTGTCCGAGAAGCAATTGACTGGGCTGCGCCCCGACAGGAACGGAAGGAACGTGGTTAAGCGATGATGAAGTTTGTTGGGGGCGCGGCAAGCTACGGCCCGAAGTCGGCATTGGTGCTTGATGAGCCCGTCGAAAAGCATGGGTCTGAGGTGGCGGACAGGTCAGTGATGACGCCTGCAGAAGAGCGCAGCGATCTCGATTAGGAGACTGCAAGGATTCGCGCCTCGGGCCGCGTTCTCCAGCACACAAGGAGACGATGATGGCCAAGCAAAAAGAGAAGGCTGTTCGTAGATCGGCGCTGTTGGAGCCGAACGCGGCGGGGATCGACATCGGCGCGCAGGAGATATACGTTGCAGTGCCGCCGGACCGAGATGAGCACGCTACACGCAGGTTTACTAGTTTCACCTGTGATCTGCAGGCTCTCGCCGACTGGCTGCAAGGCTGCCGGATACGCACGGTGGCGATGGAGTCCACTGGGGTGTACTGGATCCCGCTGTATCAGATTTTGGAGCAGCGGGGCTTCGAGGTATACCTGGTCAACGCTCATTACCTGAAGAGCGTTCCTGGCCGCAAAAGCGATGTTTCAGACTGCCAGTGGATCCAGTATCTGCACTCAGTTGGCTTACTGCGGGCCAGCTTCCGACCACCCGATGCCATCTGCGCCGTACGCAGTCTGTGGCGGCATCGCAGCAGTCTGCTGCAGATGGCTTCTGAACACACCTTGCATATGCAGAAGGCGTTGAGTCAGATGAATCTGCAAATCCACCACGTCCTGAGCGACATAACTGGGGTAAGCGGACTGGCTATCCTCGATGCGGTCCTGGTCGGTGAGCGGGACCCCATGCGTCTGGCGCAACTCTGCCATGCCTTCGTCAAAACTCCACATGAGATCGTGGCGAAAGCACTTGTCGGCGACTACCGGCCTGAGCACCTGTTTACGCTAAAGCAGTCTCTGGATGGCTATCGCTTTTATAAAAAGCTGATCACCGAGTTGGATCAAGAGACCGCGCGACTCATGCAAGCGGTCCCCAGCGCAGGCAAGCAGCTGGCGCCGATGCCAGCACGCACCAAGCATACCGTCTACCAGCGCAACGGCAATGATCCGCGCTTCGACCTTCGTAGTGAGCTCTACCGCATCGCGGGCGTCGATCTGACCGATGTTCCCGGCGTCAGTGCCATCACTGCGCAAGTGATTCTTACCGAGACAGGCCCGGATGTCAGCCGCTTCCGCAATGCCTCCGCCTTCGCTTCCTGGCTGGGCCTATGTCCGGAAAAACGAGTCAGCGGCGGCAAGGTGCTCTCTTGCAAGACGCGAAAGGTGAAGAGTCGAGCTGCGCTCGCACTCCGGATGGGCGCCAACTCGCTCTGCCGCGCCAAGGGGTACTTCGGTGAATTCTTCCGACGCATGCGCGCCAAACTCGGTACAGCGCAGGCCATCACCGCTACCGCACACAAGATCGCTCGCATCCTCTATCACGTCTTGCTCAGCAAACAGCCCTATACGGAATCCATCTTCCGCCTCTGCGACGAACAGGCTCAATTCCGTGCAGAGAAAAGGCTCCGCAAACAAGCCGCTCTACTCGGCTTCCAGTCGTCCCCATCCCGGGCATGACCACGAATGTAGTGGATTAGTTCCTTAGGAGCCGACTACACTCAAGTGGATCGCGCGCTTTGTTGGCGAGTGACTCGGCGGTTTGGCGTCAGCTAAAAGAGAAGCCAGGATCACAAGTGAAAGCCGTAGTCAAAGTGGCAACCCCGATCCTAGTCTTTCCCTTTTTCCTGCTGGTCTTTGATCAGTACCACATCCGAGCTCGACTTCTGCCGCACGAGCGCCAGTTGTTTGCCTGAAGGCGACCAGCCAAAGTCGGGAATGACTTCCTGCGTCGGGTCGAAAAGCAAGTGCGGGGCCGACCCGTCCAGCGGCTGATACAGCAGCGTCCTGCCGCCATTCCGGAGAACGGAGTAGACTGCGGCGCGGTTGTCGGGCGAAAACCGCACTGAGCTGGCGTCTTCGCCGCCTACGTCGCTGGTATCCAAAGGAATCTCGGAAACCGGCCGCCCCGAGGCCAGGTCAAAGACCTTCCACCGAGCATTCGGTATTGAATCAGGGATGGTCCAGCCGGCCAGCCGCCCATCAGAGGAAATCGCATAAACCGGAAGACCTTCCGGCGGGAATATCTGTCGTGGCGTCCCGCCACTCAGCGGCACCGACCACAACGATGCCTTGGACATCTCATTCTCCTCCAGGAAATAGAAGACCTCCCGGCTGTCGAAAGAGCATCCGGGAGCCGGCGCGATTCCGCTGGTGGCCAACTGGACGATGTTTCCTCCATCCGCGTCCATACGAAAGACCCATGCTTCCGTCGCTCCCTTGGGGAAACCGGCAAATAGAATGTGGCCATCCGGGCAGGTCGTTATATAGTCTCCCGCTGCGATCTCCCCGATGTCGAAGATATGCACCTCGCCGGTCGCGCGGTCGATCCAGCCGATATCGACCCGCGGAATAGTAAAAAGTAGACGGTCTTCGTTTGCCCAGGCGATGCGGAACGGGGTAATCCGCAGCGGCGTGGTCGAAACCGGAACTCCGCCCTCGGGCTTATACCAGGCAACGCTCGAATCGATATTGGTGAGCACCGTTGCCAGGGTGCGTCCATCCGCAGAGAGCGCCAACTCGCTATAGGAGCTGACGTCGTTGGTCACCGGATGGAAATCACCGGAGGGCAGCGTAACCATTCCGATCTGGGCATGATCGCTGTGCGGTCTGACGTATAAGGCCAGCAGGTGCCGGCCGTCGGGCATCCACGCCACGTTAGATATATCCGAGAAAGAAATGTCCGGCGGAGCCGCGAAGCTGGTCAATTTTTTCGAAGCGATCTCGAAGATTTGGAGTGCGTACTTCGCAGGCCCTACCGTGCTAATCCATGCGATCCTGCCGCCTTTGGGCGACCATACCGGCGGACCGATCTCTTCCCGGGTCGCATAGACCATCTGGTTGTCGCTTCCGTCTTTGTTAGCGATGTGGATCTCGGAGGACTGGTCCTTCCGTTGAGGAGTAAATCGCACGAAGGTAAAGCGTTTGCCGTCCGGTGAAAAACTAACAATGCTGTCGATGTCATTGACTAGCTGCCTGGGCGTACCGCCGAAGACCGGCATGACATACAGTGCGTTCATGATAGAGTTCTCCAGGGTTGGCCGTACAAAGTAGAGGTAATTGCCATCCGGCGAGAAGGCGATCCCCATATACTCATTGCCAAACGCGCCCAGGATCTGGGTGTCGGTGTTGGTCGCGATGTTTCTCACCCAGAGCGTCCGTTGGCCTTTATCGTTCTTTACCTCGGCCAGAAAGCGACCATCGCCTGAGAGCGCGATCCTTTCGATTGTTCCTACATTGGTGATCTGACTCACAGAGATCGTCGCGAACGGCCGGGCCCGCGGCCAGAAGCGCCACGCGCCAAATCCGGCCGCCACAAGAATGACCAGGCAAGCCGCGACGATCGCGAGTCGACGTGACTTCCTGGTCGCGAGCACAGCCGCGCTCGAGGAGGATCCCGGTGAAGACATTCCCGACGCTTGCGCGGCTGGGCGACTTCCCGAACCGCTCTTCCTTTGCAAACGCTTCAGGTCGGCACGAAGCTCTCCGGCGAACTGGCAGCGAAGCTCCCGGTCCTTTTCCAGTGTTTTGTTGAGAATCGTCTCGAACTCAATCGGAAGTTCCGGATTGAGCGAGATTGGGGCAACCGGCGACTCGTTCAAAATGCGATCGAAGACCACGGCAGTCGTAGCGCCGGCAAAAGGGTGCCGTCCGGTAGCCATCTCGTAAAGAACTACCCCGAGCGAAAAGAGATCGCTGCGCGCATCCAGCGGCTCTCCGCGCGCCTGTTCCGGCGACATGTAGGCAACGGTACCCATCGTCGATCCCGCAGCGGTAAGAGTGCTTAAGGCAGTTGAAGCGTCCGCGCCAGTACTGTCGAGCTTTGCCAGCCCGAAATCGAGGATCTTCACCTGTCCCGAATTCGTCACAAAGATATTCGAAGGCTTGATATCGCGATGCAGAATTCCTTTGCGGTGCGCGACATCGAGGGCATCAGCCAATTGCACGCCCATCTCCAGCAATTTCGAGTAGGGCATGACATGGCCGCTATACAGCTTTTCCAGGCTGCTGCCCTCCATCAGCTCCATCACGATGAACGGCGTTTCCGCCGACTCGTTGAGCTCATGGATTGTGCAAATGCCGGGATGATTGAATGAAGAAGCTGCGCGCGCCTCGCGCCAGAAACGCTCCAGAGCGGAGCTGTCGTTATGCGTTGTTTCGATCAGTAGTTTGACCGCGACATGGCGGCCCAGCTTCTGGTCGACTGCCTCGAATACCACCCCCATGCCGCCCTGCCCCAGCCGTCGGATGAGTTTGTAATGACCAAGGAGGGTACCTGGAGACAGTTCTTGCACTCCCCAATCTTGCCTATAAGCGCCGAACCCGGCAAGAAATCTTGGAAAACTTAAACGAAAGGCAGCGCGCGGCTGTGGTGACGCTAACAGGACTTAGCACTCATTGAGCCACCCAGTCCGGTGATCCCTTCGCGGCAAAAACCACTTGAGTGTAGTCGGCTCCTAAGGAACTAATCCACTACATTCGTGGTCATGCCCGGGATGGGGACGACTTGGAAGCCGAGTAGAGCGGCTTGTTTGCGGAGCCTTTTCTCTGCACGGAATTGAGCCTGTTCGTCGCAGAGGCGGAAGATGGATTCCGTATAGGGCTGTTTGCTGAGCAAGACGTGATAGAGGATGCGAGCGATCTTGTGTGCGGTAGCGGTGATGGCCTGCGCTGTACCGAGTTTGGCGCGCATGCGTCGGAAGAATTCACCGAAGTACCCCTTGGCGCGACAGAGCGAGTTGGCGCCCATCCGGAGTGCGAGCGCAGCTCGACTCTTCACCTTTCGCGTCTTGCAAGAGAGCACCTTGCCGCCGCTGACTCGTTTTTCCGGACATAGGCCCAGCCAGGAAGCGAAGGCGGAGGCATTGCGGAAGCGGCTGACATCCGGGCCTGTCTCGGTAAGAATCACTTGCGCAGTGATGGCACTGACGCCGGGAACATCGGTCAGATCGACGCCCGCGATGCGGTAGAGCTCACTACGAAGGTCGAAGCGTGGATCATTGCCGTTGCGCTGGTAGACGGTATGCTTGGTGCGTGCTGGCATCGGCGCCAGCTGCTTGCCTGCGCTGGGGACCGCTTGCATGAGTCGCGCGGTCTCTTGATCCAACTCGGTGATCAGCTTTTTATAAAAGCGATAGCCATCCAGAGACTGCTTTAGCGTAAACAGGTGCTCAGGCCGGTAGTCGCCGACAAGTGCTTTCGCCACGATCTCATGTGGAGTTTTGACGAAGGCATGGCAGAGTTGCGCCAGACGCATGGGGTCCCGCTCACCGACCAGGACCGCATCGAGGATAGCCAGTCCGCTTACCCCCGTTATGTCGCTCAGGACGTGGTGGATTTGCAGATTCATCTGACTCAACGCCTTCTGCATATGCAAGGTGTGTTCAGAAGCCATCTGCAGCAGACTGCTGCGATGCCGCCACAGACTGCGTACGGCGCAGATGGCATCGGGTGGTCGGCCCAACGGGCCGCCGGTGTCGATCTGCTCGCGGAAGCTGATGAACTCGATGTTGAGCCGGTTGAGCTCATCGAGCACATCGAGGAAGTGTCTGACCGACCGGGCGATCCGGTCCGAGGCCCAGACCAGCACGACATCGAAGCGGTTGCGGCGGGCGTCGCGCATCAGGGCATCGAGCCCCGGCCGGCGGGCCCGGGCGGCGCTGATCGTATCGGTGTACTCCTCAACGATCTGGTCATAGAGCTGGGTCTCAGGGTGCTGATCGAGCGTCGAGACCCGCATGTAGAGGACGGCACGCTTCACGACGGCCTCCGGTCGATGCCCATCTCGGCTTCGCATATCTCGATGGCCAGCTGAATGTCAAAAAGGTCTGCGGCGTCGATGACGCCTTGTCTAGCTGTGTCGCGATGATCTTGTTCGAAGTTCCAGACGCGATCAGTTTTAGGACATCAATCTCTCGGTCGCTGAGTTCGTCATCAATGACGTGCTCGCCAAGTTCTCTCGCAATCTCAGGCCTGAACCGCGGTCAGCGTCCATACCGCGTCATGCTTGACAACGGGCACGAGATTCCCACTCGGACAATCGTGCTGGCGACAGGAGCGCAATACAACAAGCCTTCGGTTCCCGAATTGGAGTCATTCTCTGGGCAGGGCATCTATTACAACGCGACGTTCATGGAAGCCCAGGTGTGCGCGGGTGAGCAGGTAGTCGTCATCGGTGGAGGCAATTCAGCGGGCAAGCGGCGGTCTTTCTGGCCCAGAACACGGCTGGCGTAACGATGCTTGTGCGGTCAGGCAGCTTGGCAACTACCATGTCCCGCTATCTTATCCAGAGAATCGAAGAGAACCCTCTGATTCAAGTGCATTACTCAAGCGAGCTCACAAGCCTCGAAGGAGGCGAGCATCTCGAACGCGTAACTTGGGCCGACAAAACCACTGGGGAAAACCTTACGCAACCCATCAGGCATGTATTTGTGATGGCGGGCGCGTCTCCACAAACTGACTGGCTTTCAAAATGTCTGTTGCTGGACAGCAAGGGCTTTGTTCTTACCGGCCGTGATCTTGAGACAGCGACACCTCCCATTCCGTGGCCTCTCACACGAGCACCGCACATACTCGAAACAAGCCTGCGCGGCGTATTTGTCGTAGGCGATGCGCGTTCCGGAAATGTGAAACGCGTTGCCTCCGCAGTCGGTGAGGGTTCAATTGTGCTGCATCTCGTCCACCAGGCCTTAGCGGAGCCTTAGTCATGCATCACCAGCTTTCACACAGAGTCACGCTCGGCAATCGACTGAACGGATAACGAGGAGGAGACGATGACCACCAGCAACAAAGCCGGCCTGCATGCGACGCAATACAAGACCATCGACGGGCTGCAGATTCGCTTCGCCGTAAGCGATAAAAAGAAAGGCGATCCCATCCTGATTCTTAGCCCGCTGCCGGAAAGCATTCTGGCCTTTCTTCCCACCTGGGATATGTTCGCAGCGGTGGGTCCTGTAGTCGCCGTCGATCTTCCTCCATTCGGACGCTCCGAGGTTCGCACTGAGGCCAGAACTCCTGAGAAAGTGGGAGAGTTTGTACTTCGAATTATGGAAGCATTTGAACTCGAGAAGCCGCATGTGATCGCACCGGACATCGGGACTCCGGCATGTCTCTTCGCCGCGGCAAATCATCCTGGCGTCTTCGAGAGTCTTGTCATCGGAAGCGGAGCGACAGATCACACGGACATTCTTGGCGATCTCGATCGCATCGTGAATGCTCCTTCACTCGAGCCATTCAAGGACCTTACCGGAGAACAGTTCGTTCGCGCGGCCGTTGAAGACATGAAGAAGTACAAGCTCCCCGACTACGTGCTGCTGGATTACATCGCGTCCTATGCCGGGCAGAAATTCTGGGATGCCGTGGCATTCATCCGTGATTACCCTAACGCCCTTCCTCGCCTGGCCGCGCGGCTCTCCGAGATTACAGTTCCCTGTCAATTGACTGTGGGTCGGCATGATCCCTTCGTTCCCGTCTCCAATGCCGAGGGTCTGCACAAGGGCCTTCCGAAGAGCAAGCTCAATGTCATCGACTGCGGTCACTTTGTGTGGGAAGAGGCTCCGGAGATATATGGAACGCTCGCGTGCGATTTCATACAAGGTGGCTACGCAAGGCTCTAACAACAGTTCCTGCAACGTGGGATGACCCAAAGCTTCAATTCACCAAACGGCACAACGCGCCACGGAGGGCGCATATATGAAGACAGCAAAAGACCTTCTCCAGGCTTATATCCACGGCACCGCCGAGGAATCAGCTGCCCTATTCGCAGATAACGGTGCGCTCGAACTGCCATATTTGGAGGATCTCGGTGTCGAACCAAGATATGAGGGCCCGAAGAATATCGGAGCGTTCCTCTCTTTGCTCCACGAAAAGTTGTATCCGAACTTCAAGTTTGTCGATGTGAAGATCTACATCGATACACCCGACCAGGCCTTTGGAGAATATACGATTCACCAGAAGTCGGGGATCTCTGGCAAGGATGTGCACCAGCGCTTCTTCGGCCACTGTGTCGCCGCCAATGGCAAAATCGACCTTCTTCGTGAAGCCCTTAACGTACTCGCAGCCGCCGATGGCATGTTCCCCAACGGAATTGCAGACGTGATCAACAAAAAGTAGCTGAGATTCAAACGCCGCCTTTGGCAAGAAGGGCTATATGTCGACCGATCATACCCTCTCCCTTTCGACGGTGACCGCCACGATCCACGCGCCGATTGAAAGGTAAATATCGCTGACTGGGTTCTCCATCTTCCCGACGCGGAGTACCAGCGTTGTTCCACCGCCCACATCGCCGCCGGTGCAACAACCGCTGACGATGGCCGCCCGATGTCCGTTAACGTTGAAATGATCGGAGATGCTTTCGTCGTGCAGCACTATGTGGCAGAAGTTCGAGAGCCACATTTTTGCCGCATGGTCTCGATCTCCGACTCCATTTTCTCAGCAGGCCGCACAAAACTGCAGGTCGTTTGGGAGCTCAGTGCCCGGAAGATCGATGAGCAGACTTGCGAGTACACCAATCACATTCACTCAAGCGCAATTGAGCAGACGTTGGCTTTCGTCAAAGAGCATGACATTCCCTTCGAGCGAGCACGCGCCGCCAGGCAGCAGGCATCGCATGCGCACAATCAGGAAGAAACGCCTAAGTTCGCAAAGAGTATCGAGCACAAGGCATTGGCATTAGAGGAAAGAAAATGAAAGTACTGTTTATTATCAGCAGCTCCGACACCGCATTCTGGCTCTCGGAAGTGACACATCCATATTGGCACCTCACGGAGCGGGATGTTGAAGTCGATTTCGCGAGCCCGAACGGTGGCAAAGTAGTATTCGATCCTTACAGCGATCCACACTTTGAGAGATCGCTGGAGCCCAACGATCTAGTCAGCAAGGGAATTCTCTCTGATCCCAAGACCGCCGCAAAACTTGAGACAACGCTGAAATTGAAAGACGTTGATCTGAGTGCCTATGACGCGATTCATGTAGCCGGTGGAAGAGGCGCTACCTTCGATCTGTTTCCCAATGAGGATGTGGCGAAGGCGCTTGAATATTTCTGGGCGAAAGACAAAGTGGTCGGCGCTATCTGTCATGGTGCGGTTGCACTGGGAAATATTCCCAATCGAATCCGCGGGCGACAGGTGACTGGCTTCACTCTTGAGGCAGATAAGCAATTGCAGGCCATGTTCGGGAAAGATTTCATCATTCCGCACTATCCACAAGAGGTTCTTGAAGACGCGGGTGGGATCTATACCAGCATCACGCCGTACACTCCTAAAGTCGTGATCGACGGCAAGCTCATCACGGGTCAGGATCAATCGGCTGCGTCAGAATATGCTCTTGCGCTGTTACACATGATGACCGGCAACAGTCCGGTCTCAAGAGTCTGAGAACGGTGCGGGCAACACCGCACGACGATGGTAGAAGGCGTGAAAAGATGCTGTTTCATGTGCGTATCGACGTTCGTATCCCGCATAATATTGATCCCGAAAAGCTCAAAGGAATGAACGAGCACGAGCATGAACGTGCGAAAGAACTGCAACTGCAGCACAAGTCGATACATCTTTGGCGGGTCGCCGGCAGATACGCGAACATCAGCATTTTCAACGTAGAAACCGCTGCCGAACTTCACGAGATCCTCAATTCGCTTCCTCTATATCCATTTATGGAAGTCGAGGTAACCGCACTCTGTCGCCATCCGGTTCACTGGATCTGAATCCATAGCAGATTCCCACCTTAGATGCTCGAAGGCAAACAAAGGAGATTCAGTCGGTGTCTGAACAAGAAAATCGCTATCGCATTTTACGAGAAGTTGATTAACGATTTCGACGCCGATGGCGCATTTGCTCTCTATGGCGGAGAAACCTACACGCAACATACTTCGGTAATCGAAGGCGGACAACAGGGTGTGACGAAGTTTATCTCCAGGCTGCGCGCCAATCACCCCAATTCTCACATGGAGATCAAGCACGCATTCTCCGATGGCGACATGGTGATCCTTCATTGCCATTGGAGGAGGAACCCCGAAGAACTCGGCGATGCTGTGGTGGACTTCTTCAGAGTAAAAAAAGGCAAGGTTGTAGAACACTGGGACGTGATTCAGCCTATCCCTGCGACTGCAGCCAACAAAACACAATGTTTTAAAGATCAACGACCGCCGGAAATGTGAATCGACAACTCTCTCCGTACAACCGATCACAGTTCCGCATTACTCCTTTGATCCCTTTGGCTTACACTGCATTCGATGAAACCGACGTACTTTCTCGTCAGCCTGTTCCTGGGCGCAGCTGGTCTGACTGTCTCTGCAAAGGCTACCGGGGTTGAGCCCGACGCTTTCGCGCACTCAACGCAGATGATAGTGGTCACAACATCAGGCTGGGACGCGGTGGAAGGACAGCTGCAACGATACGAGCGCGGCACGCCGCACCGGACTTGGCAGGTTGTGGGCAAGCCAATCTCCATTGTGGTCGGTAAGAATGGCATGGGATGGGGCATCGGCGCTATCGCTACCGATAACCCCGGAATTCGTCGCGCTTCCGACCCTGTAAAGAAAGAAGGGGATGGCAGAGCTCCCGCCGGCGTCTTCGCCCTGGGCACCGCGTTTGGCGGCGCATCCCAGCCCCTGCCGGGATTAAAGATGCCTTATTTGAGCCTTACCCCGTCGGTAGAATGCGTCGATGATGTCGGCTCGAAATACTACAACCGCATCGTTGACCGTTCCACCGTCACTCCCGACTGGAATAGCTCGGAACACATGCGCAGCGTCGGCGAAGCGTATCGCTGGGGGATCGTCGTAGGCCTGAATGGTATCGTCACGCACACCAATCCTCCTGTGCCGGGCGGCGGATCGTGCGTTTTCCTTCATATTTGGGGAGGCTCCCGCCACGGTACGGCAGGATGCACTGCGATGCCACAAAGCGAACTCGAAACCCTGCTCACCTGGCTCGATCCCACGCGCAAGCCACTGCTGGTACAGCTGCCGGTGCCGGAGTATGCGCGGTTGGCCGGCCTCTGGCGGTTACCACCCACAGTCAGCAAAGCTCGGCGGTGACCGGCGTTGAGGATCTTTATGGTCGAAGATCTTCAAATCTCACATTCATGATCGGATACTGTTGCCAATCCTTGTAGTCGAAGTGCCACCACTCGGTAGGGTTGACTGTGAAACCCTGCTTTTCCATGGCTTGACGCAGCAGGGCGCGGAGAGCACGCTCCTCGGCCGTACCACCGGAGTAGTCGGAATAAGCGCGATCGGTCATCTCGTCGTAGCCGCTCGGCATCTTTACTTCCTTGCCCGTCGCCAGATCGTATAGAGACAGGTCCACCGCGCATCCGCGGTTATGTTTGGAGCCCTTGGCCGGATCGGCGACAAAAATCTTCTTATCATCGGGCGTCGCATCCCAGAAAATCTTCGTGACATACCAGGGACGGTAGCCATCGTGGATGATCAGGCCGTATCCACGGGCCTTGAGCTCGCGATGGGCGCGGAGCAGCGCTTCTGCCGCCGGCCGCTGAAGAAAGGCCCGCGCCTGGGTGTACACGGGCGTCCCGAGAAAATTGTTTGTGGTGGCGTAGCGGATGTCGAGCTTGATGGTGGGATCGAGTTTGACCAATTCCACCAGCTCAGGCTTACGGAAGTTTCCCTGCTCGCGTGGCGGCTGGGCCTTGAGCGCCTCTGCCCGCAACTCCTGAATGGGACGCAACGGCGTGATATGGAAGCTGACCTGCTGCGCAACGGCGAGTTGCACCAGAAAGAGAAGACTGAAAAGAGGAACCAGCACAGATTTCATAGAATTCACTAAGACTATAACCACCTTGAGTCTGCAATCCGAGATGCCCACGCTTCTCGATTCTGGAACCAGAGTAAGCACCGGTCCACTCGCGCTCTCGTGTTCTGCTGAATATATGTTTAGCCGCCGAAGATTCATTGCAATGTGCACTCTCGCCTTACCCGGATTTCTCCACGCCACAACCAAGCGATTCAGTGAATTACCTGCGGCTTTTGCGGGGCTTGAACGAGCTAATGGTGGACGCCTCGGTGTCGCCGTACGGGACACCGCCAACGGCGAGGGCACCGGCTATCGCGCAAAAGAGCGATTTTCCATGTGCAGCACATTCAAATTCCTTCTCGCGTCTGCAATCTTGCAGCGCGTCGATCGGCATCAGGAAACGTTAAACGCCATCATTTCGATACCGCCGAAACCGCTGCTGTTCAATTCGCCGCTGACTGAACCGCATGCCGGCGGCACCATGACTATCGGCGAACTTTGTCACGCAGCGCTTACCCGCAGCGACAACACAGCAGCGAACCTTCTACTCGAAAGGATTGGCGGCCCGGCAGGCATCACCAACTTTTCCCGCTCCATCGGCGACGCGGTGACGCGGCTCGACCGGACGGAGACGTCGCTGAATGAAGCACTGGTCGGCGATCCTCGCGACACCACCTCGCCCGCCGCGATGGCCGACGATCTGCAGTCCGTGTTGCTCGGACATGTGCTTTCACCGGCTTCCCGTGAGCAACTGACGCAGTGGATGGAGTCAAACCTGACCGGCCTCGATCGCTTGCGCGCAAATTTGCCACACGGATGGCGTGCGGCCGACAAAACAGGGTCTAACGGTAAAGACACGAGCAACGACATTGCCGTTCTCTGGCCTCCCGACCGGCCGCCCATCATCATCACGGCTTACATCACGCAATGCACCGGCCCAGAAAGCAAGCGCGCAGATTTGCTTAAAGAGATCGGGAGACTCGTGCGGGAATCTCTTTCTTAGCCGACAACGAACGGTCTCTATCCAGGATTCGTCGTCGAAAGGCTATCGCTCTCATTCGCCATCGCGCATTGGGCGATGCGATATCGCGATTACCCAAGTGGAGGCTCACCGCGACTCGACGGCCGCAATCTGAACAAGATAAGCGCTTATTGGGATATTTTGACCGGTGACTATGCTGGATTGTATGCTCGTCTCTACGGATTTAAGCGCCTAATTTAAGGCAATGACTTTAAAGGTCCGCGTCGGACAGTAGCAAGTTAGCCGTATCACAAGGAATCCCCTAGATCAGCGAGAGCATGAATGCCTGGTGAGCTCCTGGATAAAATCATCGTCCTCACGGGAGGCGGCGACGGAATCGGCGCGGAATGCGCAGTGGCTTACGTGCGCGAAGGCGCATGTGTTGCCATTCTCGATCGCAATCTGGAAGGTGCGGAGCAGGTCGCCTCTGAAGCCGGCGAACGATGCATGGCAGTTAAAGCCGATGTCGCGGAGGGGCCGATGGTTGAATCCGCAATCGCCCAGGTACTGAAGCGCTTTGGCCGTATTGATGCGGTGCACAACAACGCCGGAATAGCCACTCCTTCGCTTCCGCTCCACGAAACGAGTGAGGCTGAGTGGGATCAGCTATTCCAAGTCAATGTGAAATCGGCTTACTGGACGACCCGTTTTGCGTTTTCGTCGCTGGTTGCGTCGAAGGGTTCTATTTTGAACACCGCCAGCATGGTCGGCTTGATTGGGCAGACAGATCACGCAGCCTACGTTGCCAGCAAAGGTGCGCTGATTTCGCTGACAAAAGCAATGGCTGCAGACTACGCCCGATTTTCGATTCGGGTGAACGCAATCTGCCCTGCCGCGGTCTTGACTCCCATGCTTGCGCGCTGGTGTTCCGAGCAAGCCGACCCAGCGGGGACGCGGCAGCTTCTGGACGACATCCATCTTCTCGGCCCGTGCCCACGGGGGGATGTCGTGGCGGATGTAGCAGTATTTCTTCTGTCGCACCGGTCGCGTTTTATGACCGGCTGCATTGTCCCTGTCAGCGGAGGCGCTGAGCTGGGCTACAGACGCTCGTAAGGGGAGCCATCATGTCTTATGTTATCGACCACATTGCCGCATTCGATATGAGGTATCCGCTGCCGTCGGGCGCGGGCAGCGACGCGGTCCACACAAATCCTGAATACAGCCTGGCCGTAACGCGACTTGAAACCGGCGGCGCTCTGTCGGGTACTGGCATCACGCTTACGCTGGGCGAAGGCAACCGTCTGGTATGCGATGCCATTGAACTGCTCGCCAGACGACTGGCCGGCAGAGAGATCGAAGAGACGATGGCTGATTTCGGCAAGCTTTCAAATCAGCTCGCGAACGATCCAGCCATGCGATGGCTCGGTCCTCACAAGGGAGTGGTTCACCTGGCCCTTGCATCGATTACCAACGCATGTTTTGACCTCTGGGCGAAGAGCAGACGTGTTCCGCTTTGGAAATTGCTGCTCGATCTGTCGCCGGAACATCTCGTCGACCTCTTGGACCTGACTTATCTCGAGGAGGTTTTATCACGGCAAGAGGCCATCGATCTGCTTCGCGCCCAAGTGCCGAGCCGGCCCGAGCGTCAGGATATCCTGCATCGCGGCTATCCCGGTTACGACACCTCCGTTGGCTGGATAGCCTACGATGACCGGAAGGTTCGCGAACTGACTGAGCGTGCAATCGGAGAGGGCTTCACCGCGTTCAAACTGAAGGTGGGCTCGGCAGACAGGGATCGCGATTTGCGTCGCGCCTACATGCTGCGCGAGTGTGCCGGCGATTCTGCAACGCTCATGTTTGATGCCAACCAGCAGTGGAATCTGCCCACGGCGTCGGAGATGATCCGGAAGCTCGCTCCGCTCAACCCCCTGTGGATTGAGGAACCGACACATCCAGACGATTTGCTGGCCCACGTGGAATTGGCTCGAGAGGTTGCACCCGTAAAGCTGGCGGCGGGAGAACACATTCCTAATCGAGTGGTGTTCAAAAACTTCCTTCAAGCGGGAGCTATTTATTTTGTGCAGGCGGACGCTACGCGGCTAGCCGGGATTAGTGAATTTCTCACCGTCAGTCTTCTTGCGAAGAAATTCAACCTGCCGCTTGCTCCGCATGTTGGAGATATGGGACAGCTTCATCAACACATGGTGTTGTTCAACCGCATCGCTCTTGGGCACGATCTTCTCTTCCTGGAATACATTCCCCACCTGAGATCACACTTTGTTTTTCCTGCTCTGGTAGAGGGAGGCATCTACAAAACACCCCAGGAACCGGGAGCATCTTCCGACCTGGCGGGCCTTCCCGTTGCGTCTCCCGCATGACTTCATCCACACCAGCCGGTCTGGCGCTTACTGTGCTGGCGGGATTCATGGCAGGCAACTGCATGCTGCCTTCGAAATTTCTCCGCGGCTGGGCGTGGGAGAACATGTGGTCGGTATTCAGCGTAGTGTCGCTGGTGATTCTTCCATGGACACTCGCGTTTCTTCTGGTGGATCACCTGGGGACCGTTTACCGGACGCTGCATCCTTCACAACTTATCGCTCCTATGGCATTCGGGATGTGCTGGGGCGTTGCCCAGGTGCTCTTCGGCCTCTCCGTAGAGAGGTTGGGCCTCGGACTTGCCTATGCGATTATCGTAGGCATGGGAGCGGCGTTGGGGACACTTGTTCCCCTGTTCGTCGCGTAACGTAATGCGCTGGGCCGGAACACTCCGCTCTTTGTCCTGACCGGTATAGCCCTCATGGTAGCGGGCATCGTGCTTACTACGTGGGCAGGCCGCCTTCGGGAGAGACGCGTCCAGCCCGGCGACTCACCCCACCTGAGAACGGGGTACCGGGCTGCAGTTCTGCTTGCAGTCCTGTGCGGCTTTCTGGCGCCGATGCTGAACTACTCGTTTGCATTCGGCCAGGACATTGCCCAGCGGAGCATCGCGCTCGGCAATTCGCCTTTCCGAGCGGCTTATGCGGTATGGCCGATCAGCCTGATGGGCGGATTCTTTCCCAACGCCGGATACTCGGTCTATCTGCTGATCCGCCGCCGAAGCTGGCGCGCTTTCACCAGGCCGCTCCCGGATTCACTGTGGTCATTCGTGATGGCCGCTTTGTGGATGGGCGCCTTTGCCGTCTATGGCATGAGTGCTGCGTTTCTTGGAAACCTGGGAACCTCGATCGGATGGGGACTGTTTCAGATCTTTATGATCGTGACCGCAACCCTGTCTGGCGTGCTTACGGGAGAATGGAAGAGCGTTGCTGGAAAGCCTAAGGCCTTCCTCGCAGCCGGAATGACAGTTCTGGTTTTCGCGACATTACTGCTTACGATGGCGAACCGGCGGTGATTTTCGAAAACATGATTACGGCATTGCATGGCCTGCCGGCGGCGCCGGCTCAGCAGCCGCTTCCATCGCGCTTCGCGATCTTTTGCGACGAACGGAATCGGATGGCGTGGATTTCTTCTCCCAGTTGTCGTAGGCGTTCTTCCCAAACCGCGCCATCGCGTGGTGAACATACTGCTCTGCAACCTCGCCCTGACCCTCTTTCACCAGATCGATGATTCTCTGGTGAGCCTCAAGATCCTTTTCCCAGACAGCAGCGTTCTGGCCGGTGGAAAGAACCCTGATCCGGGCGAAGGCGAACATCGGCACAAGAACCTTCTTCGCATGCTCAAAGAGGCAGGTATTGCCCGGTAGACGGCAGAGCTCGAGATGAAATTTAAGGTCGCCGTCGATCATTTCCTCGGGACGATTGGTTTCGAGTGCGTGGCGCATCATATCGAGCCCCTGCTGGAGAGATCTCACATCACACGCTCGCTGTGCCGCGAGACGCGCAGCCAGTCCCTCAAGAACACCACGCACTTCAAAAATCTGCAGAACGTCCTGTTCGCTGAAACTGACGACACGAGCACTCCGTCCAGCCGCCTTGGTTACAAATCCATCCTGCGCGAGCATATTGATTGCCTCCCGGATCGAGCCCTGGGCAACACCAAACTTGCGTGCCCACGTTCCCTCGACAATCCGTATTCCAGGGCGCAATGCTCCGCTGGCTATTTCACTCCGGAGACGATCCGCAATGGTGTGCTTAACAAGAGGTTCGGCGGTACCGTTGGGCGGAATCACTGGCGCAGGCGTTTCCATTCGATTGCTACACAGACTATATAAATAAACAGATTTCTGCAGTCAAAATAATAAGCACTCAAAATAGAAGACGTTCAGTATATACGCCCTTGGCTGCCGACCTCACTCAAGGCATCAATTTCGAGCGTTCTTTTCTATCTCCAGCCGTAATTAATTGTCGCGCCTCTCTTGGGGCTTCCCCCGGTAATCGTTTGTATCTCATATAAATCAGCTGTTTATCGCCGCACCTTGACAGCCATCGATTTAAGCGCTTAATTTTAGCATCGACTTATGAGTGCTCAAATCCGCAATCTAGAATGTCGAATCAGATATGTAAGCGATGACATTCTGAGGCCTCAAATAAGCGGATGCACTCCATGCTGCAAGCACATCGGAAGGCGGAACATGTTTCAACAAGTCAGAACTTCATCGTCACGTCTGTTTACTTTCTGGGGAGTGCCGTGCCTGTTAACCATCCTTCTGCTGTGTCCGGGCGCGCATGGCCAGGTCGATCAGGGCACAATCACTGGGTCGGTCCAGGACTCCACCGGCGCAGTCGTACCTGGCGCACAGGTGACTCTAACCAACACGGATACCGATCTGGTCCTGCAGCGAGCAGCCAACAGCACCGGCACCTTCGTCTTCTCCCCGCTGAAGATCGGTAACTACAAGCTCAGCGCGACCGCTCCCGGGTTTCAAACAACCACCCAGGAGAAGTTGCATCTGGACATTCAGCAGCGGCTGAATTTGGTGTTGAAGCTCGAACCGGGTGCTGTATCCGAGACCGTTCAGGTCTCGAGTGCCCCTTCCCTGCTGGAAACGCAACAATCCGCGGTAGGACAGGTGATCAACACAGAAACGATCAATAACACTCCGCTGAATGGGCGCAACTGGGTATACATCGCGCAGTTGACTGCTGGTGTCGCCCCTCCCTTCGGGAACACGCGCGGAAGCGGCACCGGGGACTTTGTGGCCAACGGCCAGCGAGCGGAACAGAACAACTTCATCCTTGACGGAGTAGACAACAATACCAACCTGATCGACTTCCTCAACGGCTCCAGTTTCGTCATGCGTCCTCCGCCGGACGCGCTTGCCGAATTCAATTTGCAGACCAGTAACTACAGCGCGGAATTCGGACACTCGGCGGGCGCCGTTATGAACGCGAGCATCAAGTCCGGCACCAACCAGATTCATGGCGACATCTGGGAGTATTTCCGCAACACCAATCTGGATTCGAAAAGCTGGGACGCAACAACGATTCCCCCGTATCACCAGAATCAGTTCGGCGCCACGCTGGGTCTGCCCATCTTGAGGAACCGTCTCTTTTATTTCGGTGACATTGAGGCAAATCGCATCTCCATCGCCAACCCATCTACGCTTACCGTTCCGACGATGCTGATGCGTAATGGAGATTTCTCAGAGCTGCTGAATACAGATCTGAACAATCAGGGCGTCCCTGTGCAGCTCTACCAGCCTAACTCGGGCGGGGCGCAGCCTCTGTCGTGCAACGGCGCAAACAATGTCTTCTGCCAAAGCCAGATCGATCCGGTTGCGCAGAATATCTTCAAAATGTATCCGCAGCCGAATATCGGAGCTGCCGGCCTCACCTATAACAATTACCGCACCAACCTAGGGCGCTCGGATAACACAATCCAGTGGGATCAGCGCGTCGATTGGAACTTGAGTCAGCGGGATCAGGCCTATGCGCGCTACAGCTACGCACACGAGATTATCCAGCACGGTTTGCCTCTCGGTCCCATCCTTGATGGCAGCGGTTTTGGCGGCGAGTCGGACACGAACCTGTCGCAGAACTTCATGCTCAGCGAAACGCATATTTTCAGCCCTACGCTGGCCAACGAATTCCGCTTTGGCTATAACTGGATTGCTTCGAAATATCTGCAGCCCAATGCCAACAACAACACCCTGGCTGCTTCACTCGGACTGGGGGGCGTTCCGAATCTAGGACCCGGGCTGGGCGGTCTGCCGCTGGGCTACTTTGACGGCACCATCGGAGTAAATCAGTGGGGCTCGGTCGGGACGCAGGATGAAGCGCAGAATGTCTATCAAATTTTGGACAACGTAACCAAGGCGATTGGCAATCACTCGCTCAAGGCCGGGGTTTCGTTCCAGGCGATCCGTGTTTTTGACCGTTATGCCGCCGCGCCTCTGGGTCAATATTTCTACAACGGACAGTTCACCGCAAAGGTTGGAAGCTCGATCACCACCGGCGCAGGAACTGCGGATTTCCTCGCCGATTCGATGCACCAGGCAGACATTTATACAAGCCCAAGGATCAACGATGCGCAGTGGTACAACTCGGCATATTTCCAGGACGATTGGAAGGTCACGCAGCGTCTGACCCTGAACCTGGGACTGCGCTACGACTACTATCAGCCTTACAAGGAGAATGCTGGCAACCAGGCAAACTTCATACCCACCGGGAATCTCGGCATCGGTACGGGAACCGGCATTTACGAGCTCCCCAGCCGGTCCCGCAATCAGGATCTGGGTGCCCCATTTCTTGCGGTGCTGGCCAAGGACAACATAACGCTCAGGTACGTAGACAACGAACGGCTGGCAAATCCGCAGACTACAGACTTCGCTCCGCGTGTCGGATTCGCTTTCTCGCTGGATCCCAAAACTGTGATCCGTGCCGGATTCGGCATCTTTTACGGCGGCTTACAGAGCCAGGGCAACACCAACCTCGGCACAAACTTCCCGTGGTCGAATGACGTGTACTTGTACGCGCCGAACTGCGAAACAGGTAACTGCCCGTCGTTGGCATCTGAAGATGTCAACCTGGAGAACGGACTGTCGGCCAAGACGAATGTCGGCCTTCAGAACTACGTGTCGAACCCCGGGCTTCACGGCATCGATCCCAATATCAAGACGCCTTACACCATGAGCTACAACATGTCGGTGCAGCGCGCAATCACGAACAACCTTGCGGCCACTGTCAGCTATGTCGGCAACGGATCGCGTCATCTTTCTCTGTACTATGACCCGAATACGATACGCGGCCTGTTCGCTCCCGGAGTCTCAACCCAGCAGTACATGCCCTTTCCCGACCTGAGCGGAATAGGCATCATTCACTTTGGCGGCATCAGCAACTACAACGCGCTGCAGGCCAAGCTGGAGATGAGAACTTCTCACGGCCTCAGCTACCTTGCGACTTACACCTGGGCGCACGCACTTGACGATACCAGCGACGCGGGAGGGCTCTCTACCGCGATCGGGGACCGCAACATGGCCCTGATTCCCTACAACCAGGAGTACACCAACTCTCCCTATGACATTCGCCAGCGCGTTACGCTGAATGGGAATTATCAGCTGCCCTTCGGAAGAGGGCGGCGATTCCTGAACAACTCAGGCTGGACAGATGAGCTTGTTGGAGGCTGGTCCACCAGTCTTACCTTTGCTGCGCAGACCGGCACTCCGTTTACTGTATCCCCGAGCATCAGCACAGCAAACGGCGGGAGCGCGAGGGCGATTCTTGTACGCGATCCTTTCGCGAAGGGCGGATCACCCGACACGGTCAACAACCCTAGCCTGACGTCCTGCCCAACCGAGGTGAGGACGAAGGCCAACTGGTACAACCCCTGCTCATTTGCCAACCCGCTGCCAGGCAATCTGATAACCGGTTCGAACATTGTCACAAATCAACAGGCCGCGATTGCGTACCTCGGTGGGCGGTCCAACCTGGTTTACGGCCCTGGATACAACACCGTGAACATGTCGTTATTCAAAAACTTCACTACCTTCCGCGAGCAGTTTCTGCAGTTCCGCGCGGATGCCTTCAACCTGTTGAATCATCCGACGTGGGCGAATCCTTCGAACCAGGGAATTGGTCCACAGGGCGGACAGATCACAAGCGAAAAGTTTTTTCAGAACAACACGCCGGACGCGCGATTCCTGCAGTTGTCTCTGAAATACAGCTTCTAGAGACTTCATCCCGGAAGGGGCGGCGATACTCTTGCGCCCCTTCTATTTTTCTCAGCGATATTCTCGCGCTCCGACCCAAACGCAAATCCACGGTATGAATTAACGTCAAAGAAGAGGAGAGGGTTTGCCCCCAACAAGACGTAAGTTTCTGCAAGGAGCCCTGGCATGCGGCATCGCGTCCCGGATCGCGTCGGCGCAATCGGTGACGCCAGAGCAGGCTCCACATAACGATTTGTGGTATGACCGTCCCGCGGAGCGATGGCTCGAGGCACTCCCGCTGGGAAACGGACGCCTTGGCGCGATGATTTACGGCGGCACCCGGGTGGAGCGGATCGCTCTGTCGGAATCAACCGCGTGGTCCGGCGCGCCGACAATAGATGGCGTTAACCCAGGCGCCTTGCCTCATCTGAACGAAATCCGGCAGCTGTTCTTTTCGGGCAAGTACGAAGAAGCACAAGCGCTTTGCGGCCAATATCTCGTCGGCAACATGACGAATTTTGGAACCAATCTTCCCCTGCCCGAACTGCAGCTGGCATTCGAAAACCAGGTCGCCCCGACAAACTATCTGCGTTCACTGAACCTTGTCGAGGCGCTCGCGCGCGTCACATTTCGGGGCGGCAATAAAGCTTTTCAGCGGGAAGCGTTTGCATCTCATCCGGACCGCGTTCTGGTGCTTCGCCTGACCAGCAGCAAACCGGGAGCGATCTCATTTCGCATGAGTTTCGGCGGGGGTGTCATCCCGGCAAGCGTGAGCACACTCGGCAATGACACGCTCGTGCTGGACGGTCACGCTTGGGAGCACATGCACAGTTCAGGCCGGGATGGAGTGGCGTTGCAAATCCGCGCGCGTGCCGTTATCGAGGGCGGCGACAGCACAGCAGGCGATCAAGCGATACAGATCAGAGGCGCTGATGCTGCGATTATCCTCGTGGCCATCGGAACGAGCTTCAACGGGGAAGATCCGGAGGCGATGGCCAGCGAGATTATTCAAAACGCTGCGCGCAAGGATTACGCCCAACTCAAACGCGCACACATTGCCGATTATCAGCCGTTGTATCGTCGAATGTCGATTGATTTAGGTCGTAGCTCCGCGACAATACGCCGGCAGCCGACCGACGTGCGGCGCAAGGGAGTCGAGAATGGTGGCGACGACCCTGAATTGGTGGCGCTGTTCTTTCAATATGGGAGATACCTGGTAATCGCGGGGTCCCGCGCAGATTCACCCCTGCCCCTTGCTCTCCAGGGCATCTGGAATGACGGGTTAGCCAGCAGCATGGGCTGGACGGACGATTTTCATCTCGACATCAACACAGAGCAAAATTACTGGCCTGCAGAGGTATGCAATTTAGGTGAGTGCCAGTTACCGCTATTCAAATTGATCGAGGTGATGCGAACGCACGGGCGCGCGACGGCAAAGGAAATGTATGGAGCTCCAGGATGGGTCGTTCACACAGTGACCAATCCATGGGGCTTCACAGCTACAGGCAGTACCGGCTGGGGAATATTTGTAACAGCCGGGATTTGGATTTCCCTGCAGCTCTGGGATCATTGGACCTTTAACGGGGACATCGAGTTTCTGCGCACGCGCGCGTACCCCGTCCTCCGCGAAGCGGCTGAGTTTTTCCTCGCATATATGGTTCCGGAGCCGAAACACGGCTGGCTGGTCACGGGTCCATCCGACTCCCCGGAGAATTGGTATCTGACTCCGTCCGGGGGCCGCGCCAGCGAGTCGATGGGTAACACCTGCGACCGGACATTTGTCTACGCGCTCTACTCAATGTGTAGCGAGGCATCGAAGACGCTCGATATCGATCCTGATTTTCGCCGGCGGGTCGAGGATGCGCGAGCAAAGCTGCCGCCTTTTCAGATAGGTCGGCATGGACAGCTGCAGGAATGGCTGGAGGACTTCGAGGATGCAGAACCGAACCATCGGCACACATCGCACCTCGTCGCTCTCTATCCCGAGCGCCAGATTTCCCCGCGAAGCACTCCCGAACTTGCTCGCGCCGCCGAGATCACTATCCAGCGTCGAATGAGCAGCCCGAACTGGGAGCAGAGCGAGTGGGGACGCGCCAATCTGGTGGTGTATTACGCGCGCTTGCTTAAAGGCGACGACGCGCATAAATATCTCGTGAGCATCCTGGCAAAAGCGGCGGATTCAAACCTTCTTACCTTTTCGAGCGGTGGTATCGCCGGAGCTGAACAGAACATCTTTGCTGTGGATGGAAATACTGCAGGCACAGCGGGAATCGCAGAGATGCTCCTGCAATCGGAAACCGGAAAGATAGAACTTCTTCCCGCGCTTCCAACGGCCTGGCCCAGTGGTTCGGTCAACGGGCTCTGCGCTCGCGGCGGATTCGTAGTGGATATCGCCTGGACTGGTGGAAAGCTCCTCTCGGCAACCGTGCTCAGCCGAAGCGGCGGATCGACACAGATTAGATACGGCGACCGCACCACAAAGATTGACCTGCAGCGAGGGCAGAGCAAACGGCTCGATGCAAAAATCTTCAGCCACATTGAACACAGCGCCGATGCAGCTCAGCCATCCGTGCCGGAAGCTCAATCTTCGCGATGAAAACACTTATGAATCGGGCGGCTCGTCCGATATTCCCCGCGCTACCTCGTATCTTTCCTGCAGCACTTGTGATTGCACTCGCGACTCTCCACCCCCTTTTCGCCGTCGCGCAGAAGGCGGCCTCCATCCCGGAGGAAATCGAATGGACCTGGGAAGTGCGGCCCTCCCATCCCGATGCTCAATTGCCGAACGTGCTGCTGTTGGGCGACTCGATCACACGTAATTATTTCCCGCAGGTAACGAAGGATCTCGCCGGAGTTGCGAATGTCTATCTAATGGCATCGTCCACATCGGTCGGCGACCCTCGCCTGCCGGGGCAGATAAAGGAATTCGCGGCACTTGAACAAGTGCGATTTCGTGTGGTGCATTTTAACAACGGTATGCACGGATGGGCCTACACCGAATCGCAATACAAAGCAGCTTTTCCATCGTTTCTGCGCGCGGTTCATTCACTCGTGGGAAAAGACGGAGCACTCGTCTGGGCAAGCATCACACCTGTAAGGCCAGACGCTACCAATGGTGCGACGAACCCGCGTATCGAAGAACGCAACGCAATCGCGGAAGCCCTGATAAAACGTGCGGGGATCGAGCTGGACGATCAATACAAACTGATGCAACTGCATCAGGATCTGTACAAGGACTCAGTTCACTTCAATACGGCCGGAGCACAAATTCAGGGCGATCAGGCTGCCTCGACGATTTGCTCCGCGTTGGCCAAGCAATGAATTAGCGGGACGCGTCCTTTCGAGACCGCAGCTGCGCGGAGCAATCTGCTCTTTCGAACCGAGGTCAGCTTTGTCCTGCGGCGCCCTGGGCTTCCGCCCCAGGCGCTTTCTCACGAATGCGGCGCAGTAGTCAAAACATTCGGATCTCAAGCAGACAACCGGATCCCCTTGATCACGCGTTGCGGGAGCCGTTCCGAACGCAATGCCAGATCAGGAATCCAGTGCCAGTACCATGCCGACAGATGTGAGGAGGAAGCGGGGCGCGATTGACGCGAAACGTATCGAGGGCGAGATAAAGGATATTGCCAAAGATCTGGCGTTGCCATGTGAAGTTGGCAAGGTCAGTAATCACGGCGCCGGTCACCGTCAATGGTTGCCCAGGCATACCAGTGTGACCCCAATGGCCACTAACAGGACGCCAAGCCAGCGTTGACGGTTCACTTGTTCGCCGAGGAAAGTTACACCGCCAAAGGCGCCGGCGACGTAGCTCAATGCCGTTACAGGCACTACGAAGCTTACGTTGAAGATAGAGAGCGCGGCTAGCAAAGCAAAGAAAGCCGTGGCCATCATTCCGACCCCAACCCACATCCACGGCACGCGCAAGGCTCTCAGGATCAGGTTTACGATGTCCCGCGGCCGGAAACTCCTGGCCTCGCCAACAACTTTCATGGCCCGCGAGACGCAGAGTTCGCCTCCAGTCCCTGCGACGACGATCAGGGCAAACAGAATCACCTGTCGCACACCTAAGCCCGCTCCGTCGTTCGAGGATCGGTCTGGCTAACCACCAAGACCCCTAAGCAGATTACGGCAATTCCAACCCAACGCAATGGTGCCACCTTTTCTCCCAGCATCCAGTAACCGAGAAGCGCAACCACGCCATACGCGAGCGAAGAGGCAGGCTGCACGAAGCTATAGTCCGCCCAGGAGAGGGCCAGCATGTATGCCACAAAAAATGCGATCAGCGAAGCAATTCCCAGCCAGATCGATCCGGTTGTGAAGATTCGCAGTCCCGTGTGAAGCAATTCAGACGGAGGCCAGAAGGCGAATTCTCCTATATGCTTCATCCCTTTGCCCAACAGGACGTTCCCCATCGGGCCTGCGATGATCATCACCGCAATCAGCAAGTAGGTCTTCAGATGAGGAGCTTTGTGCGGGGTCATCGGCTTCTTGCAGTACCGATCCCGGCAGCAGCCACAGATTGTTTGTACGGCCCGCGCCTTGAAAGATTCACCACCATCTCTCAAGGATAATACCCCGTCATTCACCCGCCTTCGTGCCAGCCATTCATCGGAAGCATTTCATTTTGAATGACCACTTCATTACAATCTGGGAATGCGGCTCTTTTTTGATCAGTTGCGTCAAACTGGAGTATCTTAAGCGAAATCATTGATGTGGCTTTTCCCTTGCTGACTCCGAGCTTCCGCCGCGCTCACTTGGCAAGTACCGTGATGTTTCGAGAGGGGTAGAATCGCTTGTGCGGCATCGTTGGATTCACAACAAAATCCTGGGCTCCTGAGCACGAACGTATCCAGAGTGCGACGGATACCCTTTTCCATCGCGGACCAGATCAGCAAGGAGTCTATCGATCGAGGGCCTGCTCTCTCGGAGCAACCCGTCTGAAGATTGTTGACCTCGCCTCCGGCGACCAGCCGATTTTTTCTGAAGATCGCGAATCTGTGATTGTATTCAACGGCGAAATCTACAACCACCTCGCGATCCGACGTGAGCTCGAATCGCTAGGCCGCCGCTTTCAGACCCATTGCGATACAGAAACCGTTCTGCAGGCATTTCTTGAATGGGATACCGACTGTTTTGCGCGATTGCGAGGTATGTTCGCTCTGGCGATCTGGAACAACGCGGAACAGCGGCTGATACTGGCTCGGGACCGGCTCGGCATCAAGCCGCTTTATATCGCGGAACGAGGGGAGGAGCTTTATTTTGCGTCGGAACTGAAGGGCATCCTCATCCATCCCGAAATCGAACGCCAGCTGAGCCTCGAGGGGCTGGATTGTTACCTCTCGATGAACTATGTTCCGTGTCCCTGGACACTCATTGAGGGAGTGGAGAAGCTGCCGCCGGGCCGATGGCTGGAATGGCGGAACGGCCGGACTACCCAGCATACTTACTGGCGCATTCCCAGCGTTGCACCTCGGCTAGTGTCCTTCGAAGACGCAAAGTCTGAGCTTGATTTCCTCCTCGACCAGGCCGTTCGCGAGCACCTTATGTCGGACGTGCCGTTGGGCGTCTGGCTCAGCGGAGGAGTGGATTCGTCGACTATCCTGCACTATGCAGCCCAGGCGTCAAGTACACGCCTTCGGACCTTTTCAATCTCTTTTAGCGGCCGCAGTTTCGACGAGACCCCCTATATCCGGCAGGTGGTAAACCATTACGGGACCGATCACGAGCAGTTGAATCTCAGCCCCGAGGAAGATCTGGAAGGCGCCATCGAAAACTTTGCGTATTACTCCGATGAGCCCAGTGCAGATTCAGGGGCGTTGCCCGTATGGTTTCTCTCCAAATTGTGCAAGACGCGTACGACGGTTGCCTTTAGCGGAGAAGGAGCCGATGAGATCTTCGGGGGCTATCTCACCTACCGTGCCAACCGCATTGCCGCCCAGCTCAGGCGCATGCCAAAGGGAGCGCTCCGCATCGCGCTTCGCAGCCTGAACTTATGGCCTCCATCGGATGAGAAAATCAGCCTGGAATACAAGTTGAAGCGTCTGCTCGAGGGAACTCTTATGTCGCCGGAGCGGGCCCACGTCTACTGGAACGGAACCTTTTCTGAGGCGGAAAAAGCGTCTCTTCTACGTGTTCCGCTACCGGGCACTTTGATGAGCATTCTTGAATCTTTAGGGGGAGCGCTTCCCGGCGACGGAGTAGCTCCGTTTCTTGAGTTCGACCAGGGATACTATCTCGCGGATGACATCCTGGTGAAGTCCGATCGCATGAGCATGGCTCATGCTGTCGAAGTTCGCCCTCCCTTCCTGGACCACCGTATCGTGGAATTTGCCTCGACTCTGCCGACCGATTTCAAGATTCGCGGTGCGCGTCAAAAGTACCTGCTCAAGGAATTGATGAAGACGCGGTTACCCGCCTCCATCGTGCAGCGTAAGAAGATCGGATTCGATATTCCGGCGCACGATTGGCTGCGCGGCACTCTGCGCCCGATGATGACGGAAACCTTGAGCGCGGCGGAAGAAGAACACTCTGAGCTGTTCTGCTTTGAAACGATCCGAAACTACATGCAACTTCACTTGAGCAAACGTATAAACATCGGTTATCACTTATGGGGTTTGGTCATTCTGTTTCTCTGGATGAAACGATGGAACATTCAGTCAGCACCGTCTCGGACATTCAGGAAACAGGCGCTCGCAGTCGAACTATAAGCGGCCGACAGGCGTTTCTGGTTCTTGGGCTCTTCGCGGCCGCCGTTTATCTGGGCTGCATTCTCTCTCCGCCGTCGCTGATGGATGACGTGGATGCAGTACAGGCGCAGATCGCCCGGAACATGCTCAGTTCCGGCGATTGGGTTACTGCGCGCCTTGACGGAGTGGCCTATCTCGAAAAGCCTCCTCTCATCTACTGGATGATTGCCGGTTGCTACAAAGTATTTGGGGTGCATGACTGGGTGGCTCGTATCCCCGTCGCGCTCTCTTCCATTGCTCTCTGCTGGCTCACCGCCGCATTTGGAGCCTGGGCTTTCGGAAGGCGGGCGGGCTTCTACGCGGGCCTGTGTATGGCGACTTGCGTTGGCCTCTGGTTGTTCACGCGCATTTTGATCCCGGATGTCATGCTGACCTTCACCATCGCACTGGGAATGTGGGCATTCCTTCGCGTCCTTGACCCTGAGGAGCAGCATCCGCGCGTGTGGGCGGCCACGCTTGCCGCGGCGCTGGGCGTCGGTCTGCTTTTGAAAAGCCTGATCGGGATCGTTTTTCCGATCGGCGCGGCTGCGGTCTACCTCCTGTGTACCCGCCAGTTCTTCTCGCTGCGCGTCTGGAAGCGCCTTCGTCCATTCAGCGGGCTGGCCATTATCCTGCTCATTGCCGCACCCTGGCATATCCTGGCAACGCTTCGAAATCCGCCTTATTTTTCCTTCACCATGAGGAGCGTTCCCGGGGAATACCACGGATTCTTCTGGTTTTTCTTCTTCAATGAGCAACTGCTGCGATTCCTTAATCTTCGTTATCCGCGCGACTACAACACCGTGCCGCGCCTGTATTTCTGGCTGCTCAACCTGGCCTGGCTGTTTCCCTGGAGCGTTTACCTGCCAGCAGCCGTCAAGCTCGGATATCGGCCGATCGATCGGGCGGAAAAGACCAGGCTCCTGGCACTGTGCTGGGCAGGCTTCGTTCTTGTCTTCTTCACCTTTTCCACGACGCAGGAGTACTATTCGATGCCCTGCTATCCGGCCTTCGCACTCCTGATTGGCTCGGCGGTAGCGACGAATGGCCGAATGATCCGGGGAGGAACGCGCGTTCTGACCGTGATGTGCGCCTGTGCAGTCGTGGCGGCCGTCGCGATCCTCGTAGCTGTCCGGCATGTGCCGACCCCCGGTGACATTTCCCAGGCCCTGAGCTCGCACCCGGCCGCGTACAAGCTCTCCCTGGGACACATGGAGGATCTGACGATCAATTCGTTCGCCTACCTGCGTCTTCCCCTTGCTCTGGCTGCGGTGGCGTTCCTCGTTGGGACCATTGGCACGCTGCGGCCTGCCCGGAGGTATACCTACCTCGCGATCGCAACTATGATGGTGGTCTTTTTTCAGGCGGCGCGCCTTGCGATGGTCAGGTTTGATCCGTATCTTTCTTCCCGGCCCCTGGTGAACGTGCTGGAGCGATCGCCACAGGGCGGTTTGATTGTGAATCATCATTACTATTGGTTTTCCTCTGTGTTCTTCTATACGGATAGAACCGCGTTGCTCCTGAATGGAAGGTTCAACAATCTGGTCTATGGTTCGTATGCGCCGAACGTACCAGACGTCTTTCTTAGTGACGCTCAGTTCAAAGATCTCTGGCTCAAACCGGGAAGGTACTACATATTCAGCAAGGCATCTGCGGTTCCTGATTTAGAGGCATTGGTAGGCAAGGCGCAAATAAATACCGTCGAAGAGAGTGGTGGCAAGGTTCTGCTCACGAACCATCCACTTGCATCGGCTGGGAGCTTTTGAAGTTTTGTGATTATGAGAAAACGAACTAGTGTGTCAGACTGTCGTATTTGACCGGCTTATTCCTGGTGTATCAAGGCATCGAAGGATACGACACATGTACGTGATTTGGAGGAAACATGCGAATTGCCGTTCTCGGTGGTGATGGATTCTGCGGCTGGGCCACCGCCTTATATCTTGCATCCAAAGGGCACTCGGTTGCGATTATCGATAACTTCGTCCGCCGGCTCTGGGACTACGAGTTGGGTGTTCAAACTCTGACCCCTATCCGCCCTCTGTCCCAGCGCCTCGATGTCTGGCAACAACTGACTGGAAAGACGATCGAGCTCTTCGTGGGCGATGTTTGCGACTACGATTTTCTATCTTCCGTGATCAAGGGCTTCGAGCCCGAAGCGGTCGTTCACTTTGCCGAACAGCGATCAGCCCCCTACTCCATGATCGATCACAAGCACGCGGTGTTCACCCAGGTGAACAACGTGGTTGGAACCCTCAACCTTCTATTCGCCATTCGTGAGCTGCAGCCGGACTGTCACATCGTGAAGCTTGGGACGATGGGAGAATACGGCACGCCGAACATCGATATCGAAGAGGGCTACCTCACCGTCGAGCACAACGGACGCAAAGATGTTCTCCCGTATCCCAAGCAGCCGGGATCCTTCTATCACCTCTCCAAGGTGCATGACAGCCACAACATCATGTTCACCTGCAAAGTGTGGGGGCTTCGCGCCACCGACCTCAATCAAGGCGTCGTTTACGGCACAGTCACCGATGAAGTCATGATCGACGAAGCGCTGATCAACCGCTTTGATTACGACGAGGTTTTCGGAACGGTTCTCAACCGCTTCTGCGCTCAGGCTGCGATCGGCTGTCCACTCATGGTTTACGGACGAGGCGGCCAGACCCGCGGTTTCCTCGATATTCGCGATACCGTTCGGTGCGTGGAGATCGCTTGTCTCAATCCGGCCGACCGCGGCGAATTTCGCGTGTTCAATCAGTTCACCGAGCAGTTCTCAGTGTTGCAATTGGCCGAGATCGTCAAGACAGTCGGCCAACAAATGGGACTGCAGGTAGAGATCGATCATATTCCTGATCCGCGCGTCGAAGCAGAGTCGCATTACTATAATGCGAAACACTCTAGCCTGGTGAACCTGGGCCTGCAACCGCACCTTCTTTCCAACGAACTAGTCGGTACCCTCATCAATATCGCTCTGCGTTATCAGGACCGCATCGATCCAGCGCTGCTTGCGCCCCAGGTGAACTGGCGGCGGGCAAGAAACGAAAGACGCGTCACCGGCGGTAAATTCAAAAAAGAGGCCCTCTTCGCGAAGGAAACCGTCTAAAGGCGCGAACTGGGTCTTAAATTCGCCTCAGGGGGCGGGCACCAACTCGCCCTTGCGGATCAGATAGTCCTGTCCTCGCCACCGGATGCTCTTGCGTGTGAAGCTGACTAACCAGATCAGGCAGGCAAGGGCGTCCCACACCGGTACCAGCGGCATCTTCACCCAGACGCCGGGCTGCCTGAGTCCCCATACTCCAACCACTGCGGTCAGAGCTAAACGGAATAGCAAATATCCGCCCACGTAGCTCGCAGCGATTCCGAGAGTAGGACGCACTGCGACCGCGAAGAGCGCCCACGGCAGTCCAAGCGTAAAAATCAGGCCTAAATGGCCCCATGGGCGCATATGACGCATCACCGTGATCCAGCGTAAGCGTTTCAGGAACAAGTCTCTCAGCGACTGGTAATCGGGCACCGTCGATATTGAATAGGGGAGCAGCGCGACCTCGTAGCCCTGGTCGGCGATCAGCCGGCCCACCAGCAGATCATCCGCTGGACGGTTCTCGAGGGAAGCATAGCCGCCAAAAGCCTGCAGGCGTGTGCGCGTCGTGCCTATCGTAGGACCCAGCGCGAATTTCACTCCGTCCAGCTGCTTTGCGACAAGGATTCCCGGATAGAAGTCGGAGAGCATTCCCACGTCTTGTAAGCGCTGAATCCAGCTCGTCTCCTCGGTGGGGACGTAAAAGCAGGTAACGGCTCCGACCTTTGGATTCGCCAGCGGCGCGACTATCCTGCGCAAATAATCCGGCTTCACCCGGACATCGCTGTCATTGATTACGAGGTATTCGTTCGAGGCTTCATTTACAAGCCGGACCAGTTTAGCCACCTTGTCGTTTACGGCGTCGCGGCCCGATCCGATCAGGACGCGAATCCGGCGTTCCGGGAACTCGCGAATAAGCTGTTCCAGCAAAGGGAACACGGGATCATTCGTATCTCCGACGCAAAACAGAATTTCATAGTCCGGATAGTCCTGCCGGCAAAAGCTGGCAAAGTTCTTGTAGGCATCCGGATCAAGCCCGCGCACCGGCTTCAAAATGCTCACCGGCGGCTCGAACCCGCTGCTCTTCTCATCGGTCTCGGCGGAAGCTGTTAGAAAAAAACGCACCGAGCTGAAGAGCGCAATGATGTAGTAAATGCAAGGGATCGCGGCAATTCCGAGCAACAGGTTTCGCATCAGGCAAGTCGTCAAGGACACCTCAAACGGAGACGGTCCACTTATTCTCTAGGAGACGCCAGCGGGAAGCAAGGACACCCTCGGCGTCATCCAAATTCCGCAGATAGGCTCGTCAAGGCTCGACCCCAGTTTGTCCGCCCTGATCTTTCGAACTCTGGTGATACACACCGAGCTATGCTAGCCATGTGGGTAGCTCAAGTTGGATGCTGTGCTATGCTGGTTCGCGTTTGGTTAAGACGCTTCAGGAGGGTCAATCCGACGTCATGCTACGTTTCGGTCCCAGGATTGGAGGCTCAAATCCTCTCTTCCCAGCGATTCACTAACCCTTTAACTGGCAATAATCTCCAGTAGATCACCGCGCTCGATCTGGCAGGCTTCAATTTGCCCTGCGGGCAGTTCTAGAACGCTGGAGATCTTGAAGCTGACGCTGGTCACGCGAAAAGGACGCAGGCGGCGCCAGACTTTCACCACACGCATTGCTTTGTCCAGGGCAACAACGTCGATGGGGAACAGCATTCCCATGGTGTGAACGCCCGAAGAGGGGCGAATCAAAAGCCCGGAGTCGGGCTCAAGGCGGGTCTTTCCAAGAAGGCCGAACAATCGTGACAGGAACGTATCCGCAGGAACGATTCGCGTGCCGATGGTTACAGCCTTCCCGGTGTTTCGAATGGTTAGATGCTTCATTTCAATTGCACTCGCAGCCGGCCTCAGTTGGAAGGGTGGGTAAGCACTTCGAGGACGAGCGCAGCCACCGCGCCGGCAACAACGACAACGACCATGATCGATTCCGTCATTGCATCCTCCCCCATGAATAGTTGTCTACTCATTGGTTGGTTTTGGCCTGTTTTCAGGAGGCCAGGACGAAGTTGGGGAAGTCTTCGAACACCCAGTTGTTCTTGAGGGTGTGATAGATGACTCCCAGGAATTTGCGCGCCAGTGCGATGTTGGCCTTGCCTCCACCGCGGCGGCGCTGGATACGCTGATAGAACTGCTGCAAGAACGAGCTGTAGCGTTTGGCGATCAGAGCACACTGCACTAATGCGGTGCGGGCAAGCTTGTTGCCCTGCTTGGTAATGCGTCCTGAGCGTTCGCTTTCGTTGGAGTTCTGCACTCTTGGCACCAGGCCGAGATACGCGGCCAACTTACCCGGATCGGAGAAGTCCCGGATGTCGCCGATCACGCTCAACAGCACCGCAGCGCTGACCGGGCCGATGCCCTTGATGCTCATCAGGTTTTCGTGACCGGCGAGTTTAGGTCCTTCTTCTTCGATCAGTTCCTCCAGTTCGGCGATGCTCTGGTTCAGGCTGCGGATCTGGCCGGTCAGCACGCGGGCTTCGGCCAGCATCAGCGGCGACAACGGCAAGGCCAGAACCCGTTCCAGCGCCTTATTGCTGCTCCTTTGCAGGTCAGAACGGAAGTACCGGGATGCGGCCGAAGCCGCATCTCAGGCAGTCTTCTTGCGGCGAAATACAATGATGCCAACCACCACGACGGCTAGCGCAGCGGCAATCACTCGCACGATAATTGTTGCTTCCATGGGTCGATCTCCTTTCCCGGTCGAGCCGAGGATTGTTCAGGAATAGTTTTGCAGAAGGCAGAAGAGGACTAGGTCGTCTTCTTTTTTCTGCGGAATGCGATCACGCCTACGGCCAGCACGGCGAGCGCACCTGCGATGATACGGACAATCACGCTTGCTTCCATCTTCGTTCTCCTTTCCGGCGCGGCCGATACAACCGCGCACCATCATTCCGTTCCCTCTGAAGTTACAAATCAGTGGCTCAGCGTTCGCATAAGCTGAAGAATCGCCGGCCCAATGAGCACAATGAAAATGCAAGGAAAGATAAACAGCACCAGTGGGAACAAAATCTTGATCTTCGTTTTGGCAGCGGCCTCTTCGGCACGTTGCCGCCGCCGCGTACGAATCTCTTCCGCAAAGCGGCTGAGCGCTCGCACGATCGGTGTGCCGAAGCGGTCTGTTTGCGTCAGCATCGTTACCAGGCTGGCGAACTCCGGGAGCTTGGTGCGGTCAGCGACGCTCTGCCATGCATCGATACGTGGCTTGCCGGCGCGCTGTTCGAGGTTGATCTGCATGAATTCCTCGTGCAGTTCTGGATGGCTGACGGCGATTTCCTGGCCGATGCGCAGCAGCGCCTGATCCAGCCCGAGACCAGCGTCCACACAAATCACGAGAAGATCGATCGCGTCCGGGATGCTCTTCTGGATGCGCTTCTGACGGCGCTTGACCAGGCGCGTCAGCCAGATATCCGGAAGCAGGTACCCGACGCCGCCGAAGACCAGGCACCAGGTAAAGGTGTTGCTCGGCATGAAACTACCGGCTGCGACGCCGGCGAGCGGCACCAGGAAGCGTGCGGTCAGGTAAACATCCATCTTGTTACCACCGCGGAGTCCCGCGCTAAGGAACTTCTGCTTCAGCTTGTCGTCTCCGGTAAAGCCGATGCGAGCGTGGAAGGAGCGCGCGATGGCAAGGATCCTTTCCTTGACGCGCTCCTTGTCACTGATCTTCCTCTGATCGGGCCGATCGCTCTTGATGACGTCCAGAATGCGCCGCTCATGGCGCGCTGGACGGAGGAAGAGCGGCGCGAGCAGCAGCGCGACCACGAAGGCGACTGTCACAGCGAGCGCAATGTAGAAGATGAGGTCCATGTCCCGTCTAAACATCAACTTCGTTGACGATCTGGCGAATGATCACAGTTCCCAGCACGATGAGTCCCAGCCCCACGTAAATCAGCTCTCGGCCAAGCGGGTCTGTCAGCAGGATGCTGGAGTAACCGGGATTAATGATGTTGATGACCACCATCAGCCCAACCGGCATCAGGCTGAGAATCCAGCCCGTCATTCGGTCTTGCGCTGTCTGAATCCTGATGTCGCCCTGAATCCGTTGCCGCTCGCGGATGAGGAATACCGTGCGGTCCATTACCTCGACGAGGTTGCCGCCGGTTTCACGCTGGACGATGATTGCTGTCACCAGCACGCGAAGATCAGGCGACGGTACTCGCTCCAACATTTGCAGGAGGGCGTCACGCAACGGCAGCCCGAAGTTCTGCTGGCGGAAGACCTCCCGAAATTCGACTGCAGTTGCGTCGGGCGAGGAATCGGCGACCATTTCGATTGCGCCTGACATCGCGTGTCCTGCACGGAGGGCGCGCGCCATCGTGTCAATCGAGCTGGGCAACTCTGCCTCGAACTTGCGCAGCTTGCGCGAACGCATCCACACGATCCTTATCCACGGCAAGCTTCCCAGGATGCACGCCGCGCCAATCTCCGCGAAGAGTGCGGGAAGAGCAATCAGGGCAATAAGAAGGCCGATGACAGCGAACGCGAGCATCTGAATCACGACACCGGCCGCCGTGCTCTTTACGCCTGCCTGTACAACATACTTCTGCAGCTTCCTGCCGGCTGAATACTTCTCAAACAATTCGTCGACCCATCCGAATTGGCTGGAGGAAGTCTGCCGCAGTAGACTCGTGGCCTCCGGTCCAGTTTCTTCCAGCCGCGAGGCTCCCGCCTGAATCAGGGCGAGTCTCTGCACTATCCGCTTGTCGTGCTGAGTCGGACCGGCAGCCAGCAGCACCGCTCCGAAGGAGACGACAAGAATCGCGATAAATCCGGAAATGAGCAGAATCATAATCGTCACACTTCCATCGAGTGGTCCATCAAGCCTGCTGGCACTGGAATCCCCGCAGACTTCAGCCGTTCGCTGAACTTGGGCATGATGCCGGTTGCACGAAATCTTCCCTTTACCTTGCCGTTCGTGCCTAGACCATCCTTCTCGAAGACAAACAGGTCCTGCATGCTGATCACGTCGCTGTAATTGCCGGTCAGCTCGGAAATATGCGTTATGCGGCGGCTTCCGTCGCTCATGCGCGCTGCCTGCACGATCATGTGGACCGCAGACGAAATCTGTAGCCTGATTGCCTTCTCTGGTAGCCGGATGTCGCCCATCATGCACATCGTCTCGAGACGCGCCAGCCCATCGCGGGGAGTATTGGCGTGGATCGTCGTGATCGAACCATCATGGCCGGTGTTCATGGCCTGCAGCATGTCCAAGGCTTCTTCGCCGCGCACCTCGCCCAGCACAATCCGGTCGGGGCGCATACGAAGTGCGTTGATGACCAGCTCGCGCTGTCGTATCGCTCCGCGCCCTTCTACGTTGGGCGGTCGTGTCTCTAATCGGACAACATGCTCCTGTCGCAGTTGCAGTTCGGCGGAATCTTCGATCGTGACAATTCTTTCCTTCTCGGAGATGAAGCTCGATAGCATGTTGAGCAGCGTGGTCTTGCCTGAGCCAGTGCCGCCCGCGATCACGATGTTCAATCGCGCCTGCACCGCCGCGCGCAGTGTTTCCAGCATCGGCGGGCTGAGCGCTTTGTAGTGCAGCAGATTGTCGGCTGTAAGCGGCGACGATCCGAACCGGCGGATCGAAAGTATCGGCCCATCGATCGCCAGCGGAGGAATGATTGCGTTCACACGCGAGCCGTCTTTCAGGCGCGCATCCACCATCGGCGTCGATTCGTCGACGCGTCTACCTACTGCCGAGACGATTTTGTCGATGATTTGGAGGAGATGACGGTTGTCCTTGAATGTGACATTGGTGCGATGCAACACGCCTTTGCGTTCCACATAGACATGCGTGCACGTGTTCACCAGAATGTCGCTGATTGTGTCGTCCTGCAACAGCGGCTCCAGCGGTCCCAGCCCAAATAGCTCGTCCAGTACCTCATTGGCAAGGCGATCGCGCTCCCCGGAGCTCAGCGGGATGTTCTGCTCGCCGATCACCTGTTGAATCAACGCGAGCAACTGCTGCTGGCCGATGCGTGTCTCCTGCGCCTCGCCGAGCTTTTCGAGATCCAGGCGCCGAATCAGCTCCTGGTGCACGGCTGACTTCAACTCCTGCTGCTGTTTCTCTTCCAGCGGACGTGAAGCTCGAGCGCCGTTACGTAGGCCCGACCCGTTTGCGCGAAGTGGTGCGATCTCCGTTCGCGTCGGTGCGATGTTGAGAGCCGCGTCAGCCATGAATGTTGCTCCTCGTATCCTGCTCTAGCGCCATAACGAAAACTTCTTCTTCGCAGACTGCACGGGCTGCGTGCCGTTCACGCCGCCGAGATTTGCCGCCCACTTCGACATCTGCGAGACAAATTCAGTCTTTTTCTTCTCCGGCGACACGGGCTCTCCAAGATTGATCGCGCGCTGGCATTCCGCATAGTTGTTGGCGATCTTGGTGTGCACAGGCACACGGATCGCCTTCTCAATCTGCTCGATCCCGATGGAGCCGCTCGAAGAATGGCGGTTGATGATGACTTGCAGTTTTGCCGTAGCCTGCTCATTCCGGCTCAAGTTGTCGATGTGCCGGGACAGATCGCGCACGGCGCCAATCTCCGGTGTGGCTACCAGGCAAATCTGATCGGAGCTGTCCATTAACGCCAGATTCACTTCGCTGAGCGAAGTCTCGCAGTCCAGAATCAGATAGTCATACTCCCCGCGAAGAAACTCGAGCGTGCGCTCCAACGCATCGGGATCGGTGCCGCGGTTAGGATCGTGCGACTCCGGCGACGACAGCACATCGAGGCCGCTCGAGTGTTTGGCGATGAAGCCGCGCAGCAGCTCAGAATCAAGGCGGTTCACATTCCGAATCAGCTCGTGGAAGTGGTATCGATTGCCATCCATCCCAAGATAGAGGCACACATGGCCGAATTCCGCGTGGTTATCGATCAACAGAACTCGCTTCTGCAGCCGGGCCAACTGGAAGGCCAGGTTTACAGCGATCGTGGTGGTTCCCACACCGCCCTTGGAACCGAAGAAGGACAGGATCTGTCCTGTGCTTCGTCCGTGACCCATCGTTGCCGCCCACTGGCGGTTCTGTCGGTCCAGCACCTCAGCGAGATGCCGTGCATCGAGGGGCTTTCTTAGGAGTTCGCCGCATCCCGCGCGCATTGCGCTCAACAGCAGATCGCTGTCATGCCGCGAGGAAAGCGCCGCCATGAAGATCCTTCCGAAGAAAAGCTGCTGCAGAAATGTTGCCGTCTGTTGTGCCCCGCTCGGATCGCGGTCGAAATCGACAATAGCAAGAACCGCATCGGCCGCCTTGTCATCTGTCGATACCGCAGGACGCCGCAGCGCCGACACGTATTCGTCGAAGCTCTCGTGTATCAGCGCCCATGGTTGATTGCCGGCGCTCTGCTCGAGTCTTTCCGCCGAATCCTGATCGACGCACACCGTCAGCAGGGCGACTGCCAGGGAGGGCGCGCTGGTCACCGCACGTGTCATGGCTTAGCCGGTCCCTCTACCGGCGTCTTGGGTGTGATGCCCTTGTCAAACTTGGGATTGGAGAGAAACGGAATGGGCAGGTTTGGCTCAGCCGGGCTCCCGGGATTCTCACTTAGCGGGTCGACCAATGTCGGGGTAATGATCACAGCCAGTTCTGTCACCGTCCGGTTCACATTTTTCGAGCGGAAGAGATTTCCGAGGATCGGAATGTCGCCGATCCCCGGTGTTTTTGACAGCAGATCGGTGGTGCGATTGTCGAGCAGGCCGGAGATCATGAAGCTCTGGCCGGTCCGCAGCTCCACTTGCGTTTCTGCGCGGCGTGTAGCGAGCGCCGGTATCGTGTAGCCGGAAATGGTAACGGCATTGGTGTAGTCGAGTGCGCTCACTTCGGGCGCTACCTTCAACTGAATCGTCCCGTCGGGCAGCACTTCCGGCGTAAAGTCGAGCTTCACGCCGTACGGGCGAAACTGAATCGTCACCGAAGTGAATCCGCCGGTGCCACCCTGCACGACGGGAAACGGAAATTCTCCGCCGGAGAGAAATGACGCCTTCTCACCGCTCACCGCCGTGATCGTTGGCTCAGCGAGAATCTGGAGAATCTGTTTGTTCTGCAGCGCCTTGATCGCCGCCCCTAGACCAAGCGCGCTGTTGTAGTAGAAGAGATTCAGTAGACTGCTGAGCGCTAGCAGTGACGATGCGGCGGATGATGCTGTGGAGCCGCTCGATGAGCCGCTCGAACTACTTGAACTGCTGGAGCTGCTGCTCGAAGTATTCGGAGCGACGGTGATCGCGGGAAACTGTCCGGTGGTCGAATTGAACGAGTTCTTGCCCGTCCCGAAAAAGTTGAATCCCAGTGATTGCGCGCGCGAGCGGTCAATTTCCACGATGCGAACCTTGAGTCTGACCTGGCGGGCATGCTGCGGTGCGATCAGCATGGAATTTGCGACGCTCTTCGAGAACAACGCCACAAGGTTGACTGCCACCTTTTCCGCGTCAGGGCTGGAAACTGTTCCCGCGAGTGAAACATCCTCTTCGTGGCCCTCGGCGCGGATGTTCTCTGACGGCAGCGCATCTCTGAGCGCGTGACGCAGCTCGGAAACATCGACATCGGACGCGATCAAATAAACCTGCGATTGCCCGTCCTCGTCCCAAAGAATCAGGCTGCTCACACCGGGAGATTTCGCTGTGACGACGATCTGATGAGGACTCGCGGTGAAAGAATCCAGAACGGCAGGATTGCTCACGTAAACACGCCGCAGGCGATTCACCGTGTTGAAAAACATGGAGCGCCCCACGACCAGGTGCATCGGATCGCCCATGGTCGCCGTGCTCGACATATCAGCTGTGCCGGTTGGCTGGCCAGCTTCGGCATAGGCGCCGACCAGTCCCGCACCGAGCATTACTGCCAACAACGTCCTGGAACAGTTACGAATTGTTACGCTGCGAATCGTCATCTTCGGCCTCAGTTAAAACTCTCCGTCGATGATTTGGCTCCCATCAGCGTTTCGACTACCCAGGGCTTTGCTTCAGAGACTTTGGGCCTTCTTGCAACCGGCACAGCTAGTGGGCTCGCCGGTGGCTTCGAGGTAGGAAGCGAAGCCAGTTGCGCCAGAGCTACGGGTTTGGCGTCCGCCTGCTCGTGATCTCCCCCATTTCGCAGGACAAAATGAATAGTGCCCTGCGCCGTCGCCAGCACCGCCTTCTCAGCGTCCTCGGGCGAAAGCAGCAGCGTTACCACATCCACGCTTGCCGGCTTGCCCGAGGGATCAGGCTGCACCTGATGGCCGGCCGCCAGTACCTCTGCATCCTGCAGCACGGTCGCGGTCAACGGATCAGGATGCCCGGTGTCCCGATAAGTCACCAGCACATCCACGTGCGTACCCGGCATCAGGAAGCCGGCTACGCCGACAACCTCATCCGACCGCAGAGCGATGGCCCGCATGCCGCTCGGAATTTTTCCAGTAAGACCGACGCCCGATCCAGCCGCGGCCAGATGCCGGTCGAGGATCGGCTCGCCCGCGCCAAGCGGATACAGCACCGCCCGTCCAATCACATCGTCAATCTTGTTGAAGGCCCCGGTCAGCGGCATCGATTTTGGCCACTCGACGAGCGAAACATCCTCGCGCTTCAGCGTCTCTCCGGGATCGAGGGCGCGAACGGCCGCCACATACCTGTTCGGAGCCTGGGCCGCGTTACGGCTGTGTGCCATTTTGCGGCTGAGCCAAAAGGTGAACAGTCCGGAGATCACCAGAGCCACAATGAGTGCGAGCATCAGACGGCGGGCCATGGCGATTTAACCCTGAAACGCTGCAAGACACAGCGTCAGTGCGCAGCCGGCAGCAATGGCTACGGCATACGGCAGACGAATTGTCTGGTCATTGGTGACATTGAGTGACGGATGCGGCGTCAGCCCTTCGAATCGATGATGGATAGCCAGAGCGCCCACATTCAGTAGCGTCTCCTTCATCCGGCCGCGCCACACCGCCATTGCGAGAGCCATTACGCCTCCCGCCAGGGCCGTCAAAATCAGCAGCGGAACTGCATGCGACAGGCCTGCCAGGCAGGCGACCGCTGCTATCAGCTTCACATCGCCGGCTCCCATGCCGCCGGCAAGCCAGAAGACAAGAAAGATAAGACCGCAGATCAGGCCCGCGGCGGCCGCCAGGCCGAGCTGGGCCCATCCGCCAAACACAAGATGAAGCAGTAAGCCACAGCCAATCCCTGGGAGTGTCAGAAAATTGGGTACCCGGCGGCTGCGCACATCAAATGCCGCGCCTGAAGCCGCGCAGACAAGTGCAGCGGCCGGGTACATCAACTCGATAACTTGATTCGACATTTCGAGATCCCCAAGGCAATAACTCCACCGAGGTGGAGCAAAAACAAATGAATCTGCAACTGTGAGTGGTTGTTGAAAGCGTCGTGAACTGCTTTGCCTTTGCAGGCAGCCCTTCATCGCCGCGATTTACTCAGCGCGATGTCCGCGATGAGCTTGTATTCAGTCCGATCCCGGTCTGACCCTTCTTTATTCCGAGTCCGAATTACGAGTCCGACCATAGGTTAAGAGTTGCGTCGAAGGGTCGCCTTCAAACTGAAAGGTTCCCCAAAGATCTCTGGACCCAACTGCGGTTTCGGTTAGGTGACGTTGCCGGCGAGGTCGTTGCCAACTGTGTTGAAGGCGTTTCCGATTGCGCCGGAAAGGCTCTTCATCGCCGCAATCGCTCCAAGAGCAATGACCGCAGCAACCAGGGCGTACTCGATAAGATCCTGGCCCGACTCGTCATTCAAAAGGTTCTTCATCAACTGCTTCGTGCTCATGTTGGTTCTCCTTGTTTGTTTCCACACCTGCGGGGTCGCGCACTTAGGTAACCACGAGATGAGGATTGTTGGTACTCACTATCGGGACAAAGTCGCATTACCGTAAATGGCCCATTTGTGTTAGATACGGTTACTTATGCCTGCTTTATAGTGCCTGTGGGCAACGCGTAGATTGCGGTCACGCCTAACAGGATCAGACATTTGCACTTCCTGTATGGGTAACTGTCGCGTTGTCTAACTTTTGCAATTTCTTGCCATGGAACCCAACGATCCGCAGCCAGAAGTAACCACCTGCGGAACCTGTCCGGCGAAATTGTTGTGGGAGAGAACCAGCGTGCAGCAGCGACCTGTTACGACTTCATTACGCTCCACCCAAACCGCCCGGGCGTTGCTCGTGGCCATGTTGTGCGCGGCTCCTGCGCTTGTGTGCTTCTATGGCTCGGCCGGCGCCTGCGTGGCAGATCCGGATCTCGGCTGGCATTTGCGTGCCGGAGAATGGATTCTTCAGCATCGAGCTTTTCCGCACGTGGACGATTTTTCCGCTTCGGCGCAGGCAAGCCATGGCAGGCGTACAGCTGACTGTTCGAGCTGCTGTTGCTCAAGTTGTACGGCTGGTTTCATCTCGACGGGGTAATGATCTACATGGCGGCGATGCTGACGGCGATCACTGCAGCCGTTTACCGGATGGTGAGCCGCCTGCAATCCGACTTCACCAAGTGCGCCATCATCACGACCGCGGTAATGACCGGAATATCCCGGCTGTATACGCCGCGCCCATGGCTGTTCACGATTCTTTTCTTTGTGATTGAAATCGACATCCTCATGCAGGCGCGCCGCACCGGCAGAAGGCGCCTCCTCCTCTGGCTGCCGCCGCTCTTCGCGCTATGGGCGAACATCCACATCCAGTTCATTAACGGACTCCTCGTGCTCGGCGTAGCCGCGTCAGAACCGTTGCTGGCGCGATGGTGGAAAGCACCTGAGAATCGCCTGCCGGCGCGTAGCCTGTGGATCACGCTTACAGCATCGATCGCTGCCACGTGCCTGAATCCTTACGGTCCGGGAATCTACAAAATTGCGCATGATCTCGCCGCGCAGAGCGGCGTACTCAACACGGTAAGCGAGATGCGCGCGTTGCCATTTCGCTCGATCAGCGATTTCGTTCTGCTCTTTCTTGCTCTCTCGGCTGCCGGGGTGCTTTTTCGATTTCACAGGTTCTATCCGTTCGAAACACTGATGTTCGCTATGGCGGCGGTCCTCTCGTTTCGGTCTCAGCGCGACATGTGGTTCATGGCCGTGACTGCGGCGGTCATTCTTGCCGAAGCTCTCCCTGCGGCGTCACACCGGGAACTGCCGCACCGGCAACCATTGTGGGCAAGCCTGATCACCCTCACAGCCACCGGTCTCTTCGTCGTCGCCAGTGCGCTGTTGCTGCATATCAACAATGCGCGGCTGGAGGCGAGTCTTGCCGCAGAAATGCCAGTGCAGGCGGTCAAAGTTGTTCAGGAGCGGCAATATGCCGGCGCGGTCTACAACACCTACGGCTGGGGTGGCTTTCTCATCTGGAATCTTCGCCAGCCGGTCAGTATCGACGGGCGTGCCGCATTCTATGGCGATGAGCGGATCGACCGCTCAATCGCGACCTGGAATGGCGGGCCCGACTGGTCTTCCGATCCGGATCTCCGGTCGGCCGGCATTGTGATCGCTCCGGTCAAGACAGCGCTGGCGCAGCTGCTGCGCATGGATTCAGGCTTCACTCTCGCTTATCAAGACAAAGTCGCCGCGGTATTCATTGCGCGCGGCACCCCGAACAAAGCGCCCGGCGATGTCGCCGCGCTCAGTCCTCACGCCAACTCGCAGCCGGAGAAAAAGCTGTGAAGCGTATCTCTGCTCAAAATCATCCTGGCGTGAAAACTCGCAAACCCGCCGGCAGCCTATATCGCGGGCGGGCAGGGCAAAGCCTCATCGAGACGGCACTGATCATGCCGTTTTTCGCGATTCTCGCCTTTTTTGCTGTCGATTACGGCTATTACTTCATTGTCGCTGCGGCGCTCTCATCGTCGGCGCGCAATGCCGCTGAATATGCGATTCAAGGCTTCGCTTCACCGAGTCAAAGCGCGGCTCCTGCTGCCGGGCCTCTCACCACGTCCACATCGGTGGCCGCTCTGGCTCAAGGAGATCTCAGCGGATTCGTGAATGCGTCAACAAAGACCACCGTGCAGGTCTGCTCGAACTCTGTGAACACCAGCGCCAGCGGGGCAACCTGCAAAACCTGGGGCGCTACCACTACTTCGTGGACGCCGCATACAGATCCGGAGCCCACACGATTCACCCTCTATCGAGTCGATGTCCTTTACACGATCTCTCCGCCAATCCCCGGAACCTTCCTGGGCTTCACCCTTGTGCCGAAACTAAGCTTCCATCGCACAGTCGAGATGAGGGCCATCCAGTGAGTGCGAGAAATCGACAACACCGGCTTAAGCGACTGTCCTCGCTGTTCAATTCCCAGAGTGGGCAGACCCTTGTCGAGTCCAGCCTTTCGCTTCTGATGATCATTGCCTCGGCGCTGGCGCTGTTCGAGCTCTGCATGCTCACATATACGGCGAGCGCGCTCTCCGAGGCCGCCCACGAGGGCCTTCGTTACGCGATCGTGAACGGGTCCGACGCCGGCATCAGCGCATCAGGCTGCTCAACATCGTCGCCCTCCGCCGTGATCAGCACCGTAACTACCGCGGCCACAAACTACAACTTGGGAAATGCTTCATCCATGACCGTCAATGTCTGCTATCCAGCCACTGGCGCCACTCCCGGATCTTTAGTAACTGTTACGGTGTCATATCCATACACGCCCTTCACCTCCGTCCCCGGTTTCCAGAAAACGCTAACGGCCTCCACCGAGGGCCGCATTCTTTACTGAGGATGACAGTATGAGAAACGACAAAGTCGAGTGTCTTCTGCAAAGATTTATTGACTGCGAATCCGGGCAGGCCTCCATTGGACTTGTTCTAATGCTGTCGATATTTCTGCTTGCCGGGATGGGCTTTGCTGTGGACCTAGCGAACCTCTGGTTTCAACGCCAGGCGGCACAGACCGCCGCAGATTCAGCCTGCGTGGCCGGCTCGATGGACATGCTGTACCAGATCGGTGAGTGCTCTACGGGCGTCAACACTTGCCTGACTGTAAAGAACACCTCGGGCACTACGCTCTTCACGATTGGGACATCCAGCAACTGCGTCTCGTCGCCCAACGCGCCAATGTGTAACTATGCCAGTTACGCAGGACTCCGTGGTGCCGGTTTCACTGCAAGCACCGCTGGAAGCAGCGTGTCATGGACCTTTCCTGCATCGGTCACCGGCGTGACCGCGCCTAGTTCAACGCAGTACACCAGCTATCCATTTATGACCACAAGCGTAGCCCAGAACGTCAAGACCTGGTTCATGGGGCTTGCAGGAAGAAAATACGTTCAGGTTGGCGCTTCCTGCACCTGCGGACTCACGCCTGTTCTATCCGCGCCTCCGTTAGTCGTTCTTCATCCCACGATGTCAGGCGCGCTCACCGTTGCCGGTGGCGGCGACCTGGTCATCGCCGGAGGTCCGCAGCGCAGCGTCACCGCCAACTCCTCCAGCAGCACGGGGATCGCCTGCTCCCCGTCCGGCATCATCGACACCAGCCTGGCCGGCCCCAACTCGACCGGCGGCAACGTGGGCGCAGTTGGCGGCCCCTCGGCGGCAACCGTGGCAGCGGCTAGTTGGTGCTGGGGAGGAGGATTCAAGCCCGGGACCACCGGTATATGGCAGAATCCAGTCGCGCCGGTGCCTGATCCTTATGCCGCAGTTCCCGCCCCGGCAGGCATGAAATCGCTCACGCCAATCACCGGAACCAGCGGAACCTGGGTCAGCTATCACCAGGACGGTTGCCCCGACAGTCGGACCTCGCACTACCCGACAACAAACCAGTGCATAGAATTCGGCCCCGGCTATTATCCCAGCGGTATCACTGGTCTCGACGGCTACTCCACTGCCATCTTTCTTCCCGGAGTCTATTACCTGAACGGCAATCTTTCTTCTGGCGGGAGCGAGTACTTGCGCAATGCAACGCCATGCACGCCCACTTGCGGATCAAAGACCTCCGGCATGACCTGGCATCAGACGGACGGCGTGATGTTCTACTTCCTCACCGGCTCGCTGCAGCTTTCCGGGTGCACCGGCTGTGGCACATCGATCGACAACGTGTCCTCGAGCATGCTCACCTGCAATGGCGCCGCACCCTCGTCGTCGCTGAGTATTCCAACATCGCTTTCCGGCAATGTCCTCTGGGGGCAGTGCACTACGGGAGGCACATACTGGGACAGCGCCGGCGACACGACCGACTCTGCCAGCAGCAGCGGCAGCCGGGGCCTGCTCCTGTTCATGGACCACGGCAACTCGTCGGGGCTCTCATTCAGCGGATCAGGATCGCTGGCCTTCTCCGGATCCCTGTATTTGCATTCCACTACCTTCGGAAATCAGGTCGCTATCAGCGGCGGCTCAAGCAGCGGAACCTAACATTCTCGGAAATGTGATCGCCGACCAGGTCGATCTCTCCGGCAGCGGCGTCCTGAAGATGGTTCTTAACCCCAGTGCCTCGACCGACCTGTTGAAGGTGTCGATCTTTCATTGAAACGTGAGTGCTCAATTCTGATCGTCAATAGATCCAACTGCAGTTGCGAGTGAAGTCGGTCGTCTCCGAGCGTTTCCACGTGCTGCCGTCTTTCTCAACTGCGAAGATCCCACCGCCTCCGCAAAAGCCGCCACAGCTCTTGATCACGGATACCAGCGCCCGGGTATGACCCTCGTCGAATCCTGGAACCCCCAGAAAGCGAACATATCTGAGCTGCTTGTAGCTCTCGCAACCAACGTCGCGTCCATGAGTTGCCAGGCAGCTTTGTACTTGCGGAACCTCGCTCCGCGGTAGCAGCCGGTATCCCTGCGGGATGGTGAATTTCTGCTCCCACGGGTGACTCTGCCGATTGGCTGCGACGAAGGCATCGGTCATCGCATGCTCCTGTGGTGTCGAGGGCTTCAGACAGCTGCCATCCACCTGCGGGATATCGGTTATCGAATATTCCGCGAATGCCAGCGCATCCTTGCTTGGCGCTTGATAGAGCGCGGAGTACACGTCGTACGCTTCCGCGGGAACTGGTCCGCCACCTGCTTGGTTCATTGGGCTGGTAGCCGCCAGGTCGGTGATGCGGTGGCCGGAGTGTGCCGGCGACCGCCCGTGCGGAATCAAGCGAATCCAGATAAGCGCGATCACTATGACGAGGAGCGCCACCCTGAACCACAGGCGCCATGAAATTCGCATTCTCCTGTTATCTCCTGCGACATTATTGCGCGAATTCCGACTGCTGCGGACATCACGCGACGGTGTGGCGCTTCAGGATGACTCTACAACCGCCATTTCTCTGCAACCGGTTGCAAGTGCAAAGTAGCCGGAGTTATAGTTTCGCATCGGTGATTTCCCATGCTGAGGGGCCTTCCAAAAGCAGATCCATATCAGCCCTGATTCATTCGCTCGTTTCCTTCCTTCGAGGCACAGCGTTCGAGCTTTTAAAAACGCGATTGATAGGTCGAATTTTGTATTGGCAGCGAACTTATCCATTCCGGCAGAGAATCAATCGCCGTCTGAAATCGAAAAGGGTCATGAGAAGTCGGTTTCATCGGGCGCTGATTCCGACAACGACCACGTAACCCGGCAAATGTCGTGAGGAGTAACGCATGTCCGCTGATAAGGCACCGCATCCGAACCCTGCACCGTCAGCAAAAGAAGAACCGCTGACAGGCCAACAGTCAGGCGATCCAGGGCGAAACGGCATCACGCGCCGTGGTTTCCTCAAAGGGGCAGGAATCACAGCTGCCGGAACCGCGTTGCTCGATGGCGTTCATGCATTCAACGCCGATGCCGCCCCCGTCGCAAATCAGGGAGTGACGATCCTGGGTCCTGGAGCGGTTCCTGTCACGTTGAATGTCAACGGCAAAGACCACTCCATCGAAATCGAGCCTCGAACGACGCTGGCCGACGCCCTGCGTATTCAACTGGGAATGACGGGCACAAAGATTGTCTGTGATCGAGGGTCCTGTTCAGGCTGCACAGTATGGCTCGACAAAATGCCGGTCAACAGCTGCAGCGTGCTCGCCATCGACGCCATCGGCCGCCGGGTGATGACGATCGAAGGCCTTTCCAACGACGGTACGCCGCATCCTCTCCAGGTGGCATTCGTGAAGCACGATGCTCTGCAGTGCGGCTTCTGTACGCCTGGGATGGTGATGAGCTGCGCGGCGCTGCTGGAAGCGAATCCCCGGCCTACCGAGCAGGATGTCCGCCACGCCATTGCCGGCAATCTCTGCCGTTGTGGCACCTATCCCCGAATCTTCACCGCGACCCTTGAGGTAGCGGGCACCAACCGCAAGGCGTAGAGAGGAGCATCATGGCAATTCACACAAGTGAAGACTCGCTGATCGAAGATCTGATGCTCAAAGATGCGCTCCCGCAGGAAGCGCCCGACGCAGCTCCGAAGGTAGACAAGAAAACCGTGCAGATGCCGGTCGGAGTTCCCGGGTACACACTGCGCGATGAATCGCGCGACGTTCCCGTGACCGAGCCGCCGGTATGGCCGATCAACAAGGACCTCAAGTACGTCGGGCAGTCGGTCGAACGTTGGGACGGCCAGGCAAAGGTTTCGGGCCGTGCACGTTATACCGCCGACATCCAGTTGCCCGGCATGCTCTACGCGAAGTTCGCCAACGCGTCGGTTCCGCACGCGAAGGTCGTTTCCGTCGACACGTCAGCAGCCGAACGGTATCCGGGTGTTAAGGGTGTCCATGTTATCCAGCACACGCTGGGCGGTGCGGTTCTGCGCGACCCTGCTCTCGAGCAGGTAAAGTATCCTGTCGTTCGGTATGCAGGTCAGCCCATCGCTGCCGTGGCCGCAGTCACTCCCTATGCGGCAGAAGAAGCGGCTGCCTTAGTCAAGATTCAATACGAGGTCATGCCATTCGTGGTCGACATGGACCAGGCTCGCGCGTCGAATGCCCCCCTGGTTTTTCCTGGAGCAGCCGACCAGGCGGGTAGTGCTGGCGGGGGCGGCGGACCGCGTAACGTATCGCAAACCGGTAATGTCCACGGACCGTCGATCAAGAAGCAGGGCGATATCGATCAGAGTTTCAAGGAAGCGGACGTCATCGTCGCGGGTCACTACATTACTCAGGTTCAGACCCACTCTGCTCTGGAGACACACGGCGTAGTCGCCGATTGGAAGCCCGAGATGCTGACCGTGTGGTCCTCCACGCAGGGCACGGCCAGCGTGCGAGAGGAGCTTTCCTCGTTCTTCAATATCCCCATGTCTCAGGTCCGCGTGATCACCGAATATATGGGTGGCGGCTTCGGAGCAAAGTTCGGCGCGGGAAATTATGGTGTCGTCGCGGCAGCCCTCTCAAAGAAGACCGGTGCGCCCGTGCGCCTGATGCTCGACCGTGAAGAAGAGCACCTGTCAGTGGGTAATCGGCCCAGCTCCGATCAGCTGTTGCGCATCGGTGCGAAGAAAGACGGCGAAATCACTGCGATTCATCTCGTCAGCTACGGCACCGCCGGATGCGGTACGGGCGCAGGCTGTGCCGGGCCGGCTACCAACCTCTATAAATACTCCGCCCTGCATACCGAAGAGAATGACGTATTCATCAACGCTGGGCCCGGAACGGCGATGCGCGCGCCAGGGCATCCACAGGGAGCTTTCGCGCTGGAGCAGACCATCGACGAGCTGGCAGTGAAACTCAACATGGATCCGATCGATCTGCGCGACAAGGCGGACGAGCATCCAGTGCGCCGCGTCGAGCGCCAGATCGTCCGCGAAAGCGATCTCTGGAAGTCGCGCAATCCGAAGGCCGGAGCAGATACCGGTGTCCTCAAGCGCGGAGTCGGCCTGGCGCAGTCGGTATGGTATCGCTTCGTCAGTATGAATTCGTCCGCCGAAGTCCGTGTGCACAAGGATGGGTCTCTTGAGGTTTTGTCCGCAGTGCAGGATATTGGCTCCGGCATCAAGACAGTCATGGCGCAGATTCTGGCCGAGCAATTCGGCGTGCCTCCGGCTCAGATTTCCGTCAAAGCCGGCGACACCAACTATCCGGTCGGACCCAACTCTGGCGGAAGCGTAACCACCCTCTCGCTCACCCCAGTCGTTCGCGATGCGGCCTGGCAGGCTTCGCAGAAGTTCCTGGCCGACGTTGCTCCAGCATTGCGTGCGCAGCCCGACGATCTTGTACTCGTTGAAGGAGAGGTTCGCAGCAAGTCCGGAACGATGAAGCCGGTCAGCTTCCGGCGTGCGGCAGCGAAGATGACCACCGATCAGATCACGGTGCAGTCCAAGCGGATCCCGGACTACGACCGCAGCAAATATCTAACCTATGGCGGCGTCGATGTCGCAGAGGTAGAAGTCGACACGGAACTCGGTCGCATCCATGTGAAGCGCGTCCTGTCGGTCCATGACTGTGGCCGTCCCATGAATCCCTCGCTGGTTGTGAGCCAGATCAACGGCGGCATCATCCAGGGCCTTTCCTTCACGCTATTCGAAAATCGTCTGCTCGATCCGGTCTACGGTCTCATGGTCAATCCAAACCTTGAGACCTACAAAATTGCAGGCTCACGCGAAACTCCTCAGATCGACGTCCGGCTGGTCGAAGCCTACATCGGCCAGAGTTCGACCGATGCTTCAGGGATTGGTGAAGCGGCCGGAGTGGTATCCATTGGCGCTGCCATCGGCAACGCTGTTTACAACGCTATCGGAGTGCGCATTCGTCAGACGCCTATGACGCCATCGGTCGTGCTGGCGGCGCTGCGCAGGCCTCCACAGGAGATGGAGTTGGCATGAACGCCTTCGTACTTGCAGATTGCACAACGGTAGACGCAGCGCTGTCACAGCTGAAGGATGGTGCGGTGGTGAAAGCGGGCGGCGTCGATCTGCTCGACCGGATGAAGAACGGTACGACGCAGCCCTCGAAGCTGGTCAATATCCTCAACATCTCCGCGCTGCGTGGAATCAGTGAAACCGACCAGGGTCTGACCATCGGCGCGCTCACCACACTCACCGAGATCAGCGATCACCCGGGGATCGGCACCCGATACCAGATTCTTTCCGATGCGTGCGGCCACGCCGCCACGCCGCATATCCGCAATATGGCGACGGTGGGCGGCAATCTGCTCCAGCCGGTGCAGTGCTGGTATTACCGTTCTGCCGACTTCGAATGCCTGCGAAAAGGCAAGGAGTTCTGCTTCGCCTTCAATGGACTGAATCAGTATCACGCAATCATGGACTACGGCACCTGCCCGGCGGTCGCTCCTTCCTCCGCAGCAGTCGCCCTGCTCGGCCTGAACGCCAGTGTCGAGCTGACCTCGGCGAAGCGCGGCAAGCGGCTCGTCGCTATCAAGGACCTCTACGTCCAGCCGGATGCCAACCCCACAAAGTTCACCGTGATCGAGCCGGATGAGCTTCTGACCGCGGTGACGATTCCCAGGCCGGCTCCGGGCACGCGTTCGGCATATCAGAAGTACGGCGAGAAGGAGAGCTTCGACTGGGCCATCGCCGATGCGGGAGTAGTACTCGAAATGGACGGCAATATCTGTCGGCGAGCCGTCGTAACCATGGGAGCGGCTTCACCGGTCGTTCGCCGCTCGGCACAGGCAGAGGCCGTGCTCACCGGCAAGCCCATAAGCGAGGCGACAGCACGCGCCGCAGGCAAGGCTGCCATGGAAGGCGCAACGCCGCTTTCCATGAACGCTTACAAAGTGGAACTCTTCCCCGTAGCAATCTACCGCACGATTCTGCTCGCGGCGGGACAATCAGACCGTGACCCAGGCGCGGTCGGCTAGGAGGCAATGATGAGCACAACCAATATCACTTCTCAACCATGCCAGTGCCTCCGAACAAAGAACCCCTACGGCACCACGCCGCAGGATGTCGAATCGTGGCTGCCCGGGGTGCACACTTCTTCGAGCTACTGGTGCCTGCGGACGATGGGTCCCGCCGGACCTGACGACAACTACGTCCATCTCGCGCGTTGTGTCCCCGGACGCAGTTGCTACCGCGCTCCGGAGGAATAACATCCAAGGCGCGACGACAGACCCTCTCGTCAAGACGAAAAGGCTGCGCGCACGCGACGGACGGCCTCAGGAATCTGTTCCGTCGGGGCGCTTCCAAAGCCCAGAATGAATCCCGGGCGTTTCTTTTTGCCGAGATAACTCGGAGAGAGCGGCCACAGCCAGATTCGGTCTTGTGCCGCCCGGTTCGCGATCTCAACATCGTCCAGGCTTTCCGGTAGCGTCACGGCCATGTGCATCCCGGCTTCTGATCCAAGTATCTGCACCTGATCGCCAAATTCTTCGCGGACGCACTTCGCGAGAATAGTGCGCCGTTCGCTGTAGAGCAGACGCATTCTGCGAATATGCCGGGCAAAATGCCCTTCTTTGATGAAATCCGTGAGCACCTCCTGATAGAGGTACGGCGGAAAGATATCCATCGCGAAGCGCACTCTGCGGAACGGCTCGACCAGATCGGGAGGAACGACAATGTATCCCAGGCGCAGCGACGCGAATAGAACCTTGCTGAAAGTTCCGATGTAGATCACACGTGAGTTGCGGTCGAGCCCCTGCAGCGACGCGATCGGCATGCTTCCGTAGCGATATTCGCTGTCGTAGTCATCCTCAATGATCCACCCCCCTGAACTGTGCGCCCAGTTGAGCAGTTGCAGGCGCCGCGACGCGCTCATCGTCACTCCGAGCGGGTACTGGTGCGACGGCGTAACAAAAGCGGCCCGCGCCTTGGGAGATCGCTTGATGCCCGCGGCAATGTCCATGCCCTCATCGTCGACAGGGACGGGAGCGAGCCGGCAACCAGCTCCCATAAGCACAGCGCGCGTTAGCTGGTAGCCGGGTTCTTCGATCCATACCGTATCCCCGGCGTCGAGCAACACGCGGGATGCAATTTCGAGGGCCTGCTGCGACCCGGACACGATCATGATCTGTTCGGGATCGCATCGCACTCCACGAGCCGTCCCGAGATAATTACCGATCACTTCGCGAAATTGCTCCAGACCCTGCGGATCGACACGGTGGATCGCGCTGGCGCGCGGACTGAGCGAATGACGCGTCACCAGGCCGGCCCATGTGCGAAATGGAAACTGATCGAGAGCCGGCTGGTGCACGCCGAAGGCGCCCCACCCGTGCCGCCACGGTGTCTCCGCGAACTGCGGCAGCAGCCCAGCCCGGCGCGAAACTGGCCGCGGCCGGGAATCGATGTGTGCCGTCGCCCGGGTGCCGTTGGCCCTCGAGGTCAACTGATCGGGCAAAGATTCGGAGACAAACGTCCCTGCCCCCGTGCGGCTCTCGAAATACCCCTCCGTCAAGAGCTGCGCATAAGCGTCGAGGATAGGGAAGCGCGAAATCCCGATCTCGGTGGCGAGAGCCCGACTGGACGGCAACTGCTGTCCCGGCCGCAGATCGCCGCGAAGGATCGCGGCCCGGTAACCGTCATAGATCTGTCTGTGCAGGGGAGTCGCGCAGTCCCGGTCAATGGCGACGACGGGCAGCACTCCAGCGGAAACGTCAGCCATCGACCAATCATAGTGGCTATGCCTGAGCCGTCACAAGTGGCTATGGTCATTAACCACTCCCCGCCGCAACATGATTAGCAGTAAGTAAACATCGGCAGCCTGCCGGCATCAGTTGATTACAGGCCCATTTTTTTGGAGAAATGTATATGAACCGTGAGAAGGTTCGAACCCGCAGCCGTAAGGTTCCATCGCCCTTGCTACCCGTAGTCATCTTTGCGTCTTTGGGAGTCGTAGCCGTTCCCGTACCTCCTGCACATCTGCATCCGCAAGCGGTCGCACCAAATGTAATCAACTCAACAACGAATTCGATTTCGCAATCTCAGAAGTAGCACTCAAGTGTTTTACTCGGGCGAGGCGGGAGGCCCAATCCCGCCTCCTTTTTTGGGTGGAACAGTTCCTCTAATTTTGAATCAGGCCCTGCGGATCAGCGGCTCGTCATCGACGATCAGCAGGCGCAGGCTGCTCACGGGAAATTGTCTGCGGTGTGGTGGCCTTGTACTTGAGCGGAAGAACGATGCGGACTTCGTTTCCCCCTTCGGGCAGATGTTGCATCGAGAAAGTGTGCTTCTCGCCGTACATGCGAGCGAGCCGCTGGCACATTGAGCCAAGGCCGATACCCACCTCCAGATCCTCGAACTTCTCGACCGGCAGGCCCTTGCCGTTATCGCTCACCGTGAGGATGATGTCCTTCGGCCGCAGGATGGTACGTATCCAGATCAGCCCGCTTTTCCCATCGGCCTGCAACCCATGCCGGATCGCGTTCTCGATCAATGGCTGCAGTAGGAAGCTCGGAACCAGCGCACGTTCTGTGCCGCGAGCAACGTCAATCAGAACCGACAGGCGATCGCCGAATCGCATCTTCTCGATCGCTACGTAAGCCTGGGTCAAAGCCAGTTCTTTGTCGAGCGGTGTTTCCGACTGAATATCGCCCTTGAGCGACATCTTCAGCAGGTCACCCAGCTTCGTAAGCATCTGCGCAGCCGTCTTCGGCTTCTCCTGGGATAGCTTCGAGATGTTCTGCAGGCTATTCAAGAGAAAGTGTGGATTGTGACGCATGCGCAGTGTTTCGACCTCAGCCTGCCGCAAGCTGCTTTCAAGTTGCGCCCTTTCGAGCGCGAGCTGGGCCGACAGGCGGTCCTTCTCATGTAGGTCAATCAGGCTGCGAATCATGAAGCCGCCGCCAACCGTTAGCCAGTAGAGTGCCTGATCAAGCGCGAGTTTAGGAACGGAAATCGGCCACCACGGATTGGGCCCGTGGGGCTGGCGCAAGAGGTGCTGAATTCCCGCACTCAGGGTATCGCCAAATCCGCTTGCGAGATACGACAGCGGCAGCCCTGCCAGGGCCAGAATCAACAGGTGCTCCGGCCAGCTCCCGCCATCGAGCGGATATTTCTGCTCGAGTCGGAAGACTAGCGGGGTAAAGAGCAGCCACGGGGAGCAGCAGGTGAGAAAGCCCAGCAGGTCAGGCAGCAGATTCCCTTGTGGAACTCCTGAGACCAGCGAATGCCGTGCCCAGGCCAGCCCGCCGAGAAGGGTCCACACTATAAGAATGCCAAACCCGGCGTAGCGGATCAGTCGTTTTCGAAGGTGGGGAGGGCGATCCATCGAATCTCCGTGGGCGCACACTGGCCATGATTGTCAGATCATTCTGGCACAGATCGCTCTATCCCCAAATGAATTTGGGCCAACCCATCGTTCGAGCTGGCGAACGCCAATGCTCATGGCGCCAAATGGCGCTCTGTCCGGTTCCGTATTAGCCCATAAAGGTTAGCCAATCACCGTGCTTGCAAGGCAAGGTCGTCGTTTTGAACAGCCGTGACTGCTGCTCGGACCTCCTTTCCGCTGTTGCCGTTCATCGGCGGCCTGTTCATTCTGCTCACGACGCACACCAAGGCTTTGCGTTCCTCCTGACCGAGGTGAGACAAGCAGCAACCGTTAAGTCGCACTTTGCCGCCACATTTCAGCCTGACTTAAGGTAGCCCACTTACTATCAATGGCATGGCTCAGAGGAGCAGATTGAGTCGAGCGCTGATAACTGGCCTCGCCCTGTGTTTCATCTCAGCGAGTGCGCATGCGCAAGAGATTGCCACTACGGCTCCATCGCCGGTCGTCGTCACGCTTGAGGACGCGATTCACCGCGCCCAGCAGAATGAGCCCACCTTTGCCGGCACTCGTGGCGATGAGCAGTCGGCTGCGATCGATCGCTATCTGGCAAAGTCTGCGTTGTTACCGTCAGTCGTCTACCATAACCAGGCCCTGTATACGCAGCCCAACGGCCAGAAAAACCAGGCGGGACAGACCGGCAACCAATCCGCCCCGATCTTTATCGCGAACAACGCCGTTCGCGAGTACGCCAGCCAGGCCTCAATCAATGAAACGGTGGGGCTTAAGCAGCTTGCCGATGTCCGGGCCGCATCCGCCGCCGCCGCGCGGGCGGCTGCAGAGCTTGAGGTCGGCCGCCGCGGGTTGGTTGCAGCCGTCGTCAACCTTTATTACACGGTAGCGAACGCCGACCGAAAGCAAGCTGTGCTCACTGAAGCCCTGGACGAAGCCCAGTCATTCACCGATCTCACGCAGAAGCGGGAAGCCGCCCGGGAAGCCGCTCACGCCGATGTGGTGAAGGCCGACCTCGAACGCCAGCAGCGACAGCGCGATCTGACGGATGCCCGAGTCGCAGCTGAAAAAGCCCGGCTGGAGTTAGCCGTACTACTCTTTCCCGACCCCCGCACGCAATACACCACCGTCGCTCCCACCGGGGTTGAAACGCTGCCTACGCGCGAAGAAGTCAACTCGGCCGCAGCCGCGAATAATCCCGAAATCCGCAGCGCCCTCGCCGGCCTGCAGCAGAGCGACGCCGAGGTGCTGGGAGCGAAGGCCGCATATCTCCCCGACCTGGCGCTGAACTTCACCTACGGTATCGACGCTCCCCAGTTCGCCAAGAACGGCCCCGAAGGTGTTCGCAATCTCGGCTATTCCATCAGCGGAACCCTCGACATTCCCGTCTGGGACTGGTTTTCGACGCAGAAGCGGGTAAAGCAGAGCGAGATTCGCCGCGACGTCGCTCGTGTTTCCCTCACCGCGGCGCAACGCCGTCTCATCGCGGATCTGGACGAAGCGTATTCCGAGGCCAATGCCGCCAACGAAGAGCTAGGCCTGCTGGATCAGAGTGTTCGCACTGCCGCCGAGAGCCTGCGGCTCACGCGGCTTCGCTACTCCGCCGGTGAGGCCACAGTGCTCGAAGTCGTCGATGCTCAAAATGCGTACACAGCAGCGGAGTCAGCCCAGGCCGACGGTGCTCTGCGGTATCAGAACGCGCGAGCTGGTCTGCAAATCCTGACTGGAATCCTTTAGGAGCGACAAGACACGAATGCCAGCCCCTTCTTCATCCAAGTTTCCGTTCTGGTTGCTCCTCATCGCAACTCCGCTGCTTTGCAATCTTGCCGCCTGCCACAAAGCCGATGACGAAACCGCAGCGGCGTTCGTCACCGTCCAGGCGGCAAAACCTGAAGTAGGCACCATCTCCGAGCGCATCCTCGCCGATGCAACCCTGTCGCCTCTCGCTCAGGCTGCGATCTCGCCGAGGATCACCGCACCCGTACGCAAGTTCTATGTACAGCGTGGTTCCCGCGTGAAGGCCGGCGAACTGCTCGCCGAGCTTGAGAATCGCGATCTCGCCGCCGCCGTTCTCGACAATGAAGGTCAGTATCAATCGGCCCAGGCGGCCTTCGCTGCACAGACCAAGGCACAGGTTCCCGAGGACTACCAGAAGGCTGAGCTTGACGTGCAGCAGACAAAAGCGCAGCTCGATCTGAATCAAAGCATTGTTACCGCCCGTCAGCAGCTCTTCAAAGAAGGTGCCATCCCTGGGCGCGATCTTGACACCGCGCAGGCCGCCCTGGTGCAGGCAAAGGTCGCCTACGATGCGGCCGAAAAGCACTTCGAGTCCATGCAGAAGGTGAGTCGTGAGGCCGCCTTACAGCAGGCTCAGGGACAGCTGACCTCCACCAAAGGTAAATATCTGGGTGCGGAGGCGCAGGTTTCCTACTCCGAGATTCGCAGCCCGATCTCCGGAGTCGTGACCGACCGTCCGCTATTTCCGGGTGAAACAGCAACCGCCGGCGGTGCGCTCCTCACCGTGATGGACACCTCCAGCCTGCTCGCCAAGGTTCACCTTGCGCAGGCCGTCGCGCAACGCCTTAAAGTCGGCGATGAAGCAGAGATCACCGTGCCTGGCATCAGCGAGCCTGTTACCGCAAAGATCTCCCTTGTCAGCCCTGCCCTCGATCCCGGCAGCACGACCGTGGAGGTCTGGCTGCGTCTCGACAATAGCGACGGACGCTACAAGGTTGGCACTCCAGTGCGCGCCTCCATCACCGGCAAGACCGTGCCAGACGCGTTGAAGGTTCCTCTCTCCGCCATCCTCACCGCGCAGGACGGCAGCAAGTCAGTGATGGTGGTGGGCAGTGAGGGCGCGGCCCACCGTAAGCCGGTCACGCTCGGCATCAACGATGGGGACGATGTCCAGATCCTCAATGGAGTCACTGCACAGGACATGGTAATCACAACCGGTGCTTACGGTCTCGACGATGGAACCAGGGTGAAGGTCGGCGCAGAGGCGAAGGACGACAGTTCAGCAGGGGAGTCGAACTGATGGAACTCCGCGACGAATCCCGTCACAAGTTCAACGATGACCCCCGGTTTTGGCTCCTGCGCTTTCGCGGACCCATTTTCTTCTTCCTCATCGTCATCACCCTGATCGGGGTTTACGCAGCCGGGCGTGTTCCTATCTCTGTCTTCCCCGAGACAAATTTCCCCCGCGTTGTGATCGGCGTCGACAACGGCGTTATGCCGGTCGAGCAGATGCAGGTGACCATCACCAAGCCAATCGAAGACGCCATCAATGCCGTTCCTGGCCTGGTCACCGTGCGCTCGACCACCAGTCGCGGCTCCGCCGAAGTCAGTCTCTTCTTCGATTGGAACGTCGATATGTTCCGCACGCTGCAACTGGTCGACGCCGCGCTCGGCACAGTGCGCCAGACATTGCCCGCTACGGCCACCATCACCACAAACCGGCTCACCTTCGCTACCTTTCCGATCATCGGTTACAGCCTTACCTCCGATCGCCTCTCGCAGACGCAGCTCTGGGAACTCGCCACTTACGAGCTGAAACCTCCTCTGAACCGTGTGCAGGGAGTTGCCACTATAACGGTGCAGGGTGGCAAAATACCTGAGTTCCACCTGGTGCCCAGCATGGCGCGCATGCAGAATGCTGGCGTCACCATCCTCGACCTGGTGAACGCCGTCCAGGCCTCCAACATCATCGATTCCCCAGGATTGTACGAGGCGAATCATCAGCTGATCCTCGGGCTGGTCGGCGCACAGGTCCACGACGCCGCTGCACTCGGCCGCCTTGTCGTGAAGACAACAGCTTCCGGCGCGCCCGTGCATGTCTCCGATGTCGCCACCGTTGAGCCCGGCGTCATGCCGGTATACACAACCGTGACCGCCGGGAACAAGCAGGCGGTCCTGCTGAACATCACGCGCCAGCCCGCCAGCAATACAGTGGCCGTAGCCGATGCAGTTGCCGCCAAGGTGCAGGACCTGAGAAAGATCCTCCCCGTCGGCGTGAGCCTTGAACCGTACTACGACCAGTCCGAACTGGTGCGCGACAGCATCCGCAGCGTGCGCGACGCCATCCTCATCGGTCTCGCCCTGGCGTCGCTCGTTCTGTTCCTCTTCCTCGGGGATTGGACCTCGTCGCTCATCGCCGGCCTCGTCATCCCGGTCACCATCGCCATCACTATCCTCTTTCTCTGGATCATCGGAGAGAGCTTCAACCTTATGACTCTCGGCGGACTGGCGGCGGCCATTGGTCTCGTCATCGATGACGCAATCGTGCTCGTCGAGAACATCGTTCTTCATCGCGACGCGGGCGAATCGAGAGTAGAGGCCGCGCGCCTCGCCTTGCGCGAGATTACAGTCCCACTGATCGGCTCGACGATTACACCTGTCGTCGTCTTTCTCCCCCTCATTTCGGTCACCGGCGTTACCGGTAGCTTCTTCCGCGCGCTCGCCGTCACCATGACCGCCGCGCTGCTTACTTCGTTGCTCCTGGCTCTAACCTGGACTCCCGGCCTGAGCCTCACGCTTTTGCGCGCCAATCGCGAAACTCACACCGCCTCTCACTCGAGACAAAGCCGCCTGATGACTCGCGTCCTGAGCTGGCACGAATCGGTTCTGCAGTGGGCATTTCGCAAACCGTTGCTGCTCGGCGGCCTTTGCCTTCTTCTCGTAGTTGGATCGGGATTTGCTTACCTCGGACTCGGCAGCGACCTTCTTCCGGAGATGGATGAAGGCGGCTTCATCCTCGACTACATCATGCCCGCCGGCAGCTCCCTGACCGAAACCAACCGTGTCCTCGAACACGTCGATCACATTCTGCGCAGCCTTCCCGAGGTGGAAAGCACTTCCCGCCGAACCGGTCTGCAGATGGGACTTGCCGCCGTAACTGAGGCCAACACCGGCGACATCACTGTAAAGCTCAAGTCGCATCGCAGCCGTGGGATTGACGAAGTCATGGCCGATGCCCGCGCCGAGATAAGGAAAACAGAGCCCGAACTCGACATCGAATTCACCCAGGTCTTGCAGGACATGATCGGCGACCTGTCGAATGCGCCGGAACCGATCCAGATCAAAATCTTCTCCAGCAACGCTGAACTTCTTTCGCAACTTGGACCGCAAATCGGCGACGCAATCTCAAAAATCCCCGGCGTAGTCGACGTTGAAAACGGCATTGACAACACGATCAGCGGGCCCGCCACCGTCTTTCAGGTCGATCCCGTCGTCGCCGCGCGCATGGGCTTTACCCCGCAGGAAGTCGCTGAAGATGCGACTTCAATCCTTGACGGCGTCACCACCACCGATCCGCTCATTGCCAACGGACGCCCTTACACTGTGCGCGTCCGGCTCGGCGATGAAACGCGCCAGTCGCTCGACACCATCGAGAACACCGTCTTCAACAGTTCTACCGGTAAGCTGGCAACCCTCGGCTCACTTGCTCAGATCACGCAACTTCCGCCGCAGAATGAAATCCGGCGCGAAAATCTGCAACAGCTTGTCGTCGTCACCGCTCGCCTCGAAGGATCAGACCTCGGGACCGCCATCAAGAAGGTTCAGCGCACCATCGAAGGCATGCACCTCCCGCCCACAGTCCGTATCGAATACGGAGGCACCTATCAGGAACAGCAAAAGTCCTTTCAGGAATTGCTGCGTGTCCTGCTCTTATCGCTGGCGCTGGTCTTCGGGGTGCTGCTCGTCGAGTTTCGCAACTTCTCTGCACCGGTCGCTATCCTTACCTCGTCAGTGCTCTCCGTTGCCGGAGTCATCCTCGCCCTGCTGGTCACCGGCACCACCTTCAACGTGGCATCCTTCATGGGCCTGATCATGGTCATCGGCATCGTCGCCAAGAACGGAATCCTCTTGCTCGACGCCGATGAGCGTTACCGCGCGCAGGGTGCTTCGGCAAGAGACGCCATGCTGCATGCCGCCCAGCGGAGGCTGCGACCCATCGTGATGACCGCCACTGCGGCCATCTGCGGAATGCTTCCTCTCGCCTTTGCTCTCGGGTCCGGCTCGCAGATGCTGCAGCCCCTGGCAATCGCCGTTATCGGCGGCCTGCTGCTGTCGATGTCGCTGAGCCTGATCGTGACGCCCATCGTTTATTTCGTGCTCACGCGCAACAGGCATCAGGAAGTTGAGATGGCCGCCGGCTGACGGCGAGCGCCGTCAGTGCCGGCCCTTGAGTACTGGCGATTACTTCGCGACGACCAGAATGGTGAAGCTTCCCGGCAGGATCGATGGCCGCGTGCGCGGATGTTCGGGTGTCGGCGCGGGTGCCGGTCCAAATTTCGCCGTTGCCAGGTAAATGCGCCCGCTTACCGGATCAAGCGCCATCGTGCGCGCCCCTCTTTCCGTCGTGACCGTCTGCAACACCGGATACTCCGGCTTGCTCGCATCAACTACCGTTAAATTGCCGCTCTGCCCATTCGAAGAAAACGCGAGCTTGTGCTGCGCGTCGTACGCGGCCGCATCCGGACCATCACCAATCGCCGGTAGCGCGAGAATCTTTCCGGTGTCGGCGCTGGTCACAACCATCTTGCCCCCGTCGCAAACGGAAAAGAGGCGCCGTCCCGCCGGATCGAAGGCCAATCCCGACGGAGAATCGCAACCGGTGAGCGGCCACACGGAAAGCTGGGTATGAGTCTTCGCATCAAACCTTGCGATCTCGTTCTTGTCTTCGATGTTGACGTAGACATTTCCCTTGCCGTCGGCCACAGGAAACTCAGGCTTGCCGGGCACCGGAACCGTGGCGGCAACTGTGCGCGTCGCCGTGTCTACAATGGTCACATTCTGGCTCCGTCCGTTGAACGCCCAGACCGTCTTGGTAACCGGCTCGTAGACGATTCCATCCGGGTTGGTTCCCGCCGGAATGGTGGCCAGAACCGCGAAGCTGGAGCGGTCAAACACCACCACCGCGTTCCCCGCGCCATCGCTGGCGTATCCGGTCTTGCCATCGGGATCGAGTGCCACCCCATGCGTGCTCTTCAATCCGGTCACAGCGCCAATCACCTTGCCGGTCGTTGTGTCGATCACCTCCACGCGAGCGTTGTGAGTCGCGTAAAGGCGATGCGCCGGCCCATCCGCCAGCAGGTAGTCCCAGCCACCTTCTCCCCCGATCGTCCAGCGATCCACAACGTGATAGTTCGACTGCGCGCGAGCAGCCGGCGAAAGGACAATAAGCGGCAGGGCTGCGAAACTGAGCAGCCGGAGGGCGAAGACGAAAGAGCGCTTGCTGGCCATGAATTTTGCTCCTGTTAGGCTTCGGCGGCACGAGAAGTCGCCGGGCAGGAACAGTGTTACGCCTCTTCCTTAATTTCCACTGAAGCCCGGTCAATATCCTGCGAATACAGGATGGGCAGCCAAACTGTCGCCACCGCGCCCCCGCCGGCTCCGTTCGCAATTGCAATCGATCCGCCGGCCCGTTCGCAAATGGCCTTGCAGATCGAGAGGCCCAGGCCTGTTCCTCCGCTTTTGCGGTCGCGCGAAGCGTCGCCTCGGTAGAACGGCTCGAAGATATGAGCAAGATCGCCGACCTCAATTCCCGGCCCCTCATCGCTCACCGTCAAAATCATTGCCTGCTCATTAGCCGTCAGGCTCAACCTGACCGTCGAGCCGGCAGGAGAGTGCTGCAGCGCATTCAGCAGCAGGTTTGAGCACAGAAGCAGACCATCCCGCTGCTCGAGTCCGATAATCGGCTCGATGGCTGCGTCCAGCGTCACCCTCACCTGCCGAAGCTGGGCAAACCCCTCGCTCTGTTGAACGCTCTTTTCCACGCATTCCCGAATCGCGCATCGCGCCCGCTCGCTGTCAGCGGCCGTTGTCTCACCGTGTTCAACCCGTGCAAGGGTCAGCATCTCCTGGACGGTCTTCTCGACGCGGGCATTGTCTTCCAGGCATCGTTCGAGTCCCTGTTGATATTCCTCGACTGACCGTGGACGCATCGCAAGCAGTTGCAAAGACGACTTGGCAATGGCGACATCCGTCTTGAGCTCATGCGCGGCATCACTCGTCAGCCGCTTCTGCTGCCGGAAGGACCGATCCAGCCTGGACAGCGCCGATTCGAGCGCCAACGAAAGAGGCCGCAATTCCCGCGTCTCTTTTGCCGCCTGGGGTGCCTGGAAATCGAGACGCGCAGCCGACAACTGCTCGGCCTTCCCCGCCAACTCATAAAGAGGCGCCAGGCCGCGGCGCATCATCCAGGTCATTGCGACAGCCGTCAGGCCGAGCGCAATCAGACTGGCGAAGGAATAGAAGCGCACCGCCTCGAAGATTTGGTGCCAAACGTGTCCCGGTACGCACACCGTATACGACCGAAATCGCGTGCGATACGCCACCGTGTTCGCCAGGGTCCACAACCCGCAGGCCGTGGATGCGAATAAAGCGATATTCTCTTCCGTCGATCTTGGCCGTGGTGATCCCATCTCTCGTCGGGACCGAATTCAGCCAACCGTTCCTGTCCGACTCCCCGAGAACGCGGCCCTTCTCATCTTCTACTCGATAAAGGTCCGCACCGCGCAATGCCAGTCCCTTGGTATCCAGCAGCACGTTATCGTCGGCGTCGTCCGCGTCCTGCACCGCTCCCAGCAGAGAGTCGGCGCGCCCGCGAAGCATCACGTCGAAGGCCGCAAAGTGGGTATGCCGCTCGTACAGGAGGGCTGCGCTCACCAGCGCAGCGAACGACAGCAGTTCCAGCAAGAGAACCGTTATCGTCAGCCGTCGCGTAAGGGATCGGGTTTTCATGCCGTCGCGTCTCGCCCCCGCCGCAACCGGTATCCGCGATGCCGCAGAGTCTCGATCAAAGGCTCCGCTCCGCTGGTGTCGAGCTTCCGTCGCAAATTCGAGATATGCGCCTCGATAACATTCGAGTGGTGTGCCCAGTCGTAGTCGTAGAGATGCTCGAGTAGCTCCTGCTTCGAGACCACCGCACGCGGCCGATGCAGAAGGTACTCCAATATGCGGAATTCCGTCGGCGAGACATCTACCAGCCGTCCAGCGCGAAGTACCGTCTGCTGCAGGGTATTCACTTCCACGTCGGCAATGCGAAGAATCGGATCCGCCACTCCCTTTCCGCGGCGGATCGCTGCCTTCACGCGCGCGATGAGCTCGCCCAGGTCAAAAGGCTTGCTCAGGTAATCGTCCGCGCCGCTGTTCAGGAGCTCGACAACCGACTCCTTGCCCTCCTGCGCCGTTAGCACCAGAACAGGAGTGGTCTTCTTGTCGCGCCGCAGGTCCCGCAGCAGCGCCTGCCCGCTCTTGCCGGGCAGCATCAGGTCAAGGACGATCGCGTCGTAGACGCCCTGCCGTGCCAGATACTCCCCCGTAGGTCCATCCGGGGCATGATCGACAGCAAGCCCGATTTCGCGAAAAGCCTGTCCAAGATTCTCGGCCAGTCGCGCTTCGTCTTCGACAAGGAGTATGCGCATCGTCCAATCGGAGTTGGCAGCCACTCTGCAAGTCTGCCAGCCATGGCTTAAGTGCAGCTTAATTGCTTAAGTGCAACTTGATTCACCTAATTAAGGATACGCCGCCATATCTCAGCCCGCCGCCGGCGCACTCCTCGCCCCCGTCGACAAAGCAGTGACAAAGCAATGACATCGGAATGTCAGTAACACCGCGCCTGTCACAGAAAATGAGGGTTACGTAGAACAGCACCAGGCGTTTCAAATAGCCGCGACGGAACTCTCGGACGGTTCATCAGACATCACACAGACCAAAAATCGGGAAGAATGAAAATGAATGCTCTTTACCTGCCGACAAATGGAGTAAGGTACAGGGTCGGCAAGCGGCTCCTCGACCTCATATTGGCAATTGCGATTCTGCCAGTTGCGCTTGTTCTTGTGGCAATTGTCGCGATCATCGTCAAAGCCAGTTCTCCCGGTCCGATTTTCTACCGGCATCAGCGTGTCGGGCTCGGTGAAAAGACCTTTGGCCTTTGGAAGTTTCGTACGATGCTCTACGACAGCGATCACATTTTCTGGAATCATCTGGCGCAGAGCGCCGAAGCCCGGCGTGAATGGCTCTGTTACCGAAAGCTGAAGGACGACCCGCGAATCACGAAAATCGGTGCCTTCCTGCGCCGCACCAATCTGGATGAGTTGCCGCAGCTTCTCAACGTCCTTCTCGGCCAGATGAGCCTGGTGGGTCCGCGCCCCATCGTCGAAGAAGAGCTCAAACGCTACGGGGCGGGCGAGACACTCTATGCAGCAGTCTTGCCGGGGATAACAGGCCTGTGGCAGGTGAGTGGCCGGGGCTGCTTGCCCTATGAGAAGCGCGTCGCACTTGATGTGGAATATGTAAGTACCTGGTCCTTCACAGGAGATTTAGTAGTTCTGACCAAAACCCTGAACGCGATCTGGACCTGCCGGGGAGCATTCTGAGAGTGGGCGGCCCAGTTTGCGCGCGGGTGACGCAAAAAGGGAATCAGCGTCAAAACGAATGACCCGAAGCGCGCAAGCTCCGGACGCGGCAATTTCCCTTTGCTCCCGCGCTTTCGTAGAATGTGCGCATCTTCAGTGCTGGATCGGAATCCCTCATTGGCGGAGTTGCAATGTCCTTATGGGAACCCCACGCCACAGAACGATAAATCTTCTGATCGTGCCCGTGATCGTTCTATCTGCATTTCAAGCGACGTCGCTTAGGGCCCAGCAGAGCCAATCCGCCCCCCGGGCGGCGGTGGCGGATTCGAACTCTTCGTCGTCCTCACAGCAAACAGCAGAAATCCTGCACATGTTGGCTGAAATGCATCAGGAACTCAAAGATTCCCGGCAGGAAGTAGACGATCTGAAGAAAGAAGTAAATGAACTGCGGGAAGAGCTGGCAGCCAGTACGCAGAGTGCGAGCGGAGCAGAATCCCTCAAAACTGCCGTGGACCAACTTCGCGACGATCAGCAGGTTGTTCAGGCTGAGGTGAAGACTCTTGACCAGACGAAAGTTGGTAGTGAGTCGAGATATCCACTTCGGCTCAACGGCATGATCTTGTTCAACTCCTATGTCGTCGATGGCGCCGTCGACAATCCCATCCTGCCGCTCATCGCTCTGCCGCGGACCGCGCAATGGGCGCACCACTCCATGGGAGCCAGCGTCGAGCAGACTCAACTCGGCTTAAGCGCGTCCGGACCAAAGCTCTGGAATGCCCGAACCTCGGCGGACATCGCAGTCGACTTCTTCAATCCCACAAATTACACAACGATACCACCGCCCACCGCCATGAACCTGCGCCTGCGAACCGTGGATGCGAATCTCGACTGGAAAAACACGCAGGTGTCAGCGGGCCTGCAGACGCCGTTGATCACCCCTCTTTCGCCGACTTCGTTCGCCACGGTAGGCGCGCCGGCACTGGCATGGGCCGGCAATCTGTGGACCTGGCTCCCCCAGGCCACCGTCGCACACCGAATGAATTTCACCGATTCTTCTCGCGGAGTTTTTGCGTTCGGACTTCTTGATCCCCAGGCAGGTTACGTGACTGGAGAACAGGCATATGGCATCGCCAGACGAAGCCTCCAGCCCGGTTACGAAGGGCGAATCGCTTACGAGTGGGGAAACAAGGAACGACCGTACCAACTCGGTGCGAACGGCTACTACACGCGGCAGCTCTACTACTACACCGCAAACACAGAAAATCAAGCACTCGATTTCTGGGCTGGAACTGCCGACTGGCGTCTTCCGTTGCCCAGAATCGCCGAGCTCTCCGGCGAGTTTTATCGTGGACGCGGCATTGGCGATCTCGGTGGAGGCGCATTCAAAAATATCGTCCAGGAGTATAGCGCGGAATATCCCAGCGGACTGAATGCTACCGGGGGATGGACGCAGTTGAAGTTCCACATAACACCTAGCCTCGATACGAATGCATTCTTCGGAGAAGATAGTGCTCGCGCCGGCCAGGTGCGTGATCAGGCGCCAGTCATCAACCCATCCCCGTACCTCTACCTGATTCGAAATCAGAGTGTAGCCATGAATCTGATCTACCGTCCAAAGACATACCTGGTCTTCGCAGGCGAGTACCGCTATCTGAAATCCTGGTACATCTATGGCGCCCCCAAAGATTCACAAACGCTCGATCTGACGATGGGCTACCTCTTCTGATGCGACCCTGCAAGCTATCCCTGAGCTGGCTCGTTCTGGTTGTAATCCTTCAGGTGCATGCCATTGCTCAGCCGACCGAAGTGACCGCACAGGCGAAAGTAAAATTCACCGGTGCAGCAAGCAATACCGAGCATCGTTCGAATGAGGGGGTTGTGCTATGGCTGACGCCGGTGGACGCCGCTCTTCCGGCGCGATCTCCCGGCGCAAACCGAAACCATCTGCAATTGGCACAGAAGAACAAACAGTTCGTGCCCCACTTATTGGTGGTACAAACCGGTAGCGTTGTTGATTTTCCCAACCTCGACCCTTTCTTTCACAACGTCTTCTCTCTCTTCAATGGCAAGCGATTCGATCTTGGCCTTTACGAAAGCGGCTCCAGCAGAAGCGTGCACTTCGACCGTCCGGGAGTTTCTTACATCTTCTGCAACATCCATCCAGAGATGAGCGCCGTGGTGGTTAGCGTGCCCACGCCGTACTACGCGACCTCTTCCGTATACGGTAGCCTGGTGATCCATGATGTCGCGCCGGGGATCTACATGATGCACGTGTGGGCTATGGGCAACTCCGATGCAAATCTTGCCGCGACCGGTCGCCGTATCACCGTTTCCGGCAGCAACCTCGATTTGGGAACTTTAGCCCTCGAGGAATCCGCTCCCGGTCCTCACAAAAATAAGTTTGGCGAAGACTACGACACCAGAAAGACACCGACTTACTGAAGCTAGCGGTCCGAACAATTAGCGGTCGATCTTCAGGGAGGCAAGCGTCGTCAAGCCCATGCCCCGCATGCAATCCGTCGCGTAAAGCACCGTATGATCATCCTGCCACGATGGTGCGTACGCATTGCAGTCGCTGTAGGTAAGTTGTTTCCAGACCCCTGACGAAAGATCGAGTGACGCCAGCTGCCACCGATACGATGCACGCTTTCGCACCACGAGCACCCTTCTGTCAGGAGACAGCGCGGGCGAGTTCAACGGCCCGTCGCTTTCCGCCAGAAGCCGCGGTTCTGTGCCCGGCGAAACCCGGTAGATACGCTCTCTGCCTTGATGGATTGCGCTCATGACAAAACTGCCCTCCGGTCCTACCGCCAGCGTCCGAACGTCCAACGCGGGCGAGGTAATCCTTTTTGGCGCGGGGGCACAATCCCGCAACTCCACCATCCACAGGCTTCCCCGGCCTCGATCCTCCCGTAGAAAAGCAAGATAAGTCCCGTCGCTGGAAAGAACCGGATCTTCGCCGTCGCCGATCTCACAAGCCCGTACTTCTTTGCCCGGTAGTACGTGGACGAGGCGAGAACCCTCGCCTGACGCCGTCTCGATCCATAGCTCATGATTCGAAGCTCCAGCCGCGAAGCTCAGCTGATCGCCCGCCGGAATCAACCTCCGGATAGACATCCGCAGCAGCTATCTCACCGTCGCGCACCCGATAACCATCTCGCAGCATCGCGACATATAGAAGGCGGCCATCTGTAGATACTGGACTGCCTCGCAGATAAGCGCTGTCCTGGATATTCAGTAGTACCGGTCGACTGCTCCCCACATTTGCCAAATGCGACCATGCGCTTTTGTAGCCCGCAATCCAGAGACAAACCACAACAGCACCCGCCACAAAAGCGGGGTGTCGATAGAAGCGTACCCGCTCAGTCTTTGCTTCTGGAGATATAAGAAGAACATAGTAAAAGACCAGCAGCGCAACGCCACACCACAAGGTCAGATCAAGGAACGGCGCAAGGATGCCCAAAACCGAAGAATCGACGTGAACCGCGCGGATGCTGCAGGCGAGGAAGTAAAGAAACAGGAAACCGAGAGCAGCTTTCCATTTCCGCCGATTTATCAGAACCGCCATCGTAGGCACCGCGGCTGCAATTAGCACCACGAACTGATAACTCGACGGCGCTGATGAAAGAAACATAAGAAGACAAAGAAACATCGACCATTCAAGCGTCTCCCTGTCGTCGCTGCGAAACCCGTGGCGAATGCGGACCAACACCACGCCCACCAGCAGCGCCTGCCATAGTGGATAAAGAACGGCGAACAGCCGCGCGGAAGCAACTAGCGGATGAGGATTCAGCTCCGGCTCGAAAAGAAAAAGGCGATGAAACAGCGCAGAGGCCGAAGTAAGTGAAGGCGAAAAAGGATTCTGGCTTTCTCCCTCCAATGACCTCGGCAGCTGCTCGAATATGTAAGTCCTCATCAGTCCTTGACCCACGATCAATGAGGACAATGTCATGCATAGCGCGGAGCACAGAACGGTCGCGCCCAGAGACTGCCATCGCCGTTTCAGCAAAAAGTAAAGGCAGAAGAATATCGGATAAATCTTGAGAGCGGCAGCGACCGCGATGCAACAGCCACTGCTGATTTGCCAGCCACGCATGTGGCTAACGTAGGCGGCCACCAGCAATGCCAGTACCAGGATATGCATCTGTCCAAAGAGAAAGCTCGTCTGTAGCGGGACTATCGCGCATAATGCAATAACCCAGGCCCTGCCGCGCCCCATTTCGGTTTGCCGCTTCAATAACTCGATAGCCGCCGCCAGGAGCGCCACATTGCACACGATCCAGAAGCGCTTGGCCTCAAGAGCAGGCAGCGAAGAGAAAGGAATAATCGAAAACGCGGAAAAAGGCGTTAATCCCAGAAAGCCAACAAGCTGATGCCCAACACCGAAGTGGTCGGCGGCCCGCTGGAACCATATCCACTCGTAGATCCGATCGAGGCAATAGTGTTCCCGGATAAGGCGCGCCGTCACATAGTAATTCGGAAAGTCCGTGTTAAGGACCCTCCATCCCGGAATCAGGCCCTTCCACAGAAATACCGCCAGGAGCAAAAGAAGCAGCCCCGCCTCGACGACAGATCGAAGCTCGCCGATCCTCGTGGTCCGCGACACTTGCGTGGAGTTTACCTGCGCGGTAACCATTGCCTAGAGCTGACCGACAACCCGCTGCGAGCCATCAGCCCGTGCTTGCCCTTGTTGCGTCCATCTAGCTGCGTCCATCTCAGCCACGCGCCGAGATATTCAAAGTCCGAACGCACGTGATACCAGACCCTGCTTGCCTTGTACCACGCCTCCTCCGCGCGGTAGGCCAGCCCGCTCTTTGTCGACTTCATAGCCTCGTCGCTCAGCGAGTGCGGTTTTCGAATCGGCAGAAGACGCCGTCTCAAATACCGCCGCCAGCGGCGGCGATCCGCCCAGAACTGCTCTTGCACCAGCAGAGAGAGTTTGCCTCCTGGCGGATCTGCGAGCAGCCAGGTCGTCGAGTAGCGTTCAATCCACAGGGCACTTTCCGCGGAAAGCCTGAGCCTGCTGATCTGCCGTAGAGGCGCAGGCATATCGATTGGAAATGCGCAGTCGACGAGACCCAGCACCAGCGCGCATGCTGACGCCAACACCTTGTCCTTTTCGATGATCTGCGCCGCATCGGCCCAGACATCCTCTTCGCTGCTGCGCTTGCGAATAAAGGCGGCGACTTCATAGAGCGAAAGCAGGCGGGTCCACGACCCGAGCAGATGACGAAAGATGTGGAGCAGCAGGTAGACAAAGTGATACGCGGGGCGCAAACGAGTGAATTCCACGCCGCATATCTCATGGATTTCCGCAGCATCGTGAAATCCGGACAGCGAAGGAAACTCGATCTCGTCGACACTCTGCTCCCACGGTCGCGTATGCAACTCGATTGGAGGCGGCTCTGGCAATTGGTAAAGATAGGCGTGAACGCCGAGATGCTTCTTCCAGGGCCGCACGAGGCGAACCTCGCCCGAGTCATCGCTACTCTGCAGGCGGTAGCCCAGCCCTTCAAGTGCACCCTGTGCACGTCTCAGATCCTGCGGGGCAATCAGCAGATCCAGGTCAATCTGGTGACGCTCGCGAATGCTGTCAAAACAATCAGGAATCAGGCTGAATCCCTTGACGCAGCAGTATTGAACCTGCGAGCTGTTCAGAGCTCGAACAGCTTCCTGCAAATATTCCAGCATGCGGTCCATCCGCCGTTGGTTATCTCCAAGCCTCGATCGCAGCGCGGCTCTCACCGCCGAAGGCACTCGCGCTCCAGGCCGCAACGCTTCAAGCCGCGCTGCCAGGGGCAGCGCCAGCCCGCTGCGGTCGAGCCATCGCAGATTCCTCATCCACTCCGTTTCCTTGGCATCGAGAAACTCCAATCGATCGGTGCAAAGAAATCGCATGATGTTCTTTCTGAGCGCAGGAGCATCCGTCATGACCAGCGACTCCTCTCCAGCTTGGCTTGCAAGCAATTTCCAATGTGGCAGACGATCTCAAGCAGATACTTCAGCGCGTTGGGATCGCAGGACGCGCCAGCGTCCCAGGCAGCCACGAAACCCGCGCCATCACCGGATTCGAAGTCGAACGCGAACCACTGTCTGGCCCCCATGCTGAGGAACAGTGAGTGGTTGTCCACCGTCACCTTACACGCCCAGTCATTGGTCGGAGCCTCGCCGGGCGGTTCGGTAGCGATCTCCCACCGCATCTGTGACTCTCGTTCACAATCATCCTGCGGCAGCAACCCCGCCGCCTCGGCCGCCTGCAATATCGCCTGCGAATCGGTCTGAATCGTCAGCGAGGTTCCGAGCCACAAGAATCGCCCGCGAAACGTAAGCGGAGTACGGCGGTGCATCATGTCTGTTGGCGCCGTGCCGGTTTCGTGACGGTCCATCATTCAGCTCACTCCGCCAAAGCCTCATCGAGAGCCTGGGCGGCCTTGTCAGGATGATCGTTGAAGAAAAAGCGATGACACGACGCGCCGTCCACAGTGCGCCGGATCAAATCAAGCTGCCTTCTGTAACAGCGGGCAAGCCCTCCCTCAAGCGGCTCCACTTCCGCCTGCAGGTGATTCATGGCTTCGTTCGGACTGATGGAACGCATGGCGCATCCCGGCTCGGTCCCGCGTTCGAGTAACACCACGTTCGTCACAGCACAACGCAGGCTGCGCCCGACTCCGAAACATTCTTCAGGAAAGACTTCGTACGCAATCTCGCCATTCAGTGACACGTCAACTTGGTATTCGTTTAGCTCGGGAAAGAAGCTGCTGGCATCCGGCAGCAGCTTCACCGGCACTGGCAAGCCCCACGCCTGCACGGCCCCGGCGTCGACTCCGTCTTCCGTTACTGACAGATAACTCCAGTCGTCCGAGAGCAATTCATATCCGCGCCTGGCCATGGCGATCGCCAGTGTGGACTTCCCCGTTCCCGAACGCCCCGCCAGAAGAACTCCGCGGCCGTCGCGCACCAGACAAGCTGCGTGTACCGGAGCGACGCCGATGCTCGCTGACAGTATGCCCAGTAATGCTGGAAAGATATGCGCGCGCCAGCGCCTGCGATCATTTGCCAGCTCCGGCGAACAGGTCCCGAAGACTTCGCGCGTGCGCAAATTAAACCAGAACGAGTCGGCAAGCGTGAACCTGGCAAAAGCGAAATTGCCTCTCGCGCGAAAGTAGGGCGCACTCTCGCAGAGCTCATCACTCTCCTGCACGTGGACCGTGATCGTCGCTCTCGCTGGAGTTGCTCGAGATATCGCCCCGCTATCTTCGGGAAGATAGCCCCGTGCGTACATCGCGAGTTGCGAAGAGTTCGTGCAAAACAGAACCGGCTGGCCCGCAAAGAGCAGTCGTCGCGTGCTGAGACCCAACGCCGTTTCGGCGATAGCAGCAACCACCATGCCGTGACCTCCAGAGCAAATCTGACCTCAGCCTATCTCCGTTCAGACCGCTTGAAAAATGGATCTCCGGCCGAAATGACAAAGGAGTGACATTCGCCTGACACTGCAGCAGATACGACAGTGGGAAAACAGAATGCACGGACATGGAACTGCCGATGAACATCTCCTCCCCAGTCGAAGTGCTGCTCACACACTCGTATCACCTGTACTACGACCGCAAGCAGGCAGAGCGGCAACAGCCCTATCCTCCGCTTGGAACGATCTATGCTGCGGCGCTGGTGCGCGAGGCCGGATTCTCCGTGGCGGTCTTCGACACCATGGTCGACGATCCCGATGAAGGCTTTGAACGCGCGCTTGCTCAATACAAGCCGCGAGTCGTCGTCGTGTGCGAAGACAGTTTCAATTTTCTGTCGAAGATGTGCCTCTCGCGCATGCGCGAGGTCAGTTTCAAGATGCGTGAGCAGGCCGCAAAAGTCGGCATTCCCATTCTCGTCCACGGATCCGACTCCTCCGATCAGGTCGAGACTTATCTGAACAATGGTTTCCAGGCAGTACTTCTCGGCGAGTGCGAGCAGTCGCTGGTTGAGTTGCTCAACGCCCTTTTGCGCAATGGCCAGAACGCAAACTGGAAGATTCCCGGTCTGGCCTATCTCACCGCGCCGGACGGAAAAATAACTTACACAGCAGCTCGCCCGCGCTCCACGGATCTCGATCAGTATCCGTTTCCTGCACGCGACATGGTGGCCATCGATCGCTATTCCGCCATCTGGCGCACCCATCACGGAAGATCCTCGACGAATCTCGTTGCCAGCCGCGGTTGCCCCTTCCATTGCAACTGGTGCGCGAAGCCGATCTACGGCAATAAGTTCCTGCTGCGATCCGCCGAGTCCGTTGCCGAGGAGATGCAGTTGCTGAAGCATCAATACGGCGTCGAGCACCTCTGGTTTGCCGATGACATATTCGCCCTCAATCGGCGATGGGTCATTGAGTTTGCCGATGCCGTCGAGCGAAGAGACGCGGCGATCCCATTCAAGATCCAGAGTCGCGCCGACCTGATGACCAGCGAAACGGTGGCCGCGCTCAAAAGAGCGGGATGCGAAGAAATATGGATGGGAGCGGAGTCCGGATCACAAGTCCATCCTCAACGCGATGGACAAAGGACAAACGGTCGACTCCATCGAGCGCGCGCGTCAACGGCTCGGCGCTGCGGGCATCCGCGCGGGGTTCTTTCTCCAGTTTGGCTATCCCGGCGAGACGCTGACGGAAATCGAAGAAACGATCGCTCTCGTCCGCCGGTCCCGACCGGACGATATCGGAGTCTCGGTGTCGTACCCGCTTCCGGGAACTGTGTTTCATCAACGCGTGCAGGAACAGCTTGGGGAGAAGCGCAACTGGATCGACAGCCAGGATCTTAGCGTGATGTTCAGCGCGGCCTACACAGATGAGTTTTATCGTTCCCTTCGCAACGCTCTGCACTTTGAAGTAAAGCAGTATTGGCTTTCAACGAGCCTCGATGCGCACCACAGACTCATCGATCTCTGGAACGATGTCTACCGCCTTGAAAAGCGCTGTAAGGTAGCCCGGCCAACACAACTACCCGTTTTGCAGTCGAGTTCCAACCATGCGCTGGCAATTTGTGGCGCGGAAGTATGCGGTTGACGAAAGGATCCAGAATTTAGCGAAGACGCTGCCATGGAACTGCTACTCACACACGGTTATTTCCTGTACGAGGATCCTAAGGAGCTTCAGATCATGAAGCCCTATCCGCCTCTGGGACTTCTCTACATCTGTTCCCATTTGCGCGGCAAAGGGCATTCGGTTGAAGTCTTCGACAGTACATTCCAGACGCGAGCCGCCCTGCGCGCAAGGCTGCATCAGGGGGCGCCTTCAGTGCTCGGCATCTACGCCAATCTGATGACGCGGCCAAACGTCGTCAGCATTCTTCGTGAAGCCAAAGAGGCAGGATGGAGAACAATCGTCGGCGGTCCCGAGCCGGGAGCTTACGTCGACGAATACCTTGAAGCTGGCGCTGACGTCGTCGTGCTGGGCGAAGGTGAAATCACTTTGCAGGAACTGCTCAGCGCCTGGCGTAACGGCGACACAGACCTGGGACAGGTCGCGGGTCTCGCATTTCGCGACGCACGCGGTGCCATCTGCCGCACATCGCCGCGCGCGCAGATTGCAGATCTCGACTCGCAGCCGTGGCCGGCTCGCGAAGACATCGACATGGATCGCTATGTCGATACCTGGCGCACGCATCACGGAAAGGGCTCGGTGTCCATCATCACCGCGCGCGGCTGCCCGTTCCGCTGCGAGTGGTGCAGCCATCAGGTCTTCGGTCAGACGCATCGCCGCCGCAAGCCCGAGTATGTTGCTGACGAACTGGAGTGGCTGCTCGAACGTTATAAGCCCGATATGTTGTGGATCGCCGACGACGTCTTCACCATCAACCACGAATGGCTGGCAAAATGGGCCGCAGAATTGAAACAGCGAGGGATACATATTCCATTTGAATGCATCTCCCGCTCCGACCGATTGAACGAGGGCGTTATTAGAACCCTCGCAGAGCTCGGCTGCCACCGCTTATGGGTCGGTTCGGAGAGCGGCTCGCAGCGCATCCTCGACGCCATGCAGCGCGGCGTCAAAGTGCAGGCGGTCCGTCAGGCCGTCGCGCTTTGCCGCCAGTACGGTATCGAGACCGGCATGTTCCTCATGTGGGGATATGAAGGAGAGGAGCTCGAGGACATCGAAGCGACCATCGACCACGTTCGTTCTTCGAATCCCGACATATTTCTCACCACCGTCTCTTATCCGATCAAGGGCACGCCCTATTACAACAAGGTCGCCTCTCGAGTGGTCCAGATCAAGCCGTGGGCCAATACTTCCGACCGCGAATTCGACATTGCCGGCCGCAGGCCTCGCGAGTTCTACCGCGTTGCCGACGAGCTCCTTCGCTACGAAGTCGAATTGGCCAGGCTGCGCCTTCGCGAATCCGACCCCGGCACTGCGCAGCGGATCACCGAACTGGGTATGTTGATCGAAGATCGCCGCCGAACGCTGTACGCGAACCCTCCGGTCGCCGAAAGGACCGCATGACCGTACAGGCTGCCAACAACACACTGCCACTGCTCCATCAGACGCCGGCCTTCGACGCTATCGCCCAGGATTACGACCGGATATTCACACATTCCATCCTCGGCAAGGCGCAGCGCTCGCTCATACACGAGGCATTGCGCGGATACTTCCGCAGCGGACAACGCGTTCTCGATCTCAATTGTGGAACGGGCGAGGATGCAATTCACCTGGCATCGACAGGGGTCTCAGTTGTTGCGTGCGACGTCTCGGAACGGATGGTCGAGATTGCGCGGACTAAAGCGGCCGCCCAGCCTGAACTGGCTCTCAGTTTTACCGTGTGCGCCAATGAGGATCTGGATGCGCTGCGGGATCAGGGGCCGTTTGACGGGGTGCTGTCGAACTTTGGGGGGCTCAACTGCACCGCCGATCTCGCCGGTGTTGCGTCGCTCCCTCGCGCATCTGGTGCGGCCGGGGGGAGAAGTATTTCTCTGCCTGCTTGGTCCCTTCTGCGCGTGGGAAGTCTTCTGGTATTCCGTCAGGGCACAATGGCGCAAGGCATTCCGGCGCATGCAGCCAGGCGGAACCGAAGCGAAGATCGGCGGGGCGGTCCTTCGTGTCCACTATCCGAGCGTGCGCCAAATCCAGAATGCTTTCGCCTCATCGTTCGAGCTCGTCTCCTGGCGCGGCGTCGGTGTCGTGCTGCCGCCGTCATGGATGGAGCCTCTCTTTCAACATCATCCCGCGCTCGTCAATCTGCTGACGAGCATCGATCGAACGCTGGGACGCGTTCCCGTCTTTCGTGGAGTCGCGGATCACATTCTTTTTCATTTTGTTCGGGAGGGCAAATGACGACGGCAGTAGCGAATCTCACCGCCGGCACACTCGTTCCTTCAGGCAGCGAACTATGGTTGCGCTGCCCTGAATGCTCAGCCAGCGTGGGACCGATTTCCGATCGGGACGATGGTTCTTCATCCGCCAGCATCGAGTGCGAATCCTGCGGAGCGTTGGCGCATAAGAAGAACGGAATCTGGAGAATGCTGTCGCGCCGCCAGCACATGCAATTTGCGCAATTTAAGCGCGAATATGAGCAGATCCGTCGCTCAGAAGGCCGAGGCTCGAAGCACCCGGCCTTTTACCTCGCATTACCCTTTGCCGATCTCACCGGTAACTTCCCCGATCAGTGGCGGATTCGTGCCGCCAGCTACCGCCTTCTCGAGCGGCAAATTCTCCCTCGTTTAGAGGAACGTCACGGAGACAGTTTCCGTGTTCTCGATATCGGAGCCGGCAACGGCTGGTTGAGCTATCGTCTGGCACTCAGCGGCCATCGGCCGGTAGCTGTCGACCTTTGCAGCAATGCCTACGACGGCCTGGAAGCTGCTCGCCACTACGCAACCATCCTGCCGGAATTTTTCACTCGCTTTGAGGCGGAGATGAATTGTCTTCCCTTCGACGACGCGCAATTCGACGTTGCAATTTACAACGCGTCATTTCATTACTCGACGGATTATGGACGTACATTGCGCGAGGCCCTTCGCTGCCTGCGGCCTGGCGGTAGCATTCTTATTGTCGACTCGCCCACCTACCGGCACGCCTGGAGCGGAGAGAAGATGCGATCCGAGCGCCGCGATTTTTTCGAGGCGAAATTCGGTACGCGCGGCGACTCTCTCCCGACAGGCGACTTCCTGACTCCGGAAATCCTGCAGAACCTCTCGACGCTGGGTGTGCGTTGGACTCGTCATCTCGCCTGGTACGGCCTGCGCTGGTGGCTGCGTCCGGTAATCGCCCGGTTGAAGAGGCGCAGAGAGCCTTCGCAGTTCTATCTCTATGAAGGACGGGCCGAGACCGAATGATCCTGCTCTACTATCCCAGGCTCACACGCCCCAAGAACCGGCGATTCCCGCTCTCCGTTCTTGCTCTCGCTGCAGTGCTCGAAGGAAGGGAAGAGTACGAGATCGTCGACGGGAATCTCGATCCCAATCCCGACGCGACTCTGGCGCGGCTGATTGAGACGAATCGCATCGAGCTGCTGGGCGTAAGCGTCATGCCTGGCCCGCAGATGCTTTCCGCGATGAAGTCCTGCAAGGCGATTCGCGCCCGCTATCCACACGTGCCCATTGTCTGGGGAGGGTATTTCCCCTCTGTATATGGAGACGCGACGCTGAACGCGAGATATGTCGACTACGCTGTCCGCGGTCAGGGTGAAAATACACTCCTCGAGCTCATGGATGCTCTGCGCGGCAAGCTCGATCTTCGCAGCATTGCCGGCCTCTCTTGGAAAGATGCCTTCGGCATGCGCGTTCACAATCCCGAGCGGCCCATGCAAGGTCCTGACGCATTCCCCTGGAGTCCCTTTAAGCGGCTTCCCGTCCCCAGCTATCTGCGGCCTTCCTATTTTGGCAAGCGCACCGGTGCGCACCAGGCCAGTATCGGTTGCCCATTTCAGTGCACCTTCTGCGCCGTGCACGAAGCCTACGGCAGCCAGCAGAAAATGGAATCGCCCGTTCGTACCGAAGAGATCCTGCGTCACCTCGTCCAGAACTATGGCATGGACGGCGTGCAATTTTACGACATGAATTTCTTCATGCGGGAAGATCACACGCGCGAACTTATGGAGCGACTCGCGCCGCTCAATTTGCACTGGTGGTGCGAGGGCCGCATCGACGCCATCTGCCGCTACTCAGACGAAACCCTCGAATGGATTCGCAAAGCCGGCTGCACCATGATCTTTTTTGGCGCCGAATCCGGCTCCGACCGCGTGCTGAAAGAGATGAAAAAGGGCATCACCACGGAACAGACCCTTGAAGTTGCGAAACGTCTGCGTCGGCTCAATATCATTCCTGAATTCTCCTTCGTCGTCGGCAACCCGCGCGATCCGGAAGAGGACACGCGCGAGACCATCGCATTTGTTCGCAAGATCAAGCGGTTCAATCCCGATTCCGAAATCATCGTGCAGCACTACACGCCGGTTCCAAATCGCGGAAAAATGTATGGGGGCATCGACGGCAAAGTTTCCTTTCCGGCCACGCTCGAAGAGTGGGCAACGCCGCAGTGGTACAACTTCACCATCCGCGTCAATCCATCCATGCCCTGGCTGAAGCCGAAGACAAAACGGCTCATCGATAACTTTGAGACCGTGGTCGGCAGTCGCTGGCCAACTGTGCAGGACATTCAGGCCAGCAAGTGGAGCCGAAGCCTTCTGAAAGCACTCAGTTCGTGGCGATACTTGACCGGCATCTACACCGCTCCCGCCGAACTGCGTCTCGCCCAGGATTGGATCCGTCTTCGCCGTCCGAAAGTGGAGAGCATATGAGCGCCAGTCATACACAAAGCGCGACGATGCTGCCTGCCCAGGAAGCGTACGCACTCTGGGCGTCAACCTACGACCAGACACCCAACCCGCTGCTGTTGCTCGAAGAGCGCCTCCTCGCTCCGGCTTTGAGCACCTTCGCTCATCGCGATATCGTCGACCTCGGGTGCGGCACCGGCCGTTGGCTACAGCACCTTGAAGCCGTCGGCTCCGCGTTCGCTGACCGGTGTCGACTCGTCTCCCGCCATGCTTGCCGAGGCCAGAAAGAAATGCCGCAAATCGACTGCGCTGATCCAGGCGAACAGTACGGCGATCCCTCTGCCCGATCGTTCAGCCGATTGCGGGTTGGCTTCGTTTCTTCTTTCCTACGTGCCGCACATCCCCGCTTTCGCGGGTGAGATCGCGCGTATTCTCCGGCCTGGCGGGACGCTTCTCATCTCCGATTTGCACCCTGACGCGACTACTTACGGCTGGCGGCGGACATTCAGATCGGCCGGCAATCTCTTCGAGATCGCAACCTTTCCGTACACCTTTCTCGACCTCATCGTTGGGATGCACGCGGCCGGATTCCGCCTCGACAAAGTCGATGAACCATGCTTCGGTAGAAGAAGAAGCCGAGATCTTTCGCGAGAACGGCATGCTCGAACGTTTTCGTCAGGTACAGTCCCTGCCTGTCATTTATTGCGCGCGATTTTCACGCAGGGAGAACTGACCTTGCAGACAGCCAGGCTTCTCCAGTTTCCGTCGCCAATGAACGCAAACGAAAATCTTACCCTCGCGAACGCACGTGTCGCCCGTTCCCCGTACAACGCGAAATATCGCACTCTCGTCCTGCGCGGAGGTCAGATCGAAAGCGTCACCATGACCGGCGTCGCAGATCCGCCTCAAGGTTCACAAAGCGACGCGACAATTGACCTCTCCGGCTACATGATCCTTCCCGGACTGATCAATGCTCACGATCATCTCGACTTCTCCATCTTTCCGCGAATGGGCAGAGGTCCTTATCCAGGCTGGCGAGAGTGGGCTGCCGACATTCATCGCTCGGAACAATCATCCATTGAGGAATCCCTGCGTGTGCCGCACGAGGCCCGCCTTCTGTGCGGAGGAATCCACAACCTGCTTTGTGGCGTAACCACCGTCTCTCACCATAATCCGTATCTGGCCCACGTGTTCCAGGCCCAATTCCCCGTACACGTGCTTCGCGAATATGGCTGGGCGCACTCCCTCTCAGAGATACGTCGTGTGGTCGAGCGATTTCACCAAACGCCGCACGACTGGCCGTTCATTCTTCATCTGGCGGAAGGGACAGATGAGGCCTCGCAAAGGGAACTCGATGTACTTGAGAGCCTCGTGCCTCTGAGCGAACGCATCATTTTGGTTCACTGTGTCGGGCTGACGCCCCGGCAGCGCGAATGCGTTGCGAGCAGCGGAGCAGGCGTAGTCTGGTGCCCATCCTCGAATCTCTACACCCTGGGAAGCACTCTGGCCGCCGATCAGATCTCAACCTTCCCCAACATCGCATTGGGAACAGACTCTCCACTCACTGCTGACGGCGATCTTCTCGACGAAATCCGGCTCGCCTACGGAACAATCGGTGTTCCAGCCGCCCTCGTTTACGAACTTGTGACCACCAGAGCTGCGCGGCTATTAAGGTTGAAGCGCGGCGAAGGCAGCCTGCAGGCCGGCGCCAAGGCCGATCTGATCGTCACTCGCGACAGACAGCTTATGCCCGCGGAAACTCTCGTACAGCTCTCATGGCGCGACCTCGAACTAGTCATGGAGAAGGGAAGAATCACGCTGCTCTCGCCCGCGCTAGCCGAGCGGATTCCAGTATCCCTCAGGCAGGGGATGGAATGGGTTTCCATCGACGGAGTCAAGCGGCTTCTTCGCGCTTCCGTCCGTCATCTCTTCTCGGAGACTTCCGCGATCACGGGAAAGGCGCTGGTCATCTGCGGAAAAGAAATCGCTCCGGTGGGGCCTGCGCACCCCTCAGCCCGTGAGTTCCAGCCGTTGTCGGAGATTCAACCTCCCCCACGCTCTGAAAGTTCAATTCCTTCTTGACGTCACCGTCGTGCCAGATGATTGTCAGCGAATTGTCATTTCGGGCAGAATTTTGGACGGCCACCGCTCTCAAATAGGAAAATAAAGCTATGAGAGCCACAAGGTTACCGGTTCTCATCGGATAGGCCTCAAATGATACTTGTGATTGAAGACGACCCCGGCATTCAAAAAGTACTTCACCGTCTTTTCCTCAGCGATGGTTTCCAGGTAAAGTCCGCCCATGATGGCAAAGAGGCGCAGGAGGCAATGAAAGGCCCGGCGCCGGAAGTGGTAATTCTTGATCTCATGCTGCCCGGCGCATCCGGAAAGGACCTGTGCAAGGGCCTCAAGCGCGCCTTCCCCAACGTCCCGGTCATCGTTCTGAGCGCAATTTCCGAGGTCAGCGACAAGGTACTGCTGCTCGAGCTTGGAGCCGACGATTACGTGACAAAGCCCTTCAGCCCGCGGGAACTGCTTGCGCGCGTTCAAGCGGCCATTCGCCGTGTCGTCGGACCCCGGCCGGTCAAGGTATATTCCTTTGGAAAGGTCACCGTCGACTTTCTGAAGATGGAAGCGACGCGGGATGGAGAAACCGTGACTCTCACCGCTCACGAATTCCGCCTGCTTAAATTCATGCTCGAAAATGCCGAGCGCGTCTTGTCTCGTGAAGAGCTGCTCAACCATGTCTGGGGCTACAGTTGTTATCCTTCTACCCGTACCGTAGACAATCAGATTCTCAAGCTGCGGCAGAAACTCGAAACCGATCCATCCAACCCGATATACATTCGGACAATGCACGGCATGGGTTACAAATTCGTCGGCCAGGCCCAATGAGCGTCAAACTCGACGCGTGAGAAAGAGAACCATCATGCGCATGCGGACGATTCTCCTTCTCTCTCTCCTCTCTCTCTCCTGCGGCTTGACCGTATTGAGCCTCATTGTCATCCGCAGCAGTCTACAAAAGCAGATCCGCACCAATCTCGCCGCCGATCTGCTTCACTCCACAGTCACCTTTCAGAACCTTCAGCGCCAGAGGCAGGAACTGCTTGATCGCGAAGTTGCGCTCCTTGCCGACCTCCCGAGCCTCAAGGCGCTCATGACCACGCATGATCTGAATACGATCCAGGATGGAGGTAAGGAATTCTGGAAGGTGAGCGGCAGCGATCTGTTCGCGCTGGTAAACACATCCGGAAATATCGCCGCTGTCTACGATACCGCCGGTCCCCCGGATCGCCATGATCTGGAGTTGCAGCTGAAACGCCTGCTGGAGTCGCACTCCGACCAGCGTTACTTGCTCAGCAATCATCGGCTTTACCAGGTCTCTTTCCAGCCGTTGTTCTTCGGCCCTGAAATTACCGGCACCCCTCTCGGATTCGTCATCGCCGGCTACTCCATTGACGACCGCGTCAGCCGCCAGGTGCGTGAGGCAGCGGCTGCCGACGTAATCTTTCTCGCCGCAGACAAGATCGTTTCCAGCACGCTCAACAGCCCAGCACAATCTCGACCTGCAGCGGCAGGGCGGGGCAGTCGTATCGGGGACCGGCGAACACGATCTCTGGCTTGGCAGGGAACACTATCTGGCGGCATCGGTTCCGATTGCTACATTCTCCGAGGTTCCGGTCCGGCTGCTCGTGCTCAAGTCCTACGATCAGGCAAGTGCCTTCGCAATGCGGCTGAACCGGCTGCTCCTCGCCCTCGGACTGCTCGTACTGGTTGTCGGCACGCTGCTTGCTCTTTATATCTCCAGCACGATTACGCGCCCGCTGGATGAATTGCTGGCTGGTGCGCGCGCCTTGGGCTCCGGCAACTTCGACTATCGCCTCACAGGCGGAGGCACGAAGGAGCTGAGAGAACTGAGTCTGGCCTTTGACACCATGCGGAACCAGTTGCGCCGCTCACAGCAGGAGCTCGTCGAGTCGGCCCGCCTTGCCGTCATCGGTCGAATGGCCAGCTCCATATCCCATGACCTGCGCCATTATCTTTCCGCCATCTACGCGAATGCCGAGTTCCTCAGTAACCCCGCCACACCGTCCGCGGAAAGAGACGAGCTCATGCTGGACGTGCAACTGGCCGTCCAGGGAATGACTGATGTGCTCGAATCGTTGCTGATTTTCAGCCGCACGGGGAAGTCTCTTCATCCCACCTACGAGTCTTTCAGCGGCCTGATAGAACGCGCCGTCGGGATGGTGAGGGTCCATCCCGAGGCCCACGGCGTCGCCATTCAGGTGGAGCATCTGCCGCCGTCCGAAGGACGGATGGACGCAAGGATGATCGAAAGGGCAATCTTTAATCTGCTCATCAATGCCGCCCAGGCTGCGCGCACCGGACCGCCCCCGCCGCTGGTAAAAGTTAGCCTCACGGAGACGCCTCACCTGATCGAGTTGCGAATCGCCGACAGCGGCCCCGGCGTGCCCGCCGCTATCCGTGACACTCTCTTCGAGCCCTTCGTGAGCGACGGCAAGCGGCGCGGCATCGGATTGGGTCTGACTATCGCGAACAGGATCGCCCAGGAGCACGGCGGCCGGGTTTATCTTGAGGTTTCCCATCCCGGCCACACCACCTTCGTCCTGTCCCTTCCTCACGCGATCCCAGCCGCGCCGCACGCGAAAGATCCGGAAGACTCGATCGCACGCCCCTCAAGCGTGGCATAAACACAAACCGGCCGACCCTCGGCACCTCTTACCCGCGCATTTTACAAACGTCTGACAATCTCCCGACCCCGCCCGGACAACCTCACTTGCGCCGCTCGATACAGTAATGCGGTTAGCCCATAAATATTTGGGCGAAGCCAGCTAAGGGTTGCCCATCAAGTGCGAGTTGCCATAGTTCATCACTGGTTCGTGTCCCAGGGAGGCGGAGAACGAGTCGCCGAAGTCCTGGCGCATATGTATCCCGATGCGGATCTCTTCACCCTCGTCGCCGATCGGGACAAGCTCCCCGAGAGTCTCCGCCACCGTTCCCTGCGGACCTCATTTCTCGATCGCGCACCGTTCGCGCCTCGCGTATACCGCCAGCTTCTGGCGTTGTATCCCCTGGCCGTTGAGCACCTCGATCTCAGCGGATACGACCTGGTGCTCACTTCCGACAGCGGACCGATGAAAGGCATCATCGTCTCCCCATCCACAGTCCACATCTGTTATTGCCACTCCCCAATGCGTTATCTGTGGGATCAGTACCACCACTACCGCAGTGGCATGAACCAGCTGTCGAGATCCGTCTTCAGCCTTTCGGCACATTACGTCCGCTCCTGGGATCAGCGCGCGGCACAGCGCGTAACACATTTTGTCGCCAACTCCAGCTACGTCTCAGCGCGGATCCGCCAGTATTACGGCCGCGACAGCACGGTCATTTACCCGCCAGTCGACATGTCCGCCGGATATTTCTCGAGAGCGCCGCACGGTGCCTATCTCACCGTCGGACGCCTGGTCCCATACAAGCGCATCGACCTTCTCATCCAGGCCTGCAATCTGCTTGGCCGCGAACTCCGCATCATCGGCACAGGACCGGAAGAAGCTCGTCTCCGCTCCCAGGCCGGCAACACCATCAAGTTCCTCGGAAATGTTGATGAGGCGACCCTGTGGGAGGAATACGCGAACTGCCGGGCATTTCTTTTCGCTGCCGAGGAAGACTTCGGCATGGCGATCGTCGAAGCTCAAGCCTGCGGGCGTCCCGTAATCGCCTTCGGCAAGGGCGGAGCGCTCGAATCCGTGGGGTGCCTGGATATAACTGCGCCTTGTCCGCAGGATACGGGCTTGTTCTTCTACGAGCAGACCCCGATGGCCGTTGCCGATGCTATCCTCCGCTTCGAATCCAGTGAGTATTGCTTCCAGCCACACACCATCCGTGAGCGCGCTGGCCGCTTCAGCGCCGATGCTTTCCGCGACAGCTTTCAGAATCTCGTCGATACGGCGGTCAACGCCCCATCGCTCGCACACGAGATCGCGGCGTGCAGATGAGCAGGCCCTCCCAGGTCGTTATCGATGCGCGATGGCTGCGCACCGGCATCGGCAGGTACATCCTCAACTTGCTGCAGGAACTCAAGCAGAATCTTCCCCACACCCTGCTTACCTGCATCACCATGCCGGCCCATGTCCAAACCGTCGCCCCGCTCTGCGATCAGGTCATTGAGATGAACTGCGGCATATACTCCGTGATGGAGCAGGCGCGGTTGCCCCTGGTCGCACCCGGCGCCGCGGTCTTCTGCGCGCCACACTACAACATTCCGGTCCTTCGCACCGGCCCGCTCGTCGTGACCATCCACGACCTCACCCACCTGATCTTTCCTGCGTATCGAAACAGCTTGCGCACTCGCCTCTACGCTGAGCTCATGCTGCGACTCGCCTGCGCCCGCGCTGCTCACGTTGTCACGCCATCCCAGTACACCCGGCAAATGCTCATCGATCGCCTCGGAGCAGACCCGGACAGGATCTCCGTCGTCCCTTGCGCCGTCAATGAAGCTTTTCGTCCAAAGGTCAAAAGCGAAGCCGCAAACGAGGTGCGGCAGTACTACCGAATCCCCACTCCCTACATCCTCTTCGTGGGTTCGACAGCCCCGCACAAGAATCTGACGACCCTGCTCACCGCCTATCAGCATCTCTACGCCAGGCGTCGCGATATGCCCGCATTGATTCTCGTGCTGCCCCGGAAAGTAAAGGCATCCCAGGCGGATGCGAAGCTGCTTCAACTCATCTCGATGCCCGGCGTCCGCTGCCTGCACACAGTCGCCGACGACGCGCTCGCGTCGCTCTACTCGGCCGCCGTAATGACCGTTGTTCCTTCTTTCGAAGAGGGCTTCGGGTTGCCGGTGATCGAGTCGATGGCCTGCGGAACCCCCGTAATCTGTTCCCGGGCCGCGTCTCTGCCTGAAATAGCCGGCGATAGCGCTCTTTATTTCGCGCCCGACTCAGCAGGCGAGCTGGCTTCGACTATCGAGCAATTGCTCGATTCCGATGATTTGCAGCGCAAGCTCACCTTCGAGGGTCTAAGACGCGCCGCTGAGTATTCCGCAAGCCGCGCCGCCGTATGCTATGCATCGGTGCTCTCCTCGGTAATTGCCGGCGGAGATTTGATTGAGAGGCAGTATGACGGAGCGCCGAAAATTTTCCGTATGCATTCCCGCCTACAACCGCGCGCGGCATCTCCGCACTTTGCTCGATTCGATATTTTGTCAGGATTACCGAAACTTTGAAGTCGTTATCTGTGAAGATGACTCGCCGGAAAGAGAGCAGATTGCTGCAATTGTCGCTGACTACGCAAGCCGATATCCGAATGTCATCAAGTATTTCGAAAACGAACGAAACTTAGGCTACGACGCCAATATTCGAAACTTAGTCGCCAGGTCCTGCGGCCAATTCTGCTTCTTCATGGGCAACGACGACGTCATGTGCCCGGGCGCGCTCGCGCACACAGCCGGAATTATCGATCGCTATCCCGACATAGGATTCGTCCTGAAAAGTTATGCCTGGTTCGATTCCACTCCGGACGAGATCAATCAAGAGGTGCGCTATTTCAATGAAGAGCGCTTCTTCGCGTCCGGCAACGGAGCCGTCATGGTTTGCTTCAGGCGCTCAGGAGTTATCTCCGGCTACATCGTAGACCGTGATAGTGCTCACGCAGCCGCCACCGACAGGTTCGACGGAACCCTTTACTATCAGCTACACCTTACCGCTTCTGTTGTCGCCCGTAAGAATGCCGTCTTCACGCCTCAAACCCTCGTGCTCTGCCGCAGCGGAGAACCGCCGGATTTCGGATTCAACTCAAGAGAGGCAGGCAAATTCGTACCGGGCCGATATACGCCCGAAGCAAGACTCCAGATGGTGGAGGGCGCTCTGTCGATCATCCGGTATCACGATCAGACCACGCGCAGGCAGCTGACAAGTGCCGTGATGCATGACTACGCGAACTACTTCTACCCGTACATCAAAGATCAGCTGTCTCTCAACCAGTCTGGATTTTTACGTCTCTATCTCAGGTTCGCGAAGATGGGATTTTATAGATATCCGATCTTCCATTTCTATTGCTTGGCCGCTTACCTGCTCGGCGAAAAAGGCTTTGACGCCGTAACCAGGCGAGTTCGCGAACATCTGGGTCGTAGTCCACAATTCGGCATCAAGCAACTGGGTGTTGAGTGACCGTATGGCGCTGAAGCTGAATATCAAGCGGGTCATGACGCCCTCCGGCATCGCGCTTCTTGCCGTCGCGCTGAGTTTCTGCGCGTGGCTCTGCCCGGACTTTGGAGTTCTTCGCAAGGGCTTCGATGTTGCCGAGCAGCCCAGTCTGTTCTCATCCTTTATCCTCTTCTCCTGGTATCTGCTCATCTTCACAGGCTTTGTTCTCGGACAAAAGCTCGGTGCTGCCTTTGCATCTCCGCGCCGCGAACGCATAAATCTTCCGCGACTTGATGCCCGGTCTGTCTACTGGACCTTTACGATTCTGGGTTCGATAGGAACGATCGCCACATTTGTCAGGATTTTTCGCGCCCTGCCACCACTACAAGCGGCTGCGTATATCTACCTCGGACAGGCCAATCGCTTGAAAAACACGCTCTACGACGACTACAGCGCGGGAATTCTCTCCCTGCGATACCTGGTTCTTTATTCCGCGTCTCTAGCTATCTACCGAACCGCGAAATTCAGGAAGATATCATTTCTTGCCGTTGCCAACATTGTCCTTCTTGGCGCGACCGTCTTGATATCCTCACGCCTGATTCTCATCGCCACTCTGGTTGTTTCCGCCTTTCTCATCACCTACGGAAAACGCCACATCAAAATCAGCCCGATCAAACTCGGTATCTGCGCCACTCTTCTCTTTCTCATCCTTTCCGTCCTGAACTCTTCGCGAAACAGCAATTTCTACGCACAAGCACAACCAAACATTTGGCGAAGCAGGCATCTCCGAGATAATCACCTATCTGGGCTCCCCCTTCAACGTCGCTCTGGGAGCCGCAAGCAGAACGGATGAGATTACCGCCGGCCACACCGATCTCTATCGCGAATATATCGATATCGAGCCGCTGCTCACGACGAATTCCGCCTTCGTTCAGCTGCACGAAACGATAGGCTATGCGGCTTGGCCGTATGTCGGCATCGTCTGTTGCTTCATGGGATTCATGTTCTCGTGGCTCTCCTCCTTCGGCCGAACAAGCCTACTGCTCCCCTGTGGAGCAATCCTCTACGGCTCTGCCGAGCTGTGGCGTATCGATCTCTTTCGTCAGGGAATTTTCATTGTCTGGGTCGTCGCAGGTATTGGTGTTCCCGCAATATCGCTCCTCTTCGGCAAAGAACGCTCGAACCGAAGCTCCCGCACCCGAAGAGAGCGGACTCTCGGCAACAGAGAACTGCCAGATCCTCTGACATAACGGCGCTTCAACCTCGCCGGCCACTTATGAAGTCAGGGCAGACGGCACGGCTTCCGTAGTTTGCTTCGACTGTCGGCTTCTCGACGCATGCTGCAGTTGCCACACCAGGATAAGAAGAAACGGGATGTAGGAAAGTGGCGTTGCATATGCCGCGCCTCTGGCCCCGTATCGCGGAATAAGAAACAGGTTCAGTAACACATTGGTTCCTACAGCGGTTCCCGTCGCAGTGATAACTCGCCGCGGGTGATCCCACGCCACCAGCACCGTTAGCAGGACCGACGTGACAAAATCCATGGGAATCGCGAAGAGCAGCGGTCCGGCAAGCGAAGCTGAGGGCGCGAAGGCAGGGCCAAAAAGTAGCCTGATCAGCTCCTTCCTTGCGATCGCCATGATCATCGCCGTCCCCGTGCCCACCGCAATGGCAAACAGCAGAGGCTTCCTGAACATCTGAATCCGTTGTTGCCCTTCCGGAATCGCCGCCAGGCGCGGATAAACCGCCTGCATCAGGAAGTAGTAAATCGCCAGCACCAGCAGCAGCAGTCGATAGGCCGCACTGTACAAGCCGGTCTGCGCACTGTCTGTCATGGCGCCAAGCATGATCGTGTCAATTGAGTAAAAGGCCTGGTACATCAGCAGCGCAATTCCCAGCACGGCCGTCGATTTCCAGCCCGGCAGCTCCAGAAGCGCTTGCTCTCCCGCTCGTTCCTGCTCCTCTGTCAGCTTCCTTCTCGCCCAGAACACCCAGAGGCACGCTCCTGCGACAACATTGGCCAGCGCAGCCGTAAGCGGAATAATCAACAGTCCGGCGTGAAAGCCCACGACACAGACAATCGTGAACGTCACGTTGATAACCGCCACCATCGCGCGCGCAGCCTGACATCACTGCGAACCGCTGCATGCCCCACGCCAGCCAATCTACCGAGAGGCCATATCCAAATATCGCCAGCGCATAGAGGCTCACCATCGGCCGCGCATCCTGCGGAACCGGTCCGAACCTCCCATACCAGTACCCAAGCGCCATCATCAGCACTGCGAGAAAAACCCGCCGCCGCTGAATGAATCCGACAATTCTCCTGATGCTGCCCGGGTTTGTCGCGACCAGCCGCGCTCCCGTCTGTCGCAAACCGAAATCGGTTCCGTTCATCTGGTAGAGATAGAGCGCCAGCGCCACCGCATAGGCGCCGGCGGCGCGCACGCCAAAAGTACGGCTGAGAAATACGACGAGAATGAGGTTGCACAGGCGGGCGACACCCTCACCCGTCGCAACGGCAAGCACATCGGCGCGAAGCCGCCCGGTCAGAAGCCCCCGGCGTTTCTGATTGCTGCTCTCAGTCGAGCTCATGCCAGTCTGTTCTTATGCCGAAGTATCTTCCGCAGGGCAGAGATGTGCAAAGCGTTTTCCGGCACCGCTGAGACTTTATTCCATTTGTCTCTAAGCAGGACCCACCCTGAAAGCAGCACGCCCGAAGTGAACAATGCCAGCAGCACCAGCAGGGCTCGCGGCGGCCACGAGCGTCTGTCGAGAACAATAGCCTTATCTACCACCTGGATCACCGGCGGATCCTTTGCCTCTTCGATTCGCGCCAGTTCGTATTGCTTGGCGAGCGTTTCAAACAGCGCCTCGTGGTACCGCACATCGCGCATGCGGCGCAGATACTCGAGTCCTGCCTGGGGTATTCGGCCGGCCGAGACAAAGTAATTGTCCCCACCCGCGCTGCTGTCGCTCTCCGCCTTTTTCAACTGTTCGCGCAGGGCATTCAACCCGCTTTCCATCCGCTGCACGTCCGTGTTCTGCTCAGTCTCCGTCGTGCGCAGCTGCTCCAGCAGAACTTCCTTTGCTGAAATCTCCGCCCGGAGCTGCGCAATGGAGCGCAGCGTCATCTCTGCCTGACCGGCCAGTTGGATGACACCCGTCTTCTGCTGTAACTCGCGAAAGGCAGCTTCGGCATTGGTCAGTTGATCCTTTTCAGCATTCACCTGATTTTCGAGAAAGAGCCGCCGCTGCGACGCCGAGGTCAGGGCGAGAGTCTGGTTCCTGCGGTAGAGTTCATCCACATATGTATTCGCCATATCCGCGGCCCGGTGTGCGTCGTGGTCATCAACAGAAATGCGAATGAACGAGCCCTTTGTTCCCTCAATGTGAGTATGCTTGCGCCAGGCTCTTTCGCGTGTCCACCAGCGTGCGTTTGCGATAAACCTTCTCCAGGTGAAACTTGGCGATCATTTCGTCGGCCACCGTACGACTGTTGAGAACGCCAACAAAGGTATCGGATTGACTCCCGAACAGACCACCTCCGCCCAGCGAAGCCAATGCGCCGAGTGAACCGCCCAGTTCACCCAGCAAAGCAGCCGCTCCCCCCGACCCGCTTTGCGAAGTCAGGATCACGGTCGACGCCGTATACGTTACAGGCATAACCAGGACGATCAATGCGGTGATCAGGCCGCATAACAACATGCCGCCCCCGATAAACCTCCAGCGCTCCGCAAGCACCACGAGCGTTCGCAACAGTGACGACTCCGCCGTGTCCTCCGACTGCATACTCTCCGTCAGTACTACAACCTCATCGCTCAAAACTCGCATGATGAGCTCCTGATCGACTGACGCTTGCCGCGGCGGGGCACAATCCAGGCTTCAGTCCAACACTTTCGATCGATTCGTTCCACCTTTGATAAGCCTCTCCAGTTAGACCTTCCTGCCGCCCGCAGCTCTATGCCGCGAGCGTGGAAACCATGTCGCAGCTATGAGCGCCATTCACTTGTCATAAGCCGTTTATAAGCCTTCTAACTCTCGAAGAACACATGGTCGGGCCATCCGTGACAAAGGAATGACATCGCGTATGCAAGCGCCAGACAGCCCATCCCTACACTCGGTTTATCGACGCTGCGAGCGAACGCATGCCTCACCCGCGCACGTCGCGCACAGCAAGACCGATAGCAGTTATTCCACAACAGGACACAGAATCGATCGCGATATGAAGATATGGTTGCTCGCAGGTTGTCTGCTCTTCTGCACGATGAAGGTCAGCGCCCAGGATACCGATACCGACTCAACTCACGCCGGCTATGTTCCCGTTCTTTCCGGAGGCATCGGCTATATCGAGAACATAAACGGAGGCACTCCAACCCTCGAACCAGCGATAGTTCCGGTTTTCCTGCTACCTCTGGGAAGCCACGTTCTCGGCGAAGCGCGCGGAGAGTTCGTAGGCGCGTTCCAACGGCGCAACGGCAATGGCGACTACACCGGGCAGGTGTTTTCATCCCTTGACTACGCCCAGATCGACTGGCTTGCCAACACTCATGCCATGGTTGTCGCTGGCAAATACATTACGCCGTTTGGACTGTATGACGAACGGTTTGTGCCCATATGGATTGCAACGTTTCAGAGCACACCACTCACCTATGGAATCGGCACCCGCACAACCGGCTTCAGTGTCGGCGGACAGCTCCGAGGTGTCGTCACACAGACTGACCACTATAGCGTGCAATATGCTGCGTATTACTCCACGCATAGTAACGCCTCTCAGTTTCAATCCGCACGTACAAGCGGATTCGACACCAGCGTCTACTTTCCCACGCACCGCCTGGAGGTCGGCACGTCTTACCAGCGCTTCCTCGACACGAAGCAGATCAATAGCGAAGCGGCCTACTTCTCCTGGCAGCCGTCACAGGTGCCGTTGAACTTCAAGGGCGAATTCGATCACAGCTACTACGGACAAGGCTACTGGCTCGAAGCCTCGTACATGCTCTCTCAGGTACCCTTTGCCAACGCACTCTTCAAAAATGTTGAGTTGGCTGGGCGCATGGAGCAGGCCTTCCCAAGGCATGGTGGTGGTAACGGGGTGCCCGGAGTGAATACCCAGCGCCCCGGAGTCGCGCTGAACTACTATCTGCGCGATAACTGGCGCATTATCTCCAGCTACCAACGGCAGTTCACAGCTACTCGCGATGTAAATATCTGGAACGTCGGCTTTACTTATCGATTTGTCTGGCCAGCCTGGCCCGGGAGGAAATGACATGAAGAAAAGCAGGGCGCCCCACCGGGTTGCTGTTCTCATTGCAGTCGTCGCCGCTGGCGTATGGATAAGCGGCATGGGCTTGTTTGCTCGCGCCGATGAAAGTGGGCAGGCGGCACCGGCTGTCCAGCAAGGCTCAAAGGACCATGAGCAGAAAAGCGGCGAGCAGAAAAGCGGCGAACAGGTATTCATGCAGAACTGTTCGCGATGCCACAAGCCGCCGATGACAATATCGCCCCGGATTACCGGAACCGTCGTCATGCACATGCGCGTTCGCGCCAAGCTCTCAAGAGAGGACGAGCAAGCGCTTCTCCGTTATCTGGCCCCGTAGCGATCCGTCTGGCGGTGCAACAGGCATCTGCCCTGCATGAACAACAATCAGCAAGCCCGAACTAAAAGGAAAGGGAGAAATGAAATATCGTCTCTGGGTAGTGTGCCTCGCATTGGGCCTTGTCTCTGCGAGCGGTCTCGCTCAATCATCCACTCGTCGGATCGAGATTCACGCACGACGTTTCTCGTTCACCCCCACGGAAATAACCCTGGAAAAGGGTGAGACCGTCACGCTGGCGCTCACCTCTGACGACGTGCCGCACAGCCTCCTTGTAGAAGGACTGCATATTAACGGCACCATGACCAAGGGACACATCACCGAGGTCAACGTGACTCCCGAAACAGCAGGCGACTTCAAGGGAAGATGCGGCCGTTTCTGCGGATCCGGCCACGGCTCTATGCTGTTCGTCGTCCACGTGATCGAGAAGTAAGATGCGGCGGCTCGTGTATGTTGTGGTGTCGGCGCTTCTCTTCTCGGTCGGTCTGTCGGGTTGCCGGTCCACGCCTCCGGGCAAATTCGAAACGAAATCCGTGCAGTGGGCCAAGCACCATGTCACCGTCGGCGGCAAAAAGGATCGTAATCCCTTGCCGCCTACTGCTGAAAACATCCATGCTGGGCGCCAGGCCTTTGGCGCCTATTGCGTGGTCTGCCATGGTCGCGACGGCCAGAATACTGGAGTCCCGTTTGCCGCCGCGATATCTCCTCCCGTCCCTTCGCTCTCAGGCAGTGATGTCCAGAGCTACACCGACGGACAGCTGAAGTGGATCATCGATAACGGCCTATTCCCCTCGGGCATGCCCGCTTCAAAGGGAATCTTAAGCGATGAGGAGATGTGGCAGATCGTTCTTTATATCCGCCATCTTCCTCCCGCAGGAAGTCTGGGTGATCCGCGCGCCTACAGTGGGGACGAGTTCGACGAAAACTCTGATACCAATAAATGAAAAGTGGGCTCCGGTTAGAGAGCCCACACTCACAATCAGCAGCCGACTACCTCTCTAGAAAGCCAGGCGATCGATATCGAGTTGCTTGCACATTCGCACGATGTGGCAATGCGGTGAGATCGGTTGATGCCGATTCATAGGCTCAATTCCAAACTCCACATAGCCGCGGCGCCGGCAGAACTTGATCGTTTCCCCGTGCAGATTCATCACTCGAATATGCATGAACAGGCACCGCATGCTGCTGCTCAGCCTTTCAGCTGCATACAACAGCTGCGAGCCGATGCCGGTTCGCTGCTGCGCCGGAGAGACAGCCAGCAAGTCGAGTCTTGTGGCCTCAAGCCGTGGCTTCAGATAGGCAAATCCCACAATGCGGTCATCCTTCTCCGCGAGCAGGAACTTGCCTTCCGCCATCAGCTGTTCGATTGCGTCCGAGCTGTCGAATCTTGCCCTTGAAAAATGGTCCCTTCCATCAAAGACGGTGCTCGTCAGGGCAGCGATCGCCGCCGCCTCGTCAAGCCTCGCCAGCCGGATCGTGAGCTGTCCGCTCTCGAAGAGCGAGCGCGCCTTCTGCCGGTTTTCCGTCACACCGAGAGGTGTGGCGATCAGGCCCTCCGTCACTTCATCTTTCCTGGATGCCGGAACTGCTTGCATGTCATTGAAAACCCCTGGCCTGAAGGTTAAAAGAATCTTTCTCAAAGACTGTCAGTAGATTGTCAGGAGGTTTTCACTTTTCTGGTTTCGCGCGAGCCCCCAGATCAACCCAGGCCGATCGACCCGAATGAGTGTGCTGCAACTTTCCATTTTTAGAACGCGGACCTAGCGAGACCAATTCTCGATGGCCGAAGTCATGGTCCATGCCTCTCGACGTTCCAGCCATATCTCCTGCGTATTCGAGCGGGCGAATGATACCGCGCCTTCAATCATGCCTGCGACTTCTTCCCGGTTCTTCTCGAGATGAACAACCATCTTCGCCATGGCTTCAACCTCAGGCCATGGAACAACCCGCCCCGCGCCACTTTCCAGCAGTTCCCGATAATAGTAGGTGTCGAATGCCAGATACGGTATCCCCGCCGCCATGGCGTCCAGTGCGCTGCGTGGAGTATCTTCACGCAGCGGCGCGGCGAGGAGCAGATGGAACGAATAGAGCAGCGCGAAGAAATCCTGGTTGAACGGCATCGCGCCGTGAAAAGTCACCCAGTTCTCGGCACCAAGTTCGTGCGCCAGATCCCTGAGTGATTGCGCCTGCTCGCCCCCGCCGATAACATCCAGCGTGATATTCGCTCCTGTCGCTCGAGCGCCCGCCGCCGCACGCAGGCAGCGATCGATTCCCTTGTACGCGGTGAGGCGGCCGAAATAGATAAGGCGCAATGGCTTTTCGTCATCCCGTACCGTTCTGAGTTTCTGCTCCAGGCTTTCCTGAGGAATGATGTTCCTTTCGCTGTGCGAAGCATCAAGGAACGCCTTGACGTTCGGCCGCCCGGACCCGAAATCCTCAGCCATCTTTTTGCCCTTCAGCAAAACCAGCGAGCAGTACCTCGCTGCCACCCACACTTGCATCGAGCGCGCGGTATCGTAGACGTACTTGCACAGAAGGTAGCTCTTGCGCGACCAGTCACCGCTGCGGTAACTCATGTACGCCGAGTTGCGGTAGTCGATGTCCACGACAAAGACCGTTCGCCGCTTCAGAAAGATGCCGAAGACAATTGAGGCGAACTCAAATGGAAGCCACACGTCCCACGACAGTCCGCTGTGAATGCAGAAACTCTGCCTCGCCAGCCCATGAAGAGACCGCATGACCGATGGGAATAGCTTGATCTTTCCGCCTGTCGACCGCGTTTCATCTTCGCTAAAGAGAGTCTGAAAGCTTATCTTCTCGGCATCCTCATCGATAACCGCGTAGCCCTTCTTTCCTGCGTCGTAGGCGGCAGGTGACATGCCGGGTGACGCGATCACCAGGCGCTCCGCCGCTCCTCCAATCCTCGACCGCATCATCCGCAGGTGTTCGGCAAAGGCGCTCTCGACAGCCACGTGTGTCTTGTCGAGACGATGGTGCCGAACTGGCAGCACCATCGTGTAGTCGCTCGCTCGCGCAGTCATCTGAATTTCAATTCTCCTCGGGCTGCCGATGAATCGGACGTTAAGTGTTTATATCAGCCCCATTCGAGTCGTTGCGGAGTTCAATATGCGTGATCATCGCTGCGTTAACAACATCCGGTAGAGAGACCTTCGGGATATACTTCTTTCAATTCACAGCTTTCCTCTGCTGAATCTCAGTGCGCATTCCCCAAATTCCTCCTGCAAGGTTGAATGAATGAAGGTTGCTTATCTAATCATGGGCCACCGGGACCCAGCCCAGATCTTGCGCTTGGTCCAAGTGCTGCGCGATTCCGGGGCATTTTTTGTTATCCATATCGATAAGCGTGCCTCCGACGATGTTTTCGCACCGCTGAAGGAGTATGCCGCCACTCATCCCGAGGTCTTTCTCACCCGGCGTATCCGGTGCTACTGGGGAGGCTTCGGCATTGCCCATGCCATGATCGAGTGCGTGCAAACCGCTGCTCAGGCCGGACGCCCCTTCGACTACGCGATTCTTCTATCGGCCCAGGATTATCCCATCAAAAGTGCCGCTCAAATCGAGGATTTCCTTACCACGAACAAGGGAGCGGAGTTCATCGAGTCATTTCCGCTCTCCAAGCCGAATCGCTGGACCAGCCACAGTGGCTACTTTCAGGCCATGAACCGGGTAAGGTATTGGACATTCTTCATTCGCAGCCGGACGTTTCATCTTCCCATCGCCCGCAAATTCCCCTTCGGATGGGAACCATACGGCGGGTCACAATGGTGGGGACTTTCCCGCGACTGTATCCTGTATCTCGATCAGTTTTTGCGCCAGAACCGGCGATTCGTTCGCTATTTCAAGCACGTCCTCATCCCTGATGAATCGCTCTTTCAAAGCATCCTTTCCAATTCCGCGTTCGCCGGCCGCATAGTGAACGATGATCTTCGCTACATCGACTGGGAGCGTCCCAATCCCAAGTACCCGCGGACACTGGAGTCGGATGATTTCGACTTTCTTCGCGCCTCCCCCAAGCTCTTCGCTCGCAAATTCGACCCTGACCGCAGCAAAGAATTACAGGCCAGGGTCGATAAGGAGCTCTTGGGTCTTCAAGGCTGAGGCGCCTCGCTCAGGCTGTCGGCCACAGCTAAGGAGTCGTGTAAGTCCAGGTCAGGATCTTCTGCACCGCGGTTGAATATCCGGTTCCGCCTGTAAATCCGACATAGGCGGTATTGCTGCCAATGGTGGATGGAATATTGATTGTCCAGCTCTTTGAGAAGGACGCTTTGGTGACCGTATCGGTAATGGTCATTGTGAGGGTGGTGCCGTTATAGACAAGCTGGACTGCCATCGTGTCGCCGCTGTGAAGATTGACTCCCGATGAGGTCATATCGACGGCCGGCGTCATCGGAGGAGTTCCATTCGTAAACAATCCCGTCGAATCGGAACCCTCACCTTGGTTGTTGAAGAGATCGAACTTGATCGCCACGCTGCTCGGTATATAGCCATATCCGAGATTTCCCGACGTCGGTCCAACGATTGTGCTGTTATTGTTCTGGATGGCAAACGTGAATCCATCGGCCACTGCGCTCGTCAGCTGGAAAGTGAAATTCGTAGTGAACGATTGCACATTGACCGGTGTCGAGTACCACGCGCTGCCAGCCTGATATTGACCACCGTTGGTCAGCACGAGACCAGTGCCGCTTAGCTGAGTCGTCCCGTTCATGGCCATGCCTGACGATGCGGTAAATCCAGCGTTCATGTTGAGAGTAGTGCCCGATGAGTTGATCGTGTACGCCGCGACACCCTCTGCACTCGTGTAGTAGCCCGTTTCTATCGCGAGCGCCTTGATAGTTTCAGTCGTGCTGACGGTGATAGGCCCGGTGTATTGCGGCGACGACTTGCTCGGTGTCGTGCCATCTGTTGTGTAGTAGATGGTGACACCTGGGGTGGTGTCGTTGATGGCTACCGATTGTGGAGAACTGTAAGTCCCCGCAGACGGCGAGAACGTCGGCGTGGCTGCAGTAGGAGTGGTGATGGTGTAAGCGCCTGTTGCCACTGCGCTATTGCTATATCCAGTAGCCACAGCAATGGCCTTGATCGTCTGGGTTATGCTGACGTTGAGTGCTCCCGTGTACTTGGCCGACGATGTAGTTGGCGTGGTGCCGTTGGTCGTGTAGTAAATCACGGCACCAGCGGTGCTGTCGTTGATGGTTACCGACTGGGCTGGTACATAGGTTCCGGGGGTAGGTGAGAATGTCGGCGTGGCCGCTACCGTTCCGACACTAATCGTATAAGCCGCCGTGGCTACCGCGCTGTTCGTGTACCCGCTGGCGACGGCAATTGCCTTGATCGTCTCCGACGCGCTGACCGAGATGGCCGCGGTGTACTTGGTCGAAGAGGTCGTCGGCGTCGTCCCATTGGTGGTGTAGTAGATGGTCGCGCCCGACGACCCATCGCTGATAGTAACGGACTGGGTTGTGGTATAGGTCCCCGCTGCAGGCGAAAAAGTTGGGGTCGGCAGCACCGGAGTGATACTGTAGACTGCCGTTGCTACGGCGCTGTTTGTGTACCCGCTGGCGACGGCGATTGCCTTGATCGTCTCCGACGCACTCACCGAGATGGCCCCGGTGTACTTGGTCGAAGAGGTCGTAGGCGTCGTGCCATTCGTGGTGTAGTAGATAGCCGCACCCGACGATCCATCGCTGATGGTCACCGACTGCGTCGAAGTATAGGTTCCTGCTGCCGGTGAGAACGTCGGCGTCGGCAACACAGAAGCGATGGTATAGGCTGCCGTTGCCACGGCACTGTTGGTCGATCCGCTGGCGACAGCAATAGCCTCAATCGTCTCCGATGCACTCACCGAGATGGCCCCGGTGTATTTTGTCGAAGACGTTGTGGGCGTCGTCCCATTGGTCGTGTAGTAGATGGTCGCGCCCGACGATCCATCACTGATGGTCACCGACTGCGTCGTCGTATAGGTCCCCGCTGCGGGCGAGAAAGTCGGCGTCGGCAGTACGGGAGCGATGGTATAGGCTGCCGTTGCCACGGCACTGTTGGTCGAGCCGCTGGCGACAGCAATGGCCTCAATCGTCTCCGACGCACTCACCGAGATGGCCCCGGTGTATTTTGTCGAAGACGTCGTAGGCGTTGTTCCGTTCGTCGTGTAGTAGATCGTTGCGCCCGACGAGCCATCGCTGATCGTTACCGACTGCGTCGTAGTATAAGTCCCCGCAGCCGGCGAGAAAGTCGGCGTCGGCAACACGGGGTTATTGTTGAAACTCCAGGTCAGGATCTTCTGCGACGAGCTCGAGTATCCCGTCCCGGCCGTGAATCCAACATAAGCCGTATTGCCTCCAACCGTGGTCGGAATATTGATCGCCCAGCTGTTCGAAAACGACGCGCCTGTGACGTTGTCCGTAATGGTCATGGTCAGCGTCGTCCCGTCATAGACAATGTGCACCGCCATCGTGTCATCGCTGTGAAGATTGACTCCCGAAGAAGTCATATCAATCGCCGGGACCATCGGGGGAGTGCCGTTTGTATAAAGGCCCGTCGAGTCGGAACCTTCGCCCTGGTTGTTAAACAGATCAAACTTGATTGCAATGCTCTTTGGGATGTACCCATAACCGAGATTGCCTGCGGAAGCGCCCACGATCGTGTTGCTATTGTTCTGGATCGCGAAGGTCATTCCGTCGGCCACCGGGTTTGATAACTGGAAGGTGAAGTCCGTCGTGAAAGCCTGCACGTTCACCGGCGTCACATACCATGCCGAAGACGCTTCATTTTGCCCGCCATCGGTCAACTGCAAGCGGGAATCATCAAGCTGCGCATTCCCATTCAACACAATCTGGCCGGCGGACGCTGCGAAGCCCTGTGGATAGTTGATACCGGTGCCCGGCGCCACAATCGTGAAAGTCGCCGTACTCACCGGGCTGTTGTTCAAACCGGAAGCGGCGGCAATCGCTTCGATTGTTTCGGTCGCACTGACCGTGATCGCGCCCGTGTACTTCGTCGACGAAGTGGTCGGCGTGGTGCCGTTCGTCGTGTAGTAAATCGTCGCGCCGGACGTGCTGTCGGTGAGGGTCACAGTCTGAGCGGTCGTATAGGTTCCACCAGCCGGCGAGATCGCAGGAGCGCTCGCCTGAGTAATATCGGTGTAAGTTGCCGAGGTCACCGGACTCGTCAGGTAGTTGCTCGCGCTGGCAATCGCGTTAATTGTCTCGGTCGAGCTGACCGTGATCGCGCCAGTGTATTTGGTCGACGAAGTGGTCGGCGTAGTTCCGTTCGTCGTGTAGTAAATCGCCGCGCCCGATGTCGAATCGGTAATCGTCACCGAGATGCTTCCCGTGAACGACTCAGTTCCCGGAGAGAGCACCGGTGCTGCCGCCTGCTGCGCCCCACCTAGCAGTCCATAGATGCTGACCTGCGTTCCCGTCCCTACATAGACCTTTCCATTCACCACTGTGGGAACCGAAAACTTCACTGCCGGCCCCGGATTATCCCGGGAGGAATTGGTGCTGCTTGAGTAAAGCGTCGTCGCGACGTTGCTCGCATTGTGGGCCTGCAGAATGGCTGCCCCGCTCGTTCCATAGGCCTCCGAATCAATCGTCCAGACGATGCCCTGGGTATTCCCGCTTGCTGAGATCGACGGCGTCGCACCCGGATAGTTGTAGACTTCGCTCGACTTTGTCGGATTCGTGGAAAGCTGTCCGTTTACCAGCGCGAAGGACTTCAGGTAGTCGCCCCGGCCCATGTAGTAGACATTCCCATTCCAGTAAGCCGCCGTGCTCCACGCGCCATTCACGCCGACGCCATATGGAATCTCCTGCACCACCGCGTCCGTGCTGTTATAGCCCGACATCTTGTCGCGGTTCACCAGGTAGAGCGTTCCCTCTTTGCCCACCTGCACCAGCAGATTCGGCACGCTGCCCGTGGTCTGGGTAGGAATCAGCATGACGCCGCCGGATCCCAGGTCGCCATCTTCCCCGTCGAGATCTGCCTGATCGGACGGCGTGAATTCGTCCTTGATCGTCGGTACGCCATTCGTCAGATCCAGATTGAGGATGCTGTCGCCGAAATCCATGCTGCCCGCGTAAGGAGTAGTCGCCGTATAGTCTCCGTTGCCGCTGGTTACAAACATGCGTCCGTATGGCTTTGTCGATGGATTCAGCACATCCGCCGCGAGGCCCGACCCCGACATCCAGAAGCCGGAGCCCACCCCATTGGGCGACGCGTTGTAGACACCCGCCTGTTTAAGGGTCGCTGCGTTGTAGCCCAGAATCCAGCCATGCCAGGGCCCGTTGTCGCCGTGAGCGGCAAAGCCTATGTACACGATGCCGTTCACCAGCAGCAGCGCCGGTCTCTGGTTCTCCCACATCGGATCGAATGTGAGCTGCCCGCTCACGCTGCCGTTCCCGGTCCCCGCCTCCGTCGCGGTAATCACTACCGGGCCGCCGAACTTCTCATTGCCTGTCGTAACGTCCAGGGCGTGCAGCCGCTGCACGGCGTTCCCGCCTTCCTGGGTCTTGCTCACCACGTAAAGCGTGTTGCTCGAGGGATCAATCACCGGTGTGCCCGTGATGCCCACCAGCGGCGTGATATCGGCAGCCAGTTCCGAAGCCGGGAAAGCCGTCGCGCCAGACGCAGCGCCATGAGCGGAGGTCAGCATCGATGCCATCCACAGCGGGCTGGCGTTCGCACCGCCGTTACTATCGGCGTCAAACGCGTAGACGCTGTCGTTCTCCGTCGCTACGAAGACAACGTTATGCGTCTGGCCTCCGATGGTGAGGCCGGGAAGGTAAAGCGGCTGGGCATAGACCTGGCCGTCCACCGGTTGCGAGAACAGTTTCCCGAACTGGGTCGCGTTCACGTTCGAAGTAGTCAGAATAGTTTCGTTGAGGTTCTGTCCAGTACGGCCAATGTCGTTGTGATACGTTGTGACGCTGGTCTGGGCGCCGCAGAGCGCGGCATTCATTCCCGGCAAAACCGCCAGCATGACAATCAAAAACCGCGGGTTCAACTGCCTGGTCAAATCCATCTGAAGTCCGAATGCGCGTCTCAACTTGCTGGCAACCCTCATCAACGAAACCTTTCTTTCCTTGCTGGCCGCATACCGCCGGCTGTCGATCTATTCTTTGGCTGTTACTCTCAAATCAGAATCCGTGATCCACACACACCTTCATCCGCCGCATAGGGCGCTACATGCTGCTCCAGGCAAAAAGACTTTACTCCCGAGCCATCTCTAACCTCACTCTGCGGAAACTCCCCAGCATCGCCCTGCAGCGCAGCGGGAGAAGAAGGCAGATCGCAAAGGTGTTCAGAGTTGGCTAACGGCAGGGATACCTTGCCAGGAGCATATTGATAGTATCCCGATCCGTTTCGTTTTCGAATGTACATCTTTTGTGGGCGTAATCTGGCGTAATCTCGTCTCTGAAACAAAAGTAACTAGTTCGCTTAGGCTACTCTCAGCATATCGACAACTTGTCTCGGGAGAAATAGACAAATATGGCCAAGTACCGGCTGCATCTTTTTATTTACCTGACTGCCATCTTTGTTGTACCTCCCGCCGTTGCCTGGCAACTACCCGCGTCTCAGATTCAGTCACTCACCCCAGACCGCATCCTGGCTCAACCCAACCTCAACGGTGAACTACTCCGCCAACTTCACTGGACCAGTAACGGCACCCGCCTCGCCTGGCTGCGAACTACCCTTTCACCAGCTCCGCCACCCGCTCCTGGCCCACCATCACCTCAGCTAGCTGGTCCGCCCGCAACCGAAATCTGGTCCCTTGATACGGTAACCGCGCATTCCAGCCTCCTGGTATCCGCCACTCAGCTTGCCGCAGCCCTGGGCGCAGCCGCGCCCGTGCGTCGAACGGAGGACGATGATCATCCCGCAGCCCCCGCTCATCTCACCGATTACGCCTGGTCACCGGACGGCCGCGCACTTCTGCTCATCACTCCCGTCTCGCTGGTGTGGCTGGACCTCGAAAGCGGATACGCGCGTACCCTGGTCTCCGGGCAGAAGAGTTGAGCGATGCGCAGCTTTCTCCCGACGGCCGCTACGCCAGTTTCATCCGCGATCACTCGTTATGGCTCACCACCATCGCCACCGGAGCCTCGCGCAGATTTTCGCTGCCCGGCACCGCCGATCTCCGCGAAGGCGAGCCTGACTGGCCCTACCGCAACGAACTCGGCCTCCGCGCCGCCTACTGGTGGTCGCCCGATTCCTCCCGGATCGCCTACCTCGAGACCGACGACCACGCCACCGGAAAGTACAATCTCCGCTCCGCCGACGGCCATGAGAACCCCATCGTCTATCCGCTGCCGGGCACTCCTTTGCCCGTAGTTCGCCTGTTCCTCCAGCCGGTGAGCGGCGGCCCGCGCCATCCAGTCGATCTCGACAGCGCCAGGCCGGGTTATCTGCCGCGCGTCAACTGGACACCCGATTCCCGCCAGCTTGCCGTCGAGCGCCTCAGCCGCGATCAGAAAACCCTCGACCTGCTCCTCGTCGATGCCGCAACCGGCAGATCGCGCGTCCTCCTCTCCGACAAGGACAGCTACTGGATCAACCTCAACGACGGCCCGCACTTTCTGCGCGACTCGAAGCGCTTCGTCTGGTCGAGCGAACGCACCGGCTATCGTCACCTCTACCTCTACGACGTCACGGGCCGCCAGCTCTCCCAGCTCACCAGCGGAAATTGGGAAGTAACTTCGCTCGACGGCATCGACGAATCCCGACGGCCAGATCTACTTCACATCCACGCAACCATCGCCGCTCGATCGCCAGATCTATCGCGTCAACCTCGACGGATCCGATCTCACCCCCATCACGCAACAGAAGGGAACTCACCAGGCCTTCTTCTCACCCGGCGCGCAGTTCTTCGTCGACACCTTCTCCACCAGCGCGACTCCGCCGCGCCAGGAAGTCTTACACGCCGACGGCACGAAGCTCGCTGCCATCAACGAGAACCCCGTGCCGTCACTTGCGGCATACAACCTCCCGCCCGTCGAATTTCTCACCGTGAAAACCCACATGGGCGCCGACCTCAACGCGCTCATGATTCGTCCGCCGGGCTTCGACCCCTTCCGGAAATACCCCGCCATCGTTTACATCGCCGGAGGTCCGGGCGAACAAATCGTGCGCGACATGTGGGGCGGAGACACCTTCCTCTGGCTGCGCATGATGGCTCAAAAGGGATATGTCATCTATGCCCAGGACGGCACCGGCACAGCCGGTCGCGGGCACCTGTTCGAAGAGCCGCTCCACCTGCGCCTCTCCTCGCTCGAAATGGCTGACCAGCGCGACGGCGTTCGCTATCTGCGGTCGCTCCCCTACATCGACGCTGCCCGGGTCGGCATCTACGGATGGGGCTACGGCGGATTCCTCGTCCTGCACGCCATGCTCGACAAGCCCATCGCCTACAAGGCCGGAATCGCCGGAGCACCGGTCAGCGACTGGCGCCTCTATGACGCCGTTTTCTCCGAGCGCTACCTCGACGACCCGGTCCGCAATCAGGACGGCTATCTCGACTCCATGCCCACCGAGAACGCCAGGAATCTCACCGGACCCCTGCTCATCGTGCAGGGAATGACCGACGAGAAGGTGCACGTCGAGAACTCGCTCATCCTCCTGAACGAGTTCCTCGAAACGGCCAGGTACCCGTCAGTGATGTTCTTTCCCGACCGGGGACACATCTTCGAGGACCACGAAGCGAGGCTCGCCCTCTACCGCGCCATGACCGATTTTTTCGTGAAGAATCTCTGACGAAGAATTAGCTTCATTCTGAGCCCTGAGCCCTGAGCCCTGAGCCCTGAGCCCTGAGCCCTGAGCCCTGAGCCCTGAGCCCTGAGCCCTGAGCCCTGAGCCCTGAGCCCTGAGCCCTGAGCCCTGAGCCCTGAGCCCTGAGCCCTGAGCCCTGAGCCCTGAGCCCTGAGCCTTCAATTCATCCAGCGCCGGTCATTCGGATCTTTGTCGGGGTCGATATACCGCCCGTCCTTATCGAAGTGCACGTCGCGGTTCTGCTTGCGCATGTACACCTCGAACTTGCGCGCCGCCCTGCGCCGCTTCCAGCGGTAATAGCTGTTGCGCAGCCCGAAAAACCTCTCGCTGCCCGCAAATGCAAATCCCCGCCGCGGGGCCATCTTGATGTAGATATAACCGAACAACGCTCCGCCCAGCTGTGCAAACGCAAAGAACCGCTGCGCCGAGAACAGCATCGCCAGCGCGATCAGCAGGTAAACCCCCACCAGGTACTTCGCCTTGATCATCATCGGCAGGGGAAACATCATGAACTCGAGATCCCCATAAAGCACGCCAAACGCGATCAGCAGCCCAAAAAGCCCGCCGTAGCACCCGGTAAGCACGCCCCCGCCCGCCGGCAGGGCAAAATAGAGCGCCATCGCCGCCAGCCCCGCTCCCACCACCGAGAAGAAGAAGATCTCCCCCAGCCACCTCGACCCGTGATTCGACTCAAGAAAGCTGCCCAGGAACCACAGCGACAGCAGTTCGAACGCCGTGTTCAGAATCCCCTGGTGGACGAAGCAATACGTCAGCAGCTGCCAGACCCGCCCTTCTAATACCAGCGGTGGAACCAGCGCCGTCCACGTGACGATCGTGAAGGCCGCCGCCTTCGATGCGACGCCAATCAGCAGCAGCGCAAAGAAGGCACCAAGGTTCCAGAGGATCAGCTTGCGCGTCAATCCTCGGAAATCGGGAAACGAGAGAATACCGGAACCGCGTGGCATAAGAACGCCTCTATTGTCTCAGGTTCGCGCGTTCTGTGGTCAGCGGGATTGGCTATCGCTCCGGCATGGGAGCAACCGCCACGCTCCTGTGCCCCGCTGCGTCGACCGCGCGCACCCCAAAGATCACGTTGTCCTTCGATACCGGCAGGGTCACCTCATATACCCCATCGCTGCCGCGCTGGCTGGCCCCACTCGCCTTGAAGCGTTGCCAGTCGGGAGCCGCCGTCTCCCGCCACACAATTTCATAGCTGGTCCCCGCCGGAGCCCCCGGGCCATTCTCCCAGTGCAGCGTCGTGTTGTTGTCGAGATTGCGCGTGACCACCCGGACCTTCTCCGGCGGCGGTGGCGCCGAGGCCAGCACCGCCATCGTGGCCGCATTCAGTCGCGCCACCCGCGCAACATAATCAAAATCCACAAACTTCAGCAGATCGCCGTACTCGACGCCGTTTTCTGTGCGCACATCCTGGTGCTGATGATTGAAGTCCTCGCGCCACTCCGTGAACCGCACCGCAGCGAACCCTTCCTGGTTGAACGAGCTGTGGTCGCCGCCGCGAAGGAACCGGTCGCGCCGGAATTCCAGCACAGGATGAAATCCAGCCGTCGCCTTGGCCGCTTTGCCGCCTGCACCCACTGTGTCGTAGGTCCTGCCCACATCGACCACGGCCCGCGCCAGCTCCCGCGAAGGCGAATCGCTTTCATAGCCCAGCATCACCAGCCTGCGAATCTCCTCCGGAGACGCATTGGCCGGCAGACTCTCGGAGAACACCCGCACCGCAAACTTGTCCTGCAGCGTATCCCCCGGAGTCGTGTTGCCGCCGACGATATCGTTGTTCAGCACGCCCTCGATCTTCCAGTCCTCGCTCTTCGCCAGCTTGGCGAGATGCGCGCTGCCATTCAGTCCCTGCTCCTCGCCGGCCACCGCCGCAAAGATCAGGGTTGCCGGCAGCTTCAGCCGTGACAACACCCGAGCGCATTCCAGGCTCACCGCCACGCCGCTCGCATCGTCGTTCGCCCCCGGAGCAGGGTTGTGGGTGTCCATGATGTCGGTGTTGCGCGAGTCGTAATGCCCGGTCACCAGGATAATCCGCTTCGCCTGCTCGGGATCGTTTCCGCGCAACACTGCGTACACATTTGTAATGGTGGTCGGCTGGGTAATCCGCGGATGCGGCCCGGTTTGCGGAGGCTCGGTAAACGTATCGCGCTTCACCTCCAGGCAGCCGCCGCAGTCGCCCGAGTAGCTCTGCAGGCGTTGCGTAATCCAATCCGCAGCGGCGGTCACGCCCTGGCCCGCCGGCAGGTCTTTATCCATGCTGGAAACCGTGCTCCGGTTCTTGAAACCCACCAGGTGTTCGATGGTGTCACGGATCTGCTTAACCGAGACCTGCTTCAGCGCCGCGGCGATGGTGGCATCAACCGGCGCAGGCTCAATTGACGAACCTGTTGCATCCAGATCATGCTTTGCTGCGTCAGACACTCCAGATGCCGGGGAACTGGCCGCGACCAGCAGAATACCGGCAACGCAGAAGGGTAAAATGAAGAGAACGAGGCGTGCGAGCCGCTGGCTCAACTTGACGTGAACGTTTGCTTTCATTCCACAGCTCCACAGATGAACAAGAATAGATTGCCAAACGGTAAGTGCAAAAACAGGATGCAGCTAGGCGAAGCCGCGGAGTGGTTTTTTCCTCAAGAAAAGACCGCCTCGCACAATCTTAAGCTGAGGCACGTTTTATCCTGCTTTTTCGCTCTAATTTAGGTGCCCGCTTCTTGACGCCCGCACGATTCTCCTCAACACTAACGGAGTTGCAGTAGAAACGTCATTGTATAAATCCCAACTACTCCGATCCAATGGAGGTTCCTATGCCGCTTTGCCCTGAATGTGAGACCGCGCTCGATATTGAAGCCGATGAAGTCGACGAAGGCGACGTGATCGTCTGCGACGAATGCGGCTCCGAATACGAGGTCGTCACCACCGAACCGCTCGAGCTCGTCAAAGTCGACGAAGGTTACGACGACGAAGACGAAGAGCCCATCGAAGAGGAAGAAGAATGAAGAGATGGAAATGCCGCTCAAGCCTGGCGGCCGTGCTGATCCTGTATGCCGCGGGCGCGGCCTTCGCCCAGAGCGTCAAATACAAGACTCTTGAAGGAAAGGTTTTCGGCAACGGCGAAGCAGTGCTCTCAGGCGCGATCATCTATCTTCAGGATTCGCAGGCCAACACCATCCGTAGCTTCATCTCCACCCAGGACGGCAGTTACCGCTTCGGCCAGATCTCGCCGGACATCGACTACACCGTCTGGGCGAAATACAAGGAAGTGAAAAGCCCCACCAAGACCATCAGCTCCTACGATTCGCGCAGGAACATCACCATCGACCTGCACATCAAGACCAACAAATAGCGGGGACATCGCTTAGGGTTTCAGGGGATTAGGGCGTAGAAACACCTCCTGCCCTGAGTTGATTTGTTGCCTGAGCCCTAAGCAAATCCCAAATTTTCTCTGCCAAAACAAAAACGCCACCCAATTAGGGTGGCGTCTGTCTTTCTGAGCCCTGTTCCCTGAGCTCTGATCCCTGCTTTTTTACTGCCTCTTCCAGTTCATGATCTCGCCCAGGGTCGTCGTCGAGCTCGACACCGGAGCCTTGTAGGCCTCGACATCCGCCCGGCTGGCTTCCTCGCCGACCGCGCGCAGGCTCAGGCCCACCTTCTTCTCATCCTGGTTCATCTTGATGATCTTGAAGTCGTGCTCCTGTCCCTGTTCGAGCTTCACCGGAGTACCGTGCGAGTCCGTCGCCTCGGACACATGGCAGAGACCCTCAACGCCCTCGGCAATCTCAACGAACGCGCCGAACTGTGCCGTCCGCAGAACCTTGCCGTGAACCACATCGCCCACGCGATGCTGAGCGAAGAAGGTGTCCCACACATCCGGCTGCAGCTGCTTGATGCCCAGCGAGAGGCGCCGATTCTCCGGCTCAACGCCCAGAACCACTGCCTTGACCTTCTCGCCCTTCTTCAGCACTTCCGAGGGATGCTTCACGCGCTTGGTCCAGCTCAGGTTGCTCACGTGAACCAGCCCGTCGATGCCGTCTTCGATTTCGATGAACGCGCCGAAGTCCGTCAGGTTGCGCACTCGGCCTTCAACCTGCGTTCCAGCCGGGTACCGCGCCACCAGGTGCTCCCACGGATTCTCCTGCAGCTGCTTCATGCCCAGCGAGATCCGCCGATCCGACGGGTTTACGCTCAGCACGACCGTCTCCACCTCATCGCCCGGCTTTACCAGCTTCGACGGATGCTTCATGCGCTTCGACCAGGTCATCTCCGAAACATGCACCAGCCCTTCGATGCCCTGCTCCAGTTCCACAAACGCTCCGTAGTCGGTCACGCTCAGCACGCGGCCGCGCACCCGCGCCCCGATCGGATAGCGCTCCACCGCATCCAGCCACGGATCGGGCGTCAGCTGCTTGAAGCCCAGCGAAACCCGCTGCTTGTCTTTGTCGAACTTCAGCACCTTCACCTGGATCTCGTCGCCCACGTTCACCAGATCGCGCGGATGCGTCAGCCGTCCCCACGACATATCGGTGATGTGCAGCAGGCCGTCGATGCCGCCCAGATCGACAAAAGCGCCGTAGTCGGTCAGATTCTTCACCGTGCCTGTCAGCACGCTGCCTTCCTCGAGGTGCTCGAGGGTCTCCGAACGCTTGGCGTTCTGCTCCTCTTCCAGGATTTCCTTGCGCGAAACCACCACGTTTCCGCGCTTCTTGTTCAGCTTGATGACGCGAACTTCAATCGGCTGCCCGATGTAGGCATCGAGATTCCGCACCGGCCGAATCTCCAGCTGCGAGCCCGGCAGAAACGCCTTGATGCCGATATCGACCGTCAGACCGCCCTTCACGCGTCCCAGGACCGTACCCGTAACCGGCGTCTTCTCGTTCGCGGCCTTCTCGATCGTGTCCCACACGCGGTGCCGCTGAGCCTTCTCATAGCTCAGCAGGTATCCACCCTCGGCCTCTTCGCGCTCGATTACCACTTCGACCGCGTCGCCTGCCTTCAGCTTCGGCTGGCCGGTGTGATCGACCACCTGCTCCAGGGGAATCAATCCCTCGGACTTCAGTCCGACATCGACAACGACATGCTTGTCCGTCAGTTTGATCACTGTGCCGGAAACAATCGTCGTATCGTCGAAGGCCTGCGCCGCCGCCTCTGCCGCCTGCTCGCGGTCAAAGGACTCGAGCGCCGCGGCGAAATCTTCCATGCTTCCAAAGTCGATGTCTTCGGAATGGGTCTCGGCGGGAGCTGTCGTAGCAGCTGCAGTAGGTTCAGCGGAAGGGACTTCCGGGTTGTGGGTGGTTTCAATCGACGAATCTTCGTGATCCGTCGCAGCCTCAAGCGTTGGGGTTTCCAGTTCGGTGTTCAGAGGTTTGTTCTCGACTTGTTCAGGATTAAGGACGTCTGCCATAACTGCCAGCTCCGGGGATCTTGGTCGGCGGCCCCGCATTCCGCCCTGCAGACTTAAGGAGGAGCTGGCCGCTCTTCCGGCCCGCCTCAACGCCGCAGATTCTTCGCCGTTAGCTTAGATTCAGTGCTGTTCCGCGAAGATTCGGGGATCGCTGCTTCTCGCGTCCATCCCGCACGAAGTTCTGGGAAAGGAGACGGTGAATTGGCCCGAACATTAGTCCGGAGCGCACTCACTCTCCATTTTGGAGCATCCGGCAGACAGGAGTTGAGAGGACGGCGATCACAGGCCCGCGCGTGAATCCCGTACACGGGCCTACTCCTAAACTATAGAGCCGCCGTGTTAAGCATGTCAATTCAACCCGGCCCGCGCCCGGTAAAAACACGGTCAATATCCGCCCGGCCGCCCAGACCGGGCTTGAATCCTATCTCAAGATGCTGTTTCTTTCCTGAGCCCTGAGCCCTGAGCCCTGAGCCCTGAGCCCTGAGCCCTGAGCCCTGAGCCCTGAGCCCTGAGCCCTGAGCCCTATTCCTACACCCTGCCTTATTCCGTCCTCAACGCCTGCATTGGATCGATCCGCGATGCCTTCCACGCCGGAACCACACAAGCCAGTGCCGCCACCACCAGCAGCGTCGCGGCGACAACCGCAAAGATCACCGGATCGAGCGGCTTCGTTCCATAGAGCATCGACCCGATCAGCCGCACCGCACCGGCACTGGCCGCCAGGCCAAGCACCAGCCCATAGAGCGCCGGACGCAGCCCATCACCCAGCATCAGCCTCACCACCTGGTCACGCTGCGCGCCCAGCGCCATACGAACGCCAATCTCTCCGGTCCGCTGCGTCGTCAGATACGACAGCACCCCGTACAACCCCACCGACGCCAGCATCAGCGACAGCACTGCGAAAGCCAGGACCAGGCTGGCGCTCAGGCTGGCGTTGCCCAGCGACCGTCCAATGATCTCCTGCATGGTAAGAACATCAAAAACCGGCAGCTCCGGATCGAGCGCTGCGATCTGCTTCTGGATCGGAACAGAAAATGCCAATGGATCGGAGGCCGTCCGCACCGCGAGAGTCAAGCCCCTGTCGCTCTCGCCGTTAAGGATGGGGAAGTACATCGCCGCCATGACTGGCTGCCCCACCTGGTACAGCGTATCGGCGACCACCCCGACGACCTCATAATCGCCGTTTTCCTCCGCAGCCACGTGCAGATGCTTCCCCAGCGGATTCTCGCCCGGGAAATATTGTCGCTCCAACTGGCGGCTGATGATCACCGTTTTCGGATGGCCCGGCCGATCCTCGCTGGTAAAGAAGCGCCCGCTCAGCACCGGTATCTGCAACGCGCTGAAGTATCCTGGATCGGCTCGCCGGTAAAGCGCGTCAGGCAACGCCGTGCCCGGCGCGATTGGTGGGTGCTCGCGAATAGTGAAGTCGTCATCGCCGCCGTATCCCGCACCGGGCAGTATCGACCCCAGTGCCGCAGCACGCACACCCGGCATGCTGCGCACCCGCTCCAGCAGCGTTTCGTTGAACGCGTTCACCTTCTCTGGAGTGTCGTATTTCTTTGTGGGAAGGCTGTAGCCCATCGTCAGCACGTTATCGATCGCGCAGCCCACACCCGTCGTCCGCAGCCGCCAGAGGCTCTTGAGCAGCAGGCCCGCAGCGACAAGCAGAACCACGGTCGTCGCAATCTCCACCGTGAGCAGCGTCTTGCGCAGCGCCGTGCGTGATTGGCTGCCCGCTCCGCTTCGCGACGAAGCCTGCAGCGCCGCGATCGCTGCTCTTGCCCGTTGATGAGATCGCTGGCAGCAGGCCCGCCAGCAGAGCTGCCGCGAAGACCAGCGCGCAGGCAAACCCCAGTACCGTAGCGTCAGCATGGATGCCCTGCGCGCTGGGAAGTTCCGTCCATCTGCCCACCAGCCATTTCGTCGCTGCCAGCGACAACAGCACTCCCGCCATGCCTCCGGTAAGCGAAATCAGCAGGCTCTCCACCATCTGTTCGCGAACCAGCGTCATCCTGCGCGCCCCCAGCGCGCTGCGGATGGCGATCTCCCTCTGCCGCGCCGCAGACCTCGCCACCAGCAGGTTGGCCACATTCAGGCAGCCGATCAGAAGCATGCAGGCCACAGCGCACAGCAGGATGATCAATGGCTTCTTTACATCTCGTGCAAGATCATCGGAAAGTGTCCGCGGCGCCACGTCCTCGGCTACCGGATTATTCAGGTTCTCCATGTGCAGCCGGTACTGCACCGCCTCTACCTGGCTTAGGGCGCTGGCCAGGCTGACGTCCGGCCTCAGGCGCGCCACCACGCGGCTGAAGTGAAAGTCATGATGCTGCAGGATCGCCGGCGGCAACCCCGACGCATAAGGAACCCATACCTGCACCTTCGCATCGGGATAGGTAAACCACTTCGGGAGCACGCCCACCACCGTATAGGGCTTTCCATCCAGATGGATTTGCTTGCCGACAATCGAAGGATCCCCGCCGAACCGCCGTTCGAAGATGTTCCAGTTGAGCATCACGGCGGTTCCATCCGTACGATCTTCGCTCTCGATAAACGTGCGCCCGAAAGCAGCACGCACACCCAGCAGTGGAAACAGGTTCCACGTCCCGCCGCGGGCGCTCACCAGCTCCGGCAGTTCTCCGTGCTCCCCGGTCAGGTTGAATTGCCAGTAGCGCCACGCCGCCATGTCTTCAAAACCGTGAGTCTGTGCGCGCCAGTCGTAATAATCGCCCGGCGCAACCGAGTTGTAATTGAACCCCTGCGCATTCATGCTCGGATCGCGGAAATGCTCATAGACCATCACCAGCTTTTCCGGATCCTTAAAGGGAAGTGGCCTCAGCAGCACCGACCGCACGACGGTGAACAGCGATACAGAAGCCCCGATGCACAACGCCATCACGCCAATCGCGATCAGCGCAAACCCCGGCGTGCGCCACAGCGTCCGCGCCCCGATCCGCAGATCCCGCAGCACCGACTCCACCCCACTCCAGCTCCACGTCTCCCGCGCCTGATCTCTCAGCGCCGCCGGATTCCCAAACGCCCGCAGCGCCGCATGCCGCGCCTCCTCCGCGCTCATCCCCGCCGCAACATTCTCCGCAATTTGCTGCTCCAGGTGAAACCGCAGCTCGTCATCCAACCGGCCAGCCGCCCGACTGCGCCGAAAAATCATCTCGATCCGCATCCGCAACCGCGCCAGCCAACGCATTATTTCTCCGTCCCCGTCTCTGCTCCTGAGTGCTTGCATCGACACCATTAGCCCGTTAGCTTCATTCCTGAGCCCTGAGCCCTGAGCCCTGAGCCCTGAGCCCTGAGCCCTGAGCCCTGAGCCCTGAGCCCTGAGCCCTGAGCCCCAGCCCCGAGCCCGAGCCCCGAGCCCCGAGCCCCGAGCCCCGAGCCCCGAGCCCCGAGCCCCGAGCCCCGAGCCCCGAGCCCCGAGCCCCGAGCCCCGAGCCCCGAGCCCTGAGCCCTGAGCCCTGAGCCCTGAGCCCCTGAGCCTCACCCTTCCTGCACAATCAAATTGATCGCGCCCGACAGCCGTTCCCAGCTCGCCGTTTCTCTCTCCAGCTGCGACCGTCCTGCCGCTGTCAGCGAGTAGAACTTCGCCTGCCGTCCCGTCTCGCTCTCCATCCACTTCGCCTTGATCCATCCCTGCTGTTCCAGCCTGTGCAGCGCCGGATACAGCGAGCCCTGCTGCACCTGCAGCACCTCACCCGACAGCTGCTGGATGCGCTTCGCAATCGCCCACCCATGCCGCGCCTCAGTCGAAAGTGTTTTCAGAATCAGAAGGTCCAGCGTGCCCTGAACCAGATCGCTCGGTTTGCCCATACCTTGACTATCTACACTCGCAATTGTAGATAGTCAAGGTATCAGCAAAAATTCAACAGAATCTCGACAACCGTGCCCCGCCCCAGAACTTCGTTTGGAAATTCCCCATCCTGTGTTTTGATGGGCCATGCGCGCCGCTCTCGAACGCTATTTTGAATTCTCCCGTCTGAATACAAACTGGCGTACGGAGTTCTTCGCCGGCATCACCACCTTCGTCACCATGGCTTACATCGTCCTGGTGAACCCCGCCATTCTCGCCAAAGCCGGAATCCCGCTCCCTGCCGTCACCGCCGCCACCTGCCTGTCGGCCGCATTCGGAAGCATCCTCATGGGCATCATCGCCCGCTATCCCATCGCCCTCGCGCCGGGCATGGGACTCAACGCCTACTTCACCTACACCGTTGTCCTGCAGATGCACGTTCCCTGGCAGACAGCCCTCGGAGCCGTCTTCATCTCCGGCGTCGCCTTCCTCCTGCTAACCGCCTTCGGAATCCGACAGCTCATTCTGCGCAGCATCCCCCACGAGCTTTACGCCGCCGTCGCCGGAGGCATCGGCCTCTTCATCGCCGTCATCGGACTGCACAACGCCGGCATCATCGTGCCGAATCCCGCCACCCTCATCACCCTGGGCGACATCCGCGCCCCGCAAACCGCGCTTGCCCTCCTCGGCGTCATCATCATCGGAACCCTCCAGGTCTGGCGTGTCCGTGGCGCAATCCTCGTCGGAGTCATCGCCATCACCGCCGCTGCCATCCCCTTCCATCTCGTTCACTGGAAGGTCTCCTCCTACAGCATCCAGGCCATCACCCAGACCACCTTCCGTCTCGACATCCGCTCCGCCATCCACATCGGCCTGTTGGAAATCATCTTCGTCTTCTTCTTCGTCGATCTCTTCGACAACCTCGGAACCCTCGTCGCCGTTGCCAAAAAGGCCGGACTCATCGAGCGCGACCACAACATTCCCCGCCTGAACAGCATCCTCTTTGCTGACGCGGCCGCCACCATCGTCGGTTCGCTCGCTGGAACCTCCACCGTCACCAGCTATGTCGAGTCAACCGCGGGCGTCGCCGTCGGAGGCCGCTCCGGAGTCACCGCCATCGTCACCGGCTTGGGATTCTTCCTCGCTCTCTTCGCCGCGCCCCTGGTCGGCATCGTCCCCACCGCCGCCACCGCTCCCGCCCTCATCATCGTCGGCAGCCTCATGCTCACCACCATCACCGAGATCCCCTGGACAGAACCGCTCTCCGCCATCCCCGCCTTCCTCACGCTCATCATGATTCCCCTCAGCGCCTCCATCGCCAACGGCCTCGGCTTCGGAGTCATCGCCTACGCATGCGTCCACATCTTGGGCGGAAAATTTCGCCGCCAAGACTGGCTCCTCTATCTGCTCGCCGTGCTCTTCCTCATCCGCTTCGTCTACGTCTCCCAGGCCTGAAACACTCGCTGCACGCACGGATCGAGTTCGGCCGCGCAACTGCATTGTCCGCGCGCTTCCGGAAATCTTTTCTTGACCTGACTCCGACACCGTGAGATGCTGCCAGAAATTCACAAACCGTTCATGTAGCCAGCCACACCGTTCATGGACTGGTTTGCGCGTTTGGTCACAAAACGCCGGGAGCCACCCACGCCCTGCTCAGATCCCGGCTGCTTTGAACTACAACCGCATTTTGTTTTTTTGAGGCCAACCATGAACCCACGCTGTCTCCGTCTATCTATCCCCGTGTGTCTGCTAGCCGTCCTGACCCTTCTCAGTCCCCGCCTCTTCGCACAGGCCACGGCAAGCGGGAACATCCAGGGCACCGTCGTCGATCAGTCACAGGCAGTTGTCGCCGGCGCTGAGGTTACCCTCACCAATCTCGCCAACGGCTCCACTCGCACCACTACCACGAATGACTCCGGTACCTATCGCTTCGAGCTTTTGTCCGCCGGAAACTACACCGCGAAGATCAACGCCAAAGGCTTTTCGACAGTGGAGGTAAAACTCGAGCTGCTCGTTGGTCAGACCGCCACCGGCAACGCCACCCTCACTCCCGGTTCCACCTCGCAGACCGTCCAGGTGAGCGCTGTAAATCCCATCGTTGACTTGAATAAGACCAGCGTCAGCACTGACATCACTCCCGCTGAAGTCGAAGATCTTCCCATGGTAGGCCGCGACGTGGCTAACCTCGCCTATCTCGCGCCCGGTGTCAAAGCTGCCGACTCTTACGATCCCACCAAGAACCGCTATGCCATCCTCTCCGTCAATGGCGCGGGTGGTCGTAACGTCAATGTCACCGTGAACGGCGTCGACAACAAGGACAACACCGTCGGCGGACCGGTCATGCAGCTTCCTCTCGAGGCCGTTCAGGAATTCAAGATCAGCACCCAGCGCTTCTCTGCTGAAAACGGTCGCTCCGAGGGCGCCGCCATCAACCTCATCACCAAGAGCGGAACCAACGACTATCACGGCTCCCTCTTCGGTTACTTCCGCTCCACCGGCCTCGACACCGATGAGCAGGACCCCGATGGCGTTGGCGGTACGATTTCAGCCCATCCCGATTACAGCCGCCAGCAGTTTGGCGGATCCGTCGGCGGCCCTTTTATGAAGGACAAGCTGTTTGGGTTCTTCGCCTATGAGCGTGAGCGTGAAAGCCAGGGATTGGTAGAAAGCGGCGCGTCCTATGCCGAGCTGGTCCTGGCTCAGAGTGCAGGCCTCGCTGCCCAGCCTGCCGCGGTCATTCCCCGGCCATTCTATGAGACACGTTATAACGGCCGCATGGATTGGACCATCAATGATCGCAACGCCGCTTATATCAGCTATACATCCCAGGCCAATAACAGTGAGAACGATCAGTCCAATGGCACCGGCGATCTCACCAACGGTAACTTTACCGACAACCACCTGCAGCTGGTCGGCTTCACGCTCAACTCTGTGCTCTCCAACAGCCTTGTCAACCAGTTCACCTCTGGCTTCCAGTACTGGAACAACCTGATCGCCAGCAACATCAGCGCTCCGCTGGTTATCTTTCCCCAGCGCGTCGTTCGGCACTAACACCAACGTTCCGCAGCAGTCCTTCCAGCGCAAGTGGCAGTTCAAAGATGACCTCTCCAAGACCATCGGTAAGCACACCCTCAAGGGCGGCATCGACTATATCTGGAACCCCGTCGAAGGCGGATTCTTCGAATTCAGCTCCACCCTCGAAGTCGACTTCGCCGTGAATCCGAGCGTCATTCTTAGCGATCCCGCGACCTACCCGCAGGGGTTCGCGACTCCGGGCCTGGTTACCGGCATGACGCAGGCCAACGGCGATCCCTACTTCCTGGTCGCAACCAAGCAGCTCGGCCTCTATATCCAGGACGACTACAAGGTCACGCCGCGCCTGTTGCTGAACCTTGGCCTGCGCTGGGACAAGGACTTCAACATGATCGGCGGCTCCGACATCAAGGACAGCCGCACCTACCAGGAACTGGTCGCTCTCAACAGCCCCATTTCCAATCCCTACGTGTCCAGCATCGCGCATGACGACAATCTCGACTTCAGCCCGCGCGTGGGCTTCGCCTACGACATCACCGGAAGCGGTAAGCAGGTGGTGCGCGGCGGCTTCGGCATGTACTACGGCAACATCTTCCAGAACATCCCCCTGTTCATGGAGCAGATGGCGAATCCGACCATTTTCCAGACCGCTCTCAGCCTCACCAGCCCAACCGACATCGTCCCTGGGCCCAATGTCCCCCTCGGCCAGTGGCAGTATGGCGTCAGCCCTTATCCCGCCATTCCTCCGCCCTCCGGCGAGTTGGCCCCCGGAAGCGTCGGCCGCCTGATGGATCCGCACTACCGCAACCCCATCACCGAGGAATTCAACGTTGGCTACACGTGGGCGATCAATAACAACACCGCTGTCGAAGCTGAGTACACCCACGTCCTCGGTATCCACGAAAACAAGACCATGAACATCGATCAGCGCGTTCCGCTGAATGGAGTCTGCTGTACGGCTCCGCTTGCCGCCCCTATTGCTGAAGCCGGATTGACCCCGCTGGCCAGCGTTCGTAACGAAGAGGCGATCGGGCGTTCGCACTACGATGGCATCAACTTCGTCTTCCGCCAGCGGATGAACAACCGCTTCCAGCTCAATGCCAACTACACCCTGGCCTGGGCCAACTCGTATGGCGCCGGCGGAACCTCATTTCGGAACTACCCCCGACTCTCAACCGACCCGTTTGCCAGCTACGAGTTCGGCCCGAATCCCAATGACGAGCGCAGCCACGTCACGTTCAGCGGCGTTGGCTACCTGCCTTGGGGAATGCAGGTCGCTCCGATTCTGCAGTTCGGCTCCGCCCGTCCTTATCCCCTGACCAACTCCAGCAACACGTTGAACACCGGCGGCGGGACGGCTGTCGCCGTCGTAGTGCCCAAGAGTGACCCTCACGACTGGCTCGCCTATGCTGGTAACAACACAGCCGCTCAGAACTGCTTCTACGGCCTCGGCGAACCTGTCACCTGCACCATCTCTAAATTCGACCCCGTCCGCGGCGATCCGTTCTTCGAACTCGATCTGCGCCTTTCCAAGAACTTCAAGTTCGGTGAACGCATGAACTTGGAGATCATCGGCCAGGCCTTCAACCTCACCAACCGCGCCAACTACGGCAACGACTACGGCAACAACATCAGCTCTCCCGACACCTTCGGTCATCCCGCGGGATTCATTAACCCCAGCAGCACCACCATCCCCCGCTCCCTCTGGGGCGAGTTTGGCGGCCGCTTCACCTTCTAGCTCCACACCTGCCACAAACCGGGTGCCCCAGGTCCGGATTCTCGGACCTGGGAATCCTGAAGTCGACTCTCACTCCACGGTCCGCCAAAAATTCCGTCCGGTGCGCCATTCAAGGCTTGCTTTTAGCGTGGATGGGCCTCTCCGCTTTGTATCAGGGCACGGCTTTAGCCGTGCCATAAAGGACCCCGGAAACGCTTTGTATCAGGGCACGGCTTTTAGCCGTGCCATAAAGGACCCCGGAAACGCTTTGTATCAGGGCACGGCTTTAGCCGTGCCATAAGGACTCCGGAAACGCTTTGTATCAGGGCACGGCTTTAGCCGTGCCCTAAGGACTCGGGAAACTTTGGGGGCTTTAGCCCCTGAATGGCCGAGAATTTCCGCAAATCCTATAAAATAGAAATAGGGGAAAAAGAAATGCCCGGTTGCCATCGCAATCGGGCCTTTCTATTTAAGTCCGACAGAATCAATGACCAAGCCGAAACTGCTCTGTTTTCAATGAGTTTCGCCTGCGATCACTGAGTATCGCCGAATTCAGGCATGTAACCCGCCTGTTTTCTATTAAGTACGGGTAAGTAATTTAGAATGAATCGGTAACAGACAACATCATAGCTAAGTCAACAGAATGAATGAAGTACAACAAAAGGGGGGAGGGGGGTACCCCTCCCGAAACTCCTACCGTTTCTCCAGCTCGAGCAGTTGCCGCTTCCGCTCGACACCCCAGCGATAGCCGGTTAGCTCCCCATTCGCCCCGATAACCCGGTGGCACGGAATCACCACCGCCACCGGATTGGTCGCGCAGGCCCGGGCGACCGCCCGCACCGCCGTCGGCTGCCCGATCGCGCACGCGATCTCCGAGTACGTCCGTGTCTCACCCCGGGGAATGCACCTGAGCGCCTCCCACACCCGCATTTGGAAAGCGGTGGCGCGCAGGTCGAGCGGCAGATCGAGCGCCGCCGGATGCTCCGTCAGGCTCGAGAGCACCGTGTCGAGCGTATCCGACAGCTCGGGCCGTCCAGTCAGGTTCGCGGCAGGGAATTGCTGGCCAAGCCTCGCGAGGAGATCCTCATCCGTCGACCCCAGAATGACCGCGCATAGTCCGCGGTCGGTCGACGCCACCAGAACCCGGCCCAGAGGAGACGCGCCGATGGTGTAACCGATCTCCTGATCGCGCCCGCGGTTGCGGAAGTCCTGCATGCGCATCCCGAGCCGGGCATTGCTGTAAGCCCGCGCCGGCCCTGAGTACCCCGCGTCGTACACCGCGTCGGTGATGCGAACCTTAGGATCCGCCAGCCGTGCCCGCAGCGCCGCAGCCCGCTTGTGCGCCCGGTACTGATTCGGGCTTACACCCAGCACCCGCTGGAATGTCCGCTGCACGGTGAAGATGCTCAGCCCGGATATCCGCGCTAGATCGGCCAGCTTGACGCACCGGTCGAGATCGCCGTTGAGATGGGCCGCCAGGTTCGCGACCAGCTGGGCCTCGGATCGCAGCCCCGCCGGGTTGCACCGCTGGCAGGGCCGGTACCCCGCGCCGAACGCCGACACCAGGTCGGTGAAGAACTCCACGTTCTTCCGGAGCGGACGGCGGCTGGGGCACGAGGGGCGGCAGAACACCCCGGTGGTACGGACAGCATAAAAAACTCGTCCATCCGCGCTCGGGTCGCGCCGCGCCACAAGCTGCCAGATGTCGTCCGGATTCTCGAAGATAGAGTTGGAAGTCTGCGATGGCATGGGAAGGACTCGTTCGGCCGCCGATGGAAACGCCAAAGTAGCTGTCATCATCGTACGCGTGCTCCTTGCACTCGGCGCCGGAATCTCCGGCGCTCTCTAATACCTTGGATCGATGATCCTCCTGGTCCGAAGGAATCACACTCCGAATCTTGCCGTCGAATTCCGTGTTCCTAAGGTGCAGCCGCGGAGAGACACCATCCGGCGGATGTGCATCATAGCTTCGGGAGAACGTATCTACCTATGAGAATGTCGGCCCACGCTCAACTCATTCCACTGCTCGCACTTGGAGCCGTCCTCGGCCTCGCTGGCTGCCACTCGAACACTGCCTCCGAATCAGCCCCAGAACGCGGCTCAGGTCACCGACGACAGCCAGGACCCGGCGATGCAGGCAAATCTCGCCCCTGCCGTGAACACCACCACCCAGCCGCAAGCGGCCCAGCAGACAACCGCGGCTGAGCAGAGTTCTCCCGCAAGCGCGCCGGAGCAGCAGACCGCTCCGCCTCCTCCGCCCGACGAGACTGCGGCTGCGCCCAGCGAGGCGCCCAGTGATCAGGGATACGACTACAACGCGCCGGTGCAGGACTATCAGGATCAGGCGCAGCCAGTGGAGTATGCAACCTCTCCGCCCCCTCCGCTCCCCGAATACGACCAGCCGCCCTGCCCCGGCGACAACTATATATGGACGCCCGGCTACTGGGGCTACGCGCCAACCGGCTACTACTGGGTCCCCGGCGTCTGGGTCATCGCCCCCTACATCGGCTCCCTGTGGACGCCCGGCTACTGGGGCTTCTATGGCAACCGCTACGGGTGGCACCCCGGCTACTGGGGCCCCCACATCGGCTTCTACGGCGGTGTGAACTACGGCTATGGGTATGTCGGAACCGGCTATGTCGGTGGCTACTGGCGAAACAACAACTTCATGTACAACACCTCAGTCACACACGTGAACACAACGATCATTCACAACACGTATGTCCATAACGTGACCATCGTCAATAACACGCGTGTCAGCTACAACGGAGGGCGCGGCGGCCTGACCGCTCGCCCGTTGCCCGCAGAGAATGTCGCCTGGCGGGAGCACCACATGGGCGCGCTGCCGGAACAGGTCGCCCACGCGCGTCAGGCCAGCACCAACCGTCAGCAGTGGGCCTCAGTGAACCATGGCCGTCCCGCGACGCTGACCGCCCCCCGTCCTCTCACTTCCGATCGCCGCGCTCCGGCACCGACGCCGCCAGCAATCCAGAGCCAGGTTCGCCAGGAACAGGTACGGCAACAGCAGCTCCGTCAGGAGCAGGCGCGAAACGTCGGTCGTTCGCTACCTGAAAACCGCCCGGTACCGGCAAACCGTCCTGAGTCCCGTCCTGGAACCCCTGAAGCCCGTCCCACTGAACGTCCGCATCCGGAGGCACGGCCCGAAACGCGTCCTGACTGCTGCCCACCCGGAAACACGACCCGCGACTCCGGAGAGACCAGCAGAACGACCGGCAACAGCTGAGCACCCGCAAGCCCGGCCAGCCCCGTCCAATGAGAATCGGCCTCAATCGCGGCCGGAGTATAAGCCCGCGCCTCAGCCTCAACGGCCGGCTGAGTCCCGGTCTCCCAGCGAAGCTAGACCAGAATCTCATCCGGTGCCGGAGCAGCGGCCGCAAGCAGAAAGGCAGCAAAGTCGGCCTGAGCCTCAGCAACGGCCTCAGCCGAAACCGGAGGAACGTCACCCCCAATAGCGTCGTTTCCGCATGCCTGAGCAGGAGGAACGCCGTATCGGACCCATCATGGATTGCACGCAATGCGGTTGTAACATGAGGTGTGCATCTGCCCGTAAATCCGCCCGTGCCCCCAATGCTCGCTAAGCGAGTCAGTAATATCCCCGAGGGGGACGGCTGGATCTTTGAGCCGAAATGGGACGGATTTCGGGCTATCGTCTTTCGAGATGAGGATGAAATCCTCATTCAGAGCCGCGACCAAAAATCGCTCAATCGCTACTTTCCCGAACTGATCGCCACGCTGCAGAATCAGCTGCCCCCGCGCTGTGTTCTGGATGGCGAAATCGTGATCGCCAGAAACGGCGCACTCGATTTTGAGGCTCTTCAACTGCGCATTCATCCTGCAGCATCGCGGGTGAAGATGCTTGCAGCGCAGATGCCGGCCTCAATGGTGTTCTTTGACCTGCTTTCAGTAGGAGACGAAGATCTTCTGAACACACCCTTCGAAGATCGCCGCAGACGACTGGAATCGCTTCTCTCGTCTGCCGCTCCACCGCTGCATATTACCCCGGCAACGCACGACAGGAGCGTGGCTTCCGACTGGTTTCAACGGTTCGAGGGTGCCGGTCTGGATGGTGTGATGGCAAAACCCGTCTCTGGCCTCTACGAGCCTGACAAGCGAGTCATGTACAAGGTCAAGCACGAACGCGAGTGCGATTGTGTCGTCGCCGGCTTTCGCTGGTATAAGGAGAGCGCGGGAACGGCTGTGGGGTCCTTATTACTCGGCTTGTTCGATCATTCCGGTAGTCTGCAGCACGTTGGCGTGTGCGCCAGCTTCACTAAAGACAAGCGCCGGGAACTTCTGGACTTTCTAGCTCCTTACCGCGTCAATGCGCTCGACGATCACCCGTGGAGGTCATGGGCCGCACCTGAGGCAGACCCGGCCGGCGCAGGGCAACGCATGCCTGGGGGCCAGAGCCGATGGAGCCAGGGGAAGGACTTGTCCTGGGAGCCGTTGCGGCCTGAACTGGTCGTCGAAGTTTCCTATGAGCACATGCAGGGAGCAAGATTCCGGCACATGGCGCATTTTCGCCGATGGCGCACCGACAAGCGTCCTGCAGATTGCACGTATGAACAGCTGGAAGTCGTGCCCGCGCACGAGTTGACGCTAATATTTTCCAGCGGTCGTTGAGCAATATCCTTTTTGCATTGGATTCACGTCGACCTGGCTTTTCGCCATTCCCGAGTCGGGTCGTTGTCCGGATCAGGAGTCTCCTGCGAGGGTCTCAATTCCTCTGGCACGTGGCGCAGGTTCACCCTGATACGCGTCCAGGTCGACGACCGGCCTCTCATGCGATCGACGAGGATGTCGTCGACGGCTAACCATTTCGCTGCTTCGGTGTGCTTGCCTTTCCATCGTTCCAGTCCTGCCAATGCAGCTTCTTCATCCGGTGAGTTTGCGACGACCACAAGGGGAGCCTTTGTTCGCGCCGCTCGTGGTGGCGAGCCCTTTGCCGCGGAGGCCGGAGAGCCTTTCTTGGCTCTCGAAGGAGCCACTCGCTTGGCCTCCCCCTCCATTTTGCGAAAATGCGGCGGCCACGGTGCATCACCGAGCCCAGACGCCTCGTCCCTTTCGGCAAGTTCGAGCAGCTTGTCGAGCGAGCCACTCGCGGAGTCGGCATCTGCGTGAGGATTCCCGATCTCCTCAAAGCGCTTCGGCATCGTGAGCACCGTGAAGTCTGCCGGATCGCAAGCGGCAACCTCATCCCAAAGGAGCGGTGCGGAAACCCGAGCATCTGGCAGCGGACGCACAGAATACGCCGAGGCGGTCGTTCTGTCCTTCGCATTCTGGTTGTAGTCGAGGAAGACCCCGTGGCGTTCTTCTTTCCACCACTTGGAACTCGCCAGCTCGGGCACGCGGCGCTCGACTTCCCGAGACAACGCCAGGGCCGCGCGCCGCACTTCGGTGAAAGTCCACTTGGGATGAATCCTGACGATTATGTGCATTCCGCGCGAACCACTGGTCTTCGGCCAGCCCTGCAGCCCCATCTCCTCAAGCGCCGCTCGAACCTCCAGCGAAACCTGACGAACGTCGGACCAGGCCACACCCGGCCCGGGATCCAGGTCGATTCGCAATTCGTCGGGATGATCGAGATCCGTGGCACGAACAGGATGCGGATGAAGTTCGATGCAGCCCAAATTCACGATCCAGACTAGTCCGGCGGCATCGTTCACAACCAACTCTTCCGCAGTCCGGCCCGAAGGGAATGAGAGTGTCACCGTGTTCAGCCAGTCTGGACGATCCTTTGGTGCGCGCTTTTGATAAAAGGGCTCCTCCTCGGCGCCATTCACAAAACGCTTCAGAACCAGTGGACGGTCTCGAATTCCAGCCAATGCCCCAGACGCAACTGCAAGGTAATACTGAACAATATCCAGCTTTGTCAGCTTGGCCTGCCGGGAGAAGTAAAGCTTATCGGGATGAGTTACCCGGACTTCTCTGCCTTCAATCGAAAGTATTTCTATTGCCTCGCCTTTGCTCACCGGGATAGCTTACCGCTGCAGCGAATGGCCTGCACATCCGCTCAAGGGAGCCTACTCCAAGAGTAGCGGGGTATAGATCAGGAAATGCCGTACTTCTTGTCAAGAAATTGTTGCAGTCGCGGGGGGAGTGCTCCTGCAATTTCTTGCCATGTGAGCAGCTTGACTCTACTTCGAAAGCTGTAGCTTCGAACCGCTCGTACAACTGCAAACCACCCGTCAACGAGATCGGCCCGTCGGCCATCGCAAAGCAGTAAGAACGAGCAGTCGACGGCGTAAGCGGCCAGAATCTCTCGAATGAGCTGGTAGCCACGAACCCTTTCGCCCACGACGGGGAACTCGCTGACTTCAAAAACTTCGTCCAGATCCCGATATCTGTGTAGCAGGCGGGAAGGTCTCGACTGAAACCCTGATTCTGTGAGCTTGGCCTCTACGAGAAGATCGCTGATCTTCATATCCACCTCTGTTTGATCACTTGCTTGTTCAGAAGCGGAATGCGCGGCTTGAATCCGAAAATGGGTCGAAGTCCCGGCGCGACGCCGAGTAGTGTGCAAAGCTGCGGTCGGTTAAGTACCCGGGGATAACAGAAGATATTCATCAATAGGGCGTCCGAACTGTTCGCGCAGTCTAGCTCGCATCGTCTCCGTTCACCAGCCCAGGGTACCCATCTACTGCCCGAATAGTGCTTTTTCAGCCTCTTCTGCCATTCCGGATTGGCGCAAATTGAACGATAGGACGCAGGAAGAAAATTCCCATGCCTGCTCCCCTCTTCGCGATAGATGACGCTTGGTACCTTTCCATAAGACAGTTCATGCTCGGACTCGCCCACTAAAGTGGTGTTTCGCTGGTTCAACTCACGTCGGAGAGTGGTGCTTGAGATAGGCATCCGCCCATTTTAGGCGAAGAAAAAGTGAATTACTCAGGATTCTCGAATGGCAACCGCGACGATTCTTTCCCGGTTTTCTGAAGTAATTGTCATGCAAAGCCAAATATCCACCGAAACATCTCCGAGCACACACCGGTTAAAAGAGCTGACAAGAAGGACCGATGCCCCAGTCTCAGTGTGACGTTGTGAAATGAGCCGGACGATTTCACTACTGCGGTCTTCTGCTCCATAAAACCTTTTGTGAGACTTGGGCATCGTAAATGGCACAACGTTCTTTTATAGTGCAGAGGGGGGCGTTCAGCGGTTTTGGCATAAAGTATCCGTCAGTGAGACATTCTTCGCTCGAATGGAGCGGACTGTGGTTTCTGCAAGTGTTTGTGACGTGAAGCGGTACCTCTGAAAGTCAATTTGCAATGCCTGCTGCATCTTGGACAGGCCTCTCGCCGAGGCTATTTTCAACTGCCCGCTCATAAAACCTCTGTCTCACGTACGAAATGAGGACCGGGGGCAATAGCAACCTAGTCGATCCGCTAATTAAGAAGGAAGCCCCAAAGCTATTGCCGTCGTATAGGCATTAGCGTCATACTGTGCAGATCACTAGAGGTTCAAGTGGCTGCCATTGCTAGACGATTGATCCAAGGTTCGAATCTTGCGACACAGCTGCTGAAATGCATTCGCAGCAACTGTGGCAATTACCCCGGATTTGAGGAAGGCTATGAGAGGATCAAAAATTGAAGGTACTGACCTCACGTCGGATGTTGTGCAGATGCAGCCGTCCCGCTATGCATACGGCGTATCCGATGCCAGGGCCTCCCGAGTAGAAGCGATCCCCCCTCCCCTGGCGCTCCGCTCAGGACACCATCCGACGATATCGATGAATGACGTCGATGAAGTCGGCCCATGCGAATTGAAACCGCTGCGGCTACTGATTTCAGACCGGACTGCATTAGGTTGCGAGCTAATGCTCCTCAGCCTGAGCAGACGGCGTGATTTGATCGGCAGCGTGGTATGTGCCACTAGCAGTGCTGAGGTTGAGCGAGTGGCACGCACGCAGCAGCCGGATGTAGCTTTAGTTAGTGCCGCATTGAGTGATGGTCCACTGGCTGGATTCCGCGTGCTTCCCGCTCTCCAAAGCGCGCTTCCGGACTGTCCGGTTGTTGTTCTGCTCGACGATACCGACGAGGAGTTGGCGATCGATGCGTTCCGGGCACACGCTCGTGGTGTCTTCTACCGCGCAGATCCGATGGAGCAACTCGTGAAGTGCATCGATCGAGTGCGGCAGGGTGAAATCTGGGCCGGAGCTCGGGAACTCAGGGCTGTCTTCGACGCTTTCGCGGAATGTTCTCCGTTTGGTGGTCCGTCACGCACGAATTTTCACTTGAACGAGCGAGAAATGATGGTCGCACGCTTGGTCGCCACGGGGCAGACAAATCGGCAAATCGGCAAGCGTTTGAATCTTAGCGAGCACACCGTAAAAAACTATCTGTATAGGGTCTTCGAAAAGGTAGGAATCCGCAGTCGGGTAGAACTCGCTGTTTTATTGATGAATGATCCCGGCCAGAGTGGAACACAAAACGGAACACATGGGTAGTTAGACCTCTGATTGCTTCCGCAAAGAACTAGCAGCGCTGAATACCGTCAAAATCTCCTTCAGCTCGATGAGCGTTGCCTGTCTACAGGCCGCAAGTGCGCGCATACGCCATCTCAAAGCTTGATAGCCAGCCGGTAGTAACAACTATCCATCCTTTCGTATTAGTTCTTACGGGCGGGGCCTGCTCGCCGATCCCTTCAACTTGAACAAGTAGGTCGAGCCGGGCGCTGTCATAGTTGACGTTCATTGTTTACCTGGACGCGTAGTCTCTAGATGCCCGAGCTCCCAAATAGAGAAGAAAGACCCTACTCCTAGCACGGATATAGGAATAACTTCCATGGTTGGGGCAGTTTCCTCATTAAATTCCGCCGCCGCCACCGCCGCTTCGAGGACCACTGGACCTCAACAGGGTAGTTCATTGAAACAAATCGATGAAACGGACAAAGGCAGCGTACTTTAGGGTCATAATCAGCCACTCATCCGCCAGAAAACAAGCCGTTTAGATCCACGGGACGATGTCGTTCGTGAAGGAATTGAGAAATTGCACGGCCACTTCCCGCAAGTGTGATTGAGTCGCAAACAAAGCTGTATTTACGATGGGCTGAGTAAATATTTGAAATCGGCCCAAAAAAGAGAAGGTAGACTCTTGTATTGTTTTCGGAGCTTTCCTATTCTTCGGATACTTCGTTGATAGCGATTTCAGCGACGAACAGCCAGCTTCATCCGCAAGTGTTCACATTTAGTTTGTGAGATAGACACGGTTCAGTCGGTTACGATCGGTCGGTTGAGGATGGCGAAGCCCTATCTAATTTAGCCCCCATACCTCCAGAGTTCGAGGAGACAATTCATGTCAAGCGCCTCCGCTAGCGGGCTAACGATCTGTCAATCAGAGATTGATCACCCGAAATGGTACGTCGTCTACACCTGGCCCCGTCACGAAAAGAAAGTTGCCCAGCACTTTGAAGAGCGAGGGATCAGCCACTTTCTTCCTCTTCAAACATCGGTGCATAAGTGGAACAAGAAGAGCGCGACCGTTTCGCTTCCTTTATTCCCTGGATATGTATTTGTGCAAGCTTCCCGTCGCCATCGTCACCTGCCTCTAACAGTACCGGGGGTGGTCCACTTCGTCGGCACGCCCAGCGCGCCCGCGGAGATTCCCATCGAGGAAATGGAATTTCTGCGTGACGCGGTACGTATGAAACGGAACATAGAGCCCCACCCATATCTGGCGCCGGGAAATCGAGTACGTATTGCTTCCGGGCCAATGTCAGGCCTGACCGGAGTAATTCAGAGGACCGCAACAGGCTGCCGGATTGTCATTTCCGTGGACATGATCATGCGGTCTGTAGCTGTCGAAGTCGACGCCGCAAGCCTCAAAGCAGCGTAGCTCCCATCCCTCAACTCCCCTCTTCATCCCCAACGTTCCAAATTTACGGCATGCATCGGGAGGTCCGAAATGCCCAGAAATCTCACAGCCTGTCTCGTCGTCGCCTTGGTTATCCAAGGTGGATCGTCGCTGCTGTTCTCTCAAAACGCCGCAGGGTCATCGGCCCCGACGGAAACAACGGCTGACAACCATCTTCCAGGCAGCCCGAGATCCCCGGGCTTCCAGCAACGCTACCCCCGGTACCAATTGTTGCCGGGAGACACGATGGATTTGGTCTTCGAGTTCAGCCCGGAATTCAACCAGACTGTGACCATCCAGCCGGACGGATATATCAGCCTTCGGGGGATCGGAGACGTTCATGTGAGCTCAGAGACGCTACCCGAGCTGGTCACAACTCTCCAGAATGATTACAGCAAAATACTCAATAAACCTTCCATATCGGTCCTGATGAAGGATTTTGAGAAGCCCTACTTCATTGTCAACGGCCAGGTCGGTCATCCCGGCAAGTACACACTGCATGGTGAAATGACCGTAACCGAAGCTCTTGCCCAGGCCGGAGGACTCACAGAGAAATCAAAACACTCGCAAGTCGTGCTGTTTCGTAGAGTGTCGTCGCAGTGGACTGAAGCAAAACTTCTGAACGTCAAGGAAATGCTGAATAGTCGAAACCTTAGCGAAGATTTCATACTCCGTCCGGGGGATATGATCTATGTCCCGCAAAATACTTACTCGAAGATAGAACGCTATCTCCCAACCACATCCGTGAATACATACATGGCGCCGGGTGTTTTCTAGCTAACTCGCAGTCGTAAAGGCGTGTCCCATGATCAATCAAACGTATAGCCTCAGATCAACCTCCTTGCGCGACGCGTTGTCGATTGCATTCCGTCGCAAGCGGTTAATCATCGGATGTCTGGTCGCAACCGTAGTGGCCGCTGTGCTTGCTGCCCTCATCCTTCCCCGCTACCACGGCGAAGCAAAGATCCTGGTCGATCGGGATCGTGTCGACCCGCTTTTGTCGCCGACGCCGGAGACAAACACCTTTGCGATGGCGGCACAGCCAATCGTTACGGACGAGGACATCCACTCCGAAGTCGAGATGATGAAGTCGGCGGACGTGCTGACAGAAGTGGTCAAGGACCTGCACATGGCCGATCAGGCACCAGCGACATGGTGGACGCGTTTGACTGCGCCGCTGGGTCGCATGACGCCATACGATGAACGAGTTTCTGCCAATATGAATAAACTCGCTCGCGATCTCGTTATCGAGCCGGCCAAAGGCAGCTACATAATCAACGTCGTCTACAAATCGAAAGATCGAGACCTGGCCAAGCGCGTACTCGACAAGCTCATGCAGGTCTACCTGGCGAAACATACCGCTGTGCACCATCCTGCCGGTCAGTATGTCTTCTTTGAGCAGCAGGCAAACGAATATCGCAAAAGAATGGAGGCGGCGCAGGCCAAGCTGGCCGCGTTTCCGTCGACCGCCAACGGTTCAGTTGCTCCCGACATGGACCGTGGACTGACGATGCAGAAGCTCTCCGACTTCAGATTCTCGCTCAACGAAACCCGTGCGGCGATTGCCGAAACGAGCCAGCGCATCCAGAGGCTTCAGCAGGCTGAAAAGGCAACCCCGAATCGGATTACGACACAGGTGAAAAAGTCAGATAACCCGGAGCTCCTCCAACAACTAAAGGGTACCCTGCTTACCTTGGAGCTGAAACGTTCCGACCTTCTCTCCAAATACCAGCCGGACTATCGACCCGTGCAGGAACTGACCGAGCAAATCACTCAAACTCGTGCGGCCATCCAGCATGAGTTGAGTTCGCCAATGGATGATGTGACCACGGATCTTGACCCCACCCACGAGATGATCCGTTCGGATCTCGCCAAAGCGCAGACGCAATTGGCCGGATACAAAGCACGCGAAGCAGAGACGCAGGAAATCGTCAATAACTACATGGCAAGAGCCCGCGATCTCGACGAGAGCACTTTGCAAGAAGCGGATTTGCAAAGAGAGTTCAAGGCGCAGGAAGAAAATTATCTGCTTTATTTGAGAAAGAGCGAAGAGGCGAGGATCTCGGATGCCCTCGATGCACACCGCATGGTCAATGTGACCCTGGCTGAAGCACCATTCGTTCCTGCCCTTCCTTCGCACTCGCCGATGTTTTTTGCTGGTCTGGCGACAATTGCGATGTTGACAATGAGCTTCGGCTTGATCTGGGGTCTCGAACACATGGATCGAACCTTCCATACTCCTCATGAGCTCGAAGCCTATCTGGGGATTCCGGTGCTGGTCGCCATTCCCCGTCAGCTCGAACCCGGTGTACCTCTGCGCCCGCTATTCGCCGGCGGGCAGCGGGGACTTACATGGATGGCGGACGACGTACCTACCCAGGAGCCCCTAAACGGCCGTGACGGCAGTGACAAAGGAGCGTTGTGAACAAAATATTTGAAGCACTCGACAGCACAGATCGTCGACCGGTCAGCTCATTGAATGGAGATGCATCGGTCCTGACCGCCGACTCCGACCGTCCCACCAGCCGGAAAGTTACGCAGATCACTTCGCCTGGAGTCGCGATCGCAGATGAGCCATCGTCGGTAGCGGTCGCGGGACCAGCACCCATGTTGGAAATGGATCCGGCAACGCGCCAGGAACTTATCCGGTTAACCCACACTTTGTTCTTGGGCTCAACCGGCGCGCGTGTCGTGGCCTTCTCCGGTGTGGAACCCGGAGCAGGTTGTAGCTGGATGTCAGTCCGCATCGCGGAGCTTCTGGCGGATGCGGATGCCGGATCGGTCTGCATAGTCGACACGGACTTCCAAAACCCGATGCTCCACGCCTATCTGGGTGCTAACAACCACGTTGGACTGTCTGACGCTCTCGTCGGGCGGCAACCTGTCCGTGACTGTGTCCAGCGTTTCGGCGAACGCCTGCATGTGCTTGCTAGCGGTTCAGTAGGGCCGAAGGCAGAGATTCTGCTGGCCTCGTCCGCCTTTCGACTGCTGACAGAGGAGTTGCGCGCCTTCTTCGAATTCGTTCTATTCGACACACCGCCCTTGGCCACGAGCTCCGATGCCTTGGTAGTCGCCAGCAGAACTGAAGGTCTGGCGATGGTCGTCGAAGCAGACTCGACAAACCGTGAAGCAGCACTCAAGGCCGCCAGACATGCCGCTGCTGCGAACGTACGAATACTCGGAGTGGTGCTGAATAAACGTACCTATCCGATACCCGAGGCAATCTACAGGAAGCTGTAACGCTCTTTCGAGAACAGACCACAGCTGTAAACCGCTGCGCCACGCGGCAAACCGTCAGAAGAAAAGTTCTGACGACTAAGACTCGGAAGGCATGGCCATTAATCAAAACCGAGGCACAACCAATTCGCGCCCAGGTAGCATGAAGGTACTTGGATACTTCCGCAGATGGCTCTTTCCCAAAGGATTATTTCTCGTTGTACTCGGTCCGGATGGTGTCGGGAAGAGCACTACGATCCGGTGCCTGCAACTCGAACTAGAAAAGCATTTCGGTCACTGTAGAACAGAACGCTGGAGACCAGGGCTGATTCGCAAGGTCACTCCTGATACAGGCAACCGTATACCGCATGCGAAGGTTCCCCGCGGACCTGTAAGTTCTGCGATCGCTATCCTCGGGTTAGCCTTGGACTTCAGTCTCGGATATGTGGTTTCCGCCCACCCTGCAATGGCGCGATCGGAAGCAGTTATCTTTGATCGCTACTTTCACGACCTGTTAATCGATCCGAAGCGATATCGTTATGCGGGGCCTATGTGGCTTCCGCACCTGCTCAGTCGATGGATCCCGCCACGCCAAGCAATTTTCGTCGTTCTTGACGCGGATGAAGATCTGATTCTCAGCAGAAAACAGGAACTGCCCCTCCACGAGCTGAAACGGCAGAGGCTTGCTTACAAAGCCTTTGCTGCGCGAGTCCCGCAGGCCATGATCATCAGAACCGACAAGCCCGTGGACGAAATTGTGTCGGAAATTGTCGTAAATATCCTGGCTATAAGGAACTCCCGCAGCGCCACTGCTGCAGGGAATTGGCCGCCTCAGGATGTCAATCTAGCCTCCCAATCACCCGAATCCCGCCCTTACCGGTGAACTCTCTGTCGTGTAAATCACGGAGTGTCATCCACGCCAGCCGAAACTCTTCCGCCTTATTGAACCAATGAACACCGACATCCAAATCAACCATCTGCTACGACTAAGTCTGAACTCGCCAGTCGATTCAGATGGGCTGCTCTTGCTACTTGACGAAATCAGGTGCCGAGGGACGGTCGGCCTTCCTCTCGCTGGCTAATTCGCATCATGTGGTCCTGCGCGCCCTGCAGCCTCTGCGTGAACTTGCGCGCGCCTCGGGCAATTCGCAAGTGGAAGGATGGTGTGATGAGGCTCTGCGGCAGGAGCGGGCGACGATTGCTGAGTCGTTGTCATTCTTGAACGAATTCTGCTCGCAACTCGAGAATGCCGGCATTCATATTACCGTCATGAAGAGCCTCGACCACTGGCCCGATATTGGTAACGATCTGGACCTCTACACCCCCAGCGATCCACAAGAAGTCAGTCGCGCTATGCAGCGCCGCTTCGAGGCCTCGTTGAAAGGTCGCACATGGGGCGATCGACTGGCGCAAAAGTGCAATTACGGAGTGCGAGACGTTCGGAAGTCCGTCGAGATCCATCATGGCTGCCTGGGCCAGACGGGCGAGCACATCGCGATAGCAAAGAGGTTTAGCACGCGACGGATCTGGCAGGAGGTGGGCAACTACAAATTCATGGTGCCGGCTCCCGAAGAACGGATCATCGCCGCCACTCTTCAGCGGATGTACCGCCACCTATATATACGCGTGTGCGACATAGTGAACACCCACTCAATACTCGAATCAGGCGCTCTGGATTTTGCAGAGCTCCAGCGCGCCGCCAATTTGGGAGGGGTGTGGCCCGGTGTTGCGACCTATCTGAGAATCGTAACGGAGTTTGTTCGTCGCGTTCGCGGAAGCGCGTATCAACTCGATTCTCGACTGCATGCTGAAAGCCGATTTGGAATGGATGAGATATTTGTGCGCGGCATATGGCTACGGGTGCCCGCGCGGCGTGCTGCTTTGTTATACGCCAGGCAGATATGCCACATGGCCAGTCGGCGAGATCTGCACGGGGTCGTGCGTCTGAGCCTTCTTCCGCCGCTTGCCTCGGCGGCACGGCTATCGTATGTGCTCACGGGCAATCACAGCGGAATCTGGTAACAGCAAGCTGATCTCGCCGCACGCCCAAATCTAACTCGCTCACAAGTCTTTCGTAACGTCTGAATACTCCCATGTGGATACGCCTCGAAAAAATCTTCACCGTTTGCGCGCTCCTGTTCTGCGCCGGAGCATTCATTCCGCTATTGAGTCAGCAAGGTCAACAGATTTCCGAAGACCAACCTCAAAACTCCACGGTGGCTCTGATACAGAGGCAGGCGTACTATGCGGGCGGCGATCCAGCACGAGCAAACCGCATTATGTTGGTTGGGCAAATACTAGTCTATGGCGTAGTTGCCGCGCTGCTGATCTACCATCGTCGACAAGCTCTGCTCTACTTGCGTAATTCCAAGATCATTTGGGCGGTTGTTGCTTTCAGCTTTCTGTCCGTATTTTGGTCGGACGAGCCTGGCTTTGCCTTCCGACGTTGTCTCAATATGACCGCGACCAGCGGATTGGGACTCTATCTCGCTTGCCGCTATTCTCCAAAGCAATTGCTCCGTCTGTTGGGATGGACGCTTGTAGTCGCAATCGTTGGCAGCATTCTCGTCGTGGTGCTTCGCCCCGATCTCGGAATCGACTCGGCACTCACCGATTACGGCTGGAAAGGGATCTTCGTACAAAAGAACACCCTGGGTCGACTGATGTCATTTGGAGTTCTGGTCTTCTTATTCCTGGCATTTGACAGCAAAGCCCATCGCCGGGCTTACACTCTCGCTTTGATCATGTGTGTCTTCATGATCGCCGGTTCGCGCTCGGCGACATCCATCATCGCAGTTCCCGTAGTCATAACTTTGATATGGCTGTTCGCCCGTTCGCGCAAGCGGTCTGCTCTGCAGGTCTTCGCTGTAGCGATGCTCGCCGCGAGTGGAATTATCTCTGCGGTAATACTCTTCAGCGATCCGAACGATATCTTCGGATTTATTGGCCGCGACGCTACGTTGTCAGGACGCATTGAAATATGGAGCGCCGTCCTACCTAAAATCATGGTGCATCCCTGGCTGGGCTACGGCTACGCCAGTTTTTGGCTCGGGATGCAAGGGCAGGCTTCCGCCGACCTGTGGTCGATATTAGGGTGGCCTGTACCTCACTCTCACAACGGCTTTCTCGACTTAGTCGAGGAGCTTGGAGTGGTCGGCCTCGGCCTCTTCCTTGCGGGCGTCATCATAAGTTTCAGGCGCGGGCTTCTTTGGAGCCGCACTCAAAGAGAAACGATCGCACTGTGGCCGCTCGCCTATATCAGCTTTATGCTCCTGTTCAATATCACTGAAAGTTCGCTCGTCAGGCAGGACAACATATTTTGGGTACTTTATATAACGACGTCGGTCTTCGTCCTTTGTGAAACAAGAGAGCTGGTATCAGAAATGTCGCAAGCTCAGGCTGGCAGTTTCAACATGCTATCTGGATCCCCGTATGCACCAGCACATTCCGTAGACCAGAGCGTGGGGTTGAGATGGTCCTAAGTGTTCCCAGCGACAGGCTGCAGAGTACGCGTCCCTCAATTTTGATTTACAGGTCGACGCTACTTCCGCTCTCAGAGACATTTGTCCTTTCTCAGCCTGAGGCTCTTGAGAACTTCACGCCGTACTTTGTCGGATTCACGCGGGTCGAGGGTTTGCGGCTCCCGGAGAGGCGCTTTCACCTTATTGGAGAGATGGGCGCGCTTGGATCCACACAAAAAATGATCTACAAGTTATTCGGCGTGGCACCGGGCCTCGTGCGACACTTGCGTGCCCTCAATCCCGTATTGATTCATGCCCATTTTGGGGTTGACAGCGTACAAGCGTTATGGCTCGCCCGCCGGTTGCACATTCCCTTGGTAATTACATTTCATGGTTACGACGCCACCATGAAGGAGAAATATGCTCGCAAATACTCTTACGACTACCGCCGATATCTCCGCTGGCGACCGGTAATCCAGAGGGAGGGATCTTTATTCGTCGCCGTCTCCGACTTTGTTCGCGAAAGGCTGATCGCTCAGGGATTTCCGCCAGAAAGAATCTCGGTCCACTATGTCGGAGTAGACACCGATCTATTTACCCCCGATCTATCCGTGCCTCGTGCGCCTATCGTTCTATTTGCCGGCCGTCTTGTAGACAGCAAGGGTTGCGGTTATCTCATTCAGGCGATGGAAAAGGTGCAGCGGCAGAATCCAGAGGCCCGGTTGGTTGTCCTCGGTGATGGTCCTCTGCGACGCGATCTGGAGCTGATGGCCTCGCAGAGATTGCGAAACTATAGCTTCCTCGGTGCACAGAGCCAGAGCGAGGTACGTCAATGGATGAACCGGGCGAAGGTCTTCAGCGTGCCGAGCTTCACAACGCATTGGGGCACCTCCGAAGGCTTCGGTCTGGTATTTACGGAAGCTCAAGCTATGGGACTGCCAGTGGCAAGCTTTGCAACCGGCGGAATTCCGGAAGCCGTTGCGCACGACGTCACCGGGCTTCTCGCTAATGAGCGTGACGTCGAAGGCCTGGCGGATAACATTTCCCGCCTGCTCAGGGACGAGCCCTTGTGGCTCCGGTTCAGCGCAGCGGCACAAACACGGGTTCGCGATCACTTTAGCCTTCGAGATCAAACCGCCAGATTAGAAGAGATGTACGGACGTCTTCTGGCCTCCCGCTCGATGGCCGCTGCCGACAAGCCACTGCCTGTTCCGCTGCAAAGCTCGCAATCTAAATCCTACTGGCCCTACTCATAGATGATGCCGCCCAATCCACTCGTCTCAGTCATAATTCCGACCTTTCAACGACCCGCGTTGGTATTGCAGGCGGTGAAATGCGCGATCAATCAGACGGTTAGCGATCTGGAGGTAATCGTCGTAATCGATGGTGGTGACTCTGCAACCGTGGCCGCTCTCGAATCTCTGTCCCTGCCCCAACTCAGACTGCTCCCTCTTGAAAAACAGGTCGGTGGCTCTCGTGCGAGAAACGAAGGTGTCTCGATTGCCAGAGGAGAATGGGTCGCATTTCTGGATGATGACGACCTTTGGCTCCCGCAAAAACTGGCAAAGCAGCTCGCAGTTGCGCGAAAGTCAAGCTGCTCCGACCCCATCGTCGCATGCAAAGTGGTGGCTCGTACTCAGGGCGGAGAAGTCGTGTGGCCCAGAAAGTTACCCACCGAGCCTCTCTCGGAATACCTACTCGCGCGTGACACGTGGACTCAAGGCGAGGGTCTGCTGCAGACTTCGACGCTCCTGGTAACCAGACGTCTACTCAAGAAGGTCACATTTGAAGACGGCCTGCGCAAGCATCAGGATTGGGACTGGATACTCCGCGCGGCACGAGAGCCGGGAGTCAAGATCGAGTTCGTGGACGAGCCATTAGCGATCTGGAATCTTAGGGAATCCACTGGCGGTGTTAGCCGGAAGCTTGACTGGCAGACGTCCCTCACCTGGATTCGTGATCGACGCGAGTTAGTTACGCGCCGGGCCTATGCCGGCTTTATTGCAACTCAAATTGCGTCTCAGGCTGCCCGACAGAGGCAATGGAAGGCCTTCCTGCCGCTACTGACTGAAATGTTTCGAATCGGTCGGCCAAAGGCGATCGACATGTGTCTTCTGTTGGGAATGTGGTTCGTGCCGCCTTCGTTGCGAGAGCGACTGCGCTCTTCGTGGTAGTTAAACAGACTCGTATCTCCGGAATCCCTCACGATGTCGCTCATCACCGTCGGACTGCCCGTTTACAACGCGTTGCCATTTCTGGAAGAGAGCGTTGAGAGCCTGCTCCGCCAGACGGATGGAGACTTTAAAATCCTCGCGATTGACGATGGTTCAACCGACTCCGGCCTAAAGTATCTCCGCTCGATAAAAGATTCTCGCTTGCGGGTTGTCGCGCAGCCGAATCGCGGACTCACATTCACGCTCAATCGGATGCTGAGAGAGGTGGACACGCCATGGCTGATGCGCCACGATGCTGACGATGTGGCCGTTCCAGATCGTGTTGCGATCACGAAGAAAGCAATCGCTCAATTCCCGGATGCGGGAATGCTCTATGCTGAAGCTCGCTATTACCAGAATGGTCGCAGCGTGGGCACGTTCAGGACTACGCGTGCAACGCCAGCTAAATTACGTGAAATAACCAGGAGCGGCTACCTTCTAGCGATATGCCACCCTACGGTTACATTAAACGTGCAGAAGGCTGTCGCGCTCGGCGGCTATCGATTCGACCTGCACGTGGAAGACGTCGATCTATGGTGGCGGATGGCGCTTCACTACGACATCAATTACCACCCGGATGTGACCACATATTTTAGGCATAACTCGACGAGCGTTTCGGCGGCACATCTGGAGTATCAATCAGTCAACACTTTGTATATACAGTATCTGCTCTTATCTCACTTGCACGGCTGGGCACCCCAGGGCTGCGAATTCGTCCGTGCGCCTCTCACAAATAATTTAGACAGGCCGAGACTGGCGTGTCGTGACGCCATGCGACGGGCCAACATTTGCTACAGCCAAAAAGAGTACGTAGCCGCCTCCAGACAATTGGTAAAAGCCATTCGCGCGAGCCCGACGTACTTTGCTAGTCGAGTATTTTATGAGACGCGTGCCGCCGAAATCGCTCTGAACGGCGAAGATCCGGAGCAATTCCTCCGTCAGCGTGATGTCCTGTGGCCCAACCACGACAAACCAAATGCCCCCGCGCAGCCCGAAAGCAAGATGGTCACTGTCCTATAGGGAGCGTCGCACGAGCATGGCAACTAACGTCGCACGCCCGATAACGAGCCGCGAAGAAGTGGGAAGGGTTTCCTTCCTGGGAATACAAGTCGAAGCATTAAGCTTGATAGATCTCAACGTGATCGTGGCGGACGCAATTGAGAATGGAAGGCGCACCATCGTTGCCAATCACAACCTGCATAGTATCTACCTCTATCATCACGATTCGAAAATGCAGACGTTCTATGCAGCTGCCGACCATATCCACGTGGACGGAATGGCGGTCGTGGCTTTGGCGCGGCTCTTGGGCATCGCGCTCAGACGCGAACATCGTGTCACTTTTGTCGATTGGATGGGCCCGCTGGCCAGCGCAGCGGCAGATCGCGGTTGGCGAGTCTTTTACCTGGGTTCACGACCGGGCGTTGCGGAGCGAGGAGCTGAAGCCTTGCGTCGTCAATATCCGGGACTTCAAATTGAAACCGCTCATGGGTACTTTGATCCGATCCCCACTTCGATCGAAGCCCGGGCACTCGTGGCGAGAATTGAACAGTGGCGGCCACACCTTCTTATCACGGGAATGGGAATGCCACGTCAGGAGCACTGGATTGTAGACCATGTAGATAAGTTATCCGCCTGTGTGATTCTCAATGGCGGTGCAGCTCTTGACTACTTTGCTGGTGCTATTCCAACTCCTCCACGTTGGGCAGGACGCTGCGGGCTCGAGTGGTTGTTCCGCCTTCTGGCTGAGCCGCGACGCTTGTGGTCGCGGTATCTGGTCGAACCGTGGTTCATTGCCTACAAGCTGGTGATTGAAATGATTTCGAGATGATCGTCTATTCGAGGACTTATGAACAGATCTGAGCAGGGTCGACATAAGAAGGTAAATGTTAGTCGTCAACAGACGCCGGTACCCCCGAGCGCATTCGAGAAGTACGGGCGAAAGTCGCGCAAGGAATTATTTCTTGATGCGATGAATGAAGTTGTGCCATGGGGCGAGCTGGAGGCCTTGGTAGAGCCTTACTATCCAAAGCCCGTCCACGGAGGGCGGCCGGCTGCTCTATCGATTATGTTAAGAATCTTTTTTGTACAGCAGTGGTTCAAGGTGTCTGATCTAGGCATCGAAGAGGCATTGTACGATTCTGCAGCATTTCGGCGATTTGCAGGAGTGGATTTGGCGCGCGCACCAGCTCCCGATGTGATTTCAGTCAGCCGCTTTCGTCAACTGCTGGAGGCACATGAACTCGGCGAGAAAATGATTGATACGGTTTCCCGCCACCTGGATGAAAAGGGAATCCGCATCACCGCAGGCACGATTGCCGACGCCAGCATCGTCTACGCACCTAGCTGATCCAAGCATGGCGATGTCATGCCAAGGTAAGACATACCCGTGCATCACGTTTCCTTGAAAGCCCGCCCCCAATCCATCCACTGAGCGGGTCGGATTCATCGACCCACCCCTCCGGTGAGTTATCGCTTCCCGCTCATCCAGCCCGCGCCGCGCCACGGCTCGCTCTATCCCAGTTCGCATCTGTTAACACCGTAATTCCGTTCGTTGTGAGGCCGTTATGTCTCAAGCTATGACGAAGATATTGTCATTAGGTCGTTGGCCAATGTCTGTATATAGCAAGTCGATCCTGCTGGTAATCCTCCTGGCCGGACTATCAGGTTGTGGAGTGACCACCGGTGTCCCTGATACTGGAGGGACAACGCCCCCGGGGGGAGGGGGTGGAACGGGGCCGACCGGCCCTGCGCCGACTCTGATCGCCATTAGTCCGCAGTTGGGGAGCATTGCCGGCGGCACCGCGGTAAAGCTGACTGGGAGCAACTTCGTCGCCGGGGCTACCGTAACCTTCGGAGGCGCTGCTGCTGCTGCCACGGGTGTCGACGTTGTCGATTCGTCGACGATTACGGCATTGACGCCACCCCATCCGGCTGGCGAGACGGAGGTGACCGTGACCAATCCGGACGGGCAAAGCGCCAGTCTGTCCGGAACTCTGAACCCGTTGTCGAATGCTGGATTTGAATCCGGCGCAGCGAATTGGGTGTTACTGGGTTCCGGAGGCTCGGTGACCTTTGGCAGCAACTCTTCGAATGCTCACAGCGGCGCCGGCTACGCGGAGCTGAGCGCGGCTGCCGGAGATCATCCTGTCCTCTATGCAGCCGATTCGAGCGGCTCAGCGGAATACTTTCCAGTCAGCCCGGGCGATGTGGTCACCTTCGGTGGCTGGGGCTACCACGTTTCAGGCGACGGCAAAGCACGATGGGGACTTGAGGTCTCAGACCAAAACAAGGAAAACAAGATTTACTATTCGTCGGAGCCGTTCAACGTAAAAGTATCCACATGGATTAATTTCCAGAGCAGCTATACCGTACCTATCGGTGTCGCATACGTGCGCCTTTACTGCGAGGCCGGTGCGACCACCGAACCGACCGTCGATCGGTTCGACGACGCCTATTTACAAATCAACCTCGACAACGTTGGGTTTGACTATGTTGCCGAAACGACGCCTACCGGGCCGCCGCCCACACTCAGCTCCATCACCCCGCAGTCCGGCAGTATCACCGGCGGTAATGCCGTTAGTCTAGGCGGCCAGAATTTCCTGAGCGGTGCCACGGTCACATTTGACGGCAGTGCCGCTACGAGCGTACAGGTCGTGGATTCGTCGACAATTACAGCGCTGACGCCACCTCACGGGCCAGGCGAGTCGAACGTGACAGTGACGAATCCGGATGGACAGAGCTCCACGCTGATCGGAAACATAAATCCGCTGTTAAATCCCGGTTTCGAGTCGGGTTCAGTTAACTGGCAGCAACTAGGCTCCGGAGGAACGGCCAACATTCAGAACAATCCCACCAACGCTCACAGTGGGAGTTACTATGCCGAGCTCACCACGTCCACTGCCACTGATCACCCGGTGTTCTACGCTGCTGACACGAATAATGTCGCGCAGTATGTGTCGGTGAATCCCGGCGACGTAATCACATTCGGTGGCTGGGGCTATCATGTATCGGGTGATGGCAAGGCGCGCTGGGGATTGGAAGTCTCAGACGCCAACAAAAAGAACGCCTCCTACATTGCTGCGTCTCCCTATAATGTGACGGCGTCGACATGGACCTATTTCCAGTCAACCTATACTGTGCCGGCAGGGATGGCATTCGTCCGCTTCTACTGTGAAGTCGGAGGCAGCAGTGGTGCCAGCGACGATCGGTTCGATGACGGCTTCCTGCAGGTGGATATCACGGGTGGTGGATACGACTATGTCACCCAGACTCAATCTGGGGATCCGCCGCCCACACTGACTTCCATTACTCCGCAATCCGGCAGCACTGCAGGTGGGACTTCGGTCAGCCTCAGTGGCAGCAATTTCGCGTCGGGAGCGACGGTCAGCTTTAATGGCACTGCCGCCACAGGCGTGAGTGTCGTTAATTCGTCGACGATTACTGCCGTTACGCCGCCACAGGCCGCCGGCGAGGCGAATGTAACGGTGACGAACCCTGGTGGGCAAAGCGCGACACTGGTCGGGAATGTCACTCCCCTCTCTAATAGTGGCTTCGAATCGGGGGCGGTCGACTGGCAACTGCTTGGTTCAGGCGGGGCTGCAACCGTAGTGAACAATCCAGCTAACGCGCATAGCGGAAACTCCTATGCTGAACTCACCACGTCCTCATCCACTAATCACCCCGTCTTTTACGCTGCCAATTCAAGCAATGTGGCGGAATACTTCGCCGTAAGCCCTGGCGACGTGATTGTTTTCGGTGGATGGGGCTACCATGTTTCCGGCGATGGCAAGGCACGTTGGGGACTCGAAGTCTCTAACTCTAATAAGCAAAATGCAGTCTACGTGTCCGCCTCGCCATACAACGTGACTACCGCGTCGTGGACTAACTTCCAAGGCACTTACACTGTTCCGACTGGAATGGCCTATATCCGCCTCTATTGCGAGATCGCGAGCAGCAGCGGCTCGGCGGACGATCGCTTTGACGACGCCTTCCTCCAGATAAACATTCCTGGCGGCGGTTTTGATTATGTTGTGCCGGAGTCTCCGCCGACTATCGCCTCACTGTCGGAGACCACGGGACCGAGCAGCGGCGGAGACTCGATGACGATTTCGGGCTCTAACTTCGCGCCTGGTGCTACGGTGACGTTCGGTGCAGTATCTACCTCTACCACCGTAGTCAACAGTAACCTGATTAGTCTCGTGACGCCCGCAGGTACAGCAGGTTCAGCGGATGTCACCGTCACGAATCCTGGTGGCGCGAGCGCGACGTTAGCCAGCCTGCTCCACAACCAGTCATTCGAATCCGGAATGTCCTACTGGGCGTCCGGGGCTACACCTGGTACTTCGTCGATTGGCACGGTTGCGGCTAACGCACATGTAGGAACGAGCTATCTTCAGCTTGCATCCACCGGGGGATCTAGTCACCCGGTAATATTTGCGGCAACTGCAAACGGAGGGCCGCTATATTTCCCCGTTCAGGCCTCACAGACGGTAACTTTCGGCGGGTACGCATACCGCGTTTCGGGAGGATCGAACGTCCGGTGGGGCCTGGAAATAACAGACGCAAACAAGGCGAATCCGACCTATGTGTCGGCTCCGCCTTACAGCGCTTACGATCCTCTTTGGACACCTGAACAGGGAACTTACACAGTCCCGTCTGGAAAGAGCTTTGTCAGACTATATGCGGAGGTCGGAATTGGAAGCACGGCAACCGTGGGACGATTCGACGACGCATTCCTCACAATCGGATCCGGCAACTCCAGTGCTTACCTATACTACCCACCGCCAATCGTGACGTCGGTATCTCCAAACTGGGGTACGCCTCCCGGAGGCACAACCCGGACTGTCTATGGAACCGGCTTTCGTTCGAATGCAACGGTAGCATTCGGTAGCGCATCCGGCTCAAATGTGCAGGTTGTGAGCGCTAATGCTATCGAGGTCTTTGCACCGCCCGAACCTGCCGGAATTGTAAATGTCACCGTCGAACAAGGCACACAAACCGGATCGCTTCAGAACGCTTACACCTACAAAGCTGCACCTGCGCCTCCAACTGCATTGTTGAGCATGAAACACATCGTTATTGAACTCCAGGAGAACCGGTCCTTCGACAACTACTTCAGCAAGATGAATGAATATCGGCAGATGAACGGCGTGAATGACAATGCAGTCGATGAACGGAGCAGCACCGTGGGCTTGCCGGACGTTGCCGGAAAGCTAATCACTCCGTTCCATGCTCAGACAGGCTGCCAGGAAAACCTATCCCCAAGCTGGAATGCAGAGCACTACGATTACGACAATGGACTAATGGATAATTTCCTGAGGTCCGGGAATACGATCGGCTATTCCTCAGATGATCCGAACGGCACGCGAGCAATTAGCTACTACGACTGGACTGATCTGCCTTATTATTACAGCCTCGCGTTCCAATTCGCGACAAGTGATCGCTGGTTTTCGCCGCTGATCGGGCCAACCGACCCGAATCGCATGTATTCGTTCGGTGCAACGTCGCTCGGATGGACGACGGGTCCTCACCCACCCCAGGGCGGCTTCCCGAACATGACTATCTTCGACCTGTTGGATCAGGTGGGCATCTCGTGGAAGTACTACTACCAGGATACCGCTCCAATCCACATCCCCTATTGGTCGATTTATCAGAAAGACCCAAACAAGTTCGTTCCTATAACCGATTACTTTAACGACGTGAAGAGCGAGAGTACATTTCCGTCCGTCGTATTTATCGAGGAGGGGCACTACGACGAACATCCGGAACCAGATCCAGGCACATCGGGAGCGCCGGAAAACATACAGCAGGGAGCTACTGTCATCAAGTCCTTTATCGATGCTCTCATGCAAAGTCCCACATGGAAGACATCCGCGTTCATTCTCAGCTACGACGAGGCTGGAGGCTTTGATGATCACGTACCTCCTCCGGCAGCCGTTCAGCCGGATGGCATCCCCCCAATAGTCACCATAGGCACAGACGCAGCGGGCCTTTTCAATCAGTACGGCTTCAGACTCCCGGTGGCCGTCGTGTCGCCTTGGACAATACCGCACTTCGTCTCCCATGTCGTTCGCGATCACACCGCCATCCTTAAGCTCATCGAGACGCGCTTTAGTCTGCCGCCTCTAACGGCGCGCGATGCGGCGAGCGATGACATGACCGAGTTCTTTAACTTCGCGTCGCCGGCGTACATGACGCCGCCGACAATGCCGGCCCAGCCAATTTCAGATCCCTGCAGCTTGAACCTGGAAGCCTCACCGAACCAGTGAGGCTTAGGCGATGTGTCCGAGAAGCAATGAGGTGGATGTGCCCGTCGAGTTAAGGGAACGCCGCGGAGTTTGCACGAGACGCGACTTCGTGGCGGCCCTAGGTATCGCGGCAGTCGGCGGTTTTGCGTCGTCTATTCCGGGATCACTTAGAGGAGTTCTGGCAGCAGAGCAGACTTTGCGTGACATTGCAGCTCAGAAAGGACTTATCTACGGCTGCGCGACGACGCAGGATCACTTGATGGCAGACCCGGCTTTCGAGCGCCTGGTCGTCGATCAATGTGGGCTTCTGGTGCCGGAGAATGCTTTGAATTGGAAATACGTGGAACCAAGCCCCGGCAGGTTCGACTTCCATTTCGGTGACTGGCTGGCTAATTTCGCTAAGGACCACCACATGAAGTTTGGTGGCGGCACTATCGTTTGGCACCAAGGGCTGCCAGCATGGTTCAGCGGCTTGTCTCCAGCCGATGCCCGACAAGCGATGCTGCAACATGTCACCCAGACGGTCAGCCACTTTCGAGGCCGCACGTTTTACTGGACGGTAGTCAATGAAGCGATAGCATTCCGCGAGGCTGGAACAGAGTTGAAGGATACGCCGTTCCTACGGCTGCTCGGACCGTCTTATATAGACGCGGCGTTCCAGGCAGCGTCGGCGGCTGATCAGGAAGCCCTTCTGGTTTATAACGACAATCACCTGGTATACGACATAGCCGAGGACGAGTACCGTCGAAAGAACCTCCTCAAACTGCTAAAACGGCTCTCGAATGCGAAAGTTCCCGTCGGCGCCTTGGGAATACAGTCACACCTCCGCACGGGCGGAGTTCCATTCGACGGTGGCAAACTCAAGGATTTTCTCAGCCGGGTGAGTGACCTCGGTTTCAAGATCATCGTTTCCGAACTGGATGTTTCCGAGAAAGGGCCGGAAACAGAAGTAGCCGATCGTGATCGGGCGATCGCGAACGAGATTAGCCGTTATCTGAACGTGGTCTTGCAGGAAAAATCGGTGATCGCGGTGGTCACCTGGGGTCTGAGTTCACGCTATACCTGGTTGGCAAACTATGCAGCCAGACCCGACGGTCAACCGGTACGCCCACTTCCGTATGACTCTGACCTCCACCCAACACAAGCCTGGCAAGCGCTGGCGACAGCGTTTGAGCGCGCTCCCCAACGCTAACGGCTCTCAAGTTAGCATTCCGACATCGAAAGGAGTTGGTTCAGTGACACTAAAACAGGTTTATGCTGCGATTTATCAGCCATTCTTTCGAAAATTTCGGTCTGAGCGACTGCGGAGTATGTGCGAGGTGTGCGGCATCTCCGAGACCAGCCGGATCCTGGACGTCGGCGGTAGCTACTACACGTTTTGGGTGTACTCCCCGGTAAAACCCAAGGTGACCATCCTCAACCCAAAATCTTCTTGGCTGCGATGCGATGAGCCGGGCTTTACCACGATGCTGGGAGACGGCCGTGCTCTCCCGTTCGAAAACCAGAGCTTTGACATCGTGGTAAGTAACTCCGTGATTGAACATTTGGGTGAATGGCAGCAGCAGCAGAAATTTGCAGAGGAAATCAGAAGGGTTGGCCGCAGTTATTGGGTGCAGACTCCCAGCCGCACCTTCTTCATGGAGCCCCATTTCCTCGCTCCGCTTATACACTTCTTGCCCAAAAAATACAGAAAGCTGTTGGCCCGTCATTTCACTGTGTGGGGCCTCACAGTCCGGCCAAACCCTCGACAAGTTGACGAGATGGTCGAGGAAATAAGTCTGTTGAATAAGCCCGAAGTGGAAAAGCTATTTCCCGATGCCAAGATTATCCGCGAAAAATGGTGCGGAATGACCAAATCCATCATCGCCTGCAGACTCCAGTCGTAGCTGTGACAGTCATCCACAGAAAGCATAAAGCTATTGCGAATCGGATGAGGGCCCCCGAGCGCTATTGCGCTGAAATCGGAACGCCAGTCTCGAAATCGCGAGCAGAAAGGTGCTCCGGGACTAAAGCTGTGCAGAGAGCAAACAACCTTTACCTTATTTGCGTACTTTCGCAGCTCGGGTCCGAGCCGCTGTTGAACGCGGCCGGCCTGAGATCATCCCTGCCTACAGGTTCCAAGGTATACGTGCGCGCTCTCACCGAGCCGGGCGTTCACCCAGCCGGTGTAGTGCATTTGAGTGACGGAGAGCTCACAACGTCGCTGTTTGCCAAGGTTCAAAAGGCGGATTACGTCGGCGTTCAAAACCTCGAGAGGGAATTGCACTTCCTGTCCAATGTGGCGCCGCTCATCACGGCTGAAAACCCTATGCTTCGTTCTCCGCTTCCGGTTGCTTACTATCCGGAGAACCGTCTCCTCCTAATGGAATTTGTGCCCGGAAATTCACTCAAACACCACTTGTTTGACGTGATTTTCAATCCGGCACCCAGGCGCAATCTGCCCGAACTGTTGCAGTGCGCCGGTCGATGGCTCGGAAGCCTGCACAGGCTGACGCGAAAGAACACAACCGGGAATCCGCTGCAATGGATATTGCAGGAGTTCGAAAACCAGCGAACACTGGACGCCTTTCGGCTCTTTTCACTGACCGACAGCTACACCGAACTCCACATCATTTTAGAAAAATGCCTCAAAGCAAACCCAACATTTAGAAGGAATCTCTGCGATATACACGGTGAATTTACTCCCATTCATGTGATGGTCGCTGGCGATGCGATCTACATAGTCGATTTCGGAAATAGCAGAGAAGGTTACGTTTACGAAGACGTCGGCTTGTTTGAAAGCTTCTACGATTGCCTCTTGCCATGGAGGGCGGCGGCGGGCTCATATCGAATGAACCTGCAGACACAGAAAGAGCTGTTTTTGCATGGATATTTCGACGAATCGGCGACCACCTTTTGCCCCGCCGACAATGCAATTATGAGGTGGGTGCGGCTAATTTCGTTCGCTCGGATGTTGAACGGCGGCCAGCGCAGATACAGTGGCTGGAGCAAGTGGGCTTATTCGCGAATAGCCCTGGCTGCGCTCCGCAATAGATTCGCGCGCCTGTGTCGCACCGAACTAACCGCTCTCAGGGAAATCCGACCAGCTATCTTCGAGGAAGAAGCATACTCCGAGCAGAATCCGATCGTTCCATCTTTCGCGCATTCTGGAAATGTAGAAAGTTCGGCGAGTGCGTAAGCGCCATCAAGCAGCCGTGTAATCCCGCTGTTGTCCCGCCGCCGGTCCTCTTGCCATACAGCTATTTTCCTCTACCACACTCTTTCGAGAGCATTAATCGCACTGTGTAGAGACTCATCTGTCATGTTCACTTACCTAAGCGCAGGTGGAGCAAAAAATGACATCATACAGGCGTAAATTTTTATTGAACGCTATGAAGGCGTTCGACCTTTGTGTCGCAATAACGATGCTTCTTCTTGCGACATATCTGGCGCTGCCAAACAGATCGGCTCTGTCTCTCGCAGAGTTCCTGTCGATGCGGGTCAAGATCGGAAACCTGCTTTTGTTCGCGGTCTTTCTATGCATGTGGCATATATCTTACGCGTCCTACGGACTATATAACTCGCGCCGGATGCTCGATTCCCTGGCCGACGTTCGTGATCTTATTAAAGCTTGTGTTGCGGGGACCGCTCTGATTGGCCTAACGGGTCTGATCTTCCACGTTCGAATGTTTTCAGCGAAATTTATCATCGTGTTTTGGCTGATAGCATGTGTTGTGTCAATTGCAAGCCGGCTGCTTATGCGCGTGGCTTTGCGGGCCGTAAGAAAGCAGGGCCGCAACCTCCGCAACGTGGTGATCGTCGGAACCGGACCACGCGCCAGTCAATTTGCCGGCCTCATCGAATCAAAGCCGGAACTGGGATATCGGATCTTAGGATTCGTAGATCAGCCGTGGGCTGGGATGCAGGATTTTGTAGACAGCGGTTACTCGATATGCGATTTTGATGGCTTGGAGCATTTGCTCAGATCCAACGTCGTTGACGAAGTCGTGATCGCATTACCAATTCGTACTCTGCACGTGCAAGCAGCACGCGTAGCGGCAATGTGCGAGTTGCAGGGAATTAAGATCCGTGTCTTCTCCGACCTCTTCGATCTGAAGCTTGCCAGTGCGCGGGCCGACGATATTCTGGGCGGCTTGCTCATCAGTCACTATCGGGGCATGGAAGAAGGCTGGCGCGCCGATGCCAAGAGGGTGTTCGACGTAGTGATGTCTTCAGTGTTGTTGATTCTGCTCTTGCCGCTGCTTCTTATGATCGCAGTGATAATCAAGATGACTGACCCAGGGCCGGTATTCTTCAAGCAGAGCCGGGTTGGTCTGGGTAAGCGTCGGTTTCAGATGTATAAATTTCGAACCATGGTGACCGACGCAGAACAGCAACTCCGTAAGCTGGAGCATTTGAATGAGGCTTCCGGCCCTGTATTCAAGCTGAGAAATGATCCCCGCATAACTCCCTTCGGAAGATTACTTCGGAAGACCAGCCTCGATGAGTTGCCGCAGTTGATCAACGTCTTGCGAGGAGAGATGAGCCTCGTCGGTCCCCGGCCGCTTCCCGTTCGCGATTACGAGGGCTTCAATGAAGATTGGCAGCGTCGCCGCTTCAGCGTACGCCCCGGTCTAACATGCCTTTGGCAGATTGCCGGACGCAGCTCGATCCCTTTCGAAAAGTGGATGCAACTTGACCTGCAGTACATCGACGGATGGTCCTTCTGGCTTGATTTGCAAATCCTGATGCGAACGATTCCCGCCGTGATACGAGGCCTCGGGGCCTTTTAGCTGACTCGGAGTTTCCTACCGCTGCCCTGACGCACGATAACTTTGAGCTGCCTAAATCCGCGATCTACAAGAGAACAATGAAACTAGGATTTGTAGGAGTGGAAGATCCACAGAGCATTGGTTCGTATTCCGGAGCGCCCAGTGGCATGGCCGCCGCCTTAAAGCGGCAGGGCTGTGAAATCTCGTTCTTTCTGAAGTTGACAGAGGAGAACGCTGCGCTTGTGAGGCTCAAAAATAAGATGACCCGCGTAATAACGGGCAAGCACGTCATCTGCGAACGCGATCCGAAGGTGGTGCGCCATTACCCCGAGCAGATCAACTCGACGGTCCGTCAGCATCAGGTCGACGCAGTACTTGGAACTTCCTTATTTTATATGGTCACCAAGAACTGCCCTGTCCCTTCAATATTCTGGGGCGACACGACGGTCGCCGGCATATTAAATCGTTATCCCTATTACACGCACCTGACCAAAAAAAGCATCAGAGACTGCCATTCCGTCGAGCAGCGCGCGCTTGACGCCTGTGCTTTGACGGTCTTTTCTAGTCAATGGGCCGCGGATGTTGCTTGTGCGAGCTACGACGTTGATCCGCGCAAGGTCAGGGTAACCCCATATGGCGCGAATCTATTCACGAGACTGAACGCGGCCGACATTGCGACATGTCTGCGGCGCCGAGATGAAAGTGACTGGGAACTGCTTTTCGTAAGCCTAGATTGGGAGCGGAACGGGACTCAGATTGCCGTCGACACTGTCACCGCTCTACGAGCGAGGGGAATCAACGCCCGGCTGACATTGGTAGGCTGCCTACCGCCCCGCACTCTTACCCTCCCGGACTACGTCACGGTAATCGGAAGAATAGACAGATCTACGCTTAAAGGGCAGGCGCTGCTTTCTGCACTTTACATGCAGTCCCACCTGTTGATTCTGCCCAATCATGCGGAATGCGTCGCAGCATTTCTGGCAGAGGCCAGCGCTCACGGGGTCCCCTCCCTCACTGCCAACGTGGGCGGAAACAGTACGCTTGTCAAGGACGGCGTCAATGGTTACGTGCTGCCACTCGAGGCGGGGCCAGCTGACTATGCGAATTATGCGTTCCAGCTGCTGGCCAACCCGGCTGAATACGCGGCGCTGTGCTGGAGCTCGTTTCAGCGTTTCCAGACTGAACTAAATTGGGATGTCGCAGTATCCCGGCTCATCGCGGAAATTGACAGCGTCTTAAATCCCACTGACAGACAATATGCGTGTTCTAGAGCTAGCTAAGAGCAAACTTACTCAATTGCGCCGAAGTGAGCTAGCGGAGAATACTGCCAAGCTCTGCATGGGTCAAGGGCTCCGCCTTGTAATCCAAGCGGCCTACTTCATCTTGATTGCGCGCAGTTTGGGGCCGAAGGAATACGGTACCTTTGTGGCAATGACGTCGCTGGTCGCGATTGCAGCGCCCTTTGCAGGATTTGGCAGTCCAACCGTCCTGCTAAAGAATGTGTCGCGACAGCGAGATTTACTTGCCATATACTGGGGCAATGGCCTGCTGACGATCGCTGTCTCGGGATCTGTCTTGAGCATGATAGTCCTCGCTCTGACGCCTTTCTTCTTAGGCCGCCAGTTTTTCCTGCTCACAGTTCTTGTCTGCTTGTCGGACCTCTTCATGATTCGAGTCGCAGAGCTTGCCGCGTTCGCCTTTTCAGCCTTGGGTAGGATGGGCGAATCGGCCAGAATCAATGTATATATAACTCTCACTAAGTTAATCGGAATAGTCATCCTCTCCGCAAAGGTGCGCCACCCCACCGTGCAGGATTGGACCATCGCTTATGTGCTGGGTGCGGCCGCCTGCTTCCTGTATGTACTTGTGAGGACCACACTTGTGGCTGGCGGAGTTGACATCCGTCCAAGGCAAGCTTGGAACGATGTGCCGGAATCGGCTCTGTACGCGGTTAGTACATCCTCTACTACTATTTACAATGATCTGGACAAGACGATGGTGGGGAAGTTCTCCACCTTCACTGCGGCCGGCATTTATGCTGCGGCATATCGCATCATCGACGTCAGCCTGGTTCCGGTGCGTGCTATGTTGTTCGCGGCATACCCTGAGTTCTTTCGCATCGGCGTAGATGGCCCGTCTGCCACTAAACGCTACGCCTATCGACTTATAAAACGAGCTGTGCCGTTTGGGTTAGTTGTAACGGTCGGCTTGCTGTTGGCAGCACCACTGATTCCCCACATCCTCGGCAAAAACTACTCATCATCCGTAGAGGCTCTTCGCTGGCTTGCGATCATACCTCTGTTGCGATGTGTTCATATCTTCTTGGCTGACGGACTAACCGGCGCTGGATATCAAGGAAGGCGCACAGCTGTTCAAGTGGGAGTAGGGGTGCTAAACGCGATGCTGAATGTATTCTTTATTCGCCATTGGTCATGGCGGGGCGCAGCTTGGAGCAGCATTATCTGTGATGCCTCTCTCGTTGTCGGATTGTGGGTGACATTCGAGCATCTCGCTTCGAGAAAGGTCGATGTAGTCGCCGCAGAATCGTGCACGCTGTAATCGTGGAAGCATGGCCTTAAGGGGAACACCAGGCCGCATCGAATCATTGGATATGTTCACGAGATACTCGGTGCCGCTTGGCGGCCTGCCGGGCGTGCGGGAAGCAGTTGTGCCACAACTAAGATGTAGGGTCGATAACTACCAAACCATCTCCCTGGACGTATAGAACCCTAGCGCATTCGGGCCGGATGTCGTACTTGCGTGTGAAACAGAGGCGGCCATGTGTCCTCTAGCCTCTGAGCCGAGATACTCCGGCGATGCGATCAGCTTGCAAGCGCGATACCGAGGAGAAGCCAGCTGTTCCTTAGTAATGCAGGCATCCAGGCCGGCGGTTGCCAGAGCCGAGAGACTACACGGCTACCGGTGCGAACGGTTGTACCATCAGCGGCGGCCGGTTTGTGCATCGCCACTGCTGCCTCTACAAACATCGAAACATCCAACTGGGCATGGCGCGTCGTGTGCAGACTGTAAGGGGAGAACAGCAAGCCGATGGCAACTGCCGAACAGACAAGGGATAGCGCGTTGCACAGCGCAATCAAGTACCGCCCGGATATCGACGGGCTGCGTGCCGTTGCCGTTACATCTGTGGTTCTCTATCACTGCGGCCTGGGATGGTTCAGAGGAGGCTTCGTTGGAGTTGATATCTTTTTCGTCATCTCCGGGTACCTGATCGGATCACTGGTCTACAAGGAAATTCGGGGGCGCAGCTTCAGGATAGCCAAGTTCTATGGACGTCGCGCCAAGCGCATTCTGCCCGCGCTATTTGGCGTGCTCTTGTTCAGTTATTTGGCGGCGATGCTCTTGCTTTCTCCTCTGGAAATGAAGGACTTCGCAAGGGCTGCGCTTGCAACCATTGCGTCGAGTTCGAATATCCTCTACTGGCTTAAGTCCGGATACTTCGCAGCGAACTCCGATCAGAATCCGTTGTTGATGTCCTGGTCTTTAGGTGTTGAGGAGCAGTTCTACGTTATTTTTCCGCTGCTCATGCTGCTTCTTCGCAGACTGCCGCAGCGTGTGCTCTTCACGATAATTAGTGGGCTCGCATTACTGTCTCTTGCGCTTTCTATATTAGGGACCCCCATCAAGCCCGACGCAACCTTTTACTTATTGCCTACGCGGGCATGGGAACTGGCGGCCGGTATCCTGCTGGCTATGCTGGAAGCGAACCGTCAACATGCATCGAGTAGGCTGCCCGCCGTTGCCATGCACGGCGTTAGTCTTGCAGGTCTGGCTTTGATGGGCGTAGCAATCTTTACTTTTAATACTTCCACGCCATTTCCTGGCTACGCCGCGCTGCTCCCCGTTGTAGGCGCGGTACTGATTATTGTGGCACGGCAAGGAATCGTGAATCGCCTCCTTGCCTGGCAGCCCATCGTCTTTGTTGGACTCATATCCTACTCCTGGTACCTTTGGCATTGGCCCCTGCTGAGCTTCGCACGCATTTGTTCGGATTCGGGGATATCCAAACCCGTGGCCGTCACACTGGGGTTCGTTTCGTTTGCCTGCGCGGTGCTTTCATGGAAATTCATCGAACAGCCCTTTCGCAAATCGACCACACCCACTCCATTGCTTCTCAAACGTTATGCCACTGTGGCTGTGGCGATGATGATCCCTGCCGTCCTTTTCGGGATCACCCACGGGCTCCCGCAGCGGAACAGGTCCGTCCAGCAGATGGAGATGGTCGGAGAGCCCCTCCGCCACGACGTCTGTTTGGCGGCATATGGAGTTTCCCATCCGGCGCTTGTACCTCCATGCGTTGCTCCCGGTCAAGGACGTGCCGTCGCGGTAATCGGCGACAGTCACGCAGCGGCTCTCGCCGACGGATTCCGCCCGATTGCTGCCCAGCAGGGTTACCGACTCGTGGAGTTGACCAAAGGCTCTTGCCCCGCCCTGCAGGGAGTAAGCGCATCTTCTATCCAGCATCCAATGCACGACCGTGAGTGCGCTGAGTTCAATCGCAAGGTCATCGCCTACCTGCAACGCGAACCAAGCATAGATGCCGTAGTCATTGCCGGGATATGGTCTGGATATCTTCATGATGGGAAGGAGCGTTTTACGCTTGTGGCCGGGAACGACGATGCTTCAGGTGCGTCCGCGGCGCGGAGCGGCTCCCTGTTAGAGCAGGGTCTGAATGCAGAGATCGACCAACTTGAACAAATGGGCAAGGTGGTTTATCTGTTCCAGGATAACAATTCCTTTAGCTTTGATCCGATGCGACATATGCGTACGCGTTTGATTGCGCCGCGCCGTTTCGTGGCGCGTTTGCTGGCAAACTCGACATTGAGATGGCCGGATGGGATCGCCCCCCCGTCCGGCGATCCTGAAGATGCGGAGGGGCGGCGCTTGGTGGCGTTCGTGAGCAAAGCCCATCCTGAGGTTCATTTGATTGACCCGCAGGAGGCGCTGTGCTCCGCTGCCGGTTGCCGATTTGCCCTGGGTAACCAGAACCTCTTCGTGGATACGCATCACCTCTCTTCGCTCGGAGCGCAGACGGCTCTTTCGGACCTGAGGCTGCCATAAGGTGTGTCTGTGACCGCCATCGGGGTTCGAGTGGGCGCAGAGCTACGCCACCCGAACCCCGACCTCGTTTAACGGACGGTTATGGTCGATCCAGTCGAGGAGTATTGTCCCGATGCATTCTTTATCGTGAGGCCGACGAAATAATTCCCCGGCTTGGTGTAAGTATGTGTAGTTGAGGTGTTCCAGCTTAACCACGTGCCGTCGCCAAAGGTAAGTGTCCTGCCGACGATTGCGCTCCCACCTCCCTGGCTCTCGGATGAGCTTATCGAAACAGTCAACGGGTGAGTACCGCTCAGTGTTGACACGCTCAGCACAGCCTTGGGCGCTTCACCCGCCGAGTCGCCCTTTACAGACAGAGCAACCGTTGAGTACGCTGGGATGGCAAGCTTGGCTGAGTACTCGCTCGAACTGGAAGTAAGCTTTACCGCCCAAGTCGATATGTGGTCATTCGATCTGTTCAGTAGATACTCAGTGCCGCTTGGCGAGCTGAGCCCAGTATTCGTCAGGTTGACAGTCACGGAACTATAAGACGTTGATGTAGGATTGATGATTACCACATCATCGGCAGTAGAAGTGTAGAAGGCTGTAGCATTCAGGCCTGATGTCGTACTTGCGGGCGATACAGAGGCAGCCATGTGCCCTCCAGCCTGTAAGTCGAGATCCTCGGGCGATGCGAACAGCTTGTAAGCGTAATACTGAGGATAAGGATCGGTCGCTGATGTATCGCAGTTCATCGTCGCATTCCACTGTCCGAGAATGCAGAAGTAGCTGCCTGCGGAGTTAAAGTAGCTCAATTGGCTTGGAACCGCCTTTGCTCCGCTATAGACCACATTCAGAAAATCAGCGATAGCGACCGCGTTCCATAGCGGACCATAGGTTGGATTGTTGCGGCAACAGTCCACCGCGTATGCCCAGTTGTCATTGAATTCAGTAATATAAATCGGCGTTGACCCAGCATTTGGCTGATGACCGCCTCGCACCAATAGCTCTAACTCTTTGTAATAAGCGCCCAGCCCTCGTGTGGGTGATTGGGTGATCGCATAGAGTTCAGACCAGGTCATCCCCGAGTCGATATTGGTCTGGCCAGTTAGATAAAGATGAAAGCTCACAAAGTCAACATAGGGAGCGGTGTAGCTGTTCTTTAACAGTGCAGGAATCCAGGTCGGCGCTTGTGAGAGCTGGGAGATTGCGGGGCCACCTGTGCGAATGGTTTCGCCATCGGCGTCGGCTTGTTTGTGCATCGCCGCCGCAGCGTCCGCAAACATCGACAGGTAAGTATCAAGCCGACTTGTAGGGTTGCTGATACAAAGCGAAGTCGCGAGCTCTGGCTCGTTCCAGATTTCGTAGTCCTGCACCAATCCGGGAAAGTTCTCGTCTAGATGGGCAACAACTGCTGCTGCTATCTGTCCCCACTGCCAGACATCAGACGGCGGGTAACACGGCTTTGACGCGAGCCAGCCAGGCGTGTCATAGATCACGACTAATGGGTGAAGCCCCGCTGTGCGCGCGGTTTCCAAAGTACTGTCTAGGTAGTTGAAATTAGGTTTGGTTTTACTGGCGTAAATTTGTTGAAGGGGAACCCATAACCGCGCCCGGTTAAGGCCGGCTGTTGTCAATGTGCCTAATGGACCGGGTTTAAGGGTGCTGGAACCACCCACCGAGAAAACTCCAGCAGGGACAGCTGGTGTCGAGCCGCTGCGACTTCCAAAATTTGACGGTTACGGTTTGGGATTTACTGAGTGAAGTACAAAACAGAAGTCCAACTGCGACTGAGAGCCACGCGAAACGAACGCGCGCTGCCCTTAAAGACACTAAAGGCGCGAACATACAACAACCTCCGAAGTCGGCAAATAGCAGATAGCAAATGTAAGCGGTTCAATGCAGGTCACGACAGACGAGCCGTGCTATCAGGTCCGACCTGGAGCGGTGGCGAATGTAGGTAGTTTCGTCAAATACTAACACTCGACAACGCAGAGTCAAGAAATTTCTGGCACGTTCGAACGGCCTGACCAAGGCGTGTAAAACCTGCGCTGCCCTGGAAGATATTACGCAACATAGATGCAAATAATCCTTCACAACAGCCATCAGAGCTAGTGGACGATACGAAAGAGTATGAGCGCCATCTCGCCTGGTTTGGAGACAGTTACGCTATGAATAATCCGATTCGAATTGCGGTCGTGGGTTCAGGATACGTCGGCTTAGTTGCTGCCGCTTGCTTTGCAGATCTGGGCTATCAGGTCTCCTGCGTGGACAACGACCGCCGAAAGATCGCAGCATTACAAGCTGGCGAATGCCCGATTCACGAAGAGCACCTGCCTGCGCTCGTGCATAAACATTTGGGTTCGAATCTTTATTTCACGCACGATTTGAGCAGCGCCATACATGGCGCGGACGCGGTATTCATCGCCGTTGGCACACCGCCATCCGAAACAGGCAAGGCCGATCTGTCCTATGTCGAGGCCGTCGCAAACGAAATCGCACGATCAATTTCTCACTACACCGTCATTGTCGAAAAGAGCACAGTACCCGTTTACACCAGTGAATGGATCTGTCGTGTAATCCAAAGACACGGCGTTCCCCGTCACCTATTCGATGTGGTGTCAAATCCAGAGTTCTTGAGGGAAGGAACGGCCGTCAGAGATTTCCTGCACCCGGATCGCATCGTGATAGGTGCCGACCATGCGCGGCCTCTTGCAATTGTGAGCAAGATATACGAGCCCCTGACTAAGGGAACATACTATGTGACGCCGGACGCTGTCAGAGGACTCTATAGCTCACACCAACCTCCGCCCTTAGTTGCTACGTCGACAAAGAGCGCCGAAATCATCAAGCATGCGTCTAATGCCTTTCTCGCTCTGAAGATTTCATTTATCAATGCTGTCGCTAACTTATGCGAGGCAGCCAACGCAGATGTAAGCCAGGTCGCACTCGGTATGGGCCTGGATAGTAGGATCGGGCCGAGGTTTTTGTGCCCTGGAATCGGCTACGGCGGGTCATGTTTCCCAAAGGACGTCGCCGCTTTCCGTCACATTGCAGAGCAATTGGGGATCGATTTCTCTCTACTGACCGAAGTAGAGAGAATCAATACTGATCAGAAGCGTCGTTTCATCGGCAAACTGCGTTCCGTTCTCTGGACGCTCCGCGAGAAGAGGATCGGCGTGCTGGGCCTCGCATTTAAAGGGGGTACAGACGACATCCGTGAGTCGCCCGCCATTGACATCGTTCGACATCTGATCGCGGAGGGCTGTTCGGTGCAGGCTTTCGACCCGGCCGCTATGGCAAGAGCCGCTGAAGCGTTGCCGGAGACGTCCCGGCTCAAATATGCTGCGGATCCATACGCGGCCGCTCAATATACAGACGCTGTTCTCATCCTGACTGATTGGAACGAGTTCCGCACCCTTGACTTGCAGCGGCTCAAGGCGAAGATGCGCTGCCCCATTATCGTTGATGGGCGGAATCTGTACGATCCCGAAGTGATGCGTACGACCGGCATGACGTATGTCAGCGTAGGCAGACCCGTAGTCGATTTCATCGAAGAGCCGATGCCTCTTGCCCGTCTTGCCTAACGAGGAATCAAGGTTCTAGATTGCCGAGTTAGCAAGTCCAAGTCCCTGTCTGTTCTGCGCGAGTCTTTTGACAGCTACTCAAAGTTCGCGTGCCCTGATGAGGTATGTCACCGATCTCGTTGCACTTCCCGGCACAAGATCAAGCGCACGAATTTCAAATCGCTCAGTGCCCTGCAACAAGCGCACATCGGCGGCGCTGTAGTGCCGCCCGTCTTCCCCGTGCCTCACTCCACGCGATCGAATCGAGGCGCGCGATGCGGCAATCCACATAAGTGGACCATCAAACCCCTATCCCGAAATTGTTCTCTGTCTACAAATCAGCGAAGGGTGGGCTGACGGTGCCATGGGTGTGTCTATGTAGGCGTTTGCTGGCTTGGATGGCTGTTTTGAAGTTGAGAGGGTCGTCACTGGACGACCTACCGTCGACCTCGACCTGAGACCGTTGAAACTTTGTAAATGTCTGATCGAATGGTCGGGACGGGCAGATTTGAACTGCCGACCCCTCGCACCCCAAGCGAGTGCTCTACCAGGCTGAGCCACGTCCCGACACGGCAGAAGTTACTGAATCAGTTTACAGGACAGCGCGTCTATCGGCACGCGTACCCCGCGCAAAAGCCAAAAATTAGTGGCTGGGTGGAACATATTCCTTCGGCAATGTCGCGCCTTCGCCGAAGAAATATTGTGTCATCTGCTCTACAAGGAATTCCTGTGCCTGAGGCGTCCAGGGCTGGAGACGGTATTCATTGAGCAGCATTTTTTGGTGCTCGAGCCACTCGCCCCAGGCCTTCTTCGAAACGTTGTGATAAATCTTGTGACCGAAGTCGCTATCGAAGGGCGGCTCATCAAGGCCCTCCATCTCTTGTTTATAGCGGGTGCAAAATACGGTATGCGCCATGAATCTCTCTCCGGTCTATTTTAAGCAAGAATCGATTTTGACGCAGAAGATCGTCGTTCATAAAGCGATTCAAACAGGGAAAAGCGTTTAAGCATTTGGAGCGCTCGGCGCGGGAGGCAGATCAGGTCTCGCCTGTCGGGAAGACTCAGCTGCGACGCTTTGAAACATGATCGGATCGCGGACCGGCGCGAGGTCTTTTGTCATCTGGTAGGTGTAGCGGATGCGGTGAATCACGGTAATCGTCGATAGTACCGCCAGTACCCATAACACCGGCGCCATCACACCCCACCGATTGAACAGCGCGCCCAGAATGATCAGTACGATCCGCTCGGGTCGCTCCATAAAGCCCACCTTGCACTTGCCAATGAGCGCTTCTGCTCGGGCCCGCGTATAGCTGACCATGAGCGAAGTGATCATGACGAAGGCGGCCAGGAAGACGTAGAAAAGCCGATTTCCTCGCGCATAAAATACGAGAAGCCCGAAAAAGAGCACCACATCCGAATAGCGGTCGATAACAGAATCGAAGAAGGCTCCGAAGACCGTAACCTGATCGGTCTGGCGCGCCACGCGCCCATCAACCATATCGAAGATACCCGCCCCGATGATCACCAGTCCGGCGTACAGAAACATCCGGACATAATTATGCTCATTGGCGAAGCCGAAAAGCACCGCCGCACCGGTGTTGATAATCAGCCCGATGAAGGTGAGGGCATTCGGTGAAATGCGGGTGAGCGCAAGACCGTTAACAATGCTCTGAAGGAGAACCCCGCAGGCACGACCGAAGGCGCTGGTCCACGATCTCGTCATGATACTGCTAGTCCGCCGCGTCGTGAATGGTGGTTAGCTTGAGCACTTCCAACTCGCGCTTTCCGTTCGGTGTTACGACCACAGCCATATCTCCCACCTGTTTACCGATCAGGCCCCGGCCAATAGGTGACGTAGTTGAGATGAGGCCCAGATTCACGTCGGATTCCTCGCTGGTGACGAGCTTGTACTCGATCTGCTCGTCCTTGCTGGTGTCGTAAACGACCACCGTCGATCCAAACGCCACCCGGTCTTTGGGGATGTTGGAAAGATTCACAAGGGCCAGCTCCGCCATCCGCTTTTTCAACTGTCCAAGGCGCGCGTTGACGAACTCCTGGCGCTGCTTGGCCATGTGATACTCGGCATTTTCGCTCAGATCGCCGAGGGAGACAGCCTTTTTGATCTCGGCCGGTAATTCATGGGCGAGTTCATGCTCGAGCCGGCGAATCTCTTCCTGGAGCTTTTGTTTGATATGTTCAGGCATTCAATAGTCCGTGGCGGCTCATGGGCATGAGCCGTATCTGACAACGACTGAGCCGGGATAACCGCAAAACTTGATTATACCGGGAAGTGCTCTGATCAGCGAAAGAGCTGATTATCCCCGACTTCTCCGGGCATCGAGAAAACCCTGCAGAATCAGCACCGCGGCCACTTGATCGACGACGGCACGATGCTCTGATCCGGCCACCCCCGCCGCATGCAGGTGGCGGTGCGCTTCCGTCGTCGTCAGCCGCTCATCCCACAGGTGGACTGGCAGGCCGGTTTCTTCGCGGAGCATCTGGGCGAAGCCCTGCGCCTTGGTCGCCTGCGGACTCTGGTCCCCCGACATATAGAGCGGGTTCCCTACGACCACCTCCTGGCAGCCATATTTGCGAATCAGCCGCATAAGAGACTTCAGATCTTGCCTGCGGTTGGACCGGACCAGCGTAAGAACGGGCTGAGCCGTAAGACCCAGCGGGTCGGAGACTGCCACCCCGATCCGGCGGTCTCCCACGTCCAGACCCATGAGCCGGGGCAGCCTCGCTCGGCGAAATTTCATCCATGGACATAGAAGAATGGTACAAGCGCCGCCTTGGAGCGTCGGCCAACGTCGGCCGCTCGAAAGACGCGAAAAAGACAGCATCATAAAATGAAGAGAGTAATCCAAGGTTAAGGTTCGATTATTAGTGCGACGTCTTCTATTCCTCTTGGTTCTGGCTGTGATTGCATGGGGAGCCTATGCCGTTCTTGCGCCCACTGGCCCAACGAACGAGACTTTTGTAGAAATACTCCCTGGCACGCCCACTATGCAGATCGCTGCCCAGCTCAAGCAGCAAGGGTTGATCCGCAGCAAATATGCCTTTGAGGCCGAGCGGCTGGCAAAGGGTGGAACCCTGAAGGCAGGCGAATATCGCTTCGATCATCCCGCGAAGATGTCTGAGATCTACGAACGTCTGGAGCGCGGCGATGTGTACACGGTCTCAGTAACCATCCCCGAGGGGTCGAACCTCTTCGACATCGCCCAGCGCATCGAAAGCGCAAATCTGGGCACGAAAGAAGCCTTCCTGTCAGCAGCAAACGCCGACGTAGGCCTGATTGCCGATCTCGACCCCAAGGCCAGGAGTCTCGAGGGCTATCTTTTCCCGGATACCTATCGCTTCGAGCGTCGGGCGACTCCGCAGCAGATTCTGGCCGTCATGGTGAAGAGGTTTCGGCAGGCCGCAGGAAGCATCGGTCTCCAGGCCAATTACCATCATGTGGTAACGGTGGCATCCCTGGTCGAGCGGGAGACTCCCGTGGACGTCGAACGGCCCCTTGTGGCCAGCGTCTTCGAAAATAGATTGGCCAAGGATATGCCGCTCATGACCGATCCCTCCGTCATCTACGCCGCCCTGCTCGATGGCCGGTATCGCGGAACGATCTACGCTTCCGACCTCCAGGTTGACTCGCCCTACAATACGTATCGCTATCCCGGGCTTCCGCCAGGCCCGATCTGTAATCCGGGCATGGCCTCGCTCAAGGCGGCGATGAATCCGGCTCAGACCGATTACCTATATTTCGTGGCCGCCAGCGCCAACCCTTCCGGAAAATCCAGGTTCTCTGCCACTCTTGAAGAGCATGCTCACGACGTGCAGCAGTACCGCAGGTCACTACGCGAAGCGGGGTCGCGTTGATGAAGACGTTATACTCGCAATTTCGTACCTTGTTGCGGCGAATTAGTTGATGAAGAGGCGCGAGTACAAGACGGCCCTGCTGTTGCTCTTGCCTACGCTGAGCGGTTGCTTCGTCCACACGCGCACCGTCAGGCAGGCCAAAATGCCTGAAGTGATCAGGTCTGCGACCGCCGCTCAGCTTGTAGAGTCGGTAAACGAGCAGTGCCAGGCAATCAAATCGCTCAGCGCGACAGTGGAGTTCCAGGCGACCGAGGGCGGTCCCCGCAAGGGAAAAGAGAAGACCTATACGTCGTTCAGCGGATACATCCTGCTTCGCAAGCCGGAAGCGGTCAGGGTTATCGGTTTAGTCCCGGTCCTCCACACTCGCGCATTCGACATGGCGAGCGATGGGAACACGTTCAAATTATTGATCTATTACCCTCACGACCACGTAATCGAAGGCGCGAACACCGTCACCAAAGAAGCGCCTAATCCGCTGGAAAATCTCCGGCCAAAGATATTCTTCGATTCGCTGCTGATCAACTGCATCCGGCCTGACGACCTGGTAACGCTGACCACCGATACAGAAACCAAGATGGATCCGAAGTCGAAGCAGTTGATGCTTGATCCCCAGTACGATCTGACCGTGGTGCGCCGCAAGCCAGACAGCCAGGAATTAATCCCGCAGCGTGTCATTCACTTCAGCCGCGTCGATTTGCATACGGTTCAGGAGGATATCTACGACCGCGAGGGCGCGATCCAGACGCAGGCGATCTATGGGCCTATGCAACAGTTTGGCCCTCAAAGGTTTCCGGGCACTATCACCATCAAGCGTCCGCTCGAGGAGTACCAGATCGTCATCACGATTCAGAAAATCAACGTCAACCTGACCCTGAACGATGACCAGTTTGAAATAAAGATTCCTGAAGGCACACCGGTCAGAAAGCTCGAATGAGAGCCGCTGACCGGGCATGACCGGTTCACCGATAAATTATTGGGTGACAGCTTCGCTATATTCCGGAACCGGCTTGCGTGCTGAAAGTTTCGCCAGATGCCGCGTAATCCGGATAGCTGCATACCTCGATCCGAACGCGAATCGCATCACCGGCCCGAAGCTGAAGGCCGAAGCGACTCCGACGAAGTAAAGTCCCGGCACCGATGACTCGAAATTGGGCGACAGCTTTGGCGCATTTTCGATTGTCTTAAGCTTGGTCAGCAGAGAGGAATCGAGGAAGCGTAGGCGGCGAACGTCGACCCTATATCCGGTCGCCGTGATCACCTGGTCGAACTCGTGCTCAACAACCTTGCCATTCGCATCCGCGAACTTGATCTGAATCCGGCCATCCCGAATCTGCGCGCTGCGAGGAGTCAGTCCGGTGTGCACCGGAACCCGCCCGACGATGCGCTCTTTTACTGTCCATCCGGCCGAGGGGCCAAGATAGCGCTTCACGACGCGCAGGCGAAATTTTTCCGGCAGAAAATGGAACAGCCCCGGATAATCGGTCACCAGCTTCGATTTCCAACCGGGTCCCACCCCCGTGCGCGGCGAGCGAAGTCGCTTCCACAATGACGGCGGTTTCCGGCCCGGCGGATCATGAAACTTGACCGCCGAACGGCGCGCCATAACCGACACATTCGCCCCGCCATCCTTGAGCAGTCCCGCCAGATCGAGCGCCGAAGCCCCGGCGCCGATCACACCGACAGTCCGGCCCCGCAGAAGCGTCGGATCGCTGTGTTCCGAGCTGTGAGTCACGAACTCCCGCCCCAAACCGCGGAATAATTCCGGCGTGTAGGCAAAGTGACTGATCCCCACTGCCAGGACTACGTGGCTCGCGTAAACCGTCTCTCCGTCCTCAAGCTCTACTTTGAACCCGCAGTCGGCTTCCTCGATCTGTGTGACCAGCCGCGTATCAAGCTCCGGAACGAGCCGCTTCTGAAATGTCAGGCCGTAGGAGATAAATGTGTCCAGCTTGACCGGAACCCTCGTGTGGTCGTATTCGATCCCTTCCTCCGAGCAGTACCGCTGCAAAGTGAAGTCAGACTGCGGAGTCGAGAGATCGGAGGCAAAGCCATCGGATTTGAGAAGCATGCCTTTGGGCATCTGCTCGCGCCAGGTGTACATGGGTTTGCCGAAAATCTGGAAGTTGACGCCGCGCTCGCGCAGGTGCGCGGCGACCGATAAACCATAAGGACCAGCGCCGACGATGACCACTTTAGAGGGATAGGGCATATACGTTCTTCTCGATGAACGACTTAGATTTGGGTTTCGGGAAGCGGCACCGCTCACCCGTTCATGAATGCCCTTATAATAAGGACTACTTTTACGGGCAACAATGCACAATTTGTGGACTGTCGCATGGCCAATCTGTGTGTGCTGGTACAAATCTGAGGATCTGTGAGATTGCGGTACCTCGCTAAAAGGTAATGAGGCCGAACGTCCTGCTAGTCATGACCTGCTCTTGGGTCCCGCCGGCTCGCCTGGCAATGGCTCTGAGCCATGCCGACTGTGCTGTGGACGCAGTGTGCCCTCCCGGCCACGCCATTGCAAGTACGAGGGCATTACGGCGTCGGTATCGCTACAACGGCTTTCTTGGTTCGATTCATTCTGCCCTTCAAACCGCCAAGCCGGACTTCGTGATCCCCTGCGACGACTACGCTACACTCGGTCTGCATCGTCTCTACCAGGAGAAGGGTTCAACCGACCCCACCCTGGCCCGGTTGATTGAGCGGTCGCTCGGTGCGCCACAGCACCACGCCACCGTAAGAACAAGGGCCAGCTTGCTTGCCGCCGCCAGGGACCTCGGCATCACCGTGCCGGACACGGAGATCCTCACCGGCAAACAGGCGCTGACAGCCTGGCTCGGCGCCAATCGTCTTCCCGCCTACATTAAAGCCGATGGCACGTCTGGAGGCGTGGGTGTCAGGCTGGTTGAATCTCGCGAGCAGGCCGAGCGCGCGTTCGAAGCGCTTTCTTCACCGCCCGGAATACTGCGCGCTCTCAAGCGTGCGCTTGTCGACAAGGATATGAGATTGCTGGTTCCATGCCTGCGCCGGTGGCGGCCGGTAGTCAGCATTCAGAAGGTCATTTCTGGATCGGAGGCCAATTGCGCTGTCTCCTGCTGGCAGGGCCGCCTGCTCGCATGCATCTCCGCCGAGGTCATACAGCGCGGTGACGACTACGGGCCGGCCACGGTAATCCGCATCATCGACAATCCGGAGATGCTGGCCGCCGCGGAAAAAATCGCTTCCAGGTTCCAGCTGTCTGGTCTTTTCGGTCTCGACTTCATGCTCGAAGCATCAACCGGGACGGCTTACCTTCTCGAGATGAACGCCCGCGCCACTCAAACCTGCCACCTCGATTTTGGACCAGGCAAGAACCCGATACACGCCTTGGCCGCTGAATTTTCTGCCGGCACCTCGGAGCGCACCTCGACCGCGAACCTCGCTGGCCGCGACACGATTGCCCTCTTTCCCGCAGAGTGGAAGCGCGATCCCCGCAGCCCCTATCTCGCCTCGGCGTATCACGACGTGCCTTGGGAAGAGCCTGAACTCGTTCGCTACTGCATCAAGCCCCGCCTGCAGGATCAAGACTGGATGTCTTACAAGAAGTGGCGCTCACGCAAGGCGAGTGCCGGGACGGTTGCAGATCCGCGGTCAGCGAGCCCAGGCGTAATAAGACGGCAGAGATAGCAACTGACGCTCAGGACAATTCCAGCACCAGCGGAGTGCGTTCCGATCTTTTCTTTCTTGCCGCCTGCAGGAACCGTCTTTCCACCGTGTACCAGCTTATAACCGCCGCCAGCAGCGTGGGTGGAGTAGCCAAAGCAAAAAGCAGCAGCGGATGGATCGGATGGCCAATCGCCGACATGATAAGTTGCTGCAGCGGGAACGCATACAGATATGTGCCGTACGAAAAATCCCCGAAGCGGTTGGTCTGGTGGAGCCGGATCGAGCGCGAGAAAGCGAAACACATGACCAGATAGGTCCCGGCGATCGGAAACACTGCCGTGTATCCCAATGGCAAAACACACGCGACCACCAGAGCCAGCAAACAAGCCACAACGGCCGCGCGGGACACGGGTATCCAGATCACGGAAGCGGTAGAAGACAACACCCGCCAGGTACATCGGGAGCAATCTCGCCCAGAATGGTGGGTATCCCAGAACCTCGCCGACAATCCCGCCTGAAAGGTGCCACCTGAAATAGGCAAACAGCAGGCTCACCACGATCGAAGCGCTGAAGAGCACCGCAAGCACCTTCTTCGAGCGCAGCAGGCCAGTCAGTCCCAGCGCCAGAACCCCGATGTAACACCAGAACTCGTAGTAAATCGACCAGAGCGATCCGTTGATCACGCCCGGAGCGGGATTCGAGGCGAAAGCCCCGGAATATTTCCACTCCGCAAGCCGCAGAGTGTTGCCCGCCACATTCAGGATCTTGGCAACTACTGACGCCCCCTCGACGCGGGCTTGAGCGAGAGGAGCAAAGAGCACAAGTGTCACAAGCGACACGAGAATAATCCCGGGGTAAATACGCGCCACGCGCTTCCGCAGAAACGATACCGCCGAACTCGAACGCTCGTAGCTGGCCGAGATCAGAAATCCGCTGAGAATGAAGAACAGATCTACAGCAATGCGCCCGCCCGTAACCTGTCCCCGCGAGAGCAGCATAAAAGGCTCAGACCTCTCGTGACCCAGCGTCAGCGGATAGGAATGCGACAGGATGACCAGCAGCGCGAGAACGATGCGAACAAAATCAATATTGTTCTCTCGCTGATCGAAGATTGCCTTCATGTCCTGTCCCGGCCGCGGCCCTTTGCACGTCGCCCGCTGTGTCTCAAGTGATTCTCCATTCGCCTCGGTTTTAATCCGCGGTGTTCAGGCAAATACCCGCCGAAACCTGAGCCGCGCTCGCGTTGCTTCGGGAACAGTGGCAGTTGCGGTCTGCGTCTGGCGCAGCGATTGGCTCCATCCCATCAGCAGGAAAAACAGCGGATAGCTCTGCGCCCCCATATACACCGTCGTCAAAGTCAACAGCAGCCCGAGCACGCAGCCCAGCATGCACAGTGCAAAATACACGTCCGTCCGCTGCGTAGCCCTGCGCGCCGCCCGCAAACCCGCAATCACTGCTTCTGCCGCCAGCAGTATGTAGGTCCAGAATCCCAGCTTGCCCTGGGTAATCTCGAGGAAGAGAAACTCGTTATCGATGGAAGGCTGTCCCGGCACTCTTGGCCAGTCCACCACGCCATACCCGAAGAAGCCTCCCTTTTCCACGATCGGCTTGTAGTTATCCAGCAGTTCTCGCCTGTAAATCGCGTTTTCCTGCTCGATATCTTTCGCGTCCCAGATCGATCCGGCGGTGTATTGCTCGGCCTTGATATAACCGATCGTCCCGCCGATCGCGCACAACAGCATCGTAATGATGGCGGCTCTGGCGCATTTTTTTCGCGCGCCCGATCCGGGCGATCATGTAGGCGAGAACCGCGCCCACCCAGGGTCCTCGTGACTGGGTCATGAATAACCCCAGCGCGATAGCCCCAAAGAAGAGCGTCGATTGCTTGATACCAAAGTACTTCTTATCCACGCCCCGCGTGCTGTCCACAAATCCAAGCCACGAACTGAACAGCAATCCCACCAGCAGAACCATACCCGCCAGGATCGATCCGTTGAAGGGACCAACAATCCGCACGAATCCGCCGCGAATCTGCATCAGCCATGGCCTCTGTCCAGGGAACAGCACGCCAAAGAACGTGGTGAACAGGTTCGTTCCCAGTCTGAACTCGGTGACTGAGAGCACAGAAACGATCACCAGCAGCAGCACGAAACGTCGTACAAACCGCTCCCGCATTCCTTCCTGTTCAAGCAAGAGCTTGCCGATCGCGTAAGGAAAGAAGGCATCGACGATCCCGCCAAATAGAACCAGGCCAGCGTTAGCCGAGCCGGTACTAGCCAGCTCCGCGTAGTACAGCCCGCCTAGGAAGAGCGCGAGCCATAGATCCGACCGGGTAAACTTCCATTGCCTCCAATAGCCCGCGATCGCTGCGATGCCAATCGGAATCATCGCGGCATCGGAGAAGCCAATGATCGGCAGATGTGGAATGTGCATCGAGTAAATCGCCGGAATGATCAAAAGTGTGAAGAGGCCGGTATTAATCAACGCATCGGAGACCGAGTGTCGCTTGATCTCGATGATGGCGATAACAGTCGCGAGTAATATGATTATTTCCATTGCGGGTATCTACGACTCTCGCTACTCTTCGGCACGGTATGCAGCCTGGTCGACTACCGCCTCGGATGCCGCGCTGGCAACGGCAAGTTCACTTCAATCTCACAGACACTGCTTGTGTCCTGAACGTCCCACGGAGAGGTGCCATTCCAGATTAACCACCTCGTCTGCCTGTGGTTATCCCCCGATGGTGGCATCCGCTTCGATGACAGTTTGCTGCGCTTCGGGCCTCCAGACACTCATCCCGCCGATCACCAGCGCCAGGGGCAGAATCATGCCGCTGTTCAACAGGTTATCGATGGCCGCCATCAGAAGGACCGCCCCCAGTGCGAGTCGCAAATCGGGGTCAGTTACATCTGTCTTAGCGGGCCAAAAATCGCCCCTGAGTTCCTCCCGATCCGTCCCGAGCCAGGCGGCCCTGGCGACCGGAAGGAACTGGGCCCCTTCGAGCGCCAGCAGGCCAACGCCGCCGTACATGCCATAGGCGAGCAGCCATAGTCCCCAGGGACGGTTATCGCCGTTCCGCCACCAGTCCCACTGCCCGGAACCGAGAAATGGTCGCTCCAGCGCCGTTCTTACGTGGCGTTCGTCCTGTTCAAGCCGCCAGCCGAACGACTGCCGCCCGATCTTCGCAAAAAATGTAGCCACAGCGCGCGCCGGCCTCTCGTTATCGACCATCCATCGCAATGAGACCACGTTGGTCAGGCGAAGACCCGCGAAGCAAAGGACAATAAGCGCCAGCGCGATCACAAATCCCCGCCGGAACGCCATGCGGCTGAGCAGGACAAACGGTAGCAGGCACAGTAGAAGCAAGACGCTGCCGCCTGATTGACAGAGAACGGTCACCACAAACAGCGTTACCGCCGCCCAGCCGATGGGGACCCCCAGCACGCGCCTCACCTCGCTGTGCTTCCACAGCCCAACGGCTAGCAGCGTCGCCGCTGCCATCCAGATGCCGAGCTGGTTGCCATCCTCCAGAAAGCCGATCGGCCTGAAGCCTATATAACGCTCCGCTCCCGGCCATCGGTACGGCTGATAGCCATACACACGCGCATAAAGTTGCGGCCCCTTGATGATCTCCAGCAAGCAGATCGGTACGTAACACAGTCCGGCAATGACCAGTCCCTTCGCCGCCAGTCTCAGCGACATATCATCCGCGAAATACAGACGGCCTAAAAGATAAGGCACGCCCCACGCCAGAGACTGATACAGCGCGCCCCGCAGTCCATCCCGCAAAGCCCCTTGGTACGCGCCATGATTCGCCAATCCCGAAAGCAGCGGCACGGCGCACCATAGAATCATCGGCAAATCCCACGCGCTGATCCGAAACCGCCGCAGACTGCGCGGGTCGAAGAGCAATACTCCGGCCAGCGCCGTCAGGCCTGTAATCGTCGCTTTCGTTAGAAAGTAGCTGGCCGGCAGACTCGCACTCATGATCCAGTACGGAAACTCTGCATCGGTAGGCACAAAATTAGCCGTCGGCAGCACCGCCCAGCCCCCGATAAACGTGATCAATATCGCGACCCGCGTTGGATACCGGTAGAAGAAAAGCAGCCCGATCGGAATCCATGCGAACAAGGCGAACAGGGGAGCAATATGTGCAGCGGGCATGGAATCGTCCTCGCGCAGCAGGGCCCGTTCAGAGCGCTGGCGCTGTCCTCACTTTGAGTTGCGGGGGACGTCCGTTTGAAAGCTCCTGGGCAAACCAGGTGCAATGCAGATAGCTCAAGATCTTGCTATGTTCATTTCCTGTCAAGATTCGAGCCCTGTACGTCCATAGTAGATCAGTCCCGTTTGGGTTCATAAGAAAACTCCTGCTTCGGAGCCGGTTCGGCTTCGCATCAATCTCGGTTCTCGCCGAAACTCCACTGTCCTCAATTCGCTTCATCAGGCCCCCCATCGCTGCTTACCCGTTTACCATGAGGGGGATATTGCAGTCTCAGTAAGTTTCGAGAGGTTTAAGTGGAAGAGAGCGAAGCAAAGGCTGTGCCATCAGCCTTGAATGACCGATGCACCATTGTTGTGCCCTGCTACAACGAAGCCCGTCGACTGCCGTCGGAGAAATTCGTTGAGTTCGTGCACGCTGCGCGCGACATCGATCTGCTCTTCGTTAACGACGGCAGCACCGACAACACACAGGAGCTCCTCGAAAGACTCCAGCGTGTCTGTGGTCCGTCAGTATCCGTCCTGAATAAACCCGTGAATGGAGGAAAGAGTGAAGCCGTGCGCGACGGCATGCTGCGTGCCATCGAGACTGGGCGAAGCAGGTTCGTAGGATTCTGGGATGCCGATCTGGCGACTCCACTCGAAGCCATCTCCGATCTGCGGCAGAAGCTCATCGAACAGCCCCGGCTGGAAATGGTCTTCGGTTCCCGCATCAGGCTCCTTGGCCGTCATGTGCATCGCCGCGCAGTCCGTCACTACCTCGGCCGCGTTTTCGCCACCGTGGTTTCCCTCATGCTGCGTCTCCCCATCTACGACACGCAGTGCGGCGCAAAGATCTTTCGCGTCACCCCTGCCTTAGCGCAGGTCCTGAGCCAGCCGTTCATCTCACGTTGGGTATTCGACGTTGAGATCATCGCGCGATTCATCGCCCTCAACCATCGCGATCCGCAGCCCCTGCACGACGCGGTATACGAGTTTCCTCTGGAAACGTGGGAAGACGTTGCGGGATCGAAGGTGAAGCCCGGCGACTTTCTTCTCGCCTTCCTCGACACCTTCCGCATCCGGCAAAAATATCTTCGCTGAATTCGCCGGCAGGCCTCCACGCACAATATTGCGGAGCGCAGATGATCTCGCCCGGCTGACCATCTCCTCGCCAATCGTGTATCGTGAAACTTTGCGGCTTGCTCGAATTCAGGGGCCGCCTGAATGCTCAACTCAGTGAGGTTTGGGATTCGCGTGAGATCTGCTGTCCGTTCTTTGCTTGTCGCGATTTTTGCCGCGCCGCTTTTTCTTTCTATGGTTCACGCACACGCCCAGGTAACGGCAACCGCCCCCGTGACCGAGCTGACCTCATACACCAACCGGTGGGATTTCTACGGGGGTGTGCAGTATTCGCACTTTAATCCCAGCGCTGCCAGAAGTTTCCCCGCAAACAACCTGTTTGGCTGGAATGGCACCGCAACCGTCAATTTCCGTCCCGTCTGGGGAATCGAAGGCAGCGTCCGCGGTCTCTACGGAAACATGGACGTACCTGTGAATCAGTACGGCATTACCAGTCCCAGGATGTCCGAGTACTTGTGGTTATTCGGGCCTACATTTCGCATCTATCGTCGCGAAAATTACGCAGCCGGATTCCACACCCTCATCGGCGCGGCCTACGGATCCTTCGACAAGGATTTCCCGCCGGGCGTTACCCCCAACCAGATCGGCGCATACAACAATAAGCTCGCATTCGGCGCAGCAGTCGGCGCGTTCGGAGACTATAACCTGTCACCACGGCTTGCCGTGCGCCTGATTGCCGATTGGCAGCCGACCCACTACGGCTACACCTGGCAGAACGAGTTTGCCGGGTCGGTGGGCATCGTCTATAAGATAGGCGCCTTGCACAAGTAGCTTCTCCGCGCGGGAGTTGTAGTCTGGGCCTCATGCCATTGAGCCGCCGCCTCGGCGGAAAAGTGTAGGATCAACTTTTCCGCGTCATGCCAGACTCACTGCGAAGTACGGCTCGCTCAGGACCCGCGGTCACCGCCAAAAAGTGGATCCATTCCGGTCGAATACCACCGGTTACAGGTCACAAGTTCTTTCTCCTCTTCCTCTTCCTGCTGGCAGACCTCGTCTTTTATCCCTACGTAGGCGAAACCGCCGGTCCCCGCTATTATCTGCTTCGTTTGCTGGGCATAGCCGTCACTTTGGTCGCTGTATACGCGGTAAGCTTCCGCAGGGGGCTGATCTTCGTTGCACTGCTGCTTGCTGTTCCCGCCATGGTGGAACACTCCGTCTTTTTCCGCTCTGAAATCGGCACCCTGTCGGTGTTCAGCATCGTGCTCAGCTTCATGTTCGACGTCTTTGTGATTGTTGTGATTTTTCGCCGAGTCTTCGCGCGCGAAAAACCGACGGCGGAGACGATCTTTGGCGCCCTCTGCATTTACCTCATGGTCGGCTTCACCTTCGCCCGCCTCTACGCAATCATCGCCACTGTGCTTCCGCACGCGTTTTATCTCGATCCGCTGACCAATTCGCATTCTCTTCCTGTGGGCTTCGATTTTATTTTCTTCAGCTTCGGGACTATGACCTCGCTGGGTGCGGCCGGAATGGTGGCCGTATCTCCGCAGGTGCGCTCCGTGTCCGTGATGGAATCCATCCTCGGCGTGCTGTACCTTGCCGTCATGATCTCCAGACTGATGGGAGCGTACCGGCCCCGCTATCCCAGCCCCGAGGATTCTTGACAGGTCCGGGCCACCCTCACCTTCCATGGCGCCAAATGACACGTGCAAGCCGGCGAAGCGGACCGCAAACTGTTGCCAGCTATTAGCAAACTGTTGCTAGCTATTGGGAGACAGCTTCCTGTACTCTATATAAGCCCAGTTGGGTCAGTTTGGGGGTGTAGTAGATTGGCAGAGGTTCGCGTGCAGGAAGGCGAACCGCTTGAAAATGCGTTGCGCCGGTTTAAGCGTAAGGTTCAGCAGGAAGACATCATCAAGGAAGTGAAGCGTCATTCCTTCTATCTGAAGCCCGGTGAAAAGCGCCGCGTTAAGGAAGCGCTGGCGCGCAAGCGGAATCGTAAGAAGGCTCGTAAAGAGCAGGATTAACCAGTACCAGCAGTGGCAAGAGTACGATCATGAGGTCGCACCAGCTGACACGCCAGCCGTTCCGGGCAACCCACGCATCCGGCGCTGGCGTGCTTTGCGCTCCGGGAGCGCGTTCGAAACCCTCCCTTTCTCCCGCCAGCGCATCTGTATAGCTTTGGCTCCGCAAGGAGCCGAAGGTTCGCCGCACTTCATTGCGGCCGGGGCCCTTTTCCAGAATTTCTAATGTAGCGGGTTTGACCAGGGCCGGCTTCTCACAGCCGGAGCCATACACCACACGTGTTGCGGTGGGGCAAGGACGCGGGATGGACTACGTCGACAGGACTTTAAAGTGCGTGGATTGCGGAAACGATTTTGTTTTCACTGCCGGGGAGCAGTTGTTCTTTCACGACAAGCAATTTAAGAACGACCCCAAGCGATGCAAGAACTGCAAGGCGAAGCGGGCCTCGGGTGGAGGTGGCTCACGGCCGGAAACACGAACCACCTGTTCGCAGTGCGGCGCCGAAACCACGGTACCTTTCAAGCCGACGCAGGGACGCCCCGTCTTGTGCCGGCAGTGTTTTCAGCAAAGAAGTGTCGTAGCTCCCCAGGTCAGCCGCGGGGCGTAACCGCATCTTTTCTCTCTGGAGATAACCTGCTCATCTCCAGAGGGAGTTTAGTGTGCACCCGCGAGCTTTCCCCCGACGGGTGCCGCGTGCTTGCTCGGTTTCCTTGAAACCGCGACCTTACTCCGCGCGGCGCTTCCGGCCGGGATCGATTTCTTGGCGTTGATTGCCTTCGCGCCGCTCGTTCTCTTCGTGCTGGAGGCCTTTGGCTCTCCGGTCACGGACTGCAGGCTGCTCTCCTCGCGCCGCTTCTTATCCTCGTGTGTTACCAGCAGAGCTTCGATCTGCAGAAGCAGATCGTTGGTGTTCATCGGTTTTACCAGCACCTCATCCGCATCCTGTCCACCGTCATCGGAGTCCGCCAGGGGAAACGCAGTGAGCAGTGCCACTGCGGGGCTATGCGGAGACTTCCTCGCCGCAAGCACGACCTCGTTTCCCGCGCTGTGGCTCTCCATTCGCATATCGGTAATAACCATGTGGTACTGGTTGTTACGGATCTTCAGCTTGGCCTCCCGTGCCGAGGCGGCGGTTTCCACCTCAAAGCCGTTGATCTCAAGCACAGCCTGCAGGGTCAGCAGGATGGCTACTTCGTCATCGACCAACAATATGCGCCGTTTCATAAGCAATACCCAAACTTTCCGGAACGTTCTCTGGAGATGAAAATTGATTCTTGCAGAAGCCGCGTTATTCGACAGCCGGGGCTGCCGAACAGATTTGCCGCCTGGGCCCGGCCGCTTTTGCTCAGGAGCAATCCTGGGCAACGAGGCAGAATACCATGCCGGGAATCACACCTGCCGCAAAACCCGTTGTGCCCGCCCTCCGTGGGAATTGCATCAAAAAAGAGAACTGAGCACGATATACTGAGTAGCTACGTGGCAGTCCCACGTATTTTGGAGGAAACCCATCGATAAGCGTTCGGCCAAGCAGTTTATCCGCATCAACGAAAGAATCCGTGCACGCGAGGTTCGCGTCATTGACGAGAAGGGCGAGCAGCTCGGCATTCTTCCCCCCTTTGAAGCCCTGAAGATCGCCCGCGAGCGCGGCTTGGACCTGGTGGAAGTCTCACCGACTGCGGTCCCGCCCGTTTGCCGCATTCAGGACTACGGCAAGTTCCTTTACGAAAAGGACAAGAGCGATCGCGCCGCCCGCAAGAAGCAGAAGGTCATCACCATCAAGGAAGTCAAGTTCTCCGTCACCGTCGACGAGCATGACTACCAGACCAAGAAGAACCAGGCTGTGCGCTTTCTCACCGAAGGCGATAAGGTCAAGGCCTCGCTCCGCTTCAAGGGCCGCCAGATGGCTCACCGCGAGCTCGGTTATGCCATCATCAATCGGCTGATTCAGGACATCGGCGACTCTGGTTCGGTCGAATTCATGCCCCGCATGGAGGGCACGACGCTTCACGCCATTCTTGCTCCCGGTAAGAAGGAGGCGCCGAAGAAGCCCGCCGCGCCCAAGATGCCCACGCCTGAGCCGGCCGCTCAGGGCGCGCAGTCCTGAATTCGCCATCACCTGCGCGGACTGATTCGATACAATCGAGCCTCAAAGCGGCAGCACTCATCCTGCACGACGAGAGGCAATGGATTTCTCCCATAGCTCTGTGAAAGATGTCGATTCGGGGCTCAGCGAACGCGCCCTCGGCGTGCTGGTCAATGCATCTGCGGCGTTACTCGCGTCCGCTGACGTCGACACCATGCTCGGGCGCGTCCTTGAATGCGCCCGGGAGTTGATTGGCGCCGACGCCTGTGGCGTGTGGCGCAGCAATGACGGCGGCTACAACTGGCGCATGCTGGCCTCGGCCGGACTCATCGACCATCGCGGAGGGAGCGAACTCCACGTCCCAGACCCGAATCTGATTCCCGCGGTCGCCCCGCTTGAGGACGTTCGTGTCCCATGAGGTTCTTGCCCATCGAGTAGCGTGGTACGACTCCGAAGACATCCGCAGTCTGATCTGTATCACCATGCGGATCGGTGACGCCTTGGCCGCCTCTGTCACCTTCTACTATCGCCGTCGCCACACTTTCACTGAGGGCGAGATTCAATTCGCCCGAGTGCTCGCCAATCTCAGCGCCTCCACTCTCTACATGACGGAACTGAAGGAGGCGCAGCAGCGCGAGCGTACACGTCTCAAGTTCCTCGCCGAGTCCAGTGCCATCCTCGCATCATCGCTCAATTACGAGCAGACGTTGAATACCGTCGCCCGGCTCGCCGTGCCGTTTCTTGCCGACTGGTGCACGGTAAGCATGTATGAAGACGGCAACTTGATTGCCATCGCTGCCGCCCATGTCGATCCGGATAAGGAACGCATGCTTGGTCAGGTTCCCGCCGAGTATAGCGAGCGCCTCCACGCAGCCGGAGGAACCGGGGCTGTGCTCTCAACCGGCAAGCCGATGCTCTACGAAGTCGCTTCCTGAAGAGGCCCTCGCCGGTGCTGCCAAAAATGAGGAGCATCTCGCCTGGATAAGAAGTCTCGCTATCGTCTCGGCGATCGTGGTTCCCCTCAAAAGCAGGGATCGCGTGATCGGCGTCATGCACTTCATCTCTGATCGCAGCATGCGCCACTTCAAGCAGGAAGATCTGCACCTGGCCGAAGATCTGGCCGCCCGGGCATCCACTGCCATCGAAAACGCGCAGCTCTTTCGCGAGCTGGGCCTGAGCGAATCGCGCTATCGCTCGCTCATCGAAGCCACCAGCTCGCTCGCCTGGTCCTCCGATCCCACAGGAAAATTTGTTGATCCGCAACCGGCATGGTCCGCCTACTGCGGCCAGACGTGGGAAGAACTGCGCGACTACGGGTGGGCACAGGCGCTACACCCCGATGATCGCGAGAGACTGGTGAAGGAGATTCTCGGGGGTGCCGAAGAAATAGCTCCTCATGTATTCCGCGGCCGCATGTGGCATGCATCCTCAAAGACCTACCGCAATTGCATGGTGCGCGCCGTGCCCATGAAGAACGATGCCGGCGTAGTCGCAGGAATGGGTGGGTGTGATCGTTGATGTTCACGATCAGCTGTTGGCCGAAGAAAAGCTCCGGCGCACTGAGCAACTGGCGACAGCCGGACGCCTCGCCGCCACCGTCGCCCACGAGATCAACAATCCGCTCGAATCAGTCACGAACCTCGTCTATCTCGCCCAGCAATCCCAGGCACTGGACGCGACCACGCGGGACTACCTCAACACCGCATCCGACGAACTACAGCGCGCAGCGCAGATTGTTCGCCAGACCCTGGGCTTCTATCGCGAGAACTCCGCCCCGAAAAACGCCGACATCGGAGAAATCGTTTCCGAGGTTCTGGCCCTCTATCGCCGCAACTTCATGGCCAAGGAAATCAGGGTTGTTTCAGACATCGACGCCGGAGCCATCGCCTGCGTCGTGCCGGGCGAAATTCGTCAGGTCGTGGCCAATCTGATCACCAACGCCATCGACGCCAGCAGCACCCACGGGGAAATTCGAGTTGAGGTTAAGACGCTCGCTGACAATGTAAGTGTGCGCGTCTCCGATAAGGGAACAGGCATCACAGAGGAGAACCTGAGCCATCTCTTCGAAGCCTTTTTCACCACCAAGAAAGACCTCGGAACCGGCCTCGGACTCTGGGTCAGCCGCGGATTGATCGAAAAGCACCACGGCACCCTTACTGTCGAAACCAGCACCGGCCAATCCGATCACGGAACCACATTCACCATTCTTCTTCCAGCAAACTGCCGCGCTGATGTCCGCCAGGCGTCATCCATCTGACGCTTACCTCACCGCTCCGCCATCCCCCGCCATTTCGTCGCCAGCTCTTTATCCGCCAGAGCCTTCACGAACACCCCTCCCACCACACTTCGCGCCTGGAATCCCACCTGTTTCCCGGTCTTCGTGTCATACCAGTCGGTCAGCGGAACCCGCGTCGGTGTCTCATTCACCCACTTCACAATCGGGTCAAGCAGCGCGGCAAAATCAGAGGGATTTTCTGTCATCGTCGCCGTCCACAGCTCCCAGTCGAGCTTCGTGTAGTCAGCGCGATTATCGAGCGGCAATCCGTAAAGATTCACATGCTTCAGATAAAACGCAATCTCCGTCTTCGCGACCCGCGGCGCAAAAAGATCGAGCGACAGCAGCCTGTCCCATACCAGGTTGTACTTCTGGCTCCACGTGCCCGGACGGTCAAAGGCCAGCTTGTAGTGGTCTCCGTCACGGGCCATCGTCTCCCACTGCGTTGCCATCTGTTTCGCAGCCGCCGCGTAGTCGTCGGCAACCGCATTCTCCCCGAGTCCCCGCGCCATCTGTGCATACGCGCCCAGCCCCTCGATGGCCTTGATTGAAAGATTCGCGTTATGCGCCAGGTGCCCCGCGAAATCATCGGTGCAAAGCTGGTTCTCCGGATCCAGTCCCTTCTCGCGGACGTACTTCGCCCACTTCGTGAACTCCGGCCAGTATTCCTTCGCGACATGCCAGTCACCCTGTGCCTGCCCCAGGGCCGCCCCCAGGATCAGCATGTTGCCACTTTCTTCGATCGGCATCTGGTCTTCTTCGGTCAGCTCGCCTCCGCCATACTCCTGACCGTCCGCCAGCGGATACCGCCCCAGATCATGTGGTGCGAAAGGGAACTTCCAGCGCGGCAGCCGCGCATACTCAAGCACCGGCCGCACCTGCGCTTCGAGCAGCGCGGGATTGAAGAACAGAAAGAACGGCGCCGAAGGATACAGCACATCCACAGTCGCGATATCGCCGTTGGAAAAATTCTCCTTGGCGAACAACATCGGCTTGCCCTCGAGATCCGCCACCAGGCCATGAGCCGCGAGCGTCTGGCGATAGGCAAGCAACGCCAGCTGCCGATATCCGGGCCCGCCCGCCCGGTCAAGATCGGCTGCCAGCTCCTCATCGTATTTGCGGCCCCGCGCTTCGAGCGTCGAATACTCGGCCTCCGCCTGGGCGAGCATAGCCTGCGCCGTCTCGCCGTTGCGTTGCCAGAACGGCCGCAGCCTGCGCTGGAAATATTCGATCGCATATTCCTCGGTGTAGGAGAGCAGCACATGCCGGCTCACCGTCTGTCCCGGCGCCACCTCAACCGGCATCGCGACCGCAAGTTGCGCGGCATGATCGCGCGGCGTCTGCGGCATGTCCACGTCATCAGACGCAGGCAACGTACCGTTCTTCAGAAAGTCCCGAACCGCGTGCGACGACGCGGCCACGCTGGCCTGTTCGTTTGCCGGTACGCCCAGATGGAAATAGCCCCAGTCGATGCGCAAATCATCGCCCGATCGATTGAGCACCCGCTGGTCCCGCGACCCGATATTCAGCAGGGTCACTCCTGCAGCCTGCGAGCGCCCCCACGTCACCGCCTCATTATCCGTGTCCACCGCGATGCGCCCGTCAACATCGAGCAGCATCTCCACCTTGTGATTCCGTCCGTCCGTGCTGGCGACATTCCACGTCAGATACGTCACCGGACGCGACAGCAGATCGAGATCCTGAGGAAACGCCGGAGTAAAGAACGAAACCCCAAGCTTCACGCCCGCAGCCTCAAAGACATAATCTGTGTGCGTCGCCTCCACATCCACCGAATCCTGCTTCATCGCCGGCACCGCACGCGGATACGCGCCCATGTACCGATAGTTCGCTCCATCAATCCGAACCAGGCCTGTCAGCGGTTGTTCGGCGCCCGTCCAGTGTCGCGTCGGTTGATCCGTCAGGTGATCCGCCATCGACCACACACTGAAGTAGGGATTGTGCGCGATCAAAGGAACGGCAGGAGGCCGCTGCTGCGCGCTCCCTTCAGCCGTTGCTCCCCACACAACGAATGCGGCAGTCAGTAGCGCGGAAAGTGGTGTAATCGGTTTCACTAAGCCTCGCAAGTCACGAAAGTTTCAATCCAGCCTTTTTAGCAGAAGAGCGCTGTTACTTCACTGGTTCGATCCAACTAGCTTCGCCCTGGCTCGTGTGGTTAACCGCCTGGCTTGTGTGATCGAGCCCTAGCTTGTGTGATCGAGCCCTAGCTTGTGTGGTCAAGAATGATCCGCCACCCATCGTTCTCCCGCTCAAAGATCAACGAAAAGTTACCCCGCGCTTCGCCGCCGCCCTGTGCCGATCTTGCCAGGTGATATCTCCCCGTCACCACCGCATAATCATTTCCCAGCATTCGAACTGCGAGTTCCGAGAAGTCCAGTGTGCCCATGCCCTCCCGCGTGGCGTAGGCGGTCTTGTAGCGCTCCAGTATCGGCCGATACCCTCGGCTGATGGTCTTTCCGATAAACGTCGTATCCGGCGAGTCCTTGTAGCCCCGCATGAAGGAGTCAATATCCCCGCGATTCCACGCCGCCTCCTGGTCGTGCAGCACCTGTTCGATCGCGGCAGTATCTTTCGTGTTCTGTCCTGGAGCGCTTTGGCGCCGCGGCAGCCAGGCAGAGCACCATCGCACAACCAAGCGCAGTGAGTTTGCTGAAATCGCATCATCCCTCCCGGACCGAAGTATTTCACAGCGCCCCCGTCTCCTTTAGCTCGCTTTCATCGGGCCCGCGCGGGACATACAATCGAAATATGACCACCCGCACCGTCCACACCGTCTGCTCGCACGATTGCCCGGACTCCTGCGGAGTACTGGTCACAATCGACGATGCAGGACGGGCTACCCGAGTCCAGGGCGACCCCAATCACCCTGTCACCCGCGGATTCCTCTGCGGCAAAGTCGCCAAATATCTCGACCGCGTCTATTCGCCCGATCGCCTGCTCTATCCCATGCGCCGCCGCGCCGGGGTCGCCAAGACCTCACTCCCGCAGGGCCGCGAGCATGAGGCATTCGAGCGCATCACCTGGGACGAAGCGCTCGACGTCATCGCCGCGCGCCTCCAGCAAATCAGCGACGAGCACGGACCCGAATCGATCCTGCCCTATTCCTACGCCGGCACCATCGGCGTCCTGGGATACGGCTCCATGGATCGCCGCTTCTTCCATCGCCTCGGAGCCTCGCAGCTCAATCGCACCATCTGCTCCACCGCCGGAGGCGACGCGCTCCTGTCCGTATACGGCCGCAAGCTCGGCACCGACACCGAAGCCTTCCGCGACTCCCGCTTCATCATCGCCTGGGGAGCCAACGTCCATGGCAACAACATCCATCTCTGGCCCATGATCGAAGAGGCCCGTCGCAAGGGCGCCAGGCTCGTCGTCATCGATCCCTATGCGACCCGGACCGCGCGCCTGGCTGACTGGCACATCCCCATCCGACCCGGAACCGATGCCGCCCTCGCCCTTGGGCCTGATGCACATCATCATCCGCGACTCGCTTTACGACCGCGACTACGTCGCCGCTCACACGCACGGTTTCGACCAGCTCAAGAGCCGGGCTGCTGAATACACGCCCGCGCGCGTCTCTCACTGGACAGGCATCCCTCCCGAGGACATCGAGCGTCTGGCCCGCGAATACGCCACCATCGCTCCTGCGGTCATTCGCATGAACTACGGCATCCAGCGCTCCGAGAATGGTGGCACCGCCGCCCGCGCCGTGGCCATGCTGCCCGCGCTCATCGGCGCCTGGAAACATCGCGGCGGGGGCCTGCAGCTATCCACCAGCGGAGCATTTTCCTGGGACAAGCACACGCTGGAACGCCCCGACCTCATGCTCGCCGGCCCGCTCAATCGCCCGGCACGAGTGGTCAACATGGTCCAGCTCGGTCACGCGCTTACCGAACTCGATGATCCTCGCGTGCACGCCCTGTTCGTTTACAACTCGAATCCTGCCGCCGTCGCGCCTGACCAGTCCCAGGTCGTGCGCGGGATGGCGCGCCCCGATCTCTTCACGGTTGTCCACGAACAGTTCTTTACCGACACCGCCGACTACGCCGACATCCTCCTGCCGGCGACGACATTCCTTGAGCACAAAGATGTCCAGGGCGCTTATGGCCATTACTATGTCCAACTATCCAATCAGGCCATCGAACCTGTCGGCGAAGCCCGCTCGAACGTGCATCTCTTCTCCGAACTCGCCCAGCGCATGGGCTTTACTGAAGACTGCTTCCGCGACACGCCCGACGACCTGATCGCGCAGGCTCTCCGTGAAGGTAAGGAGCAGCCCGCATGGCAGGAGGCAATGACCGCTCAGATCCTCAACGAAGCCGGTGGCCACATCCGTCTCAAGTTCGAATCCGAATCTCGCGGCGAAAGCTTTCTTCCATTCGCCGACGGCGGATTCGCAACCCCGACCGGCAAAGTCGAGTTTTACTCCGACGCCCTCGCCGCTCAGGGCCTCGATCCCCTGCCAGGTTTCGTGCCGCCAGTCGAATCGCGCCACGAAAACCCCGACAACCGCGACATGCGTCAAGCCTACCCGCTTGAATTTCTCCCGCGCAAAGCCGACAACTACATGAATTCCACCTTCGCCAATCTGCCCGTGCACCAGAAAATGGAAAACGGGCACCACGCCACCCTCGAGATGCACAAAGACGACGCCGCGCCACGTGGCATCCTCGACGGCGACATCGTTGAGGTCTTCAACGCACGCGGTAGCATTCGTTTGACCGCACGCGTGTCAGCCAACGGAAACGCCAGTGTTCCGGCGGGCGTTGTCGCCTCGCGCCTTTCCTGGAACAAGCTCTCGCCCGGCGGCTACAACGTGAATCTGCTCACCTCGCAGCGCCTCACCGACATCGGCGGCGGCGCGACTTTTTATTCCACCCTCGTCGAGGTGCAGAAGGCGGTGCAGAAGGCCGTTGCCCCCGGCAATCCTCAACATGCTCCTTAAACGCGCTCCCAAATAGACTCTTTGAATCGTCTATCCAGTGGCCGCTGAACACGTTCGAAGACGCCAACGCGCGCTCCTTCCGATAGACTAAGAGCGGATTTGTCGTCGAGACCGAAACGCGCGCCTTTTTGCATTGCGCCCCATCGGGTTACGGGAATTCTGACTGAACATGCCTTTACCGGCTGCCTTCCAATGCGCTGGTTGTGGAGAGTGGAATGAAACGGTGGTGGATGAATCCGGTGGCGCCCGGCAATGCTACGTGGAAGATTGCCAGGTCTGCTGCAAGCCAAACATCCTCGACATTCGGTGGGACGGCGAGGGATATCTCATCCACGCGGAACTGGAAAGTTGATCGTCGCTTAACGCGCCTTACCGCTCTCGGATGAGGAACCGCGCGCGCAATCGAATTGCGGAGTTGGGGTATGCGGCTCCGCTCCCATATAATCGCCTTTTACTTAAGATAGGCCTGATTTTTTGCAGTGAGGGTGTGCATATTTTTCCCGTCGAACGCGGGGGCGCAAGCTCCCCTATCCAACTGAGCCAGAGTTTGCGCCGTTCAATTCGCCGCACACTGCAGTGTTTATCCTTCTTCTGCTGCCTCCTCACGCTCTCTGCGTGGGCGCAGCAGCAGATCGTCACCCAGATCCGCGTCATCGGCAACCGGCAGATCCCCAAGGAAACCATCCTTGCGCGCATGTTCAGCCGTATCAATGACCCCTACGATCCGCTCACCGTGGAGCGCGACTTCAATTCGCTCTGGAACACCGGCTACTTCGAAAATCTCCGCATCGAGAAGGAAGATTCTCCCAAGGGCGTCATCCTCGACGTTTACGTCACCGAAAAGCCCACCATCCGTGAGATCAACTACAAGGGCCTGAATTCCGTCACCCAATCCGATGTTCTCGATCGCTTCAAGAAAGAGAAAGTCGGCATCTCGGTTGAGAGCAAATACGATCCCACTCGCATCGCCCATGCCATCGCCGTCCTCAAGGAGCTGCTCGGCGAGCACGGCCACCAGTTCGCAACCATCAAGGCCGACATCAAGAAGATTCCCCCCGCCTCCGTGCAGGTGAACTTCATCATCAAGGAAGGCCCCAAGGTCAAGGTCGGCAAAATCGAGTTCACCGGCAACGAGCACGTCAGCTCACGCGTACTGCGCGAGTCGATGAAGAACCTGCGCCCCATCGGCATTCCCAAGTCCATCTTCCTCGAGAACCTCTTTGCCCGCACCTATGACGCCAGCAAGCTTGAGGAAGATTCCGAGCGCGTCCGCCAGGCTTATCGCGATCGCGGATACTTCCGCGCCAGCGTCGGCGATCCCCAGACCCACCTGCGCAATGAAAGCGGCCTTTCCTTCTTGACCTTCCGCCCCAGGAAGGGCAAGCGCATCGACATCATGATGCCGATCGATGAAGGCGCGCGCTATCGTCTGGGTGCAATCACCTTCAGCGGCAATAAGGCAGTCACCAACGTTAAGGCGCTGCGCGGCCAGTTCGCCATCAAGGACGGCGATTGGTTCAACGCCACCGTCTTCGGCAAAGGCCTGCAGAACCTGCAAAAAGCCTACGGTCAGCTCGGTTACATCAACTTCGTCGGCATCCCCACGCCCAGCATCGACGAAGCGAAAAAGACCGTCTCCTTCAACATCGATATCGATGAGGGCAAGCCCTTCTATGTCTCGCGCATCGAGTTCCAGGGCAACACCGTCACGCGCGATTTCGTCATTCGCCGCGAGTTGCTGCTCGAAGAGGGCGCGGTCTACAACAGCCACCTCTGGGAGCTGAGTCTTCTCCGTCTGAACCAGCTCGACTATTTCGATCCGCTCAAGGTCGACCAGGACTCGGAAACTCACCAGAACGCCGAAAATGGCACCGTCGATCTTCTCCTGAAGGTCAAGGAGAAGGGCAAGAACTCCATCGGCCTCAATGGCGGCGTCAGCGGCCTCGGCGGGTCCTTCATCGGACTTAACTACCAGACCAACAACTTCCTCGGACTTGGCGAAACGCTAAGCGTCCAGGCTAACGCGGGCGACATTTCGCGCACCCTCCTCTTCGGCTTCAACGAGCCATATTTCCGCAACCGTCCCCTCAACTTCGGATTTCAGGTCTTCGACAACAAGTACGACTACAACGCGTCGAAGAACTACAAACTTGCCGGCGGCAATCCCGAGAATCTGAGCAATGCTCAGCAGTCCCTGCTGCAGAAGTACAATCAGTCCTCGACCGGCTTCAGTGTCTCTGCCAGATATCCCATCCATCGCAGCTTCAAGAGCGTTGGTTTCACCTACAGCTTCAACCGGCAGTCCGTTACTACTTACAGCGCCGCGTCTGCCAACTTCTTCCAGACGCTCGCATTCCGCAGCGGCATTCAGGGGCAGAACGCGCTCAGTGGCATCGTAAACAGCCAGGCTTCATTCAGTTTTACGATGAATAAACTGGATGCCGCTTACCAGCCCCATCACGGATCGGAATTGTCCGCCATCCTGCAGCTCGCCGGCATCTGGGGCAACGTACGCTACATCAGTCCGGTCATTGAGTACCGCAGCTTCCATCCCATCAAGGGCCTCAAGTTTAACCCCGAGGGACGCAACGTATTCGGCTACCGCCTGCAGGCCGCATACATTCGCGGAATCAGCGGCGACGTCGCGCCGCCGTTCAATCGCTTCTACGCCGGCGGTGAGGCCGATCTGCGCGGTTTCGATGTCCGCTCAGTCACTCCTTACGGTTTCGTGCCCACCCGCGTGCTGTTTAACCTCACCAATCCCGATGGCAGCACCGTGCCCCGTGATCCCACCAATCCGACGCTCGGGCCTATTCAGATACCGCTTCCCGTCTACGGCATTGCATCGATCGGCGGAGACACCAACTTCACGGGAAACGTGGAATACCGTATTCCCATCTATGCCCGCACGGTCAGCTTCGCCCTTTTCAACGACTTCGGCATGGACATGGTGCTCGACGGCAGTCAGTTGCGGCAAAGCCCGGAAGGTGCAGCCCTGCTCAACGCGCCGCTTTACGGCTGCCCCAACTACGTCAATGGATCCTGCCAGGGCGGTCAGCAGATTAACTTCGGCAACCTCATCCACACCATTCCCGGCACTAACTACGTCCCGCGCGATTCCACCGGTGCCGAGATTGACGTCATGATGCCGATCATCAACGCGCCATTCCGGCTCTTCTACGCCTTCAACCCGCTGCGCCTCGAAAAGAACTTCTATACCCAGGACCTGATCACGCGCAGCATGTTCCCCGCCGGGGGTGCCGGCGATTACAGCTACGCGCAGGCGCAGCAGGCATACGGATCGCAGCTTCAGCTTCGCGAGCCGCGCAAGACTTTCCGGCTCACCGTCAGCACTACCTTCTGACGGTAGCCTGCGTCTAACCAGCCAGCGGCGGGAAGCCGGCCAGTTCCCGCCCGCCTGCTGATTCGTGCGGCGTATTTTGACATAGTTGTTTGACGGTCCGGGGCTTCGAACCTATATAATCTGGGTCAGTTCCTGAATATGTCTTCTGATCGTGTCTCGTCTTTGCATTCCACGCCGCTCTGGCTTGGAATCTGCCTCAACGAACAGCGCAGCAGGTAGATCAGGAAGCGAAGGTTCGCTTCCGCAAGTGCGGGCGATCTCACTCAAACCGGAGGAATGTTGATTTCCATGAAGCGTCTCAAGTTAGGTTCGTTGCCACTCGTTTGCCTGCTCGCGTCCGGGCTGGGCGCGAGTGCCGTTGCCCAGAGTGCCGCCGCCGGCGCATCCGGCGCGGCCTCCGCGGGTGTCACCAAGATTGCCGTCATCAATTTCCAGGGCGCAGTCGCCCAGACCAACGAAGGACAGCGCAACTTCAGCGAACTGCAGAAGAAGTTCGACCCCAAGCGCACCCAGCTCAAGTCCCTGCAGGACAAGATCGACAGTGACAAGAAGCAGCTCCAGGCTCAGAGCGCAAATCTGAGCGATGCCGAGCGCCAGACCCGCCTCAAGACCATCGACGACGAGGAAAAGGAATACCAGCGCACCGGCGAAGACGCCTCGAACGACTTCCAGCAGGAAATGCAGCAGACCTACGCGCAGCTTGCCGAGAAGGTTTACGGGACCCTCCAGTCCTACGCCGAGCAGAACGGCTACACCGTCGTTCTTGACGCCGCAGCCAGCCAGCAGCAGGCCCCCATCGTCCTCTGGGCAAACAAGAGCACCGATATCACCGCGGCCGTGATTCAGGCCTACAATGCGAAGTCCGGAATCCCTGCCCCAACCTCCGTTCCGTCAGCGCCAGCTCCGGCTCCGACGCACTCCAGCGCGCCTCATGCGCCTGCATCCTCCTCCCCCCATCAGTAACGTCCTCGCGACGTAACAGGAACTTTGCCGAAAGGGCTCCGAGCCTCGGAGCCCTCGCATTTTTCACTCGCCGGTGGCGGCCGCATCTCAGGCAAGAACCCTGCCCCGACCTGTGGAAAAAAATGTGGAATACTGGCATCCGGCTACCGGAATTCCAATCCGCAAATGCAGCATTGAGCCATGCCACCCAGCGGCATCTCTATATCATATTGATTTAAAAAGACTAATCACCCATTCCAATTCAAGCCCGCGGCACTACTACCGCCGTAACTTTGCAAAACCGGAAAAAGGTGCTTTCCACAAAAAACATTACAACCCGATGACCGTCTGTTGCGTCGCCGCTCGTCCGGGGTTCCCCGCCGGCTTATCGTTGTGCCCGTTGCAGCACCACCTGGATACCCCCTCGCCGCCGAAGCCACTGAGGATTGATCGACGGATCCGATCCATCCGGTGGTGGCCCAACCGCTGGCTGTCCCGCGGTCTCAGCAGGGGGAGTCGGCATTCTGAACGGAATAGTGATTGTCCGCTCAAGTTCGATCTGGTCCCCTTTCACCGATCCCGAAAACGTATTGTTTGCCGCCTTGAACGACACGCTGGTGCCGTCGATCTTGCCCTCCCTTATCGGAATCGGTGCATCGGTTCCCCCAAAGAACCCGCCACCAGTGCCCTCGACGGTGCCGGTGAGATTACTCCCATCCTGCCGCAGCGTGAAAACCATCGTGCCGCCGCCTGTTACGAATGCGAGCAGATCCGACCCCTCGCCGGCGGGTGCCGGTCTCCACAGCCCGGTGATCCCCGCGCCCTTCGGAATCTCGCGCTCCCACACCGCCACCTGCGGCCGAAGCTCCACGGATTTCGCAGAAATAGTAGCAGTGGCAGTTACAAGTCCAGGAGAAGTCACCTCAACTGTAACTGTTCCTGAACTTTTCGTTGCCTGCACAACCCCCATACAGTAGCCCGAGAACGCCTTCCTAATCGTCCCCTTATCCGATTGCTGGTCGGTAGGATCGCCATTACCCACCCCGATCAGTTTCCCCGCGCCCGTCACCTTGAACGTCACCTCGTTGTCGGTGATCGGCACTACGCGCCCCTGCGCATCCTGAACCTCTACGGCAAACATCGCCACATCTTCCCCATCGGCGGAAACCTCGCTGCGATCCGCCGTCAATACCAGCTTTGCCGCAGCTCCGGTGGTCTCGCGCTTCGTCATCATTACCTGCTTGCCGTTCTTGAATCCCCGCGCTTCGATCGAGCCGGGTGCATACTTCACCACCCACGCCACATGCGAATCCTTCTTCACGTCCTTCGCGCCCAGGCTCTGCCCGTTCAGAAACAGTTCCACCTTATCAAGGTTCGAATAGACCCAGACCGCGATCTCTTTGCCCTCCAGGCCCGGCCAGTTCCAATGCGGGAAGAGGTGCAGAACTGGTTTTGAGGTCCACCACGATTGGTAATAAAAGAACGAGTCCTTCGGAAAGCCGCAGGTATCGATGATCCCGTACTGCGAGCTGATATTCGGCCATCCATTCGGCGAGGGCTCACCGCGATAGTCGAAGCCCGTCCACACGAAACCGCCCGACATCCACGGCCGCGAATTGCAGAAGCTCCACCAGCCTTCCGCCGAAGCCCGTCCCGTCGTGGTGTAAGGATCGTACGAGCCCACATAGCCTTTCTTTGCATCGGTGACATAAATCCCGCGCGTTCCCACCGCGCTCACCGTTTCCGTACCCATCATTGGCTTATCAGGATGCGCCCTGTGATAGGCCTCCGCCTGCGGATCCATGTAGTTGTAGCCCATTACGTCGCACAGCGCGAGACCGCCCGTCCCGATCGCGCCCGTCGGAGCAATCGACACCGGCCGCGAGCCATCCTGCTCCGTCGCAAGCGCCTTCATCGCACCCAGGATCAGCACTCCGCGCTCTGTATTCGCCTGCCCTTCTTCGTTGCCCATCGACCACATGAAGACACTCGGGCGGTTGCGGTCTCGCCGCACCAGGTCCGCAAACTGGTTCAGGCCCTCGGGATTCGACGACATCATGCGTGTTTCATCAAAGACCAGCATCCCCAGCTCATCGCAGGCATCAAGCAGCTCCGGAGTCGGAGGGTTATGCGATGTGCGGATCGAATTGCAGCCCATCTCCTGCAGCTTGCGGATGCGGTAATACTGCACTGCGTCCGGCAGAGCGGCGCCAATCCCGGCATGGTCCTGGTGATTGCAAGTCCCTTTCAGCTTCACCGACTTGCCATTGAGGAAGAAGCCCTCAGCCGCGTCGAACTTGATCGTGCGAATGCCGAATCGCGTCTCATAGCGATCCACCACCGCGCCGCCCACCTCGATCTCCGTCACCAGCTTGTACAGATTCCTCTCTTCGAGCGACCACAGCAGCGGTTGCTTGACCGAAAGCGTCTGTTCATAGGTCTGCTCGCCTTCACTGGGAACAGAAGCCGCCGCCGTCGCCGCCTTCCCAACTGCCTTGCCCGAAGGATCGAGCACCGTCGAGACCACTCGGGCATTCTGCGCGCTCTTGCCGTCGTTATTCACTTCCGTCCGGATAGAAAGCTTCGCCGCATCCGCCGCTACCTCGGAGCGCACAAAGGTGCCCCATTTCTTCACATGCACCGGATGGGTCGTCACCAGCCACACGTGCCGGTAAATCCCCGCTCCCTCGTAAAACCAGCCATCGCTCGACGTGGCATCCACGCGCACCAGCAGCACATTCCTCCCGCCGGGATTCGCAAAGTCCGTCACGTCGAAACTGAACGGATCGTACCCGCCGCTGTGCCGGCCGATGTAGAAGTTGTTCAGGACAACCATCGTTTCCCGGTACGCGCCATCGAACTCAATCGTGATGCGCTTGCCCGCGTCTGTGGCGGGAAGATCGAAGACCCGCCTGTACCAGCCGATGCTCGTCGCCGGATACGTCCGCCCCAGCGGATAGAAGCCCTTGCTCTGCAGCGCCGGGTCATTCTGGAAAGGCAGCTCGATGGCCCAGTCATGCGGCAGATCCAGGCTGCGCCAGTCGCCGTCGTCGAACGGGAAGCTGCCCGCAGGCATGAAATTTCCCGTCTTCTGAAAATTCCCCGCTCTCCCGCTGCCGAATCCAAAATCCTTCGCCGGATCGTCAGCATTTCCAAAATGAAAGCGCCAGCCGAAATCAAGCAGCAGCCGTTCCCGTCCCGCGGCATCGACAGCCGATCCCGAAGACTGGCGCGCGATGCTCTCGGGCAGCATCTCGGCAGTCTCCCCGGACGCGTTGAGAGCAACGCCGAACGGCCCCATCCCATTGGCAGCCGCTACTGCAACCGGCGCCAGCAGCCCGGTCTTCAACACATCGCGGCGTGAAAGCGGTTTCATTTAGCCTCCTGTAACCAGCCGGAAATTATCGCGCCAGTGAGTATACGCCAGCGCCCATCGTTGTCCGTCCCTGCCTCTCCTTCTGAAACTGCCCTGCTTCCGAAGCAGTCGGGGTCTGCGCGAAAAATCGCGGTTGCAATGGCTTGCGCCGCCCGATACAAATATCCCGCGAGGAGATTCACATGCAGAAATGGACGAAGTTGTCCCTCCCACTTCTCTTGGTACTTGCCTTTTGCGCGGCGTCTCCAGCGCAGCAGAGCGAGCAGTCACAAGGCACGGAAACACAGGCAGCGCCAACTGTGCCGACAGATACGCAGCAGAGAAATGTTCAGGAATACATCGAGCTCCTGCGCAGTGATGTTCGCCATCAGAAGGACGAGGTCATGGGAGCGGTTATGCAGCTGGATGCGGATCAGGCTGCGAAATTCTGGCCCATCTACAGCGAGTACGATGCCGAACTGACCAAACTGAACGACCAGAGAGTCGCAAACATTCAGGACTACTCCAGCAACTACGATCAGATGACCGACGCCAAAGCCGACCAGCTGGTTCAGAAGGCATTCGACTACCGCAAGCAGCGTGCCGAGCTCGTGGCGAAATACTACGGCCGCATCAAGACTGCCCTTGGATCCATAGAAGCCGCCCGGTTCCTTCAGATCGAAGAACAGCTGCTGATGATCATCGACCTTCAGATTGCGTCGTCCCTCCCCATCGTCGGACAGGGTTCGTAAAGACTCCAGGAAAGCGAGAAGAGACAACATGCGGAACATGATCTTTCGGGCAACAGTCTTATTGGTCTCGCTGGTTTCAGCGGCAACTCTGGCATCGACACCTACGGCGGCAGCACAGTCGGGAAAGCGTGTGTACATTCCCGCCGGCACGCGAATTCTGGTCCGCATGGTCGATTCGATCGACTCGTGCAAGCAGAAAGCCGGATTTCGCTTCACCGCCACACTGGAGACCAACCTGCAGGTGGACAACTGGGTGGTTGCGCCGCGGGGCACCACCGTTTACGGCCAGCTCATCAACGCTGAATCTGCGGGCAGGATGTCGGGCGGCGCGAACCTGACCCTGGAACTGACCGACATCGTCATCAACGGCACTGCCTATCCCCTCTTGACCAGTGACTACACTGTGCAGTCGCAGGGCAAGGGCAAGAAAACCGCGGGAAAGATCCTCGGCGGAGCAGGCCTTGGCGCTCTCATTGGCGGCCTTGCAGGCGGCGGAACAGGCGCTGCGATTGGCGTGGCGGCAGGAGCCGCGGGAGGAACCGCCCTCTCCGCTGCTGGAAAAGGGCAGCAGGTGTCCATTCCCAGCGAATCCCTGCTCGAATTCCGCCTCCAGCAGCCAGCCAGCCTGCCCGTGGCTCGATAGCAGGTGAGAGCGAACTGATCGCTGGTAGTAGCGCGGGCGGCCCCGAGCCCAGCGCCGCGCGGAGGTTTCGCTGAGCGCATTGGCGATTTGGCGTCAACTGAACAGAGAAGCCAGGATCGCAAGTGGAAGGCGTAGTCGGACACGCAACCTCAGATCCTAGTCTTTCCCTTTTTCCTGCTGGTCTTTGATCAGTACCACATCCGAGCTCGACTTCTGCCGCACGAGCGCCAGTTGTTTGCCTGAAGGCGACCACCCAAAGTCGGGAATGTCTTCCTGCGCCGGGTCGAGCAGCAGGTGTGGGGCCGACCCGTCCAGCGGCTGATACAGCAGCGTCCTGCCGCCATTCCGTAGAACGGAGTAAACCGCGGCGCGGTTATCCGGTGAAAAGCGCACCGAGCTGGCGTCCGCGCTGCCCATGTCGCTGGTATCCAAAGGAATCTGGGCAACGGCGCGCTCTGAAGCCAGATCGAAGATATTCCAGTGAGCTTTCGGCGGATCAAGGATGGTCCAGCCGGCCAGCCTCCCGTCCACGGAGATTGCGTAATACGCCGTAGCTTCCGGCGGGAGTACCTGTCGTGGTGTCCCGCCACTCAGCGGCACTGACCACAACGATGCCTTGGACATCTCATTCTCCTCCACGAAATAGAAGACCTCCCGGTTGTCGGAAGAGCATCCCGGAGTCGGCGCGATTCCACCGGTGGCCAACTGGACGATGTTTCCTCCATCCCATCCATACGAAAGACCCACGGCTCCGTCGCTCCCTTGGGAAAGCCCGTGAAAAGAATGTGGCCATCCGGGCAGGTCGTTATATAGTCCCCCGCCGCGGTCTCTCCGATATCGAAGGTGTGCACCTCGCCGGTCGCGCGATCGATCCAGCCGATATCGACGCGCGGAACAGTAAAGAGCAGACGGTCTTCGTTTGCCCAGGCGATGCGGAAAGGGGTAATTCGCAACGGGGTGGTCGAAAGCGGCGCTCCGCCTTCCGGCTTATACCACGCAATGCTCGAATCGATGTTGGTGAGCACCGTCGCCAGGGTGCGGCCATCCGCGGAGAGCGCCAAATCGCTGTAAGAGCTGACGTCGTTGGTCACCGGATGAAAATCGCCAGAGGGCAGCGTAACCATCCCGATCTGGGCATGATCGCTGTGCGGTTTGATGTAAAAGGCCAACAGGTGCCGGCCGTCGGGCATCCACGCCAGGTTCAGATAGATCCGCCGAAGGACAATGTCCGGCGGGGTGCGAGACTTTAGTCAATTTTTTCGAAGCGATGTCGAAGATTTGGAGCGCGAACTTCGCCGGCCCGACCGTGCCAATCCATGCGATCCTGTCGCCGTTGGGTGACCAAACCGGCGCACCGATCTCTTCCCGTGTGGCATAAATCACTTGGTTGTTGCTTCCGTCTTTGTTAGCGATATGGATCTCGGAGAACTGGTCCTTCCGTTCAGGAGTAAATTGGACATACGTGAACCGGCTGCCGTCCGGTGAAAAACTCCCGACGCTGTCGATGTTATAGATCAACTGCCTCGGCGTACCGCCGAAGACCGGCATGACATACAGTGCGTTTGTGATAGTGTTCTCCGGAGGTCGGCCGTACAAAGTAGAGGTAATTGCCATCCGGCGAGAAGGCGATCCCCATATACCAGTTGGCAAATGCGCCCAGGATCTGGGTATCGGTGTTGGTCGCGGTGTTCCTCACCCAGAGCGTCCGCTGGCCGTTGTCGTTCTTTACCTCGGCCAGAAAGCGCCCATCGCCTGAGAGCGCGATCCTTTCGATCGTCCCCACATTGGTGATCTGACTCACGGAGATCGGTTGCGAACGGCCGGGCTCGAGGCCAGAAATGCCAGGCGCCAAATCCGGCCGCCGCAAGAATGAGCAGGCATGCCGCAATGACAGCGAGTCGACGTGATTTCCTGGTCGCGAGGACACCCGCGCTCGAGGATGATCCGAGGGAAGGCGTCCCCGACGCCTGCGCGGTAGGGCCGCTCCCCGAACCGCTCTTTCGCTGCAAACGCTTCAGGTCGGCACGAAGCTCTCCGGCGAACTGGCAGCGAAGCTCCCGGTCCTTTTCCAGCGTCTTGTTGAGAATGGTCTCGAACTCGATCGGAAGTTCGCGGATTGAGCGAGATCGGCGCAACCGGCGACTCGTTCAAAATGCGATCGAAGACCACGGCAGTTGTAGCGCCGGCAAAAGGGTGCCGTCCGGTAGCCATCTCGTAAAGCACTACCCCGAGCGAAAACAGATCGCTGCGCGCATCCAGAGGCTCGCCGCGCGCCTGTTCCGGCGACATATAGGCAACGGTACCCATCGTCGATCCCGCAGCGGTAAGAGTGTTTAAGGCAGTTGAAGCGTCTGCGCCAGTACTGTCGAGTTTTGCCAGCCCGAAATCGAGGATCTTCGCCTGACCCGAATTCGTCACAAAGATATTCGACGGCTTGATATCGCGATGCAGAATGCCTTTTCGGTGCGCGACATCGAGGGCATCAGCCAATTGCACGCCCATCTCCAGCAATTTCGAGTAGGGCATGACATGGCCACGATAGAGCTTTTCCAGGCTGTTGCCCTCCATCAGCTCCATCACGATGAACGGCGTTTCCGCCGACTCGTTCAGCTCATGGATTGTGCAAATGCCGGGATGATTGAAGGAAGAAGCTGCGCGCGCCTCGCGCCAGAAACGCTCCAGAGCCGAGCTGTCGTTCTGAGTTGTTTCGATCAGTAGTTTGACTGCGACATGGCGGCCCAGCTTCTGGTCGACTGCCTCGAATACCACACCCATGCCGCCCTGCCCCAGCCGGCGGACGAGTTTGTAATGACCAAGAAGGGTACCTGGGGACAGTTCTTGCACCCCCCAATCTTGCCTGTAAGCGCCGAATGCAGCAAGAAATCTTGGGAACTTAAACGAACCCCGCCCGCGCAGCTGTAGTGACGCCCTCAGGGCTTGGCACTCATAGACTCGTTCGTGCTGCCCTGTCGTTATCTGTCAAGCTCTCCGTCGCCGATATTCCACGCAACCTCTTCATTCCAAAAGCTAGATATCCCCGGTAAATCTGGCCGAGGATTTCTCTCCACCCGATAAAATAGAAATAGACATCCCTTCAGGCCCGCTCCGGCGGGTCTTTTCCGTTGGCCGCATTACCCGAAAAGAATCGACCCGAAATGGCGTAGGGCTGTCTCTGGCCGAAATTCTTCCGAAGGGCGGTAGCAGGCCGTAACTCTAATCACAACAAACGGTTACACTTTTTCCCAATGGAATGAAACGGTTACAGGCGGACGCCGATTCTGCTCCCGTAACTCATGCCGAAACAGTCGGTTACACCTAGTTCCCATGGAATCAAACGGTTACGGACGCTCAACCGCAAGCCTATTCTTATGAAACGGTTACAGAAAGCCCCGAAGGGAAAGGGGGAGGGGGTGGGGGTGGGCCTAGGCATTCCCAAAACGGGAAATCGCCTAGCGCGAACTGTCCTCACCGATCTTGAGCACCGCCAGAAACGCCTCCTGCGGAATATCCACCTTGCCGATGCGCTTCATCCGCTTCTTGCCCTCTTTCTGCTTCTCGAGCAGCTTGCGCTTGCGTGAGATGTCGCCGCCGTAGCACTTGGCGATGACGTTCTTGCGGATCGCGGTGACCGTTTCGCGGGCCACGATCTTCGACCCGATCGCCGCCTGGATCGCCACCTCGAACATCTGCCGGGGAATCAGCTCCCGCATCTTCGAGACCAGCGCCCGTCCGCGCTCGTAGGCGAAGTCGCGGTGCACGATGATCGAGAGCGCGTCGACCGGCTCGCCCGAGACCAGGATGTCCAGCTTCACCATCGGCGAGTCCCATGTGCCCGACAGGTGATAGTCGAGCGAGGCGTAACCCCGCGAGACCGACTTGAGCCGGTCGTAGAAGTCCAGCACGATCTCGTTGAGGGGAAGCTCATAGGTGATCATCACCCGGGTGGGAGTGACATACTCGAAGTTCTTCTGCCGCCCACGCTTCTCCTCGACCAGCTTGAGTATGCCGCCGACATACTCCTCGTTGGTAAGGATGGTCGCGGTGATGATCGGCTCCTCGACCTTCTCGATCAGGGTAGGGTCGGGCCAGCGCGAGGGATTGTCCACCTCGATCATGCTGCCGTCGCTGAGGGTGATCTTGTACCGTACCCCCGGGGCGGTAGTGATCAGGTCCAGCTCGTACTCCCGCTCCAGCCGCTCCTGGATGATCTCCATGTGCAGCAGGCCGAGGAAGCCGCACCGGAAGCCGAATCCGAGCGCCACCGAGCTCTCCGGTTCGAAGAAGAAGGAGGAATCGTTCAGCCGCAGCTTTTCAAGCGCATCCCGAAGCAGCGTATGCTCGTGCGAGTCAACGGTGTAAAGCCCGGCGAAGACCATCGACTTGATGTCCTGGAATCCGGGGAGCGCCGCAGCCGCAGGCCTCTCGTCATCCGTCACCGTATCGCCGATCTTCGTGTCCGCTACATTCTTGATGTTCGCCACGAAGAAGCCGACTTCACCAGCGGTCAGCTCCTCGATCTCCACCGGCTTCGGCGTGAGTACGCCCATCGACTCGACATCGAAGGTCTTCCCGTTCGCCATAAGCCGAATCTTCATACCCTTGCGCATTCGCCCGTGGATAATGCGGGCCAGCACAATCACACCCCGGTAAGAGTCGAACCATGAGTCGAAGATGAGAGCTTGCAGCGGGTCGTCCGGGTGTCCAGCGGGCGGAGGCAGCCGGTTGACGATGGCCTCGAGAATGTCCGGCACCCCCTGCCCGGTCTTGGCGCTGACCGGAATGGCATCCGTAGCGTCGATACCCACCGCCTGCTCGATCATCTCCTGCGTCCGCGGAATGTCAGCGCTGGGCAGGTCGATCTTGTTGATGACCGGTATGACCTCGAGCCCATTGTTGATGGCCAGATAAGCATTCGCCAGCGTCTGGGCTTCAACGCCCTGCGAGGCATCGACGACCAGCAACGCCCCCTCGCACGAGGCCAGCGAGCGTGACACCTCATACGAGAAGTCGACATGCCCGGGCGTGTCGATCAGGTTCAACTGGTAGGTCTCACCGTCGTGTGCCGGGTACACCATACGGACCGAGTGAGCCTTGATGGTAATGCCGCGTTCGCGTTCGAGGTCCATCGCGTCGAGGACCTGCGCCTGCATCTCCCGGGCGCTGAGGGAGCCGGTCAGCTCGAGCAGCCGGTCGGAGAGCGTGGATTTGCCGTGATCAATGTGCGCGATGATCGCGAAATTGCGGATGTGCTTGATGTCCATGAAGAGAAAGAGGTGGGGGTTACTTACGGTGCTACGCGTGGAAGAAACTTCCCAACATCTGAGTTTAACATCGGAAACCCGGTAACCCGGGACCATACAATAGGGCTGTACGAGGCTGCTCGAGATGCGTTCGGGTGGGCCGCTGAATTTCGCTCCCAGGGCGAGCGCCGGGGTGAATGTGCGGTTATCCAGCTTCTCCGTTCTTCCTCAGACGTCTGCTACCGATGGCCGTTCAACGATTTCTTGCCGCGTACGCTTCCGCTCTGCTGATCGTGGTGAGCTCTCTCGATCCAGGATTCTCAACCCGTGCAGTGGCGCAGGAACAGCAGCTATCGGCGCCACATCAACGTGATCAGCAGCTGATCCAGAATGTCGAAAACGCGTACCAGAATGGCTTGGCAAACTATCGAGATGGCCATCTGGCCGCCGCCAAGTCAAACTTTGACTACGCTGTCGATCTCATGTTGTCGAGCGGCGTGGACCTGAACAACGATGCGGAGCTGAAGGACGAATTCGACCGCGTGGTAGATGCAGTCAATACGCTGGAATTGGATGCCCTGAAGCAAGGCACCGGGCTTGCTGCTCCTGCCGAGCCAACCCCGGTCGATGTGGCGAACAGCGCGACCTTTACCGTAGATCCCACGATCCGCGCCGAGGCGGAAGCGTCGCTGAAGACCACCCAGTCTGACCTTCCATTGGTGATGAATGACTACGTCGCGAGTTTTATCAACTTCTTCCTGACGAGCCGTACTGGGAGAGCGACCATTGTCGCTTCGCTGAACCGTGCGGGCCGATACAAGGACATGATCGAGCGGGTGCTAAAGGAAGAAGGGGTACCCCAAGATCTGATCTATCAGGCCGTCGCTGAATCCGGATTTCGCCCCCAGGCGATCAATCCCAAATCGGGTGCGGGTGGGATGTGGCAGTTTATGCCGTATCGGTGTTTATGGGCTGGAGCGCAACGGCTGGTATGACGAGCGTCTTGATCCGGAGAAGGCAACACACGCCTATGCGCGCGAAATGAAGAAGGCCTACGACCAGCTTGGGGACTGGTATCTGGCGATGGCAGCATACGACTGGGGAGCCGGCAATGTGCAACGCGCCGTTCAGCGGACCGGATATGCCGATTTTTGGGAACTTTATCGACGGAACAACCTGCCCACCGAAACGAAGAATTATGTACCGATCATCCTTGCGGTAACCATTCTGGCCAAGAATCCCAAACAATATGGTCTCGACGACCTCACTCCCGATCCCCCGCTCTTGTCGACACGGTCCGGACCAACTACTGCGTCGATCTGCATCTGGTCGCCGACGTCACGGAGCTCCGGTGCAGGAGATCGTCGCCCTCAACCCGAGCCTGTTGCGTGGCGTAACTCCCCCTGATGATGGCCTTCGATCTGCACTTGCCCGTCGGTACTCAGGATCTGTTCGAAAAGCGCATTGCGGAGATTCCCGAGGACAAACGACGCTACTGGCGGTTTCATACCCTGGCCGCGGGGGAAACAATGGATGACGTCGCCCGTGCGTACCATGTTCCAGCTTCGGAAATCGCGTTTGTAAACCAGTTGAGCTCACCGACAGACCTAAGCGGCTTAGACGCGCTGATAATCCCGGTGGCGCCGGTGTCGACCCCATCACTCGCACGCACAGCCTTGTATCGATCGCATAAGGGGGACACCCTTGTAACGGTGGCAGACAGGTTTGGCGTAACGGTCGACCAGTTGAAGCGGTGGAATCACCTGACCGGTACAGCGATTCCTAAAGGTCGTGCCTTATACGTTGCCGAGCCGGCGCGAATCCCAGCCGGGTCGCGAAAAGCCCGTGGGAAGGGTGGCGCACAACCAACGCGAAGTTCCTCCCAGCGTCAATCTCCAAAGAAATCTTCGAATCAGGTGTCAAGAAACCGAGGCGGCGGAGAGGCTGGGAAGCAGCAGGTGGCTGAATCGAGATCTCATAGGTAGATTGAAGAGTTGTTTCGGTGTATGGGCTTTTTCAGATCCGACGCCTCGGTAAGCACACGCAGTCAATGTCTTGAATCGAGAAGCATGGGCAGCTTGGCGTGACCATTTCGCATTCGGGCCGCTAAACGTGAGAGAAATCTGAGGCCGCCGCAAGAAGCTCTTGCGTTCCTTCGCAAGCCGTTGCATGCTGTTGCTATAATTCGCGGCGTGGGCCACGCGAATCGAGTTTCGCACGTGGCAAATAGACTGGACCCCAGCCCGGAGGCAAACATCGATGCAGGAAGATCGCAAACTCTACGCGCACGCCGATGGTGATTTCGATCCCGAAACGGACGAGTACCCCGAAGAGGTGGAAGACGGTTTCGGAGAAGAAGAGGAAGAGGTTTCGATCTCCCTCTCCTCTGACGACGACGACATCGAAGACGATGAAGACGAACTCAAACCCGAGGAACCGGAGGCGACGGTTTCGGGAGAACTCACCTCGCCGGCGCCCACAAAGAAGGTAGCGCAAAAAAAGGCACCTGTGAAGAAAACGGCTGTCAAGAAAGCAGCTGCCAAAAAGGCGGTTGCAAAGAAGGTTCCAGCGAAAAAGGCTGCCGCGAAGAAGGCAGCCAAGAAGGCAGCAGCGAAGAAGATGCCTGCTAAGAAAGGTGCGAAGAAGACCGCAGCGAAAAAGGGTCCGGCCAAGAAGGTGGCCACAAAAACGCTGGTAAAAAAGGCATTGGCCAAAAAGGCGTCAAAGAAGGCTCCAGCGAAGAAGGTCGTTGCAAAGAAAACACCCGCAAAGGCGTCCGCCAAGACTGCCAAAAAGACAAAGAAGTCCGGCAAAAGGAAGTAACCGAGGTTCGGTTGAAAAGCAGAAAAGCCCGGCTCTGAGCCGGGCTTTTCTGCGCATAACAAGAAGCCGAAGTGTGGCGGCAAATAAACTCATTGCCGCGTGTCTTAATCGACCTCCTTTGGGTTTATTGCTTTTCGAGGCTGGCAAGAGCCGTAAGGACTTCGTCGCTCGCGTGTGCAGGATCGACACCAGTCCACACCTTCGCGATTTTGCCGGTCGGGTCGATCAGGAAGGTATTGCGCTTGGCAATTTTGATTCCCATATAGTCACCTAAAGATCCGTAGTCGGTTACAACCTTTTTGTCGGCATCGCTGAGCAACGTAAATGTGAGACTGTCCTTTGTGCAGAACTGCTTGTGGCTGTCGACAGAATCAACGCTAACCCCGAGGATCACCGCATTGGCCGCTTTATATTTCTCGAGGTCGTTCTGGAACTCGTGGGCCTCTCGGGTGCATCCGCTTGTCATGTCCTTGGGATAGAAATAGAGCACGACCCACTTACCCTTATAGCTATCCAGGCTGATGGGGGTGCCTTCTTGCGAAGGTAGCGTAAAGGTGGGCGCCATCTGACCGGCCTGTGGGACGACGTCAGACGCGGCGAAGCTTCGAACTGCGAGAACCCCTACGACTAGGAGTACAAGGGCGGCAGAGGTGAGCAGGAATTTCGACATTGTGATCTCCAGACGTGAATTCCAGACTCATTATTAATTTTCGAGCGCAACTATCGCAATTCCCGCCTCGTTCGCCTGGGTAAGAACTTTGTCGAGATCAAAAATGAGAGTTTTTTGAGCTTCCACCGCCAGGCAAGTGGCGTGCGCTTCGTGCATCACCCTGATGGTTTGGGCCCCAATCACAGGGACGTCAAAACGCATGTCCTGTTTAGGCTTGGCGAGTTTGACGACAGTCAGGCTGCGGTCGAGGGTGGAAACTTCATCTCCTAGAGTCTTCATAAGGGCACCGGCACGCTGGATTGCCGCATCTGTTCCCTCCATCGCTTCGATAGCCACGCAGGCTTGGCTCGCGACGATCACGGTCTGGCCAATATCGTGGCCGGCGACAGCTTGCCCTACGTCGCGTCCGTAAGAAATATCCAGCTGCTCCTGCTGATTGGGGGAGCGGTTGGTAAGAACGCCCGCGGGTGCGAGCAGCGGTTCGAGGTAGGTCGTTGAAGAGATGAGCTCGATGCCTTCATCGGCAAGAACTTTGGCAACGGCTCCTAACAACATGTCCGTATTGCGGCTCCGCAGTGACAAGAGGAGTTTCGCCAACCGCCAATCGGGACGGATGCTGGCGAAGATCTGCTTGTGTTTTACCTGACCTGCCATTACGGCTCGCGTGACGCCTTCCTCCCGGAAGGTTTCGATTAAGCGCGAGAGTTCTCCCAGGGATAGCCAGTGGACGCGAACACCGGGGTCAGCCACGGCGCGTTGAATGATTTCCGGATCGGTCTCTTCCTTGATTGCCGCCACAACAACGTCGGTGCCGTGAGCTCGCGCAGCATCAAGGAGAAGGAAAGGAAAACGGCCGTTACCGGCGATCAGACCGAGCTTATTTGTACTGAGGGTCATGGTCTTCCGGGCTACTTCAGAACTCCGCGTTGGGACGTCTCGATGAAATCAACCAGATAAGCGATGTCGGGTGTAGCGAGACCCTCTTGTTTGATCTTTTCAAGGGCCTGAGAGGTATTCATTTTAGAGGCGAGCAGAATGCGATAGGCACGCTGGATTGCTCGCAGCCGATCACTATCAAATCCGCGACGTTCGAGCCCCACCTTGTTCAGCCCGTATGTATGCGTTTCGCGCTTGGCGGAAGTAAGTGAGAAAGGCATGACATCCTGGGTTACCGTCGTTCCTCCACCGGTGTAGGCGTATCTGCCAATTCGGCAAAACTGATGCACCTGATTCAAAGCGCCGACGGTAGCGAAGTCCTCGACAACCACGTGACCCGCTAGAGTGGCGGCGTTGGCGAGGATGCAGGAGTCGCCGATAATACTGTCGTGTCCGATGTGGGCGTATGCCATGATGAGGCAGTTGCTGCCGACCCGGGTTGTGCCTCCGCCGCCACTGGTTCCGCGTGAGATCGTCACGCACTCGCGAACGGTGTTGTCGTCACCTAGCGTTGCGCCAGTTGCTTCGCCTTTGTACTTGAGGTCCTGAGGGGCTACGCCGACGCAAGCGAATGAGAAGAAGCGATTACGGGAACCAGTAGTTAAGCGGCCATCAAGTACAACATGCGAGACGAGCTCGCAATCCTCTCCCAAGACAACGTTCGGGCCGATCGGTTGAATAAGGGCCGATAAAGCAGGATTCCGGGATAACAGCTGTCGACGCGACGATCGCTGTCGGATGTATCCTCACTCGTGACTCACCGCTTCCATCATCCGCTCTTCTGAGGCGGTGGTCGATTCTGTCGCGACGTCCTTCTGTCGAGGAACGAGTTGACACATTACGATGGCCTCGCAAGCAAGCTTGCCATCAACCGTGCATCGGCCCTGCATCCGGACGGCGCGGGGCTTCCAGTTGAGGACCTCGATCTCGATGCGGAGTTGGTCTCCCGGAACAACAGGACGGCGGAATTTCGCCCGCTCGATGCCAGTGAAGACCATCAGTTTACTGTCGCGGTCCGGGATTTCAGTCAGCAACAGTGCGCCGCCCGCCTGAGCAATCGACTCGACGATGAGCACGCCCGGCATGATAGGGAAATCAGGGAAGTGACCAGCGAAGAAAGGTTCATTGATGGTGACGTTCTTAATGGCAACAATGCGCTTCTTGCGCTCGAATTCCATCAGGCGGTCGATCAGCAAAAACGGGTAGCGATGCGGCAGGATGGACATAATGTCCTGAATCTCCAGCACCGTACGTCCATCCAGGATTGGATTGGGATTCTCCATGGCTGCATCAGGATTATAGCGGTTTAGTCGGTTGCTCGCTGCCCTTTCCCCAATAACAGCGATGGGTCGGCGCTGAGTGTTGGCTGAGCGAAGTGGTCGGCGAGAAGTCTGGGCCATGCCGCAGCAGCGATCATGGCAGCGTTGTCTGTGGCGAGAGCTGGCCGGGGAAACGCAATGGGCAATCCGCAGCCAGCGGCTTCTGCTGTAAACCGAACACGCAATTCGCGATTGGCTGCAACCCCCCCCGAAATCAGCAGACTGGCCGCTCCGAGCGCTTCCGCGGCACGGAAGGTCTTACGTCGAAGATCGTCAACCACAGAGCGCTGAAAGGAGGCGATAAGGTTAAGAGTCTGTTGATCGCACAAGGCGAGAGCGCCGCCGATAGTGGGACTCGTGGCCAACGCCGTCCGCCGAGCCTCGATACCTGAGGCCATCTCGTGAATCTGGGTATAACGAAGGACTGCAGTCTTGATCCCACTAAAGGAGAAGAGGGTGGTGGCTGGGCTGGTGGCTCCCCTATGTCCCCCGCGGTGAGCCTTGGCCTTGACCTGCGAGAAGGAGAAGGGAACGGCCGATGGGTCGCCGTGGGGGGCGAGGGCGTCGATCCAAGGGCCTCCCGGGTATCCCAGTCCGAGGAGCTTGGCCACCTTGTCGAAGGCCTCGCCGGCTGCATCGTCCACCGTGTGGCCCACGTTGCGATAGGTCCAGGTGTCAGCGTGGCGATGGACGAGGTAAAGGTGGGTGTGTCCACCAGAGACGACGAGGGCGAGAGCGGGCAAGGGCAACGGGTCGACCTCCGACTCGGCTGCGCGTTGGGCGTGCTCGAGGAGGACGGCGTGGATATGTCCCTCGAGGTGGTTGACTGCGATGAGGGGTTTGCCCAGCGCATAGGCGAGGGTCTTGGCATAACTGATGCCCACCAGCAGGGCGCCCGCGAGCCCTGGACCATTGGTAACGGCTATTGCGTCGAGGTCAGCGAAGGTCACCTTGGCGTCACTTAGCGCAGCACGGATGACAGGCACGATGTTGCGCAGGTGCTCGCGGGAGGCAAGTTCCGGCACAACTCCACCGTAGGGCGAATGGGTGGCAATCTGCGAGGCGACTACGTTGGAGAGGGTCTCAGTGCCACGACGCACGATGGCTGCGGCGGTCTCGTCGCAGGAGCTTTCGATACCCAGAATCAGGCCGGTTGAGGCAGCACTCACACTTCTATAGTAGAGAAAGGAGTTCGCCTCCAGCGATACGCGCAGCCTGCAATGGGGTTCGCTGGGAATACAGTGAGTGATGGAGTCCAGAGAACAAATCGCCGCGGAGAGCATCGTCGACAGGCTGCGCGCCGCTGGCTATGAGGCGTATTTCGCGGGGGGATGCGTCCGGGACCTGCTGCTGGGGCTTCAACCGGCGGACTTCGATGTAGCGACGGATGCGCGTCCCAATATAGTTCTGGCGATGTTCCCGCGGACGTTCGCGGTTGGGGCGCATTTCGGGGTGGTCCTGGTTGCCGATTCGATCGATGGACGAGAGATCGTCACCGAGGTCGCTACCTATCGCAGTGACGAGTCATACGCAGATGGACGAAGGCCGGAGTCAGTGCGGTTTTCCGATAGCGCCGAAGAGGATGTGGAGCGACGCGACTTCACCATCAACGGCATGCTTCTCGATCCGCAGATCATGCGGGAAACGGGAGATATGAATGCGTCTGTCCTCGACTATGTTGGCGGACGCGTCGATCTCAGAGCGCGGCTGGTGAGGGCGATCGGCGATCCAGCGAAACGGTTTGAGGAAGATAAGCTGCGCATGCTGCGAGCTGTGCGGTTTGCGGCCCGCTTTGATTTTGAGATCGAAGCGGGAACTGAGGCAGCGATCCGGAGGGCGGCCCCGGGGATCGGGGTGGTCAGCCGGGAGCGGATCCGGGATGAGGTGACGCGGATGCTCACCGAAGGGAGGGCCCGCCGGGCGTTCGAGCTGCTGGACCGGACGGGACTCCTCCGGGAGGTGCTGCCGGAGGTTGACCGCCTGCATGGTGTGGAGCAGCCGCCGGAGTTCCATCCGGAGGGCGACGTGTGGGTGCACACGATGATGGTGATCGAGCAGCTGCCCGCCGGGGTGTCGCCGACACTGGCCTGGGGGGCGTTGCTGCACGACGTCGGCAAGCCAGCTACCTTCCAGCGGGGACCGGGGCGGATACGGTTCAACGGGCACGTGGAGGTCGGTGTCCGGATCGCCGAGGACATCTTACGCAGGCTGCGGTTCTCGAACGATCAAGCTGCGCAGATCGTCGCGCTGGTCGAGAACCACATGCGTTTCGGCGACGTCGCGAAGATGAAGGACTCAACGTTGAAGCGCTTCTTCCGACTTCCGGCCTTTCCCGAACATCTGGCGCTGCACCGGATGGACTCGACCGCCAGCCACGGCGATCTTTCTCTTTATGACTTCGCCAAGCAGAGGTACGAGGCAGTGCCCGAGGCCGAGGTTCGCCCGGCGCTGCTGGTCACCGGGCGGGACCTGATCGAGGCTGGTTACAAACCGGGTCCACAGTTCAAGGAGCTTCTTGCGCTGGCCGAGGATGCGCAGCTTGAAGGGCGAATCCGGACCAAAGAAGAGGGAATGGAGTTGGTGAAGAGAGAGAGCAGGTAACGGAGATTAGGGATCGGCACTTAGGGGAGATCTTCCGGCCCCCTCCCCCCTGTTTTTTCTATGGTTTTTAACTCGTTCATTCTGAGAGGCTTACCGATTGTAGTTTTTAACTCATTCATTGCAAAAGAATAACCTGTAACCGATTGATTCCACGGGACAACTGGTAACCAGCGACACGAATAATAGGCCGACACTCAATGGCGCCTTTTTTTATTCTGGTTAGCAGATCCCCTAGAAGTCTCTCCGCTATTGCTGCTTCATCTGCGGGTAGCTTCCCTGAGGAGCCGGGTATTGCGGAGCGCTACCGTTCGGCTGCTGTGGATTTGATTGCGGCGGGTTCACCGGCGCCGAGGGCTTTGGCCTGTCGACCAGCTTGAAGCCGTCGCGCACTACGAAGAAGTTCTGCTGAGGCAGATCGGCCTCGAGGACACTGCCGTCCGATGTGTAGAACAGATCGACATTAATCGGGTTCTCGGAGTTCATCGAAACGGTGGCGTACTGGACATCCATGAGCGAACCGTTCAGCCGCCCATGCACGCTGGTGCCGCGCGTGATCGTGGATGGCACCAGGATTCCGTCCTGCTTGGGGATCAGGATCCACGAACTGGGCGGGTTATCCATGACCACCCGGGTCAGAAGCATGTAAGCAGCGGGATCCAGATCGGGTAGCAGGACGAGATGCTGATGGCGGTCGACAGTGTTCTGCGTCTGTTTGCCGTTGGCATTGATGCTGATCTGAAACTGACGGCCAGTCGGATCGGATGTCACGGTAAAGGTGACAGCGCTTCCATTGACCGTGCCGGTGAGTTGATCGCTTACCAGATTGCGATTCCCATCGAGATGCTGGGTATTGGTGAAGCTATAGCTGAACTTCGTCAGGTTCAGCTTGCCGTGCGAGGTGACCGTGTATCCAGTTGAGACAGGCTGGATATCGTAGTCCGCTGAGCCGACGACTTTGTCTCCCTGATAGACGGCGTAGTTAGCAGAGCCGGAGGTGAGATTCTGGGTATGGGCGGCGACGGGTAGCAGCAAGGGCAGCAGAAGACCGAGAAACCGGGAAGCAGGAAACGCGCGCATTCAAGTCAGTACCTCTACTTCTTAGAACACGATTTTGCGGAAGAAGGTGCGGCAAAGCAGCCATTAGCCATTAGCCAACAGCCATTAGCCAACAGGGCAATAGCCAATGGCCAACAGGGGCGGGCCGATAGCCAAAGAAGCCAATAGCCATTAGTGAATGCACTGCCAGATCGGCTGACGCATTTCAGTGTGCTGACTGACCACTAATGGCCAATGGCTGTTGGCTAATGGCTGCCCTTACTTCTGGGCCTGATCGAAGCGCTTGTTGATTTCATCCCAGTTGACGGTATTCCACCAGGCGGCGAGGTATTCGGGCCGGCGGTTCTGGTACTTGAGGTAGTAGGCGTGCTCCCACACGTCGTTGCCGAGGATGGGATATTTTCCCTGCATCAGCGGGCTGTCCTGATTGGCCGTGGTGGCGATGGTCAGCTTGCCACCATCCCAGAGGAGCCAGCCCCAGCCGGAGCCGAACTGCTTGGCGGTGGTCTCATTGAACTGCTTTTTGAAGGCCTCGAAGTCGCCGAAGTCCTTACGGATGTGCTCGGCGATTTTGCCGGTGGGCTCGCCGCCACCGCCGGGCTTCATGATGTTCCAGAACATGCTGTGATTAACGTGACCACCCCCGTTGTTGCGCACGGTTGTGCGGATGTCCTCGGGGATGCTGTTGATGTTGCGGAGGAGATCCTCGGCGGTGTGTTTCCCGAGCTCCGGATGCTTCTCGATGGCTCCGTTAAGGTTGGTGACGTAGGCCTGGTGATGCTTGTCGTGGTGGAGATGCATGGTCTGCTCGTCGATGTGAGGCTCGAGCGCGGCGTAGTCGTAGGGAAGAGGTGGAACTTCGTAAGCCAAAGCGTTTCTCCTTCACTTGTTGAGATGCCGGGGCCTGCCAAGAGGCCCAGTCGTGAATCCTTGCGCGGTGTACGGAAAAGACCGATAGGCGCGTCCTCGATCATACTGGATGCGGCAAAGTGACGGAGAGGTGCAAAGGGCAGGGCTCAGGGCTCAGGATTAGCCATTAGCCATTAGCCATTAGCCAATAGCCAGAAGGCCAACAGCCAAATAGCCAGAAGCCGATGAAGCATTGGGGAACCCCTTGGGGCGGTCCTTCAGCAGCTTCTGGGATGTTGAGCTCTGGTCCCTAATGGCCGTTCGCCATGACGATTGGCTAGCTCGCCGCTGGGGTAAGGGCGGCTAGGGTCTGGCTGTCAGGCTGTCCGGTCTGGGGCAGGCCGACGCTGGCCTGGAAGGCGCGCAGAGCGTCGATGGTGTGTGGCCCGAGTTGTCCATCAAGGCCGTCGGGCGAGAAGCCCTTGAGGGTGAGGTAGAACTGGGCGGCGCGAACGTCGAGGTTGGGTATCTGACTCGAGTTGAAGGCCTTGAAAGCGGCGGCGAGCTGCGTGTCGTAGTGATTTCGCTGAAAGTCAGCTCCGTTGTATCCCCGAGCGAAGGCGGCCCAGTTCTGCGCCTGCAGGTGACCGGCGAGATGGGCGGACTCAAGGAAGGAACGGAAGGCGTCGAGCTGCGCGTCCTCGGAATCGATCATTGCGGCAACCATGGACTCGACGTTGGCAAAGCCGGCGAGAATGCAGTTTTCGCCAAGGACCTGGGCGAGACCCCAGGAAGCGCTCTCGAAGGCCGCCTGAGGATTGAGAGCAAGGGCCTTCTCCAGAAGGGTGTATTGGGGTGCCCCATCGGCGGCGACGTTTCCGGCGGACGGGCTGCTGATGTCGGGGTGCGTCCGGTCGTAGATTCCACCGGTGTGCACGTGAAATCTGTAGCGCTCGAAGCGAATAACGGGACGGCGGTCGGGGAGAAATCCACAACCGGTGGTTTCGACATGCAGGACTGCCCAGATATTAGGCAGCGGAACGTTAAGCGCGGCTGCGGCAGCATTCACAGCGGCGGAGCTGAGCGCCACAGTTTGTCCGATAAAGTTCATTCTTACCTCACGCAAGGAATCAAAGGGTGCGACAGGTCGGCGCGGGCCAATGAACAGCGCCCGGGCCGGCCGAAATTGCACACTCTGAGATGGGGAGGCGGCAACGGTTGCTAAAACGTCCATTAGGCTCCGCGAAGAAGGGAGCGACAAGTACTTTTTTTGCGGACCGGGTGATTGGAGATCACGCCCGAGCCGGATTTTTCAAGCGATGGATTGCGATGATGAGAGAAGACAGAACGTGTCTTCCAAAAAACGAAAGGCCCGGACGCGCCAATGCGGCCGAGCCTTATCTGGTCTCTATTTCCATTATAGCCAGCGGAGGGGAAATTACCGGCCAGATAATTTTGCATTTGCGGCTCGTGGAATGAGCTATTTAGGTGGTTCCCGGACGTCTATCTCTTGACAAACTCCGTTGGGGCGAAGGGAATCAGTGGCGCGCGGTGCGCGGTTGCACATCGGTTCATCGGACGCAGGCGTCGAAGTGGAGAGAGAGCTTGTTTGTTGGTTACACTGCGGGTGGGGCTGCTGTTCTGACCGTATCGACATCCATTAAGAAATTGACGTCGCCTTGGCTCGTTCAAAGATAACTCGGCGGCAACTGCTTCGGACGGCAGGGGCTTCAGGCGTGCTCGCCCTGGGCGCGCCCGCGGTTGCGGTAGCTGAAGGCTTTCAGAATCAACCGCAGCAGCCGAAAGTGAAGGCGGGCCAGGAGCCTCAGCCGGAATCGCAGGCAGCTCAGAAGTATCCGCAGCAACTGGGCGAGTTCATCAATCGGCCGCTCACGCAGGTGTCAAAGGCGGCGGATGCGCTGCTGGATGATCTGGAAGCCCGGGGCTGCGATTTTTTCTACAACGAAGCCAGTGCAAAGAGCGGGCTGGTTCGTGACCGCGCGCCGTCAACGGGGCGCTCGTTGAGCCGGGTGGCCAGCATTGCGGCGACGGGATTCGGATTGAGTGCGCTGTGCATCGCGGCCAAGCGGAACTATCTGCGGCCCAGCGACTGCGAAGCCAGGGTGGAGAAGACACTGGCGTTTCTGCTGGAAGAATGCCCGCATGAGCATGGGTTTCTCTATCACTTCATCGACATGGAGAGCGGGCAGAGGATGTTCGGCAGCGAGCTCTCGTCGATCGATACGGCCCTGCTGCTGTGCGGTGTGCTGTTGTGCCGGGAGTATTTTTCGGGGAACACGAGGATTGCAGCTCTGGCGACGACATTTTACAGGCGTATCGACTGGCAATGGATGCTGAACGGAGGAGCGACGCTCTCGATGGGCTGGCTGCCGGATCAGGGGTTCCTGAGTCACCGCTGGGATATTTATTCCGAGCTGATGACGATGTACTTGATGGCGATCGGGTCACCGACCCATCCGATTTCGCCCGACACGTGGAACGCGTTGCAGCGGCCGGTCATCGACTTCGGAGGCATTAACTACATCAGCGGCGTGGCGCCGCTGTTTATCCACCAGTATGCCCACGCGTGGTGCGATTATCGCGACATCAGGGACCTGCACGCGAATTACTTTACGAATTCGATCGCAGCGACGCGGACCCATCAGTTGTGGTGCCTGACGCTGGGCAGGAGCTATCCGTGGATCGACCAGGATATGTGGGGGATTACGGCGTCGGATTCACGCGCCGGATATCGCGTTTGGGGCGGGCCTCCGCCGATGGGACCTCTCGATGGCACGCTGGTTCCGTGTGCGGCGGCGGGATCTTTGCCGTTTCTTCCAGCGGAGTGCTCGCACGTGCTTTTAAGCATGCGGGAGAAGATGGGAGACAGGGTCTGGACCAAGTACGGGTTTGTGGACGCGTTTAATGCCAATCCAAAGTCGAACTGGTTTGCCGGGGATATTCTGGGGATTGACCAGGGGATCAGCGTGCTGATGGCGGAGAATCTGCGGACCGGCTTCGCCTGGCAGTACTTCATGAAAAACCGCGAGATTGTGCATGCAATGAACGAGGTTCAGTTCCATCCTGACCCGGATGCAAATACTCAGGTTCTGTGAGCAGAAGGACGATAAATGTAACTCGTTCTTGGAAGATTCATCTATGTGCAGTAGAGTTCTGACCCTGAGGTGTTTCACGGTAAGGCTGTAATTGTAGGGAGTTAGTGGATGACGGAACTGGTACCGCAGTACACGTGGGTAGAGGGTCAAGGGCTTGCGTTTGGCGCGCCGGGCATGGAGCCACGGTGGACGTCGGCGGCGAAGGATGCAGTCGGCACAGCTTATTCGTCGTCGAGCCGGGCCTGGTATACGGTCTCCCACGGAATTCTGAACGAGATTTATTACCCGACGATCGACCGGCCGCAGATTCGCGACATGGGATTTCTGATCACGGATGGCGAGACGTTCTTTCATGAGGACAAGCGCGATCTCAAGCACGAATTTGCTTATATCGACTCCGATGCGCTGGGAGTGCGGATCACGTCGCGTGACTGTGACGGCCGCTACTCGCTGACCAAGGAGATCATCAACGATCCGCATTATCCGGTGGTGCTGATTCGCGTGAAGCTCGAGGGCGACAAGGATTTTCTGTCGCGGCTGCAGGTATATGCGCTGCTGTCTCCGCACATTGAGGGTGGCGGAATGGGGAATTCGGCGCGAACGCTCATTGCTGCGGGAGAATTGTCGGTGGTGGCGTGGAAGAATCACACCTCGCTGGTGATGGCGACTGCCGGCGGGTTCAGCCGGGCGAGCTGCGGCTACGTGGGCAAGAGCGACGGATGGCAGGACCTGAAGCACAACCTGACGATGGACTGGCAGTTCGGGTCGGCACTCAACGGCAACATCTCGGTGATGGGGCAGATCGATCCGCGGCGCATGCGCGAGTTCACGGTGGCGATCGGCTTCGGCGAAGGGCACCATGCGGCGCTTGCGGCAACGGCGGGAGCGCTGGCGAATCCGTTTGAGAAGCACCTGAGGCGGTTTATCGAGCAGTGGCACCGCGCGGCGAGTCCGCGGGAATGGGCGGTCAACGCGAAGGATGGCGGCAGGCTTCTGCAGGTGAGCCACAACGTTGTGCTGGCTCACGAGGACAAGACGTTCGGAGGGGCGTTCATTGCTTCGGCGTCGATTCCATGGGGCTACGCAAAGGGAGACGACGACCTGGGCGGATATCACCTGGTGTGGACGCGGGACATGGTGCAGAGCGCAACCGCTTTGCTGGCCTCCGGCCGGGTCGATACTGCACGGCGCGCGCTGACTTATCTTGCCTGTACGCAGCGGCCCGATGGGGGATTTGCCCAGAACTTCTGGATCGACGGAACGCCATACTGGACGGGCATTCAGCTGGATGAAGTGGCGTTTCCGATTATTCTGGCGTGGCGGCTGTGGAAGCTGGACGGGCTGGGCGACTGGGATGTCTTTCCCTTTGTCGAGCGCGCGGCTGGATTTCTGGTGCGTTTTGCTCCGGTAACGCAGCAGGAGCGCTGGGAGGAATGCCCGGGCTATTCGCCGTCGACGCTGGCGGCGGTGATCTCAGGGCTGATCTGCGCGGCGGAGCTGGCGGAGGCGCACGGCTCTCCGGAGCTGGCGCAAGTTCCTGTGCGAACAGGCGGACTGGATTGAGGGCCACCTGGAAGACTGGACAGTAACGAATGATGGTGTCCTGCTGCCGGAAGTGAAGCGGCATTACATGCGGATTCGGCCGCCGGAATGCGGCGAGCCATACGCGCACGAGAGCTGCGGCAAGGAACTGGTTCATATTGCGAACCGCTGCCCGGGCGAGAAGGCGGACTTCGAAGCGCGCGAGGTCGTTGATCCGGGATTTCTGGAACTGGTGCGCTACGGAGTGCGGAGGGCGGATGATCCGCTGATCGTGGACTCGTTAAAGGTGATCGATCACGTGCTGAAGATCGATGCGCCGCAAGGGCCCTGCTGGAGGCGCTACAACCATGACGGTTATGGGCAGAGGCATGACGGCGGCCCCTTTCAGGGGTGCGGGCAAGGGCGGGCGTGGCCGCTTCTGACCGGGGAGCGGGCGCATTATGAGCTGGCGGCTGGACGTGACATAAGCTCGCTGATTGAGACCTACGAGAAATTCGCTTCCGAGGGCGGTATGATGCCCGAGCAGATCTGGGACGAGGCGGACAGGAACGGGCTCGTCTTCGGCGGCCCCGCAGGGTCGGCGATGCCGCTGGTGTGGGCGCATGCGGAGTATCTCAAGCTGTTGCGTTCGGTCTATGACGGCCGGGTCTTCGACCGCATTGCGCCCGTCGAGGAGCGTTATGCGAATGGGCGGGAACGCTGTAAGCTGGAAGTCTTCAAGTTGCGCAGGCCGGTGAAGAGCATACGGGCCGGGTATAGTTTGCGCATTATTGCCCAGAATCATTTTCGTGTGATCTGGACGTTGGACAATTGGCAGACGGTGACCGCGATTGAAAGCGCGACGGTGGGTCATGCCGGGTCGTTTGCCGATCTTCAAACGGGCCCCGAGCAGACCGGCATGCTTTCATTTACTCTTTTCTGGCCGATGGAAAATCGCTGGGAAGGCCGCAATTTCGATGTGACGATTGAGGCGCCCGAATAACGCGGATTAACTCTAAAACGAGGTTTTTATGAGCGATATAGACCTGCTTTCGATTAATGCACTCAGATTTCTTGCCGTAGATGCAGTTGACAAGGCCAACAGCGGGCATCCGGGCGCGCCCCTGGGCGATTCCCCGATTGCGTACTTGCTCTTCCACAAGTACATGCGGCACAACCCGAAGAACTCGCACTGGCCCAACCGTGACCGGTTTGTGCTTTCGAACGGGCATGCCTCAGCGCTGCTCTACGGTGCGCTCCATCTCTCGGGTTACAACGTGACAATCGAAGACCTCCAGCAGTTCCGGCAGTTTGGGTCGAAAACTCCGGGACATCCGGAGCGCGGCGACACGGACGGGGTCGAGGTTACGACTGGTCCCCTGGGCCAGGGGCTGGCGATGTCTGTAGGCCTGGCCATCGCGGAAAAGCATCTGGCTGCGGTCTATAACCAGCCGGGATTCGACATCGTCGATCACTACACCTACGGAATCTGCGGCGATGGCGACCTGATGGAAGGCATTTCCCATGAGGCGGCTTCGCTGGCCGGTACGCTGGGCCTGGGCAAGCTGATCTTTCTCTACGATGACAACCTGATCTCGCTTGACGGCCCGACGGAGCTGTCGTTTACCGAGAATGTCGAGAAGCGCTTCGAGGCGTATCACTGGCATGTGCAGCGCGTGGCCGACGGCAACGATCTCGACGCCATCTCGGCGGCCATCGAAGCGGCCCAAGCGGTAACCGACAAGCCTTCGATCATCGCGGTGCGCACGGTGATCGGCTATGGCAGCCCCATCGCAGGCACCAACAAGGTGCACGGCGAGGCTCTGAAGCCGGATGAGGCGAAGGAGACCAAGAAAAATCTGGGATGGCCGGAAGACAAATTCTTCTATGTTCCCGAGGAGGCGCAGAAGAACTGGTCGACGATTATCGATCGCGGCGCGCAGTACGAGAAGGAATGGAAGGAGCTCTTCGCCAAGTACAAGGCTCAATATCCCGAGCTGGCGGCCGAGTTTGAGCGGACGCAGGCCGGAAAACTAAAGGAAGGTTGGGAGAAGTCGCTGCCTTCCTTCCCGGCGGGCGGCAAGGGAATGGCAACGCGCAACGCGGGCAATGCAATCATGAACGCGTTTGCGAAGGATGTGCCGGAGCTGATTGGCGGGGCGGCTGATCTGACGGCATCGACCAAGACAATCCTGAAGGAAGGCGGGAATTTCCATGTCGATCCCAAGGGCAGAAACATCTGGTTCGGCGTGCGCGAGTTCGGCATGTGCGCGGCGGTGAACGGCATGTGGGCCCACGGCGGGCTGATTCCGTACGGATCGACGTTCTTTACCTTCTCCGACTACTGCAAGTCTGCCATCCGCATGGCGGCGATCATGCACGCCCATTCGCTGTTCATCTTCACGCACGATTCGATTGCCCTTGGCGAAGATGGGCCGACGCACCAGCCGATCGAGCATCTGATGATGTTGCGCGCGGTTCCCTTCCTGACGGATTTCCGTCCGGCGGACGCGAACGAGACAGTGGCGGCATGGCGGCTGGCGCTCGAGCGGAAGAGCCCGAGCTTCATGGCGCTCTCGCGGCAGGATCTGCCGGTGTTTGATCCCGAGAAGAATGCAATCTACGACGGTGTGAGCCATGGCGCATACATCGTCGAGAAGGGCGGCGATTCGCCGGACCTGCTGATCGTGGCGACGGGCGCGGAGGTCTGGGCAGCGTTGAATGCAGCGGCCGAACTGGGCAAAGGAGGGATCAAGACCCGGGTGGTTTCGATGCCCAGCTGGAAGATCTTCGAGGAGCAGAGTGAAGACTACAAGGCTTCAATCTTCCCGGATCATCTTCCCAAGCTGGCGGTGGAAGCCGGCGCGCCGTTGGGCTGGTGGAAGTACGTGGGCCGGCATGGAGATGTGATTGGCCTGGAGCGGTTTGGAGCTTCGGCGCCGGGCAAGGTGGCACTTGAAAACCTCGGCTTCGGCGTGGACAGCATCGTGAAGCGCAGCAAGGCGCTGGTGGAGCGGGTACGCAAGTCCGAAGGCGCACTGGCGGAGAAATAACCGATGAAACTGGTGGTTGGAGCGGATCACGCGGGCTTTCCCTTGAAGGAGGAGGTGCGCGGTTATCTGGAGCGGCTCGGTCACGAGGTGATCGATGTCGGCGCCTACAATGCCGAGCCCTCCGACTATCCAGACTTCGCCGAGGCGTTGGGGCGGGTGCTGATGGCCAGACGAGCCGATCGGGGCATCCTGATCTGCGGCAGCGGCGTAGGGGTAAATGTAGCGGCGAATAAGCTGCCGGGCGTCCGCGCATGCATGTGCCACGACACGTATTCGGCGCACCAGGGCGTGGAGCACGACGATATGAATGTCCTGGTGATGGGTGCCCGGATCATCGGCCCCGCGTTGGCATTCGAACTGGTGGCCAGTTTTCTGCATGCCCATTTCCAGAAGCAGGAAGATCGTTTTGTGCGGCGACTGAACAAGGTCAAAGCAATTGAAGCGCGTTATATGCCGGAAGCAGTGAAACAACACGCCTGAAGGGGAGACCCTCCAGGAAACCCGGAACGGACGAGAACAGCGATGACAGATATCAGCACGGTTCTTTGGGATGTGGGTGGGGTTCTGCTGACCAATGGCTGGGATCATGCCGGACGTGCGGATGTGCTGGCGCACTTCAACGTGGACAAGGCCGAGTTTGAAGAGAGGCATCCGGAAGCCAACGACGCCTGGGAGAAGGGCCTGATCACGGTCGAGGAATATCTGCATCGGACCGTCTTCTGGGAACCGCGCAAGTTCACACCCGCTGAATTTCTTGAAGCAATGAAGGCTGAATCGCGTGTGCTCGACAATACCGCGCTAAGCATACTGGAGAACCTGGCAGCGAGCGCGGATGTTGACCTGGGAATGCTGAACAACGAAGCGCGCGAATTGAACGATTACCGGATTGAGACGTTCGGTCTGCGCGGCTACTTCGATTTCTTCTTCAGCTCCTGCTATGTGGGGTTGCGCAAGCCGAGCGAGCAGATCTACCGGCTGGCCCTGGATGTTCTGCAGTGTGAGCCGGATGAAGTGGTGTTTATTGACGACCGCGCCGGCAATGTAGAGGCGGCGGCGGCGCTGGGGATACACGCGATCCGCTACGAGGGGACGGCGCAGCTTGAACGGGAGCTGGCGACGCTGGGGATAGAAGCACAAGTGGTTTGAAGTTCGCAGGGTGGATGACGTGACGGTGGCGAGACGCACGACAGACTAGACTCTTCAGAGAGATCAACAGGCCGCAAGGAGGATCCTATGGCGACGACCGAAGTAAAGATTGCCCCGGAGAACATACAGGCAGCATCGAAACCCAGCGAGCGCGTGCCCGAACCAGGAATCGTGGTGATCTTCGGCGCATCCGGCGACCTGACTAAGCGCAAGCTCCTGCCGGCGCTCTTTCATCTTGAGCAACAAGGCTTGCTGCCGAAGGAATTTGCCATTGTCGGCGTGGCCCGCCGCGATTTGAAGGCCAGCTTTGCGGATGACATGAAGGATGGCATTCTGCGATATGGCGGCGGAGAAAAAGGCGATACGGTGCTCGATGAGTTCATCGAAAAAGTGGATTACCACGCGATGAACTTTGACGATGATAAAGGCTACGAAGAGCTTAATGCCCTCCTCGAGCGGATCGACAAGGAACGCGGCACGATGGGCAATCGGCTGTTCTATCTCGCGGTTGCTCCGGAATACTTCTCGGACATTATCAATCACCTCGGGGCGCATGGGATGGCTCATCCGGAAAAGGGTCATGTGCGAGTAATTATTGAGAAGCCGTTCGGGCATGATCTGCAATCGGCGCGAGAGCTGAATGACGAAGTCAACAAGGTTTTCGATGAAGAGCAGATCTTCCGCATCGACCACTATCTCGGCAAGGAGACGGTGCAGAACATATTGGTGTTTCGTTTTGCCAACGGCATCTTTGAGCCGATCTGGAACCGTAACTTTATCGATCATGTACAGATCACCGCGGCGGAGAGCATCGGAATCGAAGGCCGTGGCCCGTTCTATGAGAAGGCGGGCGCGTTGCGCGACGTTGTGCAGAACCACATGATGGAGCTGCTGTCGTTTGTCGCGATGGAGCCGCCCGTGTCATTTGAGGCTGCTTCTGTACGCGGTGAAAAGGTGAAGGTGTGGCGCGCGATCAAACCCATCTCGATTGACAACACCGTGCGCGGCCAGTACTCGCTGGGGATGGAGGATGGGCAGCAGGTGCAGGGCTATCGCGAAGAAGATCGCGTGGATCCTCAGTCCACAACCGAAACCTTTGCGGCGTTGAAGCTGGAGATTGAAAACTGGCGATGGGCAGGTGTGCCGTTCTATTTGCGTGCCGGCAAACGGATGGCAAAACGGGTCACCGAGATCATGATCCAGTTTAAGCAACCGCCGATGTTGCTTTTCGAGCGGCTGGCTTCGGGGCCGTGCAATGAGATTCAACCGAACATCCTGACTATGAGGATCCAGCCGGACGAAGGCATCTCGCTGCGATTCGGGGCAAAGGTGCCCGGGCCGGATACGAATGTCTGCCCGGTGGTTATGGATTTTCGATATGCGACCGCGTTCGGAGTGAATTCGGCAAACGGCTATGAACGGCTGCTGCTGGACGCGATGCTCGGCGATCAGACACTGTTTGCACATCGCGACGGTGTGGAGGCGACCTGGTCGCTCTACACGCCGGTGCTGGAAGAGTGGGCGAAGGCGAAGCCGAAGGATTTCCCCAATTACAGGAGCGGCTCGTGGGGGCCGAAGGCCGCCGATGGGTTGATTGGGCGCGATGGGCGGCAGTGGCATAGGATTTGAACTCAGAGAAGCGGGCGCATGGGAAGAAAGACTTCAGTTGAATATCGGGTATACGATGGCGCCGACGCATTGAGCAGAGCGGCGGCCGAGCATTTTCTTGAAACGGCACAGGCTGCGGTCGCGGCGCGCGGAAGAGCACGGATTGCGATCTCGGGTGGGAGTACTCCCAAGCGAACCTTCGAACTGCTGGCGAATCCTGCCGAGCGGTATTTGAAGGCCATGCCGTGGGACCAGATCGAGCTTGACTGGGTGGACGAGCGCTGCGTGCCTCCGGATCATCCGGACAGCAATTACCGGATGACGCGCGAGGCGATGTTAAGCAAGGTTCCCCTGAAGCCGGAGAAGGTCTTTCGGATCGAGGGCGAGTTCGAGCCGGACGAGGCGGCGGCGCGGTACGAGAGCGCGGTCCGCGGGCAGTTTCGGCTGGAAGGCGCAGAGATGCCTCGATTCGATGTGCTGGCCCTGGGCATGGGGGATGATGGGCACACTGCTTCGCTGTTTCCACACACAGCCGCTCTTCACGAACTGGTGCGGGTTGCTGTTGCGAATCACGTACCGCAACAGAAGGAATCGTGGCGAGTGACATTGACTTGGCCGGTGATCGTTGAGGCAGCGGACGTGTTCTTTCTGATCGGCGGCAAGGATAAGGCCGATCCATTGCATCGCGTACTTCAGGGGCCCTACGATCCAGAGACGCTGCCTTCGCAACTGATCCAGCCGAAGAACGGCAGGCTGCTATTTCTCCTCGACAGAGACGCAGCGGCGCTGTTGCCTCCGCCAGATACCAATGGGGTGGGGCGACTGGAGATTGAACGATGATTCTGGCCGGGGACGTAGGCGGCACGAAGGTTCATCTGGCACTGTACGGCTTCAGCGAAGGACGGCTCAGCCATGTGCGAGATGAGAAGTTTCATGCCAAAGATTTTGAGGGCCTGGAGGAGATTGGACAGAAGTTTCTTGCTGACAGCGGCAATCCCCAGGTGACGGCGGCGTGCTTTGGCGTGCCTGGTCCGGTGCGGGGCGGCCGTCTGAAGCTGACGAACCTACCCTGGATACTCGATTGCCGCGATCTGTCCCACGAGCTGAAGATCGAGCATCTCTTTCTCATCAACGATCTTGAAGCGAACGGCTACGGCATTCCCGAGCTCTCGTCCGATCAGATTTACCAGTTGAGTGCCGGAGATTCGGGAGCAGTCGGCAATCGCGGACTGGTGTCGGCGGGCACAGGACTGGGCGAGGCTATCCTGGTGTGGAACGGAAGAATTCACGTTCCTATCGCTTCCGAAGGTGGGCACTGCGACTTTTCTGCACGCAACGACCTTGAGATTGACCTGCTGCGCTACCTGCAGCGCCAGCTGAAGGGGCGGGTGAGTTTCGAGCGCGTGGTGTCCGGCATCGGGTTGAAGAATATCTACACCTTCCTCCGCGATGAAAAAGGCCTTGAAGAACCGGAATGGCTGAAGGAGCGAATGGCCCTTGAAGATCCGAATGCTGTGATCGGGGAAGTGGGTGAGGCGGGAACCAACGAGCTGTGCGCGAAGACGCTGAATATGTTCGTTTCGGCTTACGGCGCTGAAGCCGGGAACCTCGCCCTCAAGGTACTCGCAGTAGGCGGGTTGTATCTGGGCGGAGGGATTGCTCCGAAGATCCTGAATAAGATGAAGGACGGTACGTTCATGAACGCCTTTACTGACAAGGGGCGCCTGAGCGACTTGCTGATACACACTCCGGTCCGCATTATTCTCGAGAGCCGCGCCGCGTTGATGGGAGCGGCAGCGTATGCCGAGTCGCGAGCCGCTGCACTCACCGGTGCATCGGAGCGTGCGGCATCGCAATCCAATCGGTCGTAAACTGAGTCTATCCGCGAATCTCTGTCCCGAGAGGTCGCGAAGTCTGCGTGGTCTAGTTTTTGAACCAGGAAGGGAATCGAATTTTTTGTGGAGAATCATAAGGTGACGAAGAGAAATTTCTTAGGTGCGTTGCTGGCTGTGATGTGCCTGGTTGCGACCTCTCAGCTCGCTTTTGCGCACGCGGTTCTGATTTCGTCGACCCCGAAAATTCATGGGGTCATGCATGGACCGGCGATTGATGTGGACCTGAAGTACAATTCGCGCGTTGACGGCACGCGGTCCAGCCTGAGTCTGGTGATGCCGAGCGGAGCCGTGCAGCCTCTCGCGCTCGAGAAGCAGACTGCGCCGAATGAACTGGGCGCACATGCTCAGCTTGGTCCCGGCAAGTACACGCTGCGCTGGACGGCGCTGGCGACTGACGGTCACATCACGCGCGGTGAAGTTCCCTTCACGGTGGAGTAGGACAGGCTACCCGCAACCGTGATCTGGCTGATTCAGGATTTTGATCTCTTATCGGTGCTGCTGCGCGCTCTCGGGCTTTCCCTTGAAGCGGTGACGGTCGGGGGAGTGTTCGTGCTGCTGTTCGTGGCACGCGCCGGATCCGCCGAGCCGGCGGCGCGGAACCGCGTCTGCCGATTCATCGCAGGATTCAGCCTGGCTCTGGCGGTCACGCAAGTTCTAACAGCGGCTGAGAGCGCGTTGATGCTGATGGGCGGGAACGGTCCAGGCACGCCGGGCGTGGCCTTCCGGGACGTGGTATCGGCCTCATTCTTTCGCTCAGATTGCATTCTGGCGCTCGCGGCGCTGGCAATGTTCTTTTTACTGCGCTTCTGGCCGAGGCAAACCTGGGCTATCTCTCTCGCCGGACTGGCGATCGTCGCGTCTTCAACCGCACTGAGTCATGCGGCTTCGAGAGTCGATCACCGGCCGCTATTGCTGTTGCTGACCGCGGCTCACCACCTGGGGGCGGCTGCGTGGATCGGCGGCCTGGGCAGTCTGCTGGTCGCCATACGCGCCAGCCAGGACGCGCGAAATATTCACGCGATGGCGCGGCGCTTCTCGACGATGGCGATCGTGAGCGTGACGGTGCTGGTGCTCGCCGGCGTCGTCATGGCGAAGTTCTATATAGGTACCTGGAGCGAGATATATGGCACGTCCTACGGCCTGATGTTGCTGGCCAAGGTTTATCTCCTCCTGCTTGCGCTGACGCTCGGAGCCAGCAACTTCTGGCTGGTGCGGGAAACCAGATCTGAGGCTACGCCGGTTTTGTTACGGCTACGGCGTTTCAGCGAGGCTGAGATCGGGCTGGGATTCACGGCATTGCTTGCGGCCGCTTCGCTTACTTCGCAGCCTCCGGCGATAGACTTGACCCGGCAGGACGTGCTTTCCGGACACGAGATTGTAGAGCGCACGAGCTGGAAATGGCCGCGGCTGCAGACACCCAGCATCAAAGATCTCCCGACTTCGTCGTCACTGAAGGAGCATCTCGAAGACGTGTCCTTTTCGGGCGGCGTTGACAACGATGTGATGAATCAGAAGTGGTCAGAATACAACCACCAGTGGTCGGGGCTGATTGTTTTAGCAGCGGGCTTACTTGCACTTGTCTCGAGACTTAAGGGTCAGGGATGGGCGCGAAACTGGCCGCTGCTATTCTTCGGCCTGGCGATTTTCATCATTCTGCGGGCAGATCCTGACGCATGGCCGCTTGGTCCGCGCTCGTTCTGGGGGAGCTTCGCCGAGTCGGACGTACTTGAGCACCGAATATTCGCTGTGTTGATTACCTGCTTCGCGATCTTCGAGTGGGCGGTGGAAACAGGGCGAGTGAAAGACCATAAGGCTGCGCTAGTGTTTCCAGCGCTCTGCGCGATTGGCGGCGCTTTTCTGATGACGCATTCGCACGGAACAGCCAACCTGAAAAGCGAGCTGTACGCGGAGTTGAATCACACGCCCATTGCCCTGTTGGGGGCGACGGCCGGCTGGGGCCGCTGGCTGGAACTACGCTGGCCACAGAGCGATGCGCGGCCTGAAACCAGATCGCGAATAGTGCGCATTGCAAGCTGGATGTGGCCGGTTTGCCTCATGCTGGTAGGCTTGCTTCTGCTCGACTACCGCGAATCCTGAAGTACGTTGGTCAAAAACGCGAAACTCCGCCCACCGAGCCAACGTATTGTCATTTTGCGGTATGTTAACTACTGGTGTCCCGGCGCTGTGTTTCTGGGCGTCCCCCCGCCGATTTTATCTGTGAGGCAATTCATGCCACTGTTTCAGCTACGTATCAGCAAGGGGTTGATCCTTGCCATTCTCACCTGTGCCGCCGTTCATGCACGGGCGCAGCGCCTCCCTCAGACGGTTCATCCTGAACACTACACGCTGACGCTTACTCCGAATTTGAAGGACGCGACCTTCACGGGCAGCGAAAAGATCGATGTTGTTCTCGATCAGCCTTCCGATTCGATCACTTTGAACGCGGCGGAGATCAAGTTCGAGAGCGTGTCCGCGAAAGCCGGGGGCAAGGAGCTGAATGCCACGGTGACTGAGGACAAGAAGATGGAGCAGGCGACTTTCAAGTTTGGGAGCACCTTGCCTGCTGGTCCGGTCACACTGCAAATCGAGTACAGCGGCATACTGAACGGACAACTGCGCGGCTTCTACCTTTCGAAGACGGCGAAGCGCAATTATGCGGTAACCCAGTTTGAGCCGACCGATGCCCGGCGCGCGTTTCCGTCATTTGATGAGCCGGCATTCAAAGCCACTTTCGACGTGACCCTGGTGGTGGATAAGGGCGATACGGCGATCTCAAACACGAATATCGTGTCGGACAAGCCAGGGCCGGCGGAGGACAAACACACGATTCACTTTGCCACCACACCGAAGATGTCGACCTACCTGGTGGCGTTTCTTGTCGGAGACTTCCAGTGCACGTCCGGTGAGAGCGACGGCACGCCGATTCGCGCGTGCGCGACTCCCGACAAGGTGGAGTACACGAAGTTTGCATTATCCGCAGCGGAGTTTGTTCTGCATTATTACGACAACTACTTCGGAATCAAGTATCCGATGCCCAAACTGGACATGATCGCGCTGCCTGATTTTGAAGCCGGCGCGATGGAGAACTTCGGGGCGATCACCTATCGGGAAACGGATCTGCTGATCGATGAAAAAACGGCTTCGGTGGGTTCGAAGAAGAATGTGGGACTGGTAGTTGCGCATGAGATGGCGCACCAGTGGTTCGGCGATATGGTGACGATGCAGTGGTGGGATAACATTTGGCTGAATGAAGGCTTCGCCACCTGGATGGAGAACAAGCCGGTTGCAGCATGGCATCCGGAATGGAACATTCCGCAGGATGTGGCAGCCGGGTTGAACGGGACGCTGAATCTCGACGCGCAGCATACGACGCGTGCGATTCGGGCCAAGGCTGATACCCCGGATGAGATCAATGAAATGTTCGACGGCATTACTTACGGCAAGGCCGGTGCGATGCTGCTCATGGTTGAAAACTATGAGGGCGAAGAGACGTTTCGTCACGGTGTGCACAACTATCTGGCTGCTCACATGTATGGGAATGCAACGGCAGAGGACTTCTGGAATGCGCAGACCGCAGCGAGCCACAAGCCGATCGATAAGATCATGAGCAGCCTGGTGGAGCAGCCCGGCGAGCCGCTTCTGACTTTTGAGAATCCTGGTGGCGGCACTGTTTCGGCGAAGCAGCAGCGTTTCTTTCTGAGCCCCAGCGCGAAGGCAGACAAGGAACAAACCTGGTCGGTGCCGGTGTGCTTCAAGGCGAGCGGACGGGAGGAGAGCTGTGACGTATTTTCGCAGGCGCAACAGTCTTTGAAGATTCTGGCTGCGCCCTTCTTCTTCGCGAACGCAGAAGGCAAGGGCTATTACCGTACGAAGTATCCCACGGATGTGTACGGGAAGATTGTCGCCAACGTCGAGACTGGTCTGACGCCGGAAGAGCGGATCATATTGCTCGGCGACGAGTGGGCGCAGGTGAGGGCCAACAAGGCTCCAGTGGGCGATTATCTTAATCTTGCCGCGGCGGTGAAGGACGACTCCAGCGGCTCGGTGTTGGAGACGGCCCTGGGCAGCGTAGCGGCGATTTATTCGCGCATTGCCGCGACTCCTGAGGAGCGCGAGGCGATCTCGGCGTGGGTGCGCAAGACGTTCAAGCCATCGCTTGAGCGGCTGGGAGCGCCTTCGCCGGACGACACTCCGGAGAAGAGGGAATTGCGGGCGACGCTGTTCGGGGCGGTGGGCAATATCGGAAAGGATCCCGAGGTGATTGCGCAGGCCAGGGAACTGGCGACGAAATACATCGCGGACCAGAGCTCTGTCGATGCGACGCTTGCGGAAACCGCGATGGCCATTGCCGCTATCAATGGTGATACGGCTTTCTACGATCAACTGCAGAAGGTCGCTGAGACGTCTCCGAATCCGGAGATCCAGGAAGGCAGTCTGCGGCTGCTTGCGGAGTTCAAGGACGCGTCCCTCGAGAAGCGCTCGCTCGACTACACCGTTTCCGGCAAGGTAAGAAATCAGGACTCGGTGATCGAACTGCTCATTATGCTGCAGGGTACGGATACGCGCGATATGGCGTGGCAGTATATCCAGCAGAACTGGGACAAGGTGCAGGCGCAGCTCACGACGTCGATGGGCGGGTACCTGGTGAGCGGAACGGGAAGCTTCTGCAGCGCGGAGAAGCGCGATGAGGTGGTGAGTTTCTTTACCACCCACAAGGTTCCGGCTTCGGAACGCGCCCTGACTCGGGCGAAGGATCAGATCAACGACTGCATCGAGTTGCGCTCACTGCAGGAGCCAAATCTGAAGGCGTGGATCGCGAGCCAGAAGTAGACTTGCGAAATGAAAACGGACGACGGGCGGGCGCCGCTTCCCGCCCGTGTTCTTTTGGGCGATAGACAAGATTGCATGGCCCGGTAGGATAAAAGCGTGACGACATTCAAAGACAGGCTGGCGGCGATCGAGGAGCGCATCGGCGAGGCTTGCAGACGCGCCGGCCGAGCACGGGACGAAGTGAGGCTGATGGCGGTCTCGAAGCGCATCCGCCGCCGGCGATTGCGGAGGCGGCCGAGGCGGGGATAACGCTTTTCGGCGAGAGCCGTGTGCAGGAGTTCGAGCGTAAACGGGTGGATTTGGTTGAGCTGGCAGCGGATATCGACGTTCATCTGATCGGGCATCTGCAGTCGAACAAATCGGCGAAGGCCGCAGAGCTGTTTTCCGCAATCGATACGCTGGATTCGTTGCGTCTGGCTGAGCGCCTGAACGATGCGGCAGGGAAGCTGGAACGCCGGCTCCCGGTGCTGATCGAAATCAAGCTGAGCGACGAGGCGGCGAAGACGGGACTTGATCCCACCGGGCGCGAGATCGAGGATCTGTTGGCTCGTATGCCGAGCCTGCCAAACCTGAGCGTGCGTGGACTGATGACGGTTCCTCCGTTCGATGGGAATCCGGATACAGCCCGGCATTGTTTTCGCGAGTTGAGAAAGCTACGCGATGAGTTGTCTGCCCGGCATCCAGGTCTCGATTTCGGAGAGTTGTCGATGGGTATGTCAGGCGACTTCGAAATCGCCATCGAGGAAGGTTCAACTGTGGTGCGCATCGGTACGGCGATTGTTTGGCGGGCGAGGAGCAAAGGCGTGAACTGGGGTGCGGCGGTGCATGAAACGCGGGAAGGCGTGTCGATCGCGGTTCGGGTAAGCCCGCGCGCCAGTCGGACGCGGTTCATGGGAGCCGCCGGAGAGGGTTCGGAGACGGCACTCAAGATTGCACTGATGGCGCCGCCGGTAGAAGGTCGAGCGAATGAAGCGTTGATTTCGTACCTGGCTGACGTGCTCAGTGTGCCGCGGTCTGCCGTCGAAGTGATTGCCGGCGGGTATTCACGAAATAAGATCGTGCGAGTGAGGGGTCGCAGCGCGGCGCAGGTTGAGAGCGCATTCAAGCCTGACAAGAAGGCCCAACTCCCGTAGACTGGAGCGTTTTAGGGAATTATGTGGCATTGCTAAGACCGTGCACGGCGCGCTCCCGCTGGTCGCGTCAGCTCAAGGGTTGCGGCTCCGACTATAACCCTTTCCCAAAACGCTGTGAGCGCTTGGTCCTACTCGAAATTTCACAAGGAAAAGAATGTCACCACTGTACGCCGTAGTTCTGGGCGCGATTGTCCTCACACTGATGAGCGTCTCGCTGGCGCGTCTTCACAAGGTGAAGACGAAAGCCGATTACCTTGTCGCCGGGCGTTCGCTGTCGGCCTTTGTGCTCGTCTTCACGCTGCTCTCGTCGTGGATCGGCTCGGGATCGCTGCTGGGGGGAGCGGAGAACGCGTACAAGCATGGGTTTGTCGCGCTGTGGCAGGGCGGGGGCGGATGGGCGGGCCTGCTGCTGATCTACTTTATTGCGCCGCGGGCGCGCAGGTTTGCGCAGTTCACGATTCCTGACCTGCTGGAGGCGCGTTACAACCAGACGGCGCGCGTTCTGGGAGTTGTGGCGGTTCTGTTTGCCTATACGGCGATCACGAGCTATCAGCTGATCGGCGGCGGAGACATTCTGCACCTGGTTTTTCCGACGGTGATCAGCGCGACTCTGGGAAAGTACATCATTGCGACCTTTGTGATTGTGTTCACGGCGATTGCGGGCATGTCGTCGGTGGCGTATATGGATGTGTTCATCGGCCTGCTGGCGACGTTTACCATGCTGATCGCGCTGCCAGTGCTGACGCATTCGGTGGGGGGCTGGAGCGCAGTGCATCATATGTTGCCGGCCGACCCATTTTCAGCCGCTTGGAGACTACTCGCTGATACAGGCGCTGGAGCTAAGCGTGCCGACGTGCCTGCTGATGCTGGGCAATCAGTCGATGTATCAGAAGTTCTTCTCGGCGAAATCGGAGAAGGACGCGCGAGTGGCAGTTGTGGGCTGGATTATCGGCACGGTGATTCTGGAGACGGTGATCGTGGTGCTGGCGATCGTGGGCTCGGCGCGTTTTCCTTCCGGCGAGGTTTCGCAGCACCCGCGTGAGATTCTGGCTTACTCCGCGCTGCACGGTCTGCCGGCATGGCTGGGTGCGCTGCTGATGGGGGCGATCTTCGCGAAGATTATCTCGACCGCGAATAATTACCTGTTCTCGCCGGCGACCAATCTCGTAAACGATGTGTTTGTGCGGTATATCGCTCCGGATGCCTCGAACAAGCGGGTGCTTATCGTGTCGCGGCTGATGGTGGCACTGCTTGGCATCTGGGCGCTATATCAGGCGCTGGGAACGGAATCGGTTCTGAAGAAGACGCTCTATGCGTACACGATCTATTCGGCGGCGCTGACTCCGGTCATTCTGGCGGCTTTTTACTCAAGGCGTGCGACTGCGGCTGGGGCGGTGAGCGCAATTGCTGCAGGAACTTTCGTAACGGTCTTCTGGGATTCGTCTTTCATACATCAACATCTGCCAATTGTTATTGCGCAGCGGGATGCGATTTTCCCAGCACTGCTGGCAGCAGTGCTATGCCTGATCGTGGTCAGCGCAGTCACGAAGCCGCCGAGCGCTGAGGTGATCGCGCAGTTTCATAGCGCGAGCTTTCGGTGAGGATTGCTACTTTCCGTTCAGCGGCTTGCGCGCGAAGTAGTAGAGAGAGAAGGCCAACAGGGCAAACATCACAACTGAGAGCGGCTGGTGGTACAGGAGCTGATAGACAGCCGAACCTGCGGCGAACCACATCCGTGTTTCGTGTCCCGTGGCGGCTTCGTAGAGTTTGCGGGCGACGCCGAGCAGTCCCATGATGCCGCCGGCGGCGATGAGTCCGCTGGCAAAGAGCGAGCCGGGCGAAACCTCACTTTCAGTTTCGGTGGCGCTGCCTCCTGCCCTGGCTACCGCACGGTCGACCATCCAGCGAACGACGCCTCCGCAGAAGATGGCCAGCGTTGTCCCGATCGAAAGGTAAGAGCCGACGGCGAAGGAGAGAGAGCGAACGCCGAGCAACTCAACGGCGATGACCAGGAAGACGCCGAGGAAGACTAATCCCCAGGGAAGCTTGCGCGAGAGGATGCCGTTGATGACGGTTGCCATCAGGCGGCCTTGCGGAGCGGCGGCCTTTTCGCTGCCGATGCCCTGCGCCCACTGGATTTCGATCTTTCCGGTATCAGGGTTGAAGAGGTATTTTCCGTCTGCCAGTGTCTTTGAGCCTAGCGCATTCAGCAAAACGTACTTGCTGCCGTCGACAAAAGTAGTGGACTTGTCGGGCTTGGTGAGCAGAAAGCGCGTGCGGCTGAAGTGTTGCTGTTGAACCTGAACGCCGTCGATCGGAGCGCTGAGGCTGTATGCGATGGGAGCCTTCATCGGCGTGAACTCTTCGAGGCCCTTGTTCATGGCGTTGAGAGTGATGCCGATCGAGAAGACAGACACCATCACGCCGACCATGACGGCGATCTGTTGTTTCCAGGGCGTTGCCCCGATCAGGAATCCGGTCTTGAGGTCCTGCGAGGTATCTCCGGCGTTGGCGGCAGCGATGCAGACAACGCCGCCGATAGTAATGGCGAGGGCTCCGAAGGCGGGAGCGGTCCATCCTTTTACGAGAAAGATCGCGGCTGTTGCCATGAGCGTGGCGATGGTCATGCCGGAGATGGGATTGGCCGAGCTGCCGATGAGGCCCACAATGCGCGAGGAGACAGTGACGAAGAGGAAGCCGAAGATCACGACCAGAAGCGAGGCGGCCAGATTGGCGAGCCAGCCGACCTGAGCGCCAGGGACGGGCTTAAGGGTCAGGAAGAGGAACATGAGCAAGACGAGGAGCGCGCTCCCCCCGACGACCACACTCATGGGCAGATCGCGTTCAGTACGCTTAGACGACGACATGGCGGCGTTCTTGCCGAGCGTCTTCACGCCCGCTGTCAGGGCTCCGATGATGGTGGGCAGCGTCTTAAGGAGGGTGATGAGTCCGGACGCGGCGACGGCTCCGGCGCCCATGGGACGAACATAAGTGCGCCACAGATCACTGGGCGACATCTGCGAGATCGGCACGGTACCGGGGTAGATCGCGGTGGGCAGATGCGCTCCGAAGAAGTGGATCGCGGGCATGAGAACGAACCAGCTGAAGATGCCGCCGGCGAAGAGAACTCCCGCGACGCGCGGTCCGATGATGTAACCCACGCCGAGATATTCCGGTGTGGCCTCGGCGCGCAATGCCGCGCCCGGCAGCCACTTCGGTTCGTAGTTGGGGGTGCCAGGCCAGGCACCGAGAAGATTCTCGTTCTGGAATAGCGTGTAGAGAGCGCCGAGGCCGAGTCCGAAGAAGACGCGGCTGGCGAAGGAGCCTCCGCGCTCGCCGGCGATGAGCACATCAGCGCAGGCTGTGCCTTCAGGATAGGTAAGGTTGCCGTGCTCTTCGACGATGAGCTGGCGGCGGAGCGGGATCATGAACAATACACCCAGCCATCCGCCAAGCAGGGCGAGAATGAAGATGCGGGCGTATTCGAGATCGAAGCCGAGAAAGATAAGCGCCGGCAGAGTAAAGATCACGCCGGCGGCTATGGACTGGCCGGCATTGCCGGTGGTCTGAACGATGTTGTTCTCAAGAATCGATGCGCGGCCGAGCGCGCGCAATACGCTGATCGACAAAACAGAGATGGGGATCGAGGCGGCGACGGTAAGTCCGGCGCGGAGACCGACGTAGACGGTCACTGCTCCGAACAGTAATCCGAAGATGCAGCCCAGCAGAATGGCGCGAACTGTGAATTCGGGTCGCGTCTCGTTTGCGGGGACAAAAGGTTGGAAGTCGGGCAGACTGGGCAAGCGATCCCTCCGGTGATTTCAGGCGCAGGCGCTCATATCCGCGCATGAGAAATGCTGAGTGTAGCAGCGTGACGGATCGATTCAGAAGCCCAAATCGCCAGGAGGCGAGGTCAGTGACTATTTCAGACTGTTGCTCAGGCTCTCAAGGTTCAAGGGGCGAACATGGATGAGGCCGCCCCGTGGGCTATCGATGTCGGCAATCAGCAGGAACGAGATAGAGACAACTATTGGCAGAACAATGAATACCCGCGCATCTTTGCGATGCGCGCCATAGCCGAAGAGCACGTTGCAGAAGATGGCAATAAAGGCCATCAGACCCCAGGCGGCCTGGGGAATCCGGTTCCACCAGGCCGCCTGCGTGTAGCCCTGAGAGTTGATCACATCGTTCATGCCGGAGACGGCAAGCGCCCGCACCGGAGTGGGTTGAGCACTGGCGGGTCCGGAAACAGCTGCCCAGAGCTGATTCTGCAATGCCGAAGTCTGATCGTTGATTGGCCGCAGCTTGGAGGCCCAGCGCGTGCGGTAGAACTGAAGGCGAAGATCGGTGTATTGCCGAAGCAGAGCGTGGACCTGCGAAGCATCGGATGGTGGCAGCAGATCGGCGCGGAGATACTCGGTGCCGATGGCATTTGCTTCTTCCTCCTCGAGGTTCTTTCGCTGATCGTAGCGACCGGTCGCCATCGAGAAGCTGAAGCCGATGATGAGGCCGAGGAGGGTGAGACTGGCGGCGAGGAGGACGCCGAAGTCCTCGCGCAAATCCTCGGGGAGGTCTTTCTGAGATCGCGCGCGGATGCGCGAACCGATCCATGCTGCAAACCAGAGGACAATGATCGAGATCAAGAAAACTACAACGGGAAAGTTCAAGAGATTCACGCTCATGCTACAGCTTTTTAGCACGTCCGACAGACCGCGCGCCGGAAAAGAGTGATCTCACGGAGTGCGTCACAAGCATATCAAGGGATCGAACAAGACAACGTCGATCTTTGTGGGAAGCTGAAAATCGGGGTATACTCTTGGCAATCGGGCGACGGATTCAAAAATCCGTATCTGCCAGTGAGTGAGGTGAGTCTTCCGCAGTCAGAGTGACCTTCTGACACAGGACCTACCGTCAAGTCAGGCGATGGCTTGGCGGGCAATAGTTCGCGTGCTCCGAAGTCCTTTGAGTAGTGTAACTGCGGTGGCTTTGCCCGGCGTCTGTGCAGTCTGCAGTGACCACCTTTCTGACGTAGCACGCCTTCCCGTGTGCCCTTCCTGCTGGAACGACCTTCCTTCACAACTGACATCGCTTTGCTCCCGCTGCGGAGAAGATCTTGGTGTGTCGGACTACGGCGAGGGGCCAGAGGGCGGCATTTTGTGCCGTCAGTGTCGGCTGGCGCCTCCGCCATTTGAAGAGGCGGTGGCGTATGGGTTGTATCAAGGCACGATGCGATCGTTGCTCCATCTGCTTAAGTATGAAGGGCTTGAACCGATTGCCCGGAGGCTGGCCGAGCTGCTGGCGAGCCGGGTCTTAGCGATTTCGGAGTTGCCGCAAAGACTGCTGGTGGTTCCGGTGCCGCTGTTCGGAGCCAGGCGAAAGGAACGGGGTTTTAATCAGGCAGAGTTGCTGGCGCGGGCGGTGGTACGGGCTATGCTGCGTATGCGGTCGGGCTGGGAGGGCGAATTTGCTCCGGGGGTTCTAGCGCGGCAACGCGCGACTGAGAGTCAGGCGGGTCTTAGCCCGCATCAGCGCCGGCGCAATTTGCGCGGCGCTTTTTTTGTTTCGGACCCCACCCGGGTAAAGGGACGGGATGTGCTGCTGGTCGACGATATCTACACGACGGGGGCTACGGCCCGGGCGTGCTCCCAGGTGCTAAGGAAGGCCGGCGCCGCGAGAGTGTGGGTGGCGACGGTGGCCCGGGCGCAGCGGCGGCAGGTGGAGGCATTCCGGCCGGCGGTGGCGGAGGTGCCGATGCACGAGGATATTGCCATTTGGGATGGAGGCACGACAGTTCAGTAGGCCGCGGGCGCTTTGCAGGCGGCAGATAACGGATCGCAGATAACGGATCGTGCAAACAGATCGAGGAGGGGGAAGAGGATGTCGCTAGGGAAATCAGCTGTTCACGCCCGCAAGCAGAAGTCGCTCGCCAAGTGCCATGCCCTGCCGCACGCCGAGGCAGTAGAGCCGCGGGTGCGATTCGCGTCAGCCATGCAGACCCCCGTGCTGGTTCTGAATGCGTCGTACGAGCCGATCAATATCTGTGGGGCCCGGCGTGCCCTGGTGCTGGTGCTGAAGGGTGTCGCCAAGACCGAGGAGGAGCAAGGCGCCATTCTGCATGCGGCGCGGGTGCGGATGCCGATGCCGTCGGTGATCCGGCTGCTCGAGTACCGGCGGATTCCGCACCAGACGCGCGCGCTGTCGCGGAAGAATATCCTGCTGCGCGACCGCAATATGTGCCAATACTGCGGGATTACGCTGCACTCCTCGGAACTGACGCTCGACCATGTGCATCCCCGGTCGCGCGGAGGGCTTTCTACCTGGGAGAACCTGGTTGCGTGCTGCCATAGCTGCAACCGGCGCAAGGGCAACCAACTGCTGCACGAGCTGCAGGATATGAAGCTGATCCGGGAGCCCAGGCCGTTTTCGCTGCATACCAGCCGGCACATCATGCGGATGATCGGCCACTCGGACCAGAAGTGGCGGAAGTATCTCTACTACTGACGCATGACATCCGTCATGTGCGATTGCTGACAAACCATACTGCCGTCCGAGGCGAAACGGAGCGATTCTGTTCATGTCAGGAGGCGGTCATGAATATCACTCAAGTTCAGCAGCGGCAGATGGAAGGTGAGGAGAGGCAAGACCCTCTGATGAGGCTGGCCTATGCGATTGGCATACTTCTTACCATCTTCGGGCATTTCCTTCCGGGCCCGGTGAACTGGAATGTCGTCGGCATCGCAGTGGTGGTCTTCTATTGGGTTTACTGAGGGTACCCCTCCCCCCTCTCGTCTGTAACCGTTTGATTCTAAACAAACGTACTGTAAGCGTCTCATTCTAAATGGCCTGCTTGTAAGCGTTTCATTGCAAAGAGGTTGCCGCGATCAATTTCCTATCTCAAGCCGTGCAGGCTGTAACCGTTTCATTCTAAAGGACGAGACTGTAATCGTTTCATTACACAAGAGTTGGCTCAGAAGAACACAAAAGCCCGGCTGATTTCAGGAAGCCGGGCCTTCTTGTTCGGTCTACTTTTCTTTGTCTCTATTTCTATTTTAACTACTGGCGGAAAATGGTCGGCCAAAAAAGACAGGGTCAAAGGTGTAGGGTGCAGGGCTTAGGAAAACCGGCCGCGACTGTTGCGTCCGGCTGGAGTTGAATACATGATAGAGAGCACGGCCAAGGTCGAGCGGAGCGCCATCGTGTATTCCAAATTGAGATTCGTTGCTTTTCTGTTGTTCGCGCTGGCCGTTGCTGCGCCGAGTCGGGCGGCGTCGGATCGGAGCTCGACTGCGAATCCAAAGAGCGGTCATTCCCAGAAGAGGGGCCGGAGTCCGGGCGGCGATGTGGCCAGCGGAACCGGAGACATCGGGAAGGGTGCGGCGAAGGGCGCGGGTAATCTGGCCATGGGCGCCGGCAAGGGCGCCGTCGACCTGGTAACGCTGCATCCGATCGATGCAGCGGCGTCGGTTGGCAAGGGCGGCGTGGTTGCGGGCAAGGATGTAAGCGTCGGGACGGTGAAGGGGACGGGGAAGATCGCCAAGGGCGTCGGCCGGGGGATCAAGCACATCTTCTGACGCGTCGATGAAGGGCCCCCGGCGCTGCCTCCGCTCTGCCTTGCGTCAGGTATGTCCATCTGTCAGCTCTTCCGGCGGTGATAAGTGAAGTCATACTCTACGGTCCAGGTCTTCCCGCCGTCGGTGCTTTTCTGGCTGAACTGGCGAACGGTGTCGGGCGCGAGATTATAGAACTGGAGATGGCGTCTCATGCTCGGGCCCGATGGCTGAGGGATTTCATCGGTCCAGAAGTCCATCACGCCGTCTTTGAGATTCCCGTAAAAGAAGATCATTCCCTGTGAGTTGTCGACCCAGAACTGTTCCCACCGCTTCAGACTGGTGTTGTAGGCGTTGTAGCTCTTGCCCGCGTAGGGCAGTCCGGCCGAAGTCCAGTTTTCCCAGATGACGCAATCGCCCAGTTCCTGCGCAATGTGACTGCTGCCGACGGGCTGCCCGCCCGATGTGTTCACCACATCCCAGTCGCCCACCCAGAAATCGAATTGCCGGCTCTCGGCCGAGTACTTGCAGGGGGTGAGATTGCGCTTCGCCTGATCGAGGATAGCGGCGTATCGAGGGTCGGAGCGCAGCGAGTTCCATGCGGTATCGGTCTCGAGTTTGTCGGGCTGGGCGTAGCCTGCCGCAGTCGCGGATTTGAGGGCCGTGAAGGCTTCATCGGTATGCCCCATCGCCGCGTGCGTGGTTGCGATGTCGTAGTCTACGACGAATGATGGCAGGCCCTTGCCTTGTCCGTATTGTCTGGCCTGGTTGAAAGCGTGAAGTGCCGCGTCGTAGTGCTTGTCGGCGCGGGCAGATACCGCATATCGATACCAGAAACGGGCATTCTCAGGCTGAGACTGCGTAAGCGCGCCGTAGAGCAGCTCGGACTTGTCCCACTGCTGCTGCGAGTATGCCTGGGCCGCTTCGTCGTCGGTTGCTTTGCCAGCAGGGGCCTGCGCGAGCACGATTGAAGAGCACAAGACACATAAAGAAAAGATGGAAGGGCTTCGCATGGGCTCGACTCCCTGTCACAGGTTTGAATTCACGCGCCATGTTAGCTGCGCGATGGAGAAATTGGGATCGTTAAGTAAATGTGTGCCCGATATTGTGACGAGGTGCTAATTGGAGGGATGAACCGCTCCCGGGGTTGTTAGTCGCTGAATAAGGAGGCGCGATAAAGCCGCGCGCCGGATCAGCCCAATCCCGTTCCTCGAAAACGCGATGAACCGAATTGGGACTTCCTTTTTGTCGCTGCGCCTGCGGCTGCACTCCGGCCTTCGGCAGAGCGGTGTGCTCCTTCGGAGCGTCTTTTTGTTCCGCGGGCTGAAGCCCGGGGCTTCTACCGGGCCTCGCTTCGCGAGGCAGCGGTTGCAGCGGCGGGTTTTGGGAGTGCGTCCTGCCCTTCTCGCGAACAACGTGGAAGGGGAGAACCAGGCAGAGCAGAATGCAGAGGCTTCAGGGTAGTCTACGGAAAATCCGCTCGAGCCTGATTCACTAAATTGGGAATGTCGTTTCCTCCCCCGGCAGAATTTGTTGAGGGATTTTGGGCGCTCTGTACCCCGACTACACGTGGCCAAGCCTCCCCGGACCACCAACCGAAGAATGGTCCGCCTGATTGCCCGGGAATGACGTCCGCTTTCTGTGCGAGATATTCGTCATCGGAACCGCCAAAGTTGTTATCGATCGATATGGCGTTCTGAAAGGTAGGTTCAGAGCCTCCCGCAATGTCCTGCGGATAGCCGATGTGACTCCAGTCTGGGAGGCCATTCCAACTGCCGTCATAACCTCTAGTCCCCATCCAACCGCAGAGATCGCCAAGACGGTTGCTGAGGACGAGCACCACGTAGTCCTCCTCGGTGTCGGCGGCGCTCAGAATCGGTCCAACAACTTTGCGGTATGCGTACCAATGGATGATTCCCGAATTTCCGAAGGGAGCACTGCCGCTGAAGTATGACGGAGTGAATGTGACCTGGTTGACGGTGTTGTCCGGGATTCCAGGTCATCATGTGCGAGGCACAGAGAAGATGACGGGGGCCAATCAGTGTGCCCGATCCCCAGCCACCGGTAACATCGACGCGCCCAACCGTGCACCAGGGAAAAGAGGTGTCAGAGAAAACGCGGCGCTGATCGGGAGGAAAGATTGTGGTTGCCATGAACTGGTTCTTCCTGAGCTTGGCGAGCGGGTCATAGGTGCGACGGATGCGAAGTCTCTCGTCCATGGTCGGCGCAACCGGGTTGAGCGCAAGATGATCGGGAAGATAGCCTTGCAGACGTTTGTCGTCGATCGCCACCTCCCCCGTCGGGCGATCCACGAGGGTGCCGCCGCACTGGAGGTGGAAACACCCGCACTCCTGCCTTCGTTGATTGAGGAGAAGCTTCGAAGGGCAGTTTGTCTGGCGGTTCCGTCAGGGGTGGGCGGGGGTGAATTGCCTTGGGAATATCCGTTGTTTTCAATGGCGCTGTCGGCATATAGCCTCCAATCATCCGGTTAGTGATGGACTGGATGACAGCGTTACATCTTCGTTGGCGGAATGTTCTCTTCCCTAGGTCAGATTTCCAGCCCCAGGCTACCTGGATGGGGATCCATTCAGGGAGCATTTCTTCTTTCCCATGTCCCAGAATCGGGACATGGGGCACCCGGCTGCTGGTCTGCCGATGGAGCAATCGATTTACATCGAAGGCAACAGCGCTCTTGCTTGGGGCGAGGATGTCGTCGAAGCGGTCGGGCGTGCCCTCGACTCGCTCGAGTGTTGGATAGCGCATTCCGTCAAAGTAAGACAGCGAGATGGTGATGAAGCTGTTGTCTTTGCGAAATTGCAACTGTAATGGTTGCTTACTTTTTTCTGCTTCCAGGACAGCGTCGGTCAGAACCTTTGCCGTGTATGCGGTGCCATTGACGGAGACGATTTCCATGCCGGGAGTGATGCCCGCTTTGAACGCGGGGCTTCCCCACCATACATCTCCGATCGTCTTGTTTTCGCCTTCCGACCTGGCGTAATAGGAGCCGAGAGAGAAGCCGAGAGAGGTTGAAAAGTCGGCAAAGCCCGCCTTCTCGAATTCCTTCTGCCGCCACTCCGGCTGCCTGTCGGTGTAGACAAGCTTGTAGCCGCCCTGGGTGAAGCCGTTCATCGGCACATCGGGATGCAGATCGTAGACGCGCTTCTCAAAGAAATCTTTCCAGTCATAGGGTGCTACGTCGTTCAGATCGTGGACGACATCGTCGAGCGTGTACGTATCGGTGACAAAGCTGCCGTTGTATACGCCGAAGAATTTCTTGCAGAAGTCATCGAGTGATTTCTGTCCGTTGGTGAGCTCGCGAATTTTCGTATCGGCATCGAGCCAGATCAGCATTCCCTCTTCGTAATAGTCTTCATCGCGCTGATAGCTGGGCCAGCTTGCAGGGCGCGAACGTGCCAGGATGGGGTGGTCGGTGGTGTCGACGAGGGGACGCCAGTCGCGTCCACGGCTGGCGGCGAATTCAGCGGCGGCGTAGGCGAAGATATCGCGGGTCTGCTCGGCGGTGCGCATGCCGGCGCGGGCAGTAAGAATGTTGCCCCAGTACTGGGTCATGCCCTCGTAGACCCAGAGCAGGCTGTTGCGCATGGGCACGTTGTAATTCGGGGTCCACAGATCGGCGGGGCGGCGAAATTTACCGTTCCATGAGTGGGTGTATTCGTGGCCAAGAAGATCGCGCATCAGAGCGCCGTTGGCCCAGTCCGTGAAGTAGTCCGCGTCGAGTCCGTCTTCGCTGGACTGGTGATGCTCGAGGCCGTTGCCGCCCACCTTGTCGCTGAGCAGAAACAGAAAGTCATAGTGCTTGTAGTGGTGCGAGCCGAAGAGCTTGTCTGCCTCCGAGGCGAGGTTCTTATGCACCTGCAACTGCTCGGGAGTCATCTTCAGGTCTTCGGGCTTGTCGGCGAAGATGTTGAGGAACACCGGGTCGGTGGGCGCCGGGGAGAGATCGATGCGGCTGTAGTAGAGGCCGGCGTAAACGGGCGAGTCCACGAGCGTGTTGACGGTGGTGCGTTCGAAGTGGACGGTGTCGCCGGCGTTGGAAGCGGTCTCCAGCGCGGTTGCGTATTTCCATCCGGCGGGAAGCTTGAGGGTGGTGTCGACGGGAATGTCGCGGGTGAAGAATCCTGCGGGGTACATCACCACTTCGTTCCACGCGAGGTCGGCAATGGCGTCGCTGACCTCGATGCGGCCGGCGCCACGGTGGATGGGCGAGAGATAGTCAAAGTCCACGCTGACGGTTTTCGCGCTGCCGTTCAACGGGACGTGGAAGGCGTACATGTTGACGGCGTCGCGTACCCACTGCACTTTGTTGCCGTCGACCTGGGTGACGATTCCGGCGACTGAGGCGATGGGGCCGCCGGGCGCGTGTTCGCCGGGCAGCCACTGCGGGTAGAGCAGCACCATCTCTTTTGCGCCGGGCACGGTGGGGATCTCTTCATGCACTTTCCAGACGCGATCGGTGAGATCGGTAATGTCGACCGAAAGCTGCACTGGCCCGGGATAGGGCTTGTCGATGGGAGCTGCGATGGGCGGCGGCATGGGCGCGGGCTGGGGCTGCGGCTGCGATTGGGCGAGGGCGATGGGTGAAAAGGCAGAGAGCAGGAGCAATGCGGAAAGGTAACGGGCCATGCGGGCCATTGTAGGGCAGGGACCGGCTGGAAGGTTGAGTGTCTGGGAGTGATCAGTCTTTCGTTGCGATCAGAGTGATAGAGAATCCGGGCCAGTTGATGATTCTGGAAAGCCATGGATCGCAGAGGGGTGGCAGCACGCGCAGAGGAAGAATAACCGCCCACCCGAACAGGGGGTGGAGTTTTTTCAGGGTTCTAAGGAGGGCTGTTGTTTTCTGGCTGACAATCCCGGTACAGTAACCGATCTGCACAACCTTAAATCCCGATGATGCGCAGAGGTTTGTCAAGTCCTCGGGCGTGTATCCGCTGCGTACGTGGCCGCCATCTTCGACCAATTCAAATGGGCCATTATCCCCTTTGGAGATCGGGATCTTGTTGAAGTTCGGCGTTGTGAGCAGCAGGGTACCTCCGGGTTTCAGGCAGCGGCTCATATCAGCCATAAGTTTCTGATCATTAATGATGTGTTCGATATTTTCGAAGCATAAGGCGATATCAAAGCCGGCGAACAAATCAGAACGCTGGTTGAGCTGTCGAACATCCTGCGCTTCAAACTGTGCAAGCGGAGCGTTGGCCAGGAGCGCCCTGTGCCGAGCCTTATTTACTTCCTGCTGATCCCAAGTGAGACCTAACGCCGAGTAGCCTCGACGCGCAGCACCGATTGTGAACGCCCCGGTGCTGCAGCCGACATCGAGCAGCCGCTTCGACCCGTCACGGACGCTTGGAAGATGATGTTTTAGCCAAATCCACCTATCCAATACGGTCGTGTCGCCGTGGATCAGCGTTGCGGGAAAGCCGAAAATCCGCACTAAAAGAGAGCGCATGCGCACCGCGAAATGCCTGCCTTTCACTGTGCGTTCTTGCGTCTCACGGGTGAAAGATATTTTTGTAAGCCTCGCATCGTTCAAAAGATCACAGCGGTTTTACAGGCAGAGCCGCACGGATGCGACTCCGCTAGTTCAATATCCCGAGCTTGCGGGCGGTCTTGTCGAGGATGTCCAGCGCCTGGTCGATCTGGGGGCGGGTGTGCTCGCTGGTCATGATGGTGCGGATGCGGGCCTTGCCTTCGGGGACGGTGGGGAAGGCGATGCCGGTGGCCATGACTCCGGCGTCGAAGAGGGCGCGCGAGAAATCCATGGTGCGGCGGCCGTCGCCGACGATGATGGGGGTGATGGGGGTTTCGCTGGCGGGGGTGGTGACGCCTCCGATGTCGAAGCCGAGGCGGCCGAGTTCGGCTTTGAAGTAGCGGGTGTTGTCCCAGAGGCGGTCGATGCGTTCGGGCTCCTGTTCGAGAAGGTCGAAGGCGGCGATGCAGGTGGCGGTGACCGACGGCGGATGCGAGGTCGAGAAGAGGAACGGGCGGGCGCGGTGGTAGAGGAAGTCGATGAGATCGCTGGAGCCGCAGACGTAGCCGCCGAGCGCGCCGATGGCTTTCGAGAGGGTTCCGACCTGGACATCGACGCGTCCGTGGCAGTGGAAGTGATCGACTGACCCGCGGCCGTTGCGGCCCAGGACGCCGGAGGCGTGGGCGTCGTCGACCATCATGATGGCTCCGTATTTATCGGCGAGGTCACACAATTTGTCGACAGGGCCGATGTCGCCGTCCATGGAGAAGACGCCGTCGGTGATGAGGAGCTTGTGGCCGGGCTCGTTGGCGACTTCCTTGAGGAGTTCTTCGGCGTGGGCGGTGTCTTTGTGGCGGAAGACCTTGATTTTGGCGCGGGAGAGGCGCGCGCCGTCGATGATGCTGGCGTGGTTGAGCTCGTCGGAGAGGATGAAGTCTTCTTTGCCGAGGATGGCGGAGACGGTGCCGGCGTTGGCGGCGAATCCGCTCTGGAAGACGACGCAGGCTTCGACGTTTTTGAAGGCGGCGATCTTTTCTTCGAGCTCCATGTGGATCTTCATGGTTCCGGCGATGGTTCTCACGGCTCCTGACCCGACGCCGTAGTCTTTGATGGCCTGGATGGCGGCCTCGGCCAGTTTGGGGTGGGCGGTGAGGCCGAGGTAGTTGTTGGAGGCGAGGTTGATGACCTGCTTGCCGTCGTAGTGGCAGACGGGGGCCTGCATGTCGTCGAGAATGCGGAGCTTGAAGTAGGTGCCCTTGGCTTTGAGGTCGTTGAGCTGGGCGGTGAGGTGTTGGAGCTGGGGTCTATCTTCGAGCCGCGGGCGCTGGGAGAGCGTGGTGGTCATGTGGTGGCCTCGCGATGCGTGAAATGGTAACCAGTCATCGTATCAGTGAGCTTACGGTCGGGGAGCTAAGGTCGATGCGATCTGACGAAAAGGCGGCGCGGGATCGAGAGCGTGCATCTAACTTCGAGCACGCAAGGAGAACGCTGGATGATGCGATTCGGGCTGAGTAAGGTGGTGCAGGGGTTGTTGCTGGGAAGTGTGGTGCTGGCCGCGGCCGGGTGCCACAAAAATCAGAACGCGCAGAATACGGCGGCGCAGAATCCTCGAGCGCGCAGAGCGCAAGCCAGCCGGCGAATCCGGATAACAGCTCGGCGAGTGCCGTTACGTCGCCTACTCCGAATAATCCTGTTCCGAATGCTGCGGCGGCCCCGTCGCCGGCTCCGGCATCCGCGAATACCGCGACGACGAATCCGGCTCCGGCGAGCGCGTCTGCGCCTGCTGCTTCGCCGCAGTCGGCGGCTTCAGCACCCCCGCCGGCGGGCGCACAGGAGGCGAGCAATGCTCCGCAGCCTGCGCCGGTGGTGGTTCCCGACGGGACGGTGCTGCACATCCGGATCAATCAGCGCATCAGCGTGAAGACATCGCATGAGGGCGATCCATTCGATGGAACGATCGTGAGCCCGGTGGCGGTGAATGGCGTCGAGGTGATTCCGGCGGGCTCGATCGCGCGCGGCCGGGTAGTGGCGTCGCACAAGCGCGGTCATTTCAAGGGGCGCTCGGTGCTGGAACTGACGCTGACGGGGCTGGACGTGAATGGGCGGCACTATCGGCTCGACACCGGCACGGTGGTTCGGACGAAGAGTGGCAAGGGCAAGCGGACGGCGGCGTTTATCGGGGGCGGCACGGGCGTGGGGATGCTGATTGGCGGGGTGGCCTCAGGTGGCGTGGGCCTGCTGATTGGCGGGCTGAGCGGCGCAGGCGCGGGAACGCTGGGCGCGGCCTTCACCGGCAACAAGGACATTGATATTCCGGCCGAGACGGTGATGACCTTCAAGTTGGATCAGCCTATCCAATTGCGATAAGGCGAAAAGCTTCTGCGCGGCAGGGAGGCGGAAGATGTGCCGGCGATGTCCGGCGAAAGGGCCGGGTGCGCGCTGCTCGGATACAATGAATGCTTGGCGCAAGTTGTTCCCGCGCCGGACGTTTTTTGAGAGAGCAGAGAACCCCAAGAATGAGTTTGCGGTTGTTGAGGCATGTGATCGGCTCCCGGGCAGCGAAGGCCACGGGCTTTTTTCTGGCGGTATGGATGGTAGCGGCGGCCGCCGGAGCGCAGGTGGCGACGCGGACTCATCTTTCGGTTGCTGCCGTGGGCCAGGGCGCGACATTCACCGCGAAGGTTGCCGATGTTGCGGGCAATCCGGCGACGGATGGAGCGGTGAGCTTCGAGACTGCAAAGGGTTCGCTGGGCTCGGCGTTCGTCGAAGATGGCGTTGCGACGCTCACCGTTGAGAAACTGCCGCAGGGCACGGGATCGGTGACGGCGAGCTATTCGGGCGGTACGAGCTACGCGGCGTCGGCATCGACGGCGGCGGCGACTGGAGCGACGACGAGCCTTCCGGATTTTGCGCTTACGGCCAGTCCTACTTCGGTGAGCCTCTCGCCCGGCGACTACGCGAATATTACGGTTACGGTTACGCCGGAGAACGGCTTCAACGACATGGTGACGCTGTCCTGTTCGGGACTTCCTAATACGACGGCTAAGTGTGTCTTCAGCCCCACGACGCTGACTCCGCTAACGACAGCGGCGGTTTCAAGCACACTGCAGCTCCAGACTCAGGGGCCTTCGGGAACCAGCGCCAAGGTAGAGAGGTCGCCGTCGAAGGTGGCTTTCGCGGTGGTCCTGCCGGGGGTTCTGGCACTGGCGGGTCTGGGTGCGCTGCGCAGGCGGTCGGGGATTGCGGCGTTACGGGTGCTGGGTCTGGTGGCTCTGCTCGGTGCCGGGCTGAGTCTCGGGGCATGCTCGGAGCGATATGGGTATCTCAACCATCCACCGTCGGGCAATCCTGGTATCGTCGCTGGCACATACACAATCACACTGAGCGGTTACGCGAGCATTAACGGCACAAGCGTTACCGGTCACTCGCTCAACCTGACGCTTACCGTCAAGTAAGTCTTCTCACCTCTGGCCGCCTGCCACGTTGCGGGCGGCGAATTTCTCGATATACGTGATGCGATGGACCCGATCCAAGGGCCATTTCCGCGTGTTTTTTCATTACGCCAAACCCCGAATTAAGTCCACTTTTCCGGCCGCAGTTAAAAGCGGGTTAAAATACGCGTATCCAAGATTGAAAGTAAGTTCCCCCGGGAGGTTGCAGGCAAGCCGCTCCAGCCAAGGAAATCCCTATTTTCTGCAAACGCTCACGGATATTGCCGTGCATTGCGGTCATTGAGTCTGACTAAAATTTCGCAACACTTTGGAGGCCCCCATTGAAGCATCTAGTCAGAAGTATTGCTGTATTCGCCATCATCCTCATCGCAGTCGCGGGTCACGCTCAGTCGACCGCGACACTCTCCGGCAACATTACCGATCCTTCAGGCGCCGTTGTGCCCGGAGCACAGGTCACGGTGCACGGCATCGCTACGGGCCTGGACCGTATCGTAACTTCGGACTCGGCGGGCAACTATACAGTTCCTTCGTTGCTGCCTGGTAATTACAGCGTGAGCGTGCAGGCGCCCGGATTTTCCACGTACAAGCTGGCAAGCGTGTCACTGCAGGTAGACCAAACTGTAACCGCGAATGTACACCTTTCGGTTGCGGCCGACAGGAGAAGTGGTCAATGTGCAGGGCGCGGCTCCGATTATCGATGCAGCAGACGATACCGTTGCCCAGGTGATCGATCAAAAGACGGTGCAGGAGATGCCGTTGAACGGGCGGCACTTTCTCGACCTGACGAACCTGACGCCGGGCACCGTGGTGCCGCCGGTCACGGGCAGTCTGACCAGCGCCAGCCGCGGGCTGGGAGCCAATTCGTATGACACTGCGGGCCAGCGCGAAGACTCGGTAAACTTCATGATCAACGGCGTCAACCTGAACGATGCCTCGCAGAACCAGATCACCTTTCAGCCATCGATCAACACAACTTCAGAGATCAAGATTTCGAACTCGACTTACTCGGCGGAGTATGGCCGGTCCTCGGGTTCGATTGTGAACGTGTCGACCCGCTCAGGCACGAACGCCTTCCATGGCGAGGCGTTTGACTATCTGCGCAACAACTACTTTGACGCGCGCAACTACTTCAATCGCAAGCCCAACCCGCAGAACTCTTTCATCCGGAACAATTTTGGCGGCGCGTTCTCGGGGCCGATCTGGAAGGATAAGGCCTTCTTCTTTCTGAGCTATGAAGGCCTGCGGCAGCATCAGGCACTGCTTTTCAACGGCAATGTTCTCAGCCCGGCACAGCGCGCAGCGTTCGCGACCAGCCCGGCGGGATCGGACTATGCGCAGCTGATCAATTTCATCCCTGCGGGAAATAATGCGACGGGGACGGTATTCCAGGGATCGGAGCCGGGACCGGTGAATATCGACCAGTTCTCGGGAGACCTGTACTTCAATATCTCCAACAAGGACAACCTGCATGCGTACTATGCGTGGCAGCAGGACAAGCGCACGGAGCCGAATCTGCAGGGCAATACGATTCCCGGCTTCGGCGATCATCGCGGCGCGCACCGGCAGATCGGGACGCTGAACGAGGTGCATATCTTTTCGCCCAACGTGGTGAACGAGGCGCGCATCGGCTTTAACCGCATCGCCATTTCCTTTGTGCCGGCTACGCCGGCGGATCCGCTGAGCTATGGCATCCAAAACGGCGTTGCCTATAACGCGGCGCTCCCGCAGATGACGGTGCAGGACATCGGACTGAACTTCGGCGGGCCGTCGGGTTTTCCGCAGGGACGCTTTGACACGACGGGAGTTTTCTCAGACACGCTTTCGTGGAATGTGGGGAAGCACACCATCAAAACAGGGGGCGAGTACCGCCGGTTCATCAGCGATTCTTATCGCACAGACTCCGGGCACGATCACGTTCAGCTCGACGACGAACTTCATCAACGGAATTGCAAGCTCGTTCGCAGTGACGCCTACACAGGTGACCAGCCGCGTATTCGAGAATGCAGTGGGCGCATTTGTTTCGGACAACTACAAGATCACGCCGAGGTTCCAGGCGGAGCTGGGCTTCCGCTTTGAGTGGAACGGCACGCCAACCGAGGGCGGCGGACGCTTCGTCAACTTCGACCAAGGCAATGTGTCGCTGGTTTCCGTAAGCGAGCCCTACAATCAGAACTACAACTGGGAGCCGCGCGTCGGCTTTATTTATGACCTTCGCGGGAACGGCCAAACGATCCTGCGCGCGGGCTATGGCCTGATGGCAGACGAGCCGGTAAGCGATCTGGTAACCGGGCTTGCGGGCAATCCGCCGAATGCGAACCCGGTGAGCATCACCGGCGCGCTGCCTGTGGGCACGCTGTACTCAAGCGCGGCTCTCGCGTCGCTGGCTCCGAGCGCCGTGAATCCAAAGCTGAGCAATGCCTACACGGAAAGCTACAACGTGAACCTGCAGCAGCAAATCGGCTGGGGCGCGGTGATGCAGATCGGCTACATCGGTTCGGAAGGTAAACACCTTCGCATCGAGCGCAACTTTAACCAGTTCATTTATCCGAACGGCAAAGCGACGAGGCCGTATCCGACGTTGTCATTGACCAGCCCGATACGTCCGGGTTCGGGCCTGGGGAACATCGGCTACCAGGATTCGGATTCGCTCTCGAACTACAACGCCCTGTGGTTCACGATACGCAAGTCTCTTTCTCATGGGATTTCGCTGAACTCGACTTACGCCTGGTCCAAGTCCATGGACCTGAATTCCCTTGGGTCGCAGGGTGGCTACAATCTTCAAGATAACTTCAATCCGAAGGGCAACTATGGCCTGTCGGACTTCGATGCGCGCAATCACTTCGTCTTCTCGGGCACGTGGAACCTGCCGTTCCACGGCAATTCGTTACTGAGCAGCCGGCTGGTCGAGGGCTGGATGCTGGCGAACATTACTCAGCTGCAGAGCGGCAATCCGCTGAACGTGACGACCACGTCCACGTACAACGGCGTCTCGGGCACGATTCGACCGACGCTTTTGTCAAACCAGTACAGTACGGGGCGCGGCGCGACGCTGGCCAACGGCAACGTGTCGTATATCCACGCCATAGTATGCACTTCGCCCACGACTCCCGGCTGCAACTTCTATGCGCAGCCGACAGGCTTTGGCAATCTGCACCGTAATACGCTTACGGGGCCGGGCTTCGCCGACACGGATCTTTCTCTCGAAAAGACGACGAAGATCACCGAGACGACGTCGCTGGTGCTGCGCGTGGATGCGTTCGATCTGCTGAACCACGTGAACTTCGGCAACCCGACTCTGTCGGCAACGGGTTCGGCGACGAGCACGTTCGGGCAGATTTCTTCAACCCGCACTGCGGTGGGCGATGCCGGCTCGTCGCGGCAACTGCAGTTTGCGGCACGCTTCCAGTTCTAGCGCGCATGACTGGATCTGGATGATGAGGGCAGCGCTTCGGCGCTGCCCTTGTTTGCAGGGCCACTACTTTCACTTCAAGGAGAATGCTTTGCGTCGTCGGACATTTCTTGCCACTCTTCCGCTGGCTGCGGCCGGTTCCAGTTCTTTCGCAAAAAATGTAGTCAACGGCGCCAGCCCGGGAGCAGCGCAGGAAGCAGGAGCGACGGCACAGCTTCCGAAGTATCAGGCTCCGGGGCAAGAGCGATTCGAGCGCCCGGATGTGCATGCTGGCGACCGGCCTTCCGGCGCGAGCTTTGCATCGCGGTCGGCTGCGCTGGGATGTTCGGGCGCGGCGGGCACGGCGCATCCGATTGCGACGCAGGCGGCGATCGAGATGCTGAAGCGCGGCGGCTCGGCTGCGGATGCGGCGGTAGCGGCCAATGCATGTCTCGGATTTCTGGAGCCGACCAGCGCAGGCCTGGGCGGGGATTGCTATGCGTTGTTGTGGGATCCGAAGCAGGCGAAGGTGATGGGGATGGCGAGCTCGGGGAAGTCTCCGAAGTCGCTGTCGCTGGAGACGGCGCGCTCACGCGCGAAGAACGGAGTGCTGCCCAAGCTGGGAGCGGTGACGGTTTCGACACCGGGTGCGCTGGGCGGATGGTGGGCTCTTCATCAGCGGTACGGCAAGTTGAAATGGGCGGAGCTGTTTGAGCCGGCGATTCATTACTGCGAGAACGGGGCGCCGGTGCCGCAGATTATCGGGTGGTACATCAAGCGCAATATGGCGATTTTTCTGCGGCCGGGATCGGGCGTGGAGGAGACGGCGAATGCGGTGCATACGTATATGCCCGGCGGGAAGGCTCCGAATGAGTACGACGTGTTTCGCAATCCGGACCTTGCGCGGACCTATCGCATGATCGCGGAAGGGGGACGTGACGCGTTTTACGATGGGCCGATCGCGAAGACAATCGATGCCTATTTCAAGCGCATCGGCGGATGGCTCTCGTATGAGGATCTGCGCGAGCACCAGGCGGAGTGGATCGCACCGCTGGTGACGAACTATCGCGGCGTGGACGTGTATGGGATGGGCGCGAATACGCAGGGACTGGCGACGCTGCAGATGCTGAACATCATCGAGCAGTTCGATGTGAGGGAGATGGGCTTTCAATCGCCGGCCTCATCTGCACGTGCAGATTGAGGCAAAGCGGCTGGCGTATGAGGATCGCGCGCGGTATTACGCCGATCCTCACTTTGCGAAGATTCCCATTGAGTGGCTGAACTCGAAGGAGTACGCGAAGGAGCGGGCAAAGCTGATCAGGATGGATCAGATTCTGGTGCCGGTGCATCCCGGGCAGGCGCCGAGCCATGGAGATACGACGTATTTCACGGTAGCCGATAAGGATGGCCTGATGGTGTCGCAGATCCAGTCGAACTTCAGGGGCATGGGGTCGGGACTGGTGGCGGATGGGCTGGGGTTCATGTTTCAGGACCGGGGCGAGCTGTTTTCGCTGCAGGATGGGCATCCGAATATCTACGCTCCGGGGAAGCGGCCGTTCCAGACGATCATTCCGGGATTCGCGATGAAGGACGGCGTGCCGTGGCTGTCGTTCGGCGTGATGGGCGGAGATATGCAGCCGCAGGGGCAGACGCAGATCATTCTGAATCGCGTGGATTATGGGCTGGATGTGCAGGCAGCCGGCGATAGTCCGCGGTGGCACCACGAGGGGTCGTCGCAAACGATGGGCGAAGATCAGCCGGGACTGGGTCCAAAGGGGATATTGCGGCTGGAGGCGGGCGTTCCGGTGGAGACGCGGAAGGCGCTCATAGCTCTTGGATGGCCGATGGGAGCCAGCGATGGCGGATTCGGGCGGTATGAGTGCATCGAGAATCGCAAACAGGGAACCGACCGGGTGTACGCGGCGGCGAGCGAAATGAGGGCCGACGGCGTGGCGCTGGCGTACTAGCGGTTTTTCCAGTTCCTCCACTGCAAAATCATTCAGACAGGGAGCGGGCCTGCTCCCTGGTGAAGGCGAATTGTGCGATTGAACCGTCCTTTCACATTCGCTATCACAGATGAGGATTAAAATCGCTGGCGTTGCGCAACTCTCTAGAGAGTCGTGGAGGCCCTATGGCCACAGCTACATTGGCGTCTATCGGTGATCAAGGGGTGCTCAATGCGTCCCTGCCACCCGCTTTGCAGGAGATATGGATCGACCGGGACCTGAGCTGGCTGGACTTTAACGAGCGAGTGCTGGCCGAGGCGCTGGATGAGCGTGTTCCGCTGCTGGAGCGGGCGAAGTTTCTGGCGATTTTTACGTCGAATCTGGATGAGTTCTTCATGAAGCGCCTGGCTGTGCTTCGGGCAGGCAAGAGCGATGCGCAGCACGCTTTGCGCGAACAGGTCCGGGAGAAACTGCTGCCCACGCTTCAACGGCAGGCGGAGTGCTACCGGAACGTGATCGTGCCGGGGCTTGCGGATCACGGAGTATTCCTGCGCTACTGGCACGAACTCACGAAGCGGCAGAAGGAGGAAGCGAGCAAGTATTTCGATTCGAATCTGTCTGCTGCGCTGATGCCGCTGGTCATCGATCCGGTCCATCCTTTCCCGTTTATCTCCAACCTGTCGACTTCACTGGTGTTCCGCCTGAAGGATGTGCCCAAGGCCGAAACGATGTATGCGCGTGTGAAGGTTCCTGATGTGCTTGAAACAGTGGGTCAGCCTGACCACGGATCTGGAGCCCGGCCAAAGGCTCATGGTTCCGCTGCATGAGGTGATCCGAGGCAATCTCGACAAGCTTTACAGCGGCATGGAGATCAGCGGGATCACTGTCGTGCGGCTGACCCGTGATGCCGAGGTGGAGTTTGACGAGGAAGTCACAACAGACTACCGGGCCATGGTTAAGGAAGAGATCCGGCAACGGCGCTATGAGCCGGTGGTGCGGCTGGAGTTTGGACCGGATGCAGATCCGGCGATCAAGGCCTTGATGCGGGAACGCTTCAAGCTGGATGAGATCGATGTCTACGACTTGCCGGAGAGGGTGAATTACACCCCGCTGTTTGAACTGCTGGCGTTGCCGTTGCCCACGTTGCGAGATCCCGACTGGACGCCGCTGGTTCCTTCCTTTCTCAGCAACGGGCCGGATGCGATCTTTGCGGCCATTCAGGTAGGCGACTTTCTGGTTCATCACCCCTACGACAGCTTCGATGCTACGGTCGAACGCTTCATCAGCGCCGCCGCGGACGATCCACGCACGGTTTCGATCAAGATGACGGCATACCGGGTGGGCGACGATACGCCCTTTGTTAAGTCGCTGATACGGGCGGCGGAACGGGGCAAGCAGGTGGCGTGCGTGATGGAGATCAAGGCGCGCTTTGACGAGGAGCGAAATCTGCACTGGGCGGCCGAACTCGAGCGCGTCGGCGCGCACGTAACGTTTGGAGTTTCCGGGCTGAAGACGCACGCGAAAACGGCGCTGGTAGTGCGCAAGGAGGGGAGCGGCTTGCGATGCTATGCGCACATCGGCACCGGCAACTATCATGTGAAGACAGCAAAGCTATATGCCGACTGCGGATTATTCACATGCGACCCGCGGCTGACGGGCGATGCTGTAAATCTGTTCCACTACCTGACGGGGCACTCGGATCGGCCCCACTGCTTGACGCTACTGGTGGCTCCACTGACCATGCGGCCGCGACTGCTTGATCTCATTCACCGCGAAACCAAGCACAAGCGGGACGGGCGTTACGCTCGCATCATCGCAAAGATGAACCAGCTCGAAGACCCGGAGATCATTGAGGCCCTGTGCGAGGCATCGGAGGCCGGGGTGGAGATCGATCTGATTATTCGCGGCTTTTGCTGCCTGCGCCCGGGGGTGCCGGGGCGTTCGGAGAATATTCGCATCCGCTCGATTATCGGGCGGTTCCTCGAGCACTCGCGCATCTTCTATTTCGCCAACGGCCATCACGATCCTGGCAAGGGCGAATTTCTCATCGGCTCGGCGGACTGGATGTATCGCAATCTCTCGAAGAGGATTGAAGTGGACACGCCGGTGTTTGCTTCCGGTCCCAAGGAGCGGTTGTGGGAGATTCTGGACATTAACCTGCGCGACAAGAGGCAGGCGTGGGTGCTAGGGCCGGATGGCACGTATACGCGACTGCAGCCGGACGAGGGAGTCGGCGGCCCTGAAGGTATCGGGACTCACCAGACCCTGATGGACCTCGCACTGGAGCGGGCGAATGCGTAAGGCCTGTTAAACAGCCTAGTCGAGGAACTCTACCGAACGATCGCGTAGATAGCATTTGAAAAGAAAGTTGCAGGTAGCTATATCCAGAGCGGAAAACAGGCTATTGAGGCAATGTCTCTTGTAGTAGTCGTGCGCCGCTCGAGTTATACAACCTGCATGGGCAGAACAGACTGAGTACGGCTGAGTACCTGGATATGCGACTTCTCATAGACGCACAACAACAGCACATGATGGGGTGGATAGAGATAGAGCCGAACAATATCCCGTATTTTATCGTTGAGCAATGGATCAGTCGATAGCTGAAAGCTCTCTGTGAGATCGGCTTGAGTCTAAAGGCATGCGAGATGCGACTGATGTTGAACTGGCTTAGACATGTAAAACTGATAGCATGCGGCAGGAACAGTGAGTTGCTCCCTGCGGAGTCTGCGCAAGCGTCAGCTGCACCACCTGCTAGATCTTGTCGACAACGATCTCACGCGGTGCTCATGGACGCGGCTCATCGATCAGTCGCAAAAAGGCGTAAGGCCTGTAAAACAGCCTCGGGCCTTAAACGCCGGGTCCTTTAAGCAGCCTCCGGGTCCTTCAGGCAAGGGCGTTCGTGACGATGCGCTGAGCTTCGTCGACGATGCTTTCGAGGTGGGCTTCGTCTTTGAAGCTTTCGGCGTAGATCTTGTAGAGATTCTCAGTGCCTGAGGGGCGGGCAGCGAACCAACCGTTTTCGGCAACGACTTTCAGGCCGCCGATGGGGGCGTTGTTGCCGGGTGCGTTCGTCAGCTTGGCGGTGATGCGCTCGCCGGCGAGATGAGATTCCTTTACGTTGGCCGGCGAGAGCTTGCTGAGCTTCGCTTTCTGGTCGGGAGTTGCGGGCGCGTCGATGCGCGTGTACCAGGGCATTCCGAACTTCGCGGCCAGCTCGGCAAAGTGCTGGCCGGGATCTTTTCCGGTGACGGCGGTGATCTCACAGGCGAGCAGGCCCATGATGGGACCGTCCTTGTCGGTGGTCCAGACGGTGCCGTCGCGGCGCAGCAGGCTGGCTCCGGCGCTTTCCTCGCCGCCGAAACAGAAGGTGCCGGTGAAAAGGCCGTCGACAAACCACTTGAAGCCGACGGGGGTTTCGGAGAGCTTGCGCCCGAGGCTTTCGACAACTCGATCGATCATGCTGCTGCTCACCACGGTCTTGCCGACAGCAGCGGTCGCGGGCCAGTCGGGGCGATGGGTGAGCAGGTACTGGATGGCGACGGCGAGATAGTGGTTGGGATTCAGCAGGCCGGCGGAGGGTGTGACGATTCCATGGCGGTCGGAGTCGGGATCGTTGGCGAAGGCGACCTGGAATTTGTCCTTGAGGCGGAGGAGGCTGGCCATCGCGTACGGGCTGGAGCAGTCCATGCGGATTTTGCCGTCGTGGTCAACGGTCATGAAGGAGAACGTCGGGTCGATGACGGGATTGACGACTTCGATGTTGAGTCCGTAGACGGAATTGACCTGATCCCAGTAGGGGGCGAATGCGCCGCCGAGAGGATCGACGCCGAGCTTGAGGCCGGCGTTTTTGATCGCGTCCATGTCGACGGTGTATTTCAGGTCCTTGATGTAGGGCAGCACGAAGTCGGTTTCGTGAGTGGTTGAGGCTTTGAGCGCCTGCGAATAGGGCAGTCGCTTCACGCCGCTGTTGTTGGCACGGAGCAGATCGTTGGCGCGGTCCTGGACCCACGTGGTGACGTCGGTGTCGGCGGGGCCGCCGTTAGGCGGGTTGTACTTGAAGCCGCCGTCTTCGGGAGGATTATGCGAGGGAGTGATGACGATGCCGTCGGCGAAATGCTCTTTGCGGCCGCGGTTGTAGACCAGGATGGCGTGCGAGATCACGGGTGTGGCGGTGACGCCATCTTTCTGCTGGATCATGGTCTCGACGCCGTTGGCGGCCAGCACTTCGAGGGCGGTTTTCTGGGCAGGCGCAGATACGGCGTGGGTGTCTTTGCCCATGAGGAGCGGGCCGTCGATACTCTGCATTTGCCGGTAGTCGCAGATAGCCTGAGTAATGGCCAGGATGTGTGCTTCGGTGAAGGTGCCTTTGAACGGCGTGCCGCGGTGGCCGCTGGTTCCGAAGCTGACCATCTGGGTCGGGTCGCTCAGGTCGGGGCGGCGTTCGAGATACTGGCGATTCAGCTCATCGAGATTGATGAGCATCTCTTTCGGGGCGGGCTTGCCTGCCAGCGGAGAAATATGGGATTGCACTTTCGCTTCGGTCGCCATGGCACGCTCCTCAGGGGTAATGGAGTGCACGTTCTCAGGAAGAATATATAACCACATCCTATGCGCTGGCTGCCAAGCGGGCGACCGGTGCGGTCTTCGACTGGCGGTTACCTGCCAACGCCGGTCAGCAATTCGTAAGTCCGTCCACATGCCAGATGTTCTGGCAGTACTCGCGGATGGAACGGTCGGAAGAGAACTTGCCCATCCTTGCGGCATTGAGGATCGCCATCCTGGACCACGCTTCCTGATCGCGATACGTCTCGCTTACCCGGTCCTGGCAGTCGATGTAGGACTGGTAATCGGCAAAGAGCAGGTATGGATCGTGGTCGAGCAACTGATCGAGGATTGGACGGAAGAGGCTGCGATCGCCGTGCGAGAATTGCCCGGAGCCGAGGCCGTCGATGACTTCGCGCAGAAAGGGATTGGATTCGTAGACGGTTCGCGGACGATAGCCTTGGGCAATTCTGGACTGGACCTGGTCGGCGGTGAGGCCGAAGAGGAAGAAGTTTTCCTGGCCTACGGCGTCCCGGATTTCAACGTTGGCTCCGTCAAGGGTTCCGATGGTGAGTGCGCCGTTCATGGCGAACTTCATGTTTCCGGTGCCGGAGGCTTCTTTGCCGGCGGTCGATATCTGCTCGCTGAGATCGGCGGCGGGATAGACCTTCTGGCCGAAGGTGACGTTGTAGTCGGGCAGGAAGATCACCTTCAAACGGTGCTTCACGTCGGGATCGTTGTTGACGACGTCGCCGATGGAGTTGATGAGCTTGATGATCAGCTTGGCCATGGCGTAGCCGGGCGCGGCCTTGCCACCGAACAGGAAGGTTCGCGGAACGATGTCCAGGTTGGGCTTCTGCTTCAGGCGGAAATACAGAGTGAGGATATGCAGGGCGTTCAGATGCTGGCGCTTGTACTCATGGATTCGCTTGACCTGAACGTCGAACATTGATCTGGGATCGACGCAGATTCCGGTTTCGTCGAGGATGTATTTTGCGAGGCGCGTCTTTACATCTTGCTGGACCTTGCGCCAGTCGACGCGAAAGGCGGCGTCTTCGGCGAATTGCTCAAGCTTGCGCAGCTCATCGAGGTCGCCGGTCCACCCGTCTCCAATGACGCGGGTCATCAGAGCGGATTGCTCCGGGTTGCTCACGGCAAGCCAGCGGCGCGGCGTGACTCCGTTGGTGACGTTGATGAATTTTTCCGGCCACAGCTCGTAGAAATCGCGAAGAACGCTGGTTTTGAGCAGGGTGGTGTGCAATTCGGCGACGCCGTTGATGTGATGGCTGCCCACACAGGCGAGATGGGCCATGCGGATTTGCTTCTCGCCCTGTTCGTCGATAATGGACATCCGCGAGACTCTCTCTTCGTCTCCGTTGAAGCGCTGGCGCACCTGATTAAGGAAGCGGGTGTTGATCTCGTAGATGATTTCAAGGTGACGGGGCAGGAGCGTGGAAAACAAGGGCAGAGACCAGCGCTCGAGGGCTTCGGGGAGCAGCGTGTGGTTGGTGTAGCTGAAGGTGTGTAGAGGTGATCTCCCAGGCCTTCTCCCAGTCGAGACCGTGCTCGTCGACCAGCAGCCGCATGAGCTCGGCGATGCCGATGGACGGATGGGTGTCATTGAGCTGAATGGCCCACTTTTCGTGGAAGGTGTCGATGGAGCGCCCAACCCGCTGGTGCAGGCGGATCATGTCCTGCAGGGCGCATGAAGTGAAGAAGTACTGTTGCTGGAGGCGAAGCTCCTTGCCCTGGATGTCTTCGTCGTTCGGATAGAGGACTTTGGTGATGTTCTCGGCAAATGTCTTGCCGGCGACGGCGCCCTGGTAGTCGCCGCTGTTAAAGCGCTCGAAGTAGAACGACTCAGTTGCTTCGGAGCGCCAGAGCCGCAGGTCGTTGGCGATGCCGGAACGGTAGCCAACGATTGGGGTGTCGTAGGGTACGCCCCTGACCACGGAAGCCGGGACCCAGCGCACACGGTATTTTCCGGTGGAGTCGGCCCAGCCCTCGGTGTGGCCGCCATAGCCGACGTCCACCGCTTCGTTGGGACGCCGAATTTCCCAGGGATTGCCGTAGCGGAGCCAGTAGTCGGTGAGCTCTACCTGCCAGCCGTCCCTGATCTGCTGCTGGAAGATGCCGAACTGGTAGCGAATTCCGTATCCGATGGCGGGTATGGCGAGCGTGGCCATGGAATCGAGATAGCAGGCCGCCAGCCGGCCCAGTCCGCCGTTGCCAAGGCCCGGTTCCCGCTCCTGCTCGATGATCTGATCGAAATCACGACCGAGTTCGGCAACCGCCTGGCGCACCGGTGCTTCGATCTGGAGATTGAGGAGATTATTGGCCAGATGCGGTCCCATCAGGAACTCGGCGGAGAGGTAGCACACCACGCGGACGTCGTGCTTCTTGTAGCAGTCCAGTGTCTTGAACCATCTCGCTAATATGCGGTCGCGGACGGTGTAGGCGACGGCAGTAAAGAACTCCTGATCGGTCGCGTTCTGCTGGGTGGTTCCGACGAGATAGAACAGATTGTCGAGGATGGCGCGTCGCAGCGCTTCAACGCTGATTGCAGTGCGATCGTCTTCGATGACGGTGGTGGGTTCCGGGGCGGCCAACTCTTGCATGTTGCACCTCCTGCAGGCGGGGCTCAATGGTTACGAATTGAGGTTTCGAAATGCAGATTCTTGCAGCGCTCGAATCGAATTGCGGAATGGTCTTGTCGCGGCTCAATGGTAGAAGTGTCTGCCGTGCGAGAGCAACCAGTTCACCGTAAATTCAAGAAGCCGCAATCAAACTTGTTCGGATTCAGTAGGCGGCAGCCTTATCAAGCAGCATCCGGGCTGTCACGGGTGACGTTGGGGCGGCCGGTGTGAGCCGGCAAACCTGGGAGACGAGGTTGTGGTAGGGACAGGCGAATGAGGTGGTGGCAGTGCTCGAGAGAAGCAGCCAGCTGACTCCGAGCGGCTGGAGGCGGGCCACGCGCTCGGCGTCAGTCATCCGGTCGAGTCCTGCCTGGGCGTTGCGTTCAAGAGCCCACTGCGTAGCAAGTGCAGGAAAGACGACGACTACGCCTTCGTCCTTGTAATCGCCCAGAAGGCTGCGCTCGGTCAGCACGCGAAATCCCTGACCGTCTTCGCCGTGCAGCAGGACCAGATCGGGATTGGCAGCGAAGACGGCGTCGGCAGGGGTGTTGGCGCGAATCCAGGCGAAGGCTTTTTCCCAGGGATTGCGTGGAGCGGCGCGGGGAAATTCGATATGGGCGGAGAGCGGGTAGGTGAGGCGCTGCGTGAAGAACATGGACACGGCAGCGGCGGCCAGCAAAGCGAAGCCCGTCACGCGTGCGGATCGCCGGGTTGCGCCGATGAGACGATTGCCCAGGAGGCCACCGAGAAGCAGGATTCCCACCAGGTAAAGGATGTGGAAGCTGCGAAGCGGCTGCAGGCGGGCGAGAAAATAGGGTCCTGAAGGATGCACGAAGAGGAAGGCGGAAAGAGTGCTGGAGGTTCCGAGCATGATGGCCGCGAGGCAAAGTTTGCCGGCCGGGGCGTGAGGGTCGGCGGTGTGAGAGTCCTGGTGCCGAAGCGCGAGGGCGTAAAGCAGCAGAGGCACGGCGAGGCCGAGATATTCAAACCATGCCCATTGCGACGGGAAGAGATAGCTTCGGCTGAGAACGGCCTGGTGGTAGGCAGCGGACACAGGGGCATGGAGTGTCAGCAGATAGATTGCGCCGGATGCGAGCGATGCCGAGGAGGCTGAGAGACCAAGCGGCGCGTGTGTGGCCGAGATCGATGAGGACGAAGAGCAGGACGAAGGCGGCCGCGTAGATGAACATGAGCGGATGCATGAGTCCGGTGAGAAGCAGGAGGAACGCGGTGAGAGCCCAGCGGTGGTCTATCGCGGCAGCGAGAGCGAAGAGCCCTAGAGGCGTGGAGAAGGATCGCGCGGTGACATAGGGATCCATCAGCATCAGGGATGTTCCCGCGATCGGCATGGTGAAGCACGCGCCGGCGAGCGCAACGGCTGACCATTGAGCGACCGGCGAGGAGAAGATGCGGCGGGCGAGACTCCAGCAGGCGGCGAGGAAGGCAAAGATCGAGGCCAGATGGGTGAGCAGCAGCAGATAACTCAGGGGCATGCGTGTAGTGCGCACGATTGCAGCCAGCAGATGGGCGAAGAGAGACAGGCGAGTGTTGGCGAGGACGAATGCCGCGTCAGGGGCGTAGAAGGCAGGCTGGACGAGCTTGCGGACACCGGCGACGTAGATGCCAGCGTCTTCTGAAAAGGGATGGTAGCCGTGCACCAGCAGTACGGCAGGCGTGAGCAGGATGAGCCAAGGCGACGGCGCGGCCGGGTGCAGAGGGTTCTGGGAGTGAACGCGACGGACGGCCGGTGGAAGACGGGGCCGGCGGACGGAGCGGGGGACGAGACGGCCAAATCAGGATCCTTGCAGTGATCCATCGAATTGACGAGAGAATCGCGCGAATTGGACGAGTGAATCGCGGACCCGGTTTATGGGCACAATTACGGGTATACGCCAAAAGGCGTCAGGCGAAGCCCGTCAAGCGGCTGGATGACGAAGAAGTAATTCGCCTGTTCTGACTTGCTTATGGGCTTCGGAGCCTGATTCGGAGCTACATCTGGGGGAGCTGGGTAGTGTCCCATCCTCCGCCGAGGGCTTTGATGAGCTGCACGCTGGCGGCGAACTGGCGAGTGGTGATGTCGGCCTGGGTGCGCTGGTTGGAAGCTGCGTGGTCTGGGCGGTGAGGACTTCGAGGTAGGTGGTGACTCCGCCTTTGTAGCGGTTGGTGCTGATGTTGAGCGAGCGGATAGAGGCGTTGACGGCGGCGGTCTGGGTGGCGGCTTCGTCGTTGAGGATGCGCAGCGCGGCGAGATTGTCTTCGACCTCCTGGAAGGCGTTGAGGACGCTCTGCCGGTAGTTCGCGGTCTGTCCCTCATAGGCCTCGCGCGCCTGATCGGTGATGGCGTGGCGGCGGCCGGCGTCGAAGAGCAGCTCGACGGCGGAGCCGCCAAGCGACCAGAGTGCGCTGGGGCCCTGAATCCAGGTGCCGGCATTAGCGCTTGCAAACCCTCCGCTGCCATTGAGGGTCACGTTGGGATAGTAAGCGGCGATGGCAATGCCGATCTGGGCGTTGGCGGCATCGGTGCGGCGCTCGGCTGCGGCGATGTCAGGACGGCGTTCGAGCAGCTGCGAGGGCACCCCGGCGGGGATGTCCGGGAGAGCCAGCGTGAGCGGCATCGGCGGGAGCGAGAACGACGAGGCCGATACTCCGATGAGCGTGGCGATGGCGTGTTCGAACTGCGCGCGGGCGACGCCCACGTCAATGTCCTGGGCCTTTACGCTTTCGTACTGGGTTTCGGCCTGGGCGACGTCGACTTCGGTGCTGACTCCGCCCTTGAATCGGACCCGGGTGAGCTGGAGGTAGTCGGCGTCGGAGGCGACAGTGGTGTCGAGGAGCTGCTTCTGGGTATCGAGGCCGCGGAGTTCGAAGTAGTCCATGGCCAGTTCGGAGCGGAGGCTGAGCTCGACGTTGGCGAGATCGGCGGCGCTGGCCTGCGCGTTGGCGCGGGCCTGCTCGACGGTGCGGCGGATCTGTCCCCAGAGGTCGGGCTCCCAGGAGACCTGACCGGTGAGAGCGAAGGTGTTGTAGGTCAGGCCTTTGGTGGCACTCGGTGAGTTATCGGTTGTCCGCTGGCGCGAGATTGAGGGACCGGCGGAGAGGGTTGGATAGTAGCTGGATCGGGCGACGCGGACCTGCTCGCGCGCCTGGAGATATTGCTCGACAGCCGCCTTCAGCGTCTGATTCGAGACGGCGACCTTGTCTTCCAGGGAGTTGAGTTCCGGATCGTTATAGATCTCCCACCACTTGCCCTTCAGCGCAGCGTCGCTGGGCTGGGCTTGTTTCCATGTGCCGTTGGGCGGGTTGGGCGGGGGCAGCTCCTTGTAGGCGGCCGGCGCAGGCGGTGTGGATGGCCGCTGGTAGTTCGGTCCCACCTTGCAGCCGGCTACTGCGGCGCAAGCCAGAAGGGTCGACACGCCGAGGAGGTATTTCTGGCGGAAGAACGGACTCACTTGCCGCCCTCCTGGGCTGAGGGTTTGGGAGCTGCACCGGGCTGGCCGGTGTTCTCCGGCTGAACGACACGAACGGTTTCACCGTCGATCAGAGAATCGGGCGGGCTGGTGATGACCTGGTCGGAGGGGTTGAGTCCGGAGATGATTTCGACGGTTCTTCCATCGTCGCGGCCGATGGTGATGGGAATAAGCTTCGCTTTGTCTCCCTGGACGATGGCTACACGCAGGCCTTCAGAGCGGAACATGAGAGCCGCGACGGGAATGATGAAAGTGGGATGTTGATTGTTCAGCTTGAAATGTACCTGCGCATAGGCGCCGGGGAAGAGCTCGCCTTTTGGATTGGGCACATCGACTTCGACGAGCAGGGTGCGCGAGGTGAGGTCGATGGCTTTCGCTGTGCGGACGATCTTGCCGGTGAAGGTGCGGCCAGGCATCTCGGCGAGCGTGAGGGTGGCGCTGACTCCGGGAACGGTGGATCCAGAGTAGACCTGAGGGACATTGACGTAGACGCGGAGGACGTTCTCGGAATCGAGGTGGAAGAGCTCGCTGCCGGGTGAGGTTCCGGCCCCGGCGTTGATCAGGTTGCCGATATCTACGTTGCGCGCGGTGACGGTGCCGTCGAATGGCGCATAGACGCTTTCGAAGCCAACCAGCTGCTCGAGGCGGGCAACGTTGGCTTGCGCGGACTTGACCTGGGTGGTGGTCGCCGCCGCCTGGGTGGTGAAGTTATCGGTGTCCTGCGTGGCTACGGCATTGCTTTTGAGCAGCTCCTGGTAGCGTGTGGCCTGGGTCTGCGCGTATTTTTGATTGGCCTGGGCTGTGGCCAGATCGGCTTTGGCCTGGGCGAGCTCCTGGTCGATCTCGGGGCTTTCGATCGTAGCCAGCAACTGTCCCTGCTTCACACGCGCGCCGATATCGAAGTACCACTTCTTGAGATAGCCGTTGGTTCGGGCATAGATCGGGGAGTCGGTGTAGGCCTGCAGATTACCGGGGAGGATCAATTCCTGGGAGGGCGCGCCGATCTGCGGCTTCTCCACGATAACGCTGGGTGCGGCGAGCTCGTTGGTCTGCTGCTGCAGGGTGGTGCGGGCGCGGAGACGGGGGATGATTCCGGTGACCGCGAGAATGACGGCGACGACCAGGACAATCAGGAGCAGCACGATGGCTTTGCCGCCGGAGATGGGCGGCTTGCCGTTGTTCTGAGATTGCGGTGAGTTTGCTTCAGTCATGGTTTTATTTCTCCGACGTGGCGGCCTGCGTTTGCTTGTGACGGGCTTCCTTTTCGCGGCGCCGTCTTTCGAGCCGGCCATGCAGCACACTGAAGAAGGTCGGGACAAAAAAGAGCGTGGATACAGTCGCGAAAAGCAGGCCGCCGATCACGGCGCGTCCAAGAGGCGCGTTCTGCTCGCCGCCGTCGCCGAGTCCGAGCGCCATGGGGAACATGCCGATGATCATGGCGAGCGCGGTCATCAGGACAGGGCGGAAGCGGACGAAGCCGGCGCTGAGCGCGGCCGCCCTGGCGTCGCCGACCGTCTCCTCCAGCTGCTCGCGGGCAAAGCTGATGACCAGGATGGAGTTCGACGTGGCGACTCCCATGCACATGATGGCGCCGGTGAGTGCGGGAACGCTGATGCGCGTGTGGGTAAGAAAGAGAAACCAGATGATTCCGGAGATAGCCGCGGGCAAAGCGGAGATGATGATGAACGGATCGAGCCACGACTGGAAATTTACGACGATAAGGAGATAGACCAGCAGGATCGAAAAAACGAGTCCGCCGAGCAGGCCAACGAATGAGGCACGCATGGTCTCGACCTGGCCGCGGACGACGATCTGCGATCCGCGTGGCAGGTGGTGGCGGGCGTCAGCGAGGATTTTCTCGATCTGCCTGTCGACGCTGGCGAGGTCGGTGTTGACGACGTTGCCGTAGATGTCGATGACGGGCGCGATGTTGTAGTGGGTGACAGTGCCGAGCTCCTGGCCGGGAACGATGGCGGCTACGTTGCCGAGAATCTGTACCGGATGGCCGCCCATGGGGGCGAACGATGAAGCCGCGATGACCCCGTTGGGCGCCGGCGCCGGCGAGATCATCGCCGAGCTGGTCGTGGAACTGACGGGGATGTTCGCGAGGTCCTGCATGGTGTCGAGAGTGTATTGCGGCGATTGCACGGCGATGGAGTAACTGACGCCGTTGCTGGGATCGAGCCAGAAGTTTGGCGAGGTCTGGAAGCTGCCGCTGGTAGCGGTAAGGAGGCTGTCGGTGACGTCGCGCTGCTGAAGGCCGAGCTGGCTGGCCTTGGTGCGGTCCACATTGACGGTGAGGTTGGGGTTGTCAAAGGGCTGCTGGATGCGGAGGTCGGCCGTGCCCGGGACCTGCTTGATCGTGTTGATCAGCTTCTCGGCGACGGCGCGGTTGCCGTACAGGTCGTGGCCGACGATCTGGATGTCGATGGGAGCGGGCAGTCCGAAGTTGAGGATCTGCGTGACCATGTCGACCGGCAGCGTGTAGAAGGTCACACCGGGGAAGCGTTGATTGAGGATGCGGCGCAGATGCTGAACGTAATCGTCGGTGGGGTGATGCTTTTCGGTGAGGGAGACGGAGATGTCGGCGTCGCCGGGACCGATGGCGGCGGAGTTGGAGTAAGAGGTGTTGAGTCCGCTGTAAGGCAGCCCGATGTTGTCGATGATGGTGACGATTTCTTTTTGCGGGATGGTCTCGCGGATGGTGTTGTCGATCTGGTCGCAGAGGTCGGCCATGTCTTCGATGCGGGTGCCGGTGTGCGCGCGAACGTGAATCTTGAACTGGCCGGCGTCAACGGAGGGAAAGAAATCCTGGCCCAGGAAGGGATAGAGAGCGGCGGCGGACACGACGGCGAAGACGATGAACAGGATGAGAAAGACTGCGGAGTGAGCGAGACAGAGCTCCAGGATGCGATGGTAACCGCCGCGGAACTTCTCGAAGTAGTGCTCGAAGCCAAGCTGGAAGCGGACCAGGGGATTGCGGCTGGCCTGCTTTCTGTCGTGGGCTTCGTCGTCGAGTTCCTGCAGGAGGTATTTCGCCATGGTGGGGACGACGGTGCGCGACAGGAGGTAGGAGGCGAGCATGGCGAAGCAGACTGCTTCGGCGAGCGGCACGAAGAGATAGCGCGCGACGCCGCTCAGGAAAAACATGGGCACGAAGACGATGCAGATGGAGATGGTCGCGACCAGCGCGGGTACGGCGATCTGCGCCGCGCCGTCGAGGATGGCCTGCTCGATGGCCTTGCCCTGCTCGAGGTTGCGATTGATGTTCTCGATTTCGACGGTGGCGTCGTCGACGAGAATGCCGACGGCGAGGGCCAGGCCGCCGAGGGTCATGATGTTGATGGTTTCGCCGAGGGCGCTGAGCACGAGCAGCGAAGAGAGAATCGAGAGCGGAATGGAAACCGCGATGATGAGTGTGCTGCGCCAGCTGCCGAGGAAGACCAGAATCATGATTGCAGTCAGGCAGGCGGCGATGATGCCTTCACGGACGACACCGCTGATCGATGCACGGACGAAAACCGACTGGTCGCCGAGCGGCGTGATCTTGAGCGAGGGAGGAAGCTGGCTCTTGAGCAGGTCAATCTTGGCACGCAGGCCCTTGATGATGTCCAGCGTGGAGGCGTCACCGGTCTTGATGACGGAGAGCAGCGAGGCGCGCTGGCCGTCGACGCGGACGATATTGGTCTGCGGCGGAAACCCATCGCGGACGTGGCCGATGTCGCGGATGTAGACCATCGCTCCGTTGACGGAGCGAATGGGAAGATCATTCAGCTCGGCAACTTTGTCGGGTGCGCTGTTGGTTTCAACCTGGTACTCGAAGGGCCCGATTTTGGCAGTGCCGGAAGGAAGAATGATGTTCTGGGCGCCGACGGCGGTGACGACGTCGGCGGGAGTGAGGCCCTTGGACTGAAGCGCGGCCAGGTTGATGTCCACCATCACTTCGCGCTGTTTGCCGCCATAGGGGTAGGGAATACCGGCTCCGGGGACCGTAACCAACTGAGTGCGAATGAAGTTGAGTCCGAGGTCATTGAGCTGCTGTTCTGTGAGGCCCTGCCCGGAGAGACCGAGCTGGATGATGGGCACGCTCGATGCGGAGTACTGGATGATCAGCGGCGGCGTTGTTCCCTGCGGCAGCTGCCGGAGCTGAGTCTGGGCAACCGCGGTGATCTGGGCGACGGCGTTGCCGATGTTGACCTTGGGCTGGAAGAAAACCTTGATGACTCCGATGCCGTTCATCGAGTTTGACTCGATGTGCTGGATGTCGTTGACCGTGGTGGTGAGTGACCGCTCGCTCTGGTAGATGATGCGGTTGGCCATCTGGTCGGGCGAGAGTCCGGAGTACTGCCAGATGATGGAGACGACGGGGATGTTGATGTTGGGGAAGATGTCGGTGGGCGTATTGAGGACAGCGAGCGGACCGAGAATCATCAACAGGAGCGCAAGGACAGCGAAGGTATAAGGCCGTCGAAGCGCTAGGCGGACTATCCACATATCTTTTCAGCTTCTCCTGACGACATCCGGCGATAACGCTGCGAATGAGGTAAACGGTAAGAATTTTCTGGCTGCGGAGATCGCGATACAGGCAAATGCACGCGCAACTGGAGTCAACAGGCGCGACGGACAAGCACACCCTTACCTGATGTGAGATCCCCTGAATGAAAGTTTACAGTGAGCACGAGCGGCAACAAATGCGTATCTGATAGACGATTGAGCGCCTTTTTTAGACCCGGAATGCAATAAAGATGCAGGCCAAGGGGCCGCAGATTCAGTGGGATGCTCTAAAAAGGGTTCCAAAAGACGAATTAGTTCCGAGGCACGCCGGATGTCTGCGGTTATCCGGGCACGGAGTTCACGGTGCGGTCAAACATTGAGCTTCTTGAAAATGCGACGCGGGATCATGCGCAGGATGAGCATGATGATGGCCCAGAAGGCAGGCACGTAGACGACGTCTTTGCGTTTCTGGATGGCACTGAGGATTCCGGCGGCGACTTTTGAGGGTGGCGCGAAGAGCGCGTTCTGCGGCAGATGCGCGGTCATGGGGGTGGCGACGAATCCGGGCTTGATGGTGAGCACGTGAACCCCGGCGCGGTCGATGCGGTTGCGTACGCCGTCAACAAAAATGTTGAGCGCGCCTTTGGAAGCTCCGTAGACGTAGTTGCTCTTGCGGCCGCGGTCTCCGGCTACGGAGGAGATGACGGCCAGGGTTCCCTGGTGCGAGGCCTCGAAGTAGTTCGCGAGCCAGGTGATCAACGAGACGGGAGCCATGAAGTTGGTGCCGAGGATGGTTTCGGCGACTGGGTAGCTGGCTTCGGCCTGTTGCTGATCGCCGAGGATTCCGTGGGCGAGGAGGGCGAGCTCGATAGTGCCGAGGTTTTCGGCGGCGGCGGCGAGCATGTCGGGATGCGCGGCGGTGTCGTCGAGATCCATGACGTGGGTGGCCACGCTGGATGCGCCGCGTGTGCGCAGATCGGCGGCAACGGCGTTGAGCTTGTCAGCGTTGCGCGCGACGAGGAAGAGGCGGGCTCCGCGGGCGGCGAAAAGGCGGAGTGTGGCTTCGGCTATTGCAGAGGTGGCGCCGAGGGCCAGGATGTTCATGGGGAGCTTGCCGGATCGAGCCAATTTATGTGGTCACTCTCTGCCAGAAGGCGGAATCGAAGGCGGGATCGATGTAGCGGGCGAATTCCTGCCATTGCGGATAGAAGGCCTGGAACTGTGGAGCGGTCATGCGCGCGTCCTTCGCGGGATACATGCGGCCGCCGTGTTCGAGGGTGATCCTGGCGAGGCGGTCGAGCAGATCGAAGCTGACTTCGGGCCGGATGGGGAAGTCGAGCGCGAGAGTAATGCCGGGCGCGGGGAAGGACATCATGCCGGGCGACGGGACGTCTCCGAAGACCTTGATAACGGCGAGGAAGGATGCGAGGCCGGACCCGGTGATGGCCTTGAGAACCTGGATGATGCCAAGCTGGTCGGCTTCCCAGGGCAGCACGCACTGAAACTGCAACAGGCCATTCTTGCCGTACATGCGGTTCCAGCGAAGGACCTTGTCGAGCGGATAGAAGAATGGCTCGTAGTCGACGAGGCTGCTGGTGGTCTTGCTGAGCTGCTTGTTGTAGTAGAGGGTGTTGAAGAGTCCGATGGAGAAGTGGTTCAGGGCGAAGGCGGGCAGATCGATGGGGAATGTGAGCCAGGGCTCTTTACTGATAGTGAGGGGGGCGGGCTCGGGCGAGTGATCGCCCTGCATGAAGATGCCGCGGGCGAAGTTCTTTCCGGTAGCGACGCAGTCGATCCAGGCGACGGTGTATTCGACGCCGGAGCTGGCGCGGGAGAGTTCGACGAACTCCTCAATGCCGTTGAACTTGATGCCGGTGTACTGAATGCGGCGCGAAACGATGGGGCGCAGGCGAATCTCGGCCCAGGTGATAAGGCCGGTGAGTCCCATGCCGCCGACGGTGGCGGCGAACCATTCGGCGTTTTGCGTGGGGCTGCAGAGGAGGCGGGTGCCGTCGGAGCGGACCAGTTCGAAGCATGGAACGTGGCGGCCAAAGGTGCCGGCGACGTGATGGTTTTTGCCGTGGATGTCGTTGGCAATGGCACCGCCGACGGTGACGTATTTTGTGCCGGGAGTCACGGGCAGAAAGAAGCCGCGCGGGACGGCGAAATCGAGAATCTCGGCGAGGGTGACTCCGGCTTCACAGCGCAGGATTCCGGTCTCCGGATCGAAGCTGATGAGGCGGTCCAACCCACCGGTGATGCCCGGCCCGCGGGTGGGAAGGAGGGTGCCGTTTTCGAGCAGGCAGACGTCGCCATAGCTACGGCCAGCGCCTACGGGAAGAAGCCGCGTGGCGGGTGGCTTGGTTAAAGGAAAATCGCCCATCCAGTTCAGCGGCTTGAGTTCTGCCTGAAGAGTTGGGTAGCGGCCCCAGCTTTCGAAGCGGGGACGGGGTGTCGATTTCGCCATCGCGGGTGGTGTTGCTCCTCTTTTAGAAACGGCCTGCGTGTTTTGAAAGCGGCCTTCGTGGATTACACGGCTGTGGGTCTATACCGCTGCGAGAACGGCGATGAGTGCGATGCCGACGCCGATGAGCAGGCTCATGCGATCGGTGACGGCAAAGATCACGGGGTCTTCGTCGAGCTCTCCGCGGGACGCGAGGAGCCATACGCGGCTGAGCCAGAGGATCATAAGCGGCGTCATGAGCCACATGCGGCTGGGGTGATGATAGAGTCCGGATGCGCCGCTGCCGTAGATGTAAAAGGCAAAGACGACGACCGATGCATAAGCGCTGGCGGTGCCGAAGCTGCGGATCTGCTCGATGTCAGCCAACAGGTAGCCGCGGCCGTTGGATAGCGTGTTGCCCTGAGCGCGAATGTTCTGCAGTTCGCTGAAACGCTTGACCATGGCCAGGGACAGGAACAGGAAGACGGAGAAGGCCGCCAGCCAGGGCGAAAACTCAACTCTGGTGGCTGCTCCACCGGCGAGCATGCGGAGAGTGTAGAGGCCGGAAAGCAGGATGACGTCGATCAGGACGACACGTTTGAGATAGAGCGAGTAGGAGAGCGTCGTCACAAGATAGATCAGCATCCACGCCAAAAATTTACCGGACAAAAACGCAGCTCCGGTGAAGGCGAGAGTCATGAAGACGACGATGATGCCGAGGCCGACAGCAGGGGAGAGATTGCCCGCCGCGAAGGGACGAAAACGCTTTTTGTGATGACGCCGATCAGCTTCGATATCGAGCAGGTCGTTGACGATGTAGGTGGCCGACGCGCAAAGGCTGAAACAAAGGAATGCCATCAACGCGTCCATGATAAGCGGCAGCTTGAGGGCGTGGGCCAGCAGCAGAGGCACGAAGATTAATACGTTCTTGGCCCACTGGTGGAGGCGGATGGTCTTGAGAAATACCTTTGGCAGCGGCGCTCGGTCCTCGAAGTGGTGAGTGACGGCGATGTTGCGCGATTTCAGTTTCGCGCGGAGGGACCGGGTAGGATTCGCAACGATCGCTTCACCGGCATTCTGAAGCAGCGGGACGTCGGGAGAGGCATTGCCAATGTAGTCGAATCCTTCGACGGGGAAGCGCTTCTGAAGGCTGCCAAGCTTGTGGTTGCCGGTCAGGTTTGTCGTCCCGTCGCTGGCCAGGACCTCTTCGAAGATGCCGAGATGGTTGGCGATACGGTGCGCTAAAGCAGTGTCTGCCCCGGTGGTGAGATAGAGCTTCCGACCCTCAGCGTGCTGGGTCATCAAATACTCAAGAAGAGGGCGATTGTAGGGCAGGTGGGCTGCATCGAGCTCAACTTCGGCGGCAACATGAGCCTTGAGGCTGGCCTTTCCACCTTTCAGCCAGAGTGGCGCACGCAGGGCGCGGAGGGGATGCTGGCGGACGAGCAGGAGCAGGGAGTCGACCAGTGTGTCGCTCTTGACTAGCGTGCCGTCAAGGTCGACACAAAGCGGCCGCCGGGACGCGACACGCACCGATTCCTCGATAACCGCCTGGCTCACCACTTGTTCTCCTGTTGTAATTCGTCGGGCGCCGCGGATAGTCGGCTGCCAACAGTCTGGAGTTCCTGAACGCTGGGGGACCTTCGAACTAAGTATTTCAGGAGCTGGCTACGGACTGAATTCCACTTAAGTGTAGCAGCAAACGGGCCGCGCCGCCCGTTGCCGAGCGGCGCGAAGGCCCTACTTGTTGGCCAGAATGGGCTCCAAAGCCGGGGCTGGAGACTGCACGCTCTGCTCGGGGAAATACGAGTTCTGCACGTACTGCTCGAGCATGCGCTGGGTGTTGAAGTAAGAGCCGTTCAGAGCAATGGTCGAGCGCATGATGCGCCGCCACTGGTCAGGCTGCTGATAATAGAGGGGCAGGATGACCTGCTCCAGATGGTCATAGAGCGACTGTGCCTCGCTGGCGTCTTCGTCGTGGTCGGCGATCGCCCAGCCGGTCACGCCCTCGATCCAGCCTTCGATCCACCAGCCGTCGAGGATGCTGAGGCTGGGCACGCCGTTCAGGGCAGCCTTCATGCCGCTGGTGCCTGAGGCTTCGTAGGGACGCTTGGGCGTGTTGAGCCAGAGATCTACGCCTCCGGTGAGCAGGGCGCCGAGGGTCCACTCATAGTTTTCGAGATAGACGATCTTCAGCAGATCGGATTCGAGCTGGTTGGCCAGTTCGATGACGCGGCGAATCATGGCCTTGCCGGGTTCGTCGGCGGGGTGGGCCTTGCCACTGTAGATGATCTGCAGGCCGCCGAACTCCTTGGCACACTTGACCAGGCGCTCGGGATCGGTAAAGAGCAGGTCGCCACGCTTGTAGGTGGCAGCCCGGCGGGCGAAGCCGACGGTGAAGACTTCAGGCTTGAGTTCGACGCCGGAGCGTTCCTTGACGGTGGCGATGAGTGTTTGTTTGGACTCGCGGTGCGCTTCTTCGATCTCGGTTTCGGGGATGTTGATGGCGTAGCGCAGAGCGAGATTGTCCTGCCGCCAGCGGGGCAGATGGTTATCGAAGGCGATCTGCATGGCCGGCGAGGTCCAGGTGGCAGCGTGCACGCCGTTGGTAATGGCCTCGATGGAATACTCGGGGAACATCTCGCGCGAGACGATACCGTGCTGCATGGCGACCCCGTTGACGTAGCGGGAGAAGCGCAGCGCAAGATACGTCATGTTCAGCAGCTTGTCGTGGAAAGCCCCCACGCGCTCGAGAAAGGCGGTGCGCTTGTTGCCCAGAATGCGCCCAGATTGCTCGGCGGAGAAGCGGTCGTGTCCTGCGGGAACCGGCGTATGGGTGGTGAAGACGCAGAGCTGGCGAACGGCTTCGAGATCCTGGTCGGTCGCAGTTTCGAGTGGTGCGCCGCGCAACTGCTCCTCGAGCAAGGCCACTGTGAGGAGCGCGGCGTGGCCCTCGTTCATGTGATAGACGAGCGGCTTGTAGTCGAGGGCGGCAAGGATACGCACTCCGCCCATGCCCAGCACTGCTTCCTGCCGCAGGCGGTAATCCCCGTCGCCTCCGTAGAGGTGATCGGTCAGCCCACGGTCGCGCGGATCGTTTTCCTCAAGGTTGGTGTCGAGGAAATAGATCGGGATGGTGTGGCCGGTGACGCCCTCGAGATCGTAACGCCAGGCGCGGATGGCGACCGGGCGATCGTCGATGGTCACAGTCACGACAGGAGCTTCGGAGGCGAGGATGCTTTCCGGGCTCCAGGGCTGCGACTCTCCCGTCTGAATGCCTTTGGCATCGAGGTGCTGACGGAAGTAGCCGAGGCGATGCGCGAGGGTTACGGCGACCAGCGGCAAACCCATGTCTGCCGCGGCGCGCAGGGTGTCGCCTGCGAGCACGCCGAGACCTCCGCTATAGGTAGGTATCGCCGGGCTGACGGCGATTTCCATCGAAAAATAGGCAACCAGGCCATTGTTGCCGTCACACTGCAATGAAGCCAATCGCGGTACTACATCGAATCTCATCAAATCGGTCTCCTACCTAAACACCAGGGCCCTGTCTTCGGAGCCTGAGTTCAGCGAGTCACTGAGGGTTTAACCCTGCCCTGCTGATCCCGTCGCGCTGCCCGCCCTGCTCTCTTGATCGGCAGAGTCGGAGCTGGCACGAATTCCCCGAAATGTGCCGTTAGTTTAACAAGCGCCCAGCTGCTCCAAGAATGAAAAAAAGAGGTCGTGCTTCTGCAAAACCGGGCTAAATTATTTGATTGTAATCAGTTACATCTCGGCCAGCTCCCGTACTGGTTTTGGTGCCTGGGTCCCCTGAACCTGGTGTACCCCCGCCGAGGCGTGGCAGAGATAGATATCGGCTTCGATGCCGGTAGCCTTGCGGTAGGAGTCACGTATATGCGAAGAAAATGCCGCGGCGTTCTGGTTTTCGACTAAATTCACGGTGCAGCCGCCGAATCCTCCGCCGGTGAGGCGTGCTCCGATGCAGCCCGGTACCTTCTGGGCGAGGTTCACGAGGATGTCCGCCTCCGGGCAGCTGGCTTCGAAATCATCGCGATAGCTGGCGTGAGCTTCGTACATCAGCCGGCCCAGGGACTTGAGATCGCCGGCTTCGAGAGCATCGGCAGCGGCCACAGTGCGGGTGTTCTCGGTGATGATGTGCCGGCAGCGCTTGAGGACATCGGGACGCATTTCATGACCCCACTTCCGGAGGTCGTCGACGGTGGCGTCGCGCAGCAGCTTGATTTCGGGGCGATGGCTCCGTAACAGCGCCGTGCCTTCCTCGACTTCGGAACGGCGGGTGTTGTATTCGCCTCCGGCATGGGAGTGCTTGACCATGGTGTTGGCGATGACGAGGCTCAGATGCGAAGGAATGGGCGCGAGGCGATATTCCAGGCTTCGGCAATCGAGGAGAAGGGCATGATCCTGGGCTCCGCAGCAGGCGATGAACTGGTCCATGATGCCGGTGGATGCGCCGACATAGTCGTTTTCCGCCCGCTGGCAGAGACGGGCCACCTGCGGCAGGGGGATGGTTGTGCCGGTGAGGCTGAGGATGGCGGCCATGCTCGCCACTTCGATTGAGGCCGATGAACTGAGGCCGGCACCGAGAGGTACGTCTCCGTTGAGGGTAAGACTGAAAGCCGGGATCTCGACGTCAGCTTCGCGAAGCACGGAGATGACGCCGAGAGGATAGTCGCTCCAATGATGTGAGGCTTTGGAAGGCAGATTGTCGAGCGAGTGAGTGACCTGTTCGTCAAAGTTTGCCGAGAAGATGGCGATGGTCTTGTCGTCGCGCGGGCTGATGGCGGCGAGAGTGGCGAAATCGATTGCCGCGGGCATGACGAAACCGTCGGCATAATCGGTATGCTCGCCGATTATGTTGACGCGGCCCGGTGCGGCGAATGTGACGGGCTCCAGCCCAAACCGCTCCAAGTGAAGGGACCTGTTAGCGCTTACATCGAGCATGGGAGCCTCACGAATGGAAATCGTTGCAGATGCCAACAAAACTTACGATACAACCGTGGTAACAATTCGCATCCACCAGAAGTCGCATTGACCCGGAGCCAGTACCTTTGCCTGTTGAGTTTGCACCGCTGCGGCAAGTGAATCGACTGGACTGGTGCAGGGCTCAAGCGCGACGCAATATTGTTTGCGGGCACCCTTATCGGGCCATCCTCCATAGCAAAGCCACAGTCCGAGAAAGGGAGACTGCGCCGGATCGAACTCGACCTGGATGCGCAGGCCAGCGGTCCTGCGTTCGATTGCGCACCAGCCCTCGGAAGGAGCCACAGCATAAACCTTGTCGCCGATGTTATCGCTTACATGCCCGGCCACGTCAAGCGGCGCGAGGTTGCCGGTGGCCAGCCTCGCCAGGGGCCAGGATTGAACATCTCCACGTGTGCCGAGCCGATCCCCAGCCGATCCTTCCACTGTGACGCTGGTGACCGAGGGCGGCAGGAGGATGCGATCGCCGGGATCGACGGCGAAAAGGGGGTGAGCGCACCAGGCGTATGGGATTTTTTCGCGGCCGACGTTCTCGACCTCGTACTCGATGGAGAGCGTGGCGGTCTTGGACTGAGGCGATTCTGACAGGCGAAGCTTTCGATCGAAGCGCAGGGGAAGCGCTGTTCCGCGAGCGGTCAGATGGATCTCTTGCGGAGTCTGCGACTGGACGGCGAAGGGCAGGCGCCAGAACTCTCCATGATCCGGAATGGATGCGGTTCCCGATGGAGTGTCGACCTGACAGGCGGAAACAGAAGGCAGGCACTCGTCGAAGCCGCTGGCGTCGCTTTCCTCGAAGGCCATGGTAGCGGTTCGGGGAGCATAGGGCTGCAGAGGCTGCTGCAGAAGCTCTATTCCGTGCCTGCGCATGGACGCGACCTTGCCGCCGAGCTCCGGCAGTACATTCACCGAGAATGTATCCGTTTTCAAAACAAGGGGTACAACCGCAGGATCGGTCAAATTTTCCTCAGGAAATCGCCCGCAGTATAGCAGCGGCGAGCAGAGGGTAGCCAGTGTCATTTGACCCCCACAGCGTTTGAACTCAGAGCGAGGCGGCTGCCCGATCGAGGCGTTCCCAGATCTGATCTATCCATGCAAGGTGTTCCGGTTTCATGAGGACGGAGCGCAGGCAGGTGACTTTGGCCTCAGCATTGGCGCCGGCCCAGACAGTGTCGGTCCGGGCTTCGTCTCATGAAGCGAATGGGCAACTGGACCAGGGCGAGGTGGAGATCCTGCTCGGCAGCGCGGTCGAATACCTGCTGGGCGAGGCGGGAGGATTCCTCAGGGGTGGGTGAGTTTATGGCCCAGGTGAGGATATCGAGTTCGGGTTCCGGGCCGGGTATGAAGCGCTCGTCGGATTCCAGCCGGGCATAGAGAGTGCGGGCGGCATGGATAGAGTGTTCGAGGCCCTTTGCGAATTCGCCGCCGGCTACGAGGGGCAGGAGTTGCTGCGTGGCCCAAAGGGCCACCGCCGATGCTCCGGCGCGCGAGCATTCGAGGCTGATTTCGCCGAGATGGAGTTCCGAGGAAGTGAAGTAGGTGTAGGGCGAGTCGTGCTTATAGAAGCTCCCGATCGCGGGATCGTGGAAGAGGATGCAGCCGCAACCGTAGGGCTGGAGCCCATGCTTGTGGGGGTCGATGACGATGGAGTCGGCTTCTCCGATGCGGGCGAAAGCATGGGCGGCGTCGAGACCGAGATTCGACACCAGCTTGAAGTAACCGCCATAGGCCGCGTCCACGTGCACCCGGAACCTGTAGCGGTCGCGCAGCTCAAGAATTTTGTCCAGCGGATCGACGGCTCCCAGCGCCGTTGTGCCCAGGGTGACGACGACGGCTCCAACGTTTCCGCCGGCGACTGCCTGCTCGAGGGCATTGAGATCGATGCGGCCGCGGGCGTCGGCAGCGACCGTCTGAAAGGGTAATTTGAGCACGCTGCTGATGCGGGAGTGAGTGTAGTGCGCCTGTTCCGAGGCCAGGATTATCTTGTCCGGCGCGAGTTGGCCGGCTACCCAGAGCGCCTCGAGATTGGCGAAGGTTCCGCCGCTGGTCAGGTGACCCAGGTGTTGATGCCAGCCAAACATGGCAGCGATTTCGCGGACGGCCTCGATTTCCATGAGCGAGCTGGCGCGGCCGCCGTCGAGGGCGTGGTTATTGGGGTTGAGCCACGAGGCCATAGCGTAGGCGGCGCGGGCGATGGGATGCGGAGGCTTGAGCATCTGGCCGGCGTAGAGCGGATGGAAATAGGGATAATTGTCGCCCATGCGGCGGGCGGCCTGTTCGAGCACCGCCGTCATAGCAGCGATATCTTCGGAGAGGGTGCCACCTTCAAGACGCGCGACGGGAAGGTCGGCAAATTCAGATTTGAGTCGGCTCAATGCCTGGCTCAGGAGATTTACCGCCGTGTCGGGCGTTATGTCGGAGCTCATGAGGCCAACAGGATACATGGCTGCGAACGGTGATCGGTTCTCATGCAACCGTTTTCCTTAAGTCCGTCCAAAATTTGAGGATATTTTCCAAGCCGGGTTGGGAAAGTCTGCTAGACTGAAGTGGCGTTAGAACCGAACCGGGTTATAGCAGTCCTGCCGTCCAGCAAGAATCTGCCAGTTTGGCTCCGATTCACTTCAGCGCAATTCAATCTAGGAAATAGCATCAAAATGGAACAAGGCACTGTGAAATGGTTTAACGACGCGAAGGGCTTCGGCTTCATCTCTCGCCAGAACGGGGAAGATGTCTTCGTGCACTATTCGGCAATCAGCTCAAATGGCTTCAAGAGCCTGCAAGAAGGTCAAGCTGTCCAGTTCAACGTCGTTAAGGGGCCCAAGGGCTGGCAAGCATCGGATGTTCAGCCTCTCTAAGGTAGACGCAGGCATTTAAAAAACAGTAGCAAGCGAAACTCAGCGGGGCGGGCTCGTGCCCGTCCCTGCTATTTCTGCTCCTCGAATCACGTTGTTGGGCGAACCAACCGTTCAAGAGCGTTACACGCCGTAGCCACGCCATCCTCCTCGGCTACGACGGCAGCGACTTCGCTTGCGCGATGAGCGTACGCCTTGTCTTCGAGCAGGCTGCTGATTCTCTTCGCCGCTGCTTCTGCTATATATGATTTGCGCTGGATGACCTTCGCGACTCCGAGGTGGCGAACCCGCCGGGCATTGTCTGGTTGGTCGTGACTGTAAGGCATTACCAGCATAGGGCGGCCCGCCCGGAGGGCCTGCGCCGTCGTCCCGACTCCGCCCTGATGGATGATTACCGACGCGCGGGGGAAAATCTTCGAAAATGGCGCGTAAGGGGCGACGCAGATGTTCTTTGAGAGCGCGTGGCGTGGACGATTCTGCGGGTCGTTGCCGACCAGCAGCACGGCGCGTTCGCCGATCAACTCGGCGGCCCGGGCACTCTGTTCGTAGAAATCTCCCGCGGCCATTACGGCTGCCGAGCCTAATGTGAAGACCAGTGGCGGGGGGCCAGCGGCAAGAAATTGTTCCAGCTCGGGAGCAAGATCCGTCTTGCCTGCATCCCCATCGTAGAAAGCAAATCCAGTGACCAGGGTGTTTGGCGGCCAGTCCGGCTGCGGGTCGCCGAGGACCCGCGAGAAGAGAGCAAGCACCAGCCGCGGAGAATGCTTGGCGTCGAAAATCGGATTCTCGCCTTCCTTAAGGCCGAGCTCCCGCCGCAAGGTGTAGAGCGGCTCGGACCAATTTCTTGTTACCACGCGCGCAAAACGCGGCACCAGGCGGCCGATCCTGGGCACGATGGATGGGACCTTTGACAGGGTTGGATAGGGAGGCAGGACGGGTGGGTCGTATCCGGAAAAGAAGGAAAGCGGCGCGAGGACGTAGGATGCCCACGGAATGCCAGTTTTCTCGGCGACGATAGGGCCAGCGTAGGCGAGCTCACCGGTGACCAGAAGGTCCGCGCCTCCGTCGGCAGTGACGGCGTCAAGCAGATCGTGATAGCTGTCGCGAATGGCCGGGAAGAGAAACTCGCGCAGGCCCCGTTCGGTTCCCTTCTTGACGTCCCAGATCATTTCCACCATGCGTTTGTCCTGGGGATTCTGGTCAGGGCGGACGGCGGCGAACTCGATACCGAGAGGCTCGACCTTCTCACGGAACATGCCGGGGATGGCGAGTACGGGTGTGTGGCCGCGCCGCTTCAGCTCAAGCGAAAGGGCGATGAGTGGATTGACGTCACCGAAGGTTCCAAACGTAGAGAAGACGATGCGCATCTTCTAGAAGCTTGCCTCAAAGATGTGAAATCTTCGTTCAAGCTCCCATTGTTGTTGCGCTTTTTCGCTTCCGGAGACCAGATCGGCACATTCTCCGGCCGGGGTGTCCTGCCCGAGCTGCCCGGCGCATGCGGCCACGGGCTTGTCCAGGGTCTCGGGGGTGGAGAGTTGCCACAGGCTGGCACCGGGCTGAAAGCTGTGCTCGAGGCTGGTGCGCACCATCTTCTTGAAATCGCGATAAGTCAGCGGATATGTAACTGCGGCGCGCACGTATTCATGTGTCAGGTCGATGCGCGAGACGCCTTCGTCATCGGTGGAGAGCGCGACAGGGACGCCGTAACGGCGATAAAACTCGAAGGGATGGTCGTCGCCTTTGATGTTCAGGATCACGTCATTGCTGGTGAGGTTGACTTCAACCATCACGTGCTTCGCCGCCATTTCCTTGAGCAGCTCGTAAGGGCGGTCCTCGTACATGACATCGACGCCATGGCCGATGCGTTCGGCCTGGCCCTGCTCGACGGCGAGTCGGATGTGGAAGGTCAGACCGTCGGGCGGGACCATGCCGGGAGCGAGCTCGCCTGCGTGCAGGCTGATGTGCACCTGCGGATAAAAGCCGTGCACGGCGTCGAGCATCTGCATCTGCAGGCGGTAGTCGCGCATGGCGATGTAGCCGTCCTCGGGCTGGACGAAGTTCATGCCGACCCAGCGCGGGTCGGCGGCTGCGGCCTCGAAGCCGAGCAGGACCTGCGCGAAGACGATCTCCGGCGGGAGACCGCGCAAGACCTGGTAGATGAAGCGAATTTTCACAGAGCACGCTGGCTGAGCGTCGGCGTCTCCGCAATGTTCGCGCTGTTTGCGGTCGGCCTCGGCGCGATCGAGCGCAGCAGAAATGGAAGGCAGACTGTCCTTGATGCCGGCGGCAAGCAGCTTCTCGCGATATTCGACGAAGTTCGGATTGAAGCCGATTTGGGTGGCAAGAGCAGCGGCGTTCTTGAAGTCAGGAGTGTCCATCAGCTCGAGGTACTGCTCGTTCTGCGCTGCGGCGCGGGTGGCTACCTCGTCGAGCCATTCGCCCATGTGGCGCTTGTCGGTGCCTCCGAACTCGTCGAAGGTGCGAAAGAAGTGATCGTGTCCGGAATCCGCGGTGACCGGAACGAAAGTGCGCATGGAAAAGGCGTCGATGAGGTCGTCGTAGAGATGCTGATTCTGAGGCGCGTCACTGGCCGCGACCTGGCCGGACTTGCAGATGGGCTCGAAGTGTTTTCCCTGGTCGTCTGTTCCTTTGTACTGGCCGGCCTCGGGTTTCACGAAGGCGAGGGTCTTAGTGTCAACGCAGAGGTGATCTTCGCCGGCGGCACGAATCCACGACTCGGCGTAAATCGCACCGGATAGATGACTGTGCAGGTCGGCGCCTTTGGGCATCCGATAGAGGAAGGCTCGCAGTGCGAGCGGTCCCTGCTTGCGGGCGTCGTCAAATGCTTTGGCAGTGCGCGCCTCCGCAGAGGAAGCCGATTGCGGGGTAGATTTTGGAGCGGCCGGCCTGGTAGCGGGCGCTTTCTGGGCACCGGCCGAGAGCGACAGGGCAATGAGAAGGCAGGCGATTATCGGCAGAACCACTGAGCGTTTGCAGGGGATGCTAATCATCGAACTCGTCCTTGACAAAGGGTGGAGAAAAGCGTGGTCCCCAGTGTATGGCATCGGATCATCGGCGGACCGGTTCGTGATTGCGAGTTAGGTTCGCCGGCAGATTAGCGTCAATCCGGAAGAGGAATCCCGGTGGTTTTCGGTTTGTTATACTGAACGAGGTTGTTTGACGTAACGAGATGTCCGGTAGATTTCCCCTTCCCGGCCGGACGGTACGTTCATGCACACCTTTGAGCGGTCACTCCGATCGCCCTTGGATTCACACCAAGGCCAGATAGCTCAGTGGTAGAGCGCGGCCCTGAAAAGGCCGGCGTCGGCGGTTCGATCCCGTCTCTGGCCACCACATTCTAAAAGACTTAGCGGCAACCAGAAAGTTAGTGTTTTAGTCGCGGGAACAATACGGGAACATCGCTCAGGCGATGTCCTCTTTGTTCCTCTTCTCTTGCTCAAACAGCTTCCAGATTTCCCGTGCCGTGCTGCCGGTCTTGGCAATGTGCTGCCGCCCCAGCTTGGCATAGCGTTCGGTCATTTTGATGTTCGAGTGGCCCAGGATCTTCGCAAGCTCGTAAAGATCGCCGCCGTTCATCATGTACCAGGATGCAAAGGTGTGACGCAGATCGTGGAATCGAAAATCCTGAATTCCCGCTCTTTCGAGCAAGTCCTCGAAACTGCCTTCCACTCGCTGCCTTCCACTCGTTGCGCCCGGCTCTGGCGGTAAAATTCGATCCTCACCAATTACTGCTGGATACCGCCGGATTTCGACGGCCAGTTCGGGAGACATCGGGACGTATCGCATCTTCCCGCCCTTCAGTTTTGCCCGGACTGCCAACAGCCCCTCGTCGTACATGACGTCCGACCAGCGAAGCCGGAAAATCTCCATCGCGCGCATACCTGTCGTGACGGCAATCAGCACAAGCAGATTTAGACGGAGGTTCGTCTTGTTTAGATCTCTTGTGCCTTTCCGGTACCTCTTTTGTTCGAGCGCTTGTTTGAGCCTGCGAAGCTCGTCTTCCGATAAGTAGCGATCCCTGGAGTCGTCAGGACGCCGCACCTCTACTTGATCAGCAGGATTCCGGTCGATGCCAGTCTCCTTGGACCAAATTGTCGATGCCTTCTCCATCAAGTGGTGCATGACGTTGAAGTGTCGGACAGCAGTGCCGTCTGACAGGGCGCGAACCTTGGTAAGGTTTTCGTACCAGCGTTGCACGGCTACGCCGTCAACTTCGCGTACGAAGCTCCGACCTAATTCGGATCGGATACCCTCCAAAATGCTCTTCTCGCGGTCTGCCGAAAGCTTCTTGGTTCCGTAGTGCGTCAAGTAACGGTCAATCAAGGCTGACATCCGGTAGTTGATTTCCCGTTTAACGTCCAGATGTCGGTTCTCATCACGAGCAGACATCTTCTTTCGTTCGATCTTCCGCGCCAGCTCAGCTGAGCCGCGGACTCGCAGACTTTTGTTCCGACCTCCTTCTCTCCAACGGACCAGAAATAACCCATCAGAAATTTTGTGAATAGACATTCTTGCTGCTCCTTTCAGTCAATGGTTTCGATCGTGTTTTGCTCGATGTAGCGCTCAAGTGCCTTAACATCGAACCGCAACGCACGTCCGACCTTGACGCAAGGAACCTCCCGCAACCTGGACTTCTTGTAGACTGTGTCCACTTCGAGCCCCAAGTATTGAGCGGCCTCCCTGACATTCAGGAGCCTCCTACCAATGACTCCATTTGACACTATTTCGACGGTTTCTTTGCCAAACATATTTGCTTCCCTCGGGCGCTAGCCGCCAGACGACGGACGGATCGTCACCGAATAGCGCTGGTTGAGTTTCGGATTGGGCGAAATCCGCCTAGGAGCCCTACGTGAGAACGGCCCCTGGATGGAACCCCGAAATTTGCCAATGAAGTCACAGTCGTAGGAAACGGGCCTCGTTCTGTCAGTTGAAATGTACATTTCAATATAAATGTGACATACTTTTCTTCAATTCCGCAAGAGGAGCTGTGGGATTGTGCTAATGGAACGCCGTTAGCTTTTCGTTTTCCCGCTCGCCTGTGTCTGATCGCTGGCCCCGACACTGGCGCGCGATCATTGCGCGATTGGCGACCTTAACCTCCACCACCCGCTAGAACGCAGCCGCCATCTACACGCTGCCGGGTACGGCATTGAGGAGGAAGTATGACCAACAAAATTATTCTGTCCAATTCGACCGTGGTTGTTGAATCGCTCGAATTTCATGATGCGGCCGTTGCAGAATTCTTGGAGCAAGTTGAAGAAGTGGACAGGGCAACGGCATTTCTCAGTGCGGCCCAAGTCGGTGTTTTCTGCCTTTCCCGCACAAAAGCAAATCGTGATACTGAATTCGTGCGCCGGCAAGTCGAAGGCCTGATGAACGAAGTGACCCTGGCGGTGGCGAAGATCCCCGCAACCACTCAAGAAGCTCTCATCGCGAAGATCGGCACAGCAAACGGCCAGGTACTCGCGCCAATCCAGAGTTTATTGGATCAAGTACAAAGCTCAACCGCGGCGCGGCTCCGAGAAGTCAAGGACCTTCTCGCTCGCGATATCGATCCCGCACAAGAGTCTTCGACTCTGGGCCGGGCACTTCGCGCATTGCGTGACCTCTTGGACCCTCACCGTACGGATTACGGATTCCCTGCAGGCATCGTTTCAGATCGCGCTCACAAAGGTGTCTTCGGAAGAAGGGCCGCTCGCCAAATCTTTGAAAGCGACGCTCGGGGATGCGCTTCAGCCAATCCAAAGAGAGATCGTAGAGCTGGCCAAGGAAGTGCGCGGAAAAGAAGCAGCGGCTGAAATCCTTGCGAGCACAACCCTCAAAGGATTTACGTATGAAGAAGAGGTCCTCGCGGAACTTCAGCAATGGGCGCGCTCTACGAGCGCTGAAGTCCATCACGTTGGCGGCGACAATCTGCCCGGCGATGTTCTCGTGCGGATTCCCGAAAGCACGCTCATCCCCAAGGAATTTCCCGTGATTATCGAAGTGCGCGACCGTCAAACAGGCTCCGGTAGAAAGAGCATCAGCGATTCCCTTGCGCGTGCCATGGAAATCCGCAGCGCTGCCGCAGCGATCTATGTCAGCCGGAGCACCGACGGTCTGGCACAGGAAATTGGAGACTGGGCTGAAGGGTAAATGTCAGGAGGAAGCACACGGTTGAGGGGTCGAGTCCGTAGCCCGCATCAAAACGCGGTCGTTGTCTAACGAGACGCAGGAGTTTTATGTTGCACGACTTCGCCCTTCATCAGCAATTGATTTCCGGGGCAGCGAGCAAACCAATCGATGCACTTCAACCTGCGACAGCGGACAGACGCTAATCGACGTCGATCCTCTGGCCGCTCTGCGTCCTACTGAGTGACCGTCAGCGTGATCGTGATGAACTGCGAGGTGTTGCCGGATCCGATTGCCATGACGGAGATCGTTGATGTGCCCGGAGATGTTTTCAGTTGAGAAGATCCGCCGCAGGCGGAAAGCGCGACAAACCCTGCAAGGCCGCCAATCAGAAGAATGGCGCAGAATGGGCGGCGCACAGGCAGGCTGATACGTCTTCGTTGCCAGAACAGGATGAGGCCGGCAAGGCAGGCTGGCAGCCCCGCGAGAGAAGCGAGCAGCGCAGACGTGCCGGGAGATTGTCGCCGCAGTAGGCCCACCGTACCCGAGCCGGGGCCATGGGTGGTGATGGTCATCGTGGTGGTGACAGGGCTGTTCGATCCATTGGCAGTAAGCGTGGGTGGATTAAAGCTGCAGGTTGCGTTTTGAGGTAGCCCGGCACAGGAGAAACTCGTCATTCCCGTGTACCCGCCAAACGGAGTGAGAGTGATGGTCAGTTGGCCGGTATCTCCCCCGATAAGTGAGAGCTGGCTGGCGCTCGATTTGAGCGAGAAGGCGGGAGCAGTGACCTGCTGCATCAGTTCGGCCATGGAGCCGGTGAAGTTCTGGTCGCCGGCATAGACAGCATTGATGGCGTTCGATCCCGCGAACAGCTCGGTGGTGGAGTAGGCTGCTACACCCTGGCTGTTCAGGGGGGACATGCCGAGAACCGTAGATCCGTCGAGGAACTGGACGGCGCCGCCAGGCGTGCCGGAGGTCGAAGATATAACTGTAGCTGTGAACGTTAAAGATGTATTCAGGTTCGCATTCGACGTCGATGAGGTCAATGCAGTCGTGCTCGCCGCCTGGGTGAGGGTGAGTGTTCCGTTCTTGACAGTTACCGCGTAGTCGGCAAGATTCGGTCCTGCCACGCTGGGGACGATCGGATAGGCACCCACGTTCGACGACTGTGCGGCAGTGGTCGAGAATGTCTCCGTGAAGATGTCGCCGTTGACTGCGCCCGTGACTGTGCCGGTGAAAGTGGGATTGGCCGTGCCGTAGATCCGCGTGGCGTTGTTCGCCGTGATGGTCAATGTCTTATCGGAAACGACGAGCTGAGTGGTCTGCGTGGCGCCCTTGTAGTCGACGGTGTCGGTGGGGGCAAAGCTGGCCGTCAAGTTGTAGCTCGCGGCCGCAAGCACCGTGGATGGCATCAGCGGGATCGGGCTTCCTCCAGCTGCCTGCGCTGTGTATGTGAAGCTCCCGGGAGTGTTTGCCGTCGCATTCAGCAATGATGCGGCGTTTGTGCCGTATGGGATGGAAGCGGCTGGAGTCCAGGTGATGGTGGGCGTCGCCTGAGCCACGTTGACGGACACGCTTGGGCTGGTGGCGGCTGCATAGTTCTGCGTGCCGCTGAAATCGAGCTCAACCGTGTGAGCGCCCGCCTTTAACTGTCCATACGTAGCAGTTACGGTGCCATTTGTCTGGACGGTCGCGGGAAGGATGGCGGAGTTGGCTGTGCCCTTATCGATGAGGAAGGAGAACTCAGTCGAAGTGGATCCGGCCGGTGCGGACGCGCCGGTGAATGTCAGCAGCGTCCCATATGTCGGAGTCGCGGGGGTGACCATCAGTGACAACGACGGAGTGTCCTTATTCACAATAATCGTTTGCGTGACCTGCGCCGCGGCTGTGTAGTCGGCATTTCCGGCTTGATGGGCCGCCACTACGACGGTGCCGGCTCCAGTGATGGTGAGCGTGCCGCCCCTCACCATTGCAGGGCCGGAAATTACGCTGAAGGTCACAGGCAACCCGGAGTTAGCTGTAGCCGATAGCGTGATCGGAGCGACTCCAAAGGTCACTGGGCTTGCCGGGGGCGTGAAGGTGATGGTCTGCGCCGCTCCGCCGGAGATGGTCAGCGTCCCGTTCACATAGGTGAATGTGTAGTTGGTGGCCGTCAACGACTCGATCGAGAAAGTGATCGGATAGCTCCCGGGCGCCGAGGTACTGGTCGCCGTGGTGGTCTCCATTGCCGTGCCCGAGATTACCGAAGACTTGTCCGTGCCCGCGAAGCCGGTAATGGCGTAGCTGAAGCTCGGCAGCGCCTGCCCGTACACGATGCTGGCGTTGTTCGCTGTGACTGTCAGCGCCGCCTTGGCCACTGTGAAGCTCTGTCTCACCGACGTGGCCACCGCATAGTCCGCGTTGCCCGCCTGGCTGGCGGTCACCGCGACCGTGCCTGCGCCAGTGACGGTCAGCGTCGAGCTCGACACCGTTGCCGGACCGGTCACCGTATAGCTCACCGGAAGGCCCGACGAGGCCGTTGCCGTCAGTGTGATCGGACTTACTCCGTAGATCACGTTAGGCAGCGCTCCGAAGGTGATGGTCTGGTTCGTTTGTCCAACATTGAAGACCCTGCTCGTGACGATGATGCTGACCGGCGAGATCAACGACGCTGGCGGCGGTGTGGTTGTTATCGGGAGAGTGGCGACGAGTGTATCTCCCGTGCCTTCGGCATTGACCTGTAATGTGCCGGAGCCTGCGATTCCGGAAGCGTTTGTGGCGAGCGAGCTGACGTTAAGGGAACCGGGAGTTCCTGCGCCCAGCGCGATCGGAACAGCGATGCCGCTCACCGGGAACGGACTGCCGCTCTCGCTGAGTTGCACGGCAGCGGTGAAGTTCACATTCGGTGGGACGCTTGCGGGCGGCTGCGTGCTAAAGCTGAGTGCGTAGTTAGTTTGCACCGATCCGGAATCGAGGCAGGGAGGATTGCTGCCGTAAGTGGTGGTACGCGGGAATCCACGCTGATCGGTGGTTGTTTGCGATGGGATATCGGCGATCACGCCTGTGCAGATGGCCGGACTGCCGGGCAGCGGCGGTTGGGTTTGAGTCGGGCCGCCGTAGTTGGCAAGCGGAGCGAGCTGCGCATTCGCGCCCACAATGTTTCCACCTTCTCCGTTGGTGGGGCAGCCGTTAGGGTAGTCGTCGCAATCAGACTCGGATCCGTTCGGAGTATTGCCGGAAAGGACGCTGTTTGTGACCGTCAGCGCCACAGGAACAAGATTACTAGTAATAAGGTCCGAACCCGGCTGAACATTTACTGCCCCGCCAGTGTTTCCTGATATGGTGCTGCTGGCGATGGTCAAGGACGAGGAGAAGGATTGATTGAGGCCCCCGAAGGCAGCAATGGCGGTGTTGCTGTTTCCGGAGATCGTGCTGTTGATGATGGTGATGGTTCCCGCTTGCTGTGTAATGAAATCGCCGCCGGAGATGCCGCCGCCCTTGTAACTCGCGTTGTTTGCAGCGATGACGCTGTCGATCACAGTTACGGAACCTGCATTGTAGATGCCCCCGCCCACGGCTGCATCATTCCCCGAAATTGTGGTGCCCGTCACGGTCAGCGTGCCGTAGTTGGTGATCCCGCCGCCTATGCCAATAGAATCGCTATTTCCCGAAATCATGCAATCGATCACCGTCAGCGTGCCGCCGTTGGCGATGCCGCCATAGGTACCGCCCGTGATTGCCAGGCCCGACAAGACCGTATTGTTTCCTGTTGAAAAAATGGGGGAGTAGCTGAGGTTCGCACCATTGATGGTGACCAGTTGCGTCAGCGTCGCGCCGCTGCCCGTCGTTGGGCCGACAATTCGCGTATTGTCGGGAACGGTCAGCCCATTATCCGCCAACATAATCGTTCTTGCGGAAACGGGTTGGCTGGCTCCGAAGACGGCTGCATCAAATGTAATGTCTGCGCCCGAGGTAGCGGCCGCAGCGGCGGCGAGCGCATCGCGCAGGCTGCACGATGAGTTGCTCCCGGTGCAATTCGCTGCGGTGCCAGTGCTGTCGTCGAGGTTGGTGTTAACGGTATAAATCGGAATCGTGGTGAAGTTTGCCGTGACGCTTTCGGGCGCAGTCATCACGATTTGTGTGCCTGGGTTCGAGGCTGACGTTACATTGCCCGTCCAGCTCACAAATTTATAGCCGGGGTTCGCAGTTGCTGTCAGGTTCACGACGCCGTTCGCCGGGTAATAGGAGCCGGGTGCAGGCGAGACAGTTCCTCCCTGCGACGGATTGGCAGAGCTCGTGAGCAGATAGGTGGTATTGAACGTCACCGTGTAGTCGATGGTGGAAGTAGACGCCGTCACTATGTGAGTGATTGCGCCGCCATCGCTCCAGGATGCGAAAGTATACTGCGTGCCTGCCGTGCCCTGGGGAGAACTGGCTGAGAGTGTGTGTTGCGAGCCGACAGGCCAGGTCAGTGTCGTTGTCGCACTGTAGCTGACGCCGTCCACCATGAATGTGAGGCCCAACGGTGATACCGCGATGGTTACCTCGACACCCGTAGAGGGCGTGACATCAATGGCGGTGCTTGTCGCGGCTACCGTGGCAGCCGGCGTGATTTCCGCTGTCGTAAGTGGCAGGGTGACGACCAACTTATCGTTCCCTGAGGCAGATATCTGAAGCTGGCTGTTGCTCGCTATTCCCGATGAATTGGTGGTGAGACCGCTGACGTTGAGTGTTCCACTGCTCCCGGCTGCTAGCGCGATCGGAATGCTGATGCCGTTCACCGGAAACGCATTACCGCTTTCCTTGACTTGTACTGCCGCGGTGAAATTGGTGGTTGCTGCAATGGTAGAGGGCGGCTCCGTACTGAAGACAAGTAAATAGTCGGTTTGCACCGGTCCGGAGTCGACGCATGGCGGATTGCTGCCGTAGGTGGTCGTCCGCGGCAGGCCACGCTGATCAGTCGTGAGGCCCGCAGGTATATCCGCTATTATGCCGGCGCAAATTGCCGGACTGCCGGGCAGAGGCGGCTGAGTTTGAGTCGGCCCGCCATAATTTCCGAACGGGGCGAGCAGAACATTCGGTCCGACGAGATTTCCATTCTGTCCGCTGGTTGGGCAGCTTCCGTCGCAATCGTCCTCCGAGCTATGTTGCGGATCGCTTGAGCTATTGCCGGAGATGATGTTGTTGGCGCCGGTGAAGCCGCCGTTAATGCCGCCGCCCCCGGCACTTGCGTAGTTTTCGCTATCCTGGACTGAAGCAGTCGCGCTGTTTCCGGCGACGACACTATTGGTCATCGTCAGCGTGCCCTGGTTGCTGATCCCGCCTCCGAATACAGATACAACGGAGGGACCGCCAAATGCAGAGCCCGAAGCACTGTTACCCACAATAGAGCTGTTGGTTATCGTCAACGTCCCCTGGTTGTCGATACCACCACCCTGTGCGATGGCGCCTTCAGCGTTGCCAGCATTCATCACGCTATTCCCCGCGACGGTGCTGTTGATCAGCGTTAGAGTGCCGTAATTCTCGATGCCTCCGCCGCTGGCGATGGGATAAGAATAACTGCCGGAGTTTCCCGATATCGTGCAGCCAGACACCGTCAGGACACCGCCATTGACGATTCCCCCTCCCCCTGGTCATCTCGAAACCATTTGATTCTAAAGAAGAAAACTGTAAAGATTTGATTCCAGGACCTTTACCTGTTACCGATTCATTCTAAAGCGTTTATCGCGACATCGCGACAGCAGGTATCTGAGGAAAGGTAAGCATCCCACCTGACGCACGTATACTTAGAATAACCGTGACAGTCAGTATAAAGACCGCCAGATATTGTGGCGGTCTTTTTTCATGCACAAGATAAAGAAAGCCGTTGCAGATGTGTCTCTGTATGCGTGATACTGGCATTTAGCTTTAAGGAGCCAAAAACACGAACGCCCCTCATTCACAGTGAAGGGCGCGGTCAAGACCCGAAGGACTTGGGAACGAACTCAGTAACTTCATACTAAAGGCAGCATCGTCCCCTCGTCAACTAAAAGTTTCCTCAGAAGTCATGGGGAATCCCTGTCTCCAATGGGAGCAGGTCTGCTCCCACAGGCCCGAGTGTCTGCTCTGACCTGTGGGCACCATCAACCCTAACGCTCCGCAGGAGCAGAAAGAGTAATGCTGTGAGTAAGAGAATACCAATGAAAGTCGTTGATCGCAGTTCGATTACCGGCTGCTTCGTCACTGAGCGGTATGCTGATACGCACCCTAAAACTACGGAACGCGAACACGTTCCGATTAGCAATCCAAAGAAGTAGCTCACACTCCCCCACTGCTTGTCAAAAACCTCGGCAGGCAGTGGGATTTCTAGAGGTAGGAAATGCAAAAGTTCGATGGCATGGCCGCCAAACTAAAACGGGCCGAAGAGAACATCGACAATCTCTATATCGAGATGGAGCGGTTCTTTAACGAAAGCGACTATCCCGCCTTCCCAAAGAATGACCCTGAGTTGCTCGCTAAGGCAACGAAGTACCACGAGAATCTGATCATCCCACCACGATTCAGCGTGCTCGTAGGGGAGATCGTTCACCATTTGCGATCCTGCTTTGATCACGTCGTTTGGCACTTCTCTGTCGGCCCTGTAAAAGACCCCAAGAGAGTCGAGTTCCCGGTTTTTAAGGCGCCCTTGGATAAAAAAGGGCGTGAGCGATTTGAAGGAAAAATAGAGGGAATCACAGATCCCTATGTCCGGATTTTGATCGAACGACTTCAACCGTATAACGCCGCCGACCCTACGGACGATCCCCTTTGGCTTATCCACGACCTCGACATTCTCGATAAGCACAAAAAACTTATCCTGTGTGTTCCCACGGGCGGTGTGGCTCTTCCCCGCAATATGCAGAGTGTCGTCGAAAGTTATGAGCGGGCACATCCCGACTTTGATTCCTCCCAGGTTGCACGTTACTTTGAGAGCTGTGGCACCCGCCAACCTTTCATATCGCTCAGAGATTTTGGTCGGCGGCCAGTCGAGCCTGTCACTCAAGGATTGATAAAGCTGTTTAACTACACAGTCAGCTCGGTAAACCAATTCCGAGTCATTTGAAGTTATTCCGTTTGATTTGCCTGTAACCGATTCTTTCTAAAGAGCTCCTCAAATAGAAATTCCCATCGCTCAATGATGGGCATTCACGTTTGGTTCTATCTCCATTATAGCGGCCGGATGTAAGTTTCCGGCCAGCTATTTTCGGCGAATATCACTTTGGAATGAATCAGTTACGGGAAAGTTCGCGAGCGGACAGTTGACACGCTCAGCCAGCTACTTCAGCGGATAGAGCTTGATGTCCCGGAAGAAGACCTCCGCGCCTTCCGATTGAAAGAGAATTTTGCCGCTGGCGGGAAATGCGTCGGTGCCTTCATTCGCCAGCTTGCCGTTGACGTACTGCGTTACGTGGCCGTTCTGGTTCACCAGCTCGACGACATTCCACTGACCGTGCGGCTTTTCGAGTTCGTTTACCGGATCGCGATAGCCCACGACATTCTTCCACGGGCCCTTGTTGAAGCGGTCGATCTTGAGTGCGCTGCCCGGAGGGCCGGTGACGCGCTTGCCGTCTTTTCCGGTCAGGGCGGCGCCATCGGTCATCCAGAAGTCGCCGGTGCAGCCTTCGTTGATCTGGAATTCGATTGAGCGCGGCCACACTTTCTGGTCGCCCTGGATGTTGTACAGAATGCCGCTGTCGCGGGCCTGCCCTGCGCGCGGCGCAAAGGTTCCCTCGCCCCACTTGAATTCGGCCTTCAGATAGTAGTTCTGGAACTCCTGCTTCGTGATGATGTAGCCGAATTCGGTGCCGGAGACGTGAATGACTCCGTGCTCCACCTGAAAGACGTGATCGGGATCGTTGTTGAGCCCTTTGCTCTTGAGGAAGGTGTCGAAGCCGTTGAGGTCGTGGCCATCAAAGAGGACCACCGCCGGGCCATGCGCGGGAATATCCTTCGTTGCCGGCCACGCGACCGCTGAAGAAAGCAGGCACGCGAGCGACACGAACAACTTGAGCTTTCCGTTGTGATTTTTGCGGATCAAAATGCTTCCTCTCGTAAAGCCGTGCGAGCAGGGAAAAGGCTATCACCAGAATGGGTTGGCCAGTGCTCTTTTATACCCGTTGCTCTCCTGTGCCCAGATGGCCGGGGAGCAACCGGCCGCTCAGGCTTGTTTGGGAGACTCCTCCGGCTTTTTCGGGAAGGAAGAGGGACTCGATTTTTTGTTTGGAATCATGCCGTGCCGGGGTGTGCCGCAAACCACGCAGGCCTCGGCCTTCAGGGAAATTTCCGCTCCACAACAGGTGCAATATGCCGCCAAAGATCAACTCCAATAACTACCCTCTTTGGACGGCACAGCAGGGGTAGAAGATTCGTTTTCGCGGCTGTGGAATGCCGGGCTGTCGCCGCCGGACCGTGAAAATGCATCCAATGGCCGAGGCTTTTATGCGCGTGCTTGCGTATAAAGACCACCGGGCGGTTTGGATCGTCTGCGATGAAAGCACATTAAAGTAGATCGCGCCGGTTGATTTGGACCGTTCGAACCCGTATGGTGATGGTATTCATATTGCGGCCTGGCGTGCGCGGTCGGTGCGCTGGCGCCGGATTTTCGTTTCGATTTACTGACGTAAAAAACTAAAGTCAAGCTGTAGAAGGAGATCGGCACATGGACAACAAGCCGGCGCAGAATATTCAGGACACGTTCCTGAATACCGTTCGCAAGGATAAGACCCCGATCACGATTTATCTGGTGAGTGGAGTCAAGTTGACCGGCAAGATCCGGTCATTCGACAAATACTCCGTGCTGCTTGAGAACAACAGCCAGGAGCAATTGATCTTCAAGCACGCAATTTCGACCGTTGTCAGCAGCCGCTCGGTGCTACATGGCGAGCATCGTCCCCTCGGCGCACCCGCTGGCGCCACCGGACATGCGCCGGCCGCGTCGTCTGCGACCAGCCAGGACGCGAGTTCCTGAGGGCCGGGTTGCATCTGGTCTTCGCTCGGATACAGGTGTTCCGGCCGCTTCCGCTCAAGGGATGAAAGAGCGGATGAACAGGCGGCCCGGACGCGAATCTGCGCCCCCTCCTGGCCAAGGCATAAGATAGCTTTCATCGCATTGAATACAATCCGCCACTCCGCTCAAGAACGCGCTCTGCTGGTTGCCGTTGACTTTGCGGGACAGCGCCGGCAACTGACGCGGACGGCGGCGCTCGCCCGCGATGCCGCGCTGGCCAGCATCCACGCCGGCGCGCAGGATGACCCGCTGGAGGCGCATGAACCGGCGCCCCCTTCTGCCGCTTCGATCGATCTCGAGGCGTCGCTCGAGGAGTTTCGCGAGCTTGTAATCTCGGCCGGCGCGGAGATTGCCGGAGAGATCGTCCAGCGCAGGCCGAAGCCCGACCCCGCAACCCTGATCGGCAGCGGCAAGGTCGAAGAACTTGCGGGTATCGCCGGCTCCTCGCGCGCGGATGTGATCCTCTTCGATCACGACCTGACGCCCACGCAACTCCGCAACCTTGACGATGCTCTGCCCTGCCGCGTGGTCGACCGCACGCAGCTGATCCTCGACATCTTTGCCCGGCACGCCCGCACTCGTGAGGGTCAACTGCAGGTGGAGCTGGCGCAGCTGGAGTACATGCTGCCTCGCCTGACCGGACGCGGCTCATCCATGTCGCAGCTCGGCGGCGGCATCGGGACACGCGGACCTGGTGAAACGCAGCTTGAAACCGACCGGCGGCGAATCCAGCGCCGGCTGCAGCATCTGAAGCAGGAGATCGAGGGCGTTCGCCGCATTCGCACGCAGCAGCGCCAGCGGCGCGAATCTGTGCCTGTCCCGGCGGTCGCGCTGGTCGGTTACACCAACGCCGGCAAGAGCACCCTGTTTAATGTAATGACCCACGCCGGAGTGCTCGAGTCCGCGCGCATGTTCGCGACCCTGGACCCCAAACTCAAGGCGATCGTTCTACCCAGCCGGCGCAAGGTGTTGCTGTCGGACACGGTAGGTTTCATCCGCAACCTGCCGCACACGCTGGTCACCTCGTTCCGCGCCACGCTCGAAGAGGTGCAGAAGGCGGAGGTGCTGGTGCATGTCCGCGATTGCTCGAGCCCCATGCAGGACGAGCACAAGGCCGAAGTAGAAAAAGTTCTGGGCGAACTTGGGGTGCTCGCAAAGCCGCGCATCGAGGTGATGAACAAGATCGACCTGCTGCCGCGAGATGAAAGAGCGGCTTTGGAAGCCGGAGGCGCCGTCGCCGTCTCCGCGAAGCTCGGCTGCGGTATCAACGGTCTGCTGGCGCGCATCGACGCCGCGCTGGTGGCCGATCCAATCGTGGAACAGCGGTTCGAGATTCCCCAGTCGCAGGGCAGTGTTCTGGCCGCTCTGGGTGCGGGAGCGCTGATTCGCGAACAGGAATTTATAGGGAATACGGTGGCGATGACGGTGGCCGGTCCGGCGTCTCTGCTGGGACGTTACCGGCAATACCGGGTCGACTCAAGGGCCGCGAAACCTGCCTGAGGCGAAAACAGGCCCGGACGTAAGAATAGGCCGGACGTAGGGGAGCAGAGGTAGGTCCCAAACATCCGGCCTATTGGACCCTGAACCGGGTCATAGGTGATACTGTTAAGTGTACGCCGGAGTGGCGGCGAGTCAAGGTAATTTGAAGGCTCGATTTTCCCGGGGATCCCCGGGAGCGCGAGTCAAGTGTGCGCATTGACATCGCTTTTTCATCTCTGCTAAAACCTAAAGTTCCACATACCTTCCGAGAGCTTCCACCCGCACCGTCGGCTCACTCATGGTAGATCAACTGTTGCGTCAACTTGGCGATCTTGCGCTCGGCTCCGTGCCGACGATAATCATTTTTACTCTGCTCGTGATCGCCTACCGGTTTTTGCTCTACGGCCCGCTTATGCGCACACTGGCCGAGCGCCGCGAGCGCACCATCGGCGCGGTCGAGAAGGCCCACGCTGCCATCGCTGCCGCCGATGCGAAGAGTCAGGAATACGAGGCCAGGCTGCGTGCCGCCCGTGCCGAGATCTTCCACCGTCGTGAACAGCAGCTGCAAAAGTGGACCGCCCAGCGCGATAGCGCTGTGGCCACCGCGCGGCAGGCAGCGCGCGAGCGCGTCTCCGTCGCCCGCCAGGCGGTCGAAGCCGAAGCCGCGGCTGCCCGCCAGCAGATCGAAGCCTCAGCCGCCCAACTCGCCGAGCAGATTATGAAAGCCGTTCTGCCTCCGGAACTGGCCAGTGCGGAGGGTGTACGGTGAAGCCGGCTCTGAAATCCCGCCTCGCGCCGCTGTTCCTGGCGCTCTCGTTGCTGCTGGTTTTGCCGGTGCCGGCACGGGCGCAGCAGCCCGCCGCACAGCCATCCGCAGCGCCTCAGGGCGAGCATATGGAGGAGCCCGAGAGCAATGCCCAGATAGAGGCCTTTCGCCACTCCGCGGCCGTGCAGTCGCTGGCGCGCCACATCGGCCTGAGCACGGAAACGACCGCCCGCCTTATCGAGGACCTGAACTCCGGCATCCTGATCGCTGCGATTCTCTGGTTTCTATTCCGCTTCGTTCCCAAGGCCCTCCGCAAGCGCAGTGAAACGCTGCAGAAGCAGCTGCTGGAAGCGCGCCTGGCCTCCGCCGAGGCCAACGAACGCCTCGCTGTCGTTGAGGAGCGCCTGTCCAAGCTAGGCATCGAGATCGACGCGATCCGCGAGCAGACCGAGCGCGATATGGCCAACGACGAAAAGCGTATTCAGGAATCCCTCGAGACCGAGCGCCAGCGCATCATCGCTTCCGCCGAGCAGGAGATCGATGCCGCCGGAGCGGCCGCCCAGCGCGACCTGAAGAAATTCGCCGCACAACTGGCCGTGAATCGCGCACGCCAGGAGATTCGGCTCAGCCTTGAAGATGACCGCGCGCTCATCCGTTCCTTTGGCGAGGACCTGAAAGGGGAGCGGAACTGATGGCAGCCGTGATAGCTCCCTATGCCCGCGCGCTGGCCGATGTTGCCGCTGAAGCGCACCTCGATACGGCTCAGGTTGAAAGCCAGCTCGGCGATTTCGCCGCGGCATGGCATGAGAGCGCCGGCCTGCGCGAGGTTTTTCTCGATCCGTCATTCCCCAACGACGAGAAGGTGGCGATCCTCGACAAGCTGAATGCCCGGATCGGGATGATGCCGCAGGTGCGTAACTTCATTGCCGTGCTCATCAATCACGACCGCCTGTATTTCTTCGACGAAATCCTGCGCGAATTTCGCCACGAAATGAACCGGCGGCTGGGCATCTCCGAAGTAGAAGTCACGACCGCCCACAAGCTGGACGACGCCGAGCGGGCTGCTCTCGAAGCTCAAATCGCGGGCTTGACGAAAAGCCGGATCGTCGCCAGTTTTAACGAAGACCCATCTCTTATGGGTGGCGCAATCGTGCGCATAGGCAGTACCGTTTATGACGGATCAGTTCGCGGCCGGTTGGACCGGCTGGAAGAAGAGCTGGCCAGCCAGCCAGGCGTGAGATAAGCCCGGCCCTCCAAGATTCAAGACAAAGACATCCTGTTAGAAAAGTGACGCATGGCTCAGATAAACGCAGATGAAATAACGGAGCTCCTGAAGGAGCAGATTGCAAATTACGACGCGAAGATCCGCGTCGACGAGGTGGGCACGGTTATCTCGCTGGGTGACGGCATCGCCCGCCTGCATGGTCTCGACAAGGTCATGGCCGGCGAACTGCATCGAGCTTCCCCACGGCGTCGCGGGACTCGCCATGAACCTCGAAGAAGACCAGGTCGGCGCCGTGCTGATGGGCGAGTACACCGAGATTCAGCGAAGGCGACCAGGTCAAGCGCACCGGGCAAGATTCTCAGCGTGCCCGTGGGCGAAGCGCTGATCGGCCGCGTCGTCAATTCGCTCGGCCAGCCCATCGACGGCAAGGGCCCGATCGCCACGACGAGACTCTGCCCGTCGAGCGCCTGGCGCCCGGCGTCGTCGATCGTCAGCCGGTGAACGAGCCGCTGCAGACCGGCATCAAGGCCATCGACTCCATGATTCCCATCGGCCGCGGCCAGCGCGAGCTGATCATCGGCGACCGCCAGACCGGCAAGACCGCCATCTGCCTCGACACCATCATCAACCAGCAAGGGCAAGGATCTGATCTGCATCTACTGCGCCATCGGCCAGAAGCAGTCGACGATCGCCCAGGTCGTGCAGACGCTGGACGAGCACGGCGCCATGGAATACACCATCATCGTCGCCGCCACGGCGTCCGAGCCCGCCCCGATGCAGTACCTCGCGCCGTACGCCGGCTGCGCCATGGGCGAGTAGTTCCGTGACAACGGCAGGCACGCGCTGTCTGATCTACGACGATCTCTCCAAGCACGCCGTGGCGTACCGCCAGATTTCGCTGCTGCTGCGCCGCCCGCCGGGCCGCGAAGCGTATCCCGGCGACGTCTTCTATCTGCACTCCCGGCTGCTCGAGCGCGCCGCGAAGCTGAACGACGAGAAAGGCGGCGGATCGCTGACCGCGCTGCCCATCATCGAGACGCAGGCGGGCGACGTCTCGGCGTACATTCCCACCAACGTCATCTCCATCACGGACGGCCAGATCTACCTGGAAACCGACCTGTTCTACGCCGGCGTCCGCCCGGCCGTCAACGTCGGCCTCTCCGTTTCGCGCGTGGGCGGCGCCGCCGACACAAGGCCATGAAGCAGGTCGGCCGACGCTGAAGCTCGACCTGGCGCAGTACCGCGAGCTGGCGGCGTTCGCCCAGTTCGGCTCAGACCTGGACAAGAGCACGCAGCACGCGCTGGAGCGCGGCCAGCGGCTGACCGAGATCCTCAAGCAGCCGCAGTTCACGCCGCTTCCGCCCGAGAGCAGGTAATCATCCTCTACGCCGGAACGCAGGGCTT